>JADCHQ010000037.1 GCA_020248405.1 Rhodocyclaceae bacterium | reverse complement strand
CGGCGCGGGTGGCAACGACACCGTCAACGGTGGTGACGGCAACGACACGCTGTATGGCGAGGCGGGCGATGACACGCTCACTGGGGGCGTGGGCAACGACAGCCTGGACGGTGGCGCGGGAGCCGACGTGCTCGATGGCGGCGCGGGCAACGACACCCTGACTGGTGGGGTTGGAAACGATACCTACCGGTTCGGCCAAGGTTTAGGCGCCGATGTCATAAGCGAGCACGACACAACCGCTGGGAACACGGATATGTTGTCATTCGCTGCCGGTGTTGCCGCCAACCAGCTCTGGCTGCGGCGCGTGGGAGCTTCAAACCTGGAGGTGAGCATCATCGGCACGACCGACCGGGTGACCGTCCAGAACTGGTACTCGGGCGCCCAGTATCGCGTGGAGCAGTTCAAGACCGCCGACAACAAGGTGCTGCTGGACAGCCGCGTGGAGAACCTGGTCCAGGCCATGGCGGCCTTCGCGCCGCCAGCGGCAGGCCAGACCAGCCTGCCGCAGAACATCCAGGATGCCCTGGCGCCCGTGCTGGCGGCGAATTGGCAGTAACGGGCGCGTGCATGGATGCGGCCCCCGCCCTGCGGCGGGAGGCTGACGGGATTCGGCCAGTTCAGTGAGCACGCCGCCCTTGATCGCCACGGACCCGGGCGCGCAGTCTGCGCCGGGGGAGGGTGGTGCCGCGCCGCTGCCGGATACGGGCTTGATCGGCCTGGTGATGCTGGCGCGGTTCCACAACGTGGCTGCCGACCCCGACCAGCTCGCCCACGATTTTCGCGTGGCTGGGCGCCCCTTCGAGGTGGCGGAGATCCTGCTGGCGGCCAAGCGGCTGGGGCTCAAGGCGCGGCGGGTGGACACGGATTTCGCGCGGCTGGACCGCACACCGCTGCCCGCCCTGGCGCGGGACCGGCAGGGGCAGTTCTTCATCCTGGCGCGGGTGGACGGCGACCAGGTGCTGATCCAGGACCCGCGGGTGGAGCGCCCGCAGGTGCTGAGCGCGGCGGCGCTGGGCGAGCGCTGGGGCGGGGAGTTGATCCTGTTCGCCTCGCGCGCCTCGCTGGCGGGCGAGCTGGCGCGCTTTGATTTCACCTGGTTCATCCCGGCGGTGGTGAAGTACCGCAAGCTGCTGGGCGAGGTGCTGCTGGTGTCCTTCGTGCTGCAACTGTTCGCGCTGGTGACGCCGCTGTTCTTCCAGGTGGTGATGGACAAGGTGCTGGTGCACCGGGGCTTTACCACGCTGGATGTGATTGCCGTGGGGTTGCTGGTGGTGGTGGTCTTCGAGAGCGCGCTCTCCGGGCTGCGAAGCTACGTGTTCTCGCACACCACCAGCCGCATGGATGTGGAGCTGGGGGCGCGGCTGTTCCGGCATTTGCTGACGCTGCCGCTGGCGTATTTCCAGGCGCGCCGCGTGGGCGACACGGTGGCGCGGGTGCGGGAGCTGGAGAACGTGCGCCAGTTTCTCACCGGCAACGCGGTGACGCTGGTGCTCGATCTGCTGTTCTCGGTGGTGTTCTTGCTGGTGATGCTCTACTACAGCGTGTGGCTCACCTTGATCGTGGTGCTGTCCCTGCCCTGCTACGCGTTGGTGTCGCTGCTGATCACGCCGTTGCTGCGCGCCCGGCTGCACGAGAAGTTCAACCGCGGCGCCGAGAACCAGGCGTTTCTGGTGGAGGCGGTGAATGGCATCGACACGCTCAAGTCCATGGCCGTCGAGCCGCAGATGACGCGCCGCTGGGATAACCAGATGGCCGCCTACGTGACGGCGGGCTTCCGCACCAACGTGCTGGCCACCCTGGCGCACGAGAGCGTTTCGCTGATCGGCAAGCTGGTGACGGTGGCCACCATGTGGCTGGGCGCGCGGCTGGTGATCGCCGGGGAGCTGAGCGTTGGCCAGCTCATCGCCTTCAACATGCTGGCGGGGCGGGTGGCGGCGCCGGTGATGCGCCTGGCGCAGTTGTGGACCGACTTTCAGCAGACCGGTATCTCCATGCAGCGCCTGGGCGACATTCTCAATGCCCGCACCGAGGTGGCCAGCGCCAATCGCAGCACCCTGCCGCCGGTGGCGGGGCGCATCGAGCTCGATCAGGTGGTGTTCCGCTACCGGCCCGACGGGCCGGAGGTGCTGCGCAATGTGTCGCTGCAGGTGCAGCCAGGCGAGGTGATCGGCATCGTGGGGCGCTCGGGTTCGGGCAAGAGCACGCTGGCGAAGCTGGTGCAGCGCCTCTACCTCCCCGAGCGGGGGCGCGTGCTGGTGGACGGGGTGGACCTGGCCATGGCCGACAGCGCCAGCCTGCGGCGCCAGATCGGCGTGGTGTTGCAGGAGAACATGCTGTTCAACCGCACCGTGCGCGAGAACATTGCCCTGGCCGACCCCGGCCTGCCCATGGAGGCGGTGATCGGTGCGGCGCGGCTGGCGGGGGCGCACGAGTTCATTCTCGAGCTGCCCGAGGGCTACGACACGGTGGTGGGCGAGCATGGCGCCACGCTCTCGGGTGGCCAGCGCCAGCGCATCGCCATCGCCCGGGCGCTGATCACCAATCCGCGCATCCTCATCTTCGATGAGGCCACCAGCGCGCTGGACTACGAGTCGGAACGCGTGATACAGAACAACATGAAAGCCATCTGCCAGCGGCGAACGGTGCTGGTGGTGGCCCATCGCCTGAGCGCAGTGCGCGACGCCCATCGCATCATCGTCCTCGACCGGGGGCAGATCGTGGAACAGGGCACCCACGCGGAGTTGCTGGCCCACGAGGCCGGGCACTACTCGCGCCTGCACCGCCTGCAGCAGGGTTGAGCCATGGTCCAATCGCCAAATCCGCGCCTGGGTGCCCTGGTCGATCTGCTGAACCGCTACGGGGCCGTGTGGCGCCACGCCTGGCGGGAGCGGGCGCAGCTCGAACCGCGGCCCCGGCTGCCCCACGAGGCCCAGTTTCTGCCCGCGGCGCTGGAGTTGCAGGAGACTCCGGTCTCGCCCGCTCCGCGGGTGGCCCTGTGGCTGCTCATGGCCTTTGCCCTGATCGCTGTGCTGTGGGCCCTGATCGGGCACATGGACGTGGTGGCGGTGGCCCACGGCAAGATCGTGCCCAACGACCGCACCAAGGTGATCCAGCCGCTGGAGGCGGCCGTGGTGAAGGCTATCCGCGTGATCGATGGCCAGGCGGTGAAGGCGGGCGAGGTGCTGGTGGAGCTCGACGCCACCAGCACCGCCGCCGACAAGGTGCGCATCGGCAACGACCACCTCACCGCGCACCTGCAAGCGGCACGCGCCCGGGCGCTGCTGGCCGCCATTGCCTCGGGCAGACCCGCTGTGCTGGGCGAGCTGCCCGAGGTGGACCGCGCCCGGCTGGCGCAGGAGCAGCGGGTGCTGGAAGGACAGCACGCGGAGTTCCAGGCCCGGCTGGCGCGCATCGAGGCCGACATCGCCCAGCGTGAGGCGGAGCTGCGCTCCACCCAGGAGATCGTGCGCAAGCTCGAGCAGACGGTACCCATTGCGCGCCAGCGCGCCCAGGACTTCAAGGAACTGGTGGATCAGAACTTCATCTCCAAGCACGGCTACCTGGAGAAGGAGCAGATCCGCATTGAGCAGGAGGCCGATCTGGCCACCCAGCGCAGCCGCCTGCGGGAGTTGACGGCGGCCCTGGAGGAAGCGCGCAGCCAGCGCAAGGCGCTGGTGGCCGAAACGCGCCGCCTGGCGCTGGAGACCCTGCACGAGGCCGAGCAGAAGGCCACCAGCCACGGGCAGGAGCTGGTGAAGGCGCGCTCGCGCGATCAGTTCATGACGCTCACCGCGCCGGTGGACGGCACGGTGCAGCAACTGGCCATCCACACGGTGGGCGGCGTGGTCACCCCGGCCCAGCCGCTGATGATGATCGTGCCGAAGGACAATCCCATCGAAGTGGAAGCGTTCGTGGACAACAAGGACATCGGGTTCGTGAATCCGGGACAGGCGGCGGTGGTGAAGGTGGAGACCTTTCCCTTCACGCGCTACGGCATCATCGAGGCCACGGTGACCAGCGTATCCAGCGATGCGGTGAACGACGAGAAGCGCGGCCTGATCTTCCCCGCCCGGGTACACTTGGCCCGCGCCACCATCCCGGTGGAGAACAAGACCGTGAACCTGTCGCCAGGAATGGCGGTGACGGTGGAGATCAAGACCTCCAAGCGCCGCGTGATCGAATACTTCCTCTCGCCGCTGCTGCAGTACAAGGACGAGAGCCTGCGGGAGCGATAGCCGCTGAGCGGAAGCGGGGGTCAGAGTAGAGCGTCGGCCTGGGGCCGCGCTTGTCCTGGCATTCGTCGTTGAGGTGAGAAGGAGGTGCCCATTTAATTTCGTCTTCCGGCGGGCCGTTCCTATGCCGCCATGGAGGACTGAGCTGCATGCTTGCTGATGCAGCGCTGCGGGGACTGCGCCGGCGAACTGTAGCCCCGCGTGGAGTGGCGACGACTCCGGTTGTAGCAAGCTTCGATGTGGCCGAACAGGTCGGACTGCGCGTCGGACCGCGCTGGGTGGGTCGCGCCATGCAACCACTCGTTCTTCAGGCTGTTGAAGAAGCCCTGGGTGCGGCGGTGGGCACGGCCGGGCTGAGGCCCGCGGCGATGGCCTCCACCACGATGTCGCGGTCGGTGACGATGCCCACGAGCGCCCTGCGATCTCCCGCCGGGCCCACCACGGCGGCGCCCAGGTGAAACTGGCGCGTTAGCTCGGCCACGCGCTGGACGGTGGTGTTTCAGCCGCGGTGAACCACGTCGCGGGAACAATCCCGCCGATGGGCGTGGGGGCATGCCTGAAAGTTTTGGACGCCGAGTCATCATCGCTGCGGCACCATCCCAGTGCCCTGACGGTGGTCAACGCCCTGGCGGAGCCTCGCGTGACGCGCCGCGCAGGTAGCCCTGGCCGCCTCGGGCGGTGGTGATATTGTTCGGCCCGCGGCCGCGCTGGCCGACGTCATCTCCACCCGAGCCTTTTCCCTTGTGCCCCACCCTTGCCGAAGCGCCTGACGGCGCCCATGACGAGCGCTTCATGCGCGAAGCGCTGGCGCTCGCCGGCCAGGGCGCCGAGGCGGGCGAGGTGCCGGTGGGTGCGTTGCTGGTGCTCGACGGGCAGGTGGTGGGACGCGGGTTCAACGCGCCCATCGGGCGCCACGATCCCAGCGCCCATGCCGAGATGCTGGCGCTGCGTGATGCGGCCGCGGCCCTGGGCAACTACCGTCTGCCCGGCAGCACGCTGTACGTGACGCTGGAGCCCTGTGCCATGTGCGCGGGCGCCATGCTCCATGCCCGGGTGGCCCGGGTGGTGTTCGGTGCGCCGGACCCCAAGACCGGCGCCTGCGGCAGCGTGGTGAACCTGTTCGCCGAGCCGCGGTTGAATCACCATGCCAGTGTCAGCGGTGGTGTGCTTGCCGAGGAATGCGGGCAGGTGCTGCGCGATTTTTTCCGGGGGCGCCGGGAGTGCGCGGGCTAATGTCCCGGCCGCGGCGAGCCATTGGTCTTTTTGTGAGGGAGGGAGAATTCCATGCGGTTGAAGGATAAGGTTGCCATCATCACCGGGGCCGCGCGCGGCATCGGGCTGGCCACGGCCCTGAAGTTTGTGCGTGAGGGCGCGCGGGTGGCGCTGTGCGACGTGGGCGAGACGGCGGTGGAGGCGGCGGCTGCAGAGGTGCGCGCTGCGGGCGGCGAGGCGCTGGGTTTCGTGGTGGACGTGACCGACCGTCCCGCCATCGACCGCATGGTGGCATCGGTGATGCAACGCTGGGGACGCATCGATACGCTGGTGAACAACGCCGGCATCGTGATGGACGCGCAGTTGCGCAAGATGTCCGATATCGCCTTCGACAAGGTGATCGACGTGAACCTGAAGGGCACCTACAACTGCGCCCGGGCGGTGGTGGACATCATGGTGGAGCAGGGCTCGGGAGTGATCCTGAACGCCTCCTCGGTGGTGGGGCTGTATGGCAACTTCGGCCAGACCAACTACGCAGCAAGCAAGTTTGGCGTCATCGGCATGGCAAAGACCTGGGCTCGGGAACTGGGCCGCAAGGGTGTGCGCGCCAACGCGGTGTGTCCCGGCTTCGTGGAGACGCCCATCATCGGCACGGTGCCCGAAAAGGTGCTGGAGGCGCTGCGCGAGCGCGTGCCCCTTGGGCGGCTGGCAAGGCCCGAGGAAATCGCCAACGTGTACGCCTTTCTGGCCTCGGACGAGGCCAGCTACGTGAACGGCGCGGTGATCGAGGTGGGCGGCGGCGCGGCGTTCTAGCGGGCCGAGGCGCCAGCCATCACGGCGCGCAGCGCCTCTGCAAGCGGCGGGCGCAGCACGCCCGCTTCGGTGATGAGTGCGCTCACCAGGTCTGCAGGGGTGATGTCGAAGGCCGGATTGCGCACCGCCACGCCCGGGGGAGCCCAGCGCTCGGCCCCGTAACCGGTCACCTCGTCGGCGCCGCGCTCCTCGATGGGAATGGCGCTGCCGTGAGCCACGCTCAGGTCCACGGTGGACAGGGGACAGGCCACGTAGAAGGGCAGGTTGTGGCGGCGGGCCAGCACTGCCAGCGGATAGGTGCCGATCTTGTTGGCCACGTCGCCGTTGGCCGCCACGCGATCGGCCCCCACGATCACCAGGTCCACCTCGCCGCGGGCCATGAGCAGGCCGGCCGCGCCGTCGGGAATCAGGGTGACGGGAATGCCTTCGGCCAGCAGTTCCCAGGCGGTGAGGCGGGCGCCCTGCAGAACCGGCCGTGTCTCGTCGGCCAGCACGCTGACCCGTTTGCCAGCGGCCACGGCCGAGCGGATGACGCCCAGGGCGGTGCCGTGGGCCGCCGTGGCCAGCGCGCCGGCGTTGCAGTGGGTGAGGATGCGCGCGCCATCGCCGACCAGGGCAGCACCGGCGGCGCCCATGCGCAGATTGGCGGCGCGATCGTCCCCGAGAACGGCGTGCGCTTCGTCCAGCAATGCCGCAGCCGCGCCAGGCCCGTCGGCTGGGGCGGCGGCCAGGCGGCGCCCCATGCGATCCAGGGCCCAGAACAGGTTCACTGCCGTGGGGCGGCTGCGGGCGAGGTCTTCAAAGGCAGCCTGCAGGCCTGCGTGCCGGGCCTCGGCGGGGGCGGCACGTAGCCGGTGGGCCTCCACGGCGATGCCATAGGCGGCGGCACAGCCGATGGCGGGCGCACCGCGCACGGCGAGCGTGCGAATGGCCGTGGCCATGGCGGTGGCGTCCGCGATCCGCAGGTATTCCACCCGTGCCGGCAAGCGGCGCTGGTCCAGCACCGACACCGCGCCCTCGGCCAGCCAGGCCACCGTGTGAAAGGGCGACGCGGTCACGGGCGCTTCCTGGTCCGACGCGGCATGGGCGGCATCTGGCGTCGGGCCCATGGCATTACGCCGCCGCGGCGAGCGCCAGTCCCAGGCGCCGGGCAAGGGCAGCGGCGAGGCGCTCGGCAGAAAGACCCCGGACCGGCTCGTAGCGCCCATGGGCAGCGCCTGCGCCAGCGGTGTCGAACCAGGCAGCGGCCAGGGGCGAAGCGTCGAGCACCTGGCGGCAATGGGCGGCAGGGGCAGCGGGGCTCACCAGCGCGTCGGCGCCGCCGTGGCGCCAGCAGGCCTCGGTCACCGCGCGCTCCAGGGCCTCGGGCTGGGCGCCGGCCGCCACCACCACGGCGGCACCGAGGTGTTCGAGCAGCGCAGCAGCGGCCGAGCGCTCTGGCTCCAACACCACCACGGCGCCGGTCAGGGGGGCGTCGCGGCGCGCCCGCTCCCGGAGGGCGTGCTCGAAGCCGCCGTAGTACAACTCCGCCAGCAGCGCTTCCACGGGGTCCATGGGGAGGAAGCGATCGTGGGCCGCGGCGCGGCTTGCGATGGCGAACCCATGCTGGAAAACCCGGGCGGACATGGCCGCGTGGGCTGCATCCACGCTCGCTGCGGCAATGCCGAAGCGGCGGTCCACCACGATACGCGGCGCCGCATCGGGCAGTGTTGCCGCGGGCCAGCCGGAGGGGGTATTGGCCGCCAGCAGGGCGCGGTAGGCGCGAGACCAGGCCCCCACATCGCCATCGCAGAGCGCGCGCCCCTTGGTGAACACCGCATGCTGGGCCGTGGCGGGTCCGGCCGACAGGTGCGCCACGTCCGGGCGATGGGCGAACCCCATGGCCTCGGGGGAGTTGTCCACTGCCAGCAGCAAGGGGAAGCCGGCTGCGGCAGACAGCTCGCCGCGCAGCCGCGCCAGCGCCAGGGCCCCCTCAGGCCCGCGGGGCGCCGGTGTGGCGCGCGGCAACGCCCAGGCGCGGTGTGCTTCGAGATGGCGTCGCGCCAGGTCGGCGAGCCTGAGCATGTGCAGGCGTGATTGCGCGGCGTCCTCACCCATCGACACGGCGCCGTGCTGGTGCAGGATCAGGCCGATGGTGCGCGGCGTGGCGCGGCGTTGCCAGACGGTCTGGCACGTCTTCGCCAGGGCGAACCCCGAGCGCTGAAACGGCACCAGGGGTGCCAGGTCGCCGAAAACCTCCTGGGCCAGGGCTGCACCGTTGACGGTGTTCACCAGCGCCAGCACGGCGTCGGCATGGGTGTGGTCAACGCAGGCGTGGGGCAAGCCGGCGTGCAGCAGGGTTTCAATGGACGGACGCGGGGCGGCAGGGTCGAGCTTGTGGGGCTCGATCGCAGCCATGAGGGCTTCGTTGCCCAGCGGCGGTCCGTCCAGCAGCGCGCGCACGGGGGCGAGGGCGAGAGGGGTGAAATCGGCTTCGGTCACCTGGGCCAGGTCGGTGCCGCTGCCTTTCACGTAGAGGCAGGCGTGCGTTGCGAGGCCAGGGGCGTGCCAGTCCGCCTTGAGGGACGTGTTCCCCCCGCCGTAGAGCACCAGCTCCGGATCGGCCCCCAGTTGCCGTGAAGTGGACACCCGCAGCGCCAGCATTTCGGCCACGTGCTCCATCGCGCAAACCGCCACCGGGTCGTTCATCCCCTGAAGTATATGATCCGCCCATGCTTCGATTGTCGCGGGCGGTGGTGACACTGGTTGGGTGGGAAGCGGCTGCGGCCGACCTCATGCAGGTGCGCCGGCGCGTGTTTATCGAAGAGCAGGGCATCCCTGAATCCCTGGAATGGGACCAGTGGGATGCCCCCTCGCTGCACGCGCTGGCGCGCCACGGCGAGGCCCCGGTGGCCACGGGGCGGCTTCTTCCAGAGGGGCGTATCGGGCGGATGGCGGTGCTTGCACCCTGGCGCGGCCGTGGCGTGGGACGGGCAGTACTCGACCACCTGGTGGCCGAGGCCCGCGCCCGGGGCCTGCCCGAGGTGGTGTTGAGTGCACAGAGGCGGGCGATGCCCTTCTACGCTGCTGCCGGATTCTTGGCCGAGGGACCCGAGTATGACGATGCCGGCATCCCGCACCGGACCATGCGTCTCAGGCTGGCGCCGTGAACTGCAACTCCATCCGCGTATCGCCCAGAGGCATGCCGCCCGGTCCGAACCGCCGCTCCACGAGGCACGCGTCGCCCGCGGCGCCCCACAGCAGCAACGTGCTGGCGCGGGTGCCGTAGTGGGGGGCACGGATGAAGGCGGTGGACAGCAGCCTTTCCAACTCAAGGCCCACACCCGTCTGGGGCAGTTGGGTGTCCTCCACCGGGGTTTCATCGGCCAGCAGGGCCAGCAGAGCCGCCTCCAGCCGGGGCTTCGGTAAGTCGAGGGCGGCACGAAGCGCATCCTGGGCGCGGCACACCTTGGGCCACGGGGTGCCAAGGCGGTGATTGGACAGTCCGTGGATGCCAGGACCCAACTGCCTGGGCGAGTGGTCGCGATTGGTGACGTACCAGAGGGAGCGTCCGTCGCAGAGCAGGAGGTTGAACCCGTCATAGGCGCCGCCGGCCGCCACAACTTTATCAGCGGCCTCGGCGGCGCTGGTGGTGCCGCATAGGAACTCGCTTACCAGCGCGCCGCGGGAGCGCGGGGACGGATGGCGCCGGGCCGGATCGCGCACGTTGGTCACCGCGGCGAATCGCCCGGTGCGGTGCAGGGCCAGCCAACTGCCGCCTTTCTCGCGATCACGGCCGCCCACCACCCCCGGCCGGTCCAGCCACTCTCCCAGCGGGTCGGAGGCGCGCGCGTGGAACTCATCCCGGTTGGCTGCCATGATCAGGGGCAGATCGGGGCGCATGCCCACGGCCAGGACAATCAGGCACACGGGGGGGCATCCTCGAAACACTCCACCTTGCGGATGCCCCCGGGCATCAGCACCTCGGCAAAGCGGAAGTGCCCGGCCAGAGCCTCGATGCGCTCCGCCGCCCAGCCACAGTCGAGGACCGGTTCGTACACCTCCATCCAGAGGAGCGCTTCGTCACGACGGCGCAACAGGCGGCCCAGGGGCAACCCTTCGGCAGCCAGTGCGTCGAACAAGGCGGCCACGCGCCTCGCCGCCTCGGTGGTGGCGTCGTCCCGGATACGGTAATAGACGAACAGTCGGCCAGTACCGCTCACACGGGTTCGTGCAGGGCCCGCACGTCCGAGAGCGCGTCCCCGCCGGACTGCACCGTCAGCCCCTCTCGGGCGGCCGAGTGGTCAATCACGGCGTGCACCAGCCAGGCCGGACCGTCGGCCACCGACTGCACCACGATTCCAGCCTGCTGGGCACCGAAGCGCGCGCTGCAAAGGCCCGCCCCCGGGGCCAGAGGCCGCTGCGCGGTTGCAAGGTAAGGGCCGCGCTTCACCGTGCCCCGGTAGCGGGCGCGTGCCACGATCTCCTGGCCGGGATAGCAGCCCTTGGTGAAGCTGACTCCGCCGGCGGCATCGAGACCCAGCATCTGGGGGATGAACATCTCCCGGGTGGCGGAAACCACCCAGGGGGCACCGTTGCGCACTTCGAAAACGCGGATCGCCTCTGCTGCCGAAGCGCCATGGACACCTGGCAACGCGTCCTCGGAAAGTGGGTGAGCGATGGCGAGCTGGGGCGCAACGCCCAGCGTCAGCACCCCGTCAGACACCCTTACCGTGCCCGGTTCCGGGAGAGGTTCTTCATCCCGGGCCGATTCAGGCGCCTGCCTGGCACGCCCGACAGCCTTGTCGAGAGTGCGAATGCGCACCCGGGAACGCAATACGAATCGCTGCAACCGCTGTGCAAGCTCGCTGCCGAGCGGTTCAGGCACTTGCAGGTAAAGACCCGAGTCGACACAGGCCAGGCGACCGGTGGCCAAAAGCCTGCCGGCGGGGGTGCAATACCCGAACCACGACCAGGTTCCCGCCGCCAGGGAAGCCACGTCGCAGGTGAGTTGCCCCTGGAGAAAGGCAGTGGCATCCATGCCCTCCACTGCGACCAGAAGGCATGGCGGAAAGCCCGGGAACGCATGGGCGTCGGATTGGCCGGCGGCGGCAGTGGGCAGAGGACTCATGTGGGGAAACGCGTCGAGACCAAGCGTTACAAGGGGCGAAAGTATACTGACCGTGCTCTGGACTTTGTGGGCCCTACAGGGCTGCGCAATCGCCCCTTCGCTTCTGTGATCGACACCCCGCTCACGCTGTCGCTGGAACCAGCCCCCGGTCTTGCCGTGTTGCTGGCGGTCCTTTACGGGGCGGCCGGAGCGGCGCTGGCCCTGGTCCACCTGCCCGCGGTCATCCTGGCACCGCTGTTGGCTGTGTTGTCGGTGCTGGCTGCGCGGACGGTGCGGCGCGAGGCTCTTGGGCTGGGGCGGGGGGCCCCAACGGGGGTAGTGTTGCGCCTCGATGGCGCTGCGGAGGTGACGCGGGCGGGATTTGCGCCGGCTCAGGCCCGCCTGCGCGCCTGTTCCATGCGCCTCCCAGGGCTGGCCGTACTGGAGCTGTCCACGCCCGAGGGGCGGGTGGGCGTGTTGATCACGCGGCGCCGCGTGGGGGGGCCGGGATGGCGCCGGCTACAGGTGTTTGCACGGTGGGCCCCTGGCGCCGCCTCCCTGCGCAGCGCCGTGAACTCGCCGCCGCCGCCAGGGTCATTAGGCCCATGAACGAGGCAAGAATCCTTAGGGCTGCGTCAGTGGCGGGTGCTATACTCCGCCGCCTTTTTTGGGGCCGTGCCGCACACGGCTTAAACGCAGGCGGAGAGCGTGGCGTCGCATGGGTGACCGGGAGATCGACCAGCAACTGGTCGAGCGCGCGCAGCGCGGTGACAAACGCGCCTTCGAAATGCTGGTGGTCAAATACCAGCGAAAGCTTGGCAGGCTTCTTTCCCGGTTCATTCGCGACGCCGGGGAGGTGGAGGACGTGACCCAGGAGGCCTTCATCAAGGCCTATCGCGCGCTGCCTTCCTTCCGGGGGGAAAGCGCCTTCTACACCTGGCTCTATCGCATCGGCATCAACACAGCCAAGAACTACCTGGTGGCCATGGGGCGGCGCGCCCCCACCACGACCGAGTTCGATAGCGAGGAGGCCGAAAACTTCGATGACGGCGACCAGCTGCGGGACGTGAATACGCCCGAGGCCGAGCTGATGAGCAAGCAAATCGCCACTACGGTGAACGAAACCATGCAGGCGTTGCCAGAGGAGCTGCGCACCGCGATCACTCTTCGCGAGATCGAGGGCCTTTCCTACGAAGACATCGCCACGATCATGAATTGCCCCATCGGCACGGTGCGATCGCGGATCTTCCGGGCCCGGGAAACTATCGCCGAGCGGTTACGGCCGCTCCTGGGAACCAGCAAAGACAAGAGGTGGTAGCAATGGAACGCATATCGGCGTTGATGGATGGTGAACTGGAAGGCGGCGATGCAGCGGCCGAGATCAAGCGTCTGGGCACCAGCAACGACCATGTTCAGACCTGGGCGATGTATCACCTGATCGGCGATGCGCTGCGTGGCGATCCGGGCGGAGGCGTCGCTACCTCCCTGGCAATGCGGGAACGCCTCGCGGCCGAGCCGACGATCCTGGCGCCTCGGCGTTCCCCCCTTGTCAGGAAAGCCCGGTTGTACGCGTTGTCGGCAGCCGCCTCCGTGGCGGGGGTGGCGGTGGTGGGGTGGCTTGCCTACATGAACCAGCCGGGTGGCTTCGACGGAACGGGTCCGTCCATGGCGGGCGGTGGTGCCCAATCGGCGGCGCTCGCCCTTGACGAGTCCATGGTGCGCGAATATCTCCTGGCGCACCAGCAACACTCCCCATCCTCGTCGGTGCAGGGGGTTGCTACCTACATCCGCACGGTAGGAATGCGCGAGGGTGGCACGGCGCGATGAGCCTGCGCCATGCAGCCGTGGCTGCGCTCTGGGTGGCGGTGCAGCCGGTCTTCGGGGCGTTTGCCGCCGATGGCGGCCTCCAGCAAACCGAGGCGCTGGCCTGGCTTCAGCGTATTGCCAGTGCGGCGCGCCAGCTCAATTACACCGGCGTTTTCGTGTACCAGGCCGGCGAGGTCACCGAAACGTCCCGCATCGTTCACGCCGTGGATGGTGGCGTGGAGGTGGAAAAACTCGAAGCGCTCGACGGCCCGCCGAGGGAAATCATTCGTCGCAACGACGAGCTCGTCACTTATCACCCCGAGACACGCACCGTGCGCGCTGAAAAGCGCCGTGGCGCGCGCAGTTTTCCCGCCCTGTTGCCCGAGCAGTTGAATTCCATCGCCGAGCACTACGAAGTGCGCAAGGCCGAGGTGGAGCGCGTGGCGGGATTTGATGCCCAGGTTCTTCTGCTCGAGCCGCGGGATCAGTACCGGTACGGTCACAAGCTATGGGCGGATACAGGTACCGGCCTGCTCCTCAAGGCAAAGATGATCGGCGAGCGCCATCAACCCATCGAGCAGTTCGCCTTTACTCAGCTCGCCATTGGTGGCGCCATTTCCCGCAAGCAACTTGAGGCGCGCTACGCGCTTGAGGCAGCCGGGTGGCGCAGCGAACGGTTTTCGAGCAACGAAGCCTCGGTCTCCGAACCTGGATGGATGATTCGCGGTTCAGCGCCGGGTTTTCGCAAGATTCTCGAGATGCGCCGCTCGCGGGAAGGCGTGGCTGGCGGGTCACTGACCCACATCGTGTTCTCTGATGGGCTTGCTTCGGTGTCCGTGTTCATTGAACCGGCAGTGCCGCGCCAGAAGGTGGCGGAAGGCCTCACCCAGCAGGGCGCCATCAACATTTATTACAGGGGTTTGGGTGAGCACCGTGTCACGGTGTTGGGCGAGACACCCGCCGCCACTGTCAAGTTGATCGCCAACACCCTCGCCCAGACGGGTAAGTAACCCGCCACCGTCCCCGGTGGCGACCCTCAATATCAGGAATCGACCCCCATGATTCGTTCTTTCATCGCTGCTGCGGCGGCGCTAGTGCTGGCTTTTTCCCTGCCTGCGGGCGCTCAGTTGCCCGACTTCACCAACCTGGTGGAGGAGCAGGGGCCAACGGTGGTCAACATCAGCACCACCTCGGCACGCCCCGCTGGGGCGCAGGGTCAGGCGCCGGGTCAGGCGCCTGGCGGGGAGGAAGATCCCTTTTTCGATTTTTTCCGCCGCTACGGCCCTCCGGGTCAGCAACCGCAGGAGCGCGAATCCCGGTCCCTGGGATCGGGGTTCATCATCAGCCAGGACGGCTACATCCTCACCAACGCGCACGTGGTGGAAGCCGGAGACAGCATCACCGTCCGCCTGAGCGACAAGCGCGAGTTTTCCGCCAAGGTGATCGGGAGCGATCGGCGTTCCGATGTGGCGTTGATCAAGATCGATGCCACCGGCCTGCCGGCTGTGCGGCTCGGGGACGCCAACCGCCTCAAGGTGGGCGAATGGGTGCTGGCCATCGGGTCGCCCTTTGGCTTTGACAACACCGTCACGGCGGGTATCGTGAGTGCCAAGGGTCGATCCTTGCCCCAGGAAAATTTCACTCCCTTCATCCAGACCGATGTGGCCATCAACCCGGGCAACTCGGGCGGGCCGCTGTTCAATCTCAAGGGCGAGGTGGTGGGCATCAACTCTCAGATCTACAGCCGCACCGGTGGCTTCATGGGCTTGTCCTTTGCCATTCCCATCGATGTGGTCATGGACATCGCTGGCCAGTTACGCACCACGGGACGGGTGACCCGCGGTCGCATCGCCGTGGTGATCCAGGAGGTGACGAAGGAGCTTGCGGAATCCTTCGGGCTTTCCAAGCCCCAGGGGGCGCTGGTGAATTCGGTCGAAAAGGACGGCCCGGCGGACAAGGCGGGCATCGAGCAGAGCGACATCATCCTGAAATTCGACGGCAAGGCGATCAACAGCTCCGCCGACCTGCCGCGCGTGGTGGCGGCCACCAAGCCGGGAACCAAGGTCAGCGTCCAGGTCTGGCGCAAGGGCGCCGCCCGCGACCTGCAGGTGGTGGTGGGTGAACTGGTCGAGGATCGCCGCAGCGCCAGCAGCCCCTCGCGCAAAACGCCCCCCAAGGCCGGAGACTCGGTGGCCAAGCTTGGGTTGACTTTGTCCGAGCTGACCCCAGACCAGAAACGCGACGTGGGAGTCTCCCACGGGTTGCTGGTGGAAGAGGCTGCCGGAAACGCCGCCCGGGCGGGCATACGCAAGGGTGACGTGCTGCTGGCAGTCAACAACCAGGATGTGAAGAGCCTCGAGCAGCTCAACGAAGTGCTCGCACAGTTCGAAAAAGCGCGCAGTGTGGCGCTGCTGATCCGGCGCGAGGGTGCCTCGTTGTACGTTCCGTTGCGGTTGAACGGCAACTGAACGGGGCCCTGACGCCGTCCTTTCCGATAGAATCCGCCCGCGCCGGCTTTGGCGTCACGATTCGAGGGGCACTGCGGTGCCCCTCGTCGCATTCCTACCCCATGCAGCTTATCCGCAACTTTTCCATCATTGCCCATATCGACCACGGCAAGTCGACGCTGGCTGATCGTTTCATTCAGCACTGCGGCGGTCTGTCGGAGCGCGAAATGGAAGCGCAAGTGCTCGACTCCATGGATCTGGAGCGCGAGCGAGGCATCACCATCAAGGCGCAGACCGCCGCCCTGAGCTATCGGGCCCGCGATGGGAAGGTCTACCAGCTCAACCTCATCGATACGCCCGGCCACGTGGATTTTTCCTATGAGGTTTCGCGTTCGCTGGCGGCGTGTGAGGGTGCCTTGCTGGTGGTGGACGCATCCCAGGGTGTGGAGGCCCAGACCGTGGCCAACTGCTACACGGCGATCGAGCAAGGGGTGGAAGTGGTTCCCGTGCTCAACAAGATCGATCTGCCGTCGGCCGACCCCGATCGCGTCATCGCCGAGATCGAGGACATCGTGGGGATTCCCGCCGAGGACGCCGTGCGCGCCAGTGCCAAGACCGGCGAGGGCGTGGAGGACATCCTCGAAGCGGTGATCGCGCGCATTCCACCGCCCAAGGGAGACCCGGAGGCCCCCCTCAAGGCGCTGGTGATCGACTCGTGGTTCGACAACTACGTGGGCGTTGTCATGCTGGTTCGAGTGGTGGACGGCGCGCTGCGCAAGGGCGCCAAGGTCCTGCTCATGTCCAGTGGCGCGGCCTACGGCTGCGAGCAACTGGGCGTGTTCACGCCCAAGTCCGTCGGGCGCGAGCGGCTCGCCGCGGGCGAGGTGGGGTTCGTGATCGCCGGCATCAAGCAACTCTCCGACGCACGCGTGGGTGACACCATCACCACGGCGGACCGGCCGGCGGCCGAACCGCTGCCAGGCTTCAAGGAAATCAAGCCCCAGGTGTTTGCGGGTTTGTACCCGGTGGAGTCAAACGAGTATGAGGCACTGCGCGACGCCCTGGAGAAGCTGCACCTGAACGACTCGTCGCTGCACTACGAGCCCGAGACCTCCCAGGCTTTGGGTTTCGGATTCCGCTGCGGCTTCCTGGGCCTGCTGCACATGGATATCGTGCAGGAGCGTCTGGAGCGCGAGTACGGCATGAACCTGATCACCACCGCCCCCACGGTGGTGTACCAGGTGGTGATGCGCGACGGGTCGATCCAGGAAGTGGAAAACCCCTCCCGCCTGCCCGACCCCTCGAAGATCGAGGAGATCCGTGAGCCCATTATCACTGCCACCATCCTCGTGCCGGAGGCCTATGTCGGCCCCGTCATCACCCTGTGCAACCAGAAGCGCGGCAGCCAGCGCAACCTCCAGTACATGGGGAGGCAGGTGATGCTGAACTACGAGCTGCCGTTGAACGAAGTGGTGATGGACTTCTTCGACAAGCTGAAGTCTGTGAGCCGTGGCTATGCCTCTTTGGACTACGATTTCAAGCAGTTTCGCGCCGACGATCTCGTGAAGCTCGACATCCTGATCAATGGCGAAAAGGTCGATGCCCTGTCGCTGATCGTGCATCGCTCCAATTCGCAGCACCGCGGCCGTGAGCTGGCGGCGCGCATGCGCGAGCTCATCCCGCGGCAGATGTTCGACGTGGCGGTGCAGGCCGCCATAGGTTCTCACATCATCGCCCGCGAAAACATCAAGGCGCTGCGCAAGAACGTGCTGGCAAAGTGTTACGGCGGCGACATCACGCGCAAGAAGAAGCTGCTGGAAAAACAGAAAGCGGGCAAACGGCGCATGAAGCAGGTTGGAAGCGTGGAAATCCCGCAGGAGGCTTTCCTGGCCATATTGCAGGTTGACTCGAAGTGAAGCGACGAGAAGGGGAGGCGGGGTGAATTTCGCACTGGTGATGCTCTTGCTGCTGGTATTCACTGGCGGCATTGCGCTCTTGGACCGCCTGGCGTTGCGCAAGCGCCGGCCAGCGGATTCGCGCGAACCGTGGTGGGTGGAGTACCCGAAGAGCTTTTTCCCGGTGATCCTGGTGGTGTTCCTGCTGCGCTCGTTCCTCGTGGAACCATTCAAGATTCCTTCGGGTTCCATGATTCCCACGCTGCTGGTGGGCGATTTCATTCTGGTGAACAAATTCACCTACGGCATCCGGGTTCCCGTCCTCAACACGAAGGTCATTCCGGTCAATACGCCGCAGCGCGGTGAGGTGATGGTTTTTCGATATCCCGAAAACCCCTCTCTGGATTACATCAAGCGGGTGGTCGGCACGCCCGGGGACGTGGTCGAGTATCGCAACAAACGCCTTACGGTCAATGGTGTCCTGGTGCCCGTGGAAGCCGAACCAGACTACAGCTATGCGGATTCGGGCCTCAATTTCATCAGCGCGCGGCGTTTCCGGGAAACCCTCGGGGGGCAGGGCCATTCGGTGATCGTCAATCTAGATTCGCCACCGGTGCAATTGGCGGGAGTGCGATCATTCCCCCACCGTGCGAACTGCGAATACAATGAAGAAGGGTTTGTTTGCAAGGTACCGGCGGGTCACTACTTCATGATGGGTGACAACCGCGACTCCAGCAGTGACAGTCGCTACTGGGGGTTCGTGCCTGATGCCAACGTGGTGGGCAAGGCATTTCTCATATGGTGGAACTTCGGCGAGTTCAAGCGCATCGGCACGGGAATCCGTTGAAGGTTGCCGTGCGCGGCATCGCCATGGCATGGAGGCAGGACGCATGAAATCCCAACGGGGCTTGAGCCTTATCGGCTTGATGTTGATCGGTGCCTTGATTTTTCTCGTGGCCATACTCGGGATGAAGTGCCTGCCTGCGTACATGGAATATTTCGCAGTGTCGAGGAACCTGAAGGACCTCGTGGCCAGCAGGGAAGCCTCTTCCGTTCGGGAAATTCAGTCCGGCTTCGACAAGCGCGCCCAAATCGACGACATCACGTCCGTGCAGGGGCGCGACCTCGAAATAGACAAAGACGGTAATTCCTTGTCCATCGCCGTTTCATACGAACGCAGGGTGCCGCTGTTCAACCATGTGAGCCTGCTGTTCACCTTCGACGCGTCGGCCGAGCGCTAGGGTTCTCGTCGCACCGCAACGATGGAGGGAGTCGAGGGAGGCGCTTTTGCCGGATACCGGTTCCGGGATCCCTCGCTGCTGCGGGTGGCGCTTACCCACCGCTCGCACGGACAACCGCACAACGAGCGTCTCGAGTTCGTGGGTGATGCGGTGCTCAACTGCGCCATCGCGGCGGAACTGTTTCGCCGGTTTCCCTCCATGGCGGAGGGTGACCTTTCCCGGCTGCGGGCAAACCTGGTCAATCAGGGGGCCCTGGCAAGTGTCGCCACGACGCTGGGAATCGGCGAGCACCTGCGACTGGGCGAGGGCGAGGCGCGCAGCGGCGGTGCGGGGCGCCCCTCGATCCTGGCCGATTCCTTCGAGGCCCTCATTGGTGCGGTGTTTGTCGACGGGGGTTTCGATCCCGCCCAGACGCTTGCCCTGGGGTTCTTCGAGGCGCAACTGTCCGGCCTGAGTGCAGCCCCAGCAGCCAAAGACCCCAAGACCGCGCTGCAGGAAGGTCTGCAGGCTCGCCGCCTGGCCTTGCCCGTTTATCGCGTCCTGGCGACTCACGGTGCGGAACACCAGCAGCGCTTCGAAGTGGAGTGCGGTATCGCCGCGCTTTCCGTGAAGGTCAGCGCAACGGGTTCGAGCCGGCGGAGCGCCGAGCAGGGCGCCGCCCAGGCGGCCCTCGATCAGCTGGGGTGGCGGTGACCAGCGCTGCGCATCGAGCCGGCCACGTGGCCATCGTGGGCCGCCCTAACGTGGGCAAATCCACACTGCTCAACCGTATGGTGGGCCAGAAGCTCAGCATCGTCTCGCGAAAGCCGCAAACCACCCGCCACCCGATCATCGGCGTGGTCACCCGGCCGGATTTTCAGCTGGTATTCGTCGATACGCCGGGATTTCAAACCCGCCATGGCGGGTTGCTCAATCGCTCGCTCAACCGCGCCGTGACGGACTCTCTCGCGGGCGTTGACGCCGTATTGCTGGTGATCGAGGCGCTTCGGTACGGCGAAGCCGATGCGGAGCTGGTTCGCAGGCTGACCCCAGATGTTCCGGTCATCCTGGCCATCAACAAGATCGACAGGCTGACGGATAAGTCGCTGCTGCTGCCATTTCTTGAACGCCTGCGCCACGAGTATCCCTTCGCGGAAATCGTCCCGGTCAGCGGTGCCGCGGGTACCCAGTGCGAGGCGTTGATCGAGGCTCTGCGGCAACACCTTCCCGAGGGCACGGCCATGTATGACGCCGATGCCCTGACCGATCGCAGCGAGCGGTTTCTTGCCACCGAGCTGGTGCGTGAAAAGGTGTTCCGATGCACCGGCGAGGAGTTGCCGCACCAATGTCACGTCACGGTGGAGCGCTTCGAGACCGAGGGCGAGCTGCGGCGCATCGCTTGCACCATCGTGGTGGCGCGAACCAGCCAGAAAGGCATGGTGATCGGCGCTGGTGGAGAACGCCTCAAGCAGATCGGCACGACGGCGCGGCAGGATATGGAGCGCCTGTTCGGGGGGCGCGTGTGGCTTGACTTGCACGTGCGAGTGGAGAAGGACTGGATGACCGACCCCGGGGCACTGCGCCGTCATGGGTATCTCTGAACCACTGGAGGGCGGGGCTGTTTCTGTCGCCAGCGGCCGTGGACGGGAAATCCAGCAGCCCTGCTATCTGCTGCACGCGTACCCCTGGCGGGAGACCAGTCTCGTGGCCGAGTTGTTCACGCGCTCCCATGGACGGGTGGCGGTGGTTGCCAAGGGGGCGCGTCGCGCGGGCTCGGCCATGCGAGGCACGCTTCTGGCATTCCAGCCGCTTCTCGCCACGTGGTCCGGCAAGAGCGATCTGAGGCTGTTGCATTCGGTGGAGTGGCAGGGTGGCGTGCCGCTGCTCCAGGGGGTGGCTTTGCTGTGCGGCCTTTACCTGAACGAATTGCTGGTCAAGGCGCTCGCGCGTGAGGACCCGCACGAGACCCTCTTCGACGGCTACGATGCCGCGGTTCGCCAGCTTGCCGCGGGCTCTCCCCCTGCCGCGCTGTTGCGGTCTTTCGAGCGGCTGTTGCTGGCGCAGCTCGGCTACGCCGTGCAACTGCAGCAAGACACCCTCGGCGCAGCGGTCGTGCCGGAGCGCCGCTACCGTTACATGCCCGAGCAGGGGCCGGTAAGCGTGCAAACCGACGATGCAGAGGATCCCTGGACCGTGCACGGCCGGACGCTGGCATGCATGATCGGCGACGATTACAGTGACCCGCTCGTGGCTTCCGAAGCCAAGCGCCTCCTGCGCATGCTGATCCAGCACCACCTGGGCCAACCGCAATTGCATACGCGCCAGCTCGTGCAGGACCTGCTGCAGCTCTGAGCCACTCCCCGATTCGACAATTCCAAGACCCCATGACCCGGCTGAGTGTGAACTTGAACAAGGTGGCCCTGGTACGCAATCAGAGGCCGTTGGGTATCCCGGACGTGGCGCGGCTCGGCGGCATCGCCCTGGCCGCCGGGGCTGGCGGGCTGACGCTGCATCCGCGCCCCGACGGCCGCCACGCGCTCGCCTCGGACGTGGCCGATCTCGCGGTGCTCGTGGCGAGCCATGGCGGCACGGAGCTCAACGTGGAGGGCAATCCCTTCCACAATCTTCTGCCCATCGTGCTTGCGCACCGGCCCCACCAGGCGACCCTCGTGCCCGATGGGGAGGCCGCGCTGACATCGGACCACGGCTGGAATCTCGCGGTGGACGCAGCGCGGCTGGAACCCGTGGTACGCCAGCTACGGGAGTGCGGCGCCCGCGTGAGTCTGTTCATGGATCCCGAGCCTGCTGCCATGAAACTGGCTGCGCGCCTCGGCGCCCACCGCGTCGAGTTGTACACCGAACCGTGGGCACGCGCCTGGGGAACTCCACGGGAGGGGGAAGTCCTGGCTCGTTATGCGCAGACCGCGCAAGCCGCGCTGGAGGCTGGCTTAGGCGTGAACGCGGGCCACGACCTCAACCTGAGCAACCTGCCTGCCTTCCTGGCGGGGGTGCCAGGTGTGCTTGAAGTCTCCATTGGCCATGCACTGATCGCCGATGCGCTGGAGCTTGGCATGGCCGGTGCGGTACGAAGCTATCTGCAAGCCCTTGCCACGAGTCGTTCCCCGTGATCCACGGCATCGGCGTGGATGTGGTTCTCACGCAGCGCGTGGCCAGCGTATTGGAGCGCCACGGCGAGCGCTTCGCGAGGCGCGTGCTCTGCGAAGCCGAGTGGCGCGACTTCGAGGATGCCGCCGACCCCGGGGTCTTCCTTGCCAAGCGCTTTGCTGCCAAGGAAG
Source organism: Rhodocyclaceae bacterium (assembly GCA_020248405.1). Classification (GTDB taxonomy): domain Bacteria; phylum Pseudomonadota; class Gammaproteobacteria; order Burkholderiales. Next base: position 29,246 of record JADCHQ010000037.1, on the reverse strand, counting down.
CCTTCGGCAAGGCGCTGGGCACTGGCGTCAGAGCGCCGGCCACGCTGCATGCCCTATGGGTGGTGCGCGATGCACTGGGCAAACCCGCCTTCCGGTTCACCGACTCCCTGTCCCGCTGGATGGCCGAGCGCGGAATTCACCACCACCACCTTAGCTTGAGTGACGAGCAGGGCGTCGCCGTGGCGATGGTGGTACTGGAATCAGGAGCGGCTCAAACGTGACCCCTTTGGCGCGCCCCATGCCCCTCGGGCCTGTCATGCTCGATGTGGCGGGCCTCGAACTCTCTGCTGAGGAACGCGACCTCCTGCTGCACCCTGCCGTGGGCGGTGTCATCTTGTTTGCTCGCAACTACGCCGAACCGGTGCAGCTGTGCGAGCTCACCAGGTCAATCCACGCGCTGCGCAGCCCCGCGCTGCCCATCGCAGTGGATCACGAGGGTGGCCGTGTGCAGCGCTTTCGCGCGGGGTTCACGCGGCTGCCGCCCATGGCGAGCCTGGGTCGTCTGTGGGATCAAGACCCGGCCGATGCTTGCGAGGCGGCGCGTGCAGTGGGTTTCGTGCTGGCGTCGGAGTTGCGCGCTCACGGCGTGGACTTCAGCTTCGCGCCGGTGCTCGATCTGGACCATGGCCGCAGCGGTGTGATCGGCGACCGTGCTCTGCACGCCGAGCCCGAGGGGGTGTGCGCGCTGGCGGGTGCGCTGGTGGAGGGCTTGGGACAGGGGGGCTGCGCTGCCGTGGGCAAGCATTTTCCCGGGCATGGCTGGGCAGAGGCCGACTCCCATACCGCCCTGCCCGTGGACTCGCGATCGCTGCAGCAGATCGAGGCGCGCGATCTGTCGGCTTTCGCATGCCTCACCGGGAAAGCCCTGGCCGGCATCATGCCCGCACATGTCCTCTACCCAGCCGTCGATTCGGTCACGGCCGGGTACTCGCGCCTGTGGCTGAAGGACATCCTGCGCGGCCGCCTGGGCTTCCAGGGCATCGTTTTCAGCGACGACTTGTGCATGGTGGGCGCCCATGGCGTGGGTGGTATCGTGGCGCGGGGCCGTCAGGCCCTGGATGCCGGTTGCGATGTGGTGTTGGTCTGCAATGATCCACGCGCGGCAGTCGAGTTGGTGGCGGGGCTTCACCGTTCCTGTCCGCCCGCCACCCTGTCTGCGTTTGCCCGGCTGCACGGTCGTCCTCACGCGGCTCCCATGTCGGCGCTCCAGCGCCAGGCGCCCTATCGCGAGGCAAGCCGCGTGGTTGCCGGCCTGTCCTCGACCCGTGCCGCCTGAATCACCTCCACGCCTATACTGCTATCCGCGAGTAATCCGATGCCCGACACCCTGAGGAGCCATGGAGTACGACTTCGACCGCTGGAGCCGCCTGGCAGGCGATGACCCTAAGGCCTTCGAGCATGCTCGTCTCGAAGCCATCGAGGCGGTGATCGCCAAGGCGCCAGTCGAACTGCGGCAGCGCCTGCGTGCACTGCAGTGCCGCGTGGACCTGGAGCGACAGCGCGCCGGTAACCCGTTGGGCTCCTGCATACGCATCAGCGCCATGATGTGGGATCGCTTCCACGACCTGCGCCGGGCACTCGATGAGTTGAGAGCGCCGCTTGCTGACCATGATCGCCTGTCGCGGGGCTCCGAGGCCGCCGGCGCGCGGCTATTGCCCTTTCCCTCGCCGCGGTGATGCTTGCGCCGGGCCAGCCGCGCTTGAGCGGGCTGGGCGCCTGCACCCGTTGCCCGCGCCTGGCTGGGTTCCTCAGCGAAAACCGGGCGCGCCACCCCGACTATTTCTGCCTGCCGGTGCCGCCCTTCGGCGACACAACCCCGCGACTGCTGGTGGTGGGGCTGGCGCCTGGGTTGCACGGAGCAAACCGCACCGGCCGGCCCTTTACGGGAGACTACGCAGGCGAGTTGCTCTACGACGCCTTGCACCGCTTCGGCTGGTCTACCGGGCCGCGATCCCTGCACGCGGAAGATGGCCTGCGCCTGGCGGGTTGCCGCATCACCAATGCGGTCAAGTGCGTTCCGCCGGCCAACAAGCCCGTCTCCGCCGAGATCCGCAACTGCAACAGCTGGCTCACGCAGGAGCTTGCAGCCCTCATGCCCGGCGCCGCCATCCTGGCCCTGGGCCGCATCGCCCATGACGCTGTGCTGCTGGGGCTCGGACTGAAGCCTTCGGCGGCCAGCTTCGCGCACGGCGCCCGCGCCAGCCTGCCTGGCGGATTGACCCTGTTCGATAGCTATCATTGCAGCCGATACAATCTGAACACCCGTCGCCTCAACCCCGAGATGTTTCTGGCGGTGCTCGAACGTGTGCAGCAGCACCTGGCGCGTCCCGCGATCATCCCATGATTCAGCCTGTGGCACTTTCCGAAACCGCAAACGCGGTTTTCAACCTCGAGGAGACAGTCTCCAACCTGCCGCACCGCCCCGGGGTGTACCGCATGCTGGGCGCCGGGGGCGAGGTTCTGTACGTGGGCAAGGCGCTCGATCTGCGCAAGCGCGTATCGTCGTACTTCCAGAAGTCTGGAGGCTTGTCCCCCCGTATCCAGGTGATGGTGGCCCAGGTGCGTGGCATCGAGACCACGGTGACGCGCTCCGAGAGCGAGGCGCTGCTGCTGGAGAACAACCTCATCAAGGGCCTCGCGCCGCGCTACAACATTCTGTATCGCGACGACAAGTCCTACCCCTACGTCATGCTCTCTGGGCACCGTTTCCCGCGGCTGGGTTTCCATCGCGGCGCGCTGGACAAGGCGAACCGCTATTTCGGGCCTTTCCCCCACGCCAGCAGCGTGCGCGAGAGCATGGCGCTGCTGCAGAAGGTGTTCCGGTTGCGCACCTGCGAGGACACGGTGTTCTCCAATCGGTCGAGGCCGTGCCTGCTGCACCAGATACGCCGCTGCACCGCGCCCTGCGTTGGGCTGGTGGACGAGGCAGCCTATGCCGCCGACGTGCGGGACGCCACCTTGTTCCTTCAGGGCCGGGAAGACGAGGTGCTGTCGGACATGCAGCGGCGCATGGCCGAGGCGGCGGAGACGCTCGACTATGAGCGGGCGGCGCTGTTCCGGGACCGTATCCGTAGCCTCCAGGCGATCCGCGAAACCCAATACGTGTCCAGCGCCAAGTCCCTCGATGCCGACGTGGTGGCGGTGGTGAACGAGTCGGGCCTGACGGCGGTGAACCTGGTGATGATCCGCGGCGGTGTGCATCGCGGCGACCGTACCCTGTTCCCCCAGAATGCCCGCGAGGCCGACGAGCGCGATGCGCTGGAAGCCTTTCTGTCGCAGCACTACCTGGAGCGTCCAGCGCCCTCGCTGGTGATTGTGAACCGGCCCGTGGAGGCACAGGCCTTGTCAGAGGCGCTAGGGGCGCAGTCGGGAACAAAGGTGCAAATCGTGCACAACCCCGTGGCGGAACGTCGTGTCTGGGTGGAAATGGCCGAGCAGAACGCGCGCCTCGCACTGCGCCAACGCCTGGCGACCCAGGCCACCCAGGAAGCACGGCTGGGCGCGCTGCAGCGCGCCCTGGGGCTCGCAGAGGGGGCGCAGCGCGTCGAGTGCTTTGACATCAGCCACACCATGGGCGAGGCCACCGTGGCCTCGTGCGTGGTGTACGACCGCGGCGCCATGCAAAACAGCGAGTATCGCAGGTACAACATCAACGGCATTTCGCCGGGCGACGACTATGCCGCCATGCGCCAGGCGCTTGAGCGGCGCTACCGGCGCCTGGTGGAAGGGGAGGGCCGTTTGCCCGACGTGCTGCTCATCGACGGCGGCCGCGGGCAGGTGAGCAGCGCCCTGCAAGTGCTGGCGGAGCTGGGCCTCTCCGGGCTGCCCGTCGTGGGCGTGGCCAAGGGAGAAGCGCGCAAGGCGGGGCTGGAGCAGTTGATCGTGGCCGAAACCGGTGAAGTGTTGCGCCTGCCGTCCGACGATCCGGCGCTGCACCTGATTCAACAAGTGCGCGACGAGGCGCATCGTTTCGCCATCACCGGCCACCGCAACCGCCGCGGCAAGGCCCGCACCGCCTCGTCCCTGGAGGATGTGCCTGGCATCGGCGCCACGCGCCGCCAGCGGTTGCTGGCGCGGTTTGGCGGCCTGAAGGGCGTGGTGGCCGCCGGCGTGGACGAGCTTGCCCAGGTGGAAGGCATCAGCCGCGCGCTGGCAGAGCGTGTCTACCAGCATCTGCACTGAGAGTTGGAGAGGGAGATCACCACGTGCCGATGAATGTACCGATCCTGCTTACCTGGGCACGGATCCTCATCATTCCGTTTTTTCTGGGGCTGTTCTACCTGCCCGAGTCGGCTCTGACAGGGCACGGCAAGAACATGCTGGCGGCGTTGCTGTTCCTGGCCGGGGCCATTACCGATTGGCTGGACGGCTGGCTGGCCCGGACCCTGAAGCAGACGTCGTCCTTCGGCGCTTTTCTCGACCCCGTGGCCGACAAGCTGCTGGTGGCGGCTGCGCTGGTGATGCTGGTACGCCTGGACCGCGCCGACGCCATTGTGGCGGTGATCATCATCGGCCGGGAAATCACCATCTCGGCCCTGCGCGAGTGGATGGCTCGGATCGGCGAAACCCGTTCCGTGGCCGTGTCCGCCCTGGGCAAGCTCAAGACCGCTTCGCAGATGACCGCCATCACCATCCTGCTGTGGCATGACCCCCTGTTCGGCCTGCTGGATCTGCGCCTGATCGGCACGGCGCTCATCTACGTGGCAGCGCTGCTCACCCTGTGGTCGATGGCCTACTACCTTCGCATGGCAATACCCAGGGCGCGGGCCAGGCAATGAGGCGGTCGCGGCGGCGTTCTTGACAGTGCCACGGCGAACCCTATAATTCGCGGCCTGTTTTCGCGGGAATAGCTCAGTTGGTAGAGCGCAACCTTGCCAAGGTTGAGGTCGCGAGTTCGAGACTCGTTTCCCGCTCCAGTTTCCCCAAGGGAAAGCGGTTCATGAACCGTTTTCCCTTTTTAGTTTTCCGCTGTCGCCGAAAACCCTGGCGGGGTGGCAGAGTGGTCATGCAGCGGCCTGCAAAGCCGTCCACAGCGGTTCGATTCCGCTCCCTGCCTCCACGGTCACCGCACGGCAGCCATCATGGTCGCCTGGCGGCCCCTGGCGCATTGCCCGGATGGCGAAACTGGTAGACGCAGGAGACTTAAAATCTCCCGGGCCCCTGGGCCCATGTCGGTTCGATTCCGACTCCGGGCACACCTTCCACGCGCGCAATTCCAATGCGGCAGGCGCCCCCCGCGCCGCGAAAGCCGTGCCCGGGCGGGCAGGAGCAATGCGCCGCTGCCTCTAAAGCTCGCCCGGCAAGATCCGTAAACGCAGGTAGCGCCTAGCGCGATACGAGCGGATTTCCCCGCCTCGTTGATCCGCGCTTCGCGATCCGACCAACCGGATTCCTGCCCATGACCGTTATCGTCGGTTACATCATCATTCTCGGTTCCGTGCTCGGCGGGTTCGTCCTCGCCGGCGGCCACGTGGGCTCGCTGGTGCAGCCCGTGGAGTTGATCATGATCGGCGGTTCGGCGGTGGGGGCTTTCGTGGTATCCAACAACAGCAAGGTGATCAAGGGCACGTTCCGCGCGCTGCCCACCACGCTGAAGGGCTCGAAGTTCACCAAGGCGCTGTATCTCGAATTGTTGTCGTTGCTCTACGAAGTCCTCGCCAAGGTTCGCAAGGAGGGCTTGATGTCCATCGAGAGCGACGTGGACACTCCGGAGCAGAGCCCGGTGTTCGCGAAGTATCCCGCCATCCTCGCCGATCACCATGCCATGGAGTTTCTCACCGACTATCTGCGCCTCATGGTGGGGGGGAACCTCAACGCCTTCGAGCTTGAAAACCTCATGGACGTGGAGATTGAGACCCACCACCACGAGGGTGAGGCGCCCATTCAGGCGGTCAGCAAACTCGCCGACGGCTTGCCAGCCTTCGGCATCGTGGCAGCGGTCATGGGGGTGGTTCACACCATGGAGTCGGTAGGCCTGCCGCCGGCAGAGCTGGGCAAACTTATCGCCGCAGCGCTGGTGGGCACATTCCTCGGCATATTGCTCTCCTACGGGTTCGTGGGGCCGCTTGCCACCCTCCTGGAGCAGAAGCTCAATGAAGGCACCAAGATGCTCCAGTGCATCAAGGTGACGCTGCTGGCCAGCCTCAACGGCTACTCGCCGCAGGTGGCGGTGGAATTCGGACGCAAGGTGCTCTATTCCACCGAGCGCCCAAGCTTCTCGGAGCTCGAACAGGAAGTGAAGAGCCGCAAGGGCAAATGAGCCTGCGCGAGCGGCCTCGGTCGACACCACCATGAGCGACGATTCCCAGCGGCCGATCATCGTCAAGAAGATCCGCAAGGGCGGCCACGGACACCACGGCGGTGCGTGGAAGATCGCCTACGCGGACTTCGTCACCGCGATGATGGCGTTCTTTCTGCTGATGTGGCTGCTTGGATCCACCAGCAAGGGCGATCTCCAAGGCATCGCCGAGTACTTCAAGAACCCGCTCAAGGTGTCGTTGTCCGGGGGCTCCGGGGCGGGTGACGCCAAAAGCGTCATCAAAGGCGGTGGCAGTGATCTGACCCGGGCCACCGGCCAGATGAACGAGCTCGTGCCAGGGCAGAAAAAGCGCGGCGCGACGGATCTGGAAGAGGTGAAGGGAGCACTGCATGCCATCGATGTGGAGTTGCTGCAATCCCTGAAGGACAAGCTGGACCGGGCGATCGACGAAAGCGAGACCTTGCGCCAGTTCCGCAACCAGCTGCTGGTGGACATCACCACCGAGGGTCTCAGGGTGCAGATCGTTGACGCGCGCAACCGGCCCATGTTCGCCATGGGCAGCAGCGCCCTACAACCCTACACCCGCGACATCCTCCGGGAAGTGGGCAAGGTGCTCAATGCGGTTCCCAATGGAATCAGCCTGTCGGGGCACACCGATGCCGCGCCATATTCCGGCGGCGAACGCGGATACAGCAACTGGGAACTCTCGGCCGACCGCAGCAACGCCGCACGCCGCGAACTGCTCGCCGGCGGGATGGCGGAGGAGCGCATTGCGCGTGTGATCGGTCTTGGATCCGCTGTCCTGCTCGACAGTAACGACCCCCTCAATCCCATCAACCGTCGCGTCAGCATCATCGTGATGAACCGGGAAGCGGAGGAGGCGGCGCGACGGGATGGCGGTATCCTGCGGGCGGATTCGGCCGTGGCAGTCAAGGAGGGCATCGGTGTACAGCCACGCTGAAATCCCGCCGCGGGACCTGCTTGCCGGGGTGCCGGTCCTGCGCGCTGCCCTCGCTCAGGCCCTGGCTTGCGCTACGTTGCTCGCTATCGACGGTGGTCCCACGTTCGGGATTGTTGGGCAGGCGGTGATGGCGGCAGCCCTCGGCTTGCTGTTGCGCCTGCCGCCGTGGTGGATTCCCGTCAATCTGGCCTTTGTCCCGGCGGTGGCGGTGGCTTCCACATGGGCGGTTTCCCCTACGGCCTATCTGGCCGGCTTCCTGGCGCTGGCGGGCGTGTATGGAATCGCCTCACGCACCCGGGCGCCGCTGTACCTCACCGGCATCGGTGCCTGCCAGGCGCTGTCCACTCTCCTGCCAGCCAATCGTCCTTTCCGTTTCCTCGATGCTGGATGCGGCATCGGCACCACGGTGACGTGGCTGTCGGCACGCCACCTGGCGGGCACCTTCGAGGGTGTGGAACTGGCTCCGCTGCCCGCGGGGCTTGCATGGATACGCGCGCGTCTCTCAGGCGGCCTCTTCACTGTGCAGCGTGCGGATCTTTGGTCACTGTGCTTTACGGAGTACGACGTGGTGTATGCCTTCCTGTCGCCGGTGCCCATGGCAGCGCTTCTGGAGAAGGCGCGCCGGGAAATGCGTTCAGGCAGCCTGCTGGTGTCCAACACGTTCCTACCTGGCGGGCTGCCTCCTGACCTGTCGATTCCATTGGATGGCCGGGGCAGGATGCTTCACGCCTGGCGCTTCTGAGGGTTCATCGTGGACATGCCGGCCCTGGTGTCGGACTGGACCCAGCGCGAGATACCAGTCCTGGCCGGTACTGCGGCCGCCTTGCGGGAACTTGGCAAGGACGAGGACCGCACCAGCGCCCGGGACATCTCGCGCGTGGTGCTGCGCGATCCCCTCATGACCCTGCGCGTGCTGCGCCACGCCGAGATCAATCGCTCCTCGCGCCAACCCACCGACATCACCACCGTGGAGCACGCCGTGATGATGCGCGGCATCTCGCGATTCTTTCGAGACTTCGCGGAGCTGCCGGTCCTCGAGACGCAGCTGGCCAGCGATGGCGAAGCGCTGCACGGCGCCCTCACGGTCATCAGCCGCGCTCAGCATGCCGCGGTCTACGCGCGCGCCATGGCCTCCCATCGGGTGGACCTGGAAACCGACGAAGTGATCATCGGGGCGCTGCTGCACGATCTGGCGGAACTGCTGCTTTGGTGCCACGAGCCGCGCAAGGCAGCGCTGATCCGCTATTTGCTCGAACATGCCCCGGGCGTTCGGAGCGCTGGCGTGCAATCGGTGGTGCTGGGCTTTTCCAACGTGGATCTCACCCTGGCGTTGGCCGATGCGTGGAGGTTGCCGCCCCTGTTGCGCCGCTTGATGGACGATCACCACGCGGCGCGCCCGCGGGTGGTGAACGTGGTGGTGGCGGCAGCGCTGGCGCGCCACACGGCCCAGGGCTGGAACGATCCGGCCATCCCCGACGATCTCAACGCCGTACGTTCGCTTACCGGTCTGAAGCCCGAGGCGAGCTACCGGCTCGTGCGTAACGCCTCATTGCAGGCCGCCGCTTGGTGGCGCTCCACAGGTGTGCGTCCTGCAGCGGCGCGTTTTCCCTCGATCGCCGACCCGGCCGCTTCAACGGCAGTCCCCGAGTCCCACGCCGAAGCCAGTATCCCCCGATTTCGTGAAGCACTGTCGAGCCTGAAGCAGGCTCCGCCAGGTACCGAACCCGCTGCTCTGGCGGCCATGACCTTGTATGCCCTGCACAAGGGCCTTGGCATGGAGCGTGCCGCCTGGGGCGAAGTGGATGAGCGGACAGGGCAGTTGCACATCCGCCTGGCGCTTGGCGACGTGCGTCCTGGTCTGCGCGGCTACCGTATGCCGTTGGATGACCGCCACCTGTTCGTTTTGCTGCTGCAGAAAACCCGCTGCGTCTTTGCCACCGGCGAGCGGCGCGAACGACTCGTCAGCCTGCTGGACGCGCAAGGGCGATCTACAATCGGCGCCAATGACTTCGTCGCCATGTCACTCGTCTTCCCCGGCCGACCTCGGGTACTGTTTCTCGCCGACCATCCCCGCTCGGGACAGGCCATCGACGAGAAGATGCTTCCGGCCTTCAGGGCTGCGTGTATCGCCTTTGCCCGCTGCGCGGCGAGTGCGCCGAATCGCTGAGGGGGCTTTCCGCGGAGGCGCTCCATGAGCGCCTCGGGTGGACTGGGCGGCGGCCTTTATGTGCGCAGCGGCGAGACGGTAACGGGGCCCTTTGCCCGAACCCTCGTGCTCCAACGCTTGGCGCTGGGGCGGATTCGCTCCGCAGATGAACTGAGTCATGATGCCTCGACCTGGGAGCAGGCGGAGGCGTACCGCGCCGAAGCGAACAGTTTGTGCCGCCTCGATCCGCTAACCGGGCAAGACATGATCCTCTGGGACCCGGAGCGGCGCGCGGCGTGGTGGCGCTGGATCGAGGAACGCGCAGGCCGGGACCGGCGCCAGGCGTTGAGGCCAGGACCCTTCCCCGCGCGCGGCCCTGATCGTCGGGTTTCTTCTGCAGCTGGACGCCGGGTGCTCTTTGCTCCCACGGGGCAGGCGCGGCGCTCCTTCTGGGTCGTGCCCCTGGGTGTGGTGGCCGTGGTTGCCACGCTGACTGCCGTGATGGGTTGGTGGATGCCGTCGGCCCCCATTGCGGTGCCTGATCTGGTCAGTCCCTCGTCCCGGCCGTTCCGGTGAAACGCGTCACGGCGACCGCCAATCCGCTTTTCAGACGGGTTCAGAACCTCATGGAGTCGGCTGCGGCGCGCCGCGAGGCTCGCATGGCAGTGCTCGAGGGCAACCACCTGCTGGAGAGCTGCGTGGCTGCCTGGGGTGCGGAAGCGGTGGATACCTTGATGCTTCGCGAGGATCTTCCTGAGGCGCTGGCACAACGCATGCACGGGCTGGCGCATGGCGCGACGCTGGTTTGCGTCGCCACTGCGGCCTTCGAGCGTCTCAGCCCCGTGGCTGGAGAAGGCGGCGTGCTCTCCTTGGTTCGCATTCCCGATGAGCGACCCATACGGCCCGGTGGACTGGAACTGTGGCTTGACGGGATACAGGATCCGGGAAACGCGGGTGGGATCGTCAGGACGGCTGCCGCTGCCGGAGCGCATGCCGTGGTTTTTGGGGCAGGCAGCGCAGATCCATGGTCAGCCAAATGCCTTCGCGGTGCCATGGGCGGACACTTTTTTTGCGCGGTCGTCCGCGATGAGGACCTGTCGGCCCGGGCCCGGAGTTACGAGGGTCGTCTGATGGCCGCGGTAGCCAGCGGTGGGAAGGATTTGTACGGCACGGATCTGTCGGGGCCACTGGCAATCCTTCTCGGCGCTGAGGGAAGAGGCTTGTCTCCCTCGCTCGCTTCGAAGGCGAGCCTGGCGGTGCAGATTCCCATGGCCGGGGGTACCGAGTCGCTGAATGTTGGGGCAGCGGCCGCGGTGCTGTGCTTTGAAAGGCTCAGGCAGCTGCGCGGGAGGCGCTAGTCAGGGGGAGGCACGCTCTCAGGGATAAGCATCATTAATACTTAACATAATAAGCATTATGCGGTTTTTACGTGTGATTCCCAGCGGCTGGTTCTAACGCTTCGCCTCCTGTCAGACCGCCCTTGCATCCCTGAACAGCCGGAAAAAGTTCGCCGTGGTGAGCCCCGCCAAGGCCTCGATGCCGATGCCGCGCACGCGCGCAACTTCCTCCGCCACGTGACGAACGAAGGCAGGTTCGTTGGTACGCCCTCGCAGCGGCACGGGTGCAAGGTAGGGCGAATCCGTCTCCACCAACAAACGCTCCGCAGGTACCCGCCGGGCAACCTCGCGCAGCTCAGTGGCGTTGCGAAAGGTCACGATGCCTGAAAAGGAGATGTAGAACCCCATCTCCATGGCTGCTTCCGCCACTTCCCAGGTTTCGGTGAAACAGTGCATCACGCCGCCAGCCACCTGAGCGTTTTCCTCGCGCATGACCCCCAGCGTGTCTTCGCTTGCGCTGCGGGTGTGCACGATGAGCGGCTTGCCCGCTTCCCGCGCTGCCCGGATATGCGCGCGAAACCGTGCGAGCTGGGCCTCGGCGCGCTCGGGATGCCGGTAGTAGTCAAGCCCCGTCTCGCCGATGGCCACCACCTTGGGATGGGCTGCCAGCGCCACCAGGCGCGCCACATCGGGCTCTTCGCCGCCTTCGTGGTCGGGATGAACCCCTACCGAGGCTGACAACTGGTCGAAGCGCTCCGCAAGATCCCGTACCCTCGGGAAATCCTCCATGTTCACCGCCACGCACAGGGCGTGTCCCACCCCGGCGTCCGCCATGCGCGCAGTCACGGCGTCGATATTCGAGTGCAGTTCCGGAAAATCCAGATGGCAATGGGAATCCACCAGCATGGAAATGCTCACAGCGTATGGGTGGGTCTGGCCGAGTTTCCATGGCCGCCCAGCAGGGTCTCGATACGGGCCCGAATCTGGCGGCCACCTTCGTCACCAGCCTTGAACTGCACACCCATGCCCTGAAGCTTGTTCATCTGGGCGCCCGGCGGCGTCACCCAGGCCACCGTGCCCACCACGGGGACGCGGTTGGGGTCGTTCATCAGTGAGATCAGCAGATAGACATCGTCGCCCAGCCGGTAGGGTTTGGTGGTGGGAACAAAGATGCCCCCGTTCTTGGCGAAGGGCATGTAGGCGGCGTGCAGGATCCCCAGGTCCTTGATGGAGAGAACCAGAGCGGTGGCACGCGCTGGCGCTGCCTTGTCAGAAAACTCACTCAAAGGGACTGGCTCTCCACGAGAATCTGCTCGGTCTGCAAGCGCACGTTGAGCGGATGCTCCACCAGGCGCCTCGCCTGGGCGAGCCGCTGCTCGAAGCGCGCAACAAACACCGGGTTCGCGCGTTTCGCAACCCCGCGGATGGCATCACCATGATCGGGATGATAGCGAAGCTCCAAACGGAAACGTGCTGCCATCACATCCCACGCCCACGTCTGGGCCACATGCACCACCGCCAGCCAGTCCGTGTCCTTCACATCCAGTCCAGCGAGCCCCGCTGACGGATTGCCCAACCGCGCAAGCAGGGTCTCTCGCACCCGCCAGTACCGCGCATCCAGGGCGGCGGCAGCCTCCGGCATTCCCGCCGTTTGGGCAAGCGCCAGTGCCGGGCTGCCCTGCCCCCTTGAACCCAGCCACGCGGCCGCCGCCTGGGGGGAAGGCCGAGGCAACACGAGCCGTACGCAGCGGCTGCGGATGGTGGGCAGCAATCTCCCCGGGGCATTGCTCACCAGGATGAAGCGCGCCGCGGACGGGGGCTCTTCCAGGTCCTTGAGCAGCGCGTTCGCGGCCACAGCGTTGAGGCTTTCTGCCGGGTGCAGCATGACAACGCGCGCGCGCTGGCGCACGGGCGCGAGACGGATGAAGGCTCCCGCAGTCCTGACCTGCCCCACGTCGATCTCGCGACGCCGGCGCCGCTCCTTGTCCGCCGCCGCTGGCTGCGCGCCTTCGCCGCCCTCGTCCTGCTCCTTGTCCGGGTCGAGCAGCAGGAAATCCGGATGGGCATTCGCCAAAAACCAACGGCAATCATCGCACTGGCCGCAGGGAAGCCCCTGGGGGTCCGCCTGCCTGCACAGCAGTGCCTGCGCCAGGGTGAGGGCGAAAGCCCTCTCTCCCGAACCGCGAGCAGCAACCAGCAGCAGCGACTGGGGCAACTCCGCGCCCTTCACACGGGTGCGCCAGAGATCGAGGTGCCACTGGAACATCATGGGGGGGGCGCTTCGGGCGCGGCCCCCGGAAGGGCAGACTGTCGCGCTGCTGAACCACCCGACAAGCGCAGGGCTTGCAGGGCTACCGATACCCGCAATCTAACCACATCGGCGCTGAGTCCGGCATCGATCACAACGACGCGCTCCGCGCACTGCTTCGCCCGTTGAAGATAGGCCTCTCGCACGCGTCCGTGAAAGGCCACCGCTTCAGACTCGAAGCGGTCGGGCTGTTCGCCGCGTTCACTGCGCCGCGCTCGACTCGTTGCGGGATCAATGTCGAACAGCAGCGTCAGGTCAGGCTGCAACCCTTGCTGCACCCAGTGCTCGAGAGCCGCGATGCGCTCCGTGGCGACACCCCGCCCGCCACCCTGGTAGGCATGGGTTGCATCGGTGAATCTGTCACAGAACACCCAGTGGCCATTGGCCAGCGCGGGCCGAATGACACGCGCGAGGTGCTCGCTGCGGGACGCGAACATCAGCAACAGCTCCGTATCCGGATCCATCCCAACGCTGGGGTCGAGGAGAATGCGGCGCAATGTCTCGCCCAGCGGTGTTCCACCGGGTTCCCGCGTCGCCACATGCGCGACGCCGTTTGACCGCGCCCAGTCAAGGGCGTGACCAAGCTGCGTGCTCTTGCCTGCGCCGTCGATGCCTTCGAAGGTGACGAATCGTCCTGGCATGGGCTTCAGCGCCGCCTTTGGTAGCGGTCAACCGCACGTTCGTGCTGCAGCAGCGATGGCGAGAACACCGAGGAACCGTCGCCACGCCCAACGAAGTACAGGGCATCCGACCGCGCTGGCTGACTGGCGGCTGCTAGCGCCGCCTCGCCCACCAGGGCGATGGGCGTGGGCGGCAAGCCTGCCCGCGTGTAGCTGTTGTACGGTGTATCCGCCTCCAGATCCACGCGCCGGAGGTTGCCGTCGAAGCGATCACCCAGGCCATAGATCACTGTCGGGTCGCTCTGCAGGCGCATGCCGCGCCGCAGGCGGTTGGCGAATACCGATGCCACCAGCGGCCGGTCGGCCGCGCTGCCTGTTTCCTTCTCCACCACCGAGGCAAGGATCAACAACTCGTAGGCCGATGTGAGGGGCAGCGCCGGATCGCGCCGCTCCCAAAAAAAGGCGAGCTGCTCGCGCAGCTTCTGATGGGCCTTGCGAAGCACCACCAAATCGCTGCTGCCAACGGCAAAACGGTAGGTGTCGGGAAACAGCAGGCCTTCCGGATGCCGCTCAACCGCGCCGAGCCCCTCGAGCAAGGCCGCGTCACTCCACTCCTGCGTGTCATGGCGCAATCCCGGATGGGCATTCAGGGCGGCGCGCGCCTGGCGCAGGGTCCACCCCTCGATGAAGCGGACCGTGTCCTGCAGCGATTCGCCCCGCGCCAACATCTGGACGATGCGCTCCGGCGTGAGCTCGGGCGTGATCTGGTACACGCCGGCCTGCAGACGATCGCCCTGCCCGCGCCAGCGGGCGAGAAGCACGAACGCCCATGACCACCGGATCACACCGCTGGACTGTAACTTACGGGCGATGCTCTTGAGGCCCATGCCGGGCTCCACCACCAGCCGCACAGCGGGTCCGTGGAAGCCGGTGGGGGAATCCATGAATCGTTTCGCCCCAACCACCGCCACGCTGCCCGCCAGCAATCCCAGACAGGCGAGCAGCAGAAGGATGTTCGCGCGGCCAAAGACGCTGCGTTGCATTGCGTCCCTCATGACGACCCGCCGGCACATCTCCGTGCTCTGCGGGGATCAACCACGGCAGACGGGCTTCAGAGCGCGCGGAACACAAGCGAGCCGTTGGTACCGCCGAACCCAAAGGAATTGGACAGTGCCACGCGGATATTCATGGAGCGCGCTTCGTTGGGCACATAATCGAGGTCGCAGCCCTCGTCTGGCTCGTGGAGGTTGATGGTGGGCGGCGCCACCTGATGATGCAAGGCCAGGACGCTGAAAACCGCCTCCACACCGCCCGCCGCACCCAGCAAATGGCCCGTCATGGACTTGGTGGAGCTGACGGCCACGCGGCGGACGTGATCACCGAAGCAACGCTTGGTGGCCATGGTCTCCGCGAGATCGCCCAGGGGTGTGGAGGTGCCATGGGCATTGATGTAGTCAACCGAATCCGGTGTGATGCCACCGTCGCGCAGGGCATTGCGCATGCATCGAAGCGCTCCGTCGCCATCGGAGCAAGGCGCGGTGATGTGGTGGGCATCGGCGCTCATGCCAAAACCGGCCAGTTCGCAATAGATCCGCGCACCGCGGTCGCGCGCATGCTCGTATTCCTCCAGCACCAGGATGCCGGCGCCCTCACCCAGCACGAAACCGTCACGCCCCTTGTCCCACGGACGGCTGGCGCCCGCGGGGTCGTCGTTGCGCGTGGACAAAGCCCTCATGGCAGCGAATCCGCCAATGCCCAGCGGGCTGACGGTGGACTCCGCGCCACCAGCCACCATGGCATCGGCATCACCGTATCGGATCAGCCTCGCCGCTTCGCCAATGCTGTGCGTTGCCGAGGTGCAGGCGGTGACGATGGCAAGGTTGGGACCCTTGAACCCGTAATTGATGGACAGGAGGCCGGAGATCATGTTGATGATGCTTCCCGGCACGAAGAAAGGAGAAATCTTCCGCGCCCCGCCAGCCTCCATGGCATGGTGGGTCTGCTCGATCAGTGGCAGGCCGCCGATGCCGGAACCAATCACCACGCCAACGCGCTCGGCAGTTTCCTCGGTGACCGTCAGACCCGCGTCCCTGACTGCTTCGAAGGACGCTGCCAGTCCGTAATGAATGAAGGTATCGAGGCGCCGTGCTTCCTTGGCGTCGAGAACAGTGGAGGGATCAAAACCTCGAACCTCCCCTGCCATGCGCGACGCCAGCGATGACGCATCGAAGCGGCTGATGGGTCCGATGCCAGAGCGCCCCGCCACGATGCTGCTCCATGCGTCCGCCACGTTGTTGCCGGTGGGACAGACAATCCCAAGACCGGTGACGACTACCCTGCGTTTGGACAAGTGCGCCCTCTCCGTTGCGCCGCAAGAACTCGTCAGCCGAGGTGCGAGGAGATGTAATCGATGGCCTGCTGCACGGAGGTGATCTTCTCAGCCTCTTCGTCGGGAATCTCGCACTCGAATTCCTCTTCGAGAGCCATGACCAGTTCAACCGTGTCGAGGGAGTCAGCACCCAGATCGTCAACGAAGGTGGACTCATTCTTGATGTCGGCCTCGCTCACGCCCAGCTGCTCGGCCACGATCCGCTTCACACGCGGCTCAATATTGTCTGCCATGGTGTTTCCTTTTTGTTTATGTGGATGTAACGGGGTCCGGTTGCGCCGCACTGCCGTTTCCCGCACAGACCCAGCACCTGCCCCGCGGGACTGAGGCCCAGGAACCTTGTTTCAAGGAGCCCGGAGTTTACCAAAAGTCGCCTACGAAATGCCCCACCGAGGGGCTCAGTCCATGAACATGCCGCCGTTGACATGCAGCGTGCTGCCGGTGACGTACCCCGCCCCCTCCGAGGCCAGGTACGCAACCGCGGCGGCAATATCCTCAACGGCTCCGAAGCGGCCAAGAGGCACCTGTTGCAGCAGCGCCTGACCCTGGGCATCGGTGAGCGCGCGGGTCATGTCGGTGTCGATGAAGCCAGGCGCAATGCAATTCACGGTGATGTTCCGGCTGCCGATCTCCCGGGCCAATGACTTGCTGAAGCCCACCATGCCAGCTTTGGCGGCGGCATAGTTCGCTTGTCCTGCATTGCCCGTGAAGCCGATCACCGAGGTGATATTGATGATGCGGCCCCAGCGCGCCTTCATCATCGCGCGGACAACGAGGCGGGACAACACGAACACCGCCCGCAAATTGGTGGCAAACAATTCGTCCCACTCCTCGTCCTTCATGCGCAGCAGCAGGTTGTCCCGGGTGATGCCGGCGTTGTTGACGAGGATCGCCACCTCGCCGAAGCGCTCGCGTACCTTCGCGAGCAGTTGGTCACAGGCCGCTGAGTCCTTTACGTCGAGGGCCAGGCCGGCTCCCTGCACCCCCGCGGCCGACAGGTAGTCACCGATGGCTTGCGCGCCGGCGGGCGTGGTGGCGGTGCCTACCACCACATGGCCGGAACGACCCAGGTTTTCGGCCACGGCCCTGCCGATTCCCCGCGTTGCGCCAGTCACCAGTGCGACTTTCGATTCAGACATTACGGTTCTCCTCAGACGAGGGCGGAACGCGCCTCGACAATTGCCTGGGACGACGCCAGCGTCCAGGAAGGAATGTCCGGCGCTATGCGCTTGACGAGCCCCTGCAGAACTTTGCCCGGGCCGCATTCCAGGATGTGGGTGGTGCCTCGCACGCGCAGCTCGCCCACCACCTCGATCCATCGCACCGGGCTGTAGAGCTGCCGTACCAGCGCCTCGCGAATGCGCGCCGGATCGGCGGGCGCGGCCACATCGGCGTTGTTGACCACCGGGATGGCCGGCGAGCGCATGGACACGGCGTCCAGATGCCGCGCGAGCGCTTCAGCGGCGGGGCGCATCAGCGCGCAATGGGCCGGGACGCTCATGGGCAGCATCACGGCGCGTTTCGCGCCGCGGGCCTTGGCCGCGGCGATGGCCCGTTCCACCGCCGCGCGCGCGCCGGCGATCACCACCTGCCCGGGGGCGTTAAAGTTGGCGGGCTCCACCACGTCGCCATCCGATGCTTCCACGCACGAAGCGCGAACGCCATCCATGTCCAGCCCGAGAATCGCTGCGATGCCGCCCTGCCCCTCGGGCACCGCCTCCTGCATGGCGCGCGCGCGCAGGCGAACGATGCGCAGCGCGTCGGCGAATTCGAACACACCCGCCACCACCAACGCGGCGTACTCGCCGAGGCTGTGGCCAGCCAGCACATTGGCGTCGGGGCCTCCCTCGGCCCTCCAGGCGCGGTAGACGGCCACATCGCACGCAAGCATCACCGGCTGCGTGTTGACGGTACTTGCCAGGGCATCTTCGGGCCCATCGCGCACCAGTGCCACCAGGTCCTGTCCCAAGGCCTCCGAGGCTTCGACCAGCGTCTGCTCCACAACGGGATGGTCCGCGTACACCGTCAGCATGCCCACCGACTGGGACCCCTGACCGGGAAAAACGAATGCCAGATTCATATGCGTCTCTGCTCCTGTCACCAGCGCAGCAACACCGCGCCCCATGTGAAGCCGCCCCCCACGCCTTCGAGCAGGACATGCTGCCCGGGGCGGACCCGGCCGTCTCGCACCGCTTCGTCCAGGGCAAGCGGCACTGATGCCGCCGAGGTGTTTCCGTGGTGGTCCACCGTGACGATGACACGCTCGATGGGCAGCCCCAGCCGCCGCGCCGCCGCCTCGATGATGCGTACATTGGCCTGGTGCGGAATCAGCCAATCCACGTCGCCCGGCGACAAGCCCGCCTCCTGCAGCACTGCTTCACCGGCTTCCCCGAGTGCTCGAACGGCAAACTTGAACACCGCGCCGCCATCCATTTGCACAAACGGATGCCCAAACACCCTGCCGCCACTTACGTGGGCCGGCACGCACAAACTGTCCACTTGGTCGCCGTCCGCTTGCAGGCGGGTGGCCAGGATGCCGGGCGTTTCGCTGGCGGACAGCACCACCGCGCCGGCGCCATCGCCGAACAGCACGCAGGTGCCGCGATCAGCCCAGTCGAGCAATCGTGAAAAAACCTCCGTACCCACCACCAGCGCGTGGCGGCACTTGCCGGCACGTACGTACAACTCCGCCGTGGAAAGGGCGT
The DNA here is from genome assembly GCA_020248405.1 of Rhodocyclaceae bacterium. Lineage (GTDB taxonomy): Bacteria > Pseudomonadota > Gammaproteobacteria > Burkholderiales. The sequence goes on along the minus strand of JADCHQ010000037.1, from coordinate 10,521 downwards.
AGACGAACCCGCTGCACACCGCCTGCACGTCGAAGGCAGCACAACCGTTCGCGCCGAGCTTGCGCTGCAGAATGCACGCCGTGCTGGGAAACATCATGTCTGGCGTGGTGGTCGCCACCACGATGAGCTCGATATCGGCCGGCACGAGCCCGGCGGCATCCAGAGCGCGCCGTGCGGCATGCAGCGCAAGATCGCTCGCGGACTCGCCCTCGCCGGCGATGTGCCGCGACCGGATGCCCGTGCGGGAAACGATCCACTCGTCGCTGGTGTCCACCGTCGCTTCCAGCTCGCGATTGTGGACAACGCGTTGCGGCAGATACGACCCGGTGCCGGAGATGCGCGCGAACAAGGGAGCGCCGGGGGGAGTCACGTGGCCTCCTGGGTGAGTTCTGCGGCGCTGTTGCCGCCGTTGACTCTCTCGCCCACCCGGCTGGCGATCAGGCGCGGAAGGTCGCTGCGTGCCGCCTCGTAGGCGCACCGGATTGCGTTGGCAAAGGCGGTGCTGTCGGCCGAGCCGTGGCTTTTCACCACGGTGCCGCGAAGGCCGAGAAGGCTCGCGCCGTTGTACTGCCTGGGATCGACGCGGCGCTTGAAAGCATTGATCACCGGCAACGCCACGAGCGCAGCCAGACGCCGGAACGCATTGCGGGTGAATTCCTCGCGCAGGTAAGCCGCCAGCATGTGGGCCAGCCCTTCCGATGTCTTCAAGGCCACGTTGCCCACGAAACCGTCGCATACCACCACGTCCGTGGTTCCCTTGTAGATGTCGTCACCTTCCACGTTGCCGGTGAAATTGAGTTCGCTGGCGCGCAGCAGTTCGGCGGCGCTCTTCACCACCTCGTTGCCCTTGATGTCTTCCTCGCCGATATTGAGCAGACCCACGGTGGGCTGGTCTATGCCGTCCATCACGCTGGCCAGCGCGGCGCCCATGAAAGCGAACTGCCGCAATTGTTCCGCAGAGCAATTGACATTGGCGCCCAGGTCGAGCATGAGCGTGTGGCCGCGCTGGGTGGGTATGGTGGAGGCGATGGCGGGGCGCTCGATGCCGGGAAGCGTCTTGAGGACGAATCGCGCCATGGCCATGAGTGCTCCGGTGTTTCCGGCGCTGACGCAGCAATGGGCCTCGCCGGCCTTCACCAGGTCGATTGCCCGCCGCATGGAGGAATCGCGCTTGTTGCGTAGCGCGCTCGCTGGCGGTTCGTCCATGGCGACCACGCCGGGAGCGTCCACCGTCTGCACCGCCGCCGACGCTCCCACGCCCGCCTTGCGCAACTCCGCGGCAATAGCGTCGCTCTGACCCACCAGGATCACCTGCGCATCCGGGTGCGTGCGCAAGAACGCGATCGAGGCGGGGACCGTCACACGGACGCCGTGATCGCCGCCCATGGCGTCGATGGCAATGCGAATGGTCACGACCGAACGCTGACCCGGGGGTACCGCAGGGGCGCCGAGAAGAGCGCTCGAATCACGGCGGGGGGAAGAAGCCGGTCACCAGGGAACGGCCCGTTGGGGCAGGCCGGCGTCGTGATTGCCGGCCAAGACCCTCGGTGGGCTATTCGCCCTTGGTCTTCAGGACCTTGCGGCCGCGGTAGTAGCCGCTCGGGCTGATGTGGTGACGCACATGGACCTCACCCGTGGAAGGTTCCACGGCCAGGGCCGGATTGACGAGAAAATCATGCGCCCGGTGCATTCCACGCTTGGACGGGGACTTCTTATTCTGTTGCACAGCCATTCTGTTCTCCTGGCGCGCCTGCCAACGGCACGCATTCAGTGTTTTATCGTTGCCTCGCGGCCAAAAAAATTGCCACACCTGGCACCCTGCGATTATCCCGGAACATCGGCCCGGCACTGACCCTGCTGATGACACGGCGCCATAGGCAGGCTGAGCAAGGCTTCTTCCTGCACCAGCGCCGACACATCGAAGCTGGCATCCGCGCCGACGAAATCGGTGTTCTCGCCCTCGTCTTCAAAATCCCGGGGCGGCGAAGCAAAAACCAGAATCCGCTGCGCGGACATTTCCGCTTCGAGATCGCCGAGACAACGCTGACACGTATGCCACAGGCGACCCCGCAAACTCACCCTGACCGCGGGCTTGCCGCCGAAGCGCAGTGGAACAATTTCGTAGGACAAACTACCGTCGGCTTTTGCGACCGCTTCACGCAACAGCGACAAATGGGCCACGGTAACTTGCCCCGCCAGCGCTTCGTCCCGGCCGCAAAATTCCACATCAACGACACTGGTCCGAGCGGACATAAGCCGCGCATAATATTAATGTTTCCACTTGGTGTCAAAGACACGCCCCGTGCGCGATCCGTCGTGTCCCGCCTGATCCTCGCCTCGTCTTCTCCCTACCGCCGCGCCCTGCTGGAACGGTTCGGTCTGCCGTTCGCCGTGGACGTGCCGGGTCTGGATGAATCGGCATTGCCCGGCGAAGAGCCCTCGGCCACGGCGGCGCGCCTTGCCTGCGCCAAGGCCCGCGCGGTGGCCCGGCGCCACCCCGGCGCCACGGTCATCGGGTCGGATCAGGTGGCCGACCTCGACGGCCTGCCCCTGGGCAAGCCAGGCAGCCGGGAACGCGCCGTGCAGCAACTGCTGCAGTCCAGCGGCCGCGAACTGGTGTTCCACACTGCCGTGTGCGTGATCGACGAGGATGGCCGCGAATCGGTGGCGCACTGCCCCACGCGTGTGCGCTACCGGGTGCTCGATCGCGCCACCATCGAGCGCTACGTGGACGCAGAGCAACCCTTCGACTGCGCCGGCAGCGCGCGTTGCGAAGCCATGGGGATCACGCTGCTGGAATACATCCGCGGCGATGATCCCACGGCGCTGGTGGGGTTGCCGCTCATTGCCCTCACCGGCCTTCTGGCGCGGGCGGGTATCCATGTGCCCTGAGGACGCAGGACACGGCAGCCTGGTGCTGGTTCCGGTGCCCATCGACCCCGGCGCCATCATGGCCACCGCGCTCACCGCCGTTGGCCTCCAGCGCGTCCGCGGCCTGCGGCACTTCGTTGCCGAAAACCCGCGCACCGCGCGCCGCTTCCTCGCGCCGGTGCTGGAGGCTCCAATCCAGCAGGTTGCATTCGCGGAGTTGAGCCAGCACACCCCTGAGTCCCAACTGGACCAACTGCTCGCCCCGCTGCTGGAAGGAATCGACTGCGGCCTCGTGTCCGAGGCGGGGTCTCCGGCAGTGGCCGATCCCGGCGCGGCGCTGGTGGCGCGCGCCCACGCAAGGGGCCTGCGGGTGGAACCGCTGGTGGGCGCCAGCGCCCTGCTGCTGGCCGTCATGGCCTCGGGCCTCAACGGCCAGGCTTTTCGCTTCGTGGGATACCTACCCCGTAATCCCGCCGCAAGAATCACCAGCCTGCACGCCCTTGAGACCGAATCGGCCCGGCGGCAGGAGTCGGTCTGGTTCATCGAAACGCCCTACCGGAACCTGGCCTTGTGGTCGGCCTTGCTGGAGACCCTGGCCCCGCAGACACGGATCGCGCTGTCCGCCGCGCTAGGCACCCCTGCGGCGCTGAGCCTCACCGCCAGCGTTGACCACTGGCGGCGCAAGCCAACCCCGGCCATTGACCGCTTGCCGGCGGTGTTCGGCGTGCAGGCGCCGCCGCTCAGCGCAGCCGCGCCCTCGTCTCCGAAGCGCCCGCGCTGAGCAGCGCCTGTGCCGTGGCGGCACCGAAGCGCTTGGCAAACCGCTCCGCCAGGTTCTCCCGGGGGGTGAAATCGACGATGTTCTCGGCCTTGATCACCTCGCGCGCCACGTAGGCCGCATCGCCGATGGCATCGGCCAGCCCCAGCTCCACGCTGCGCTCGCCGGTCCAGATGAGGCCCGAAAAGGTGTCTTGCGTTTCCTTCAGGCGCGTGCCCCGGCCGCTTCGCACCGCGTCGATGAACTGCTGGTGGATCTCGCCCAGCATGCGCTCGGCGTGGGCGCGTTGCTGCGGGTTGAGCGGCGAGAAGGGGTCGAGAAAGCCCTTGTTGGCGCCAGCCGTTAGCAAACGGCGCTCGACGCCCAGTTTTTCCATGGCGCCGGTAAACCCGAAGCCGTCCATGAGCACGCCGATGGAACCCACCAGGCTGCCCTTGCTCACGAAAATCTTGTCGGCCGCCACCGCCACGTAGTACCCGCCCGAGGCACAGATGTCGTCCACCACCACGTAAAGGGGAATCGCCGGGTGTTTGCCCCGCAGCCGCCGCATCTCGGCGTTGATGGAATCGGACTGCACCGGACTGCCCCCCGGGCTGTTGATGCGCACGATCACGCCCTCGGTGTTCTTGTCCTCGAAGGCCTCCTTGAGACCCGAGGCGACCACCTCTGCGCTGGCGGCGCCTTCCGCATCGATGACGCCATTGATCTGCACCAGCGCCGTGTGCTTGCCCGAGCGCGCCGCCTCGCGCTGTCCGATCCAGCCCAACGCCACGAACAGCACGACAAACAGGTAACCGAAGCCCAGAGACTTGAACAGGATTCCCCAGCGCCGGGCACGGCGCTGCTCGTCCAGGGCCGACTGCGCGAGCTTGCGCAGCGCCTCGCGCTCCCAGGGTTCGGCCTCGGGCGCGCCGTCGGGGGTTTCAGGTTGGGCCATCGGGACACTCCTCGCGCAGATAGACGGCCCCCTCGCGCTCGACCGCTTCGAGCGGCACTAGGCTATCGCCCTTGCAGGGGCCGGCCACGCAGCGTCCGGACTCGGGCTCGTAGGCCGCGCCATGGGTGGCACACACCAAGTATAGGCCGGAGAGGTCGAAAAACTCGCCCTCGTTCCAGTCCAGTTGCACGGACACGTGGGCGCAGCGGTTGAGGTAGGCGTACACCCGGCCTTCGAATCGCACCGCGAAGGCGGGTTCGGGTACGCCCCGGCGCAGCACCTCGAAGCGCACTCCCTTGCCGCCTTCGGCAAGATCCAGGGCCGCGCAGATCAGGCGTTCGCGTGCAGCCATTCGAACAAGTCGGCGGGCGTGTCCAGGGCGGCCAGTGCGCCGGCATTGCGCAACGTGCCCGCCGGGTGGGCGCCGTAGGTGACCGCCAGAGAACTCACCCCCGCCGCCGCTGCCATCTCCAGGTCGTGGGTGGTGTCGCCGATCATGAGCGCACCCTCGGGCGCCACACCGAACACCTCCAGCAAACGCAGCAGCATGTCGGGGTGGGGCTTGGGAAATCCCTCGTCGGCGCACCGGGTGGCGTGGAAGACCGGCTCCAGCCCCGCCATGCCCAGGGCTCGGTCCAGGCCGCGTCGGCTCTTGCCCGTGGCCACGGCCAGCAAATGGCCCCGGCGGGACAACGCCGGCAATGCCTCTCCCACGCCGGGAAACAGCGCCACCGCCGATTCGCCGGACAGGTAATGGTAACGGTAGCGATCGGCCACGCGCGCCCAGCCATCGGCCGGCAGGTCCGGAAACAGTTGCGCCATGGCGTCGCCAAGCCCCAGGCCGATGATGTGGCGCGCCTGCGCATCGCTGGGCACCGGCAACTGCAGATCCACTGCCGCCTCGCGGATGCTGTGCACGATGTGGGCCGCCGAGTCCACCAAAGTTCCGTCCCAGTCGAACACCAGTAGTTCATAGCGCTTCATGGGCGCGACTCCCCGGGCGCTTGTTGGCCCGCCTGATCGAGGAATGCCCGCAGTTCCGGCGCCAAGGGGGCGCTCACCTCGAAGGGCTCCCCCGTGCCGGGGTGCCGGCACCCAAAGCGCTCCGCGTGCAGAAACATGCGCTTCAGGCCCTCGCGCGCCAGGCGGCGATTGAGCTCGAAGTCGCCGTACTTGTCGTCACCGGCGATGGGGTGGCCCACGTGGGCTAGGTGCACTCTTATCTGGTGTGTGCGGCCGGTGCCCAACCGGGCCTCCACGAGCGTCCAGCCAGGCAGGCGCGCGCGCACCCGGAAGTGCGTCACCGCCTCGCGGCCCTCTTCGCTCACGCTCACGCGACGATCACCCGAATCGAGCACATGGCGCTCAAGGGGTGCGCGCACCGTGCGCCCGCCGCCGCGCCACTCGCCCTTCACCAGAGCCAGGTAGCGCTTGTCCGTGCGGCCCTCGCGGATCTGGGCGTGCAGGTCCACCAGGGCAGAGCGCTTCAGGGCCATCAACAGCACCCCGGAGGTGTCCCGGTCGAGCCGGTGCACCAGCTCCATGAATCGCGCCTGCGGCCGTGCCACCCGCAACCGCTCAATCACGCCCTGCGCCACGCCCGAGCCGCCGTGCACGGCAAGCCCCGCCGGCTTGTTCAACACCAGCAGCCAGGCGTCTTCGTGCAGCACCTCGCCGAAGGGCAGCGCCCGGGCGGGCCCGGGCGCCGGCCGCGGGTTGTCCACCCGCACCGGCGGGACGCGCAACCGGTCGCCCGCATGCACCCGGTCGGTGGGCGCCGCGCGGCGACTGTTCAGGCGCACCTCGCCCGTGCGCAGGATGCGGTAGACGTGGCTCTTGGGAACGCCCTTGAGCGAGCGCATCAGGAAATTGTCGATGCGCTGGCCCTCGTGCTCTTCGCCCAAGGTAAGCCATGTGACTGAATCTTTGCTCAACTCTTTCACTCTGCGTATACTTTGCCTCGGACAAGCCATGTTGCCGATGGCATCAAAGCCATGCTGAGGTCCTGCGACCAGCACGGCACGATTCTTCGGGGCTTCGTTCTGGAGCGGGAGTCCACCCTGATTCGAACGCGCGAAGCAGCGCTTCCCAGGGATGGCCCCGAGCCGAGTCCGGCGCCATCACGGCCCGGGTCCGCAATAGAGTGTCCGGCGCGTGCTGGGCAACCGAAATCTGCGCGAGCCGCGTGTCTGGAAGCTGGAATCGTCTCTCGGGCCATCGCCCTTCCCGCCGGGTTAATTCGCTCACCCCGCAAAAGTAGCGACTGTACTTCATCAACGCGCTCGAAGCACATTCCGGATGCGGCCCCTGGCCAGCTCCGCCGGTCGTCGAGTAGCCGACCAGACAAACACGCCATCCACACGGCCCACGAGGCACGCGCATGACTCCCGATCCGCAGCACTGAAGTTTTCCATCTGGCACTGCGGCCAGGGTTTGTCGATCCCGTGACTGTCGAGCGCGGGAGAGCAACGAATGAAACGCATGCTGTTCAACGCGACGCATCCGGAAGAAATTCGCGTCGCCATCGTCGACGGCCAGAAGCTGATCGACCTGGATATCGAAACCACCGGCAAGGAACAACGCAAAGGCAACATCTACAAAGGCATCATCACCCGCGTCGAGCCCAGCCTCGAAGCGGCCTTCATCGATTACGGCGCCGACCGGCACGGTTTCCTGCCCTTCAAGGAAATCAGCCGCGAGTTCTTCGCCCCGGGTATGGACCCGGGTCGTGCCCGCATCCAGGATGCGGTGCGCGAGGGCCAGGAACTCATCGTCCAGGTCGACAAGGACGAGCGCGGCACCAAGGGTGCGGCCCTCACCACCTACGTGAGCCTTGCCGGACGCTACGTGGTGCTCATGCCCAACAACCCGCGCGGCGGCGGCGTGTCGCGGCGCGTGGAGGGTGAAGAGCGCAACGAACTGCGCGACACCCTCGCCCAGCTAGAAGTGCCCCAGGGCATGAGCCTCATCGCTCGCACCGCCGGCATCGGCCGTTCGGTGGAAGAGCTCAGCTGGGACCTCAACTACCTCATGCAGCTCTGGCGCGCCATTGACAGCGCCGCCCGCTCCCAGGGGGGCGCTTTCCTCATCTACCAGGAAAGCTCGCTGGTCATTCGCGCCATCCGCGACTACTTCCAGCCCGACATCGGCGAGTTGCTGGTGGACAGCGAATCCATCTTCGAACAGGCGCGCCAGTTCATGGGGCACGTGATGCCGCAGAACGTGGCCCGCGTGAAGCTCTACACCGACGACGTGCCGCTGTTCTCCCGCTTCCAAATCGAGCACCAGATCGAAAGCGCGTACGCTCGCACCGTGCCGCTGCCCTCCGGCGGCGCCGTGGTCATCGACCACACCGAGGCGCTGGTGTCGGTGGACGTCAACTCCGCCCGCGCCACCCGCGGACATGACATCGAAGCCACCGCGCTCAACACCAACCTTGAGGCCGCCGACGAAATCGCCCGCCAGCTTCGACTGCGCGACCTGGGCGGCCTGGTGGTGATCGACTTCATCGACATGGAGTCGGCCAAGAACCAGCGCGACGTGGAAAACCGCCTGCGCGACGCCCTGCGCTACGACCGCGCCCGGGTGCAAACCGGCAAGATCTCGCGCTTCGGGCTGCTGGAGCTGTCGCGCCAGCGGTTGCAGACCTCCCTGGGCGAAACCAGCCACATTCCCTGCCCGCGCTGCCATGGCGTGGGCCACATCCGCGGCATCGAATCCACCGCGCTGCACATCCTGCGCATCCTGCAGGAAGAGGCCATGAAGGAAAACACGGCCGCCGTGCACGCCCAGGTGCCCATCGAGGTGGCCACCTACCTGCTCAACGAAAAGCGGGCCGAGTTCCACTCCATGGAGGCGCGCCTCAAGGTGAGCATCGTGCTCATCCCCAACATGCACCTGGAGACGCCCAACTACACCGTCACCCGCCTGCGCCACGACGAGCTCAACCAGACCGGCCCCCTGCCCGCCAGCTACCAGATGGTTGAAGTGCCAGCTGAAGCCGAGCCCCAGGCGCCGGGCGCCAACGCCGAGCGCCCCAGCCGGCCCGAGGCCGCCGTGAAGGGCATCACCCCCGGGGCGCCCGCACCGCTCCCCACCCCGGCACCGGAGCCCTCCCCCGTTGTGGTGCGCGAGCCCTCGCTGCTGGCGAAGATTTTCGGATGGCTTGGCGGACGGCGCCCGGAGGCCACCCCCGAAGCTGCCCCCGCCGCCCGGCCGGCTGCCGGCGGGCGCGACGACTCGCGCCGCTCGCGCGGCGAACGCTCCCGCGGCGCGGATGGCCGTGTCGCCGGCCGGTCTGAGCGCGACGGCAGCCGGCGTCGCAGCGAAGGCACGGCCCGGGGCAACGGCGTCCAGCCCCAGGAAGACCGTTCCACCAGCGGCGAGGCGCGCGAACCGCGCGACCGCGGTGGCCGTGGCCGGGGCCGTGAGGCCCGCGAGGCGCGTGAACCCCAGGACACCCGCGATCCGCGCGAGGCCCGCGAGCCACGGGAGGCCCGCCCCCCGCGCGAAGCCCGGGAACCCCGCGAACCGCGCGAAGCCCGCGAGGGCCGTGAGGGACGCCCGGCCCGGCAACCCCGGGCCTCCCGCACCCCGCGCGAAGAGCAGCTCCCCGAAACCGAGCAGGCAATCGCCCTGACGGAAACGCCCGAGGGTGGCGCGCCCGAGGCGCCCGCAAGCACCGCCACCGAAACCGAAGGCGGCCGCGGCCGCCGCCGTCGCGGCCGGCGCGGCCGCCGCGGCGCCGAGGGGCGCGAACCGCGCGACGCCACGGGCGAGGCACAGGCGCCGGACGATGCCGATTCCGGTGATCTCGAAGACGACTTCACACCTGCGTCCACGACCCACACCGAGGCACCTGCCCCCAGCCCCGAAGCCCCAGCCCCGATGGTCGAAGTTGAGGCTGCGGCCCCCGCTGCGTTCAACGTGCCTGAAGCAGCCATACCCGTGGCCGCGAATGCGCCCGAATCCGCAGCACCCGTGGCAGCAGAAGCGGCACCCATCCCCGCCGCCTTCGTGCCGGTGCAGGCGCCCGTGGCTCCACCCCCACCCCCTGCCGCGCCACCCCCAGCGCCCGTCGCGGCGCGGCCTGCGCCACCGCCGGCAGCGCCCCTCGAACTGCCCCCCGGCATGGTGATGATCGAAACCCGCCATAGCGCCCCGCCCTCCACGGCCGCGCCGCAGGACAATTTGCCCCGCGGCCGCCCGCGCCCGGCGGCACCGCCCCCGTCGGCCAGCGAAGCCATGGTGCAGGTGGAAACCGGCAACAAATAAGCGGCGCCAGGAAGCGGCGCCAGGCGGTTGGTTTGTAAACGGTGGGCTCCAGAGCCCGCCGTTTTTTTCACGGGCGCGTGTGTCGCGAACCGCGCAGTGCTGCTCCATACTCGATCTGGGCGATCCCCCGTCCTTCACGCTCCCGGCTCTGCGCCACGTAAGCGGACTTACTGATCTCACGCTGCTTCACGCCGCTGGCGGCGTACTGCTCGGCCAGCGCCTTCTATGCCGTCGAGATTTGTTAGTCCAGCCGCGCGTGGCGTGCCAGACCCAGGAGGTAGTTACCTGCTGGCAGGTTCAGGACCGCGGGTCGCTCCAAGAACGCTTGCCACAGGCTTTCCCGCGCCTTTGCTCTGTGGCCAGTCCATCCATCCACAAAGGCCTGGGCGATCAGAACGTGGAAGCCGCTGTCCCCGCGGTCCAACTTGCCCTTCACCAGTGCTCCCGCTTCATCAGCGCGCCCCAGTTCGAAAAGCGAAGCCGTCATGTAGGGCGACGCGTAATTCATGGAGCGCTTCTATTGATAATCCGGTAAATGTATGACAACCGTTTTGTACCCTCGCGCGTTACGGCGACAGGTATCTTGTCGAGGGCGAGCGATGGCAACGAAGCGGAATCTGGAGGCGCTGGATGCGCGGCGCGTGAAGGGCGCGCGGATGCT
>JADCHQ010000036.1 GCA_020248405.1 Rhodocyclaceae bacterium | reverse complement strand
CGCCGCCACCGCGGCCCAGGGCCAGTGGCAGTACAACACCGGTGGCGGATGGATCAATGTACCCACCACGGCAAGCGACTCCCAGGCCGTGGTGCTACCCGCCAGCGCCAGCGTGCGCTTCCTGCCCGCGGCGAATTTCCATGGCACTCCGGGCGCGCTGTCGCTGCGGCTGGCCGACACCGTCCAGAGCGCCGCCACTGGCGTGGACCTCAGCGCCAGCACCGGGTCCACCGGTACCTGGTCAACGGTGGTGAGCCTCGACACCAGCGTGGACCCGCGCAACGATGCCCCGGTGCTCTCGGGCTCCGTCGGCGCCACCTTCACCGAGGGCGGCGCGCCCGCGGCGCTGCTCTCCGGCGCCTTGGCCTCGGACATCGACCTTCCCGGCGTGGTCACCTTCGGCGGCGGCAGCATCACCGTTTCCCTGGACACCTGGCGCGCCGGCGACTTGCTAAGCCTCCCCGGCGGCCTGCCGGGCGTGGCCGGCGTGACCGGCGGCAACGGCGCATCGCTCGTGGTGAGCCTGAGCACGGCAGCGACGCCGGCCACCATGGGCGCGATCCTGAACGCGCTGCGCTTTCTGAACACCAGCAGCGATCCCGCCAACCACCTGATCGGACCGGACGACCTCGACCGTACCTACAACGTGGTGCTCAACGACGGCAACAACCTCAACGGCGCGGTCAATGCCGGCGGCAACGGCGGCGGCGATCCCACGCTGAATTCGAACGTGGTCACGGGCGTGATCACCCTGGTGCCCGTGAACGACCCACCGGTGGCCACCAACGATGCCGTGTCGCTCACGGAAAACACGGCGTCCATATCGGGCAACGTGAAGACGGGGATCGGCGGCACCCTGGACACCGACCTGGATCACCGCAACGACGAATTGCAGGTGGACGCCATCCGCACGGGTGGTGTGGAGGGCGCCGGCACGTCCGGACAGGTGGGGGGCGCGGCGCTGGCCGGTTTGTACGGCTCCCTCGTAATGGGTGCGAACGGCGCCTACACCTACACGCTCGACACCGCTCATCCGCAGGTGAATGTGCTGTCTTCAGGAGAGACATTGACCGAGCAGTTCAACTACCGCCTCGTCGATCCCGACGGTGGCAGTGACTCGGCCGTACTCACCATCACCATCACGGGCATCGATGACGGTGTCCCCACCATCTCGGCCAGCGACGGCAATGGCACTGCGGCCGGCGAGGCTACAGTGTTCGAGTCGGGCCTGACCGCCGATGGGCCCGCGGGTGAAGCGCGCACTGGCACCGGCTCCCTGGTCGTGAACACGCCCTCCGGGCTGGCCACGGTCACCATCGGCGGAACGAGCTTCACGGTGGCGCAACTGGCCGGCTTCACCGCTGGCAATCCGTCGGCGGTCATCGACACCGGTGAAGGTCAGATTCGTATCACCGGCCTGGCGGTAGTGTCCGGGCCCGCCTCGGCGCCAACGGCGGCCATGGTGGGGTTTGTATACCTCCTCAAGGCGCCACTCACCCACGCCAGCCCCGGCGCGGACGAGGTTCTCGACAGCGTGATACTCGCCGTAGCCGATCTCGCGTCCGCTGCCTCCAGCGGCTCGGACACCCTCACGATCCGTATCGTGGACGACACACCCACCGCGCGTGACAATACCGCCGCCGTCGGCAACGAAACCGCCACCAGCCTGCAGACCAGTGGCCAGGTGGTGACAGCGCGCGGGCTAGGCGACGTATCCGATCGCCTGGGTGCCGATGCCGTCGCGGCACCGGTTGTGGCCGTGTCCGCCGGTGGCATCACCAGTGCGCCCGGCGCCACCGTCACCGGCTCATACGGACAGCTCACGCTGTCGGCCAGTGGCGCTTACACCTATCGCGCCGATCCGGCCAATCCAGCCGTGGCTGGCCTCGGGCCGGGCTCGACGCTGGTGGATGTGTTCCGCTACACCATCACCGATGCCGATGGAGACACCAGCACGGCCGCGCTCACCATCACCATCCGCGGCGAAGCAGTACCGCTGCCGCTCACGGGAAAGGTCGGTCTGCAGGAGGGCGAGCGCCAGGATCGCTCCTTCTACGCGCTGGCGCTGCCGCGCCTGACTCCCCCGATGGAGCAATCCCTGCACGTGCAGAAGGCGGTGCGCGAAGCACGCGCCATCATCCTGAACCGATCGCGATTGATGGAGGGCCTGCCGCCGCCCCCAGGCGAAGAGGTGTTGTCAGAGAGCCTGTCCCTGGACATGTGGGCGGATCATTCGGAGCACGTGTCCCGCGACGGGGTGCGCTTCGCCCACCGATTGTTCGCGAGCAGCCTCGAACCGCCCGGGGCCCTGGGTAACTCGCTGCGGTTGGGCACCGAGACGCTGTTCGATGCCTTCTCGCCGTTCACCGCGGGCACCCCTGCCGTGGATCAGTCTGGCGACCCGTTGACCGAACCGGAGGAACGGCGGGCGGACACCCTGCCGGCGGTGAATGAAGTTGAGGCCGACGTCGAGGAGGAAATCGTTGACGGCGCCGACAGCGCCGCCGCAACGGCAACGGACCCGGCAGAGGCCGACGACGAGGAAGCACTCGAGGTCGAAGACGCCAACGAAGACGAAGAAGAGGCAGAAGAGCAAGAGGTGGAAGCCGGCGAAAGCGCAGCAGCCGGTGCCGCCGGGACGGTTGCGGGCGCGACCAACGGATTCTCGCGGCAACTTCGGCAGGTGGCCCTGGAGCGGGCGCTGACCGGCGATGGGCGATTCCTGCAGGTCAAGCACGCGCCGGCGCGAAGCACCGGCGAGCCAGCACTTCCGAAAGGGCTTACATGAGTAACGACGTTGTAGGTTGTTCCGCCCGCTGGCGCGCCTTGTCCGCCCGCGTGGGTGTGGTGCTGGTGGCCTTCGCGGCCGGGTGCAGCATCGTTCCGGAGCGCTTCAGCACCGAGCAGGTGGCGCAGCGGGTTCAACGCGACCAGGCGGCCATCTACGCCGACCAGGATGTGCTGAACGAGCCCGTCACCTTCTCCGGTGCGCTGGCACGCGCCCTCAAATACAACCTCGACTACCGGCTCAAACTCATGGAGAGCGCGCTGGCCGAGGGCCTTCTGGACGTTTCCCGCTACGACCTGCTGCCCAAACTGGTGGCCGATGCGGGCTACCGGACTCGCAGCAACGATTCGGGCGGCACCAGCATCGGTATCGAAGACCGCCAGGTGAGCCTGCGCCCCTCAACCTCGGAGGAGCGTTACGGCAACACGGCGCGCGCGGAGCTGTCGTGGAACGTGCTCGACTTCGGCATCAGCTATTACCGCGCCAAGCAAAACGCCGACGGCGTGAATATTGCCGAGGAGCGCCGCCGCAAGATCCTCCAGAACATCGTTCAGGACGTACGCAGCGCCTACTGGCGGGCCGCCGCTGCGCAGCGGCTGTCGGGCGAGGCTGATGCCCTGTTGATCGCCATCCGTGCCGCCATCAGCCGCTCCCGCGATGCGGAGCAGGCTGGCCTGCTGCCGCCAGCCCAGGTGCTTGCCTATCAGCGTTCGCTGCTGGACGCCATGACCCTGGTGAATCTTCGCCGGCAGGAGATGGAATTCGCCCGGCGGGAACTGACCGCCCTCATGAGCGTGCGTCCCGGGACCGAGGTTCGCGTGGTGGAAGTGGCCGAGACGCCGCTGCCGGCGGTGCGCGCCGACATGAACGAACTGGAGCTGCTGGCGCTGACCCGTCGCCCCGAACTGCGCGAAGAGGATTACCGCGCGCGCATCACGCAGTACGAGGCACGCCGGCAACTCGCCGCGCTGTTTCCCAACTTGAACATCTTCGCCGGCGCCAGCTACAACTCCAACAAGTACCTCTACAACAACAGCTGGACCGATGCGGGCGCGAGCGTGTCCCTCAATCTCATGCGGCTTGCTTCCCTGCCCGCGGTGCGTAACGTCACCAAGGCGCAGGAGCAGGTGGACTCCGCCCGCCGCATGGCCCTGTCCATGGCGGTGATTACCCAGGTGCGCGTGGCAGTGGGCCGCTACGGGCTCACGGTGCTCGACCACGACCTGGCGCGCGAATCCGCTCAGGTGGACCAGCGCGTGGCCGCCATTGCGCGGGCCGGGACGGCCAGCCGGCTGGAAAGCGAACTCGAGGCACTGCGCACCGAGAGCCGCGCCCTGGTGTCGCGCTACCAGGAGGCAAACGCCTACGCGGCGGCGCAGGCGGCCTTCGGCCGGGTGATGAATTCCCTGGGCATCGACCTGCTGCCCGGCGAGGTGCGCTCGGCGGAGTTGCCCGATCTGCAGCTCGCCATCGATGAGGCGCTCAATGCCGGCGAGCGCGAGGCCTTCGCCACAGGGGCAGCGGAGGTGCCGGCACCGCGGCAGCTGCGCATCAAGGTGAGCGGGCTCGACAGCGACGACACCGTGACGGCAGTGGGCAAGGCCTTGGAGCGTACGCTGAAGCGCGCCCAGGTGGGCTTGACCGAGTCGTGGGACGCCCCGCTGCTCACCCTCACCCTGCGGCCGCCCCCGGCCGCCGGCGGGCGGCCCGCCTGGCAGGTGGCGCTGTCGGAGGCCGGCGGCGGGGAGGTCTTCAGCACCGACTATGCGAGCGTGTTGCCCGTGGCCGCCGGCAGCAGCACAGTGGCGGCCTTCGCCGAAGCGGCGGTGCTGTCGGTGCTGCCGCGGCTGCGGGAGGCACTGGCGGCGCCCGCGCCGTCGCGATGATGGCGAGCGAGCGCGCGGCTTACGCGGTGCTGAGCGCAGCCCTTGCGCTGGCGGGGGTCGCGCTGCCGCAGGTTGCGTGTGCACGGGCTGGCGACATCGAAGTGCGCCTGCTGGTGGTGGCCGCTCAGGAAAGCAGCATTTCGGCTCCAGCTGCGGCACAGGTGGCCCAGGTGGAAGCCAGTCTGGGCGACAGCGTGCGCGCTGGCAGTGCGCTGGTGCAATTCGAATGCGCCGAGGTGCGTGCCCGCCGCGAAGCGGCGCTGGCCGAGGTGCAGTCCGCGCGCCTGCAGCACGAAGCCAAGCTGAGGCTCCAGGGCTTGCAGTCGGCCGCCGAAATCGAAGTGGCACTGGCGGCGGCCGCTGTGGACCGTGCCCAGGCCCAGGCCGAAGTGGTGGCGGCGCAGCTCGCCCAGTGCGTGGTGCGCGCTCCCTTTGACGGCAAGGTGGCGCGCATCCACGTGAAGGCCGGCCAGAGCGTTACCGCTGGCGCGCCCATCGTGGATGTGGTGGGCGGCGGCGCGCTCAAGGCGCGCATCAACGCGCCCTCGCGCTGGCTGGCGTGGCTGCGCCCGGGGCAGCGCCTGGAGGCCATCATCGAGGAGAC
This sequence comes from Rhodocyclaceae bacterium, assembly GCA_020248405.1. Classification (GTDB taxonomy): domain Bacteria; phylum Pseudomonadota; class Gammaproteobacteria; order Burkholderiales. The sequence goes on along the minus strand of JADCHQ010000036.1, from coordinate 70,183 downwards.
CGGCCGCCGTTACGCCATGCGCGTGTCGCGCATCGCGGGGCGCGTGGATGCAGTGAGCCAGACCATCGAGATCGAGACATCCTTCGACGACACGGGCAGCGGCCTGCTGCCGGGGATGAGCGGCCGGGTGCTCGCGCCGGGCCGCTAGCGCGCGTGGCAAGCCCTATGGACGCGGAGCCGTACCTGCGGCTTTCCGGGCGCATCCGTGCGGCCGGCGATCTGGCCGAACTGGCCTTCGTGCTGTGCAATGAAACCCGAGCCCTGGTGGAATACCGCCAGGCGGCGATCCTGGTCTTTGGCAGCGGTGGCCGCGCCACCCTGATGACGCACTCCGGCCTCGCCGCGGTGGACGCCAACACCCCCTTCGCGCTGTGGATCGCGGAGGCGGCCACTGCCCTGCGGCCGGCCCTGCCCATGCCGCCCGCCTCGGCGGCGCCGCTGGCCGCCACCGCCGCCAGCGTGCCCGAGCGCCTGGCCGCGGGCTGGTCCGAATGGCTGCCCGGGCACGCCCTGCTATTCCCGCTGGGCGGTCCCGACGGGGTGCTGAGGGCGGTGCTGGTGCTGGCCCGCGATGAACCCTGGCCCCATGAACTGGAGGAGGGCAGCCCCGAGCGGTGGCTGGCCGCCGCGGCGCAAGCGGGCGGCCACGCCTGGTGGGCCCTGTCGGCCCGGGCGCCGCGCGCCGCGGAGCGCGCCGGCGCCCTGCTGCGCTCGCGTACCCTGTGGGCGTTGGCCGCCGCGGCGCTGCTGCTGCTGGCCGTGCCGGTGCGCGAATACGCCCTCGCTCCCGCCGAGGTCATCTCCCTTGCCAGCGAAGTGATCGCGGCGCCGCAGGCGGGCGTGATCCGCCAGATGCGCGTTAAGCCCAACGCAATGGTGCGCAAGGGCGACGTGCTGGCGGAGTTCGACGACACCACGCTGCGCAACCGTCTGGCGGTGGCACGAGCTTCCATGGCCACGGCGCGGGCCGATTTCCTGCAGTCCTCCCAGCGGGCCTTCGAGCGCCAGGAGGCCCGGGCCGAGATGGGCCAGGCCGAAGCGCGGGTACGCGAGCGCGAGACGGAGATCGGCGCCCTGGCCGCGGAGATGGCCCGCCAGCAGGTGCTGGCGCCCGCCGATGGCGTGTTCATCTATTCGCACCCCGACGACTGGGCCGGCAAGCCGGTGCAGACCGGCGAGCGCATCGGGCTGCTGAGCGACCCCGCCCGGCTCGGCGTGCAGGCCTGGGTGCCGGTGGCCGATGCCATCAACCTCGCGCCGGGCGCGGCCATGACGCTGCTGCTGCGCGTGGCGCCGCTGCAGCCCCTGCCGGCCACGCTGCAATACGCCTCCTACCAGGTGGTGGATTCGCCCGAGGGCATCGCCGGCTACCGGGTGCGCGGCAGCCTGGACGCGCCCGCCGGGGTGGCCCGCCTGGGCCTGCGCGGCACCGTGCGCATCAGCGGTGAGTCCACCCCGCTGGGTTACCTGCTGCTGCGCCGGCCCGTGGCGGCGCTGCGCGAGTGGTGCGGATGCTGACCGCCGCCTTGCCAGGTACAGGCACGGCCGGCACGCCCTGGCCAGAACCCTCGCGGCCCGCGCCGCAGACGCCGCCCTGGCCCGCGCTGCGCGAGGAGTTGCGCCTGCACCGCGCCGGCAACAACCCGGACGGATCGCCCGCCTGGCACGTGGCCGATCCCGTGAGCAACCGCTTCTGCCGCATCGGCTGGCTGGAGTTCGAGATCCTGGTGCGCTGGGAGCTCGCCGATGGCGACCGCATCGCCGCGGACATCCGCGCCCACACCACCCTGGCGGCCGAAGCGCAGGACGTGGAAGCCTTCACCGCCTTCCTGCGGGCGCAGCAACTGCTGCGCGACCCCGTACGGCGCACCCACGCCGCGCGCTTTGGCTGGCGCTGGTGGCTGCACAACTACCTCTTCCTGCGCATCCCGCTGGTGCGCCCCGCGCGGCCCCTTGCCTGGCTGGCGCCGCGCCTCGCGCCGCTGTGGTCGCGCGGTTTCCTGGTGCTCACGGTGCTGGCGGGCCTGAGCGGGCTGCTGCTGGCCAGCCGCCAATGGGACGACGTGGGCGCCGGCCTGAGCGGCCTGTTCACCTGGCAGGGCGGGCTTGCGCTGCTGGCGGCCCTGGCCCTGTCCAAGCTGGTGCACGAACTGGCGCACGCGCTCACCGCCACCCGGCTGGGGGTGCGCGTGGGCCACATGGGCGTGGCGCTGGTGGTGTTGTGGCCCATGGCCTATACCGACACCGGCGAGGGCTGGAAGCTGTCGGAATCCCGCGAGCGCCTCGCCATCGCCAGCGCCGGCGTGCTGGCCGAGCTGGCGCTCGCGGCCTGGGCCACGCTGCTGTGGTGCCTGCTGCCCGACAGCGCCCTGCGCCAGGGCCTGCTGCTGCTGGCCACCACCTCGTGGACCTGGACGCTGCTGGTGAACGCCAGCCCGTTCATGCGCTTCGACGGCTACTTCATCCTGTGCGACTGGCTCGATTTCCCGGCCCTGCACGAACGCGCCGGCGCCTTCGCGAAACGCTGGCTGCGGCGCGCGGTGCTGGGCCTTCGTGCGCCGCCGCCGGAACCGCTGCCCCACGGGCGCGGCGCGCTGCTCACCGGCTTCGCCCTGGTCACCTGGCTGTACCGTCTGGTGCTGTTCGTGGGCATCGCCGTGGTGGTGTACCACGCCTTCTTCAAGGCCCTGGGCATCGTGCTGTTCGCCGTGGACATCTGGGTATTCGTGGCACGCCCGGTGGCCGCTGAACTGCGCGCCTGGTGGGGTCTGCGCGCGCGCGTGCGCGTGGCGCGGGTGGTGCTGCTGCTGCTCGCCACCGGCCTGCCCCTGGCGGCGCTGCTGCTGCCCTGGCCCACCCGCGTAACCGCCCCGGGCGTGCTGCGCGCCGCCAGCGAGCAGGCGCTGTACGCGCCCTTTCCGGGCCGTATCGAGCAACTGCACGTGCGCGAAGGCCAGCCGCTGCCCGCCGGCGCCGCCGTGGCCGACCTGCGCGCCCCGTTCGAGGAAGACGAGCAGCGCCGCGCGCTGGCCCTGGCGGAGGGCTATCGCCGGGCCGCCGAGGGTGCCGTGGGCCTGGAGCAGGACGGCGCGGCGCGAGGCGTGATCGCCGAACGCCAGCGCCAGCGCTGGAGCGCCGAGGCAAAGGCCCGCGCCGCCGAAATGGGGCGGCTGCAGCTGATCACGGAAAACCAAGGCCGCGTGAGCGATCTCGATCCGCTGCTCACGGCCGGCAGCTGGATCGACGCAGCCACGCCCATCGCCTGGCTCGTGAACGACCGCGGCTGGCAGGTGGAGGCCCTGGTGGCCGAGGAAGACCTGCCGCGCATCCGCGCCGGCAACCGCGCCGCGGTGTTCGTGTCCGGCACGGCGCAACGCCTGGACGGCGAAGTGGCGTGGATCGACCCCTCCCGCGCCCAGCGCCTGCCCCATGGATTGCTCGCCCAGCCCCACGGCGGGCCGGTGGCGGTGCTGCAGCCCGACCGGGCAGGCGGCGGCATCCAACCGGCCGAGGCGCTCTACCGCGTGCTGGTGCAGGGCCAGGGCGCCATGCCTGGGCGCCTCGCGGTACGGCGCGTCACCGTGCACATCGACGCCGAACCCTCCAGCCCGGGCCGCCGGTGGCTGGCCAACGCCGCGGCGGCGCTGCTGCGGCAAGGGGGGTTTTGAGGCAGGCGGGGGAAGTTTCTTGAGCAGTGCAAACGCCCTTGCCGAAGATCGTGGTACCGCCCCTACGGTCGCCAAAACCGCATGGTGCCCTTCTCCGCGCCGGTCACCAGCAAGCCCGCGCGGCTATCCGCCGTGAACCGGACCCAGCGCGTCGCCTCGCGCTGGTTTGAGCCGGCCGCGGCATCGCCTGGAACCCACCCGATCTCCCGTCCGGTCCGGAGCGACAGGACGGAGATTTCGCCGACCCGGTTGAGGGCGGCGTGCCAATCGTTGCCCGCAAGATCGTGGAACTGTGCGCCAGGTTCGATCACCTCGGCCAAACTCGGGAATGGGGCACTCCGACGCGGCGCCTGACGCTCGCCCACATCCCAGGCCACCAGGTCAACATGGGTCAGGGCGTAGAGGCGGTCGTGCGCCTCGTTGCACCACACCGCGCGCGGAGTGCCTCGGACGGATAGCGCCTGGACGGTTTCCCGCTCGAAGGGCAGCGCGATGGCGGCCTCGCCCAGGGCTTGGGCGCCAGTGCCCGGCGAGGCGAGAAAGAACGGCCCGAAGCGCACCATCACGGGATTCTCAGTGCCGAAGAATTCCACCACCACGCCATCGCCACAAACCGTGGCCCAGGTGTCGCGCTGCATGAGCGCCAGGTTGCGCCCCTTTCCGGGCGCGAATTCCGGCGCGCGCAATTCGAGGATCTCGCCGCGCCGATGCACATTCAGCCGGTCGCCGGAGGCGTTGAAGCCGAGCGCGCTCACCTCAGCGCCGACGAGCTGGTGTTGCAGCGAAGTGACCGTGGGGCGCGGGTGGATCCACGCCAGCAAGCGGGCCCACCAGCCCTGCGGCGAGGCGCGCAGATCCAGCACCGTCAGCGTCTGCCCGCGGGCGCTCACCGCCAGCCAGCGCCCGTCCGGGCTGAAGGCCAGCGCGGGCGGCTTGCGCCCTTGCACGGGAACCTTCGCCGCGACCTCGCCCGTGCTTGCATCGGCAAGGACCAAGGCGTCGTAGAGCTTGGCATCGATACCGTTAGCCACCACCCAGCGTCCGTCGGGGCTGTACCGCACCGCCGAATCGCTCGTGGTTGCCCATCTCAGCGCTGTTCGCAGCACCGGCGACGGCTGCACATCCACCAGCGAGAGCGTTCCCCCATTTGCATCACTAAGGGCTGCCGCCTGCCGCCCGTCCGGACGCAACGCCATCGCCGTGACCCTGCCGCCCAGCGACAGGGCGCCCACCTCGCGCATGGCGCCAGCCGCCGCCGCGTCCGCGCCAACGGCAATCAGCAAAGCCGCCAAGGCCAGCCACCGGCCCGGCGGCCGCGCAAGCCACGGGCGACCGGCCCGCCGCAACGCGCAACAGCTGCGCTCATTCCACATTGAGCAACGCCTTCACTTGACGGCCGATGTCGCCGTAGGCGGCCCTGGCGCGCGGCGTGCCGCCGTTGCGGCTTGCGGAATCGGGCTTTCGCATCACGAAGTCGGGGTCCGCGCCGTAGCGCAACAACAATTCCACGGCGACGTGCGGCACCGCACGGCTTCGCACCATGGCCTCGAACAGCGGACAGGTGCCGCGGGCGTTGTCGCGATTTACCTCCGCGCCCGCCTTGAGCAGTTCTTCCACCAACTCCAGGTGCCCCCGTTCCAGAGCCACATCCAGCGGCCGGTTGCCCGCCGTGTCGGGCGTGTCGAAAGGCACTCCGGCAGCCAAGAGCACGGCCGCCGTTTCAATACTCGCCCGCTGCGATGCGGCCAGCGTATGCATCGCGGTTCGGCCATCGCGGTCGGTGGCTGCGGGCTCGGCACCGCGAGTGAGCAGGAGCCGAATCACTTCCACGGGGGCATTGGGCGCCGCGTGATGCAGCACCGTCTGTCCCGACAGATCGGTAGTGGCGATGTTGGCACCCGAATCGAGCAACCACTGCACGAAGGCCGTATTGCCGCGCGCCGCCGCCGACGCGGCGAGCAGCGCCGTGAGGCCGGACCCATCGGCATCTTCCACGCGCGCCCCCCTTGCGAGGACCATTGGCGCGGTGGTCAGCAACGCATTGAGGTCTTGCCCGTTGCGAATGATCTCCACCAGCATCGGGCTGTTGTTGAAGCTACGGTTGAAGCCGTCCAACCGCATCTCCGGCCGCGTCTGAAGGATCTCCTGGAACAAGCCCGGTGCACTCGTCGCCGTGAAGACCAGCAAATCCCGCACGGTTCGATCGTCCGCCTTCTGCAATGCATCCGCGAGCGTTCCGCGCGGATCGAAATCGGAAAAACCGGTCTCACTCAGCAGTGCGGCCTGCTCTGGCGTGAGCCGCGCCTGGGACGCGGAGTCAGGGTCGCGAGAACAACCTGCCACCGTCGCGGCCAGGGCCGCCGCGAGCACGGCACACGCCGTGAAGGTGCGCAGAAAATACCTCACGAAACTCAATAACGGCGGGCCATCGTTCATGGGGTGGAGGCTAAGTTGCCTGGTTGAGTTGTTTGGCGGCGAATCAGGCGGGCTGTCCCAGGCTGGCTGGTGAGAAAACTCAAGACAAGCGTCTGGGCTGTGCGGTCTCTCGCAACGAGGCCGCCGTTTGGTGCCGATTGGCAAGACTCAGGGTGGCATGAAATGGCATCTTGCCGCAGCATGAAACGTCAAAACAAATCATGATCGAGAAGGCCATGGCGACCACTGACCGCGAGAGTTTCTCTTCCCAGGCTGCGCTTGAGGTGCTCGCGGCGCTGCGCCAGATCGCCGAAAGCCATTCAGAGGATCCAGGGTCACCCATTAGCCGCCCGTTTGCAAGAGCGCGCAGTTGACCTTAGGCGCGCACCGCGCGCCCATCTTTTCTTCTGATCACGCCTGCCTTGACACTTCCGGGATGCGTCGTCAATGTGGTTGTCGTCCCTCGGCCCAGTCGTGGCCAGGGCGCACCAGTCACCCATCAGGTTCAAGGCGTGCCGCCATGCTGCCGCGGCGCCCCTGGCGAGTTCTCCTCGCCCCAGACATTCCTCAGTGCCCAGCGTGCTCCACGCGGTGGCGCCATACACGATGGCACCTCTCAGGTCTCGTGGCTGTGCGCTTCGCTGCTGCGCACTCCAACCCTCTCTGGCTGCACGCTGAGGCGTCCCGGCAATCCGTGATCCTGCTCTGGTTCGGTGGGGCCGCGGTGCGGGTCCAATCAAGTCTGGATGGCTCTGGGTCCAACCCCAATGCCTGGCTCCCGACACCGCCGCCCGCAATGGTTAGCCGAAGGCTCTGTTCTCGTCGAAGCTCTCGTGTGTCCTCATGATGTGCCAGGCCGCGCGCGCCAGCTTGTGCGCCACCGCTTTGAACGCCACCGTGCTGTTGGTCTGCGCCTTCTTCGAGTCGAAGTACCGCCTCGCCCGTGGCGAGTAGCGCACCGCGTAGTTCGCGGCCTCCACGAAGGCCCACGCTGAGGTAGGCGTTGCCGCACTTGGCGTTGTTCTGACCTTTCTTCTTCCCGTTGCTGAGCCGCTGGCTCTGCACGCATCGTGCATACGAGGCGAACTGGCCGGGCTTGGCAAAGCGTTCGATCGCGCCGGTCTCCAGGAGGATCGTCAGTCCCAGAATCTTGCCCACCCCGGTGATGCTGGTCAGCGGACCATACTGCGCGGCCGGGCGCACCTGCGCCAACACGGTCTGCTCCAGCGCCTCGATCTGCTCACCGAGGCTTCGCACCACAGCGGCGTAGGATTCCAGACCGGCGCCCACATTGAGGTCCACGCTGCCGCGGGCCCAGCTGCCGGCGGGCGCACGCTTCATCGCCGGCGCGCTCACCGACGCCACCGACTGCTGCGCGAGCATCGTCTGCATTCGCACCATCACGCCCGTGCGAATCTGTACCAGGCGCATCCGCTCACGCAGCAGATCCCTCACCGCGCGCGCTTCCTTCGGTTAGATGTAGCCCTCACGAAGAATCCCCAAGCGCAGCAGCTTTGCGAGCCAGCGCGCATCGTGTCGATCGTCGGTGTATTTCAACCCCTTGTACTGCTCATTGCCCGCCGGATTGGCCAGGTGAACTCTGTGCCCCGCTGCCTGCAAGCCGTCCACCAACCAGTACCAGTTGTAGGTCGACTCCACAACTACACCGACCAAGTCGGCGACGTATCTCGCCAACAGTTCCACAATCCCCGAGAGCTCGTTTCGTACACGTCGTTCCAGCACGATCCGATCCTCCTCGTCGCTCACCACCACCACGCAGTTGTTGGAATGCAGGTCTATCCCACAGTAGAGTTTCATCGCCGCTTCCTCCTCGTGTCGTCCGTCGACTGCCTTTGAAACCACAGTCAACGTACGCCGCGCCGCAGGAGGCGGCTAGATGAGTATCAAGTCTCGCCTTTTGCCTGCGCTACGGCCTGATGGGCAGAGCCAAGCCCACCCTCACGCACTCTCCCACGCCTCATTGCTGCCCTTGTCCCTGGGTTTGATGAGCCCAATAGAACGCTTGGGTGGAGGCGCCGCGACACTGCCAGCAGTCAGGCGACGGAGCGGGTCCACTCGAGGCTGTTGCGCGCAGCGCCAGGCAGCGCTGTGCTCCCTGCTGGCGAGCGCTTCGGCCGCGTAAGCGATTCGATTGCAGGGACGTTTGGCGCCGACGCGGTGCGCAAACCATCGAGGCGCCAGCATTCGCGCGGGTGTGGAAGGTATCGGGTGAGACGGCGACATGAGATGTTCATGCGCCGTCCCGGCGTTTGCGACAGAACGGGGCGCCTTGGTCACTGCTGGCCGCTTTGGCAGAAACGTTGGCAGCCCTGTCCGACTTCACCCAGGCTACAACGCGGACGCCCTACACCGCCCGGCTGGCGATGCGCCGCTCGGGCGCCGCGTAAGTCGCCGCCGCGCCCACGTCGTTGATGGCCTTGTTGGCGTCGAAGAACACCTGCCAGAAGTGGGCGTTGTTGCAGTAGGGCCGCACCGCCAGCACCGTACCCATGTCGTTGAATTCCAGGATTGCCACGTCCGGTGCGGGCGTCGCGATGACGTTGGGAATATTCACGAGCGCCTCGCGCAGCCGCCGGATCGCGTCGTGCGGGTCGGTGCCGTGGGCAAGCTGCGCCTTGAGGTCCACGCGGCGATAGGCATTGGCCGAATAGTTGAAGATGGTGTCCGAGAATATCTTGTTGTTGCCCACGAAGATCCGGACGTTGTCCACCGTGTCGAGGGTGGTGACGAACAGGCCGATCTCCCGCACGTCCCCGGTCACGCCGCCGACGGTGATCATGTCGCCCACCTTGAAGGGACGCAGCACCATGAGGAACATGCCCGCGGCGAAATTCGCCAGCAGCCCGCCCCATGCCGCGCCGATGGCGATGCCGAATGCCGCCAGCAACGCCGCAAAGGACGTGGTCTCGATGCCGAGCACCGAAAGGACTGCGACGAACAGCAGCAGTTTCAGCAACACGTTCGCGCTCGCCTCGGCATAGCGCGACAGGGTTGGATCCACCTTGCGCGCCAGCAGTGTGCGACCAAGACCGGCCCGTAGCAGGCGGATGACCCACCCGCCAACAATCCACACGGCAAGCGCGCCGAGAACCTTCCAGCCGAAGGGGATGAGGTAGTTGTTGATGAGGGCGTTGGCCTGGGTATAGAGGTCCTGCTCCATGGGGTCTCCCGTTCCGATGTTTTGTCGTGGAGCGCGCAGCTTACCCGACGGGGAAGTCACGGCATCGCGCCAGGGCGCGCTCCGGTCGTGTTCCTGGCGGGCAGCGGGCTGCCGGCCTCAGGTGCTGCAAAAAGGGCCTACCTCCCGGCCGAAGGCCTCGCACCCCAGGCGCCTGCACCCAGACCTGCTGGAGCACCTCGAACAGCTCGACGACCAGCGCCATGTCGCCCACCGCCTCAGATCTGTGGCAGGAAGCGGTCCCACAGTTGGTTGCTCAACCGGCCGGCGGGGTCCACCCGCGCCTTGAGGGCGGCGAAGGCCCGTGCCTCCGGATAGGCCTGGTGGAATTGCTGGCGTGTGGCATCGGGCCGATAGGGCAGGTAATACCGACCGCCGCCGGCCAAGGCGGCATCGATCAGTTTCCGGGTCCAGAAGCGGGATTCGAGACTGGCGTGCTCGCTGTTTCTTTGCTTGTAATACAGCACGAAGGACAGTACTTCCGTTGGAGCCCACTTCAGCAACGACACGCGATCCGGCGGTGAGTGCCGGATGGAGACATTCAGCGCGTTGACCCTGTGCTGCCGCAGGATGTCCGCCATGCGCCGTGCGAAGGACAGGAAGCCCGGCACGGGAATGAAATACTCCTGCAGCAGATAGGTGGAGAGGGCGCGCGTGCGCGGCTCGAGGGCAGCCACGTCAAGACTTGCCTCGTGGTTGCGCCACACCACGGCCGGCTGATCGAGGAGCTGCCGGTCGAAGAACCGCTCGCGCAGCAGACGTCCGCCGGGCAATTCGGTCGCTGCCCAAATGGCATTGCGCTCCAGGCCGTAATTCAGGTTGCGGGGCACCAGCCGCTCGGGCCGCGTGAGGGGCTTGTCCGTGGCGACCCAGGTGATGGCCCGCGGCGCATGGAAGCCGGGCGGTCTCAGATCGGCGTTGTGCAGCAAAGCGCGGCTATCGGCCAGAACGCGGTGTTGCAGGAAAGCCGGATAGTCTTCCAGGCTCACGTCCTGCACCAGGCGCTCCATTGGAGCGTTCACGTCCAGGTCCAGCTCCACTTCGGTGATGACGCCGAGGCCACCGTAACCGCCGAACACCGCCGCGAACAGCTCGGCATCCCGCGTGCGGCTGAGTTCCAGCACCTCACCGTGGGCGAGCACCAACTGCACCGCCTGCACCGCGTTCACCAGCGGCCCGCGCCCCACGTAGCGGCCATGGCAATTCACCGACACCGATCCGCCCACGGTGAAGCTGCTGAAGCTTTGCATGATCTTCACCGACAGGTCGTGGGGATCGATCACTTCCTGCACGTCGCGCCAGGTCATGCCCGCCTGCACGCGAATCGCCCGCCGCTTGGGCTCGAACCACACAACCTGGTTCATGGCGCGCATGTCCAGGTGTAGCGCGCCGGGCGCGGCTATCTGGCCACCCATGCTGTAGCGCCCGCCGCCCACGCAGACCCGCCCGCGCCACGCACGCAGGGCGCCGCGCACGTCTTCAGTGGATCGCGGACGGGTTTCCCCGGCCACCCGCACCGGGTTTAGGTGCGACACGTCATCGATCAAGGTGCCTGCGGCCGGCGCCGCCGCCGAAGACCGTGCACCGACGGCGCCGGAAGCGGCGGCCCATTGCAGGAATCGGCGGCGGTCCACGGCGGGCCGGGGAAGGTTTTGTAGTTCCGGTCGCCCGGCTGCGATCAGGTGCCGCAGAAGGTGCGGTACCGCCCGCCGCCGGATGGCGGCGGATCGCCGTAGGCTTCGCGCCCCGGCGCCAGCGCCCAGGGGGACTGGAGCACCTCGAACAGCTCGAAGAACGGCGCCATGTCGCCCTCCGCCACGGCGGCCTGCAGGGCGGCCTCCACGCGGTGGTTGCGGGGGATCACGGCGGGATTGGCGCCGCGCATGGCCACCGCCCGCTCGGCCGGATAGCGGGTATCACGGGACAGCCGGTCGTGCCAGCGGACGAGCCATTGCTCCAGCGGCGCGGCATCGCCAAACATGCGCAGCAGCGGCGCCTGCGACCGGGTGTCTTCGGCGGCGTCGCACAGGCGGCGGAAGGCAAGGGTGTAATCGGCCTGCGCACCCTGCAGCAGTTCCAGCAGTTCGCTGGCCAGCGCGGCGTCGCCCTCCTCCTGGGTGGCCAGACCCAGCTTGGCGCGCATGCCGTGCGTCCAGTGGCGCTGGAAGCGGCCGGCGAAGGCTTCGATCACCTCCGTAGCCAGCGACACTGCGCGATCAGAGTCGGGGTCGATCAGCGGCAGCAGGCACTCGGCCAGCCGGGTGAGGTTCCACTGGGCGATGCCGGGCTGGTTGGCGAAGGCGTAGCGGCCCTGGTGGTCGATGGAGCTGAACACCGTCTCCGGATGGTAGGCATCCATGAAGGCGCAGGGGCCGTAGTCGATGGTCTCGCCCGAGATGGCCGTATTGTCGGTGTTCATCACGCCGTGCACGAAACCCACCATCATCCACCGCGCCACCAGCGCGGCCTGGCGTTCGCATACCGCCGCCAGCAGGGCGAGCGCGGGGATGGGGGCGCTGGCCGCCTCGGGATAGTGGCGCGCCATGGCGTATTGGGCCAGCGCGCCCACGCCCTCGGTGTCGCCGCGCGCGGCGAAGTACTGGAAGGTGCCCACGCGCAGGTGGCTGGCGGCCACGCGGGTGAGCACGGCGCCGGGCAGCGCGTCATCGCGGAACACGGGCTCGCCGGAGAGCACCGCCGCCAGCGAGCGGGTGGTGGGAATGCCCAGTGCATGCATGGCCTCGCTCACCAGGTATTCCCGCAACACGGGGCCCAGCGCCGCGCGGCCATCGCCGCCGCGCGAGAAGGGCGTGCGGCCCGAACCCTTGAGCTGCAGGTCGCGCGGCACGCCGCTGGAATCCACCAGTTCGCCCAGCAGGATGGCACGGCCGTCGCCCAGTTGGGGCACGAAGTGGCCGAACTGGTGGCCCGCATAGGCCAGCGCCAGGGGGCTCGCATCGGGCGGCAGGCGGTTGCCGGAGAACATCTCGGCGGCGTGGGCCTCCACCGCCCCGGGGTCGAGGCCGAGATCGCGCGCCAGCGGCCGGTTGAAGGCCACGAGCCGCGGTTCGCGCACCGGCGTGGGCGGCAGGGCCGCGTAGAAGCGCTCGGGCAGCGCGCGGTAGCTGTGCTGGAAGCCCAGGGGAAGGGGCATGGCGTACGGTGATCCTGGAAAAAGAGGCTGGGTTGCCGGCGCCACCGCGCTCAGGCCAGTTCCAGCAGCAGGTCGTGGGCCGACACGGTGTCGCCGGGGCGCACGTGCACGTGCTTCACGGTGCCGTCACGCTCGGCGCGGATCTGCGATTCCATCTTCATGGCCTCGATGGACACCAGCGGGTCGCCGGCCTTCACGGCCTGGCCGCCCTTCACCGCCACGGTGACGATCATGCCGGGCATGGGCGCGGGTACGTGCCCGGGGTTGCCGGGGTCGGCCTGGGCGCGCTGGGCGGCCTTGGCCGCGCCGTGCTTCGACACCCGCACGGTGCGGCCCTGGCCGTTGAGTTCGAAGAGCACCTTCACGTGGCCCTCTTCCTCGGCCGGGGCCGTGCCCTGCAGCGAGATCACCAGCGTCTTGCCCGGGTCCAGGTCCACGGAGATCTCCTCGCGCTCGGCCAGGCCATAGAAGAACGCCGGCGTGGGCAGCACGCTCACGTCGCCGTAGTGGCGGCGGTGTTCGGAGTAGTCGCGGAACACCTTGGGATACATGAGCCAGGAGGCCAGGTCGGTCTCGGAAATCTGGTGGCCGGCGGCCTTCTCGGCCTCCTTGCGCGCCGCCTCCAGGTCCACGGGCGCCAACTGGTCGCCAGGCCGGTAGGGCTTCGGCGGCTCGGGCAGCAGGGCCGCGGCCGTGCCGCACTTAAGCACCTTGCGCGACAGGGCTTCGGGAAAGCCATCGGGCGGGAACCCCAGCTCGCCCTTGAACAGCGACACCACCGACTCTGGGAAGGCCACCTCCCGCGCGGGGTCAAGCACGTCCTCGGGGCTCAGGTCGTTGGCCACCATAAACAGCGCCATGTCACCCACCACCTTGGAAGTGGGGGTTACCTTCACGATGTCGCCGAACAGCAGATTCACCTGGGCGTAGGCGCGCGACACCTCGGCCCAGCGGTGGGCCAGGCCCATGGCGCGGGCCTGCTCGCGCAGGTTGGTGTACTGCCCGCCGGGCATCTCGTGGCGGTAGACGTCGGCAGTGCCGGAGCGGATGTCGGCCTCGAAGGGCGCGTAGAAGTGGCGCACGCCCTCCCAGTAGTCGGACAGCCGCTGCAGGGCCTCGGGGTCCACGGGCCGCAGCTCGCCGCCGGGGGCGCAGGGGTCGCGCCCGGTGCCCTGGAGCGCGGCCACCATGGAGCCCAGATTGGGCTGGGAGGTGAGGCCGCTCATGGCATCGAGCGCACCGTCCACGGCATCGGCGCCGGCATGCACGGCGGCCAGCACCGAGGCCGCCGCGATGCCCGAGGTGTCGTGGGTGTGGAAGTGCACCGGCAAGCCGGTTTCCTCCTTGAGGGCCTTCACCAGCGCGGCGGCCGCGCGCGGCCGGCACACCCCGGCCATGTCCTTGATGCCCAGCACGTGCACACCCGCCTTCTGCAGCTGGCGGGCGATGCCCACGTAGTACTTCAGGTCGTACTTGCGGGCGGTGTCGTACAGGTCGGCGGTGTAGCAGATGGCGCCCTCGCACAGGGCGCCGGTCTCGCACACCGCGTCGATGGCCACGCGCATGTTCTCCACCCAGTTGAGGGAGTCGAACACGCGGAACAGGTCGATGCCGCCGGTGCCGTCCATGCCGCGGGCGGCCTGCTGCACGAAGTGGCGCACCACGTTGTCGGGGTAGTTGGTGTAGCCCACGGCGTTGGAAGCGCGCAGCAGCATCTGGAACAGCACGTTGGGCACGGCTTCGCGCAGCAACCGCAGCCGATGCCACGGGTCTTCCTTGAGGAAGCGCAGCGCCACGTCGAAGGTGGCCCCGCCCCAGCACTCGAGGGAGTACAGCCCCGCACCCAGGCGCGCGTAGGCCGGCGCGATGCGCGCCATGTCCAGGGTGCGCATGCGGGTGGCGAACAGCGACTGGTGGGCGTCGCGCATGGTGGTGTCGGTGAGCAGCACCCGCGGTTGATCGAGCATCCAGCGGGCGAAGCCCTCGGCGCCGAGCTGCTTGAGCAGATCGCGCGAGCCCGGCGGCGGCGCGACGGTGCGGTCCACCGGCGGCAGCGCCAGCTGCACGTGCGACAGGTCGGGCCGGGCGCGCCCCTTGGCGTCGGGCTGGCCGTTGACGATCACCTCGGCCAGGTAGCGCAGCACCCGCGTGGCGCGGTCGCGGCGGCGGGCGAAGTTGAACAGCTCGGGCGTGGTGTCGATGAAGCGCGTGGTGACCCGCCCGGACACGAAGTCCGGGTGGTTGATCACGTTCTCCACGAACTGCAGGTTGGTGGCCAGGCCGCGGATGCGGAACTCGCGCAGGCCCCGGTCCATGCGGCGGATGGCCTCGGGGGGCGTCGGCGCCCAGGCGGTGACCTTCACCAGCAGGGAGTCGTAGTAGGGTGTGATGACGGCGCCCGTGTAGGCGGTACCGCCGTCCAGGCGCAGGCCGAAGCCCGCGGCGCTGCGATAGGCGGTGATGCGGCCGTAATCGGGCCGGAAGCCATTTTCCGGATCCTCGGTGGTGACGCGGCACTGCAGCGCGTGGCCGTTGAGGCGGATGTCCTCCTGCCGCGGCACGGGGCAGCCCGCGTCGCCGATGCGCGCGCCCTCGGTGATGCGGATCTGCGCCTGCACGATGTCGATGCCGGTGACCTGCTCGGTGACCGTGTGCTCCACCTGGATGCGCGGGTTGACCTCGATGAAGTAGAACTTGCCCGAGTCGGCATCCATGAGGAACTCCACCGTGCCGGCGTGGGTGTAGTTCACGGCGCGCCCCAGCCGCAGGGCGGCCTCGCACAGCTCGGCCCGCTGCGCTTCGTCCAGGTAGGGCGCGGGCGCGCGCTCCACCACCTTCTGGTTGCGCCGCTGCACGGAACAGTCGCGCTCGAACAGGTGCACCAGGTTGCCGTGCAGGTCGCCCATGATCTGCACCTCCACGTGGCGGGCGCGGCGCACCAGCTTCTCCAGGTACACCTCGTCGTTGCCGAAGGCGCCCTGGGCCTCGCGGCGCGCAGTGTCCAGCTGCGCGGCCAGTTCGGCCTCGGTCTCGATCACGCGCATGCCGCGCCCGCCCCCGCCCCAGCTCGCCTTGAGCATGAGGGGATAGCCGATCTCGCCCGCCATGCGCGCCGCGGCGTCCAGCTCGCGCGGCAGCGGCCCGGTGGCGGGCATCACCGGCACCCCGGCAGCCACGGCGGCATTGCGCGCCGCCACCTTGTTGCCCAAGGTGGTCATCACCTCGGCCGTGGGGCCGATGAAGCGGATGCCCGCCTCGGCACAGGCGCGGGCGAAGTCGGGGTTCTCGGAGAGGAAGCCATAGCCGGGATGGATGGCGTCCACGCCGGCCTGGCGGGCGATGCGGATGATGTCGGCCATGTCCAGGTAGGCCTGCAGCGGCTTGCGCCCGGCGCCCACGTGGTAGCTCTCGTCCGCCTTGAAACGGTGCAGCGCGAAGCGGTCTTCGTGGGAATAGATGGACACGGTGCGAATGCCCAGCTCGGCCGCGGCGCGCATAACGCGGATGGCGATCTCGGAACGGTTGGCGACCAGCAAGGACTTGATGGCGGTCATGGGGGCATCGCTCATGAGAACAGCATGGAGAAGTGGCAAGGTTCAGGCGGCGGCGGGCGCGGCGTCAAGCACCCTGGCGGCGGACCGGCCAGGGGCATCAGCCCGCGCGCACCTGGCCCACCAGCGCGTCGAACAGCCGCTGCTGGGCGGGGTCGGTGGCGGCGGTGATCTCGGGGTGCCACTGCACCGCCAGCAACCACGGGTGGCCAGGCATCTCCAGGGCCTCCACCGTACCGTCGGGCGCCGAGGCGCTCACCACGAAGCCGTGGGCCACGCGCCGCACCGCCTGGTGATGCCACGAGGCCGCGTCGAACACCTCGGCGCCCACCACCCGCGCCACCAGCGACCCGGGCCGGGCGCGGATGGCATGGGCCGTGGGCTCGCGCGGCGGGGCGCGGTGCGCCACCGCCTCGCCCATTTCATCGGGCAGATGCTCGATGAGCGTGCCGCCGTGGGCCACGTTCAGGATCTGGGCGCCACGGCAGATGCCCAGGGTGGGCATTTCCATGCCCACCACCCGGCGCGCCAGCTCCAGCTCGAAGTGATCGCGCTCGTTGTCCATGGCGTAGTTGGTGTCCACCCGGCGGCCACCATAGCGGTCGGGGTCTATGTCCCCGCCGCCCGTGAGGATGAAGGCGTCCACCACCTCCAGCACGCGTTCCCAGCGCGGCTCGCCGGGGGCCACCAGCAGTGCCGTGCCGCCCGCGCGGCGCACGGCGTCGAGATATTCCGCCGGCAGCGAGTAGCGGTTGTCGGCGCTGCGGCCATAGGTGGTCAAGCCGATGAGGGGACGGGAGCGGGACATGACAACGAAGATGGAAAGTTGCGCGTTTCATGATACCCGCACGGCCCGTGCGGTTGCCGCCCTCGGCGGGATTCCCACATACTCCAGCCTAGCCCGGTCCCGCGTCCCGGTGTCTCACCGGGGCCTCGCGGCCAACCCGCAGCGCACCGCCCAGAGGGCGCGCCTCGCCGGGCCGCGGAGCGCCCTCGAACCACGACCCCGAAGCCCCGGTGACGGAGACCCTGCAACCATGGAAGCGAAGAAAGTAGGCAACGTGGAGTACCACGAGGCGGGCGGCGAGTATTTCGCCAAGCGCCAGTTGCGCAAGCACGCGCGGGTATGGTCGCTCTGGGCCCTGGGGGTCGGCGCGGTCATTTCCGGTCATTTCTCCGGCTGGAACTTCGGCCTGGCGGCCGGCGGCTTTGGCGGGCTGTTCTTCGCCGCCATCATCATCGGCCTGATGTACGTATTCCTGTGCTTCTGCCTGGCGGAGATGTCGCCGGCGCTGCCGCACACGGGCGGCGCCTACTCCTTCGCCCGCAGCGCCATGGGGCCCTGGGGCGGTTTCGTCACCGGCCTGGCGGAGAATATCGAATACGTCATCACCCCGGCGGTGATCGTGTTCTTCATCAGCGCCTATCTGGGCAGCATCTTCGAGACGCCCGACGCCGTGCAGCCGCTGTGGTGGATCGGCATGTACGTGCTGTTCGTGGGTCTAAACCTGGTGGGCGTGGAGCTGTCCTTCAAGGTGTCGGTGCTGGTGACGGTGCTGGCGCTAGCGGTGCTGGCGGTGTTCTGGGGCAGCGCGCTGTTCTCCGGGCAGCTCGACTTCTCCCGCTGGGCGCTCAACATCGGCGTGGGAGATGACGGCAAGCTCATCGAGCTGGCCGGCGGCGGCGGCAGTTTCCTGCCGCTGGGCACAGCCGGCATCCTGGCGGCCATGCCCTTCGCGGTGTGGCTATTCCTGGCCATCGAGCAGCTGCCCCTGGCCGCCGAGGAATCCCACGACCCCAAGCGCGACATGCCCCGGGGCCTGTTCATGGGAATCGCCACGCTGGTGTTCTCGGCCTTCATGGTGCTGTTCCTCAACTCCAGCATCCCCGTGAAGGGCGGCGACCCGGAGGCGAGCGGCGCCTTCTACCTGGCCGCCTCGGGCGAGCCGCTGCTCGACGGCTTCCGTGCGCTCTACGGCACGGGCGCCGCCAAGGCCCTGTCGCTGTGCGCGGTGATCGGCCTGATCGCGAGCTTCCACACCATCATCTTCGCCTTCGGCCGGCAGATCTACTCGCTGTCGCGCGCCGGCTACTTCCCCACGGCGCTGTCGGTCACCCACGGCACCCGCAAGGTGCCCCACGTGGCGCTCATCGCGGGCGCAGTGCTGGGCTTCGCGGTGATGATGGCGGTGTTGCTGATCAAGGGAGAGGCCGCGGGCGGTTTCATCGGCGCCCAGCTGCTCAACATGGCGGTGTTCGGCGCCATGATCTCCTACGCGCTGCAGGCGCTGTCCTACATCCTGCTCAGGAAGAACCTGCCGCACATCGACCGGCCCTACAAGAGCCCCTTCGGCGTGTACGGCGCGGCGGCGGTGATCGTCATCGCGCTGGTCACCCTGTACATGCAGTTCCAGGATGAGGCCTATCGCGGCGGCGTGATCGGCGTGGCCATCTGGTATGCCATCGGCGTGTGCTATTTCGCGCTGGTAGGGCGCAAGAGCCTGGTGTACTCGCCCGAGGAGGATTTCGCCGTGAAGGCCCGGCAGAAGGCAGGGCTCGACGCGGCCTGAGCTTCCCGCCAACGGGGCCCCGCGCCGCCCGGTCCGCGGCGCGGGGCCCCGACGTTTTCCGACCCCGGACCCCGAGCGCAACCAGCCATGACACCCGAAGACGTCAGAACCATCCAGGACGCGCGCCAGATCGTCGAGGCGCGCGAGCTCACCCATGTGAAGGTGGGCGTCACCGACATCGACGGCATCCTGCGCGGCAAGTACATGTCACGCGAGAAGTTCTTCAGCTCCCTCGAAAAGGGCTTTGGCTTCTGCGACGTGGTGCTGGGCTGGGATTCCAACGACCAGCTCTACGACAACACCCGTTACACCGGCTGGCACACGGGCTACCCGGATGCCGCCGTGCGCATCGTGCCCCACACCTGCCGCGACATTCCCTTCGAGCCGGGCATGCTGTTCTTCCTGGCGGAATTCGACGAGGCGCGTCCGGCGCCCTGCCCGCGAGGGGTGCTGCGCCGGGTGCTCGACCGGGCCCGCGCCATGGGCTTCGAGGCCATGGCGGGACTGGAGTACGAATACTTCGTGTTCGAGGAGACGCCCCACTCGGTGCGCGAGAAGAGCTACAGAAACCTGGTCCCCATGGACCCCGGCTTCTTCGGCTATTCGGTGATCCGCAACACCGTGCGCGCCGAGTACTACCAGGAGACGCTCGACCTGTGCCGCCGGATGCGCATGCCCATCGAGGGTCTGCACGAGGAAACCGGCCCGGGTGTGCTCGAGGCCGCCATCGAGGTGTCCGACGCCCTGGAAGCCGCCGACCGGGGCGTGCTGTTCAAGACCTTCATCAAGGTCCACGCCCAGCGTCAGGGCCGCATGGCCACCTTCATGGCCAAGTGGAACCCGGAGTTGCCCGGCCAGAGCGGACACATCCACGTCTCGCTCAAGGATGCCAACACCGGCAAGCCGGTGTTCTTCGACGCCGGCGCCGAGCACCGCATGAGCGCCACCATGCGCCACTTCGTGGCTGGCCAGCACGCCCTCATGCCCGAGTGGCTGGGCATGGTGGCGAGCACGGTGAACGCCTACTCGCGCCTCGTGCCGGGGTTCTGGGCGCCCACCAACGCCACCTGGGGCGTGGAGAACCGCACCGCGGCGCTGCGGGTGATCCCCGGCTCCGAAAAGAGCCAGCGGGTGGAATACCGCATCGCGGCGGCCGATGCCAATCCCTACCTGGCCCTGGCCGTGGCGCTGGCCTCGGGCCTGTATGGCATCGAGAATCGCCTCGCACTGGGCAAGCCGGTCACCGGCAATGCCTACGACCAGAAATTCCCCGCCCGCACCGCCCTGCCGGGCACGCTGTGGGAGGCCGCCCAGCGGCTGCGCGGCTCCAAGGCGGCGCGCGACTGGTTCGGCGATGATTTCGTGGAACACTTCGCGGCCACCCGCGAGTGGGAGGAACGCCAGTTCCGCCGCCACGTCACCGACTGGGAACTGAACCGCTATTTCGAAATCATCTGACCCCCATCCCATGCTCCAGAAGACCATATCGCCAGTGGACGGCCGCGTCTACGTGGAACGCCCGCTTGCCACCGATGCCCAGATCCACGCTGCCCTGAAGCGCGCGCGCAGCGCGCAGCAGTCGTGGAGGCGCGTGCCGCTGTCCGAGCGCATCGCCGCCGTGCACCGCTTCGTGGACGCCTTCGTGGCGCAGAAGGCATCCATCGCCGAGGAGATCACCTGGCAGATCGGCCGGCCCATCTCCCAGTCCCCCGGGGAGGTGCGCGGCTTCGAGGAGCGCGCACGCCACATGGCGGCCATCGCCGAGGTGGCGCTGGCCGACGTGGACCCCGGCCCCAAGGAGGGCTTCCGGCGCTTCATCCGCCGCGAGCCGCTCGGCGTGGTGCTGGTGATGGCGCCATGGAACTACCCCTACCTCACCTCGGTGAACGCGGTGGTGCCGGCCATCCTGGCGGGCAACGCGGTGATCCTCAAGCACTCCAACCAGACGCCGCTGTGCGCGGAGCGCTTCGACGAGGCCTTCAGGGCCGCGGGACTGCCCGCGGGCGTGTTCCAGTATGTGCACTGCTCCCACGACCAGGCTGCCGCCATGATCGCCTCCGACGGGGTGGACTTCGTGGCCTTCACTGGCTCCGTGGCGGGCGGACACGCCGTGGTGCAGGCCGCCGCGGGCCGCTTCATCAACGCAGGTCTGGAGCTCGGCGGCAAGGACCCGGCCTACGTGCGCCACGACGCCGATCTCGCCCACGCCGTGGAAAACCTGGTGGACGGCGCCTTCTTCAACTCCGGCCAGTCGTGCTGCGGCATCGAGCGCATCTACGTGCACGCCGCGCTCTACGACGACTTTGTGGACGGCTTCGTGAAGCTCACCGGGCCCTACAACCTGGGCGACCCCACCCGCGCGGACGTGAACCTGGGCCCCATGGTGCGCACCCGCGCGGCGGAGTTCGCCCGTGCCCAGGTGGACGAGGCCATCGCCCAGGGAGCCCGCTCGCTGGTGGATCCGGCCAGCTTCCCCGCCGACCGCCCGGGCACGCCCTACATGGCCCCGCGGGTGCTGGTGGACGTTAACCACGGCATGCGCCTAATGACCGAGGAGAGCTTCGCGCCGGTGATCGGCATCATGAAGGTTTCGGGTGACGAAGAGGCGGTTCGGCTGATGAACGACAGCGAGTACGGCCTGACCGCGGCCATCTGGACCGGGGACCCTCACGCCGCCATCGCCATCGGCGACCAGGTGGAGACCGGCACCTGGTTCATGAACCGCTGCGACTACCTCGACCCGGCGCTGGCCTGGACCGGCGTGAAGAACTCCGGCCGCGGCTGCACGCTCTCGCGCGTGGGCTACGAGTCGCTCACCCGGCCCAAGAGCTACCACCTGCGCCTCAGGACCTGAGGGCGCGCGACGCGGTGCGCCCGCCACGCCCTCCGGGCCACGTTGCGCGCCAAGGCCGGCGCGAGGATCTCCCGACCCCCCCCGACAGAAGAAAGACCTGACCCCATGGATGCAAAGGCCCTCACCCGCAACTGGAACTATCCCACGTCGATCCGCTTTGGCGTGGGCCGCATCGCGGAGCTACCCGCCGCCTGCAGGGACGCGGGCATGCGCCGCCCGCTGCTGGTGACCGACCCAGGACTGCGCGCCCTGCCCATGATCGCGCAGGCCCTCGCCGCCCTGAAGGCGGCCGGACTGGGCGACGCGGTGTTCTCGGACATCCGCCCGAATCCGGTGGGCCGCAACGTGGACGACGGCGTGGCCGCCTTCCGGGCCGGCGGCTGCGACGGCGTGATCGCTTTCGGCGGCGGCAGCGCCCTGGACGTGGGCAAGACCATCGCCCTCATGTCGGGCCAGACCCGCCCGTTGTGGGACTTCGAGGACCGCGAGGACTGGTGGACCCGGGTGAACGCGGCGGGGGTGGCCCCCACCATCGCCGTGCCCACCACGGCGGGCACCGGCTCGGAGGTGGGCCGAGCCGCCGTGATCCTGGATGAGGCCACGCACCTCAAGAAAATCATCTTCCACCCGCGCATGATGCCGGTGGTGGTGATCTCCGACCCGGCGCTCACGGCCGGCCTGCCGCCGCGCATCACCGCCGCCACCGGCATGGATGCCCTGGCCCACTGCCTGGAGGCCTACTGCGCGCCGGGCTTCCATCCGCTGGCCGACGGCGTGGCCCTGGAGGGCATGCGGCTCGTCAAGGAGTGGCTGCCCGTGGCCGTGAAGGACGGCGCCAACCTGGTGGCCCGCGCTCACATGCTGGCGGCGGCCAGCATGGGCGCCACCGCCTTTCAGAAGGGCCTGGGCGCCATCCACTCCCTCAGCCATCCGGTGGGCGCGCGCTTCAACAGCCACCACGGCGAGACCAACGGCGTGGTGATGCCCTACGTGCTGGCCTTCAACCGGCCCGCCATCGAGGAAAAGCTCACGCGCCTGTCGGCCTACCTGGGCCTGCCCGATCCGGGCTTCGAGGGCTTCCAGCGCTGGGTGCTGGCGCTGCGCGAGCAGATCGGCATCCCGCACACGCTGGCGGCGCTGGGCGTGGAGGAGTCCCACGTGGACACGCTGGTACCCGAGGCGGTGGACGACCCCTCCACCGGCGGCAACCCCGTGCCCGCCGGCGCGGCCCAGATGCGCCAGATGTACCTGGCGGCGATCCGCGGCACGCTCTGAAGCCCGGCGCGGCCGGGTTCTGCCTCAGTACGCCGTCAGGAACGACACCCCGTACACCCCCACGAAATCCAGCCCCTTGTGGGGGCCCGAGCCCACGCCCATGTCGCCGTGGTCCTCGTTCATCACCCGCCGCACGCGGTGCCGGCCGTAGCAGCGCAGCACGTTGGCAAAGGGCAGCACCTGCCCGTCGTCGCCGGAGAAGAGCGAGCGGTCCAGGGCCGGCAGGCGATACCAGGGCTCGGCGGGCCGCACGTGGTGGGCGTTGTGGTAGCCGAAATTGAGGGTAATCAGGTTGAACAGGCCGCGGCCCATGGGGTTGGAGAAGGTGTTGCGGTGCTCGTAGTCGCGGTCGAAACCCTCGGGCGGCCCCTTGCGGCCGCTGCCCAGGGTCACCATCACCTCGTAGGTGTGCTGGTGCATGTCCATGAGCCGCAGCACCACCAGCATGAGGCAGTAGGCCAGCGCATAACCCAGCGCGGCGGGCCACGCGAACCACGCCAGCAGCCCGAAGGCCGTGCCGCGCAGCAGCGCCACGGCGAGCACGCGCGCGCGCAGGCGGCGGTACTGCGCCGTGGTGAAGGGCAGCACGAACATCAGCGCATGCATGAACAGGTCCATGGCGGGGATCCACGCCCATTCCAGCGCCTCGATGAGCCGCCGCAGCCAGCCGTGCCGCTGCAGGATGGGCCGGTAGTCGAGGAAGATCACGTCGCCCCGGTCCACGTGGTGGCGCATGTGCTTCTCGCGCACGTCCTCGTAGTCGCCGTAGCAGGCGCCCGTCACCCACATGAGGAGGCGCCCGAGGCGGGCGTTGTGGCGGGTCTCGCGAAACACCGCTGTGTGGGCGCACTCGTGGATCATGTAGGCGGCGATCACCATGGCCTGGGCGGTGAGCAGCGCCCCCGGCAGCCAGCCGGGCCAGCCGCCCAGCGCCATGAGCGCGATCCCGCCGGCGTAACCGGCCGCCACGAAACCCAGCGCGGCCGCGGTGGGCGCGAGGGCGTCGGGGTAACGCAGAACTGGCAATGCCACGGCCGCCCTCCTACTTGCCGGCGGCCGCGGCGGTGACGAACTTCGCTTCGGCGTATTCGCTCACCGCCGGGATGCGGTCGATCTCGCCGCGCGACTTGAGGATCTCGCTGGTGATGGCGCCGCTGGTGTGGAACGAGAGCGGGTCGGCCGATTTGGCGAAGGCCTTCGGCATGTCGGCGCCGGAGACGTTGCGCACCATGGGCAGCTGTTCCTTCACTTCCTTCGGGCTGATGCTCATGGCCTTGGCCACGATCTTCGCCGCCTCGTCAGGGTTCTTGCGGGTCCAATCCAGCGCCTGCAGGTACACCCGCACCACGGTCTCGATCTCCTTGGCACTGGCGGCGATGAATTTCTGATCGAACACCAGCACATCGGCGATCAGTCCGGGGGCCTGCCTCGACGAGTAGATCACCTTGTAGCGCTTGCCCTTCTCCATGGTCAGCAGTTGCGAGAGCATGGGCTCCCACGTGACCCCCACCTCCAGCTGGCCAGAGGTCATGGCGGCGGGAATGGCGTCGGGCGCCATGTTGATGAAGGTGACGTCGCGGTCGGCCACACCCGCAGTGCGCAACGCGTAGCCCAGCAGGATGTCCGAGGGCGTGAGCTGGGCCAAGCCGATCTTCCTGCCCTTGAGCTCTGCCAGGCTGTTCATTGCGAGGGGCGCCACGATGGCATCGGCGCCGTTGGAGAAATCGATGGGCATGACGATCTTCTGTACCTGCCCCTTCACCACCGCGGCGATTACCTGGTTGATGGTGACCATGCCGCCCTGCAGCGAGCCGCCGGCGATGGCGGGTGGAATCTCGGCGGGGTCGTTGAACATCTTCAACTGCACGTCCAGGCCGGCCTTGCGGAACATGCCTTTTTGCTCGGCCACGTAAAACGGGCCGTAACCGACCCAGGCCACCGTGCCGATCTTCACGGTGTTGGCGGCGGCGTGCGCGGCGCTGGCTAGGGCGAGCAGCAGGCCGGCGATGAAAGAGCGAAGCGGCATGGCGGGGTCTCCGTGGTCACCGGCGGCCCCGGAACGGGCTGCCGCTAAGGGCCATAGCACGATCGATACCAGGCCCCCATCGAACCGACCTCCTCCACGGCGGCAGCACTTGCGCGCCCCACCCACCGGTTGGGCGCCACCCCGTGGTGCAAGATCGCGCGCGATGCACCGGATCGAGGCGCCCCGATGCTGTCTGCGCCCCTTGTGGCGGGGGCTGGGCGCGCAGAGAATGTTTGGCACAACCGGAGACCCAATCCCATGACCACGCTGCGCATCGCAACGGCCCAGCTCGCGCTGGTGGACGGAGATCGCGACGCCAACCTGGATCGCATCCGCGCCCTCCTGGCCCACTGCGGCGACAGCCACCACGTGGTGGTGCTGCCCGAGACCTGCACCTCGGGCTTCGCGTCGCGCGAGGACGTGGAGCGCCTGGCCGAGCCGGCCGACGGACCCACGCTGCGCGAGCTCCAGGCGCTGGCGGCGCGGCACGATGTGCTGATTGCCGCCGGCCTCGCCGAGCGCGCCCCGGAAGGGCTCTACAACAGCCAGTTCCTGGTGGACGGCTCCGGAGTGGTGGGGCACTACCGCAAGACCCAGCTCTGGCTCGACGACGTGGATAAGTTCCGCCCCGGCCAGTGGCTGCGCACCTGCACCTGGCACGGCGTGCGCCTTGGGCAACTCATCTGCTTCGACCTGGAGTTCCCCGACACCGCCCGCGTGCTGGCAGACGCCGGCGCCGAACTCATCCTGGTGAGCAACGGCAACATGGAGCCCTACGCCCACGTGCACCGCAACGCGGCCCTGGCCCGCGCCCAGGACAACCAGGTGTTCGTGGCCATGGCCAACCGCACCGGCGCCGGACGCACCACCGTTTTCGCGGGCGGCTCCATGGTGGCCGACCCCTTCGGCCGCGTGGTGGCCGAGGCCGCCACCGCCGAGTGCACGCTCTCGGTCACCATCGACACCGACGCCATCGCCGAAGCCAGGCGCCTCTACACCTACCGCGCGCTGCGCCGCGACGATCTCACCACGCCAGCCACGCGCACCGCTGCCTGACCGCTCCTGCCCCCCGGCGGGGCGGGCTCAGTGCTTTCATCTTTCGCCGCATCCGTTCCTCGGAACCACCGGGCCCCTGGGCCCGCCAACACAGGAGAGCTCGATGAACACCGTCACCGACACCACCATGTGGGAAGGCTCGCTGCACGCCGGCAGCATCGGCAGCTTCCTCAACAAGCCCCGCGTGGCCTGCAAGGCCGACGCGCTGCGCGCCGCCGGCGCCACCGTGGCCTTCCTGGGCTTTCCGTGGGACGGCACCTGCATCAGCCGCACCGGCACCAACATGGGTCCGAAGGGCCTGCGCGAGGCGAGCGAACAGTTCCTCACCTTCAATGCCAACACCGGGATGGACCTGGAACAGGCGTTCACCTTCGTGGACGCAGGCGACGTGGCCATCGTGCCTGGCAATTCGGTGGCCACCCAGCAACGCGCCGAGGACATGGTGGCCGAGATCCTCGCCGCCGACGCCATCCCCGTGATCGGCGGAGGCGACCACTCCATCACCATCGGCCCGGCGCGCGCCTTCGCGCGCAAGTATCGCCGCTGCGGCATGATCCACTTCGACACCCACCTGGACACCGCCCAGGACGTGGGCGGCGAAACCCTCAATCACTGCTGCCCCATCGCGCGCGCCGTGGACGCGGGCTTCCGGCCGGGCAACATCGTCACCATCGGCCCGAGCGGCTGGATGAACCCCCGCTCGGAACTGGCCTACGTGAGGGACAAGGGCATCAACCTGTTCACCCTCGAGGACGTGTGGGAGCTCGGCGTGCCCGAGGTGGCCGCCCGCGCCGTGGCGCTGGCCTCGAAGGACGTGGACGCCGTGTACCTCACCATCGACATAGACGTGCTCGATGCCTCCCAGGCGCCGGGCACGGGTGTGCCCACGCCCTGCGGCATGACCGCCCGCGAGCTGCTGGGCATCATCACCCGCCTGAAGGGCGCGCCCATCCGCGCAATCGACCTGGCGGAGGTATCCCCCCCGTGGGACCCCTCGGGCATCACCTCGCGTCTGGGAATGCGCATTCTGCTCGACGCGCTGGCCGCGGCAGCGGCGAGCCGCTGACAGGCGTCGAAGCCGCCGGGCCGCCCGGCCGCCCAGCGCTGCCATGACGCCGTGCTAGATTCCGGCGCGTGGCCGCCCCCCCCCTCAGCGCTGCTCCGGAACGCTGGGTCTCGCTGGAGACCACGGCGCAGGGCGACGTGCTGCGGCTGGCCGGGCACTGGCGCCTGTCCTCCCTGGCGTCCATCGAGGCCGGTCTTTCCGAGCTGCCCGCGGTCCGGCCACTCGCGGGTGTGGACGGCGCGGCGCTCGCCTCGCTGGACACGGCCGGCGCCCTGACGCTGCTGCGCCACCTGCGCCGCCGCGGCCTTGACCCAGCGGGCGTGGACTACGGTAGCTTTGCCGACGAGCATCGCCGCGTGGTGGCGGTGACGCTGAAACGGCTGCCGCCCGCCGAGGCGCGGGCGCCGCGGCGCGCCCGCAATGCGCTCACCGCACTTGGCGCATGGGCGAGCGAGCTGAGCGTGCTGCTGGCGGGGCACCTGGGCTTCCTGGGGGCCGTGGCCGCGGGCCTGGGTGCGAGCCTGCTCTCACCAAGGAGGCTGCGCCTGCGGGAGCTGGCCGCGCAGTTCCGGCACACCACCCTCACGGCGCTTCCGGTGGTGTCCCTGGTCACCTTCCTGATTGGCGTGGTGTTCGCCTACCTGCTGGGGCAGCAGGCGCAGCGCTACGGCGCGGGCATTTTCGTGGTGGACGGCGTGGCGCTTGGCATGGCGCGCGAGTTCTCGCCCATCATCGTGGCGGTGATCGTGGCGGGCCGCTCGGGCGCGGCCTTCACGGCGCAACTGGGCACCATGCGCCTGACCGAGGAAACCGACGCCATCCGCGTGCTCGGCCTGTCGCCCATGGACGTGCTGGTGCTGCCCCGGGTGCTGGCCTTGGTGGCCGGCCTGCCGCTGCTGGTGTTCGCCGGCAACGTCATGGGAAACCTTGGCGCCATGGCCATGACAGCCACCAACCTGGGCATTCCGCCGCCGGTGTACGTGGAGCGCCTGCACATCGCGCTGGCGCCGCGGCACTTCATCGTGGGCCTCGTGAAGGCGCCCGTGTTCGCGCTGTTCATCGCGGTCATCGGCATCCGCATGGGCATGAGCGTGCCGCGCGACACCCGCGCCATCGGCATCAGCACCACCTCCACGGTGGTGCAGGGCATCGTCTGCGTGATCTTGCTGGATGCCTTCTTCGCCGTACTGTTCCAGGAGCTCGACATCTGATGGACGGCCCCGTCATCGAGGTGCGCGACGTGCATACGCGATTCGGCCGCGAGGCGGTGCACAGGGGTGTTTCCTTCCATGTGGGGCGCGGCGAACTGGTGGCGCTGATCGGCGGCAGCGGCACGGGCAAGTCGGTAATGCTACGGGAGATGATCGGCCTGCTGCGCCCGAGCGCTGGAACGCTGCGCGTGCTTGGCACTGACGTGTGGAACTGCACCCCCGCCCAGTTGCGGTCGCTGCGCCGTCGCATCGGCGTGATGTTTCAGGATGGCGCGCTGTTCTCGTCCCTGGACGTGGCCCATAACGTAGCCGTGCCGCTGTTCGAGAACACCCGGCTGCCGCCAGAGCTGGTGTGGCCGCTGGTGGAGCTGCGCATCGCGCTGGCGGGTCTGCCACCCGAGGCCGGGGGCAAGATGCCCAGTGAACTCTCCGGCGGCATGCGCAAGCGCGCCGCCATTGCCCGCGCGCTGGCCCTAGAGCCGGAGATCCTGTTCCTCGATGAACCCGGCTCGGGACTCGACCCCGTCACCGCGCGCGCCTTCGACCAACTCATGCGCTTTCTGGCGAGCGATCTGGGCATCACCGTATTCTTGGTTACCCACGACCTGGACACGCTGCTGGGCGTGGCGGACCGGGTGATCGTGCTCTCCCAGGGCCGGGTGCTGGCCGACGGGCCCGTGGCGAGCGTCATTGGGACCGACGACCCCTGGGTGCGTGCATACTTCGGCGCGCGAACCACCATCGCCGCGGAGGCGAGTCATGGAGCCTGAGCTGCGCTACACCTGGATCGGAGCCGGCCTGCTGTTGCTGGTGGCCGCCCTCGTGGCCACCGTGCTGTGGCTGCGCGGCGCGGGTGCGGCTTCGAGCTTCCAGGGGTACCGCATCGTGTTCGCGCGCCAGTCCCTGGAGGGACTGGAAACCGGCAGCAGCGTGAACATGCGCGGCATCCGCGTGGGGCAGGTGGCGAGCTTCGCCCTGTCCGCGGATCGCGGCAACAGCGTGAGCGTGGAAATCCGCGTGGACCGCAGCGCACCGGTGTGGGACAACACCGTGGCGGTGGTGTCTCGCAACCTGCTCACGGGGCTGGCGCGGGTCAATCTCGTCACGCCCGAACCGCCGGGCGCGCCGCTTGCGCTGCCCGAAAATGGCGGGCTGCCGCTAATCAGGGAAGGTACTTCCACGGACGAGCGCATCGAGGAAGCGGCCAACCGCTTCGCCGACAGCGGCATCCAGGCCCTGGAGGGCATGCGCGGCTTCCTGTCGCAGGACAACCAGCGCGCCTTTGGCGAAGCGCTGCGCAACGTGGCCAGCTCGGCGAAGGTGCTCGAAGCGCGCCTGCAGCGCCTGGATCGCACCCTCACGGCGATCGAGCGCGGCGCGGGGACCTTCGGACGCGCCAGCGATTCCATGGCGCGCTCGGCGCAGACCATCCAGGACGACTTCACCGACCTCAAGACCCAGGCGAGCGCGGTGGTGGCGCAGATCGGCGGTACGGCCGCGAGCCTGGAGCGCGACACGTCCAGGCTAGCGCGGCAGGTGGATGCCGCAGTGGGCAGCGGCTCGCTGGAGCTGCGCGCCACGGCCCAGGAGCTGCGCGTCACCGCCGAGCTGCTCGATCGTACCCTCAACCGGCTGCGCGATCCGCGCGCCGCCGTCCTGGGGCCCCACCCGATGCAGCTCGGCCCCGGGGAGAAAGTCAAGTGAGGCGCGCGCGCCGCCGCGCCCTCGCGGCACTCGCGGCCCTGCTGGCGGGCTGTACCACCCCGGGGTCGGTGCCCCCGGTGAAGTATTTCGTGATGTCCGACCTCGCACCCGCGCAGCCGCTCGCGATCACGCCGCTGCCCCGGGTGCTGGCCGTGGCCGGCGGCAACGAGGACGCCTTCTACGACGGCGACAGCCTGGTTTTCAGCCGCGAGGCCGGGCAGCGCGGCCTGTACCAGTTCGCCGCCTGGACCGACCGGCCCTCGCGGCGGCTGGCTACCCTCGCGGAGCGCCGGCTGGAGACACGCGGGCGCTTCGCGGCGGTTTCGGGGGCCACCGCCGGCGTCAATGCGGACCTGGTGCTCAACCTCAACCTCGTGGCCCTCTATCACGATCTCACCGTAAAGCCCGCCGTGGCGCGGGTGGAGGCCATCGCGGAACTGGTGGACTGGCGCAGCCGCTCGCTGCTGGGGCGGCGCGGCTTCGCCATCGCCGTGCCCGTGGCGGCCGAGAATGCGCCCGGCGCCGTGGCGGCCATGAACCGCGGCATCACCAGCATTCTCGACGCCCTGGTGCCCTGGGTGGAGGACAGCGCCGCGGCACGGCGCTAGCGCGCGGCAGCGCTTCAGTCCAGCAGGTGTGACAACAAGCCGTCGGCGAGCTTGGGCTCGAACCAGGTGGACTTGGGCGGCATTACCTGCCCGGCATCGGCCACCGCCATGAGGTCGCTCATGCGGGTGGGATGCAGGCTGAAGGCGCAGGCCATGGCGCCGGCGTCCACGCGGGCCTGCAATTCGCCCAGACCGCGGATGCCGCCCACGAAGTCGATGCGCGCGTCGCGGCGCGGATCGCCAATTCCCAGCACGGGGGCAAGCAGGTGGTCGGCCAACAGGCTCACATCCAGGCGCGCCACGGGGTCGGCGTGCGCAATGCACGCCTCGTGGATGGCGAGCCGGTACCAGCGCCCGCCGAAGTAAAGGCCGAAGGTGGCCGGGCGGTCGGGCTCCACCGGAGCCTGCGCGGGCGTGACGGTGAAACGCCGCGCCACCGCGTCCATGAAGGCGCCGGGGGCGAGGCCGTTCAGGTCGGCCACCACGCGGTTGTAGGACAGGATGCGCATCTCGCGCTGGGGAAAGGCCACAGCGAGGAAGGACTCGTGGCTAGCCACCGGCGCACCGCCGGCGGCACGCCGCCGCGCCGCCACCCGCGAGGCGGCGGCGGAGCGGTGGTGGCCGTCGGCGATATAGAGCGCCCGGGTGGCCTCGAAGGCGCGCACCAGGCGCTGCACGCGGGAGGAATCGGCAATGCGCCAAAGCCCGTGCCGCACGCCCGTGTCGGCCCCGAAGTCCACCTCCGGCGCGCCGGCGCCGGTCACCTCGGCCAGCACGGCATCGGCATCAGCCGCCTCGTCCCAGGCCAGCAACACCGGGCCGGTCTGGGCGTTGAGGGCCTCGATCTGGCGCACCCGGTCGTCTTCCTTGTCGGGGCGTGTGAACTCGTGCCGGCGGATGCGGTTGGCGTCGTAGTGCGCCACTGCCGCCACACCCGCCAGCCCGGTCTGCACGTGGGCGCCCATGGTCATGCGCCAGGCGTAGAAACAGGGCGCGGCCTCGCGCACCAGCACACCGGCGCGCACCATGCGGGCGAGATTGTCCGCCGCCTTCGCATACACCAGCGCGGCGTAGGGATCGGTGCCCTCGGGCAGGTCGATCTCGGGCTTGGAAATGTGCAGGAAGCTGTAGGGCCGTCCGGCGGCGCGGGCACGCGCCTCGGCGGTGTCGAGCACGTCGTAGGGCGGCGCGGCCACCTCGGCGGCGCGCCCGGGCGCGGGCCGCAGGGCGGCGAAGGGGGCGAACAGGGGCGGGGTCACGGGATGGCTCCGGGAAAGGCCCGCATTCTACGGACCTCCCCGAAACCGTCCGCCGCACTGGCGCCAGTCAGCGTGACCAGCGCGATCGCGCGCCCCGGCTACGCGCTCAATTCAGGTCAGCGCTCCAGTCCAGCATGCATTCCATCGCCGAGACGTAATGGCAGGTGAACACGCCACTGGCCTTGCGGCCGGAATACCGGCCGGTAACCTTGCCGCTATCCCAAGTGCCCACGAACCCGGTGCGCATTAAGCCGTCCGCCGCCGTGTAACTCTGGACCCTGCCTTCCCAACGCGTGTAAATCTCGTCACCGCCCTTGGTGAGCGCCGTGTACCCGCGGCTCGGACCGCTGCTCGCAGTGAGATCGGCGAAGCCGTGGCTGACGAAGGTGGCTCCCGCCATGAAGTCCGACTTGCCCGCGTTCTCATTCGGGCAGGCGGCCGAGAACAGAATCAGCACGTGCGCCGGTCCGTCGAGCTGGGGCAGGACCTCGGTCTTGGTGAACTGCAGCTTGCACTTTCCCGCGGTGGTCTCCGCCTGGGCGAATCCGGGAAGGGTGGCGGCGGCGAACGTCAGCGCTACGAGTGTGCGTCCGATTGAGGATCTTGGCATTGGCTTGTCCCCAGTTTGGGGATGGATTCCAGGGGCCGTTTACCTCAGTTTGGAGCGTTGAAGAACGACCCCCCAAAAAACCCCACACGAGTCGCCGGCCCCTCGCAAGCCGTCCGGCCGGCACCTCAGGCCACGCTGCCCGGATCGCAGTTTGCCCCGCACACCAGCACGCCCACGCGCTCGCCCGCGGCCGGGCGGTAGGCGCCCGAGGCCAGCGCCGCCAGCGCCGTGGCGCCGCCGGGTTCGGCCACCACGCGCAACTCGCGCCACAGCGCCCGCTGGGCTTGGCGGATGACCGCATCGCTCACCAGCACCACCTGCTCCACGTGCCGCTGCGCCTGCTCGAAGGCAAGCGTGCCCACGCGGCGCGCGCCCAGGGAGTCCGCGGCAATGCCTGATACGGGCACGTCCACCGGCGCACCAGCCTCGATCGCGGCATGCAGGGCGCAGGAGGTTTCCGGCTCCACCGCCACCACCCGCACCCGCCTCTGGAACCAGGCGGCGATGCCGCCGGCGAAGCCGCCGCCGCCCACAGCCACCAGCACCGTGTCCAGCTCCGGCACCTGCGCCTCGAACTCCCGTGCCGCGGTGCCCTGCCCGGCCAGCACCTCGGGCTGGTCGTAGGCATGCACCAGCAGCGCGCCGCTGAGGCGCTGGCGCGCCTCGCAGGCGGCGAAGGCTTCCGCGTAATCGCGTCCAGTGACCGTGAGCACCGCGCCCAGCTCGCGCAGCCGTTGCTGCTTCACGGGTGTGGCGATCTCGGGTACGAAGACTTCGGCGCGATACCCCAGCGCCCGGGCCGCGAAGGCCACCGCCAGGCCGTGGTTGCCCCCCGAAGCGGCAATGACGCCGGACTCGGGCACAGCGGCGGACAGGATGCGGTTGAAGGCGCCGCGCGGCTTGAAGGAGCCGGCGTGCTGCAGGCATTCGAGCTTGAGGGTTGCCGCGGCGCCAAAGGCCGCCGCCTCCACCGCCACCACGGGCGTCACCCGCACCTGCGGCGCGATGCGCCGCGCCGCCGCGTCGATTTCAGCGGGGCCGATCACAGCGCGCGGCACCAGGCGCGGGCGGCGGCGGCGGCGCGCCGCGGGCTCACGGGCCGCCCTCGCGCGCCTCTTCCATGGCCTGGAGGATGACCTCTGGCGGCTGGGCGCCGGACAGGGCCAGGCGTTGGTCGAAGATGAAGAAGGGCACGCCGCTCACGCCCATGCGCGCGGCCACCTGCTCGTCGGCCTTGATCATCTCCGCGCCGGCGCCGCTCTCCAGGAAAACGTGCGCTTCATCCTCGGGGAAACCGGCCAGGCCCGCCACGGCGGCGAGCTGCGCCCGCGCGCTGTAGTCGCGCCCCTCCATGAAATAGCCGTGGAACAGCGCCTCCACCATGGCGTTTTCATCGCCACGCTCGGCGGCCCAGGCCACCAGGCGGTGGGCATCCAGGGTGTTGGGCTGCACGCCGATGCGCTCGAAGTCGAAGGCGATGCCCGCCTGCAATCCCGCAGCCGCGACCCGCGCGTAGATCTCCCTGGTGCGTTCGGCACCGCCGAACTTCGCTTCGAGATACGCGCGCCGTGCAACGCCGCCGGCCGGCAGGTCGGGGTTGAGTTCGAAGGGATGCCAGTGCACTTCCACTGCTTCGCCGGGATGGCGCTCTTTCCACAACGCGATCGCCCGCTCCAGGTGGCGCTTGCCGATGAAACACCAGGGACAGACCACGTCGGAGATCACATCGATGCGCGGATTCATGGGGGGTTCCTGGGCGGGGCCGGGCACGGCGGTGTGCCGGCGCGAGGATCGGGCGCTATCATAGCCACGCGCTGTCGATTGCAATGCGCGCTTCGCGGTCAGCGCCCGCGCACACCCTCCCGCCCATGTCCCTTTACCTGCGCCCCGAATCGCTCAACGACGCCCTCGCGGCGCTTGGCCGCCAGCCGCTCACGGTGCTGGCCGGCGGCACAGATTTCTACCCCGCGCGGGTGGGGCGCCCGGTGGACGAATCGCTGCTGGACATATCGGCCCTGGCGCCGCTGCGCGGCATCAGCGAAACCTCCGACCACTGGCGTCTGGGTGCCGCCACCACCTGGACGGATGTGATCGAAGCGCCCCTCCCGCCGCTGTTCCAGGCGCTGAGGCAGGCGGCCCGCGAGGTGGGCGGCGTGCAGATCCAGAACGCAGGCACGCTGGGGGGCAATGTGTGCAACGCCTCGCCCGCGGCCGACGGCGTCCCGGCCCTGCTGGCCCTCGACGCGCGCGTGGAGCTGGCCTCGCGAAGCGGCACACGCGCGCTGCCGCTGGCCGATTTCATCACCGGGCCGCGCCGCACCGCGCGCGCCGCCGACGAGCTGCTCACCGCCGTGCTGGTGCCGCGCCACGGCCTCGCGGCGCGCAGCCGCTTCGCCAAGCTGGGCGCGCGGCGCTACCTGGTGATCTCCATCGCCATGGCGGCGGCCTGCCTGGAGTGGGACACGACGGGCCGGGTGGTCTCCGCGCGCGTGGCCGTGGGCGCCTGCGCCCCGGTGGCGCGGCGCCTGCCGGCACTGGAAGCCGCGCTGGCGGGACGCGCCCTGGGCCCGGCGCTGGGCGAGGCGGTGAGCGAGGCGCACCTGGCGCCCCTGTCCCCCATCGACGACGTGCGCGCCGATGCCGCCTACCGGCTGGACGCGGCCGGCACGCTGCTGCGCCGGCTGCTCTCGACCCTGGGCGCCGAGGCGGCCTTCCCGTGAACGACCCGCGCCCACCCGCCGAATCCATCGCCTTCACGGTGAACGGCGCGCCGGTGGCCGTGCGCGCGGCGCCCGCCACGAGGCTGGCGGACCTGCTGCGCGACGAGCTGGGCCTCACGGGCACCAAGATCGGCTGCAACGCTGGCGACTGCGGCTCCTGCACGGTGCTGCTGGACGGCCGGCAGGTGTGCGCCTGCCTCACGCCCGTGGCCCAGGCGGGCGGCCGCGCCGTCACCACCATCGAGGGCCTGGGCCGCGACGGGCGGCTGGCGCCCATCCAGGCCGCCTTCCACCGGCACCTGGGCGCCCAGTGCGGCATCTGCACGCCAGGCATGATCCTGGCGGCGGCCGATCTGCTGGCGCGCCACCCCAACCCCACCGAAGCCCAGGTGCAGGACGGCCTGGGCGGCGTGCTGTGCCGCTGCACCGGTTACCGCAAGATCGTGGAGGCGGTGATGGACGCCGCCGCCCACGCACCCCTGCCCGCCGCGCCACCCGCGGGCAGCGCCCTGGGCGCGCGCGCCCTCAAGGCCGACGGCGTGGCCAAGGTCACGGGGGCCGACCGCTTCGGCGCCGATGGCATTCCCGCCGACGCCCTGTGGCTGCGGGTGGTGCGCTCGCCCCACGCCCGCGCCACCTTCACCCTGGGTGATCTGGACGCCGTGCGCCGCGCCCACCCGGGCATCGAGGCCATCCTTACCGCCGCCCACGTGCCGGCCAATGGCTACGGCATCTACCCGGACGTGAAAGACCAGCCGGTGCTGGCCGCGGGCGAGGTGCGCTACCGCGGCGAGGCAGTGCTGGCGCTGGTGGGATCGCGCGCCGCGGTGGAGGCGCTGCGCGACGACGCCCTGCCCATCCACTGGTCGGTGCAATCGCCGGTGGTGGGCATCGACGCCGCCATGGCCCCCGGCGCTGCGCTGGTTCAGGCAGCGAAGCCGGGCAATTTCCTCG
The DNA here is from genome assembly GCA_020248405.1 of Rhodocyclaceae bacterium. Lineage (GTDB taxonomy): Bacteria > Pseudomonadota > Gammaproteobacteria > Burkholderiales. Next base: position 34,283 of record JADCHQ010000036.1, on the reverse strand, counting down.
TGGAGGGCCAGGTGCGCAGCGGCGATACAGCCGCTGCCCTGCGGGACTGCGCCGCCGTGGCCGAGGGCCGCTTCGAGACCAGCTTCGTGGAGCATGCCTACATCGAGCCCGAGGCGGGATGGGCGCGGCGCACCGGCGATCGCGTGGAGATCCACGTCACCACCCAGACGCCGTTCATGGACCGCGACGAGGTGGCGCTGGTGCTGGGGCTGCGGCCCGAGCAGGTGCGCATCGTGCCCACGGCCTGCGGCGGCGGCTTCGGCGGCAAGCTCGACCTCTCCGTGCAGCCGCTGGTGGCGCTGGCGGCATGGCGGCTCGGGCGGCCGGTGGCCTGCGTCTACACCCGCCCCGAGTCCATGATGGCCACCACCAAGCGCCACCCGGCGCGCATCCACGCCCGCTTCGGCGCCGACGCCCAGGGCCGGCTGCAGGCCGTGGAGTTCGACGCGCTGTTCAACACCGGCGCCTACGCCAGCTGGGGCCCCACAGTGGCCAATCGCGTGCCGGTGCACGCCATGGGCCCCTACCGCGTGGCCAACGCCAGCACCCGGGGCCGGGCCTTCCTCACCAACGAGCCCGTGGCCGGCGCCTTCCGCGGCTTCGGCGTGCCCCAGGCCGCCATCGCCCACGAGGCGCTCATGGACGACCTGGCGGAGCAACTCGGGCTCGACCGGCTGGAGATCCGCCGCCGCAACGCGCTGCGCGCCGGCGACACCACCTGCACCGGCCAGCGCCTGGAGGCGAGCTGCGGGCTGCCCCAGTGCCTGGACGCCCTCGATCCGCATTGGCAGGCGGCGCTCGCGGACGCGGCCGCCTTTAACGCGCGCGGCGGCCCCGTGCGCCGCGGCGTGGGCATCGGCTGCATGTGGTACGGCATCGGCAACACCGCCCTGTCCAACCCCTCCTCCATGCGCATCGGCATCACGCCCGAGGGCCGCGTGGTGTTCCACAACGGCTGCGCGGACATCGGGCAGGGCACCAACACCACCATGCTGCAGGTGGTGGCCGACGCCGCCGGGCTGCCCATGGAGGCCATCCAGTGGATCGCCGGCGACACCGACCTGACCCTCGACGCGGGCAAGTCCTCCGCGTCGCGCCAGGCCTTCGTGTCGGGCAAGGCGGCGCAGCTCGCCGGACAGGACCTGCGCGCCCGGGTGCTGGCGGCCACGGGCGCCGCCGAGCCGGCGCGCATCTCCTTGGAGGCAGGCGTGCTGCGCGCCACCGACGCCGCGGGCGAGCACGTGCTGCCCCTGCAGGGCCTGCCCGTCAACGCCAACGGCTTCGTCATCGAGGGCACCGGACGCTTCGACCCGCCCACCACGAAGCTCGACGCCCACGGCCAGGGCATCCCCTACGCCACCTACGCCTTCGCCGCCCAGATGGCGGTGGTGGACGTGGACACGGAACTGGGCACCGTGAAGCCGGTGCGCATCGTCGCCGCCCACGATGTGGGCCGCGCCCTCAATCCCCAGCAGGTGGAGGGCCAGATCCACGGCGGCATCGCCCAGGGCCTGGGGCTCGCGCTCATGGAGGAGTACCTGGCCGGGCGCACGGAGAACCTGCACGACTACCTCATCCCCTCCGTGGGCGACGTGCCGCCCATCGAGGTGATCCTGGTGGAAGACCGCGAGCCCCTCGGCCCGGGCGGCGCCAAGGGCGTGGGCGAGCCGGCCCTCATCCCCACCCCGCCCGCCATCCTGGGCGCCATCCGCCACGCCACCGGCGTGCAGATGCGCTTCGTTCCGGTGCTGCCGCACCGGCTGCGGGCGGCGTTGACGGGCGGGGGCGAGCCGGGTCCGCAGGAGGCGCGGCCACACCCTTGAGACGCGCCGGCGCGCCGGGGACGCGCACTCGCTTCCGCGTCGTTGGTCAGGCGGTCCGACCCGGCTTCGCGTGGGGCTTGCCCGGCCGCGTGCGCGCCAGCGTGCCCGCCGCTGGCAGCAGCGAGGTGATGGCCTGGTAGCGCTCGAACAGGAAGGCCACGCGCTCGGCGTCGTTGCGGAAGTTCCCGCGGCCGTAGGCGGCGTCGACTGCCGCGTCGAGCGTCTGGTGCGCCTTGACCAGCGCCGGCGGCATGGTCAGCGGGTCGTACAGGTCGGCCAGCGAGGACTGCGGAAACTGCGCGCGCGCGTCGAGCACGCCCTGCGCCGCGGCCTCGATGGCGGCGCGCTGCTTGTCGGAGGGCGACTCGGGCCACGGGAAGTTGTTGTAGACGATGCCGGCGGAGTAGCGGAAGTCACTCTCCAGTCGACCGCAGGTGTAGCGGACCCAGGCGTTGTGCATGGTCGAGCAGAGCACGCCTAAGTGGAAGCGACCAGCACTCTGAACACACAGATTGCTATCGCCCACGATGATCGAGGCTGGCAGCAACGCCATCGGAATGAACGCGCGCCTTTCAGACGAGTGTCGTGGAATCAGTATGTAGTCGTCGATGGGCTGTCGAATCTCACCGAACAGCGTCGGCGTGTTTGCAAGAACCTAGGTCGCACTGCGGCTGCTTGATAGCCGATGCTGCTTGCACTTCGCAACCCGGTCAGCAAGCAGACGAAGCGCACGTAGTTCGTTCGGCGAGATGGCTACGAGCCATAAGCACCAGCGAGGAATATTGTTGATGAACTCGTCCGCGCTCATGAAGCGGCGTATCCAGCGCTATGCGGCAGGTTCCTCTGCGACGAGATCGTTTCGCTCGGCGTCCGAAAGCAAGAGGTGCCCGCCATCGTTCGGCATCGAGCCGAACGCGATCGGCGGCACCGCGCAGATCGGGGTGCGCCGGTTGGGGAGCACGACATCGGGCACATCGACCAGGTAGGGGTTGATGTTCGCCGCCGTCACGGCGTGCGGCTTGCCAGCCAAGTCGTCGTACTCGAAAATCGACTTCGGTGAGCGATTCTCAAATCCGAATCCAATGATCACGCAGTGAACCGCTGCGACTCCGCGCGCCTCGTTGCTCCATTGGAAGGTGCGATGCGCGAAGTGAATGTGAACACCCTTTGCCAGAAGCCAGCCCCACAGCACGCCCACCTGCTCGCCCTGCGTGACACTGTTGGTCGCCACCAGCGCGCAGCGGGCGTCGGTTCCGTCGATGTACAGAGCAGCTTTCACGTACCAGCCGGCGACGAAGTCGAGCACGCCGGCGCCGGCAATGCCGCGCGTCACAGCTTCCAGATCGGCCTTCTGCCGTGCCGACTGGAACTGCTTGCCGATGAACGGCGGATTCCCCAGGACGTAGCTGCACCGTTCGGCCGGCAGCACGTCGTTCCAATCGGTGGTCAGCGCGTTGCCGCAGTGGATGTTCGGCGTGGTGACCAGCGGAATGCGAGCGAAGTACATGCCGAACTCCTCGGCCACTTTCTGGTTCATCTGGTGATCCACCAGCCATAGCGCCACCCGGGCAATCTGGGCCGGGAATTCCTCGATCTCGATGCCGTGAAACTGATCGACGTTGAGGCTGACCTGCTGGTGCAGGTTGATCGCGAACAGTCGCTCGCTGCGGGTATCCCGCAAATCGGCCGAGGCGCGCAGAACTTCCAACTCCAACAGCCGCAGCTCACGGTAGGTGATGACCAGGAAGTTGCCGCAACCGCACGCCGGGTCGAGGAACGTGAGCCGCCGCAGCCGCTGATGAAAGTCCAGCAGCCTCGCCCGGTTGCCCTTCACGCGCTCGAACTCGGCGCGCAGCTCGTCAAGGAACAGCGGCTTGATGAGCTTCAGGATGTTGGCTTCGCTGGTGTAATGCGCGCCCAGGTTGCGGCGGGCGCGGGCGTCCATCACCGACTGAAACATGGCGCCGAAGATGGCGGGGCTGATGGCGGCCCAGTTCAGCCCGCAGCAGTCCAGCAGTGCCTGCCGCATGGGGCTGTCGAACTGGGCAATGGGCAGCGGCTCGGCGAACACCGCGCCGTTCACGTAGGGAAAGGCGGCCAGTTGCGGGTCGAGGTTTTTCTGCCGCCGCGCCGGCTCGGTGTTGAGCACCTGAAACAGCTCGGCCAGGCGTGCGCCGAGGTCGGCGCCGTCTTCGCCGGTGCGCTGCTCGATCAGCTCGCGAAAGCTCTGCTGCTCGAAAATGCCGGTGTCGTCGGCAAACAGACAGAACAGCAGCCGCACCAGCAGCACTTCCAGCGGGTGGCCGGTGTAGCCCGCGGCCTTGAGCGCATCGTGCAGGCGCCCCAGCGTCTCGGCGGCCTTGACGTTGACGGGGTCCTGCTCGCGGATGACCTGCGGCGTGTAGCCGGCAATGAAGGCAAAGTGCCTGATCTTCTCGGGCAGTTGCGCCAGGCTGAACTCGGTGCGGCTGCCGTCGTCCAGGTTGTGCAGCCGAAAGCGGGCAAAGTCGCAGACGATGACCAGCCGCGGCAGGTCGCGCTGGGCGATTCCTTCCAGATACTCCTGGGCCTGCGCAAAGGCTTCGTCCAGGTCTTTGCCGCGCGACTTCTGCTCGACCAGCAGCATGCCGCGCCAGAACAGGTCGGCCCGCCCGCGGCCGCCGTGGAACTTCTGCACGGCGTACTCGAAGGTGGCAACGCGGCGGTCGCTGACGCCGAAGGCCTCGAAGAAGTCGATCCAGAACGGCTTGGCGTGCGAGGCTTCGTCGTGGGCATCGGCCCAGGTCTTGACGAAACGTCGAGCACGGTCGCGGATTTCGTTCCAGGAAAGGGGCATGGCCAGGGCGGCTCGGAGGCTTGCGGCAGTTTACCCATTGTAGGGTCGAGCGGCTGAACCGCCGCAGCCGCGCATACAAGGCTTGGCGAACGGCCAGCCCGCCCCTCCCGGACGGCCCCGCTCGTGGTGATTCTCTTCGGGACAGGACTTGATCGCGCTGCGCGCCGCGACCTCAGACGGTTGCCTTGCGCCGAAGGGGGGCCAGCGACGAGCCGGTTTCAGGCAGGCGTCGGCTCCGATGCCGGGGCCTCGCCGCTCCCGTTGGCGCGTTCCTCCGCGAGCATGGCCGACCTCGTGGCCGGCGTCTCCAGGCTGATGCGGCCCAGGGCGCCGCCGCGGTAGTCCTGCAACAGGATGAGGGCCGCTCTCTCCAGATCGAGCCCGCCGCCGCGCAGCTGGCAGCCGCGCCGGCGCGCGATGGCTTCGAGCATGGCGTGGCCGTCCAGGCTGGCCGGATCGAAGCCGTAGCGGGCCGTGAGCGCCGCTGGATAACGAGCCTTCACCAGCGCGGCGAGAAACCGCGCCACCGCCTCCTCTGGCACGGCGTTGATTCCGACGGCGTGGCTGGCGGCCAGCATCCAGCCGTCGGCGTCGTGCTCGATCTTCGGCCACAACAGGCCGGGCGTGTCGGTGAGGGTCATGCGCGGACTCAGGTCCAGGCGCTGCTGCGACTTGGTCACCGCCGGTTCGTCACCCACCTTGGCCACCTTGCGCTTGAGCAGGGCGTTCATGAGCGTTGACTTGCCCACGTTGGGGATGCCCATGATCATCATGCGCAGCGGCTTGGTGCCGTCGTGGCGATGGGGCGCGAGCGACTGGCACAGGGAAATCACCTTCGCCGCGTCGGCGGCTGTGCGGCAGGACAGCGCCACCGCCCTGAAGCGCTCGCGCGCAGGCATGGCAGCAAGCCAGGCCTGGGTGACGGAGGGATCGGCCAGGTCGGCCTTGTTTAGCACCCGCAGCCGCGGCCGCTGCCGCTGCTCGCACAGCTCCCGGATCATGGGGTTGGCGCTCGCCTCTGGCAGGCGCGCGTCCACTACCTCGATGACCACGTCGGTGCGGGCCATGGTCTCGGCGGCTTTGTCGCGCGCCAGGGCCATGTGGCCGGGGAACCACTGGATGCTCATGGACGTGAACGCATATCGATCCGGCCCATGGTCGGGCCGGTGTGCGAGTGCGCCGACGCACCGGGGCAGCAGCGCGGGAGCGCTTGTGGGCTCGTGCCGGGGACGGGTACCGGCAGCCCGGCGGTGGCGCGCGTGGGGTGCATCGAGCTGTCGTGTGGAGCGGGATTGAGGAAACGCCCAACGTACCACGCGGCTCTGACGAAGCTCAAATGCCGCGCGATGGGTGACCGGTGCGCGTCCCGGGGCAGTATGGAGGAAACGCCGGGGTCGCCCGGGGCGTTTCAGGCCTCCCGCGGGGGTGAAAACGAGTGGCCCGGCCCCGAGTGGCCTCAGACGCCCTTCCTCCAGACCTGACTGGCGGTGGCTGCCAGCGGCACGGCGAAGGCGATCAGAAACAGCGTATTTAGGGCGGCATTGCCTGGATATCCGCTCAGCAGGGAATGGGGCGTATCGATGACGTACCACCCGATGATGGATCCGGCCAGCGCGATCCAGCCCAGGGGCTCGCCGCGGCGGAAAGGACCCAGCACCCAGCTCACCATCATGACCGACCACCCGGTCATCACGGCCCCGAGCACGCCGCAGGTAAACCGGATGTAAGCGCCCGCCTGTGTCCCGAATGCTTTATCCACACCGCTTTCGGGGAACAGCAAGGCGTCGAAAAGGCGGATCATGAACTCGGGCACGACCACGAAAGCCAGGCCGAATACGCCGGTCGCGACGGATACGGTGAGCATCCACACCCACCAGATGGGCGAAACCTGCATGGTTCTTCTCCTTCGAGCATGTTGGATGGCGTTGCCCAGAGACCGGGCTGGCCACGCTATGCCGGGGCAGTCAGCCGGGGCGCCGCTCGACCCAGGCGCGCGCGGTCGCAGCGCCGGACATGCCAGTACCCGCATCCCACAACCGCCAATACTGACTGACCGGTCAGTTCCAATTTAGGGTTCGCGGCCCGCTTTGTCAATGACTGTCCGGTCAGTTATTCTGTTTTCATGTCACGCCCGGATGTCTCCGCCCAGCGCACCGCCGAAATCCTCGCAGCGGCGACCGAAACCTTCGCCCGCCTCGGGCTGGGGACCGCACGCATGGAGGATGTGGCCGCCGCGGCCGGCGTGAGCAAGGGCACCCTCTACCTGTACTTCAAGAGCAAGGATGCCCTGGTCGCCGCCCTGCTGCAGGCACTGTTCGCGCCGCTCACCGAAGCCCTGACTCTGCTGGACGGAGCAGGCACGGCCGAGGACCGGTTGACGCGGTATATCTCCGCGACGCTCGCACTGCTGGAGGGCTTGCAGTCGCGAATCTCGCTGGTGTTCGACGCCTTTGCCCTGGCGCCTCGCAACGAGGCCGTGCGCCAGCTCATGGCCGACCACCTGCACGCCTACCATGCAGCGCTGGTCAGGACCCTCGAGCACGGCGTGGCCAGCGGCGAATTCCGCCCGGTGGATACCGCTCAGGTCGCCGCCCTCTTGATGGCCCTGTTCGACGGGCTGCTGCAGATGGCGGCGGTGGACCCGGAAGCGGCGGCCCTCCGAACTCGCGGCCGCGGCGCGTTGCGTTTCGTGCTCGACGCAATCCGCAGGCCGCCCGGCCGGAGCGCGTAGCGCGGCACGCGTCAGGCGGGCATCTCGCGAGCGGCCGCCGCGAGGCCGGCGAACGGCCTGGCGGTGCGGTCAGCTGCCGCGCCCGTAGCTCAGCAGGCCGGTGGGCCCCTTCGGCGGATGGGCGCGAAGCCCCTCCTCGTTGGGCTCGATGCCCCAGCCCGGGGTGTCGGGCAGCACCAGGTGGCCGTCCTCGATGCGCGGCAGAGCCGTGAACAGTTCGTGGTCCCAGGCGATGCGGTCGATGTCGGTTTCGAGGATGCGCAGGTTGGGCACGGCGGCGGCGAAGTGCGCGTTCATCATGGTGCACAGGTGGCCATAGAAGTTGTGCGGTGCCACGTTCACCTCGTGGGCCTCGGCGGCGGCGGCGATCTTCATGGACTGCCAGGCGCCGTTCCAGGGCACATCCACGATGGCCACGTCCATGGCCTGCTCGCGGAAGTAGGGCAGGAATTCGCGCAGCCCCAGCAGCGTTTCGCAGGAGCTGATGGGGTGCGGGCTCGCGCGCCGGATGTGGGCCAGGGCCTGGGGGTTGCGGATGTCGATCTCCACCCAGAACAGGTCCAGGTGGGCGGTGGCGCGCAGGATCTCCAGGTAACCCTCGGTCTTGGCGTTGAAGTTGAGGTCGAGCAGGATGTCCACGTCCGGGCCAGCGCCCTCGCGCAGCGCCTCCAGGTGACGGACCAGGTCGCGGCGCACGGCGCGCTCCACGTTGAGGCCCGGCTCGAAGGGCACGCCGAAGCCGGGCCGCCACCCGCGCGCGTTCCGGCCCTCGGCGTCGTAGGTGAAGATGTTGGTCTTCAGCGCGCTGAAGCCCTTGTCGCGCACCTCCCGGCCCAGGGCGCGCACGCCCTCCAGGTCGGTGATGGGCGGGGTGTAGAAACCGGGGTGGTTGATGCGCCAGGTGGCGCAGTGGGACCAGTACACGCGGATGCGGTCGCGCACCTTGCCGCCCAGCAGCTCCACCACCGGCACGCCCAGCCCCTTGGCCTTGGCGTCCAGCAGCGCGTTCTCGATGGCCGCCACGGCCAGCGCCACCACGCCGCCCGCGGCCGGGCGCGTTGCGCCCAGCAGGTCGGCGAAGATTCGTTCGTGGGCACCCACGGGCTGCCCGATCACCCGCGGCGCCAGCCGGGCGATCACCGCACCCACGCCTGGCGCGCCGAAGCCCTCGTCGAACTCGCTCCAGCCGATGATGCCGGTATCGGTGGAGAGCTTGACGAAGTGGTAGTTGCGCCAGCCGGCGTCGGCGGCGAGCGTTTCGATGTGCGTGACCTTCATGCATCCTCCCGGGCAAGCGCGGGGCCTAAAGCGCCCGCGCCGGTTGCGCAATTCACAGCAAGGCTCGCCAGCGGCGGCTCACATCCCCGGAGACGCCGCGAGGCTCACGTGACATACGGGCAGGGTGTGCTGCTTGCCCTTCACCTGGATGCCGAACATGTCTTCGAAGCAGAACCGGCCCGGATGGGCCGATTCAAGCGCTTCACGTACGTCTGTGCTGATCAGGGTGGCTCCCGGCCGGCACTCCTTCTCCATTCGCGACGCGGTATTGACCACGTCGCCGATGGCGGTCCAGTCGAGCCGCTCGGCAGTGCCCACGTTGCCGATCACCACTTCACCCCAGTGCACCCCGATGCGGAGTTGGAGAAGCTGCTGCCCCGCGCGCATGCGCAGGCTGTTGATGTCGTCGGCGTGGCTTTGCATGTTGATGGCCGCAAGCACGGCGTCCACCGGCGAATCGAACAAGGCCATAACGCAATCGCCCATGAACTTGTCGATGGCGCCGCGATTGCTCCGTACCGATGCGGAGATCCGGCGCAGCACGGAATTCAAGGTGTCGATGATGGATTCCATGTCCTGGTTGCGCTCCACGTACGACGTGAAGCCGACCACGTCGCAGAACAGCACAGCAACCTTGCGCCTTTCGTTGCTGAGCCCGCTCTTGCCCAGGCGCACGGCCTCCCGCGCCTTTTGTTCCACCAGTTGCGGCACGTAGTTGCGCGTGATGTTGTGGACGCGGGTTTCGCCGATGATCGACCCCTCGACCATGGCGGCGGCCCCCTGGTCGAGGGAAACCACCTGCCACAGGGAGACGATCTCTCCGTTGTCCTTTCGGAAACCGCTCACATTGAAGAGCACGGCGGTTGCCGGGTCGCCAGAACCCGTCTGGCGAAGACGAATGCGATAGTTCTCGAAGTTGCCCGAGCATTTCCACAGGGCAAGGCCCCAGACAACGTCGTGCAGGAAAGCCAGCGGTATGAACTCGGCCAGGGCGCGCAGGGCCTCGGGGCTCTGCGCCAGCCCCAACTGCCCTAGCAGGGCAGAGGAAGCTGCAAGAATTTCCCCGGTGGGCGCAAAGCAGACAAGGCCATAGTTCAGCCGCTCTGCGATGTCACCCACACCGCTGCGGCAGGCGCTTGCATCCAGCAAAGCCGGGGTTGCGGGCGGGACAGATTGCTGACTGCGCATGATCAACGCCAGCCGGGAGCCCGAGGGGATGGCCTCCACGCGCAGTTCCAGCCCCAGGGCCTCGACGAGCTTTTCGGTTCGGAAGGGGCGAAGATCGCCGGGCACGGGGACCATCAACTCCACCAGCACACCCTGGGGCGACGAGGACGCCGGCGGCACATCCACGCACACCTGCCAGCCAACCTCCTGGCAGAAGCGCGCCAGGTTTCGCGTACCGTGTTCGGCAAGCTCGGTTTCGAGCAGCTTTTCGAACCGGTCCGTGTCGTCTTCCACCGCGACGCCAAAATCGGTTTCCACGACGCGCCTGAAGGCAAAGCGGTGCGTCGCCGTGAACGCCCGCTCCAGAAGATCGTGAACCACCACGAGGAGAGGGGGCGCAAGCTTTTCCGACTGGCGATCGCGAAGCCCCCGCTCCAACGCCGTCTGGATGGCGAGCCAGGTCGGATACTCGAGGTCGGTCAGGTGATACTGCTGCAAAGCCTGGTTCATGTCAGATGTGGGCGCACAACCGATAGGCTTCATCTTGGGTCAATTCAGCCATGAATTCCGGCCGAAGCCACGAATCGCACAGCGCATCACCCGCGCCGAAAGCAGACAGGCCCGCCTTGCGCGCAAGCATCTCCGGCTCCTCCCGAGCCCCGATCCCGGCGCCGCGGGTCAACGCGTTGGCCACGGCGAGGCTGAAGCACACCGTGTCGGCGGCATACTCGTTTCGCGGCGCGGAGAGGTCTCGCGCCATGTAGTCGGAAAACCGTTCTGGCAATTTCCAGGAAACGACCGCTTCCAGGCCCACCTCGTAATGATCGATACCCATGACTTCGGCTTCCGCCTGCTGGCTGGAACAGCCCGAGTCGAGCATGAGTTGCAGCACCCGGAGGTATGTTGCCTGATCGTGGATGAAAAGCAGCACCTTGCCCGCATCGTGCATCAACCCGGCCACGAAAGCGTCATCCTGACCCCGCGCATCCCCCAAGTCGCCGCAAATCCGCCGGCCGGCGATGGCCGTCAACAGCGAGTGGTGCCAGATGTGGGTGCGGAACAAGGGGTGTCGGCTATGGGCGAAGATTGCGCGGCTGAAGGCCAGGATTGCAAGGGAACGCACCACGTTGAACCCGAGCGTCGCGATGGCGTGGGGAATGTTGGCCACCTTGCGGCCTCGGCTGTAGAAGGGAGAATTCACCGCCCGCAGGACCATGGTGGCCACACCCTGGTCGGAACTGACAAAACGGTCCAGTTCCCGGAAACAGGTGCTGGACTCCGCCTCGAGGCCGATGATTCCGGAAATGATCTCGGACTGTACGGGAATATTCTCGAAGTCGATGGCAGCCGGCGTCATCGTGGCGACGGGAGTTTCGTGAATGGCGTTGAACAGGTCACGGCGTCCGGCAAGTTCCCGATACCCTAGTGGCAGGCCCGATCCAAAGTTTTAGCCCTACTGGGTAAGCAAGGATAACGCCAGGCGCGGGCGCCTCAGTCACCTACCTCGGGGGAGGCTGGGCCGGGGGTGTTGGCGAACCTTGATCGCCCCAGGGGTTCAATCAGCCCCGGCAGCCGCATCCAGCAGATCGCGGTTGGTGCGCGCCTTCCAGTCGCGCGGATCGATGGCCAGGGCACGGTCGTAGGCGTGACGCGCCTCCTCCACCCGGCCCGCGGTTTCGTAGGACCACCCCAAGTTGTTCCACACCCGCGCCTTGTCCGGCGACAGGCGGGCGGTGGCTTCCCAAAGGGCCACCTCGCTGGCGTAGTCACGATTGCGGCTGGCCGTGACGGCCAGCAGACAGGTGGCCGCGATGGCGATCACCGCAAGGGCTACGCCCCGTGGCGCCACCCGTGCCAGACCGCCCGCCAGCACCAGCGCGGGGCCGGCCAGCGCGAGATAGAGCTGCCGGTCGTTGGCCACATCCGCGCGCGGCAGCACGGAATTGGTGGGCAGCAGCCAGATGAAGGTCCACGCGAGCGCAAAACCCAGCCAGGGCGCGGTGCGCCAGGCGCGCGCCGCCAGCCACACCAACCACGCCAGCACCCCGGCCTTGAGGGCCAGGGCCGCGCTCCAGCGGGTACGCACCGCCAGGTCCGGATCGATGTTGAGCACCAGGCCAAGCAGCGGGCGGGTGAGCAGGTACCACACGCCGTCCACCTGGGTGAGCAGATTCACTCCCAGGGGCCGGGTGTCGAGACTGGCGCCCACCAGCCGCCAGAAGCCCGGCACCTGCACCACCACCACCGCCATGGCAGCCAGCACCAGCCAGTGGGGCAGGGTGCGCAACCATGCCCGGCGCCACGACACCGCTGGGTCGAGCCGCTCCACCAACAGCAGCGCAAAGGGTACCGCCCAGGCGTGCTCCTTCACCGCCAGCGCCAGCGCGAAGCAAACCGCCGAGAGCAGCCGCAAGGCCGGCGCCCGCCGCACGCCGGCGGCGTGGGCCTGGAGCAGCACCGCCGCCAGGCAGAACAGCGCCATGAGCGACACCGAGCGCCCGCTCAGGTAAGTGACTGCCTCTGTCTGGGCCGGGTGCAGGGCGAACAGCAACGCACACGCCGCCGGCACCCAGCGCGCGCCCGCCGCGCCCAGCCCGATCCGCGGCGCCAGCGCCCGCAGCAGCGCCAGCAGCACCAGCGCATTCAGCGCATGCACCGCCACGTTGAACCACGCGAAGGCTGCGGGGTGGCCGCCGCCCGTGGTCCAGCTGGCCACGTAGCTGGCCTTGAGCAGCGGGCGGATGCCGGGCATGAAGCGCCGCCACGTTTCCCAGTCGTGCACGGCGGGGTTGTCCACGATCACGTTCCAGTCGTCGAACTGGAAACCCACCTGCCCGGCGCCGCTCCAGGCCGCCAGCATCGCCAGCAGCACCAGCGCCGCGCCCGCCAGGTCGGCGCGGGCGTGCTCAGCGCGCGGCGGCCACATGATCGAAAGCCCGCTCCACCAGGGCATGGGCGTCCCACCAGCGATCCTTTGCCCCCAGCAGCACCAGCAGCACGCGGCTGGCGCCGCGCTCCGCCCAGGCGACCACGCACTTGCCTGCGGCGGGCGTGAACCCCGACTTCACCCCGACCGCGCCTTGTAGCCGGCCCACGAGCGCGTTGCGGTTGGTGACCTGGAATCGGCGCGAGCCGTCCACCGTGGCGAGCGAGGCGCCGGTGCGCCGCACGATGGCGGCGAAGCGAGGCTCGCCCATGGCGGCCTCGGCCAGCGTCGCGAGATCGCCCGCCGTGGAGACGTGGCCTTCGGCGTCGTGCCCGCAGGCATTCACGAAGCGCGTCTGCCGCAGACCCAGTTCCGCGGCCCGCCGGTTCATGCGCGCCACGAAGGCCGCCTCGGTACCGTCGCGCCACTCGGCCAGGGCGCGGCACGCATCGTTGCCGGAGGCAAGCAGCGTGGCCTGCAACAGCGTGTCCACGGTGTAGCGCTCTCCGGCGCGCAGGCCCAGGCGCGAGCCGGTGGCCTGGGCCGCCCGGGGGCTGGCCGTCACCACCTCATCGGCGCGGCCAGCCTCGATGACGAGCAGCCCGGTGAGCATCTTGGTGAGGCTGGCGGGCGCCACGGCCTGGTCGGCGGCGTGTTCCCACAGGGTCTGGCCATTGACCCGCACCAGGTAGGCGCGGCCCACGCCGGGATAGGGGTCGACGGCTGCGGCGGCAGCCTGGGGCGGGAGGGCGGCGAGCGTTAGGCAAACGCACAGCGCCGCCGCGCCATGGCCGGGGCGCCGCCCGGCGCCCCAGGCCTCCACCCGTGGCGCGCGGGATGCCACGGGATTCAGAACTTCAGGAACTTCTTGAGCTTCTCGGCGCCTTCCTTGAGCTTGTCGGTGGTGGAAGGCTTTTTCTGCGTATCCGCGGGCGGGCTGGCGGCGGCACCCTGGGCGGCCGGCTGCGCGGCGGGGGGCATGTCGCCCGCCTGGGCCTTGGCGGGGTCTGCCGGCGCGGCCGTGTAGGACAGCCCTCCCAGCTCGGCGCACATGTCGGAATACCTGGGTTCCACGCTGGAATAGGTGCGGCCCTTGCAGTGCTGATTGCGCAACGCGACCGCTTCCGGGCAGTTGCCGCGCAGCCAGCGCCATTCCCGCTTGTCCATGGCGGCCTTGCACAGCGGCGCGCGCGTAGCGGCCAAGTCCAGCTTGCAGGCCCTGGCGGCTTCCTGAAGCCTGCCTTCGCTGTACTTCTGCTGCGCGGCATCCCAGGACGCACGGTCGCGCAGCGCCTTCAGCACGCTGCCCGCATTGGCGCAGAAATCCGCCTGGCGATCGCGGCACGGCATGGCCTCGGAACGCCCCTCGGGGGCAAACACCAGGGAAGTGGCCAGATTGGCCACGGCATCGTTGCACACCTTGACCATGGCATCGCGCTGCTGTTTTTCAATCGCAGCTATCTCGGCCGCGGCCTTGCGCTCGATGGCCGCCGCATCGCAGTTGCCCACCCGCTTGCCGGACATGTCCATGCGCATGGTGAATTTCCGCCCCTCGCGCACGCCGCTCGAGGTGAAGGAGCCCCGGTAGGCATCCTTGCTCAGGTCTTCCATCTCGCCCGTGCCGGTGTAGGAATCCCCTCCTTCGGTGCACACCATCTTGAAGGTGAACTTGTTGCCCGACTGCTTCGATTCCACCATCTTGCAGTTGCTGTCCTTGTCCATCTCCATGCGGCTCTCGGGCTTGCCCTTGGGTGCGCACACCTGCTGGGTCATGGGCGGCATCTTCATGCCGTCGCCTTCCATGCGCATGGTGGTTTCCCACAGGTCGTCGGGCCCCTGCTGGGCGAGAACGGCGCTGGCGGCGGCAAGCAACAGGGCGGCAAGGGCAGGGACGAACGGGTTCTGGCGCATGGCGGTCTTCCTATAAGGGCCTAACTTGCCACGAGCAGGCGGCCGCTGGCAAGTTCATACGCGTTCCCGCCGGCGCCGCTTTCGGGGACAATTGGCGTTCAACCCGCCCCCGCACTCCGATGATCATCCGCTCGCTGCTCGACACCGACCTGTACAAGTTCACCATGATGCAGGTGGTGCTGCACCAGTTTCCGGGCGCGCAGGTGGAGTACCGCTTCAAGTGCCGCTCGCCCTGGGCCGATCTGGGCCGACACGCCGCCGCGATCCGCGAGCAGGTGCGCGCCCTGTGCGGGCTGCGGTTCTCGCGCGAGGAGCTGGATTACCTGCGCGGCCTGCGCTTCATGAAGAGCGACTTCGTGGACCTGCTGCGCCTGTTCCAGCTGGACGAGGGCTACATCGACATCCGCGAGGCGCCCGAGGTGGCGGGCGGGCTGGACATCACCATCCGCGGGCCGTGGCTGCACACCATCCTGTTCGAGGTGCCGGTGCTCGCCATCGTGAGCGAGACGGCCATGGCCCACCAGCACCCCGCCGCCGATCACGCCGAGGGCGAGCGCCGCCTGCGCCACAAGATGCAGCGGGTGAAGGAGTACCCAGACGCGGAATTCCGCATCTCCGACTTCGGCACCCGGCGGCGCTTCTCGCGCCACTGGCAGGAGCAGGTGGTAACCACCCTCAAGGACAGCCTGGGCGCGCGCTTCACCGGCACCAGCAACCTGTACCTGGCCATGAGGCTGGCCATGGTGCCCCTGGGCACCATGGCCCACGAGTATCTCCAGGCCTGCCAGGCAGTGGGGCCGCGGCTGCGCGACTCGCAGCGTTTCGCCTTCGACAAATGGGCCGAGGAGTACCGTGGCGACCTGGGCATCGCCCTCACCGATGTGTGCGGCATGGACGCCTTCCTGCGCGATTTCGACCTGTTCTTCTGCAAGCTCTTTGACGGCGTGCGCCACGACTCGGGCGACCCCTTCGAGTGGGGCGAGAAGATGATCGCCCACTACCAGCGCATGCGCGTGGACCCGCGCACCAAGACTTTTGTGTTCAGCGACAGCCTCAACGTGCCGCTGTGCATCGATTTGTACGAGCGCTTCCGCGGCCGCTGCCGGCCGGCCTTCGGCCTGGGCACCAACCTCACCAACGACCTGGGCCACCCGGCGCTGCAGATCGTCATCAAGATGACCCGCTGCAACGGCCAGCCGGTGGCCAAGATCAGCGACACGCCCGAGAAGACCATGGACTTCGACCCGTCCTATGTGGCCTACCTGCGCCAGGTGTTCAACGTGCCGGAGCCGCAAGCCGTGGTCACGGCTGGAGAAGACGCTTGAGGACGCTGGCCGGCCCCCGGGTGCCCGCGGCAGCATTCACATGCGCATGAGGCCGGCCGCGCCGCTGGCCGCTGCACTGGCGGCGCTGCTGCTGCTGGCGCCGCCGGCCTGCCTTGCGGACATCATCCGTGGCCGCGTGGCCCGCGTGCACGACGGCGACACCCTCACCGTGCGACAGGACGGCCGCCAGGTGAAGGTGCGGCTAGTGGACATCGACGCACCAGAACTCGCCCAGCCCCATGGACGGGATGCCCGCGAGGCGCTGGAAGCCATGGTGCTGCGCGAAGCGGTGACGGTGCGCACCACCGGGAACGACCGCTACCGCCGCGTGCTGGGACTGGTGGAGCGCGAGCGAGACGGGCTGGACGTGAATCTGGAGCTGGTGCGCCGGGGACACGCCTGGGCCTACAGCCGCAGTAGCCTGCGGCACCGCTCGGTGGAGGGCCTGGAGGCCCAGGCCAGGCTGGCCCGGCGCGGACTGTGGACCGAGCCTGACCCGGAGCGCCCCTCGGACTGGCGGCGGCGCAACCCGCGCGGCGATTGACGCCGCGGCGCCGCTACCAGGACAGCGGCGAGTCGCAGGTGCGCTTGAGCCAGCGCGCATGCAAGGAGCCGGCCTCGGGCTTTTCGAACTCCCAGGCGCCGGGCGCGATGCCCCAGGTCTTGGGAGTGATGCCGGTGGAAGCGAAGGTGGCCACGGACGCCACCGCCACCTCGCCCTCCTTGCACTTGGCCAGATAGCGGATCACCTTGCGCACCGGTTCACCCTCGGGGCGCTTGGAGGCATCCTCCCAGCCCACGGTCACGTCGAAACGCACCATCTCGCCCATCTTGGTGATGGAATCGGATTCGAAGCGGGTGGCGTTGTCGGGCCGTACCCAGGCGGCTTCCTCGATGGTGGCGTACTGGGCGGCGGCAGTGCCGGCGGCGAAGGCCAGCGCGGCGGCGACGCTGGCGGTGAGGCGTGACATGGGAGGCTCTCCTGGCGAGGGGTGATGGGGGGTTGCCGGAACCGCCGCCCCCGGCGCCCGGACGCCGCTACGACAACGGCATGGCCGCGGCGTTCACCCCTTCAGGCCCGGCAGCCACAGGGCCACACCGGGCAGAAGCATCACCACCGCCAGCACCACCAGTTGCAGCCCGATGAAGGGCCACACCGCGGAGAAGATCTCGTTGAGCGTCACGTCCTCCGGCGCCACACCCTTCAGGTAGAAGGCCGCCGGGCCGAAGGGCGGAGACAGGTAGGACACCTGCATGTTCAGGCAAAACAGCACCCCGAACCACACCGGGTCGTAACCCATGGCGGTGACGATGGGCACGAAAATGGGCATGGTGAGCAGGCAGATGCCCACCCAGTCCATGATGCAGCCCAGCACCAGCAGGATGGCCATCATCACGGCCACCTGCCCCAGCGGCGGCAGGGGCAGGCCGGTGATGAGCTCTTTGACGAATTCGGGCCCGCCGGCGAGGTTGTACACGCCGATCATGGCGGTAGCGCCGAAGGACAGCCACAGCAGCATGCCGCAGGTGCTCAGGGTCTGACGGCAGGACTCGCGCAGGGTGGCCCAGCGCAGCTCGCCGCGCAGCGCCGCCGCCAGCAGGGTGCCCGCCACGCCCATGCCGGCGGCCTCGGTGACCGAGGCCCAGCCGGCGTAGATAGTGCCCAGCACCGAGCCCACCACCAGCAACGGCAACAGCAAGCCCTTGAGCAGCGCCAGCTTGCGCCGCAGCGGCAGCGCGCGCTCCTCGCGCGGGGCCGGCGGTCCGAGGGCCGGATTCAGGGCGCAGCGCACGGCGATGTAGGCCATGTAGGCGCCCGAGAGCACCAGCCCCGGCACCAGGTTGGCGGTGAACAGGTCGCCGATGGACACATTCACCGTCAAGCCGTAGATCACCAGCACGATGGACGGGGGAATCATGGTGCCCAGGGATCCACCAGCACAAATGGTGCCGATGGCGAGCTTGCGGTCATAGCCCAGCCGCAGCATCTGTGGCAGCGCCAGCAGCCCCAGCAGCACGATCTCCCCGCCGATGATGCCGGTCATGGCGCCCATCAGGGTGGCCACCACCATGGTCTGGATGCCTAGCCCGCCCGCCATGCCACCAGCCCACACGCGCATGGCATCGAACAGGTCGCGGGCCACGCCGGAGCGTTCGAGGATGGAGGCCATCATCACGAACATGGGCACCGACACCAGCGCGTACTCGTTCATGAAGCTGTAGATGCGGCTCGCCACCAGTTGCAGGCCGTCCATGCCGAACAGGCCGGCGGTGAAGCCCACGCCGATCAGGCCGGTGGCGAAGGCGAGCGGCAGGCCCATGGCCAGCAGCAGCACCAGTCCGCCGAACATGAGCAGCGTGATCCACTCAATGCTCATGGCGGCGGCTGCTCCAGATCGCGCAGCAAGTGGCCCAGGGACTGCAGCAGCATGAGCGCGCTGGCCAGGGCGAAGAGCGTCTTGAGCACCAGCGGCACCGGCCAGTTGAGCGCCGTACCGGAGGTTTCCAGGTCGCGCATGGCCACCAGCGCCTGGTTGCCGGCTGCCCAGGTGAGAAGCGCCAGGAAGACGATGGCAAGCAGCCCGTTCACCACCCCGAGCCGCCGCTGCCACGCCGCAGGCAGGCGCTCGAGAAAAAAGCCGATCACGATGTGGCGCCGCGCCGCGTGCACCGCCGGCCCGCCCGCCACGAAGGCGGCAGCGGCCAGCGCCGTGGACAACTCGTGCACCCAGATGGTGGGCGCCCCCAGCAGCCGGCGCATCACCACCTCCCAGGCGGTGATGGCGACGATGACCACGAAGAACCAGGCCGCGCCCTCGCCCGCCAGCCGGGCAAGGCGGTCGAGCGGCGCGCCCGAGGGCAGCCGCGGTTTGTTCACCGGCGATCCGCGGCGCGGGGCAAGGCTATTGCAGGAGGCCGAGCTGCCGCAGCCAGGCAAGCTGCGAATCGTGCATGCGCCGCGCCATGGGGCTGCGGCCGGCGTACTGCGCCCACACCCCGCGCGCCAGCTCGCGGAACTTCTGCCGCTCCGCCAGGGGCAGGTCCACGGGCTCGAAGCCCAGCGCCTTCGCCTCTCGCGCCACGCGCAGGTCGTCCACCAGATGGCGCTGCACCATCTCGCGGCACAGATCGCGCGCGGCCGCTTCCACCACCGCCTTCAGGTCGTCGGGCAGCGCGGCCCACTTGCGGGCGTTCACCGCTACGTCGTTCATGGGCATGGAGTGAAAACCCGGATACGCGGGATACCGGGCGAGCTTGTGATAGCCCAGCTCCTGGTTCATGGACAGGGTGCCCCAGTCGGAGGCATCCACCACGCCGCGCTCCAGCGCCGTGTACACCTCGCTGCCGGGCAGGTTCACGGGCGCGGCACCCAGGGCCTTGAAGATGTCCTGGCCCATGCCCACGGGGGCGCGGATCTTCAGACCCTTGAAGTCCGCCAGGGAGCGCAGCGCCTTCTTGGACACCAGCGATTCCGTGCCGTACCAAACGCCGGTCACGAAATGCGCGTTGTACTTGGCGTACAGCTCGCGCGCCAGCGCCAGCCCGCCGCCCTGCTCCAGCCAGCCCCAGGCCTGCAGCGGATTGTCCCAGGCGCCCTGCAGGTCGCCCAGCACGGAGAAGGCAGCATCCTTGGTGACGAAGTAGGCGGTGCCGCCCTGCTGGGCGTCGATCACACCGGCGGAGAGCGCGTCCAGGCTCTCGGCGGGGGCCACCACCGAACCAGCCGGCAGCACTTCGATCAGGAGCCGGCCGCCGCTCATGGCCTTGACCTTCTCGCCGAACTGCTCCACCAGCTTCTGCGGCAGCGTGCCCGCGGCCCAGGAGGTGAGCAGCTTCCACTTCACCGCCTGCTGCGCGGCCGCCGGCAGCGGCGCGGCTAGCATGGCCGCCAGAACGGGCAGCAAAAGGCGCGTTCGAAAGGTCTTGTTCACTTGGCCTCCTTGTGGCGCCGTGGTGGTGGCGCCGGTGCCAGCGCCTCCGGAAAGACGTTCTCAGCGGGGCACTGGCTTGTCGGTGCCGCGGTAGAGAATGCGCGCTGCCTGGTCAGTGAAGCGCGCGTGCGCCGCGCGCTCGGCCTCGCCGAAGTCCGCGCGCGGTCGCGGCTCGGGCTCAAAGTGGCCGTGGCGGTCTTGGCCGCGCACCAGCATGGCCGAGTCGCCCGGGCCGGCCACCTGGCGCACGTAGGGAGGCACGTAGCGGATGGCGAAGCCGATGCGGCGGCGCCCGGACGGGTTGGGGTCGGACCCGTGCACCAGGCGCACGTGGTGCAGGGAGAACTCGCCCGGCGCGAGCACCACATCCACCGCCTGGGAGGAATCCACCTTCACCTGCACCTCCTGGCCGCGGGTGAGAAGGTTGTTCTCGGCAAAGGTGTCGCGATGGGGCAACTGGTCGAGCGTGTGCGTGCCGGGAACGACGCGCATGCAGCCGTTGTCGGGCGCGCTGTCGGAGAACGCCACCCAGGCGGTGACCACGTCGGGCTCCGAAAGGCCCCAGTAGGTGGAGTCCTGGTGCCAGGACACATAGGAGGGATCGCGCGCCTCCTTGGTGAAGAAACTGGAACTCCACACCAGCAGGTCCGGGCCAAGCACGTCCTCCACTGCATCGAGGATGGCGGGATGGCGCACCATGGCGTCGGCCCAGGTAAACAGCAGGTGGGGCTTGTTGCGCAACTGGCCGGCGAGGCGCCCGCCGTGACCGGACTCGAAGGCCTCCAGCCGCGCGCGGTAGTCCGCGATCTCGGCGGCCGAGAAGGCACGCAGCGGAAAGTGATAACCGAGCCGGTCGAAGGCTTGCGTCTCGGCGGGAGAAAGCACGTTGTGGGAAACCGCGTTGCGGGCATGCCAGCCCCGCGCCAGTGCCGTCATGGATTGCTCTCCTGCGCGCAACCGAAGCCTCGCCGCCCCGCCTCAGCGGGCGGCGGCCGACACCTGGAACCAGCGGCTGCGCGCGGCCGTCTGGTTTTCGTAGATGGAACCCTGGTTGAGCGCTGGCGGCAGGGGCATGCGCACCGGCACCTTCTCGAGCCGCGGCTCGAGGGTGGGCGAGCCGCAGATCATCCGGCTGTCGAACTCCTCCAGGGTGGTGAAGTTCACCAGCGGCCAGGCGTCGGCGGCAGCGCACTCGTAGAGCAGCAACTGGCGCGGCCGGTCGGAACTGTTCTCGGCCGAACCGTGCACCAGACGCACGTGATGGAACGAGCAAGACCCCGCACGGCCGAGGCAGGGCACGGCCTTCGAAAAGTCCAGCCCGCAGGCGGCGGGATCCATGGCGCCGCAAAAGCGGCCTTCGGCGTGGTGATCGTAGGTGGGGCCGCGGTGGGTGCCGGGCAGCACCAGCATGGGGCCGTTTTCGGGGCCCACGTCGTCGAGCATCACGCCGATGGCGAGGATGTCGTCGTTGGTGTGCGGGTAGAAGGCCCAGTCCTGGTGCCATTCCACCGGCGAGCCGTAGCGCGGCGCCTTGATGTTGAGCTTGGAGCCATGCAGGCGCACGTGCGGACCGAGCAGCGCGCGCAGCACCATGAGCAACCCCGGGGTGCGCAGCACCTCGGCGAACACCGCGTCCACCTGATGGGGTTTCTTGATGCGGCGCACACGGGGCGCGTCGGGGCGGTGCGAGGGCTCCAGGTCGTACACGTCGTTGTGGCCCGTGAGGCCGCGCGCGCCTTCCACGGTGCGGTCCACCACACGCCGCATGCGACCGAGCAATTCCTGCCCGATCAGACCCTCCACCACCACATAGCCTTCGTCGCGATAGAAGGCCACCTGCTCGCCGGTGATCATGGCTTCCTTCCTGGAGCTTTTTATGTGCGGCGCAACATGAGCGCGCCCGTGGAACATGTCAGCGCCGCAATGTGCGCCGCGTGCGCAAACAGTGTCAATCGGCCTTGAAACCCCCGGGCATCCGTGCGACAGTGACGCGGCGGGGAAAACCAACAAACCATTCCCGTGATAACGCACAAACTAGGAGAGAGCATGAAGAAGCTGACCCTTGCGGCAGCCGTTGGCAGCGCGCTGCTGTCCATGAGCATGACCGCCTCTGCAGTGACCGTTCCCGGCCCCGTGGACGACAGCCCCTGGCCCACCAGCCAGTGGGGCGCCGACGACAAGGCCGGTTCCGCCAACCACACCAAGAATTCCGCCAACGTCAAGCGCGCCTTGTCCCGCGTGAAGCAGTTCAAGGCCATTACCGTGGGCAAGTACTACCACCGTGAGATCCCGGCCTTCGGTCCGCGCAGCTGGCAGATGACCATCCCCGGCACGCCCACTGGCGGCTCCTTCGGCAAGAACGCTCTCGTCTATCACGACGAACTGCTGACCACCGAAATCGGCCAGATCGGCACCCAGTTCGACGGCCCTGGCCACATCGGCATCAACACCTCTAAGGGCATGATGTTCTACAACCAGCGCGAGGCCTTCGCCTCCTACGAGCGCGGCGCCGGTGGCCGTGTGCTGGGCATGGGTCCCCTGGGCGTTGAGCACGTGGGCGAACTCGGCTTCGTGTGCCGCCTGGTGGTGCTCGATGCGGTGGCCTACCGCAAGTCGCAGGGCAAGCTCTCGGCCTCTGAAGAAATGCTGCCCGTTCCCAAGAAGCCCGGCGACATCGGCATCGTCACCGCCGACGACGTGAAGGCCATGGTCAAGGCTCAGGGTCTTGAGGAAATCGGCCCTGGCGACTGCGTGGCGCTGCACACCGGCCAGGGCAACACCTGGGGCAACGACCGCTACAAGTCGCTGGACAGCGCCAAGCGCGCCGCCGCCCGCGCCAAGTTCGCCGAGGGCGAGCCTGGCTTCGGCATCGGCGCCTGCATGTACATGGCCGAGCGCAACATCGCCCTTACCATGGGTGACACCTCCGCCAACGATGCCCAGCCGGGCAACGAAGAGCCGGGCATGGGCGCCGCGGTGCCCTGCCACACGGAACTGCAGGCCAAGCGCGGCATCTGGAACCTGGAGAACGTGGACACCAAGTCCCTCATCGATGCCAAGGTGCACGAAGGCGCGTTCGTGTGGGCCCCGCTGCGCATCATCGGCGGCACGGGCTCCCCGGCAAACCCGGTGGTGCTGTACTGATCGCGGCACCCGCCCCGGTCTGAAAAGCGGCCCTCCGGGGCCGCTTTTTTTGTTGCCAGCCCGCCTCGCGCAACATGGCTTCGAGGCGGGTTTTGTCGTAACCGTCCATGCGCTGCCGGCCCACGAGGATGAGCGGTACGCCCTCGCCACCAAGCAACGCGAACTGCTCGCGGCCGCGCGGCGAGGCATCGATGTCGATGTCGTCGAAGGGAATGTTGCGGCTGTTGAGCAACTCGCGCGCCTGCCGGCAGTAACCGCACCATTGGGTGCCGTAGAGGCGCACGTGGCGTTCCAGTTCGCGCTCCGCCGGGGCATCGTTGGGTGCGGCAGCCGCGGGCAGGGCGGCCACCGCCCAAAGGGCGGCGGCGCAAAGCAGTGGGAACAGTCGGGTCACGGTATCTCCTGGAAGTGAGGTTCAGGCGGGGAACGCCGCTTCGACCGCACCGAGGCCGGCGATATCCATGACCACGTGGTCGCCGGGCGACACCCAGCGGGTTTCCACCACGCTGCCCAGGAACACGAACTCGCCCGCCCGCAGCCATTGCCCGCGGGAGGCCTTGAGCCTAGCCAGCCAGGCCAGCGCCTCGAGCGGATGGCCCATCACATCGGCGCCGCGTCCGCGTCCCACTTCCACCCCGTTGATGCGGGTGACGCCTTCGCAGGCGGCCAGATCGATGGCGCGCCAGCCGGTGCGCTCGGCGCCAAGCACGCAGCCGGCATCGAAAAAGTCGTCCGCCACCAGCGTGGGGGTGTCGAGGGTCGTGTAGTCGGTGTAGCGCGCGTCCACCAGCTCCATGCCCGCCATGCAGGCGGCCACGGCGCTCGCCACGCTGGCGCGGGAGTGCTGCGTGCCCGGTCCGAGGTCCGCGCCCAGGCGAACCACGATCTCGCACTCCACCCCCAGGCGCACGAAGCCGCTGTGGCGCACCTGCGCCGGGCTGCGGTGCACGGTGCACTCGAACACACCGCCAGCGCAGGGCGTGGGGATTTTCAGGAACGCCTGCATCACCGCCGTGGTGCAGCCGATCTTGTGGCCAGCCAAGGGCCCGAGGCCGGCGGCCGTGAGCTGGCGGTGCAACTCGTCCTGCAGGGTGTAGGCCGCGTCCACGTCCGCGGGCCGCAGCCGCTCCTCGAGGCGCAGCAGCGGCTCGCGGGCGAGGCGGTGGCGGCACAGCACGGCGGCCGCTTCGCGCAGGGTGTCGGACATGGCGGAGCCCCTCAACCGTCCGCGAGCGCGCCAATGCGCGCCGCCAGCGCCGATTGCAGCAGCCCGATGTCGCTGCCATGGGCGATCATGCGGAAGCCGCGGGCGTGATAGTCGCGCGCAAAGGCGTCGGAGGGCGAGGCCGTGCCCAGCACCTTGCCGTGGCGCCGGGCAGCCGCCACGATGCGATCGATGGCTTCGAGGTAGCGCGGATGGGTGTAATCGCCATGCACGCCGAGAAAATTGGACAGGTCAAGAAAGCCGATCCACAGCGAATCGAACCCCGGCACGGCGGCGATGGCCTCCAGGTTGTCCAGGCCGCGATCGGTCTCGATCTGCAGCATGAGCAGGGTGCGGGCATGGGCCCGCGCGATCTTGCCGGGCACATCGCCGGGGGCATAGTCGTCCTGGGCCACGGCGAAGGCCGCGCCGCGCCGCCCCAGCGGCGGATAGTGGGCGCTGCGCACCACCAGCTCGGCCTGCTCGGCCGTTTCCACCATGGGTACCAGCACGCCCATGGCGCCGGCGTCGAGCACCCGCGCGATGAAGTGATACTGGGCGGCGGGCACCCGCACCATGGGCGCCACCTCCAGACCGCGGCACAGCGCTACCTGCTGCTTCACCACGTCGATGCCGGCGGCGGAGTGCTCCATGTCGAACACCACGAACTGCGCGCCGGCGGCCTGGGCGATGGCGGGCAACCCGGGCGTGAAGAACTCCATGGCGAACAGCCCCGACACGGTGCCGCCAGCCAGCAGCTGGCGCTTCACCGGGTTGTCGCGCGGGGCTGACATGGCGCGGGCCTGCTCAGCGGCCGCCACGCCGCACGCGGGCGGGCGGCGGCACGGCGGCGGCACAGGCACGCAGCGGTTCGAGCGCCGCGCGCAGCGCCGCCTGAAGCAGGTGGGCGTCGATGCCGGCGGCGAACAGCCGGAAGCCCAGCTCCCAATACTGCCGGCTCCAGGCCTCGTCGGCGCTCATGCAGGCCAGCACCTTGCCGTGCCGGCGCGCGGCGGCGGTAAGCCGGTCCACGCCGCGCACGTACTTCGGATGCTCGAACTGCGCCGGGATGCCGAGGAAGTTGGTGAGGTCGAAGTGACCCAGCCACAACACATCCACCCCGGGCACAGCGGCGATCTTGGCCACCTGGCCGATGCCCTCGGCGGTCTCGATGAGCGCCATCACCAGGGTGCGCTCGTTGGCGGTGCGCATCTTGTGGGCCACGCTGCCGCCTTCGTAGTCGTCGTGGGCGAAGCCGAAGGCCGCGCCGCGCCGCCCCTGGGGCGGGTAGCGCGTGCACGCCACCACATGGGCGGCCTCCTCGGCGCTGCCCACCATGGGCACCATGATGCCCATGGCGCCGATGTCCAGCGCCCGGGCGATGAAGTGATACTGACCGGCGGGCACGCGGCACATGGGCACCAGGCCGATGCCGCGGCAGGCGGCGATGAGCTGCTTGAGAGTTTCGAACTCCAGCCCCGAATGCTCCATGTCGAAGAGCAGGAACTCCGCCCCCGCCGCCTTCACCATCTGCGGCAGGCCCGGCACGAAACACTCGAAGGCCATGGTGCCGAAGGCGGCTTCGCCGCGCAGCAGTTTTTGTTTGACGGGGTTATCCACCATGGCGACGATTCCTCACCGGGGCTTGCGCGCCACGCACGACACCCAGGCCTCGCTGAACAGGCCGTGGGGATCGGTCTGCCAGGCGCGCAGCGCGGCGGCGAGCCGCGGCAGGCCATCGAGATCGAGCCGCGCCGCCAGCACCTCGCCAATGTCGGACAGGGGCGAGAAGTTCTCGTAGCGCGCCGCGAGCGTCGCGCCCTCGAAACCCGCCTCCAGCAGCACGCTGGCCAGCTTGCGCCCGGTGCGGGTATCGCCGCCGTTGCGGTTCTGCGCGTCTTCGTAGGCCCGCAGGGCGGCGCGCAAATCCTCGGACTCGGGCGCCAGCAGGAAGCCGCCCCAGTCGGGCGTGCATACGCCCATCACGCCGCCGGGCCGCAGCACCCGCAGGCACTCGCGCGCCGCACGCGGCTTGTCGGCCAGGTGCTCGAACAGCGCGTGGGAGAAGATGGCATCGAAGCTGGCATCGGCGAAGGGCAGCTCGTAGACGCTGGCCACCCGAAAGGTGACATTGCCCAGGCCCGCCCGGGCGGCGCGCCGCGTGGCCAGCTCCACCTGCGATGCGTCGCGGTCGATGCCGGTGACGTGCCCCGGCGCCACGCGCGCGGCGATGCCGCGGGTGATGCCGCCGGGGCCGCAGCCACAGTCGAGCACCGCCATGCCCGGCAGCAGCAGCGGCGCGAAAAAGGCGCCGTGACTGTCGAGGCTGCGGCGGTCGAGGAAGCGGATGGCCTCGTCGGCGTATCCCAGGGTGTAGCGTTCGTCGGGCATGGGCTCAGGCGTGAAGCCAGTCGAGGCGCTGCAGCGCACCGGGGTTGACCAGGGTGCGCGGCTGGCGGCGATGCGCCATGTCCACCGCGGCGCGGAAGGCAAGCTCGCCCAGGGCATCCATGCACTGGTCGGTGTGGCAGATGGCATGGGGCGCCACGATCACGTTGTCCAGGGCGAGCAGCGGATTGTCTGGCGCGGCGGGCTCGGTCTCGAAGACATCGATGGCCGCGCCCTGGATGCGGCCGGCGCGCAGCGCCTCCACCAGCGCCGCCTCCTGCACCACTGGCCCGCGCGCGGTGTTGATGAACCAGGCCGTGGGCTTCATGAGGGCGAACTCGCGCGCGCCCATGAGGCCGCGAGTGGATTCGTCCAGCAGGCAGTTCATGGAAACGAAGTCGGATTCGCGCAGCAGCGTGGCCAGGTCGGTCATGGTGACGCCCAGCCCGGCCACGTCCTCCTGGCGCACGTGGGGGTCCTCGCCCAGCAGCCGCAGCCCGAAGGGCGCGGCCAGGCGCAGCACCTCGCGCCCGATGTTGCCCACGCCCACCACGCCCAGGGTGCGGCCCACCAGGCCCACGCCCAGGTGGCGGCCCTTTTCGAGCCAGCGCCCCTCGCGCACCAGGCGGTCCTTGAGGATCATGCGGTGGGACAGCGCCAGCACGTAGGCCATTACCGAGGCCGCCACGGGCCGGCGCACGCCATCGGGCGTGATGGTGACCAGCACTCCCCGCTCGGTGCAGGCGTCCACGTCGATGGAGTCGTAGCCCACGCCGAAGCGCGCCAGCAGCTTCACACGCTGGCCGGGCCCGGCCAGCGTGTCGCGCGACACCCGCGAGGTGAGCAGGCACAGGGCGTCGTAGCGCGCGGCCACCTCCGGGGTGATCACCGCCATGCGCGCGGGCAGCAGCTCCCATTCCACCGCGGGGTCGTCCAGCACCCGGAACACCGGCTCCGAGAACATGGTGCTGCCGTCCTCGTTCACCACTTCGCGGCTCACGCCCACGCGAAACTTCGCTTCCATGGCGCGACCCTCACATGGCGGCGGTGAAGGCGCCGTCCACCACCAGCACGTGGCCGTTCACGAAGGACGCCTCGTCGGAGGCGAGGAACACCACCGGCGGGCCGATTTCCTCCGGCCGGCCCCAGCGTCCCGCCGGCGTGCGGCGGCAAACCCAGTCGTTGAATTCGGCGTTGCCCATGAGCGTGGTGTTCATCTCGGTGGCGAAATAGCCCGGCGCGATGGCATTCACAGTGATGCCGTGGGGCGCCATCTCCATGGCCAGCTCGCGGGTGAGGGCGTGCACGGCGCCCTTGGAGGCGATGTAGGCGGAGATGGTGGGCCGCGCCAGCAGCGCGCTGATGGAGCCCGTCACCACGATGCGGCCGCGGCGCGCGGGGATCATCACCCTGGCGCATTCGCGGGCCAGCACCCACACCGCGGTGAGGTTGGTGTCGAGCACGCGCCGGAAGTCGGCGGTGTCGAATTCGGTGATGGGCTTTCGGTGCTGGATGCCGGCGTTGGCCACGCCGATATCCAGGCGCCCGTGGCGCTGGGCCACGCCGGCCACCAGGGCCGCCATGGCCGCCTCGTCGGTGACGTCGCAGGCGGCAGCCTCGGCCTTCAGACCCAGGGCGCCGAGTTCATCCACCCGCGCCTGAAGCGCCGCGCCGTCCCGGGCGTTGAGCACCACGTGGGCGCCCGCCTGTGCCAGAGAACGCGCCATGGCCCAGCCCAGGCCGCGCGAGGCGCCCGTGACCAGGGCCACCTTGCCGGAAAGATCGAACATGCTCCCTCCCCCCCTCGTGCCCGCGATGCGTCGCCGCGGGATTAGCATCTCGGGCGGGCCGCCGGCCCGCCCGCCTCATCAAGGCAGCAGCACCGTGGAGCCGGTGGTCTTGCGGGCCTCCAGATCGGTATGGGCCCGGGCGGCGTCGGCCAGGGCTAGGCTCTGGCGCACCTCGATCTTCACCTTGCCGGACTGCACCACCTCGAACAGCTCGTTGGCCATGGCCACCAGATCGGCGCGCTTGGCAGTGTAGGTGACCAGCGTGGGCCGGGTGAGGAACAGCGACCCCTTCTGGGCCAGCAGCCCCAGGTCGAAGGGCGGCACCGGGCCCGAGCCGTTGCCGAACACCGCCAGCATCCCCAGCGGCTGCAGGCAGTCCAGCGAGCCCATGAAGGTGTCCTTGCCCACGGAGTCGTACACCACGGGCACCTTGGCCCCGCCGGTGATCTCCTTAACGCGCTCGGCGAAGTTCTCGCGGGTGTAGACGATGGTGTGATCGCAGCCGTGGGCCCTGGCGAGCGCCGCCTTGTCGTCGGAACCCACGGTGCCGATCACCGTGCAGCCCAGCGCCTTGAGCCACTGGCAGGCGATCAGGCCCACACCGCCCGCGGCGGCGTGAAACAACACCGTCTGGCCGGACTGCACCCGGTAGGTGCGGCGGATCAGGTACTGCACCGTGAGGCCCTTGAGCATCATGGCCGCGGCCTGCTGATCAGTGATGCCTTCGGGCACCTTCACCAGGCGGTCGGCGGGAATCAGGCGCGCCTGGGAGTAGCTGCCGGGCGGGCCGCCGGCGTAGGCCACGCGGTCACCGGGCGCGAGGTAGTCCACGCCCGGACCCACCGCCTCCACCACGCCGGCCGCCTCGAGCCCGATGCCGCTGGGCAGGGGCAGCGGATACAGCCCGGTGCGGTGATAGGTGTCGATGAAATTCACGCCGATGGCCGTGTGGCGCACCCGCGCCTGGCCGGCGGCCGGCTCGCCCACCGTAACGTCCTCGTACACCAGCACCTCGGGACCGCCGGTGGTGCGGAACCTCACTGCCTTGGGCATTGCCGTCTCCTGTCTGGGCGGCGCGAATGCCGCCGTGGTGATTGCGCGATCAGCGGATGAAACGCTCGACGTAGTCGGCGCCCAGGCCTACGGCCTCGTAGTGCCGCCGGCACATGTCGATCTTGGTGTGCACGTCCTCGTAGCCCACGGTGTTGCCCTGCTCGTCCACGTACACCATGGCGCCGTTGACGTTGAAGAAGGTGATCATCTCGGTGACGGGCGGGTCCACCACCAGGGTGTGCACCTCGCCGGGGGGCTCGTAGACGAAGCCGCCCTCCTCGGCCACCCAGTCATGCTCCAGGTAGCGCCAGCGGCCCTTGAGCACCAGGCCGGTCACCATGGAGGGGTGGCGGTGGCGCGACAGCACGCCGGTCTTGGTGACGCGCAGCAGGTTCCACCACTGGCCGGTGACCCGGTTCAACAGCAGCGGACGGAACCATACGTTGGGCGCCTGGGGCACCCAGACACGGTCGTCGGCGGGGATGGCCACCTCCACGATTTCGGGCAGCATGCTGGCTGCGCTGAGTTGGCCTGAGGCTGCTGGTGCATTCATGAGGCTGCGTCTCCGTTGCGTTCAAATCGGAAAGGGGCTGCGCCTACGCGCGGCGGCGATGGTAAGCCCGCGCCGCCCCGGCCCTGCCGGATCAGGCGTGCTGGCGGATGAAACCGCGAATGCGCGGATAGATCTGCTCGCGGTAGCGGCGGCCGCTGAAGATGCCGTAGTGACCCACGCCCTCCATCAGCAGATGGTCGCGACGCGAGGCGGGAATGCCGCGGCACAGGCCGTGGGCAGCCTCGGTCTGGCCCACGCCCGAGATATCGTCCAGCTCGCCCTCGATGGTGAACAGCGCGGTCTTTCGGATGGCCTCGGGGCGCACCCGCTGGCCGCGCACATCCCAGGTGCCGTTGGGCAGGGCGTGTTCCTTGAACACCACCCGCAGCGTCTCGAGGTAGTACTCCGCGGCCATGTCGAGCACGGCGTTGTATTCGTCGTAGAAGCGACGGTGCGCCTCGGCGCTTTCGCCATCGCCCACCACCAGGTGGTTAAAGAAGTCGCGGTGCGCTTCCACGTGCCGGTGGGCGTTCATGGCGATGAAACTGGCGTGCTGCAGAAAGCCCGGGTAGACGCGCCGACCGAAGCCAGCATAGCGCGCCGGCACGCGCTGGATGACGCGGCTCTCGAACCACGACAGGGGCCGGCCGGTGGCGAAGTTGTTCACCACCGTGGGGCTACGCCGCGTGTCGATGGGCCCGCCCATCATGGTCATGGTGCGCGGGGCGATGGCATCGCCCGCATCGGCCATGAGCGACACCGCCGCCAGCACCGGCACGGTGGGCTGGCACACCGAGATCACATGCACCTCGTGGCCCAGCAGCCGGATGAACTCCTGCACGTAGTGCACGTAGTCGTCCAGGTGGAAGGGCCCCTCGTGCACCGGCACCAGGCGGGCATCGAGCCAGTCGGTGATGTACACCTCGTGCTCGGGGAGGATGGCGCGCACCGTGTCGCGCAGCAGCGTGGCGTGGTGGCCCGACAGCGGCGCCACGATGAGCACCGGCGGATCGGCGCGCTTCACGCCCTCGCGGCGGAAGTTCAGCAGGTGGCAGAAGGGCTTTTGCAGCACCTTCTCCACATGCACCGGCACAGGCTTGCCGGCCACCGTGGTGGTGGGCAGGCCCCAGTCGGGTTTTTCGTAGCGGCGCACCAGCCGCGTGACCAGTTCGTTGGCCGCCGCCATGCTGCGCGAGGCTGGCCAATACGCCCAGGGGCTATGGGGATGGCTGAACAACGCCTGACTCGCCGAGGCGGCAGCGGCGAAGGGAACGAGCATGGTGTGCTGCAACTCGTGCAGAGCGTAGAGCATGAAACGGTAACCTCCGTGACGTGCCCGCCGCCTCCTGCGAACACGCAAGTAATTGTTATTGAGTTACTTTTTTGCTCAGACTTGTATCACTGTAAAGAGCCCGCACCGCCAGCGTCAAGGTGTTGCGGCGCATCACCGCCGGCCCCGCCCGCTACCCCGCCAGCGGCGGCTCGCTCATCAAGGCCACCTGCTCGCGCAGCGCCAGCACGTGGTCTTGCCAGAAGCGCGCGCCTGCAAACCAGGGAAAGCTGGCCGGAAAGGCCGGATCGTCCCAGCGCCGCGCCAGCCATGCGGCGTAGTGCATCAGCCGCAGGGTGCGCAACGCCTCCACCAGATGCAGCTCGGCACGGTCGAAGGCACGGAACATCTCGTAGCCCTCCAGCACCACGGCGAGCTGCCGCGACTGGCTGGCGGCATCGCCGGACAGCAGCATCCACAAGTCCTGCACCGCCGGGCCGCTGCGCGCGTCGTCCAGGTCCACGAAGTGCGGCCCATCGTCGGTCCACAGCACGTTGCCGCCGTGGCAGTCGCCGTGTAGGCGGATGAAGGCCACGGCGCCGGCCCGCTCGAAGCAGGCCCGCGCCGCCTCCAGCGCCTGTCCGGCCACGGCACGATAGGCGGGATCGAGCTCCGCCGGCACCGTGCCCGCCTGCAGCAGCCACTGCATGGAGTCGACCCCCAGCCCCTGCACGCCGAGGCGCTCGCGGGCCTCGAAGCGGCCGCGCGCGCCCACCGCGTGCAGGCGCGCCAGGAAGGTGCCCATGCGCCGCAGCACATCGTCGCGGTCAAGCTCGGGCGCCCGCCCGCCGCGCTTGGGGTAGAGGGCAAAGCGGAACCCGCCGTGATGGTGCAGCGTGCGCCCCTCTGGCCCCGCCAGCGGCGCCACCGCCGGCACCTCGGCCTCTTCCAGCTCGCGGGCGAAGGCGTGCTCTTCCAGAATGGCCGCATCGCTCCAGCGCTGCGGCCGGTAGAACTTGGCCACCACCGGCGCCGCCTCCTCCAGCCCCACCTGGTAGACGCGATTCTCGTAGCTGTTGAGGGCCAGCAGCCGCCCGTCGCAGCGCGGCCCGGCGGACTCCACCGCATCCAGGATCAGGTCGGGCGTGAGGCGCTCGAAGGGGTGAGGGCCCGCGGGGGCATTGCCTTGCATCGCGGTATTTTACGGGGCCGGCGGGCAGTCACCCGGAGGAGCCGCGGCAGGTTGCCCGTCAGCCCTGGCGGGTCGAATGGGGTGGCGGGAGCTGCCAGGGGTGGGTCACCGCGACGCCGGCGCGGACATGGCTCCGGGGGCGGCATCGCCGCGCAGCGCTCGCATTCCGCGGGTGCGCCTGCGTGCTAGATTCACCGTCCCTTTCCCGTCACGGACCTGCCCCCATGCCTGCCCTGCGCGCGCTGCTCGCCGCCGCCTTGCTGCCCCTCCTGATGCACGCCGCCGCCGCGCGCGCCGACGAAGCCGCCTGCGCGGCCGGCACGGTGAGCACCGAGGCCATGATCCCCTCCGACACGGCCGGCATCTCGCTGTATGTGCGCCACAGGCGCTCCGCCTGCGCCACCTGGCGGCCGGCGCGCGCGCTGCTGTACGTGCACGGCGCCACCTACCCCGCCGAGACGGCCTTCGACCTGCCCCTGGGCGGACAGTCCTGGATGGAATACATGGCCGCCCGAGGCTGGGACGTGTGGCTGGTGGACCTGCGCGGCTACGGCCGCAGCACCCGCCCGCCCGAGATGGACCAGCCCGCCGCCGACAACGACCCCATCGTCACCACCGAGGTGGCCATCCGCGACGTGGCCGCCGCTGTGGAACACGTGCGCCGCCAAACGGGGCTGGAACGCATCTCGCTGCTGGGCTGGTCGTGGGGCACCACCATCATGGGCGGCTATGCCGCGGCCCATCCGCAGCACGTGGACCGGCTGGTGCTGTACGCCCCCGTGTGGCTGCGCACCACGCCCAGCGCTCTGGCGGGCACGGGCGCGCTGCCCGCCTACCGCACCGTCACCCACGAAGCCGCGCGCACCCGCTGGCTGGCCGGCGTGCCCGAGGCCCACAAGGCAGGTCTGATTCCCGAGGGCTGGTTCGAACAGTGGGCCGACGCCACCTGGGCCACGGACCCCCAGTCCGCCACCACCGGCCTGCTGCGCGCCCCCAACGGCGTGATCCGCGACCTGCGCGAATACTGGCTGGCCGACCGCCCCGCCTACGACCCCGCCCGCATCACCGCCCCCACCCTGCTGCTGGTGGCCGAATGGGACCAGGACACCCCGCCCTACATGGCCCAGGCGCTGTTCGCGAAGCTCACCGGCGCACCCTGGCGCCGCCTGGTGATGATCGGCGAAGGCACCCACACGGTGGTGATGGAGCGCAACCGCCGGCAACTGTTCCGCGAAGTGCAGCTGTTCCTGGACGAAGAGGCGCCGGGGCCCTGAAGGGGCCGGCGGGGCGCGGCCCTGGGCAGCGGCTGGGCAATCGAGAGTTGTTTCCCCCGTTCCGTTGCCCAAAGCCACTCAACGCTCCTTCAAAGCCTCGGTGGCATGTCCGGTACTCGATTGACCAGAAAAAACGCTCCCACCACAACGCAAATCAGGAAAAGCCCTCCCAGCAACGAGGCAAGCGGCTGCCATTTACCACCCAGGGTCACTTCCAACTTCCCAAGGGTCACGATTTTCAGGATGGCTTTCCCGAATGGGTAGCAGATGACGTCACCGATGATGTAGAGGATCGCTTCAACCATGATGCCCTTCTTTGTAAGCCATTACCGAAAGGATATCTTTTTGATAATCCGGTAAATGTATGACAACCGTTTTGTACCCTCGCGCGTTACGGCGACAGGTATCTTGTCGAGGGCGAGCGATGGCAACGAAGCGGAATCTGGAGGCGCTGGATGCGCGGCGCGTGAAGGGCGCGCGGATGCT
>JADCHQ010000035.1 GCA_020248405.1 Rhodocyclaceae bacterium | reverse complement strand
CGGGTGATATAGCGGCACAGTCGTTCCAGTTCCTTGCGCTGGTGGCTCGCCAACCGCACCGCGGCATGCAGGCTGAAGCCGTGTGCATCGGCGCAAAGCGCTTTGCTGGGCTTCTCCTCCCGGCCCGCCACCGTGCGCACGCTGAGCACCTTCTGGCCGGCGCGCGGGCCCAAGGCAATGCGATAGGTGCACGATGCCGCCTGCAGCGACGCCAACGGATGATCCGTATCCGTGTCCGCCAGGTAGGTCATGCCCTGCTCTTCGACCAGATAGCCTCGCCGCGTGAGCAGCGTCATCAGCCGCGCGACCATCTGCTCGAGCAGGCCCGCGAGCGCATCGCCGGTGGGGGCTCGTGCCGCATCGAAGACGGGCTCGCCCTCGGTGCGCCGATACACCCCGTCGAGCACCAGGCAGTGCAGGTGGACATTGAGATTCCCCGCCGAGCCGAATCGCTGAATGAGCGTGACGCTGCCCGCGTAGGCGGCGGTGTGCTTCAGTCCCGACTGGCTGAGAAGAAACCCTGTGATGACCCGGTGCACGATGCCCAGCACCGGTGTGAGCAACTCGGGATGGGCAGCGAGCAGAATCCGTAGCGGGATCGGAAACGACAGCACCCATTGTCTGACCGGCACCCGCGGTATGACCCGATCCACCAGCACCGCCGCCGTCTTGGCCATGCGACGTGCCCCGCACGAGGGGCAGAACCCCCGTCGCTTGCACGAGAACGCCACCAGCTTTTCCTGTGCGCACTCGGCACAACGCACACGCAGGAAGCCGTGGGCCAGGATGCCGCATTCCAGGTATGCCTCGAACTCGTCCTTGACGAACTGCGGCAGGCCCGCGCCTGTTTGCGCCTCGACCTGGGCGAGGAAGGTCTCGAGCTCTTCCTGCACGACCCGGTAGAGCGTGGTTTCCTCGGGCCGGTGCCGCTCGTAGGCGAAGCGTGCGCCCGCCGAGGCGGGCTGCGGTGCCGGCGGATGGAGGGGGCCAGGAGAGGGAAGGCGGAGTGTGCGGGCCACGGGACGAGCAGCGAAGCAGTGATCGCAGATCGCAGCACACCTCGGGCGCGTTGCGCCCGGCAAGCTCCGGCACCCTTCTGCGGGCTTCGCCCGGCCCCGCGGGCCGCGCCTGCGAGGCGGGCGCCGGCGCGGCCCAGGGCCACTGGCGGATCGCCCGAGGCACGGAGCCGCAGAGGCTCCTGCCCGCCTCGGTGATCCTCCACCAGGGGAAGAAACCGCGGCCCGGGCAATCCGCTCCACCCCCCGCGGCCAGCCGCGCGAGGGCAGCCGCGCGCCGCTGCGCGGGCAAGGCGGCGAGCTGCCGCACTGCTTCGTGGAAGCGTGAATGCGCCCCGCTGCACGCCGCCAGCAGGGCCTCGAAGGCGGGCACCTGCTGCGTGTACACCGCCACCGAGGCCAGGTAGGCGTTGCCCAGGGGCTGGTCGAACCAGCGGTCGTAGCCGGCTGTCAATATGTGCGCGTTTACCACTTCGCCGGGACGCAGCACATCATGGGGGCGACAATGCCGCCGGGGGTGTGCGCGCTGCCGCCGAACACGGTCGACCCGCGTCCGTTCCTTCGCGCGCAGCTCGTGGCGATGGACCGCTGGGTCCGCGACGAGACGGCGCCGCCGCCCTTCGCCCATCCCCGGCTCGTCGACCGGACGCTGGTGCCGATGCGCACGTGGCGGTTCCCGGGCATCCCGGGCGTGCAGAAGCCGGCCGGACCGGCACCGAAGCGGCGGTTCGACTACGGGCCGGAGTTCGCGCGCGGCGTGTTCGGCAAGGCGCTGCCCAGCGTGCTCGAGGGCGACTATCCGGTGCTCGCGCTGCAGGTGGACGGCGACGGCAACGAGATTGCCGGCCTGCGCGTGCCCGAGCAGGCGGTACCGATCGCCACCAGCATGGGCTGGGTGGTGCGCGGCGCCGCGTCCGGCACGCCGGGCGAACTGTGCTACCTCGACGACAGCATCGTGCCGTTCGTTCGGCGTGCGGACCAGCGTCGCGACTTCCGCGACCCACGTCCCTCCCTCGCCGAGCGCTACGGCACGCCGGATGCGTATGAGGCGAAGGCGAGCGCCGCGGCCGCGGCGCTCGCGCAGTCCGGTAACCTGTTGGAGGAAGATCTGTCGCGGCTCGCAGCACGGGCGGCTGCCGTCCGGTGGTGAGCCCGCGCGCCGCGGCGCCCCGCGCGCGCCGGTCTGCTCCACGGCCGTGTCGGGTCACGGGTTCGCCGTGACATCGCGCAAAACGCGTGCATTCGAGGCCGCCGCTCCGATGGTGATCGATCTGTGGACCGTGAACCGCCGAGCGGCGATGCGGTCATGGGGATGCGCATCCACGGCAAGCGTCCGCCCGATCCGGTCTTGCCGTCGCTGCGGCAGCCGGCAAAGAGGGTGTCCTACGCAAGATTGGGGGGAGCATGGCCACGGACATGGACACAGGCGTGGACCCTGACCCTTCATTCGTCGGGATGCGAGTCGATATGTGGTGTACTGGGCTGGCCGCCTGCCGTGCGGGCTGATCCGGTTCGCGGC
Source organism: Rhodocyclaceae bacterium (assembly GCA_020248405.1). Classification (GTDB taxonomy): domain Bacteria; phylum Pseudomonadota; class Gammaproteobacteria; order Burkholderiales. The sequence continues at coordinate 83,176 of JADCHQ010000035.1, read as the reverse complement.
GCAGCTGCGAACGCCGACGCGGCGGGCTGGGCGTTGCCCGACCGAGCTGGGGGAATTCGATGAACTGGCGCTTGCTTGCGGCTGCGTTCGGCGTGTGCGTGGGTCTGGTGACGGCTTGCTCTGAGGATGCCATGGCGGATTTGACGATCTTTTCGGCGGTACAGGGGCAGGTGACAAACGGTGGCCAACCGGTCGCCGGAGCCACCATCGAGCGCACCTGGCGCTGGATGTGGAAGAAGGAGGACGGCGCCGACTCCGTGATCACGGCCGCCGACGGTTCGTTCGCTTTCCCCGCGATCGCGCGGCGCTCGCTGTTCGGCGGCCTCATTCCGCACGAGCCCTTCGTCGAGCAGACGATGTTGATCAGGTTTCAGGGGCAGACGTTCAAGGCGTGGATGCTCGACAAGCGCAACTACGATACAAACGGGGAACTGGACGGACAGCCGATCCGATTGATCTGTCGATTGGAAGCGCCGTTTCAACGCCACGGCCGTGTCAGCGGCATCTGCGAAATTCGATGACTGGTACTGGAACCGTGAAATGTCCGAAAGTGCTCTGAGTCCCGAACAGGCCGCCGCCATCGCGAGCGGCGTCTACGCCATGCAGGAGCGATCGATCGAACGCATCCGCGAGCGCAACGCGCCAGTGTCGAGCTACGATCCTCTGCCCAGCGACGATTCCGGCTTCAGCGGATCGACGGGCCAGCGCTCCGAGGGGCGTTCGGGAAATGTTTTCTGGCACGAGCTTTCCGGATTCGGCTATGTCGCTCAGGGTACCGGTCGGCGCGCAGGCGAGCTGCTGCTGGCAACGCGAGGCACGGAATCCACGGCTGTCGCGCTTACCGATCTGAACTTCAGGTTCACCAGCGGCGAATAGGTATTTCAAACAATCTTTCCCGCAAGCCAGCACTGTATTTCCTGTTCCTCGAACAGACAACCGTGCGCCGCAAGGCGCGGACCCCCCCCCTCTCAGCGACGATGCAAGCGCGGCTTTGGCCCGAATCACCCTTCACCCGCCTCGCCTTGACGCCCTCACGCCATCAAGGGCCGAGCACGTCCGTCGGTTCTGCTGCGGAACCGTCGTCTTGCTCTCCGCTCACGCTGCGTAGTCGAGCGAGCACTCCCGCACCGCTGCGCGCGGCGGCACCCGCGCGGCCAGGCCCAGGTGCGTGAGGATGCCCACGATCACCACCGGCTCTTCGATCGCGGCGACGATAGTCAACTGCCCACCGCACGCGCAGCGCTCCACGTGGATGTGGAACACGCGCTTCAGCAGCCGTGCCCAGCGCATCCGGGCCGCCTGGCCCTGTGTGTGCTCCTGCCCCGGTACGCCGTCCCTCCGCGCCGGCTGCGGGATCACCGCCCCACGCAGCTTCGCGTTCGGGGCGAGCACCCCGTGATCGCGGATCAGATGCAGCCGCGGGCGTGGCACCCGCACGGCCAGGCGTTGCATGACCTCCTGCGGCTGCATGACGATGTGGATCGTGCCGTCGCGAGTCGGGCTCTTGCGCTTCAGCACCACATCACCCCTTGGCGTTGCGGCTCAGGCGTTCGTTGGCGCAGAGGCTCCTGCCCCCCTCGGTGATCCGCCAGCAGGGGATAAACCGCGGCCTCGGGTCGCCCAGTTAGCGGCCCGGGCAATCCGCTCCACCCCCCGCGGCAAGCCTCGCGAGGGCGGCGGCGCGGCCCTCCTCAGGCAGTTTGGCCAACCGCCGGGCAGCGGCGTGGAAGCGCCCATGCTCGCCGCCGCACGCCGCCAGCAGGGCCTCGAAGGCGGGCACCTGCTGCGTGTACACCGCCACCGAGGCGAGGTGGGCGTTGCCCAGCGGCTGGGCGAACCAGCGGTCGTAGCCGGAAAATCCGCCCCACTCGCGCTTGAGCGCCTCGTAGCCAGCGCGCATCTCCGCGAACACGTGGGCCTTTGCTTCGCGCATGGCGGATGGCTCCAGCGCCTGCGCATACAGCGCAGCCAGACGGGCGCGGGTGCCCTCCACCAGCGCCACGAAGCCCTCGCGCCGCCGCCGCATGGCCTCGAAGTCCGCCAGCTCCCCGGCTGTTCCCTCGCGTTCAAGCCAGCGGCGCACGCCGTCCAGTTCCACCGCGGTGGCGAAGGACTCGTTGAAGGTGGAGTCGCCGGGCGCGTAGGCCACCTGGTGAGCCAGCTCGTGGAACACCAGCCGAGCCACCTCGGCGCGCGGATAGTGCATGAAGGTGTTGAGCAGCGGATCGTCGAACCAGCCGAGGGTGGAGTAGGCAGGAACGCCGTAGACGAACACGTCGTGGCCCTCCCCCGCGAGCTGCCGCGCGAAGCGCTGCGCGGCGGCCTCGTCGAACCAGCCCTTGTAGGTGACGCAACCCGCCACCGGGAAGCACCACTGGCGCGGCTGCGCCGAGAACTCCGCCGCCGCGAACACGTTCCACACCACGTAGGGCCGCTTCAGGTCGGCGTAGCGGCGGTAGGAGCCATTGTCGGGCAGCGCCAGCGCGCGGCTGGCGTACTCGCGTAGGCCGCGGGCGATTTCGAGCCGGGCGCGCAGTCGTGCATCGGTGGCGGGGTCGGTGAGCACCACATCCAGGGGCCGGGCGGCGTTGTGCACCTGCCATTGACCCAGCGCCGCCTGCCAGTAGTAGCTCACCGTGGAGCACCCAGCCAGCGCCGCGCACGCGGCCCCCAGGGCAAGCCACCGCAGCCAGCGGCGCGCCCTCACACCGACTCCAGCCGGCCGGTATGCAGAAAGCGCGCCGCGCTGCGCGCCACCCGCGCGGACACCAGCAGGCCGAAATGATTGACGGGCAGCACCAGGCGCGCATCCAGGCCTTCCCAGCAGGTCTCCTCCAGGGACACGGCGCCGTCGCCGGGGCCCGGGAAGCGTGTCACCAGCCGACCCGCGCCCACGCCCAGGCTACCGGCGACCATGCCGATCACCACCGGCTGGGACGGGCGTCGCGGCCCCCGTTGCAGCGCTTGCGCCAACGTGGGGCCCGCGAGTGCCCGCCCGCCCGGCAGCCTTGCCAGGGCCTGTGCCGCCCTGCTGCCGCGCACCGGCGAGCCCAGCATCAACAGCCGCTCCACGGGCAGCGCCGGGGCCAGATCCAGCGCGCGCAGCGCCACCAGACCGCCAAGGCTGTGCCCCACCACGCCGGTCACGGGCCCGGGCTGGTGCGCAAGGAACGCGGCCAGGGCGGCGGCGTGCCCGTCCAGGCTCCCCCGCAGGGTGGGATAGGAAAACACACCGACGTGAAACCCGGCAGCCCGCAGCCGCCGCGCCAGCGGCACGAGGCTCCAGCCGGACAGCCAGAGGCCGTGGACAAGGACGACGCTATCGGTCATGGGGCGAAGGTACGCGTTTTCCCGCGCCCGCGGCGCACCGCACCCAGCGCCTATACTTGCCCGCGTCATGCCGTGGCCTGCCGAAGTCCTCGTCGCCGCCCCGCTCATCGTGCTGGCGGCCTACGTGCTGTTCGGCATATCGGGCTTCGGTTCGGCCCTGGTGTCCATCCCACTGCTGGCGCATTTCCTGCCGCTCACCACCGTGCTGCCGCTGATGGTGATGCTGGACTTCTCGGCAGCCTTCACCACGGCCTGGCGCAGCCGCCGTTCGGTGGACACGGGCGAGGCGCGCCGGGTGTTTCCCGCCATGCTGGCCGGCATCGCAGCCGGCGTACTGCTGCTGCGCAACCTGCCCGGCACGGCCATGCTGCTGGCGCTCGGGCTGTTCGTGGCGGGCTACGGGCTGGCGGGGCTGCTGCGCCGCGGCCGCGCCTTCCGGTTACCCGCGCTGGCGGCCCATCCCACGGGCCTGCTGGGCGGCTTGCTGGGAGCCCTGTTTGGCGTAGGCGGGCCCGTGTATGCGGTGTACTTCACCGGCCGCATTGCCGACAGCGCTCGGCGCCGCGCCACCCTTTCGGCGGTGTTCACGGTGAGCACCGGAGTGCGCATTGCTGCCTTCGTGACGGCCGGGCTGTTGGCCGAAACCCGCCTGCTGGCAAGCGCCGCGGCGCTGCTGCCGCTGATGCTCGCCGGCACCTGGATCGGCCAGCGCATTCACGGGCGCCTGAGCCCCGCCCACACGGGCCTGGTGGTGCATGGGCTGTTGCTGTCCAGCGGCGCCTCGCTCATGGCGCGCGCCGCGGGCCAGTTCTGAGTCCGGGGCGGGACTAGCTTACTTTCACGCGCCGGCAAGCTGACGAGAGCAGGTGCTCACCCCCAGGATCGAATACAGCGGGCAGAAGCGCAGCGTGGCCGTGAGCAGCGGCACCACGCCCACCAGCCCGACAAAGCGGGCGTTGCCCTCCAGCAGCCACAGCAGGCTGAGCAAGGCAAGGCCGGCAACGATGCGGATGGCGCGGTCGAGGGTTCCAACGTTGGTCTTCATGGCGATCTCCTGATGGGGCAAGCGCGGAATGCCCGCCCGATGCCACGAGTCCCCGCGCCACACAGCGCAAAGTCCGTGACCCAGATCACGCGGCGGCGCGCCCGCCACGCCGGCAACCTGGTATCAGGCCGGCGCAGCGATCTCCCGCAGCCGCGCCGCATCCACGATTTCCACCTGCTCGCGTGACAGCGATACCAAGCCACGCTCGGCGAAGCTCTTCAGCAGCCGGCTGACGATCTCGCGCACGCTGCCCAGTTCGTCGGCCAGCGCCTGGTGGGTGATGCGGACGATCCGGCCCTTGCCCAGTAGCAACGCCGCCAGGCGCTGGTCCAGGCGCTGAAAGGCCACCGCCTCCACCAGCGCCATGAGCTCGGCCATGCGCTCGGCGAACAGGCCGAAGACATAGGCCCGGAACGGCTCGTGCCCGGCCAGCAGCGCCGTGAACGCCGCGGGCGGCAAGACCACGGCCACCACGGGGGACTCGGCCACGCCCCGCGCCCGGTAGGCCACCTGCCCCAGCAGGCAACTGGAGGTGAGGATGCAGGCCTCGCCGGGCACCACGCGGTAGAGCCGCAACTCGCGGCCGTTGGCACCGCATTTGGAGACGCGGACGGCGCCCCGCACCAGCAACGGAAACCCCTGGCAGGGGCTGTTCTCGTCGAACATCACCGTGCCTGCCTCGGCGCGCAGCACCTGGCAATCGGCCATCAGGCGCTCCAGGCCCGCGGCTGACAGCCCTTCCAGCGCGGGGTAGAGGGCACTCAGCCGCTCGCGGATGGCAGCATCGTCCATGGGCGGATTGTCGCGGCGGGGCTAACGGGCGGCAAGACCGCGTGCAATCCAGGCCACAACCCGCGCCCCGGGGCCAAATGGCGCTGCCCAAGCGCGTCCGCTAAGCTTTCGGGCATCACCAAGGAGAACACCATGCTGAAGCTGTGCGGCTTCCACATCAGCAACTATCACAACAAGGTGCGCATCGTGCTCCTCGAAAAGGGCATCGCCTTCGACGAAGAGGCCGTTTTTCCCTCGCAGAGGGAAGAGTTCCTCGCCCGCACGCCCCTTGGCAAGGTGCCTTTCCTTGAACTCTCCGACGGGCGCCGGCTCACCGAATCGAGCGTCATCTGCGAGTACCTGGAGGACGCCTTTCCCGGGACGCCGTTGCTGCCGGCAGACCCCTTCGAGCGGGCCAAGGTGCGCGAACTCGTGGCGTACCTCGAAGTGCACGTGGAACTGGTGGTGCGCCGGCTTTACGGCCAGCTGTTCTTCGGCCAGCCCGCCGACGAGGCGGAGCGCCAGGCGGTGGAGAAGGACCTGGCCAAGGGCCTGCGCGGGCTTGCGGCGCTGGTGAAGTTCTCGCCATACATTGCCGGCGGCCAGCTGACGCTCGCCGACTGTGCCGCGTTCGTGCACCTGCCCATCGTCTCGGCCGCCACCAAGGCCGCCTACGGCCGTGACTGGCTGGACGATCTCCCCCATTGGAGGGGCTATGTGAAGATGCTGGAGGAGCGGCCGGCATTCCGCCGCGTGAACGAAGACCGCAAGGCCGCCTTCGCCGCGCGCCGCAAGTAGACGGCGCCGGGGTGGCCGGCGTCGCTGCGTTTTGCGGTGACGCTGACGGCACCCCGCTGGCCGGCAACCGGCGCCGGTTCAGCGCAACGGCCGGAAGAACTCCCGCACCTCGTGGGCCAGCAGCTCGGGCTGCTCCAGCGCCGCGAAGTGGCCGCCCCGGGGCATCTCGGTCCAGCGGCGGATGTCGGTGAACATGCGGCTTGCCACCGAGCGCGGCGGACGCAGAATCTCGCGCGGAAACTGGGCGTAGCCCATGGGCACCTTCACGCCGCCGTCGGGGATGGGCCAGGGGCCGTGCATGCGGGCGTAATAGGGCCAGAAGCTCGACCCGATGGCGCCGGTGAACCAGTACAGGCTGATGTCGGCCAGCATGTCATCGCGGGAGATGGCATTCTCCGGCCGGCCGCCGCAATCGGACCATGCGCGGAATTTTTCACCGATCCACGCCGCCAGGCCGGCGGGCGAATCGGTCAGCCCGAAGGCCAGGGTCTGCGGCCGCGTGCCCTGAATCCACTGGTAACCGATCTCTTCCTTGAGCCACACGTCGAGCTCCGTCAGGAAGCGCCGCTCCTCTGGCGTGGGGTCGGCGAGCATTTTCGGATCGCGGCGCACGGGCAGCAGGTTGAGGTGGATGCCCGCCAGCAGTTGGGGGTGGGCGTGGGCCAGGCGCGCGGTGACGAAGGAACCCCAGTCCCCGCCCTGGGCGCCGAAGCGTGCATACCCCAGGGCAGCCATCAGCTCCGCGAAGCAGTCGGCCATGCGCTCCGCCGAGAAGCGCGGCTGCCCGGGCCGGAAAGACAGGCCGTAACCCGGCAGCGACGGCGCCACCACCGTAAAGGCATCGGCCGGATCGCCGCCAAAGCGCGCCGGGTCGGTGAGCTGCGAGATGAGCTCCAGGAACTCGAACACCGAACCCGGCCAGCCGTGGGAGAGCAGCAAGGGCAGCGGCGCGGGCCCCCGGCCAGGCACGTGCAGGAAGTGCAGATCGATGTGGTGCAGGGGCAGGGTGTACTGGGGCAAGGCATTGAGGCGAGCCTCCTGGGCGCGCCAGTCGAAGGACGTGCGCCAGTACTCCACCAACTCGGCCAGCCAGGACACATCGGTGCCGTAGGCCCAGGGCTCGCCGGGCGCCTGGTCGGGCAGGCGGGTACGGGCGAGACGCTCGCGCAGGTCGGCCAGGGCAGCGTCGGGTACCCGCAAGGTGAAGGGTGTCGGTGTTGAACTCACGCAGCGCTCCTCGAGCAATGCCAGCGGCAGGAAAAAACCCGTGAAGATTGTGGGCCGGTGGCGGCAGGCCCGTCCAATATGGTTGCGGCCACCCGGTGATCTGGCACGCGGCTCAACGCCGCTTGCGGGCGCCAGGCGCGGCCGCGGTTTCAGGCATAGCGGGCCATGAAGGCACGGTCGATGCGGTCTTTCCAGCACCACACCCAGGCACCCTCCATGTGAAAAGCGCCGCGGGAGGCGATGGCGTATCGGGAACCGGTGCTCATCAGCGCCAGCGCTTGCTGCTGGGGCAGGAATCGCCGGGGAGCGTGCCCCTCCAGCCCGCGCAACAGGTTGCCCGCCAGCACCGGACCCTGACGCACGGCGTACACGCCGGATTTGGGCACGCCACGGGGCATCAGCGCCGCCACGTCGCCCGCGGCAAACACCTTCGGGTGAGAAATGGACCGCAGCGTTGCATCCACCTGCACGAAGCCCTGCGCGTCGAGCGCCAGACCGCTGGTGCGCAGCCACCGGGGCGCCGCGGCGCCGGTGGCCCACAGGGCACAGTGGCAGGGCACCAGGCCGCCATCGCGAAGCTCCAGACCTTCGGCGGTGGCCCGCCCCACGGCAGCCCCCATGAGCAACCCGACGCCTGCACGCCGCAGCGCGGCCTCCACGCGCCGCCGTACCCCCAGCGCGTGATCGGGCAGGATGCAACCGCTCTGGCTGACCAGAGTCAAATCGCAAGGCCCGCCCTCCCCCGAATCGTGATCGAGCCGGTATCGAAGGGCAAAGGCCAGTTCCACCCCGCCAGCCCCACCGCCCACCACCGCAAGGCGCAGCGGCGTGGAACGCGCCCGCGCCAGCAAGGCCTCCCAGCCTTCGAGGAACAGGTTCACCGGCTTCACCGCCATACCGTGCTCGTGCGCGCCCTCGATGCGATCCACTGGCGGCGTGGATCCCACGTCCAGCGACAACCAATCCCACTCCATGCTGCTGCCATCTTCCAGCCGCGCAACGCGGGCGCCCGCATCCAGCGCCACCAGGGCGCCCTGGCGAAACACCACACGGCTGCGCGCGCACAGGCCCACGAGGTCGATGTGGCATTCGCGCCAAGAGTAATGGCCCGCCACCAGGCCGGGCAGCATGCCCGAGTAGGGCGTGTCGGTTGCGGGGCTCACCAGCACCACCTCGACGCCAGCCGGACAGGCGGGGCCCAACCGCCGGACCACTTCCACGTGGGCGTGGCCACCGCCCACCAGCAACACGCGCCTCACGCTCCGGCCCCGGCCCACAAGCCTTGCAGCAAAGCAATGGACCCGGGGCGCTGGCGCAGGCGGGCCAAGTCTTGCGGGCGATCCAGATCGTCTCGCGGCGCCAGTTCCACCACCCGCCAGCCCAGCGCCTCCATACGCTGGCGGGTGAGCGCGGCCACCCGCTCCGTGCCCCACGGCATGCGGTCGAACAGCGCCGGATCGTGGCGCTTCAGACCCAGCAGCCAGTAGCCGCCGTCGGTGGCGGGGCCCAGCACCGCATCCGCATCACTGGCCAGCGCGCTGGCGGCGATGCGGAAATCCGCCTCGCTTGCATCGGGCACGTCGGTGCCCGCCAACAGGGCAGCGCCGTGGTGATCGAGCGCCGCCCGAAACACCCGGTCCATGCGCGCACCCAGGTCGCCCTTGCCCTGGGACACAAGCGTCACGCCCAGTTGCCGCCGGCACAACTCGAAAAAGGGGTGTCTGGCATCCGGCGCACAACACAGCCTTACCTCGCCGATGCCCGCGGCGCAGGCCGTGGCGAGCATGCGCCGCGCCAGCCTCGCGGCCAGCACGGCCGCGGCGCCTTCGGTGAGCGGCGGCACGAGCCGCGTCTTCACCCGGCCGGGTTCGGGCGCCTTGGCAAACACGAGGATGGGAATGTCAGCAGCCATGGGCACGGTACTCTGCCGCCAGGCGGTCGGGATCGGCGCCCAGGAAGTAGCGCAGCCGCAGACGCCACATGAGCAGCACCGTGCGCCACAGGCCGTGGCGCTCCCAGCGGCGGCCCGAGGTGGTCACGCGCAACCGCAGGCAGGCGGGGCGGCCCATGGGCTTGAGGCTGCGCGACAGCGCGATGTCCTCCATGAGCGCCACGCGCGGGAATCCACCCGCCGCCTCGAAGACCTCGCGGCGTACGAACAGCGCCTGGTCACCCGTGGCAATGCCGGTCAGGCGCGAGCGCGTGTTCATCATGGCGGCGATCACCGGCAGCATGGGGTGGGTGCCGTGGATGCGCACATCGAACCGGCCCCAGCACGCGCCCTCCTGCAGCGCGCGCCGCACGGCCTCGATGGCCCCCGGTGGCAACGTGGTGTCGGCGTGCAGGAACAGCAATGCGTCGCCCGCGGCCGCGGCCGCGCCAGCATTCATCTGCGCTGCCCGCCCGCGGGGCGACTCCACCAGACGGTCCACCAGCGGGGCGGCGATGGCGCGGGTGGCGTCGCTGCTGCCGCCGTCGGCCACGATGACCTCGTGCCCTTCGCGCCGCGCGGGCTGCAGCGCACCCAGCACGGCGGCAATGCCGCCGGCTTCGTGAAGGGTGGGCATGACGATGGAGAGGCGCACGGTCCGGGGCTCCAAGGCGGGGCGGTCGGGGCAGCTATCCCTAGGGCATTGTTCCAGAAAAGACCGGCCGCCGGTTACCATTGCCTTACAAGAGGGGAGAACGAGATGATTCCAGAGCGCATTGAAGTGAGCATCGCAGGCGGCCTCGAGTTTGCGCTGCCGCCCATGGCGCGGGTGCGCCAAAGGTTCGATCCGTCCCGGATCGAGGACATCGCCGGCGCGGTGCGCGCCCAGTTACGCCGGCCGGAGATCCGCGCCCAGGTGGTACCGGGGCAGACCATCGCCGTGGGCTGCGGCAGCCGCGGCATCGCAAACATCGGCCTGATCGCCCGTACGGTGGTGGAGGAGTTGCGCGCACTGGGCGCCCAGCCCTTCATTTTCCCCTGCATGGGCAGCCACGGCGCCGCCACGGCTGAAGGGCAGCGCAAGGTGCTCGAGAGCTACGGCATCACCGAAGAGGCCACGGGCGTTCCCATCCGCGCCTCCATGGACACGGTGATCACCGGCCACCTGGAGGACGGCACGCCGGTGCACATGGATCGGCACGCCGCCGAAGCGGATGCCATCGTGGTGATCAACCGCATCAAGCCGCACACTGGTTTTCGCGGCGCCACCGAGAGCGGCTTGACCAAGATGCTGGCCATCGGGATCGGCAAGATCGTGGGCGCGGCCGCCTATCACAGCCACGGCATGGACCGCTTCCCGGAGCTGCTGCCGAAGGTGCGCGACACGAATCTCGCCGCGCGCAACGTGCTGTTCGGCGTGGCCATCGTCGAGAACGCCTACGACCAGACGGCCCTGATCGAAGCGGTGCCGGCCCAAGCCATCGCCACCCGCGAGCCCGCCCTGCAGCAGCTGGCCCAGGCCAATCTGCCGCGGCTGTTCTTCGACGAAGTGGATGTGCTGGTGATCGAGGAAATGGGCAAGGACATCTCCGGCGCGGGCTTCGATCCCAATGTCACCGGCCGCAACCGCCGCAACGTGCAATGGGCGGCACGGCCCTTCGTGAAGAAGATCGTGGTGCTGGGCCTCACGCGCGCCTCTCACGGCAACGCCACCGGCATCGGCAGCGCCGACGTGATCACCCTTCGCCTCTACCGCGACCTGGACGTAGCCTCCACCTACGCCAACGTGATTACCGCCGCGAATCTCGATGGAGCGGCCATCCCCCTGATCATGAACACCGACCGCGAGGCCGTTGCCCTGGCCGTGAAGACCGTGGTGCGCGTCAAGCCGGCCGAATGCCGGGTGGTGCACATTCGCAACACGCTGCAGCTCTCCGAGATCGCGGTGTCGCAAGCCATGCTGGCGGAGGTGCGTGCCCAGCCGGAGCGTTTCGAGCTTCTGTCCGAAGCGCTTCCCCCGGCCTTCGACGCCCAGGGCAACCTCGAACGCATCGCCCACGCCGTGGAGGCGGCCGCCTGAGCGGCGGCGCAGCCTTCAGCGCAGCCCGCCTCCCTCCAGCGCCGCCGCCATGGGCGGGGCTTCAGCGAGTTGGCGAAAAGCCGGCGAAGACTCCACGGCGCTGCGAAAGGCGGACAGGGAAGGCCAGTCGGCGGAGGCGGTGCTGAAGCGCGCCAGGCTCGCGCGGCCGGCGGGTTCGTAGAGCAGCGAGATGCCGGCCAGCCACTGTGTCTCGCCAAGCTCGGCACGCACACTCAGCCGCCGCAGAAGGCTTACCTTGAAGCCCGTGGCGCACCCCTCCGACCAGCCGCCGTAGCGATACACCAGCTCGTCGGACAGCGCCTCGGGCAGCAAACGGCCGGGCGGCAGGGCCACGTACCACGCCAGCATGTGGTCCAGCATGCCGGGCAGGTCCAGCGCCGACACCGCCGCCTGACGACGCTCCACGAAGTTCTGCAAGGTGGCGAGCAGCGCATAGGCATTGACCGCCGGGGTCTCTCCCGCCCGGTCAGCGGATGAATCCACGGCTCACCTCGCGAAACACATCGGTGCCGGCGCGGTGCAGCCACTCGAAGGCCACCATCTCCCGAGACACCACCTCGACGCCGTGACAACGCATGCGCGCCAGGGCAAGCGCGCGATCGGAGGGCCGGCGCGAGCCCACGGCATCGGCCGCCACGAATACCTGGGTGCCGCGCGCCCTCAGGTCGAGCACGCTCTGCAGCACGCACACGTGCGCCTCGGTGCCGCACACCACGAGTTGCGGACGACGCCAGGCTGGATGGTCTTCGAAGCAGCCCTCCGCCACGCAGGAAAAATGCTGCTTCGTGCGCACCGCATCCTCCGGCAGCACGGCGGCGAGCTCCGGCGCGCAGGGGCCCAGGCCCTGGGGGTACTGCTCGGAGCACAGCACGGGCACACCCAGGCGCCGCGCCACCTGCACCAGCCAGATGCTGTTGGCCAGCACGCGCGCCCCGCCGTGAATGGCAGGCAGCAGGCGCGCCTGGAGATCGATGACCAGCAGGGCGGAGGTGTCGGCGCTCAGCAGCGCTGAGGTCATGGGGCGTTTCCCGGGGCGTCTAAAGCGAAGGCGGCAAGCATAGCGCGGCACTAGCGGGTATCGTTGAGCGCCCAGTCGTAGTCGAGGCTGTCGACCCGCAGCGCGCCTGCCCGGATGCGCGCGCGGTCCTCGGGAGAGTCGGCGAGCAAATCGGCGTGACGGGCCAGGAATTGCTCCACCGACCCGATCCCGCGATACCCCGAGGCGAAATCCTTCCGATACCACTCGAAGATCTTCGACACCGCGAGCCGCCCGTCCGCGAACCGGTTCCGCGACCGGTCGGACAGGAAGCGCCGGGTCTGCTCCTCGAGTTGCGCCTCGAGCCTCTCGCCGGCGTAGGCCTCCTCCCGCAGCATGGGGCATCCCACCGAAGCGCAATTGACGGCGAAGTGAATCCGCGGTTCGTCGAACACGCCCGGCGCGCGGATCATGTCGTGCTCAATGCCGTCCAGGCTCGCGGGTCTGCCCAAAAGCGTGAAGAAACGGTCCTTCCACGGGTTGCCGAACACGGTGCCGAAATCGCGAATCGATGCCAGCTCCGGGTAGCGGGTGAGGACTTTCTGGATGGTGAAGGCGTTGTAGGCGTTGATCAGAAACGCGAGCTGCTCGGACTTGCTCCACGCCGCATACTGCCCCGGCTTCACGGCCGACAGCGCCTCCAGGTAGCCCTTCAGCGCCGCGCGGTCCCGGGCGAGGGCGGCGTAGCGCACCCTCGATGCCTTGCCGCCATCCAGCACCACCACGTGCTTCTGCAGCAACACTGTCCACGCGGCGTGGGTGTGGTCGAAAGCGCGCACAGGCAGCGCGGCCATGGCGAGCGCGATGGCGATCAGCAGCCTTGCCATCGTCGCGGCACGCATCCAGCGCTCAGCCGCGCATCCAGGCGTGGTAGCGCTCAAGCCACTTCAGCGCTCCGGCCGGCGCGTGGGCGCGCTTCCAGTTGCCCGCCACGAACTTGTTCGCCTCGGCGAGCGTGGGATAGACGTGGATCGTTCCCAGAATGCGGTTCAAGCCAATGCCGTTTTTCATGGCCGTGACAAACTCGGTGATCAGGTCACCGGCATGCTCACCCACGATGGTGGCGCCGAGGATGCGGTCCTTGCCCGGCACCGTGAGCACCTTCACGAAGCCGTGCGCTTCGCCGTCGGCGATGGCGCGGTCGAGGCCATCCATGCCATACACCGTCACCTCGTGGGCGATGCCCTTCTCCTTCGCCTCGGTCTCGTTCAGCCCGACCCGCGCCACTTCCGGCTCGGTGAAGGTGGCCCAGGGGATCACGGAAAAATCGGCGCGGAAGCGGTGCCACGTCCCGAACAGCGCATTCACCGCCGCGTACCAGGCGGTGTGTGAAGCCGTGTGCGTGAACTGCCAGGGCCCCGCCACGTCGCCGCAGGCGTAGATGTTCGGGTACTTCGTCGCCATGAACGGGTTCACCTCCACGGCGCGGTTGGCCGACACCGGGATACCCAGCGCCTCGAGCCCATAGCCCGTGGTGTTGGCCACACGCCCCACGGCGCACAACAGCAGGTCGAAGCCCATGCGCACTTCACGACCGTCGTGCTCGGCCACCATCACCTTGTCGTCACCCTCGCGCTCGAAGCGCAGCGCCCGGTGGCCGGTGCGTACGTCCACACCCTCCTGCCGGAAGCGTTGGGCCACCAGTTCCGACACCTCGGGGTCCTCGCGCATCATCAGCCGCGGCTGCATTTCCACATGGGTCACCCGCGAGCCCAGCCGGGCGAAGCACTGCGCCAGTTCGCAGCCCACGGGCCCTCCGCCCAGCACCAGCAGGCGCTGGGGCAAGCTGCGCAATCCCCACAGCGTTTCGGAGGTGAGATAGCCCGTGTCCTCGATGCCGGGGATGGCCGGGACGAAGGGGCGCGCACCCGCTGCCACCACGATGCCGCGGGAGGACAATCGCCGCGTGCCCGCGGCAGTGCTCACTTCCACCTCCCAGGGAGAGACGATCCTCGCCTCCCCCTGCATGCATTCCACGCCCAACGCGCTGTAGCGCTCCACCGAATCGTGCGGCTCGATGGCACGGATCACACACTGCACCCGATCCATCACGTCGGCGAGGTCGAACTCGGCACTGGCCGATCGAATGCCGAACTCCTGCGAGCGCCGGATGTGGGACAGCAGCCTGGCCGAGCGGATCAGCGCCTTGGAAGGCACGCAACCAGTGTAGAGGCAGTCGCCGCCCATGCGGTGCTTCTCGATCAGCGTCACGCGCGCCCTCAGCGCCGCGGCGATGTAGGCCGACACCAGGCCCGCGGAACCCGCGCCAATCACCACCAGGTTGCGATCGAAGCGCGCCGGCTTGCTCCAGCCCGCATACACCCGACGAGCACGCACCGCCTCCACGAGCCTCCTGGCCAGCAGGGGAAATACGCCGAGCGCCGCAAAAGAGGCGAGCAAACCCGGCGAGAAGATGCCCTCCATGGACTCGAGCTTCGCAAGCTGGGTGCCGGCGTTCACGTACACCACCGTGCCGGCCAGCATGCCGGCCTGGCTCACCCAATAGAAGGTGCGTGTCTTCATGGGCGTAAGGCCCATGAGGACATTGATGGCGAAAAATGGAAAGGCTGGCACGAGGCGCAGGGTGAAAAGGTAGAACGCCCCCTCCCTCTCCATGCCCGCGTTGATGGCACGCAGCCGCTCGCCGAAGCGCCCGTGCACGGCCTCGCGCAACAGAAAGCGGCTCACGAGGAAGGCGGCGGTGGCGCCAAGCGTGGAGGCGAAGCTCACCAATATCGTGCCCCACAGCAGCCCGAACATGGCGCCGCCCGCCAGGGTCATAAGCGCCGCGCCGGGCAGGGACAAGGCCGTGACGGCCACGTAGATCGCGAAGTACGACGAGGCAGCCAGCCAGGGACGGGCGGCGCGCCATTGCTCCAGGGCAGCCTGCTGCTGGCGCAGATGGTCGAGACTGAGGAACGGACTCGCGTCAAAGGCCAGGAGCGCACCCGCGACCAGGACGAGTACGGCGAGCACTGCAATCCGGCTGCGGGTCATCGGGTGGGTCACGGGTCAGGCAGGAGACGACCCGGCAGCGTAGTCGAGGCCGGCTCGGGCCCTGGGTCGCTGCTGCGCAATCGGCAGCCGCTCGCCCGAGATCCCGGGGGCGGAGGCCATCGCCCCGGAAAGGGCCGGCGTGCCGGGCGTGTGCTGCCGGGGGCGTGCGCGGGAGGAATATCAGTCGGCCGCGCCAGGCGCCTTGACCGGCCGCGCCGTGTGGGTGAGCGACCCGGCGGGCGGTAGCTCGTCGCACACCGGACGCGAGCCCGAGTAGGCCACGCGGTCCGGACTGTGAACGTTTTGCAGATACTGCTTCTGCAGGGCATAGGCTTCTAGCTCGCGCTGATACCAACGCTCGCAGGCGGCCATGGCCGCCAGTTCGTGCCCCACCTCCTGAAGGTAGTGCACGATCTCGTGCAGCAGGATGGAGCGGTGGAACAGGTTGGTCTCGGGCCGCAGGTCTTCGGCGATGAGGATGCCCCGGGTGGGTTCGTACATGGCGGACACCCCGCAGCGGCTGCCCTCCGGGCATGCCAGGGCTTCCAGTTCGGGACGCGGCATGCGGCTCACCATGGGCAGGGCGGCCGGCTTGCGGTACTTCGACATGCGCACGGCCGTGCGCAACAGGTGGTCGGTGAGTTCCCGGAGGTCTTCGATGGGGCCGGTATCGCGAGGGTTGTCGTACTCCGTGCTGCCCTCATCGCGATAGGTGCCATAGCCGCCCGTGGACGGGGGGGACGTGCGCGCCGCTTCGGCGACGACACCGTGGAGCGCGCCAGCCGCGACTACAACGCAAATGCAGCGTCTCAGCATGGTCGAGACCTTTCCTGCAACTGGCGCGCGAAAGCTGGCGCCGGATTGATGCGGTTACCTTCCAGGACGGGTGAAGCTTCGCAAGCACCCCTGCCGCAGCCGGGCCGGATGGGCGCCGGTGCAACCAGAACGCTCGCGCCAGCGGCCTGCACTGCCGCGAGGCGCCGCCGGTCGGACATTCCCCAAGCCGGTGCGCCGGACTGGCGACCCCTGCCGTCCCACTTGCTGCGCCTAGTCGAAAGCACGAAGCAGGCCACGGACAGCACCCCTCGCCCTGCAGCGCGTTCAGGCATCGGAGCCTTGTGCCGCACGGCCCTTTTCGGGGCGCGCGAACTTGCGGTCCAGTTCGGCGGTACGGGCGTCGCCCCGAGTGCGCTGCTCGTCGTTGAGCAGCCCGGCCACCTCCTGTAGCAAGCGGCTGTTTTCGGCGGCCTCCTCGGTGTCCTCTTCCGTAAACCGCAGCGCCGCCACGGCATACCAAGCATAGGCTTCCACCGGGTCGGCCTTGGTGCCGAGGCCCCGGTGCACCAGCCGCCCGACGCTGTGCATGCTGAGCGCATGACCCCGCGCCGCGCCGATCTGGTACCAGCGCATGGCTTCCTCGTAGCTCACGGCCGTACCCTGCCCCTGCTCGGAGAGATTGCCGATGTTCCAGTGCGCCAGCGCGTCACCCTCGCGGGCGGCTTCCTGGTACCAGGCGAGCGCATTCTCGTAGCTCTGCGGCACGCCATGGCCGTTTTCGTACAGGTCGCCCACGGCATTCATGGCCCAGGCGTTGCCCCGCTCGGCGGCGCGCATCCACCACTTGAAGGCTTCTTCGTAGTCGCGGGATACGCCGTGCCCATTGGCGTAGAGAAGGCCAACGTTGTTCATGGCCGGGGTATAGCCCGAACGCGCGGCGTGCTTCCACCACAACATGGCTTCCTTGAAATCCTGCTGCACGCCGCCCTGGCCGCGCGCGTAGAGCCAGCCGATGTTGGTGGCAGCCTTGGGATCGGAACGATCCATCAGCTTGGACAGTTTTTTTCCGTCCAGGTACTCGGCCCCCTCCTCGGGAATGGTGAAGGTTTCTTCCTGGGGCGCGGCGAAACCCTGCGCAGACCACAGGCAGGCGGCGGCTGACAGGACGATCATCTTCAACTTCAAGGACATGACGGAATCTCCCAAGGTGGCGTGCGCCGGAACAACTGCGCCGACGGATACCCCGTCATAATCGCAGGAAGCGCTGGGACAGCGCAGGCCGGCGCCGAGTTCAGACCAGAAAATCTTCCAGGTCGCGCAGCAGCAACTCCGGGGCTTCTTCGGGAATAAAATGCCCGCAGGGCAGGCTGTGGCCGCGCACATCGTCGGCCTTTTGCCGCCACGTGGCCAGCACGTCGAACAACGCGTCCATCTTGCCGGCCTTGCCCCAGATGGCGAGCACCGGGCAGCGCACCCGGCCGGCAAGATCGGCCTCATCGTCGGCGAAGTCGCGCGTGGCCGCAGCGCGGTAATCCTCCAGCCCTGCCCGGATGGTGCCGGGCAGGCGGAATACGCGCAGGTACTCCTGGAAGGCCGCCTCTTCGATGGCACCAGCCTCCGAGGATAGCGCCCGGAACATAAAGCGCAGGAAGGGCTCGCTCGAGGCCTGAATCATCACCTCGGGCAGGTCGGGGACCTGGAAGAAGAACCAGTGCCAGTAGGCCGCCGCCAGCTCCCGGCCGGTATCGCGGAACACCGTGTGGGTGGGCACGATGTCGAGGACGCACAGCTTTGTGACGGCCTCGGGCTGGTCGAGGGCCAGGCGGTGGGAGACGCGGGCACCGCGGTCGTGCCCCACCACCGCGTAGCGCCCGTGGCCCAGCGCCGTCATCAGCTCGTGGATGTCGCGCGCCATGGTCTTCTTGTCGTAGCCGTCGCGGGGCTTGTCGGAGTCGCCGTAGCCGCGCAGGTCGGGCACCACCACGCTGAAGCGCCGCGCGAGCTGCGGCGCCACCTTGCGCCACATGATCCCGCTCTGCGGGTAGCCGTGCAGCAGCACCAGCGCCGGCCCCTCCCCGGCTGTCCAGGCGTGCAGGCGTACGCCGTTGGCGCGCACGAAGCGCGCGGTGAATCCAAGCATGAAGTGTTGATCGGCCATGTCAGCGACTCTTGAGCCAGCTTTCGAGCCTCGCCACACCCTCGGCAAGCACCTCGATCGGCTTGGGGTAGGAAAAACGCACGTGGGCTGCGGCCCTGTGGCTGCCGAAGTCCAGACCGGGGGCGATGGCCACCCCGGCCTGCTCCAGCGCATCGAGGCAGAAGCGGTAGCTGTCGCCGGTGAAGCGCTCGCAGTTAGCGTAGATGTAGAACGCGCCCGCGGGCTCCAGGGGAATTTGGAACCCGAGGCGCCGCAATTGCGGCAGCAGGAAGTCGCGCTGGGCGCGAAAGGCCTCGCGGCGCTGTTCGTGCACCGCCACCGCCTCGGGAAAGAAGGCCGCGATGGCCGCCTCCTGGGCGATGTCCGACGCGGAGATGAAGAGATTCTGGGCAAGCTTCTCCACGTCCGGAGCGAACGCCTCGGGCATCACCATCCAGCCCAGCCGCCACCCGGTCATGCCGAAATACTTGGAAAAGCTGTTGATCACAAAGGCGTCGTCGGCGAAGTCGAGCACCGTCCGGTCGCTGCCGGAATAGGTCAGGCCGTGATAGATCTCGTCAACGATGAGCGTGCCACCTCGCGCCCTTACCTCGGCATGGATCGCCTGGAGTTCGTCGAAGGGCACGCTGGTACCGGTGGGGTTGGAGGGATTGGCCAGCATCACCGCGCGGGTGCGCGGCCCCCAGTGGGCCCGCACCAGCGCGGCGGTGAGCTGGTAGGCGGTGTCCGGCCCCACGGGAACACCCACCGCCCGCCCCTCCATGGCGCGCACGAAGTGCCGGTTGCAGGGGTAACCTGGATCGGCCATCAGCACCTCGTCGCCCGGAGACAGCAACACACCCATGGTCATGAGCAGCGCACCGGAAGAGCCGGGCATCACGCCCACTCGGCCAGCAGGTACCGTCACGCGATAGCGCTCGCCGTACCAGTGCGCAATGGCCTCGCGTAACCGCGCCTTTCCCAACGCGCCCGTGTAGCGGACGCGGCCGGAGCGGATGGCGCGGATGCCGGCCTCGGCGATGGGCTCGGCGGCGGGGGCTTCAGGCTCGCCCACCACCAGGTTCACCACTGAGCGGCCCGCCGCCTCCATTGCCTGAGCGCGGGTGACCAGCGACACCACGTGGAATGGCTCGATTTCGTCCATGCGCGCGGCATGGCGCAGGCGGTTCAGGATCTCGGGCGAGTTCATGGTGAAGCCACAGGCCTCCGGAAAACGAGCGCGCAAGCCTAGGCACGCTCCGCCAGGCTTGCAACCGTGCCCTCCATGCGGCTGGCGTCCACACACCTTGCCATGTTTAGTGGGAATCCATTAAGGTAAACACGCGACGCGGCGCCCGATCAGGGGCTTGTTGCAGCGCGTCACCGTATTGATGTTTAGTGATTTTGTTGCGGTGCACGGCGATCGCCGAGCCTGCAAGTGCGGTGGCGGGAGTGTCCAATAACGTGAAGGAGGAGCAAGTCATGAGGAAGATTTACGGCGGAACCGGCGCCCTGGTGGCGGCCGCGATGTTCGCGGCCGCGAACCCGGCCTTCGCGCAATCCAAAACCATCACCCTGTGCTGGGCCGCGTGGGACCCTGCCAACGCGCTGGTGGAACTGTCCAAGGACTTCACCGCCAAGAGCGGCGTCCAGATGAAGTTCGAGTTCGTGCCATGGCCGAATTTCGCCGACCGCATGCTCAACGAGCTCAATTCCAAGGGTAAGTTGTGCGACCTGATGATCGGCGACAGCCAGTGGATCGGCGGCTCGGCGGAGAACGGCCACTATGTGAAGCTCAATGATTTCTTCGACAAGAACGGCATCAAGATGTCGGACTTCGCGCCCGCCACCGTGTATGCCTATTCCACCTGGCCCAAGGGCTCGCCCAACTACTGGGCCCTGCCGGCCATGGGCGACGCCAACGGCTGGGTGTACCGCAAGGACTGGTTCGCCAAGCCCGAGCTGCAGGCGGAGTTCAAGAAGAAGCACAACCGCGACCTGGCCGCGCCCAAGACCTGGAAAGAGCTCAAGGAAGTGGCCGAGTTCTTCCAGGGTCGCACCATCGACGGCAAGAAGGTCTACGGCGCCGCCATCTTCACCGAGCGCGGCTCCGAGGGCATCACCATGGGCGCCACCTCGGCGCTGTATTCCTGGGGCTTCAAGTACGACGACCCGAAGAAGCCCTATTCCATGGAAGGCTTCGTCAACTCGAAGGATGCCGCGGAGGGCCTGGAGTTCTACAAGGCGCTCTACAAGTGCTGCACGCCGCCCGGCTACACCAACGCCTACATGCAGGAGGGCCTGGACGCCTTCAAGTCCGGCCAGGTGGCCATGATGATGAACTGGTTCGCCTTCTTCCCCGGCCTGTACAAGGACGAGAAGGTGGGCGGCGAGCGCATCGGCTTCTTCGTGAATCCCGGCCAGAAGGTGGAGGCCTCCACGCTGGGCGGCCAGGGCATCTCGGTGGTGTCCTACTCGCCCAACAAGGACGCGGCGCTGCAGTACATCAAGTGGTTCGCGCAGCCCGACATCCAGAAGAAGTGGTGGGCCCTGGGTGGCTACTCTTGCCACAAGTCGGTGCTGGGTGATCCCGGCTTTGCCAAGACCGCACCCTTCGCCGCCGACTTCCTCAAGGCCATGAACGGCGTGCAGGACTTCTGGCAGGAGCCCGCCTACGCGCAGTTGCTGCAGGCCATGCAGAAGCGCCTCCACGACTACGTGGTGGCCGACAAGGGTACCGCCAAGGAGGCCCTCGACGCGCTCATCAAGGACTGGCAGAAGGTCTTCAAGGAAGAAGGCAAGCTGAAGTAAGCCAGTGACTGTAGGGGAGGCGCGCGGCGCCTCCCCCGCAGCCTCCCCGCACGCACCATGCAACCTGCCGCCAAATCGTCCTTCGCCGAACGCGCAGCCACCGCCACGCCCGAGCCGCTTGCGCGCGCCGTGCGCGGGCTGTCCGACCGGGCCATCGCCTGGCTGTTCATCTCGCCCACCATGGCGCTGCTGCTGGCGATTAACATCTTTCCGCTGATCTGGACGATCCGCCTGTCGTTCACCAACTACCGGGCGAACCGGCCCAATGCCGAAGTCGTCGGGGTGGGCATCGACCACTTCGCGGACATCCTCACCGATCCAGACGTGTGGGCCTCCATGCAGGCCACCGCGCACTTCGTGTTCTGGACCATCCTGCTGCAAACCCTGCTGGGCTTTGCCCTGGCCTGGTTCGTGGACCGGCGCTTCCGCGGCCATGGCTTCTGGACCACGGCCATCCTCATTCCCATGATGCTCTCGCCCGCGGTGGTGGGTAATTTCTGGGCGTTTCTCTACCAGCCGCAGATCGGGCTGTTCAACTACGTGGTGTCGTTCTTCACCGGCCTAGATCCTTCGTCCTTCGAAATGATCGGTTCGGTGAAGCTTGCGCCCTGGGCCATCGTGCTGGTGGACACCTGGATGTGGACGCCCTACGTGATGCTCATCTGCCTGGCTGGCCTGCGCTCCATCCCCGACTACATCTACGAGGCCGCCGAGGTGGACCGCGCCTCCAAGTGGCGCCAGTTCTGGACCATCACCCTGCCCATGGCGCTGCCCTTCATCATGCTGGCGGTGCTGTTCCGCGGCATCGAGAACTTCAAGATGTTCGACCTGGTTAACCTGCTCACCAACGGCGGACCGGGTTCCACCACCGAGGTGGCCTCCATCACCCTCAAGCGCGAGGCCTTCGAGAAGTGGCGCACGGGTTACTCGTCGGCCTTTGCCATCATCCTGTTCGTCACCGTCTTCGGCCTCGCCAACATCTATGTGAAGGCGCTCAACCGGGTGAAAAGCCGATGAGCCGCGGCATCTCCCACGCCCACTCCATCGTGGAGCCAGGCCCGCTGTCGCGGCGCATCGCGGCGGCGGTGGTGGTGGTGTACGCGCTGGTGGCCATGGTGCCGCTGGCGTGGATATTCCTCACCTCCATCAAGACCCCGCCAGACTCCATCAGCTACCCGCCCAAGGTGGTTTTCAAGCCGTCCCTGGAGGGCTACTGCAACCTGTTCACCACCCGCTCGCGCCAGACCCAGGACTACATCGACACCCTGCCGCCGCCCTCGGGCACCTGCGAGCGCATCACACGCGAGCGCAACATGGTGGTGGTAGGTCCTTCCAACTATGCGCCGCGCTTCGTCAACTCGCTGGTGATCGCCTTCGGCTCCACGGCACTGTCGATCCTGCTGGGCACCACCGCGGCCTACGCCTTCTCGCGCTTCAAGGTGCCGCTGCGCGATGATCTGATGTTCTTCATCCTGTCCACCCGCATGATGCCGCCCATCGCCGTGGCCATCCCCATCTTCCTCATGTACCGCGAGCTGGGCCTGTCCGACACGCGCCTGGGCATGATCCTGCTGTACACGGCGGTGAACGTGTCGCTGGCGGTGTGGCTGCTCAAGGGCTTCATCGACGAAATTCCGCGCGAATACGAGGAAGCCGCCATGGTGGACGGCTACACGCGCCTGCAAGCATTTTTCAGGGTGGTGCTGCCCCAGGCCGCCACGGGCATCGTGGCGACCGCCATCTTCTGCCTGATCTTCGCCTGGAACGAGTACGCCTTCGCGGTGCTGCTCACCTCCGGCGAGGCGCAGACCGCGCCGCCCTTCATCCCCACCATCATCGGCGAGGGCGGCCAGGACTGGCCGGCGGTGGCGGCGGGCACCACGCTGTTCCTGGTGCCCATCCTGGTGTTCACCGTGCTGCTGCGCAAGCAACTGCTGCGCGGCATCACCTTCGGCGCGGTACGCAAGTGAGCGGCGAGCGCCGCCGCGCCTGGCCGCGCTGGCTGCGCCGCGGTCCCATGGAGGCCGTGGCCACCGCGCTCATCGCCGCGGGCGTGTTCATGCTGCTGCAACCCTTCGCGCTGTGGCTGTACACCTGGTCCTTCGTCACCACGCTCACCGGCACGGCCATGTTCGTGGTGGTGTCCAAGTTTCCCGACTGAGCCATGGCCGAGATCCGCGTCCACAAACTCCACAAGGCCTTCGGCGCCTTCACGGCGGTGCGCGAGTCCACCTTCACGGTGGCGGACGGCCAGTTCTTCTGCCTGCTGGGACCCTCGGGCTGCGGCAAGACCACCACACTGCGCATGATCGCCGGCCTGGAGCTGCCCACCTCGGGCACCATTCTGCTGGGCGGCGAGGACGTCACCTTCAAGCAGGCCTCGGGGCGCGACATCGCCTTCGTGTTCCAGTTGTTTGCGCTCTACCCGCACATGAACGTGCGCGCCAACATCGCCTACCCGCTGCGCGCCCAGGGCATGGCGCGCGCCGAGGTGCGGCGGCGGGTGGAGGAGGCAGCACACACCTTGCGCATCGGCCACCTGCTGGACAAACCCGTCTCCGGCCTGTCCAGCGGCGACCGCCAGCGCGTGGCCCTGGGGCGTGCCATCGTGCGCGAGCCGCTCGCCTTCCTCATGGACGAGCCCCTGGGCGCCCTGGACGCGGAGTTTCGCGAGCTCATGTGCGGCGAGCTGCGCGGGCTTCACGACCGTCTCGGCGCCACCACTGTGTACGTCACCCACGATCAGCTGGAGGCCATGTCCATGGCCGACGCCATCGCGGTGATGAACCAGGGCGTCATCGAGCAGCTCGGCGCGCCGCAAGAGATCTACGACCGCCCCGCGAGCCTGTTCGTGGCCGATTTCATCGGCTCGCCATCCATGAACCTGCTGCCCTTCTCGGGCCGCCTGGCGCGCGGCGCCCGCGCGGTGCAGCTCGAAAACGCCGAGCTGGCGGTTCCGGAGCTGCGGGAAGATGGCGCCGAAGGCGAACTGGTGCTGGGCGTGCGGCCCGAGCACGTGCGCTTCGACGACGCCTCGCGGCTGCGCGCCACGGTGGTGGAGACCGAGTACCTCGGCACCACCCAGATCGCCACCCTGACCACCGCCGGGGGCGCGAGCCTCAAGGCGCGCCTGCCCTCCGCCTTGCCGGTGCGCCCGGGCGAGCAGGTGGGGCTTGCCTTGCGCGGCGAGCGCCTGTCGCTGTTCGAGCGTGCCTCCGGCCGGGCGCTGCGCACCAGCCTGCACGATGCAGAGGCGGCCCGTGGCTGAGGTGCTGCTGAGCGGCGTATCCAAGCGCTTCGGCGACACCGAGGCGGTGAGTGGTCTCGACCTGCGCGCCGGCGATGGCGAATTCACGGTGCTGCTCGGCCCCACCGGGGCGGGCAAGACCACCACCCTGCGGCTGGTGGCCGGCCTGGAGAAGCCCGACGCCGGGCGCATCCACATCGGCGGGCGCGACGTCACCGCCACCGCACCGGCACCGCGCGATGTGTCCTTCGTGTTCCAGCAATACTCCCTCTACCCGCACCTGAGCGTGTACGACAATCTCGCCTTCCCGCTGCGCGCGCCTGCGCGCCGGTTGCCCGAGGCGCAAATCCGCGCCCGCGTGGAGCAGGTGGCGGAGCTGCTGCGCATCGGCGACAAGCTCGCCAACCGCGCCACCCAGCTCTCGGGCGGGCAGATGCAGCGCGTGGCCATCGGCCGGGCCTTGGTGAGACGGCCCAACGTCTACCTCATGGACGAGCCGCTGTCCTCGCTCGATTCCAAGCTGCGCGCCGAACTGCGCGTGGAACTCAAACGCATCCAGCGCGACACCGGCGCCACGCTGCTGTACGTCACCCACGATCAGGCCGAGGCGCTCACCATGGCCACACGCATCGGCGTGCTCGACCGCGGCCGGCTGGTGCAACTGGGCGCGCCGCGCGATATCTACGAAGACCCGGTGAACACCTACGTAGCCACACGCCTGGGCAGTCCGGGCATCAACCTCGTGCCGCGCAGCCTGTTTCCGGGCGTGGCGGCGCCCGCCGCCACGGTCACCATCGGCGTGCGCACCGAGCACCTGCGGGTGCAGCGCGATCCCGCCGGCAGCGGCCGAGTGGCGCGCATCGAACACCTGGGCGACCAGAACCACCTGCACGTCACCCTCGCCGACGCCACGGTAGTGGTGCTGGCCGACCCGGATGCGCCGCTGGCGGTGGGTGACGCCGTGGCGCTGCAACTGCAATCCCCGTTGTTTTTCGGCGCCGACGGCAACCGGCTGCGCCACTGACCCCCTGGCCCTCGTCATGGAACAACACGCTCTGCGCCATCTGATCCACTCGGTCGCCTCGGCAGTCATCGCCCACGCCGAACAACTCACCGCCCTCGACCAGGCCATCGGCGATGGCGACCACGGCATCAACATGAAGCGCGGTTGCGAAGCCGTGCTCGCCGACCTCGACCGCCTCGCGGCCCATGCCTTGCCGGCGGCGCTCAAGGCCACCGGTACCGTGCTGGTGATGAAGGTGGGCGGCGCCTCCGGACCGTTGTACGGCACGCTGTTCATGACCATGGGTAAGGAATTGCCCGAGGCGCCCAGCCATGCCGACGTGGTGCGCGCTTTCGGTGCCGCCATCGAGGCGGTCAGGAAACTCGGTAAATCCGATGCGGGTCAGAAAACCCTGCTCGATGTGCTGCTCCCGGTGCATGCCGAACTGGCCGCCGGCGCGCAGGATTTCGCCACCCGCCTGCCAAGGCGCGCTGCCGAGGCCGCCGAGGCCACGGTGCCCATGAAGGCCATCCGCGGCCGCGCCTCGTTCCTGGGCGAGCGCTCCATCGGGCACATGGACCCCGGGGCGCGCTCGGCCGCCTTGATGGTGGCGGCGCTGTGCGCCGCGCTGGCGCCGGAGGACAAGCCATGAGCAATGTCGGGATCGTGATCGTGTCGCACTCGCCCAAGGTGGCCGAGGGTGCCGCCGACATGGTGCGGCAGATGGTGGGCGACTCGGTGCCGCTGGCCTGGACCGGCGGTAACCCCGAAGGCGGTCTGGGCACGGACGTGGCGCGTATCCTCGAAGCCATCGACCACGCTTGGTCCGAGGCCGGGGTGGCCATCCTGGTGGACCTTGGCGGCGCCGAAACCAACAGCGAAATGGCCGTCGAGATGCTCGACGATGTCCGGCGCAGCCGGGTGGTGGTGTGCGAAGCGCCGGTGGTGGAGGGGGCGGTGATCGCCGCCACCGAGGCCTCCGGCGGATCGCCGCTGGCCGACGTGCGGCGCGTGGCCGAGGAACTGTCCCCCGCCTGAGGCAGGGCGTACCGCCCCCAGCAACCAACGCCAGGAAACGGAATCATCGATGAACGACACGCCCCTCACCGGCTCGGCACTGCTCACTAATGCAGTGGGCCTGCACGCGCGGCCCTCGGTCAAGCTCACCCAGCTCGCCAAGAAGTTCGCGGCGCGAGTGGAGTTCGCCCTCGACCCGGCGGGCCCGTGGTTCGACGCCAAGAGCCCCGTGCAGGTGATGCGGGCCAAGGCCCCGCGCGGCGCCACGCTGCATTTCCGCTGCCAGGGCGACGGCGCCGCCGAGGCGCTGAAGGCCATGCTGGCGCTGGTGGAGCGGCACTTCGACGAGCCTCGGGCTGAGGATGCCACCATTGATGGCCGAGCTTCGTCTTGAAGGCCGCAGCGCCGCCCCGGGCATGGCCCTGGGCGAGCTGGTGCGGCTGAGGCGCGCAACCGCCGCGCGCACCGCCTCGGACGATCCAGCCCAGGAGGCGCGAGCCCTGCGCGCCGCCATGGCCGCCGCACTGGCCGACCTGGCCGCGCTGCTGGCGGGCGCCGATGCCGAGGGCGGCGCCATCCTCGAATTCCAGGTGGCCATGCTGGAAGACGACCTGCTGGCCGCGCCCGCCCTGGGCGCCATCGCCGCGGGCCGGTCCGCGCACGAGGCCTGGAGCGAAGCCCTGGAGGCGGAGGCAGCGGGCTACGAAAGCGCCGATGACGAATACTTCCGCGCCCGGGCCGCCGACCTGCGCGATATTCGCGATCGCGTGCTGGCGCACCTCTGCGGCACCGCCGGCGCCGTGCAACTGCCCGCTGGCGCCATCGTGGCGGGCGAGGACCTGGCGCCCTCCGATTTCCTGTCCATCGACTGGTCGCGCGGCGGTGCCCTCGCGCTCATGGGCGGAAGCCCCACCAGCCACGTGGCCATGCTGGCGCGCTCGCGCGGCGTGCCTGCGGTGGTGGGCCTCGGGCCGATGCTGGCCGAACTGAGCGGCGAGGCGCTGGTGGATGCCTTCCGCGGCGTGGTGGTGGTGCGGCCCGGTGCCGAGACCCGCCGCGCCTTCGAACAGACTGCGCAACGCCGGCGCGAGGCCGACAATCGCGCCGCCGCCGCCGCCCGCACCCCGGCGGCCACCGCCGATGGCACCGCAGTGCGCGTGTTGCTCAACATCGCCGATCCGGCCGAACTCGACGGCCTCGACCCGGCGCTGTGCGACGGCATCGGCCTGGTGCGCACCGAACTGCTGTTCCACGCCGGCCGCGGGCTGCCCGACGAGGACACCCAGTACCTCACCTATCGGCGCATCGTCGAGTGGGCTGCAGGCCGGCCCGTCACCGTGCGCACCCTCGACGCGGGCGGCGACAAGCCCATCGACGGGCTCACCCTCGACGCCGAGACCAACCCCTTCCTGGGCGTGCGCGGCCTGCGGCTGTGCTTCCAGCGCCCCGCAGTGTTCATGACCCAGTTGCGCGCCCTGGCGCGCGCCGCCGTGCACGGCGAGCTGAAGGTGATGCTGCCCATGGTGACGCTGCCCCGCGAGCTCGCCCAGGCCCGGGCGTTGCTGGGCGAGGCGGTGGCATCTCTGGGCAGCGCCGGCGTGGCGGCGCGCATGCCGGCCCTGGGCATCATGGTGGAAGTGCCTGCCTGCGCGGTGGCTGCCGACCTGTTCGACGCCGACTTCTATTCCATCGGTTCCAACGATCTGGCGCAGTACGTGGCCGCTGCCGGACGGGACGTGCCCGCCCTGGCCGATCTGGCCGACCCGGTGCAGCCCGCCATGCTGCGGCTGATCGCCGGCGTAGTGGCGGCGGCAAGGATGCGCGGCGTCGAGGTGAGCCTGTGCGGCGATGCCGGCGGCGAGCCGGCCGCCATCTCCTGGCTGCTCCACGCCGGCCTGCGCAGTCTGTCCATGGCACCGCCGCTGGTGGGGCGCGCCAAGCTCGCCATTGCCGCCTGCGACCTTCGTCGCCCCCTGGAGGGTCCGCCATGGCGGCCATGAAGCCCGAGCGAGAACATGGCTCGCCCGTGGCGGCCTACAAGGGCGTGCTCAAACGCGTAGTGGACAACCGTCCCTCGGGCACCCGCCACCGCCTTGCCCTGGCGCTGGGCAAGAACCGCTCCTTCATCTCGCAGATCACCAACCCGGTGTACGCCGTGCCCATTCCGGCACAGCACCTGGATGCCATCTTCGCCGTGTGCCACTTCACCCCGGCGGAGCGCAGCGAATTCCTGGCCGCATACCTGACAGCGCACCCGCGACGTCTCGACCTGGTGCGGCGGCCCGCCGGCACGCGCGCCCTTACCGTGATCCTGCCCGACCTGGGCGATGCCCGCCGCAACCGGCTGCTGGACGAGGCGATCCTCGAAACGGCGCGCCGCCTGTCGCGGCTCACCGAAGACCTCTGACCCGCAGCGCCCCATCCGGAGACTCGCCATGAAAAAACTCATCAACACCCCCGACACCGTCCTGGCCGAGAGCCTCGATGGCTTCGCCGCCGCCCATGCCGACATCCTGGTGCTGGGCGAGGAGCGCAAGTTCGTGCGCCGCCGCGCGCCCGTGCCAGGCAAGGTGGCGCTGATCTCCGGCGGCGGCTCGGGCCACGAGCCGCTGCACGCCGGCTTCGTGGGCCACGGCATGCTCGACGCCGCCTGCCCGGGCCAGGTGTTCACCTCGCCCACGCCCGACCAGATGATGGCCGCGGCCGAGGCGGTGGACACGGGCGCAGGCTGCCTGTTCATCGTCAAGAACTATGAAGGCGACGTGATGAACTTCCAGATGGCGGCGGAGATGGCCGGGCGGGAGATCGCCACCGTCGTCACCGACGACGACGTGGCGGTGGAGAAGTCCACCTGGTCCACCGGGCGGCGCGGCGTGGCCGGCACGCTGGTGGTGGAGAAGATCGTGGGCGCGGCAGCCGAGCGGGGGGACGGGCTCGCACAGCTCAAGGCGCTGGGCGATGCGGTCAACAGGCGCACGCGCTCCATGGGCGTGGCCCTCACCTCCTGCACGGTGCCGGCGGCCGGCACGCCCACCTTCACCCTGGCCGAGGACGAAATGGAGATGGGCGTGGGCATCCACGGCGAGCCCGGGCGGCGGCGCGTGAAGCTCGCCACCGCCGACGCCATTGCCGATGAGATGACGGGCGCCATCCTGGCCGACCTGGAGCCGCCGCGCGGCAGCGAGGTGCTGCTGCTGGTGAATGGCTTCGGCGGCACGCCCGCCATGGAGCTCTACGTGATGGTGAACGCGGCACGCCGCATTCTCGAAGGCCGCGGCCTGAAGGTGGCGCGCTTCCTCACCGGGTCGCTGGTCACCTCGCTGGAGATGGCCGGCTGCTCCATCACCGTGACCAGCCTCGATCCGGCGCTCGCGGCGTTGTGGGATGCGCCCGTGCACACGGCGGCGCTGCGCTGGGGACTCTGAGCAACGCCCGCCGCCACGACGGCGGGCGTGCGGCAAACCCTCGTCAGGCCGACTGGCGCAGCGCTGCCCGCTCGGCGCCCGGCGCCTTGTGGAAAGTGCCGTCCTTCATGATGGCCAGCAGCCTCGATGCGTTCTGGAGAATGGCCACGTTGGCGAGCGGATTGCCATCCACCAGCAGCAGGTCCGCCAGATAGCCGGGTTTCACCTGGCCCAGTTCGTTGCCCAGCATCATGATCTCGCCGCCCAGGCGGGTGGCGCTGACGATGGCGTCCATGGGCGAGAAGCCCAGCAGGTTGACGAAATGCTCGATGTCGCGGGCATTGGTGCCGATGGGGTTCCACGCGAAGCCATAGTCGCCGCCGGGCAGGATGCGCACGCCCAGCGCCTTGAGGCGCTTCATGTTGGCAATTCCGGTTTCGAGCTCGCGGCGCACCCCCATGCTCTCGGCCGCCTCGGTGGTAATGCCCCACTTACCCGCCTCGTTGAGGGTGGTGTAGTTGATACCAAGGGTGGGCGCCACGAAGCACCACTCACGCGCCGCTTCGAGCGCTGCGCAAGCCTCATCGTCTACCAGGGTGGCGTGGTAGATCACCTGCACGCCGTGCTTCAGGCACAGCTTCACCGAATGGGCGCTGCGGGCGTGGGCCGCCACGCGCTTGCCGTGCATGTGCGCCACCTCGCACACCGCGGCGATCTCGGCCTCGGTCATCACCGTCTGATGAGCGCGCGCGTGGGGCACGAACTCGTCGCCCGAGGGGTTGATCTTCAGGGTGTCCACGCCCTCGCGCACCATCTCGCGGGCGGTCTTGCGGAATTCGTCGGCGCCGTCACAGACGATGGCGAAGGTCTCGCGGTGCATGTGGCGCAGACGCACGTCGCCCAGCCCGGCGGTGGTGGCCAACTCTGGGCTGGCGGCGCGGGTGCGCGGGCCGGGAAACTCGCCCGCGTCGATGGCGTTGCGCAGCACCACGTCCAGCCGCGCCTTGGCGGCGGCGGCGCTGTTGCAGGCAGTGAAACCCTGGTCGAGCATCTTGCGGGCGTTGCGCACCGTGCGCAGGATGTGCTCCTCCGGGGGCACGAAGCCCAGGCTTTCCAGATCGGCGGTGTCGAGGAAGCTAAGGTGGGAGTGCGCCTCCACCAGCCCGGGCATCAGGGTGGCTCCGCCGCCATCCACCACCGTGGCGCCATCGGCCGGCACGGGCGTGGCGGCGGGCGTCACCGCCTTGATGCGATTGCCCTCCACCAGCACCGAGCCGGCGAAAGGTGGCGCGCCGCTGCCGTCGAGCACCTGGATATCGCGAAACAGCGTTCTTGCAGCCATGGTCTTCCTCCGTGGTGGGTGGGGCACCGCGCCTGGAAGCGGCGCGGTCATGGGAAGGCATGCTACCGAAAGCCGGGCCGAGGCTCATGCTGCGCCGCGCAGTAAACTCCGGCCAACAGGCCAGGGCCATGGCTGCAACCAAGAAAAAAGGAGACGGGCCGTGCGCATTTCCATCATCGGCGCGGGAGGGGTGGGGGGATACTTCGGCGGGCGGCTCGCCAACGCGGGCGAAGCGGTGGTGTTCATCGCCCGCGGCGAGCACCTGGCCGCGCTGCGACGCGAGGGCCTGCGGGTCAGGTCGGCCAGCGGCGATTTGGCGCTGACGGTGGAGGCCACCGACGATCCGGCCGCTGCGGGTCCCGCTGACGTGGTGATGATTGCCACCAAGCTCTGGTCCACCGGCGAGGCCATTGCCGCGGCGCGGGCGCTGCTGGGCCCGGCAGGCTGCGTGGTGTCCTTCCAGAACGGCATCGAAGCCGAGGACCGGCTGGTGGAAGCCTTCGGCGCCGGGCGGGTGCTGGGCGGGGTGGCCAATATCGCCGCGGCCATCGAATCGCCCGGCGTGATCCGCCACACCGGCACCATGGCCATGCTGCAGCTCGGCGAACTGGACAACGCGCGCTCGGCGCGGGTGGAGGCGCTTCTGGCGGCCTGCCAGCGCGCCGGCATCGAGGCCAGGGTGCCCGAGGACATCCACAAGGCCATCTGGGAGAAATTCGTGTTCCTGGCCTCGCTCTCGGGCATGACGGCACTGGTGCGCCTGCCGCTGGGACCGATCCGCGAGGATGCGCAAACGCGTGCGTTGTTCCGCCAACTGGCCGCCGAGGTGGTGGCTGTGGGTGTGGCGCGCGGCGTGGCGCTGGACGAAGCCACCGTGGAGCTGGTGATGAAGCGCCTCGACGCCCTGCCGCCGCAGATGCACGCATCCATGCTGGGCGACCTGCAACGGGGCCTGCGGCTGGAACTGCCCTGGCTGTCGGGTGCCGTGGTGCGCGAGGGCGAGCGCCTGGGCGTGGCCACGCCTGGCCACCGCTTCGTGTACGTGGCGCTCAAGTTGCACGCCAACGGCCGCCACGAGAAAGCGTGAGCGCCGCGCGGCGCGCCCGGCTCCGCTGCACTGCCGCCGTTGATGCCCTCGCGGCCTCCCTGTCCTCCGCCTCCACCAACGACCCTCGCCAGGAGACTCGCCATGTCCTTTGCCCCGCCCGCCATCCGCGCCCTGCGCGCCCGCGCGCTGATGGTGCCCTTTCGCATTCCGCCCGCCTCGGCCTCCGGCGCCATGCCCACCGCACCCCTGGTGACGCTGGATCTGGAAACCGAACAGGGCATCAGCGGGCACGCCTACCTGTTCGCCTTCACGCCGGCGACGCTGCGGCCGCTGGTGGCCATGGTCGAGGGCCTCTCCGACATGGTGCGCGGCGAACCGCTGGCGCCTGCCGATCTGGACGCCAAGCTGCGCCGCCGTCTCACGCTGCTGGACACCCCGGGCATCCTGGGGCTGGCCCTGGCCGGGCTGGACATGTGCGCCTGGGACGCACTGGCGCGCGCCAACGATCTGCCCCTGGCCACGCTGCTGGGAAGCAGTCCGCGGCCGATCCGCGCCTACAACAGTTGCGGTTTGTGGATCGGTGATCCTGCCAGGCTCGCCGACGAGGCCGAACGGCTGGCCGCCGAGGGGGGCTTCTCGGCGGTGAAGGTGCGCGTGGGGCGCCCGGATTTCTCCCAGGACCTGGCGGCGGTGCGCACAGTGATGAAGCGCGTGGGCGGGCGCATCACGGTGATGTGCGACTTCAACCAGAGCCTCACCTGGAACGAGGCCATCCGCCGCGGCCGCGCCCTGGACGACGAGGGGCTGCACTGGATCGAGGAGCCCATCAAGCACGACGACTATGCGGGCTGCGCGCGCGTGGCCGAGGCGCTGCGCACGCCGGTGCAGATCGGCGAAAACCTGCTCGGGCCCGCCGATCTGCGCAAGGCACTGGAGGCCCGCGCCATGGATTTCGTCATGCCGGACGTGCAGCGCATCGGCGGCGTCACGGGCTGGATGCGCGCCGCCGCCCTCGCCCACGCCCACGGCATGGAGATGTCGAGCCACCTGTTTCCCGAGATCAGCGCCCACCTGCTGGCGGCCACGCCCACCTGCCACTGGCTGGAATACATGGACTGGGCGGTGCCCATCCTGCGCGAGCCGCCCGTGCTTCGCGACGGCCAGGTGCTGACCTCGCAGCGCCCGGGCACCGGGGTGGAGTGGGACGAGGATGCGCTGCGCCGCTTCGCCGTCTGACCGCAAGCCTGCTGCGCCGCACCATGGGTTCCTTTTGACGCCCGGAATTTTCAGGGCATAGACTCCGGGCACGCATGGCCTCGGGCCACAAGCATTGGGTCATGCGGCGCGACAGCACATTGAACCTGCCGTACCCGGACACAGACCCGGTGGCGCGGGGTCCGACCGGATGTGCGGTGCGCGCCTCCTTCCGGAGCGAGACCTTCGCAACGCTCCTTCGCCGGCACAGGCCGGTGTCCATTCCAGGGCCGCGCCGCCGGACCTGGTGATTCGAGTTCTCCGAGTTCAGGGAGGAGCCCGATGCAGTGCAGCCGTTACATCGTTCACACAACCGTCGCGGTGTTGTTGGCGGGGCTGTGCGCAAGTGCGCAGGCAGCCGACACCCGCGCGGGTAATTGCGAGGACGCCAAGAAACAGATGGAGTTTTTCTGCGACCCCAATTCAACCGACATGATGTCCCAGTTCACGGCGTGCACCAACGCCAAGAAGAACATGGCGGCGGCGTGCGATGGAAAGGTCGAGGAAGACAAGCCCTACACCTTCGACGACAAGAAGAAGTAACCACCCCGCCAGTGCGCGCGGCCCGCGAGGGCGGCGCGGCGGCATGGCGCGAATCGTTCGCCCGATGCCGCGCCCGTGTCTGGAAGCACAAGCTGTCCCGGTTGTTTGAATCCTACCCCCAGATGGAAGGAGTACCGCAATGCAAAGACACATCGGCGTTCACATGAGCGACGAGGAGATGAAAACGGTGGAGGCTGCGGACGAGGTTGCATTCCGCTCGCCCGTTCCCACCCAGATGGTCTCCAACGGTGAGTACAACCCCCTGCCGCAAACCGAGCAGCAGCGTCAGGTGGAGGGCCTGATCAAGGAAATGGCCGATGTGCAGGCCAAGCGCCACGGCATGGACCGGCGCACCTTCCTGGCCACCAGCGCCGGCATGGCCACCGCCTTTGCCGCCATGAACAAGGTGTTCGGCCCGGTGTTCGACGTGTCCGAGGCGGAAGCCGGCGACATGGAGATGTCGGCCTACCGCGCCAGCCAGCTCTCCAACCAGTTCATCTTCGACGACCAGACCCACTTCATCCGCGACGACTTCAAGCAGGAGGGTCTCGTGGGGCTCACCAAGTGGGCCGTGGGCGCCAAGGTCAATTCGCGCATCAACGAAGCGCCCATGACCCTGGCCCGTTACAAGATGGACAACTACCTGAAGGAGATCTTCCTCGACTCCGACACGAAGGTGTCGCTGCTGTCGGGTGCGCCCTTCGACGACCCGTCCTGGTGGCTGATCTCAAACGACGCCATCCAGAACGCCTGCCGCGCCGTGAACAAGCTCGCTGGCGGCACGCGCATGGTGGGCCACTCGGTGATCACGCCGAAGTATCCCAACTGGATGGATGAAGTGGACCGCGCCATCGACCAGCTGAAGCCCGTGTCCTGGAAGTCCTACACCATCGGCGATCCCTTCGGTCCGTCCAAGTACGCCTGGCGCCTGGATGACGAAAAGCTGATGTACCCCTTCTACGAGAAGGCCGTCAAGTCGGGCATCAACACCATCTGCATCCACAAGGGCCTGATGCCGCGCGACTACGAAAAGGCTTTCGCGGGCACCTGGGAAAGCGCCACCGTGAACGATCTGGGCAAGGCCGCCAAGGACTGGCCGCAGATGAACTTCGTCATCTACCACGCCGCCATGCGGCCCTGGCTGGCCGATGCGCCGGACAAGGAGATGGCCCAGTTCGAGAAGGACGGCTACATCCAGTGGGCCACCGACCTCGCCCGCATCCCGGAGAAATTCGGCGTCAACAACGTATACGCCGAAATCGGCACCACCTTCGCCTCCACCTGCGTCACCAATCCGCGCTTCTGCGCCGCCTTCATGGGGCAGCTGGTGAACCTGATGGGCGCCGAACGCGTGGTTTGGGGTACCGACTCGGTGTGGTACGGCAGCCCGCAATGGCAGATCGAGGCCCTGCGGCGGCTCGAGATCCCCGATGACATCATGAAGAAGATGAAGTGGACCACCCGCCTGGGGGGCCCGAACAGCGAGGTGAAGCAGAAGATCTTCGGTCTGAACTCCGCGCATCTCTACAACCTCGACCTGCGCATGGTCCAGGGCCCGGCGTTCACGTCCGACAAGCTCGCCGCCATCAAGGAAGAGTATCTCCGCCTTGGCGGCGACACTGGCCGCAGCAACGCCTCCTACGGCTACGTGGCAAAGAAAGACAAGGCGAACGCCTGATCCACAGGCGAGAAGGGGGAGGCGACCGGGGCTCGAAAGGGTCCCGGTTTTTTTTCGTCCGCGGCCCCCCCGGGCTGCGCCGCCACCCGCCACCCGCCCCCCATCCGAGCGCCTTGCCGGCTCAACCCCCAGGGGCTACCCTTGCGGGCTTCGAAACTTCACTGCCTCCGCGCTCCGGAACCACACACCATGACGCTCGCCGCCGTCCAGGTAGAAACCGCCATCGATGAACTCCGCGCCCTGCTGGGCGACCGCCTTTCCACCAGCACCGGGGTGCGCGACCACCACAGCAAGGACGAGTCCTGGCACATCCCGCACCGCCCCGACGCCGTGGTCTTCCCCCGCACCAACGAGGAAGTCTCGGCCATCGTGCAGAGCTGCGCGCGCCACAAGGTTCCCGTGGTGGCCTACGGCACCGGCACCTCCCTGGAAGGCGCGGTGATCCCGGAGCACGGCGGCGTGGTGGTGGACCTGGCGAACTTCGACCAGGTGCTGCGCGTGAGCGCCGAGGACCTGGACGTCACCGTGCAGGCGCGCGTCACCCGCAAGCAGCTGAACGATCACATCCGCGACCTCGGCCTGTTCTTCCCCATCGACCCGGGCGCCGACGCCTCGCTGGGCGGCATGGCCGCCACGCGCGCCTCGGGCACCAACGCCGTGCGCTACGGCACCATGCGCGAGAACGTGCTCGGCCTCACGGTGGTGATGGCCGACGGCCGCATCATCCGTACCTCGCGCCGCGCCCGCAAATCCGCCGCGGGCTACGACCTCACCCGCCTGTTCGTGGGCAGCGAGGGCACCCTCGGCATCATCACCGAAGTCACCCTGCGCCTGTACGGCATCCCCGAGGCCATGGCCGCGGCGGTGTGCTCCTTCGACTCGCTGGAGGGCGCCATCAACACGGTGATCCAGACCATTCAGCTGGGCATCCCCGTGGCGCGCATCGAGCTGCTCGACGATGTGCAGATGGACTCGGTGAACCGCTTCTCCAAACTTGACTACCCGGTGAAGGACACCCTGTTCGTGGAGTTCCACGGCACCGAGGCGGGCGTCAAGGAGCAGGCCGAACTGGTGCAGTCCATCGCCGCCGAGAACAGCGGCGGCGAGTTCAAGTGGGCCAGCAAACCCGAGGAGCGCACCAAGCTGTGGACCGCCCGCCACGACGTCACCTACGCCAACAAGGCCCTGCGCCCGGGGTGCGAGATCTGGGCCACCGACGTGTGCGTGCCCATCTCCCGCCTCGCCGAGTGCATCCTCGAGACCAAGCAGGACCTGAACCAGAGCTTCCTGGTCGCCCCGCTGGTGGGCCACGTGGGCGACGGCAACTTCCATCTGGGTTTCCTCATCGACCGCAACGACCCCAAGGAGATTGCCGAGGCCGAGCGCCTGAACGAACGCCTCGTCATGCGCGCGCTGGCCATGGACGGCACCTGCACCGGCGAGCACGGCATCGGCCTGGGAAAGATGAAGTTCCTGGTGGCCGAGCACGGCGAGGCCGTGAGTGTGATGCGCGCGGTCAAGAAGGCTGTCGACCCGCTGGGCATCATGAACCCGGGCAAGATCTTCACACTCTGACGCCGGGGGGGGGCGCCTGGAAAACCAGGCACGGGCCCGGCCGGTGCGATGCAGGGGCCCCGGAATTCGGCGGGGCTGTCCCTTGCAACGCGCTGCCGGGCAAAGTTGGGGGCTCGTAGGACAGCGCGTCTGGCGGATCGCGTCTCGAGTACTGCGACCCACAACCACCATCCAGGACCAGCCCCGAATCGCTGTCCTCACTCCCCAAATAGGGATGTTCGGTCCCCTGGGCCGGGTGGAATACTTCGCGAAAGTGTCGCGGCGAGGCTGATGCACCGTGCGCGATACTCATGGTTCCCGGCGCTCGTCGTGATTGCCCACGGCGGTCCGGCCTCCGGATCGGGAGCGGTCACTCACTGCGACAGATGAGATCCATTTCCCCATCCTTACGGGATCGAGCCGCGTGGACAGCGTACTCATTGTGGATGACGAACCAAACGTCCTGGCCGGACTGCGCCGTGCCATCGGCCGGCAGTTCAATGTGGACACGGTCACCAGCGCTGATGAGGCAATTCAACGCCTGAAAACATCTGGGCCTTACTGCGCAATCGTCAGCGACCTCGCCATGGCAGACATGGACGGCATCACTTTTCTGGAGCACGCCCGCCTCTTGTCACCAGCAACCCCGCGCATTCTTCTGACGGGCCATGGCGACAGGATGGCCCTGGTGGAAGCCATCAACCGCGCGTCTGTCTGCGGTTTCCTGCAAAAGCCGGTTCCGGGCAAGGAACTGCTGGCGGCACTGCGCAGAGCCGTTTCGAACGCCCGTGTCGAACGCGATGATGCATCCAGGTCCTTGACTCCCAGGCAACACTGGATTGGGAAAGAACTGGCCTGCGCGGACTACGACAAGCATTTCACACTGCTTTTTCAGCCGCGAATCTGCGCAACAAGCGGCACGGTGGTGGCCGCCGAGGCGCTGCTGCGATGGAACCACCCCGAGCGCGGCGCCATCTCGCCGGGTGAATTCATCCCGATCGCGGAGGCCACTCACCAGATCGACCAGCCAACCGTCTGGGTTTTGCGGCAGGCGGGGCGTGCGTGGCGGAACTTTCTCGAGGCTGGCGTGGACATCCCCATCTCGGTGAACATCTCGCCATCCACCATCAATACCGAATGGCTGGTGGACACCATCAGTGCCGCGCTCGCCGAACACGGCATGCCCATCAACCGTCTCGAGGTGGAGATCACGGAGAACCACCGCCTCGAACAGGTAGACCAGGTTCGCGGTGCCCTTGCCGCCCTGAGAAGCCTCGGCGCACGAACCGCGCTCGACGATTTTGGTACGGGGTACTCGTCCCTGGAAAACCTGCGCTCCCTGGACGTGGACATGCTCAAGATCGACCAGTCTTTTGTCGCTGGTCTCACAACCACCCTCAAGCATCACGAAATCGTCCGGGCGATCACCGATCTCTCCTACGCTCTGGGCTTGACGGTCATCGCCGAGGGCGTCGAAACCCACGAACAGGCGCGGATTCTCCAGGGCCTGGGCGTCCATCAATTGCAGGGGTTTCTCTTCTCCGAAGCCCTGCCGCCTGATCGGTTCCTCGAACGCTGCCGGATACCCAATGCGTCTGCCCGTGGTTGCGAGGACAGCCCTGTCACCAAGCGAGGCGCCTGATCATGTTCCAGGCAGCGAGCGCCAGTTCCAGAAAACCGACAGCCCGGGAGGCGGCAGAAGAATGCGTGGTGCAAATCGCCGGCAAGGGAATCGGCGCACCAGCGTTCGCGCTGGTCCACGCCAATAGTGCTCTGCCCCTGCAGGACATCGGGCGTATCCTGCGCGCCCACTGGCCCGGCGCCCGGTTACACGCTGCAACTTCATGCCTGGGCGGCATGACCGACTCGGGGGGGGCGACATCCGATTCCCTGAGCCTCGCGATACTGGCGATCAACGACGCAACTGGCGAATACGGGGTTGCTGCCGGCGATTTCCATGGCGGCGCACGTGCAACGGGATACCGGCTGGCGCGGCAAGCTCTCGAAAATGCGGGGCGCGCGGGAGAGATTCCGGCGGTCGTGCTCGTATGTGCAACCCCAGGCGACGAAGAGGACTTCCTTGCCGGGGTTCAGGAGGTCGTCGGATCGGGCGCCCCGATCATCGGGGGTTCTGCCGCTGACAATGACATCACCGGCAGTTGGCGAATCCTGCTCGACGAGGGGTCCAGTGGTAGTGGGGCTATCGTCAGCACGCTCTTCCCGAGCGTCGCGGTTACCGCTGCTTTCCAGAGCGGCTACGCACCCACGGAACAACGCGGAGTGGTCACACGCGCCGCGGGTCGCCGGGTTTTCGAAATCGACCATAAACCCGCGGCGAACCAGTACGAACGATGGACCGAGGGCGCGGTGCGTCGCCCCGTGGAGGGCGCGGCCAACATCCTCATGGCCTCGGCGCTCGCGCCCCTGGGCCGCGCCGCCGGGCTGCTCGGTGATATGCCCCTCTACTCCCTGTCCCATCCCGAGACCATCTGCGCCGACGGAAGCATCACCTTGTTCACCCACATCGCCGAGGGTGACGAGTTGGTGCTGATGAAGGCTACGGCAGCCACCCTGGTCAGCCGCGCCAGCGGTGTGGTGCGCTCCGCACGCAGGATCGGCGACCTGCACCTCGAGGATGTATCCGCGATGATCATGTACTACTGCGGCGGCTGCATGCTGCAGGTGAGTGATCGTCTCGATGAAATCCGCGGGTCCTTGATGGCGGAGCTGCCTCGGGTTCCATTCGTGGTGGGGTTCACGTTCGGAGAACAGGGTTCGCTTTCCCCCGGCCCCGTGCGGCACGGCAATCTCATGATCTCCGCGATCGTCTTCGGTAGCTGACCCGTCCCCACACAGCTTGTGGACCCCGTTCACCGAACCTGGCCGCTCCCCGTCCAGACATCCACCTTGACCCGCGGAGCCACGCTGGTCGTGGACCTCGACGCGCGTGGCGACCCCTTGGGAAGCCACTCGGGCGATGAGAGTCTGCTGTCGATCGTCCTCGACACGGAAGCCATGGCACCGTCGGAAAGTGCCGCCCCGCGCCTGCACCCGGACGTGGCACCAATCATTCACAGCGCGGTTCGGGAGTGTGCGGCTAGCGGCAAAACCATCGTCCGAAACCTTGCCGCCGGGCAGTCGCGGGAACACCGGTCTATCGAGGCGACCCTCTCGCCCCGACGAGTTCTTGGAGACGAAAGCCCGTCGACGTACTGCCTGATGCTCCGGGATCTGGCTGGAGGAGAGTCCTGGTCACGCTTGCTAAAACAGCTTGCCCAGGTGGCTTCGAGCACGTCCAACCTCGTGTTGGTGTGCAACGCCCACCGGCGCATCGAGTGGGTGAACCACGCATTCACCGCGGCAACCGGCTACACCCTCGATGAGGTGCAGGGGTGCAGTCCGGGAACCCTGCTTCAATTTGACCGGACAGACCCGGGGACGGTTGCGGAGATCCGGCGCGCACTCGACGCCCGGCAGCCGGTGCACACGGAAATCCTCAATCGAAGCAAGTCCGGCCGGGAATACTGGCTTTCTCTCGACATCCAGCCGGTCCTGGGCGATGACGGAACCCTCGAAGGATTCGTGGCCGTGCAGATGGATGTCACGGAGCAGAAACGACAAACGCACAGGTTGATGGAACTTGCGCACGACGCCTCGGCGGCGCGCAACACATTGCTGACAGCGGTTTCCGCATTGCCGGACGGCTTTGCTTTGTTCAATGCCGAAGAGCGCCTGGTGCTCTGCAATGAGAAATACCGAACGCTGCACCCGACATTGGCGGATTCCATCATGCCGGGCGTCACCGTCGAGGAGTTGCTGAAGCGGGAACTGGCGCTGGGTGAGTATCCCGAGGCACGGGGGCGCGAGCAGCAGTGGCTTTGCGAAAAGCTGGGTTCACTGCGGACCAAAAACGGCTGGGCCCACGACCTGGAGCTTACCGACGGCCGCTGGGTGAGAAGCGTCAAGCTGCGGGTCGCGGGTGATGCGCTGGTTGCGATGCGAAGCGACATCACGCAACTCAAGCGGGCCGAACGCTCGGCAGTGGCACAGCGCGCCGTGGCAATGGACGCGTCGCGAGACGGGATCGCCACCGCCAACGCCGAGGGGCGCCTGACCTATGTCAACTCCGCCCTGCTAACCATGTTCGGCGAAGGTGCGGCACAAGGTTGGCTGGGACGGCACTGGAGCGAGCTTTGCCACCCCGCCGACCGGGATTCGCTCAGCCTGTCGGCCCATCGCACCCTATCCGCCGAGGGGGTATGGCGGGCCGTGATTCGTGCGCTTCGATCCGACGGCGCGCAGTTCAGCCAGGAGGTATCCCTCACGCGCGCCCCGGACGATAGCCTGGTGCTCATTTCGCGCGACGTGAGCGAACGCCTGCGCTACGAAGAAGATCGCCAGCGCCTTCAGGAGACCATGATCCTTGAGCGCGTGGAGCACGAAGCGAGGCTGGAGAGCGCGCTCGTTGAAATGAAGCGGCTCCAGGAACGCGACGCAAGCATGCGGCAAGCCAGTGAAATGCTCGTCCGGGCGCTGCAGAGCCTTAGCGAGGCGGAGGACCTTGGTGACGGACCGCGGCACCTCCTGCAACAGCTCGCGCAGGCAATGAGGACCTCGTGCGCAGGGTTGATTCCGCTTGGGCCGGAGGAGGAACCGTTGTGCCTTCATCACCCGGCTTGGTGGGGAGCCCTGCAGCAGAACAACGCGGTCTTGGACTACCTTGCCCGGCGGCCGCGCAGACTCATCGGCGATGTGACTGCGGTGCCCTTATGCGCCCCGATCGCCAATACCTGGCCGGACGAGAAGCTGGCCTGGATGGCGACCGCGCGCATCACGATGCCCAAATCGGGCTATCTGCTCGTGCTTGCTGGAGGGGGGGGCGATGGGCTCTTGCACAGCCGTGCACAGCTGTTCGTGCGATTCGTTCCATTGCTCACCGAAGCCTTGCGCCGGCGCGCCGACTCCCTGCGCGCACGCAAGCTTGAGCAGGACCTCCTGCAGGCCCAGAAGCTCGAGGCACTTGGCACGCTGGCGGGCGGAATTGCACACGAGATCAATACCCCGATGCAATACATCAGTGACAACCTGCACTTCCTGAAAGACTGCTTTGCCGAGGTGCTAGGCACCCTGGAACAGTACCGCCGCAACCCCAACTCCGGACGTGAACGGAACCCGGAGTTGAACTACATCCTGGAAGAGATCCCCCTGGCTCTGGATCAGTCCCTGAACGGGAGCAAGCGTGTGGCCGAGATCGTCGAAGCGGTCAGGACCTTCGCCTACCCGGAACTTGCGACGAATGAGAGCTTCGACCTTGGTGCAGTGCTGGAGCACTGCCTCGTGATGACCCGCAGTCAGTGGAAACACGAGCTCACCGTTTCGCTGCAGCGGCAGGGGAACAGTGAAGCGCTGCGAGGCAGCCCCGGACAGATCGGCCAGGTATTCGTCAACCTCATGACAAACGCCTGCGATGCAGTACGAATGTCTTCGGACGGCCGCTCCGGCCTCGTTCGCATCGGCCTCATCTTCGAGGAAGGCGAAGCGGTGGTGCACGTGGATGACAACGGCCCGGGCATCCCGGCAGCGCTCCACGAGCGGATTTTCGATCCGTTCTTCACCACGAAAGCCCTGGGAAAGGGCACGGGACAGGGCTTGAGTATTTGCCGCAGCATCGTCGAGCGGCACGGCGGCAGCATCTCTCACGACAGGAGCCCTCTTGGCGGCGCCCGCTTCACAGTCAGGTTGCCGCTGGTGCCAAACGGGTGAAAACCGCTCACCCGGCAATCAAGAGCCCAATGACGACCACCGGGGGTGGGAGTCATCCGCCGGCATTTCTCAGGATGATGCGCACCAGGTCCGCCTGGCGCGAGACACCAAGCTTGCTGAAAACGGTCTTGAGGTAAGTCCGCGCAGAGTTCTGCGTCCAACCCTCTTTTTGGGCAGCCACTTCGAGCGAAAGTCCGTTGGCGAGCGCCGCAGCCAGCTTGCTTTCCGACGATGTGAGACCGAACAGTCCGCGCAACAGATGGGGTTCCACGGCAGAGGGGGCGTCCTGCGCGAACAGATAAAGGCAGACACTTGGTCTGTCGCTATCGGCCTCTTCCTCGCAAGGCCGGACAACCACCCGCAACAGACCATGAGACATCGTTTCGATGGTCATGGCATCGGAGGTATTCAGGTCGCGCGCGGTGCGAATCGCCACGTGCAATACCTGCGTATCCTCCAGCGAAGACGCGCGGCAAACGCCCGTGTTATCCACTAATACACCGTCGCGGCGGGCCAGTAGCGCCCCTGCGCGCTGGTTCGTGAACAGCACCTCGCCACGCTGCCCGAGCACGATGACCCCGCAGTTCAGGAGATCGATGGCGGCTTTCGCGAAAACCTGATGCCCGGTCGCCGGCACTCTGCCTGCCGGGCTGCTCAAGGCCGCGCTCACGGCCGAGACCAGCGTGGACGTGGGACAGGGCTTGAGGAGATAGCGGAAGATCCTTCCCACATTGATGGAGGAAACGGCCAGATCGAAATCCGTGGAGCCCGAGAGAACGATGCACGCGGTTTCCGGGACCTGCCGTGCCAGCTCCGCAGCCACGGACACGCCGTTGAGATCTGGCATCCGGATATCCACGACGACCACGTCAACGGGCGTCTCGATCAATGCAGCAAGCGCTTCTCTGGGCGCGCTGAAAAACAACATCTCCCAGCCCAGACCGAGCCCCCACAGTGCCCGGCGCAGCCCGGCCAGCAGATCCTCGTCATCATCGATGAACGCAACTCTGGGTGGGCGGGTAAGTGCTCCGCCCGGTGGCTGGTCATCAGCCGGTTGGTCATTAGCCATCAAGTTCGCCGTTGCAGCGCATGTAGGATGAATCGCGTTCGCCGGATGCTATGTGTCTCGGATACCGTGAAAGCCCCTTCGAAAGGCGGTCGGGCAGCCTGCAAAAGAGCTCTGCGGCGCACCGCCAGCTCCACACCCGCTTCCACCGCGGCAGTCGAGCCTTGGAGACCTGTCGCGCGGAAATGCTACCTTGTTCAGGAAAGCATCACGCCGGCACGAACCAGAGCTGGCAGCGGCCGTCGACCACATCCCGGCATTCCCTTCATCGCAAGTTTGTCGATTCCACGGATCCACATGCTTGCCAGCCAACAATCCAACAACAGGCCACCAGGATCTTGCACCGGGCGGTAAGGAATTTCCGGGCGGGCGCATTTGCCAGCGCCGTGGCCATGCTGCTGTGCTGCGGCGCCGCAGCCGCCGCCGAGCGCTTGCGCGTATGCCTCAATTGGGCCCCCGGCGCGGACCACGCGCCGCTCTACCACGCTCGCCAGGAGGGCTGGTTCGCCGCGGCCGACGTGGCGGTGGACATTCTCCCCGGCGGTCAGTCGGCCGACACCTTGCGGAGGCTCGCCGAGGGAGAATGCGAGGCGGCAGTGGCAGACTTCGGCGCGGTGCTGTCGGCCCGTGCCCAGGATCGCGAT
Source organism: Rhodocyclaceae bacterium (assembly GCA_020248405.1). GTDB lineage: Bacteria > Pseudomonadota > Gammaproteobacteria > Burkholderiales. Next base: position 38,653 of record JADCHQ010000035.1, on the reverse strand, counting down.
GTGGTGGCGGTGATGGCCATCGGCGCCCATGCACCCTACGCCTTTTACGCAACCGATGGCTCGGCGCTTCGCTCACCTGCGGACCTGGCGGGCAAGCGCATTGCCGCCTATGGTACCGATCCGCCGCGCCGCCTGTGGGGCGCCTTCGCGGCGCGCCACGGCCTGGCGCTGGAGGCGGTGCACTGGATCGACCTGCCCAACAACGCCAAGGTGGAGGCCCTCGCCACCGGCCAGGTGGACGTGGCGGCCAACGGCTTCTATCACCACCATCTGGAATACGCCGCCGCCTTTGGCGATGGGCTGGGCGTGCTGTGGTGGCGCGAGTGGGGGCCGGACCTGCTGGGCAACGTGCTGGTGCTGCCGACCGGTGCGGTGGCCACGCCCGCGTCCGCCCGCTTCGTGGCGCTGGCGCGCCGCGCCTGGCTCGCATGCCTGAGCGCACCCCAGCCCTGCCTGGAGGCGCTGCTGGCCGCCAACACACACCTGGACCCGGTGCGCGAAGCCCGCAAGTGGCCCTTGGCCGCGCGCAGCGTCGCCGGAACGGATGAAGCCACCGAGCATCTCGGGTGTCTGGACAGCGCGCGGGTGCGCGGAACGGCTGTCGCATGGTCGCTGGCAAAAAATGTCGAAGCGGCAGCCACCAACCACCTGCTGAAGCAGGCGGGCGCCCGTTGTGACTGAAAGCCGGTGCCTGCGCTATGCTGCGCGCCCTTTGCCCTGCCCCGTAAAGACCGCCATGAATCCGCCCAGCGACCGCCGCTACACCGATACCCACGAATGGGCGCTGCCCCAGCCCGACGGCACGCTGCTGGTGGGCGTGACCGATTCGGGCCAGGCAATGCTGGGCGACGTGGTGTTCGCCGGCGAGGCGAAGATCAACACCCGTGTGGCCCCGGGTGAGGCCATGGCGCTGCTCGAATCGGTGAAGGCCGCCGTTGACGTACACGCCCCCGTGGCGGGTGAGGTCGTAGCCTTCAACACCGCGCTGGAAGACAACCCCGCGCGGGTGAACGAGCAGCCCTGGGACACCTGGATCGTGCGGCTGCGTCCTGACGACCCGACGGCGGCGGCGGGGTTGCTGGACGCCGCCGCCTATGGCGCCCTGCCGTCCAGTTGACGCTGCCCGCGGGCGTTCGATGCATCCACGAACACTGCCCGGCGGCCGGGTCGAGACGGGCGAGTACGTCATTGCCCCCCCTTGGTCCGGTCGGCCGGCATGCAAACCGAGTGCAGTCCTTGCTGACCAGCGGTTCCCATCGCAGGCTGGCGTGCTCCTTGTTTGGATGCAGGCTTGCTGGAACCACCACTGAGCGGGCAAGTAACGATTCGAGCGCTGGACCTTGGCGCACTACCCGAAAGAACCCGCTGGCTGATTCATCGCGCTTACCGCCTTGACGGCACCGGCCGGTCTGATGACCGCCAATGGATGATTCCTGGGCCGTGGAGAGTCACTCGCTGGATCGTCACGATCCAGGGCATGCGAGGGTTTACTGCTGTCGGGCGGGTGCTTCAGGGTGTCGATTGACCTGACTCGGACGAGCGTCTTGCGCGCCGACAAAATGCTTGCTCCTCAAGCAACCTGAGGTTCCATGCTTCATCCGTTGCCACTTGGAGGGACACGGCTGAAATCCTGGAGAACCCCGGCCGCATTGGGACCGGCGCCCAGCCGGCAGACCGCAGCGGAAGCCGACCTACCGCTCGTTCACCCTAAAGACCGCTGGTGCAATGGTGCTCGCCGTCCATCCAAACGCTCCTTATTGTGTCAGTTCGGATAGCCCGATGGACGGGCCGTCGATCAACTCCACGGAGATCAATGATCGTGTTTCAGCGCACTCTCCTTCATTTTCTGGCCCCCTTGCTTTGCCTCAGCCTGTCACCCAACACCGCACTCGCGCAAGCGGAGCCCAAGGGCTTCTACGTCACGCTGTACGGGCAGTACAGCCGACTCGGGTCGTCGAGCTTGTCGGAGTCTGGTGCGTTCGGCGCTGGGAACGATCTTCGTGCGGAATTCGGGACTGGCACGGGCTTGGGCGCTGACTTCGGCTGGCGCTATGGAAATGGCTGGGCGGCGGAGGTCGAGTGGAACTACCGCAGCCACTCACTCGATGCCCTGCAGCGGGGCGGCACAAACATCACCCGCGAGGGAGATTTCGCATCAAACATTCTGCTCGTCAATGGGTTGCGGCGCTTCCCATCGAGCAGTGCCTGGACGCCATACTTGGGCGCAGGCGCCGGCTGGGTACAGGAGATCGACTTCGACGTCACGCCCACCGGGAGTGGGACTGCGCGTAGTTACTCGTCAGGCAGCAAGTTCGCGTTTCAACTGATCGCGGGCGTGGAGTACGCACTGACGCAAAAGTGGCGCCTCACCGCTGATACCCGATGGCTACGGGTCGGCTCTGTCCAACTGGATAACGAAGCAGGCAACAGCAGCGGTCGCGCTGGCCCACTGGAATACAACCCACTATCGGTGCAAGTCGGTTTGCGTTACAGCTTCTGATACAGCGGCAAGCCGGTACTGGGCACTGTCGCCGAAGCGCGCCAGCACTTCGGCGCGCCGGCGACGGCTGACCGGCACCTGGCTGCCGTTGCTCATCAAGCATATCGCCCCAGTGGCTGAACGCCGGACACACTCGACATGTCTACTGGCCACCCACCAGGAACGATGCACACGCAAGCCCAGCCCCGCGCTTTCCTCCTCGACATTGGCCAAGGCGCCGAGGATCAATGCGCAGCCACGTGGCGTCCACACCCTCAGGTACTGCAACTCGGAGGCAACCGCGATCACGTCTGTACCGATTTCAATTGGCAGGCGCTCCAACCAATTCGGCGCCAGGAACGGAACGACCGGGGCGGAATCGCCGCCGCCCTGACGAGGGGATTCGGCGGATGGAATCGATGATGGCGCGAAAACGCTTACAGGAACCGTGGACACAGGTAATTGGGAGTGGCGGGTAACAACGCCCAGCGTGGCACAGCCCTCCGCGGAGCCAGCGGCCGGCTGTAAAGCTGCCGTTTGCGACTGCCTGCGCAACAACGGGGGTACCAGCCAATGCAGGCGCGGCAGGCAGATCAGCACCCAAGTTGTAGTTACCGGCCCGACGATGTCGAGGAATTCCTCCACCAGGGGAGTGCCGAATGCGACACCTGTGAGATCGTCACCGTCGTCATCAGGCAGCGCGGGGTAGCCGAACCACTGCTCCATCAGTCCTTCGCCGATCAACCAATAGACCGGAGCGAGCACGGCCGCGCCCAATACACCCGAGATCAGCACCAAAACCCAACTCGATACGCGGCTAGCTCCATAACGGCGCGTTAGCAAGTACAGCAGCGATTGCAGGACCAGCAAGCCAGCGGAGATCTGCAGGGTCCAGAAAAGCAGCCGCGCGGCCGTTGGCGCAGCAAAGCCCACGTCTGGTTCCAGGGTAGTCATGAGCGCGACGAGCACCAAGCCCGTGACCGTCAGGTAGCGCAGCATTCCGGCCGTGTTTGCACCACCCGCAATCAAGGCGAGTGCTTTGGGAGACTTATCGTAGGCAGGAGTCATGCACGGCGCGGGGGCAACAAACAATCAAGCTATGGAGGCAAAGTCGCGGGCGCGACGCAAAACCGCCCCGCCTGCCTAGTTGCAGGGAGGATATGGTTTCCCAACGCCTCGATCAAGCCTGAGCCCCGATCGAGACGGCTTCGCAGGACCCAAACCTGCCCTCGGGCAACGCGGCGTTCTGCTGCGCCCACCATGCCTCGCGGCGGCGCCCAGCCTCCAGTGTGCGTGACGCTCGTCGCTCAGGCATCGCCGAGGCGCTTTCCAGAGGAACCGCCGGAGTGCCGTTTTTGAGAACCACGAAACGCCGTCGGACCACAGAGCTAAGTGGCAGGGCCGCCAAAGACCCCGGGGACACCGAAAAAAGCCCAAACGATCGAGACAGGCTCGCTATCCCTCGAGGCCGGACTCAGTCGCTCATATGGATTCCAGATAGAACAGCAGGTCCTCGCGCTGGGCTTTGGGCAGCGCGCGGAACTTCTCCCTCGAACGCTCGGATTCGCCGCCGTGCCACAGGATGGCCTCGGCGATGGTGCGGGCGCGGCCGTCGTGCAACAGCGCCATGTGCGGCCGGCCGCTCACCACGCGCGTGAGGCCCAGGCCCCACAGCGGTTGGGTGCGCCAGTCGCGCGGGCCGGCCAGGTAGTCGGGCCGTCCGTCTGCAAGACCCTCGCCCATGTCGTGCAGCAGCAGATCGGTGTAGGCGCGCACCGTCTGCCCGGCCAGCAGCTTCGAGTGCCCCACCCTGTCGGCGGTGCGCAACTCCGGCACGTGGCACACGGCGCATTCGATCTGGCGGAACAGCGCCGCGCCGCGCACGAAGCGCGGATCCTTCACGTTGCGGCGCGCGGGCACGGCCAGCAGTTGCTCCCAGAAGGTGAGCTCCTTCCAGTCGCTCTCGATCAGCTCCGGCTGGTTGCCCGGCGGCTGCCCGGCGCAGTCCACCTGCACCGGCGGGCAGTTCATGTGGGGATAGAGATCGGAGGTGACGCCCAGATCGCCGGCGAAGGCCGCAGCGATCTGCTGGGCCACGCTGGGCTCGTTGGCCTTCCAGCCAAAGCGGCCCGGGGCGGTGGTGCCGTTGATGTCGTCGCGCACACGATTCAGGCGGCCGTTGTAGCCCAGCGGCTTCTGGGCAGCGGCGATGGCCAGCAGCGCCTCCTCGGGCACCACCTCCAGCAGCCCCAGACCCTGGATGGGCTGGGCGAGGCGCAACGAAGTCATGGTCTGCTCGCCGATGGGCCCGAACCAGGTCTGCCCCCAGCGGATGCGCGGCCGGCGCAGCGCCACGGTTTCGCCGTCTGTGTAGGCCACCGTGGAGGTTTCCCAGTCCACGAACCACTTGGCCTCGGGCGGCACGCGATCGCCCAGGAAGGTGTCGTCGCGATCCTGGCCCATCATGCCCTGGTTCTGGATCTGGTCGCCGTAGTGGGGGTGGGGATTGGGGCCGCCGTGGGGGCCCTCGCCGGGTATGGACACGCGCATGAGCAGCGCCAGCGGGTCTTCGGTTGCCGTCTCGGGCGGGAAGCCGCGCCCGGCGCGCTCGTGGCAGGCCACACACTTGTTGGTGATGAAGGTGGGTCCCAGCCCCCAGTCGCCGCCGATGGAGGGGAACTGCACCCAGCGCTGGTTGAAGTGATGACGGCCGCGCAGGAACGTCTGCAGTTCCCGGTAGGGCATGCCTTCCGGTGCCTGATCGAAGGCGTGCTCGTCGAAGCGCGCCACGGTAAGCACGCCGGCAGAACGCTCTTCTTCCGAAAGCCCGTCCAATCCCCCAGCCGCGATCACCCCCGCCGCCACCAGCGGCAGCGCCGCCACCGCGAAAAACTTGAGCATGCGATACATGCGATCTCCTCCAGCTGTGGGCCGCTCGCCGCCAGCCCGTGTGTCCGGCACTACCCGGCCTTGAAACCCGCCTCGCGATGACGGCCGTCGCAGAACGGTTTGTTGCGCGAGGCACCACAGCGGCACAGCGCCGCCTCCCGGCTCACGCCCAGCACCCGGCCGGCACCGTCGAGAAACTGGAACTCCCCCGCCACCTTCAGCGGCCCGTCAGGGCGCACGCGCACCTCCAGCGCCGGGGCGGCGGGCAGCGCCGCCGGCGACGCCTTGGGCGACAGCTCCAGGCCGAGGGCGCCCGGGTCGTCGAAACCCGACGTGGCGTGGGCGCCATCGCAAAAAGGCTTGCGCGCCGACTGGCCGCAGCGGCACAAGGCGAGCCTCGTGCCCGTGGCCACCGCCTCGGCGCCGTCGGCCAACAGCAACCGCAGTTCGCCCCGTAACCGCAGCGGTCCGCCCGGCACCAGCGACACCGAAGCGCCGCGCGGCGGCCGTTCGGATTTCGCACCGTTGCCGAATCGGTATTGCAGCGCCCCGCTGGGGCAGCGCTCCACCACCCCCATCACTGCCGTGGCGCTGGCGGCGTCCGGGTTCACCCAGGGCGAGCGGGTCGAATCGAACACCTTGGGCAGCCCCCTCACGCACTCGCCCGCATGGCTGCAGCGCTCGCCGTCGAAACTCACGGTGAGGGTAAGACCCTTGTACTCGCGCGGGTGGCTGCTCATGGCCTTCTCCGGGGACGACGGTTCAAGTATGGCCCATACGCACCGCCTTGGGCCATCGCGGGACGCAGGCGCCCCAATCGGGTGCCGGCCGGGCAACGCGACGCGTTCGCTGGCATGATCGGGCTGCACGCGCCATCGGCCATGGAGCATCCCTCATGATGAACCTCACTCCCACCGAACTTGAACGGCTCACCATCTTCACTGCCGCCGAGCTTGCCCGCCGCTATCGCTCCCAGGGCATCCGCCTGAGCCATCCAGAGGCCGTGGCGTTGATCACCGATGAGGTGCTCACCGCGGCGCGGCGCGACCTGCCGCACGCCGAACTGGTGGACCTGGCGGGTCAGCTACTTACCACCGACGACGTGGAGCCCGGCGTTGCCGCCATGATCCCCTTCATCGCCCTGGAGGCCCCCATGACGGAGGGCACCAAGCTGGTGGTGGTGTTCGACCCCGTGAAGCCCGGCCGCGCCCCTCTGCCGGACGAGCCGGTGCCCGGCGAGATCATCCCTCGGGAGGGGTCCATAGAGATCAATGCCGGCCGGCGACGGGTCACTCTGGACGTGCTCAACACGGGCGATCGCGCCATCCAGGTGCGCAGCCACGCGCACTTCTTCGAAGTCAACCGCGCGCTGCAGTTCGACCGCGCCGCCGCCTTCGGCATGCGCCTGGACCGGCCGTCCGGAACCGGCGTGCGCTTCGAACCGGGTGTCGCGGCTTCGGTCGCACTGGTGGCCATCGGCGGCAGTGCCGACGTACATGGTTTTGCGGACCTCACCAACGGGCCGGTCGCCGACCCCGCGGTGCGCGAGCGCGCCCTGGCCGCCGCCCGGGCCCGCGGCTACCGGGGGGCCTGACCATGGCCACCCTGTCGCGCACCGACTACGCAAATCTCTATGGCCCCACCACCGGTGACCTGGTGCGCCTGGGCGACACGTCGCTGCTGGCCGAGATCGAGCACGACTACTCCGCCTATGGCGACGAGCTCACCACCGGCGCCGGCAAGGCCATGCGCGACGGCGAGGGATTCGATCCGGGCGGCACCTACGCCTCGGGCGCGCTGGACATGGTGGTGCAGAACGCCACCATCATCGACGCCGTGGCCGGCATCGTGAAGGCCGACATCGGCATCCGCGACGGGCGCATCGCGGCCATCGGCAAGGCCGGCAATCCGCGCGTGATGAACGGCGTGGATCCGCGGCTGCGCTGCGGCCCCAACACCACCGTGGTGCACGCCGACGGCTTCATCGTCACTGCCGGAGGCATCGAGGCCCACGCCCACTTCATCTCGCCCCAGCAGTGCTGGCACGCGCTGGCGGGCGGCACCACCACCATGATCGGCATGACGCCGGGGCCGCACTTCGACGTGAGCTGCTCGGGGCCCAACACCATCGGGCGGCTGATCCAGGGCGCCGACGAATTCCCGCTCAATTTCGGCTTCCTTGGGCGCGGCTGCATGGATCCAGCAGCAGTGGAAGAGTCGGTGGCCGGGGGCGCGCTGGGGGTGAAGATCCACGAGGACTTCGGCGCCTCGCCATCCATCATCGACGGCTCCCTGCGCGCCGCCGACCGCAACGATTTCTCGGTACACATACACACCGACACGCTCAACGAGTTCGGCTTCTGCGAGGACACGCTGGCGGCCATCGGCAATCGCACCATCCACATGTATCACACCGAGGGTTCGGGGGGCGGCCACGCGCCGGACATCTTGCGGGTGAACGGCTTCGCCAACGTCATCCCCTCCTCCACCAATCCCACCAACCCGTTCACGCCCGCCGGTCTCGCCGAAGGCTTGCCCATGACCATGCTGGCGCACTTCCTGAGTTTCGGCGTGCCCGAGGACGTTGCCTTTGCCGAGTCGCGCGTGCGGCCCCAGACCATGGCTGCCGAGGACCTGTTGCACGACATGGGCGCCATCTCCATATTCGCCACCGACACCCAGGGCATGGGACGCCTCGCCGAAAACGCCGCCAAGTGCTGGCAGCTCGCTTCGGTGATGAAGGACAGGGTGGGCCGCCTGCCAGAGGAGCGCACCGCCCGGGCCGACAACGAGCGTATCAAGCGCTACGTGGCCAAACTCACCGTCAATCCGGCCATCGGCGCTGGCATCGACGCCCACGTGGGATCGATCCAGCCCGGCCGCATGGCCGACCTGGTGATCTGGCCTCGGGCAAGTTTCGGCATCAAGCCCTTCCTGGTAATCAAGGCCGGCTTCGTGGCCTGGTCGGTCATGGGCGACGGCAACGGCTCGATCTTCATGGCCGAGCCCATGGTGCAGCGCCCCATGTGGGGCGCCCTGGGCAAGGCGCGCGACGCGCTCTCCGCGGTGTTCGTCAGCAAGCTCGCCATGGCATCCGGCGCTCGGGAGCGCCTGGGGACGGGAAAGCCGTGGATCCCCATTTCCAGCGTGCGCAGCCTGCGCAAGTCGGACATGGTCCGCAACGCCGCGCTGCCGCGTATCGAAGTGGACCCACGCACCTTCGAGTGCCGCGCCGACGGCAAACCGTTGCACGCGGAACCTGCCACGCGCGTGCCGCTGTCGCGCAAGTACCTGTTGCGCTGATCCGCCGCGGCCACCCGATGGGCAACAAAAACGGTGCATGCGTTCCTGCGCGCGCACTGCCGTCGGGCAGCGCGCTGCGCGTGGCGTCACGCGCGGGGAAAATCCCGCCTGTGCACTGCCGCGTGCAGGACATGGGATTCTTCCCTACTATTTCTAAAGAAACGCACTCCTGCCGCGGGAGACCGTCCTTCAGGTACGGAACGTGCTGTCCACTTCGCCGTTGCTTCCTGCGTCAACAGATCGCATTCGAGGTCACCAGCGTGTTTGGGAATGTGCTTCGTCAGCCGCTCACGGGCGATCAGCGGGAATTTCTCCTAGGGCTGATCGAGGAGCACTGAGCCGTGGACACTGCGGTCAAGCTGATCTTCGACCTGCTAGCCTTCACCTCGGTGATGGTGCTCATCGTGCTGGGCCTGGGCGTGATCGCCAGCATGATGGGGATTTTCAACTTTGCCCACGGCGAGTTCGTCTTGCTGGGGGCCTACACGCTTTTCCTGTTTCAGGAAAACGGGCTGCCTTCCTGGATGGGCATCCTGGCGGCACCGATCGTCGTGGCACTTGTCGGGTTGCTTCTCGAGCGAACGGTGATCCGGCGTTTCTACTCGGCGCCCATCATTGCCATGCTGGGCACCTTCGCCATCGGCCTGGTGATCCGCGAAGTGGTGCGAGGGCTTCTTGGCGGGCACTACAAGTCCATCTCCGAGCCGCTGGAGGGCATGTTCACCGTCGCGGGACTCAGCTTCTCCGTATGGCGCAGCGTGATCATCGTCATCACGCTGCTGGTGATCGCGGGAAGCTGGGCGCTGCTGTCTCGGACACGGCTCGGCCTGCAGGTGCGCGGCGCCCTGGAGAACCCGGGACTCGCCCGCGCCTGCGGCATCTCCACCACCCGCCTGTATGCGCTCACCTTCGCCTTCGGCTCGGCGCTAGCCGGTCTGGCGGGCGCGCTCATCGTGCCCCTCTACCAGCTCTCTGCGGATATCGGCACGCGCTTTCTGGTGCAGGCATTCCTGTCGGTGATGCTGGGCGGTGTGGGTACGTTCGAAGGACCTGTCCTGGGAGCCGCCGCCGTGGGCGGCATGGCCTCCGGGCTGCCGTGGGTCGTCCTGCCCGTGCTGGCCGACCCTCTCGTGTTCGTGATCGCGCTGGCGATCGTGAAGTTCCGGCCGCAAGGCTTCATTTCCCAAGGGAGGACGTGAGATGTCGAATTTCCGTTTTGGCAGCAACGGGGAGGCTGGTTACGGCAACGCCCCGGTTGACTTTGGCCGACGCCGCCTGGTGACGGGCGCGGGTGCGCTCGCTGCCACCGGCTGGATCGCTGGCGTGACGGGCGGCTGGATGCTCAAGGCCCCCTTCGCTCACGCCGCGGGCCCCATCAAGATGGGCATCGCCACCGACATCACCGGCGCCATCGCGCCTTCCGGCAATGCCAACTGGCAGGTGGCCCAGTTCGCCGTGGACCAGATCAACAAGGGCGGCGGCATCCTCGGCCGGCCCATCGAGCTCTACCTGGAAGACACCGCATCCGACCCCAAGATCGCCGTGGGCAACGTGCGCAAGCTGATCCAGGAGCGCAAGGTGGACGTGGTGCTCGGCGGTATCACCAGCGCCATGCGCCAGGCCATCAAGGACCCCATCGTCAACCGCGGCAAGACGCTGTACCTGTATCCCCAGCTCTACGAGGGCCAGGAGTGCACCAAGCACCTGTACTGCACCGGCCCCACGCCGGCCCAGCAGTGCGACGAGCTCATCCCCTACCTCATCAAGACGCTGGGCAAGAAGCGCTTTGCCCTGCCCTCGGCCAACTATGTCTGGCCGCAACTGCTCAACAAGTACGCCCGCAAGGTGATCGAGGCCAACGGCGGCACCGTGGTGTTCGAGGAGTACTACCCCCTCGACCAGGCCGAATACTCCGCCACCATCGGCAAGATCAAGGATGGGAAGGTGGACTGCGTGTTCAACACCATCATCCCGCCAGGCCTGCAACCCTTCGTGAAGCAGCTCTACGAGAGCGGCTTCCAGAAAAACGGCGGCGTGCTGAGCTGCGTGTACTACGACGAGAACCTCCTCAACTACCACCCAGCCAACGAAATGGAGGGGCTGGTGTCCTGCCTCGACTACTTCCAGGCCGTGGAGGACCCCTTCAGCAAGAAGCTGCAGGAGGGTTATTCGGCGAAGTTCCCCGGCACCAAGTACCTGTTCACCGCGGGCAGTGCCTCCACCGGCATGTACCGCGGCGTCAAGTTCTACGAAGCCGCGGTCAAGGCAACCAACGGCGACCTCAAGCGCGAGACCGTATCGGCGGCCCTCGACACGGCCAAGCTGGCTGAAGGCCCCGGCGGCGGTGCGGAGATGGTGGCTGGCAAGATGCACTGCAAGATGAACATGTACATCGCCGTATGCAAGGTGGCGGGGGGCAAGACCCGTTACGACGTGATCAAGAAGTCCAGCATGGTCGACCCGAAGGAGTGCTGATGGGTCCGACCGTTTCATCGACGACGCCGGGGGTCTGCTGATGTCCGGCGTCGTCATGGCGGGCGTGGCGGGGCCGGGCAGGCCCCGCCGCCTGCTGCCCGTCGTGGAAATCGTGGTGCTCGTGGCCATGGTCGCGGCACCCTTTGTCCTGTCCGGCCGCCCGGAACTGGTGACCCTCGCCACCAATATCCTCATCCTGTCGATCCTCGCCATCAGTTTCGAGCTGTGCTGGGGCTATTCGGGGATCATGACCTTCGGCCAGGCGCTGTTCTTCGGCGTTCCCGCGTATGTGATCGCACTGGTGGGCCGCGACCTGGAATTCAGCCACATCTGGGGAACGCTCCCCCTGGCCATGGCGGTGGGTCTGCTGCTGTCCAGCCTTTTCGCGGCCTTCCTGCTGCTCGGGCGCAAGACGCCGACGCCCATCTTCATTGCCCTGGGTACCCTCACGGGCTCGTACGCAGCGGAGCGGTTGGTGTCCGGATGGCAATACGTGGGCGCCGGCAACGGGCTATCGTCCATCAAGCTGCTGCAGGCGGGCGAATACGAATTCGTGGAAGGCACAGCCTTCTTTTTTCTGGCGTTCGGCTGCCTCGCAGCCGTGTACATCGGCTGCCGCTTCCTCACGCGCTCCCAGTTCGGCCTCGTTCTGGCGGGGATCCGCCAGAACGAGGAGCGGCTCGCCTTCTTCGGCTACCGCGTACAGCTCTACAAGGCCATCGTGTTCTCCCTGGCGGGCATGATCGCGGGCCTGGCCGGCGCACTCTACTCCTACCATCAGGGCTTCATCGGCCCCGGCAACATGGGCCCCGGGCTTTCCACCATGGCGGTGATCTACTGTCTGTTCGGCGGCGCTGGTACGCTCATCGGGCCCGTCATCGGCACCACCGCCATCGAGGCACTGAGCTACGTGCTTGCAGACATCGACCTGGTGAAGCGCTTCTGGCCGGTGATTCTCGGTCTCGTGCTGCTCCTGGTGGTGGCATTCCAGCCCAGCGGGCTGCTCGGGCTCGTGGTGAGCGCGCGCGAGCGCATCGGTTCCTACCGGTGGCGCCCGCGCGGCGGCAATCCCACAGGGGGTTGAATCGTGGCTTTGCTGGACGTTTCGGGAGTCGGCAAGACCTTCGGCGCATTGCGCGCCCTCGACGGGGTCAACCTCCAGGTGCAACAAGGCAGCTTTCACGGGCTGATCGGGCCGAACGGCTCGGGCAAAAGCACCCTTCTCAAGGCCATCGCCGGCGCCCATTTCGCTTCTTCGGGAAGCATCACCTTCGCGGGGCGCAACATCACCACGGCGCCGCCCCACGAGCGGGCGCGCCACGGCATGAGCCTCAAGTTCCAGATCACTGCGGTGCTGCCGGAACTGTCGGTGTACGACAACGTTCTGCTCGCCCTGCAGGCGGGACAGGCTGTCTGGTCGCTGGCCCGATCGGCCACGCGGCGGGCTGCCCATCCGGACGTGATGCGCTCCCTCGAGCGCTTCCGGCTGGCGGGACGGGCCGACGACCTCGCCGGCGAACTTAGCCACGGCGAGCAGCAGTGGCTGGAGATCGCCATGGCGCTGGCCCGTGCCCCCAAGTTGCTGCTGCTCGACGAGCCCACCGCCGGAATGAGCCCGCAGGAGCGGCGCGCCACGGGCGAGCTGCTGGCGCCTATCCGCCAGAGCTGCGCGCTGCTCATCGTCGAACACGACCTCGATTTCATCAAGGACATCTGCGACACGCTCACGGTGCTCGACCAGGGCCAGGTGGTGGCCAGCGGCCCCACCCAGCAGGTACAGGACGACGAGCGCGTTCGCGAGGCTTACCTGGGCTGACACATGGCAAGCGACGCTCTGCTCCAGGCCGAGGGCCTGTGCACCTTCTACGGCACCAGCCAGGCGCTGTTCGACGTCAGCCTGAGGATTCCCTCGCGGGGCGGCGTGGCGATCCTGGGGCGCAATGGCGCTGGCAAGACCACTCTGCTCAAGACCCTTGCGGGCGACCTGCGTCCGGTACGCGGCAAGGTGTCCTTCGACGGCCGCGACGCCACGCAGATGCCCACGGAGCGCCGGGTGCGCCTGGGCCTGGGGCACGTGCCTCAGGAACAGGCCGTGTTCGCCGGCCTCACGGTCCGCGAAAACCTGCTGCTCGGCGCCATGGGCGACCGCTCGGGCCACGACCGCACGGACGAGATGGTGGCGCTGTTTCCGCGCCTGGGGCAGCGCATGTCCCAGCGCGCCGGCACCCTCTCCGGCGGCGAGCGCAAGATGCTCGCCATCAGCCGCGCGCTGCTGTGCAAGCCCCACCTGCTGATGCTGGACGAACCCACCGAGGGCGTCTGGCACGGCGTGGTGGACGAAATCACCGAGCGGCTGGTGAAGCTCTCGGAAACCATCGCCATCGTGCTGGTGGAACAGCACGTGAAGATGGCCCTGTCCGTGGCGAAGCACTGCTACGTCATGGACCGCGGCCACGTGGCGCTCGAAGGGCCGACGGAGCAGGTCCGGGACGACCCGGAGCTGGTCCGCCTGCTCGCTCCCTGATGCCCGCCCCGGGCGGGCGAACGCACCCCCAAGACACGAGGAGACTCCCATGGCAGTGATCCAACCCACCCCGGCGCAATTGCGCGAGGCCGCCAGCGAAGCCGGCCTGTCGCTCACCGACGCGGACGTCCAGTCCTTCCTCGGGCTCATCAAGGGCAACGTGGACGCCTACAACGTGGTGGACGGCCTGCCCGACAACCTCCCGGAGGTGAAATATCCCCGTACCCCGGGCCGGTTCCCCTCCGCAGACGAAAACCGCCATAACGCCTGGTACGTGAAGACCTCCATCAAGGGCGCCTCCAGCGGGCCACTCAAGGGCAAGAAAGTGGCCATCAAGGACAACGTCATGGTGGCGGGCGTGCCCATGATGAACGGCTGCTCCATCATGGAAGGCTACGTCCCCGAGGTGGACGCCACCGTGGTCACCCGCCTGCTCGACGCGGGCGCCGAGATCGTCGGCAAGACCCACTGCGAGTCCTACTGCATCTCCGGGGGCAGCCATACGGGCGCCAAGGGAGCGGTGCACAACCCCCTCAAGATGGGCTTCTCCGCCGGCGGATCGTCTTCCGGCAGCGGCGTGGTGGTGGCGCTGGGCGAGGCCCACATGGCCATCGGCGGCGACCAAGGCGGCTCCATCCGCATGCCCGCCTCCTGGTGCGGCATCTACGGCATGAAGCCCACCCACGGGCTGGTGCCCTACACCGGCATCATGCCCATCGAGATCTTCGTGGACCACACCGGGCCCATGACCGCGACGGTGGCCGACAACGCCCTCATGCTCGAAGTAATTGCCGGCCTCGACGGCTACGACCCGCGCCAGTACGGCACGCCCAAGAAGGTGAAGTACTCCAAGATGCTCGAGGGCGGCGTCAAGGGAATGAAGATCGCCGTGGTGAAGGAAGGCTTTGGCCGCCCCGAGTCCGAGGCAGCCTCCGACGCCAAGGTGCGCAAGTCGGTGGAGTTGTTCAAGAGACTCGGCGCTGAGGTGACGGAAGTCTCCATCCCGGAGCACCTGGTGGCCCCTGCAGTGTGGACCCCCATCGGCGTGGAGGGCATCGCCCAGACCATGATGCTGGGTGATGGCTACGGGCTGTCGCGCCCCGACCTGTATGTGAGCAGCCTCATCGACAAGCTGCACGGCTGGCAGTTGCGCGCCAACGAACTGTCGGAAACCACCAAGGCGCTCACCATGCTGGGCATCTACATCAAGAAGCACTACGGCAGCCGCTACTACGGCAAGGCGGTGAACGTAGCCCGCCGCATTGCGCAGGCCTACGACGCGGTGCTCGCGGAGCACGACCTGCTGCTCCTGCCCACCATGCCCATGAAGCCCACGCCCCTGCCGCCCGCCGACGCGCCGCGCGAACTGTATTTCCAGCGTGCCCTGGAGATGATCGGCAACACTTGCCCCTTCGACATCACGCACCACCCTGCCATGACGGTGCCGTGCGGGCTGGTGGACGGTCTCCCCATCGGCACCATGCTGGTGGGCAAGCACTACGACGAGTCCACGATCTATCGCGCGGCCTACGCCTTCGAGCAGGCAGAAGACTGGAAAAAGATGTAACGCGGCTCGCCCTTCGCGCCGGGATCCACCGTCCGGCGCGAGGGGTCCCGGAGAACTGCTCCGGGACGGCGTGCCCTAGGCCGCCGTCCAACCCCCGTCGATGGGCAGCGCCGCCCCGGTGATGCTGGCGGCGCCATCGGTGCACAGGAACAGGGTGAGCGTGGCCACCTCGTCCACCTGCACGAAACGCTTCGACGGCTGCTTCTCCAGCATCACCTTCTCGATCACCTCTTCGCGCGGCAGGGCGTGCACGGCAGCCTGGTCGCCAATCTGCTTTTCCACCAGGGGCGTGAGCACGTAGCCCGGGCAGATGGCGTTGCAGGTGATGGCCGTGCGGGCGGTCTCCAGGGCCACCGTCTTGGTGAGCCCCACCACCCCGTGCTTGGCGGCGATGTAGGCCGACTTGAAGGGCGAGGCTGCCAGCCCGTGGGCCGAGGCGATGTTGACGATGCGCCCCCAGCCGCGGGCGCGCATGCCGGGCAGCAGTTCGCGAATGGTGTGGAAGGCCGAGGACAGGTTGATGGCGATGATCTGGTCCCACTTGTCCACGGGAAACCGCTCCACGGGCGACACGTGCTGGATGCCGGCATTGTTCACCAGGATGTCCACGGCGCCGAACTGCGCCTCGGCCTCGGCGCACATGGTGGCGATTTCCTTGGGGCGGCTCATGTCCGCGCCCGAGTAGAGCGTGCGCACGCCGTAGTCCGATTCGAGCTGCTTGCGCACGGCCTTGATCTCGCTGGAGTTGCCGAAACCGTTGAGCATGACATTCACGCCCTGGGCCGCGAGCGCCCGGGCGATGCCCAGGCCGATGCCGCTGGTGGAACCGGTGACGAGGGCGGACTTTCCTTTGAGCATTGGCGGTGCCTTTCCAAACGGGTGTTGCAGTGCAACGAGTCTAGCATCGTGGTGCGCCGCGGCGCGCGCCATTGCCGTATGGCGCCGGCGCCGCGACAATCGGCGCCCATGCACACCATTGCTTCGTTCCTCGTCGAGCAGCGCATCATTCCCGTGCTGCGCCTGAAGTCGCGCGCCCTGGCCGAGCGCGGCATCGCAGCCCTCGCCGAGGCCGGCTTCGGTTCGGTGGAAATCACCCTCACCACGCCTGACGCGCTGGCGCTCATCCGCGCGCAGCGCACCACCGCCGCGCCCGGCCTGCTGGTGGGTGCAGGCACCGTGCTCGATCTCGACAGCGCCCGCGCCTGCCTGGATGCCGGGGCCCAGTTTCTGGTTTCGCCCTGCGTGGTGCCCGGCATGGGCGAGCTTGCCCACGCCGCGGGGGCCGCCTGCCTGGCGGGTGCCTTCACTCCCGGCGAGGTGCTGGCTGCCTGGCGCTCGGGGGCCGACGTGGTCAAGGTGTTTCCCGCATCCACGGGCGGGCCGGCGCACCTCGCCGCCCTGCATGCGGTGTTTCCTCACATACCGCTCTGCCCCACGGGCGGCGTGAACCTCGACAGCCTGGAGGACTGGCGCCGCGCCGGCGCTGCCGTGGTGGGGGTAGGTAACCACATCCTAGACATCGCGGCGCTGGAGGCCGGTGACCTGGCGCGGGTGATCGCCCACGCGGCGCGCTTCCTGGGCCGCCAGCAGGCATGAATCCGCGCTACCACGTGGTCTGCGTGGGCGAGCCCATGGTTGAGTTCAACCAGGTGCCCGGCGAGGCGCGCCGCTACCTGCAGGGCTTCGGCGGCGACACCATGAACGCGGTAATCGCAGCGGCCCGGCAGGGGGCGCGTACCGCCTACGTCACGCGCCTGGGCGACGACGAATTCGGCCAGTGGCTGCGGGCGCTGTGGCGGACCGAGGGTGTGGACGACGCCTTCGTGGCCACCGATCCCGAGGCGCCCACCGCCGTGTACTTCGTCACCCACGGTGCGCAGGGCCACGCCTTCAGCTACCGGCGGGCAGGTTCGGCCGCGAGCCGGCTGTCGCCCTCCAACCTGCCCCTGGAGCCAGTGCGCTCCACGGCGCTGCTGCACACCTCGGGCATCACCCAGGCCATCAGCGACAGCGCCTGCGATGCGGCACTGGCGGCCATTGACGCGGCACGCGCCGCCGGTGCGGGAGTGGTCTACGACTGCAACCTGCGCACCCGGCTATGGCCGCTGGCGCGCGCCCGCGCCGTGATTGCCGCCACGGCCGGCATGAGCGATTTCTTCCTGCCCAGCCTCGAAGATGCCCGCGCCCTGTCGGGCACCCACGACCCCCAAGCCAACCTGGACTGGGCGCTGGCGCTGGGCGCGCGGCACGTGGCCCTCAAGCTGGGCGGCCAGGGCGTGCTTGCCTCGGACGGGCATCGCACCCTGCGCGTGGCGGGTCACCCCATCGAGTGCCGCGACGCCACTGGCGCGGGCGACTGCTTCGCCGGCAGCTTCATGGCCCGCATGGCCGCTGGAGACGACTTCCACGACGCGCTGCGCTACGCCAACGCGGCCGCCGCGCTCACCTGCACGGGCTTCGGCGCCGTAGCGCCGATTCCGCGCCCCGAGGCCGTTCGCGCGCTGCTCGCCACCCAATCTGCCGCGGAGTTTCACCCATGAAGATCGCCGTAGCCGGCTTCCAGCACGAAACCAACACCTTCGCACCCAGCAAGGCCAGCTTCGACACCTTCGCCCGCGGCGGCGGCTGGCCTCCGCTGGTGCGCGGCGCCGATCTGTTCGACGGCACGGCGGGCATCAACCTGCCCATCACCGGTTTCGTGGACGCCATGAAGGCCCGCCACACCCTGGTGCCGCTCGCTTGGGCCGCCGCCAGCCCCAGCGCCCACGTCACCGAAGACGCCTTCGAGCGCATCGCCGGCATGATCCTCGAGGACCTGCGCGCCGCGCTGCCGGTGGACGCGGTGTATGTGGACCTGCACGGCGCCATGGTCACCGAGCATGTGGACGACGGCGAAGGCGAGTTGCTGTCGCGGGTGCGCGCCCTGGTGGGGCCGCGGGTGCCGGTGGTGGCCAGTCTCGACCTGCACGCCAACGTCACGCACCGCATGACGGCCGCCGCCGATGCGCTGGCGGCCTACCGCACCTATCCCCATGTGGACATGGCCGACACCGGGGCGCGCGTGGCGCGGCTGCTGCAGCGCCTGCTCGACGGCGGCCCGCGCCTGCACCTGGCGAAGCGGCGCCTGCCCTTCCTCATTCCACTGGGCTCGCAGTGCACGCTGCTGGAGCCCACAGGTGGGCTGTACCGCCGCCTGGAACAGCTGGAGGGCGCGGGCATCTCGGCGCTGTCCTTCACGCCCGGTTTCCCGGCGGCGGACTTCGGCGAATGCGGGCCGGTGGTGTTCGGCTACGGCGAGCAAGCCGAGGCGGTGGAGGAGGCCGTTGCGGCGCTGCACGAAGCGGTGGCACAGCAGGAGGCGGCGTTCGCGCAGGAGATCTTCACCCCCGCCGAGGGCGTGCGTCTGGCGCAGGAGATCGCCCGCGGCGCCACGCGGCCGGTGGTGATCGCCGACACCCAGGACAACCCCGGCGCGGGCGGCGACTCCGACACCACGGGCATGCTGCGCGCCCTAGTGGAGGCTCGCGCCGAGCGCGCCGCCCTGGGCCTCATGGCCGATCCTGAGGCAGCGCGTGCCGCCCACGCAGCCGGCGAGGGCGCCACCCTCGAGATCGCCCTGGGGGGCAAGTCGCGCATCCCCGGCGACGCGCCATTTCGCGCGCCCTTCGTGGTGGAGCGCCTGTCGGAGGGCCGCTTCACCTGCACCGGCCCCTTCTACCGCGGGGCGCGCATGAGCATCGGCCCCTCGGCCTGCCTGCGCATCGGCGGCGTGCGGGTGGTGGTGTCGTGCGAAAAGCCCCAGCTCGCCGACCAGGAGATGTACCGCTTCATCGGCGTGGAGCCCACCCGCGAGGCGATCCTGGTGAACAAGAGCTCGGTGCACTTCCGCGCCGACTTCACCCCCATCGCCGAGCGCATCCTGGTGTGCAAGGCCCCCGGACCCATGCTGGCGGACCCGGCGGACTTTCCCTGGCGCCGGCTCGCCGCCGGCACGCGCCTGCGCCCCCTCGGGCCGGCCTTCAGCGGCGCAGCCTGAGCCTCAACCCGCCGCCAGCGCCTGCTCCACCCAGTCGAGCCGGTCCTGCCCCCAGTGCAGCACCCCGTCCACCACGAAGGTGGGCGCACCGAAGGCGCCGGCGGCCACCGCCTCGGCGGTGGCATTCACGAGCGCCTGCTTGATCTCGTCGGTCTGGATGGCGGCGGCGAAGGCCTCGGCATCGAAGCCCGCCGCGGCAGCCACGGCCTTGACCGTCTCCAGGTCGCCGATGTCGCGACCCTCGCCCCAGCCAGCCTTGAAGAAGGCCTCGTCCCAGGCCGGCAGCCGCCCCAGCCGGTGCGCCCACAGGGCACCGCGCATGGCCGCCACGGTGTTGAAGGGGAAGCGCTCGCTCTTCACGAACGGCACGCCGTAGCGCCGCGCGAAGCGCTCCTGGTCGGCGATCATCCAGGCGAATTTCGCCGGCACATGTAGCGGCGAGACGTTGCCCACGGCCTTGAACAGCCCGCCAAGCAGAATCGGCCTGCGCTCCAGCACGGCGCCGTGGCGCTCGCAGATGGCGGGCAGCTGGGTCCACGCCAGGTAGCTGGCGGAACTCACGTAGTCATAGAAGAAGGTCACCGACTTGGTCATGGGCACGTCTCCGTCGAAGGGCGCTTACCAGGGTTCCACCGAGGTGCGCACGTCGGTCTCGAAAGACCACGCCGAGCGCGGCTGGGAATGCAGTTGCCAGTAGATCTCCGCGATGTCGTCGGGCTGGAGGATGCCATCGGTCCCGCGCGCCGCAAACACATCGGGAAACAGCCGGCGCGTGGCGTCGCTCTCGATGGGGCCGTCGATCACCACGTGGGCCACGTGAATGCCCTTGGGGCCGAGCTCGCGCGCCATGCTCTGCGCCAGCGCGCGCAGCGCGTGCTTGCCGCCCGCGAAAGCCGCGAAACCGCTCGCCCCCCGCAGGCTGGCGGTGGCGCCAGTGAACAGGATGGTGCCCTCGCCCCGGGGCAGCATGCGGATCGCCGCCTCGCGCCCGGCGAGAAAACCGCCAAAGGCGCACATCTCCCAGACCTTGCGATACACCTGGGCGGTGGTGCGGGCAATGGGAAAACGCACATTGCCACCCACGTTGAACACCAGCACCCGCACCGGGCCGATGCCGGATTCCACCTGCTCGAACAGTGCCTGTACCGCCGCCTCGTCGCGGGCGTCGGAATGGATCGGCGTGCAGGCCCCGCCAGCGGCACGAATCTGCCCGGCAAGGGTCCCCAGATCGCCGCGACGGCGCGTGGCAGCCACGTGAAAACCCTCGCGGGCGAACCGCCGGGCAATGGCGGCGCCGAGGTTCTCGCCGGCGCCCACCACCAGGCAGACGGGGCTGACGCCGAGGCTCATGGCGCGGCGGTCATCGCGAAAACGGCCAGCGGGCCCGCCAGTACTGCAACAGCAGGAACCCGCCTGCCAAGCCGCCCAGGTGGGCGAAGTGCGCCACGCCCGACTGGGTTTCGGTGACGCCCAGCACCAGTTCGATCAGGCCGTACACCACCACGAACACGCGCGCCGGCAGCGGGATGGGCGGGATGAGCAGCATCACCACGCGGCGCGGAAACAGCAGCCCGAAGGCGAGCAGCAATCCGAACACCCCGCCCGAGGCGCCCACCGTGGGATAGGGCGGCGTCTGCATGAAATTCATGGTGAGCAACTGCGCCACGGCGGCGGTCACCACGCAGGTGAGGTAGTACTGCAGGAAGCGGCGCTGCCCCAGTGCCCCTTCCACATCGCGGCCGAACATCCACAGGGCAAGCATGTTGAAGCCCAGGTGCAGCACGCTGCCGTGGAGGAAACCGTAGCTCACCAGTTGCCACAGCCTGAAATCAGGGTGCTCCAGCGTCCCGGGCAAGGCGGGCGGCCACAGGGCGAACACCTCGATCGAACCCGGCCACAGGCCCTGCAACGCGAAAACGGCCACATTCAAAGCGAGCAAGACCTGGGTGACTGAAGGCACAGTTCAAAACCAGACGGCGGGGGGAGGGGCGGGAATGCGCCACGCGCAACGCGGCAAACAGCGGCATCATAACGCCAGCCACCGCCCCTCAGCGGGCGGATCAATCACGAACGGACAGCAACTCCATGGGACTGTTCAGCGGCACGCGCCCCTCTGACCTCGGGGTGCGCAACGGCAAGCTCAAGCCACCCCCATCCACCCCCAACTGCGTGAGCAGCCAGGCGCAAGGCGGCTACCACGCCATCGCGCCGCTACCGTATCGCGGAACGCGCGAATCGGCCTTCGCGGCATTGCTGGCCATCGTGAGCTCCACGCCACGCACGCGCATCGTGGAACAGACGGCGGACTATCTCTACGTGGAGTACGCCAGCGCCCTCATGGGCTATGTGGACGACGTGGAATTCTGGTTCGCGCCCGAGGGCGGGATCATCCACGTGCGCTCCGCCTCGCGGCTTGGCCAGGGCGACATGGGGGTCAATCGGCGGCGGGTGGAAGACATCCGCGCCAGGCTGGCAGCCGCGGGTGCCTGAATCTGCGATGAAAGAAACGGGCCCGCGGCAAACGCGAGCCCGTCGAACCTGCAACCGCGGCCCTCAGCAGGCCATGCCCGTGCCGGCCACCCCGTCGTAATCGATGACCACGGTCATAGGCGGCTGGCTTCGCAGTGCTGGATCCCGCGACCCCGGCCAGCCCCTCTCCTGGCGCAACCCGGCGCGCTCGTTGCGGCGCTCCAGGGCCTGGCGAAACGCGATTTCGAGCTTGGTGCATTCCATGATGTCCTCCCTTGTGGTTCGCGGATGGGCGCGACGTGCGCACACCCGTATGCTGCGCTGCTGGCGGTCTGGGCCGCCGCCGCAACGGCCGGGTAGTTGCCACCTCCCCGGCTGGTATCGCAACATGCGACCGGGCACGAGGTGACGCACGGTTGCGTCCACGAGAGTTCAAGGGGAAGCCATGATCGAAACCACTGCGCTCATGGACGCGCTCAAGCGCGCGTTGCGGGCGAAACGCATCACCTACGCCGAAGTGGCGCGCCGCCTCGACCTCAGCGAAGCGAGCGTGAAACGGCTGCTGTCACGGGGCGGCCTCACCCTGGAGCGCTTCGAGCAAATCTGCCAGGTGGCAGGAATCCGGATGGTGGAACTGGTGCGCGAAACCGATCGCGGCAAGGACATGGTCTCCCAGCTGGAACTGTCCCAGGAGCGGGTGATCATGGCCGACGTGCGCCTGTTGCTGGTGGCCGTGTGCGCGCTCAATCACCTGTCGGCGGACGACATGGTCGCCGTCTACGACCTGACCAAGGCCGAGGTGATCAAGCTGCTGCTGAAGCTGGAGAAGATCGATTTCCTCGAACTGCTACCAGAGAACCGCATCCGCCTCAAGGTGAGCCGCACCTTCTCGTGGCACCCCAACGGTCCGATACAGCAGTACTTCAAGGCACGCGCCCAGAACGAGTTCTTTCGCGCCCATTTCGACGGAGACAACGAAATCATGCTGCTGTCCAACGCGACGCTGACGCCAGCCACCCAGGCGCAGCTGGTGCAGCGGCTCAAGCGCGTGGCCAACGAGTTCACCGAACTGCACGAGGAATCCAAGCACATGCCCCTGGGCGAGCGGCGCAGCACCACGCTGCTATTGGCCATCCGGCCCTGGGAGCTGGACGAGTTCCGCGCGCTGCGCCGCAAGCCACCACAACCAAACGCCAGAGCCGCCTCGGCCGCAGCGCCGAAAACGGCGTTGCGTTGACGTCCGCGCAGCGCTGCGGGTGATCGGCGGCCCGGGCGCAGGAAGCAACAGCCGGGGCAATGCATGTGCCCGCCCCGGGCGCGGCGTTGCGGCCGCGCTGCTGCCCCTTCAGTCCGCTCGCCGCGGGTGGCCGGGCGCGGGCTGCGACTGCCCGGCTCCCTTGCCACGGCGCCGCTGCCCGCCGCCGCCGGGCTTGCCGCCGCCACGTTTTTTCTGACCCTCGGGCCGCGGCGCGCGATTGCCATTGACGTTGCCGCCGCCTCCGCCGCCGCCCTGGCGACCGCCGCTGCGCACCCGCGGCTCGCCGAACACCCGGCCCGAAGAGGGGAACAGCGACGACTCGTTGGACAGCGGTTGGCGATGGTCGTCGTCATCCTCTTCGTCCAGCGCTGTGACATCGCTCCAGCGATCTTCGCCAGGGAGCGCCACGTTGCCGCGCGACTGAAGCACACGCTCATCCACGGGCCCGCGAAGCAGCGAGGGAAGACCGCGGCGCTGCTGGCGCGGAGGACGCTCGGCGCGGGGATCGAGGGGCTGGCGCTCCTCTCGTGCCGAAGCCGGCTGGCCTTCGCCCTGGGGGCGCGGCGGCCGTTCGGACCGTGCCTCCGCGGGCTGGCGCTCCTCGCGCGACTGAGCTGGAGAACCCTCGCCCTGGAAGCGCGGCGGCCGCTGTTCGCGCTCGCGCCGCGGCGACTCGGGCCGGCGCGGCACCGGGGCCGCAGCCCCCTCCGGAGTGCCACTGCCGGGTTCGAAGCCCGCCATCGCGACGCGCTCGATGTTTTTCTGCAGCAACTTCTCGATGTCCGCCAGGAGCGGTTCGTCCTCGGGCGTGACCAACGAAACGGCCTCGCCGGCGCTGCCGGCCCGCCCGGTGCGGCCGATTCGGTGCACGTAATCTTCGGGTACCCGCGGCAGGTCGTAGTTGACCACGTGGGGCAACTCCTCGATGTCGATGCCTCGGGCGGCGATATCTGTGGCAACCAGCACGCGGATCACACCGTCCTTGAAATTCTTGAGGGCGCGCAGGCGCTGCGGCTGGCTGCGGTTACCGTGGATGGCATCGGCGGTGATGCCCTGTTTTGACAGTTGCATGGCCAAGCGATTGGCGCCGTGTTTGGTGCGGGTAAACACCAGAACCTGTTGCCAGTCGCCCTCGCGAACCAGCTGGCAGAGCAGTTCGCGCTTGCGCGCCGGATCCACGGGGTGCACCTTCTGGGCCACCAGCTCGGCGTCCGCGTTGGGACGGGCCACCTGCACGGCCACCGGCTCGTGCAGCAGCGCACCGGCCAGCTCCACGATCTCGGGCGGGAAGGTGGCCGAGAACAACAGGTTCTGGCGACGCGCCGGCAGCAGCGCCAGCACCTTGCGAATGTCATGGATGAAGCCCATGTCCAGCATCCGGTCGGCCTCGTCCAGCACCAGAATTTCCACGGATCCCAGGTCCAAGGTCTTCTCGGCCACATGATCCAGGAGCCGGCCGGGCGTGGCCACGAGGATGTCCGCGCCCCTTGCCAGCGCATCCACCTGGGGCCCCATGGCCACACCGCCAAACACCAGCGTGGACGCGAGCGGCAGGTGGCGGCCGTAGACGGTGATGCTCTCCTGCACCTGGAGCGCCAGCTCGCGGGTGGGCGTGAGCACCAGCGCACGCAGGGGCCTGGGACCGGCGCATTCACCGGCGGCCGCCAAACGCTGCAACAGCGGCAAGGCAAACCCCGCCGTCTTGCCGGTGCCCGTCTGGGCCGCGGCGCGCACATCGCGCCCTTCGAGGATGGGCGGAATGGCTTCCGCCTGGATGGGCGTGGGACTGGTGTAACCCTCTTCGGAGACCGCGCGGCAAAGCTCCGCGCGCAGCCCGAGACCTTCGAACGACTGTGACAAGCGTTTCTCCTGCGATCGGCCTGCCACGGAAAACCGTGGACCGGTTCAGGCAGATGCACCAGCAGGATTGGAGAGACGGCGGGCCAGAAAGGCCTCGACCGGGATCTGTATGCCGCAAACCGGATGAGGCGGCTGGCAGACCAACACCCCGAACTATATCTAAAAAACCCCGCCTGTCCAGTCCTTTTTCCTCACCCCCGGAGCATGCCGGA
Source organism: Rhodocyclaceae bacterium (assembly GCA_020248405.1). Taxonomy (GTDB): domain Bacteria; phylum Pseudomonadota; class Gammaproteobacteria; order Burkholderiales. The sequence continues at coordinate 13,581 of JADCHQ010000035.1, read as the reverse complement.
GCTCGCCGCCCGGGTTCGTCCTCGGGCACACTCGCCCTATGAAGCCGCCCTCACCCGCCGCACCGCCCCCCGCCAAGCCGCAAACGCCCGCCGCGCAACAGGCCTCTGCGGAGGCGGCCGTGGAAACGCTGCGCCTTGTGTTTGGGCACCCCGGCTTCCGCGGCGCACAGGAAGAGATCGTGGGCCACGTGGCGGCGGGCGGCGACGCGCTGGTGCTCATGCCCACGGGCGGGGGCAAGTCGCTGTGCTACCAGGTGCCGGCCCTGCTGCGGCCCGGCACGGGCGTGGTGGTCTCGCCGCTCATCGCCCTCATGCACGACCAGGTGAGCGCGCTCTCCCAGCTGGGCGTGCGCGCCGCATTCCTCAATTCCACCCTTGATGCGCGCCAGGCGCGCGCCGTGGAGCAGGCCCTGGAATCGGGCGCGCTCGACCTGCTCTACGTGGCCCCCGAGCGCCTGGTCACGCCGCGCTGCCTCGAGCTACTGGGGCGCGCCCGGATCTCCCTGTTCGCCATCGACGAGGCCCACTGCGTGTCCCAGTGGGGCCACGACTTCCGGCCTGAGTACCTGCAGCTGTCGGTGCTGCACGAGCGCTTTCCGGCCGTGCCGCGCATCGCCCTCACGGCCACCGCCGACCCCCAGACGCGGGAAGAGATCGCGGCGCGCCTGCAGCTCGACGACGCGCGGGTGTTCGTGTCCAGCTTCGACCGCCCCAACATCCGCTACGCCATCGCCGACAAGGCGGACGCCCGCGCGCAGCTGCTGCGCTTCATCCGCGACGAGCACCCCGGCGAGGCCGGCATCGTCTACTGCCTCACCCGCCGCAAGGTGGACGAAACCGCGGCCTGGCTCTCGGCCCAGGGCATCACCGCCCTTGGCTACCACGCCGGCATGGACGCCGCCACGCGCGCCGGGGTGCAGGAGCGTTTCCAGCGCGAGGAGGCCGTGGTGGTGGTGGCCACCATCGCCTTCGGCATGGGCATCGACAAGCCCGACGTGCGCTTCGTGGCCCACCTCGACCTGCCCCGCAGCATCGAGGGCTACTACCAGGAAACCGGCCGCGCGGGGCGCGACGGCGCGCCCGCCGACGCCTGGATGGCCTACGGACTGGCCGACGTGGTGCAGCAGCGCCGCCTCATCACCGAGTCCGAGGCCGACGAGGCCTTCAAGCGCGTGGCCTCTGCCAAGCTCGACGCCCTGCTCGGGCTGTGCGAAACCGCCTCCTGCCGGCGGGTGCGCCTGCTGGCCTACTTCGGCGAGGCCTCCCAGCCCTGCGGCAACTGCGACAACTGCCTGGCGCCGCCCGAAACCTGGGACGCCACCGACGCCGCCCGCAAGGCCCTGTCGGCCATCTACCGCACCGGCCAGCGCTTTGGCGCCGTGCACCTCATCGACGTGCTGCGCGGCCACGACGGCGAACGCATCCGCCGCTGGGGCCACCAGAGCCTGTCGGTGTTCGGTGTGGGCGCCGACCTGGACGAGGCCGCCTGGCGCATCGTGTTCCGCCAGCTCGTGGCCCTGGGGCTGGCGGCGGTGGACCACGCCGCCCACGGCGCACTCACCCTCACGCAGGCCAGCCGCGCCGTGCTCCGGGGCGAGCAGGCGGTGCAGATGCGCCGTCACGTGGCCCGCCCCCGCGCCGCTCGGGCCCAGCGCCTGCCCGCCGGCAGCGCACCGCTCGACGCCCAGGCCCAGGGCCTCTTCGAACGGCTCCGGGCGTGGCGCCTCGCCGAGGCGCGCGCCCAGGGCGTGCCGCCCTACGTGATCTTCCACGACAGCACCCTGGCCGAACTGGCGCGCTGCCGGCCTGGCGCGCCCGCCGAGCTGGCTGCCGTGGCGGGCATGGGCGCGCGCAAGCTCGAGCGGTACGGGTCAGCCGTTCTGCGGCTGATCGCCGGCGAGCCGGTGGAAGCGCCGCCCGGCGCCGCCCGCCCCGGCTGATCCACCTCGTCCCCCGGGGTTGGGACTACACCGGCTCCAGCGTCAACTCGACGTTACATCAGAAGAAGGGGGATATCGTTCATGAACAAATACCAGGCCCTGCAGCGCGCATGCCTGGCGCTGATCGGGGCTGCATTCCTGTGCTTCGGCGCCCTCGCCCGCGCACAGACTGCCAAGCGGCCCAACATCCTCGTGATCTGGGGCGATGACATCGGCCAGTTCAACTTCAGCGCCTACAACATGGGCATGATGGGCTACCGCACCCCCAACATCGATCGCGTGGCCAAGGAAGGCGCGCTGTTCACCGACTGGTACGGTCAGCAGAGTTGCACGGCCGGCCGGGCCGCCTTCATCACCGGCCAGTCGCCCATCCGCAGCGGCCTCACCAAGGTGGGCCTGCCAGGCGCCCCCGAGGGGATGAAGAAGGAAGATCCCACCGTCGCCACCATCCTCAAGGCGCAGGGCTACGTCACCGGCCAGTTCGGCAAGAACCACCTGGGCGACCGTGACGACATGCTGCCCACCGCCCACTGCTTCGACGAGTTCTTCGGCAACCTCTACCACCTCAACGCCGAGGAAGAGCCCGAGAACCCCGACTATCCCAAGGACCCCGCCTTCCGCAAGCGCTTCGGCCCGCGCGGCGTGATCCACAGCTTCGCCGACGGCCGCATCACCGACGCCGGCCCCCTCACCCGCAAGCGCATGGAGACCGTGGACGACGAGGTCACCGACCGCACCCTCGCGTTCATGGAGGAGGCGCAGCGTGCCAGCAAGCCGTTCTTCATCTGGTGGAACTCCACCCGGATGCACATCTTCACCCACCTGAAGCCCGAGTCGGCCGGCCGCACCGGCCGCGGCATCTACGCCGACGGCATGGTGGAGCACGACGCCCACGTGGGCCGCATCCTCGACAAGCTCGAGGCCCTCGGCCTGGCGGAAAACACCATCTTCATGTATTCCACCGACAACGGCGCCGAGACCTTCACCTGGCCCGACGGCGGCACCACCATGTTCCGCGGCGAGAAGAACACCCAGTGGGAGGGCGGCTATCGCGTGCCCGCCATGATCCGCTGGCCGGGCGTGATCCGCCCCGGCACGGTGATCAACGACGTGGGCGCCCACGAGGACATGCTGGTCACCCTGGCCACCGCGGCGGGCGCCACCGGCATCGCGGAGCAGCTCAAGTCCAGCAAGCGCATCGGCCAGCGCAACTACAAGGTTCACCTGGACGGCTACGATCTCGGGCCGGCGTTGCGGGGCGAGGCGCCGTGGCCGCGCCGCGAATTCATCTACTGGACCGACGACGGCCAGGTGGCGGCCCTGCACTACGACCAGTGGAAGGTCACCTTCCTGCGACAGGAGCACGAGGGCCTGAAGGTCTGGCAGCGGCCCTTCACGCCGCTGCGCGCGCCCAAGCTCACCGACCTGCGCGCCGACCCCTTCGAGCGCGCCGAACAGGAAAACGCCATGGGCTACCAGCGCTGGTACCTGGACCGCATGTTCGCCATCGCGCCGGCCGGCGCCTACGTGGCCCGCTGGCTGCAGAGCTTCCGCGAGTTCCCGCCGCGGCAGAAGCCCGGCAGCTTCAACCTCGACCGCGTCATGGAAGCGGTGATGTCCAGCTCGCGGCAGTGAGCCCCGCCCCCTCGCCACGAGGGGGCTTTCCCAAGGGTGCTGGACGGGTCCATCGTCAGTAGAGCTTCTCGACGCCCTCGTCCAGCACCACCTGCACCAGCTTCGGACCTTCCCGGCGCATCCATGCCGCGCGCAGCACGGGTTCCAGCTCCACGCTGCGATCCACCCGCACCGCCTCGCAGCCAAAGCTCTGGGCCAGCCGCACGAAGTCCACGCCGCCGATGTCGTTGCCCGGCGCGCTGGGAATGCCCAGCATGGCACCGAAGGATTTCAGCGCCCCGTAGCCGCCGTTGTCGAAAATCACGAACACGATGGGCAGGCGCAGCTGCGCCGCACTCCACAGCGCCTGAATGGAATAGAGGCTCGATCCGTCGCCGCACAGGCACAGCACCGGCGCGCCCGGGCTGCCCAGCGCCACGCCCACGGCGGCCGGCAGCGCCCAGCCCAGGCCACCGCTGGCGGCGGCGAAAAATCCGCCGCTGCGCGTGATGGGAAAGTGCTCGCGCAACACACCGCGGTGCGTAGGCGCCTCTTCCACGACCAACGCCCCGGGCGGCAGGGTGCGCCGCAACGCCGCCATGAGTACCGCGCCGTTGGGACGCTCTTCCACCAGCGGCGCCGGGGCCGGCACGCGGCCCCGCCCGGGCGGGCGCTGCAACACCGGCAGCGACGCCCGCAGCGCCTCGATGCCGGCGCGCGCCGAACAGCGCAGCGCCCGGCCCGCCAGGGCGCGGGCGGCGGCGTGCTCGTCGTCGGTCAACAGCCACAGCGATGCGCCCGGCGGCAGCACCGCACCCTCGGTGTGCACGTGGTAGGTGAACACAGGCGCGCCGATCACCAGCACCAGATCGTGCCCGGCCAGCCGCGCAGCCAGCTTAGCGCGTACCGGCGGCAGGTGACCGGCGAACAGCCGGTGATCCTCCGGGAAGCTGGCACGACCCGACATGGGACTTGACCACACCGGCGCCTCCAGTTGCTCGGCCAGGGCCACCGCCGCGTCCCAGCCGCCGTCCTGGTCCACCGCCGCGCCCAGCACCAGCACCGGCGCGCGGGCAGCGGCCAGGGCCGCGGCCAGTTCCGCCAGCGCCGCCGGGTCGGGCGCCACGCCCGCCGTCACGTGGCGGGGCGGCACGGGGTCGGCCTCGCGGTCCCAGTCATCCTCGGGAATAGACACGAACACCGGGCCGCAGGGCCGCTGCCGCGCAAGCTGCCAGGCCCGGGCGATGGCCGCCGGCACATCCGCCGCGCTGGCGGGTTCCTCGCTCGACTTCACATAGGGCCGCGGAAAACTCGCCGCTTCAGTGGCAAACAGGTAGGGCTCGGCACCGAACAGCGCCCGCGTCTGCTGCCCCGCCGTGATCACCAGCGGCACCTGGTTGCGCCAGGCGGTGAAAATGCTGCCGGCCGCGTGCCCCACCCCGGCGGCGGAGTGCAGGTTCACGAAGGCAGGCCGGCCTGTGGCCTGGGCATAGCCATCGGCCATGGCCACCACCACCGACTCCTGCAGCGCCAGCACATAGCGGAACTCCCGCGGCCAGTGGCGGAAGAACTTCATCTCGGTGGACCCGGGGTTGCCGAACACCGTGGTCATGCCGGTGTCGCGCAGGAACGCGTGGACGGCTTCGCGAACGGTGAAGGGGGCCTGCATCGGATCGCCGGGCGGGTTCACGAGCGCTGCGCGGCGCTCAAGCCGGCAGCAGCGCCTCGATACGCGGGCGCAGGCTGTCCGGCGTGGCGCCGGGCGCGAAACGCTGCACCTGCGCACCATCGGCGCTCACCAGGAACTTGGCGAAATTCCACGGAATGTCGGCCCTGCCGTCGGCCGCCGGCGCGGCCGCCTTGAGGTGCACGAAGAGCGGGGCGGCGCCCGGGCCGTTCACCTCGACCTTCGCGGACAGTGGAAAGCTCACCCCGTAATTGCGCTGGCAGAAGGCGGCGATCTGCTCCGCGCCGCCGGGTTCCTGACCACCGAACTGGTTGCACGGGAAACCGATCACCACCAGTCCGCGCGGCCCGTAGTCCTTCCAGAGCTGCTCCAGCCCCGCGTACTGAGGGGTGTAGCCGCACTGGCTCGCCACGTTGACGATCAGCAGCGGCTGGCCTGCCCAGGCCGACAGTGGCATCGGCTTGCCGTCGAGGCTGGTGGCGGGGAAGTCGTGGACGCGGACGGTCATGAAGGTCTCCGGGTTCGAATGACGCGATGCGCGATTGTACGGAGCCGGGCCCCGCGGTGACCGGCGGCATGGGATGCGGCCGCGCGGCGCGTTCCCCGATCGGCGCCGGCCCTGTAGGCTTGGAGGCCCGGACACGAACCTCCAGCCCGCCCGCCGATGCCCGAACAGCCCGCCACCACCCGCCCAGGCGAACTCAGCCTCCGTCAGGACGTGGTCAACGTGATCCTCTCCCGGGGCGAATTGCGCCGGGAGGAGATCCAGCGCGTCTGGGAGCTCGACGACGAGACCTACTTCGCGCTCAAGTCCGCGCTCGACACTGAACGGCTGCTCGAGGGCATGCCGGGCGTCGGCGGTTTCCGTGCCCGCATCGCGCGACGCCCCCTGCCGCCGGACGAACCCGGTTCGGTGGACGGCCTGTTCCGCACCACCTGGGAACTGCAGGCCGTAGAGCGGCTCGCCGGCCTGCTTTCCCACAAGGCGCTCGAGGATCTGCTCGGCGACCTGGTTTACACCCTGCGGCGGGTGCGCATGAAGGCCACCGGCGAGGACCGGCGGGGCACCAAGCGCGAACTGGCCGCCGCGCTGCTCATCGCCCGTGGCATCGACCTGTTCCGTGACCGTGACGTCCGCCAGGAGGTGGCGTCACGGGCGCATGCGGAAAGCCCGCGACGCTGGACGCCCGGCAAGGACGCCGCCATCGCCTTTGTGCACGCGGCCGGCTTCCCGCGCGAGCTGGCCGGCATCCCTGCCGACGACTCTCCCCAGGACTTCGAGTACCTGGAGGGGCGCGTGGAACTGCCCCCGCTGCAGCCCTTCCAGCTCGAGGTGCAGGCCGGACTGATGAAGCAGCTCGCGCAACCGAGCGGGCGCTGCATCGTCACGCTGCCCACGGGGGCGGGAAAGACGCGTACCGCCGTGGACACGCTGCGCGACTTCCTCACCGCACACTGGAACGAGACGGGCGACGGCTCCGCGGTGGTGTGGCTCGCGCACACCGAGGAGCTGTGCGAGCAGGCCTACCAGTGCTTCCGCCAGGTGTGGCAGTCGTCGGTTAACGTGGCGCCGCTGCTGCTGTTCCGCTTTTGGGGGCGCTACACCCAGGACCTGGTGCGCCACCGCGACACCATCGAGACCATGGCCGCCCGCTGCGCGGTGTTCGTGTCCACGCCGCAGCGCGTGCTCAATCTCATGGACAACCGCGTGGAGCACGGCTTCGAGACCCTGCAGAAGCTGCAGCGGGCTTGCGTGGTGCTGGTGGTGGACGAGGCGCATCGGGCAGGGGCCGCCTCGTACCGCCGCATCATCGACGCCTTCGCCTCAGCCAGGGCCGAGGTCCGCGTGGTGGGGCTCACCGCCACGCCGTTTCGCGCAGAGTACGACGCCCGCGACCCCGACGCGGGCACCCGTTCGCTGCGCGCACTGTTCGGCACCATCGTCGAGCCGCTGCGCACCCTCGGCGAGGACGCGCGCGCGGCGCTGCAGGACAAAGGCTTCCTGGCCCGACCCGCGTGGGAGACGATCCGCACGCGCACCCACCTGCGCGCGCCACCGCTGCCCTCCGACCGTCTCACCGAGGACGACGTGGAAAAGGTCGACCACACCCTGCGCATCCGCGCCGACAATCCCGATCGCCGCATGACGGTGCTCGAAGCCGTGGCGCCGCTGTGCGCCAACCCGGGCCACCGCATCATCTACTTCGGCCCCAGCGTGCTCGACGCCGAGTGCATGGCCTTCCTGCTGCGCTCGCGCGGCATCGCGGCGGCCTTTGTAAGCGGCGGCACGCGCGACGTCACGCGCAGGCGACTGATCACCGAGTTCCGCGAAGGCGCCCTGCAGGTGCTGTGCAACTGCGAGGTGCTCACCACGGGCTTCGACGCACCGCGCGTGACGCACGTGGTGATGGCGCGCCCCACCGTGAGCCAGGTGCTCTACGAGCAGATGGTGGGGCGCGGGCTGCGCGGACCCGGTTTTGGCGGCACGGCAAGCTGCGTCATCGTCGATCTCGAGGACAACTACCGGTCCGACCGGCCAGTGCTGGGGTACCAGGCTTTCCGGGAGCTGTGGACCCGGGGAAGGCGGTTGCGGGCGGGCGCGCGCGGAGAAATCCCCGCCGACCCGCCTGCTTCAAAGAGAGAGTGACCCGGAGTGACCCGGCGGCGCATGACGCCGGGATTGCACGTCCGCTGCGCGTAGAATCCGTTGCCTTGCCGGCGACAGCGGGACTCCCCCGCGCCGGCCCTGCAGTCCCCAATCCTGCGCGTGCCCATGAACAAGCCCGCCGAAACCCCTGGCGCCATCGTCATTCGAGGCGCCCGGCAGAACAATCTTCGCAACCTGGACGTGACCATCCCCACGGGCGAGCTGCTGGTGGTGACCGGCGTGTCCGGTTCCGGCAAGTCCTCGCTGGTGTTCGACACCCTCTACGCCGAGGGCCAGCGCCGCTACGTGGAGACCTTCTCGCCCTACGCGCGCCAGTTCCTCGACCGCATGGACAAGCCCCAGGTGGACCGCATCGAGGGCATCCCGCCGGCCATCGCCATCGACCAGACCAACCCGGTGCGCACCTCGCGCTCCACGGTGGGCACCATGACGGAGCTGAACGACCACCTCAAGCTGCTGTTCGCCCGCGCCGCGCACCTGCACTGCCGCGGCTGCGGTCGCGAGGTGAAGCGCGACACGCCCGATGCGGTCACCGAAGAGCTGGTGGGGCGCGCCGCCGCCGCCGGCGACCCGCGCCTGATCGTCACCTTCCCGGTGACGGTGCCGAAGAACTTCGAAGAGGCCGAGGTGCTGAAGCTGCTGGAGGCCCAGGGCTACACCCGCATCCACGCGCGCCACGGCGACACGGTGGAGGTGGTGCAGGACCGCTTCCGGGCTGGCGGCGCGGAGCGCGCGCGCATCGCCGAGGCCGTGGAGGCTGCGCTGCGGGTGGGTCAGGGGCGCATCGCCGTGTATCCGGTGCCCGTCGCCGACTCGCCGGACCCAGCGCCCGCGGGCTCACCAAACCCCTGGCGCTGGTCCACCGACCTGCACTGCCCCGACTGCGACCTGCACTACGCCGAGCCCACGCCCAGCGCCTTCTCCTTCAATTCGCCGGTGGGTGCCTGCGAGAGCTGCCGCGGCTTCGGGCGCGTGATCGGCATCGATTTCGGCCTGATCGTGCCCGACGAGAACAAGACGCTCGCCGGCGGCGCGGTGAAGCCCTGGCAGACCCCCAGCTTCAAGGAGTGCCAGGACGACCTGATGAAGTACGCGCGCATGCGCGGCGTGGCCACGGATGTGCCCTTTCGCCACCTGCCGCCCGAGCACCGCCAGTGGGTGCTGGAGGGCGAGCCCGAGTGGCGCAGCTGGAGCAAGTCGTGGCCCGGCACCTGGTATGGCGTGCGGCGTTTCTTCGAATGGCTCGAGACCAAGAGCTACAAGATGCACATCCGCGTGCTGCTCTCCAAGTACCGCGCCTACACCCCCTGCGGAACCTGCGAGGGCGCGCGCCTCAAGCCCGACTCGCTGTTGTGGCGGGTGGGCAGCCGGGCCGGCGCCGATGGGGCGCTCGACCCGGCGCGCCGCTTCCGTCCGCGCGGCGTGTCCTGGGACCGCTCCACCCTCGAGGCGCTGCCGGGCCTGTCGATCCACGACCTCATGCTCTTGCCCATCGAGCGGGTGCGCCGCTTCTTCGACACTCTCGAGCTGCCAGCGCTGGGCGACGAGGCCACCGAGATGCTGCTGGGCGAGATCCGCGGGCGGCTCTCCTACCTCGAGGAGGTGGGCCTCGCCTACCTCACGCTCGACCGGCAGTCGCGCACCCTCTCCGGCGGCGAAGTGCAGCGCATCAACCTCACCACCGCGCTGGGCACCTCGCTGGTAAACACGCTGTTCGTGCTCGACGAGCCCTCCATCGGCCTGCACCCGCGCGACATGGGCCGGGTGATCGCGGTCATGCAAAAGCTGCGCGACGCGGGCAACACGCTGGTGGTGGTGGAGCACGACCCGCAGGTGATGTTCGCCGCCGACCGGCTGCTGGACATGGGCCCCGGGCCGGGCGAGCGCGGCGGGCGCATCGTCTACTTCGGCGATCCGCAAGCCATGATGGCGCGCGAAGATTCGCTCACCGCCGCCTACCTGTCCGGCCGCCGGCGGCCCGACGCCGGGCTGCGCGCCAGCGCGCCCGATCCGCGCGGACCTCGCATCGAGCTCAAGGGCGTCACCGAGCACAACCTCAAGAACGTGGACGTGTCCATCCCGCTGCGCCGGCTGGTGTGCGTCACCGGCGTGTCGGGCTCGGGCAAGTCCACCCTCATCCAGGACGTGCTCCACCCCGCGCTGCTCAAGGCCAGAGGAAAACCCACCGAGGTGCCCGGCGCCCACCGCGAGCTGCTCGGCGCCCAGCACCTGGCCGAGGTGGTGTTCGTGGACCAGTCCCCCATCGGCAAGACCACGCGCTCGAATCCGGCCAGTTACGTGGGCGCCTTCGACGCCATCCGCCGGCTGTTCGCCGCCGCGCCCGAATCGGTGCAGCGCGGCTACACCGCGGGCACCTTCAGCTTCAACTCCGGCGACGGCCGCTGCCCCGCCTGCGGCGGCAACGGCTTCGAGCACGTGGAGATGCAGTTCCTCTCCGACGTCTACCTGCGCTGCCCGGACTGCGACGGCACCCGCTACCGGCCCGAGGTGCTGGAAGTGAAGGTGGACGGACGCTCCATCGCCGACGTGCTGGAGCTCACCGTGGCCGAGGCGGTGAAGGTGTTCGCCGCCGACCGCGAGGCCCTGGCGCGCCTGAAGCCCCTGGCCGACGTGGGCCTCGAATACCTGCGCCTGGGCCAGCCCGTGCCCACGCTCTCCGGCGGCGAGGCCCAGCGCCTCAAGCTCGCCGGCCACCTGGCCGAAGCGGCCCTGGGCCAGTCGCAGCGCACGCTGTTCCTGTTCGACGAGCCCACCACCGGCCTGCACTTCGAGGACATCGCCAAGCTGCTGCGGGCCTTTCGCCGCCTGCTCGATGCCGGCCATTCACTGCTGGTGATTGAGCACAACCTCGACGTGATCGGCGCCGCCGACTGGATCGTGGACCTGGGGCCCGAGGGCGGCGACGCCGGCGGCCAGGTGGTGTGCGAAGGCACGCCCGCCGAGGTGATGGCCCATCCGTTGTCCCACACGGGCCGCGCGCTGCGCGACTACCAGGCCGCGCTGGGCAAGCCGCTCGCGGCCACGGAGCACCGCCCCGCGTATCGCCGCGTGGAGGCGCCGCGCGCCATCCGCATCAGCCACGCCCGCGAGCACAACCTGCGCGACGTGAGCCTGGACATCCCGCGCGAGGGCTTCACCGTGATCACCGGCGTGTCGGGCTCGGGCAAGTCCACGCTCGCCTTCGACATCGTCTTCGGCGAAGGGCAGCGGCGCTACCTTGAATCGCTCAACGCCTACGCGCGCCAGTTCGTGCAGCCATCCTCGCGCCCCGATGTGGACGCCATCAGCGGCATCCCGCCCACGGTGGCCATCGAGCAGCGCACCAGCCGCGGCGGCCGCAAGAGCACCGTGGCCACGCTCACCGAGGTCTACCACTTCCTGCGCCTGCTGTTCATGAAACTGGGCACCCAGCACTGCCCCCACGACGGCACGCCCATCGAGCCGCAGAGCGTGGACAGCATCGTGGCGCGGCTGATGCGCGACTACCGCGGCGTGCACGCCGGCGTGCTGGCGCCGCTGGTGGTGGCCCGCAAGGGCTTCTACACCGACCTGGCCAAGTGGGCCTCGGCCAAGGGCTACCCCTTCCTGCGGGTGGACGGCGAGTTCCTGCCCACCGCGAAGTGGCCGCGCCTGGACCGCTTCAAGGAGCACACCCTGGAGCTGCCCGTGGCCGACCTGGTGATCGCCCCCGAAAACGAAGCGCGCCTGCGCGAGGCGCTGGCCACCGCGCTGGAACACGGCAAGGGCGTGGTGCACGTGATGGCGCCGCTGGACGGACTGATGGAAGGCAACGCCCGTTTGGAAACGCGCGTGTTCTCCACCCGGCGCGCCTGCCCCGCCTGCGGCACCAGCTACCCGGAACTGGACCCGCGGCTGTTCTCCTTCAACTCCCGGCACGGCTGGTGCGACACCTGCTACGGCACCGGCCTGAAGATCTCGGGTTTCGACGAGGAGCAGACCGGCGAAGAGATCTGGTGGAACGAGTGGTTCGAGGGCGACGCCCAGCCCTGCCCCGCCTGTGAAGGGAAGCGCCTCAATCCCGTCGCGCTCAACGTGCGCTTCCGCGACCGCTCCATCGCCGACATGACCGCCCAGGCGGCCGGCGACGTGCAGGCCTTTTTCGACGGCTTGAAGCTGGAGGGCCGCGAACTGGAGATCGCCCGCGACATCCTCGCCGAACTGCACAGCCGGCTGGGTTTCCTGCAGGACGTGGGCCTGGGCTACCTGGCCCTGGACCGCTCGGCGCCCACGCTCTCGGGCGGCGAGGCGCAGCGCATCCGCCTGGCGGCCCAGCTGGGCTCCAACCTGCAGGGCGTGTGCTACATCCTGGATGAACCCACCATCGGCCTGCACCCGCGCGACAACCGCATCCTCCTCGACACCCTGGACAAGCTCGAGGCCAAGGGCAACACCCTGCTGGTGGTGGAGCACGACGAGGACACCATCCGCCGCGCCGACCATGTGATCGACCTGGGCCCCGGCGCCGGCTCGCGCGGCGGACACGTGGTGGCGCAGGGCGATGCCGCCGCGCTCATGGCCGCGCCCGACTCGCTCACCGGCCGCTTCCTGCGCGAGCCGCTGCGCCACCCGCTGCAGCCGCGCCGGGCCGTGGCGAAGGACACGCCCTCGGTGGAGGTGCTCGGCGCAAGCCTGCACAACCTGAAGGACGTGGACGTGCGCATCCCCCTGGGCCGGCTCACGGTGGTGACCGGCGTGTCCGGTTCCGGCAAGTCCACCCTCGCCCGCGACGTGCTGCTGGCGAATCTCGTGCACATCGTCTCGGAGGGCCGCCGCAAGCGCGGACCGGGAAGCTTCCTCGGTTGCCGCGCGGTGCGCGGCGCGGAGGGCATCGGGCGGGTACTGGAGGTGGACCAGACCCCCATCGGCAAGACGCCGCGTTCCTGCCCCGCCACCTACGTGGGCTTCTGGGACCACATCCGGCGCCTGTTCGCCGGCAGCACCGAGGCGCGCATGCGCGGCTTCGAGGCCGGGCGATTCAGCTTCAACACCGCTGGCGGCCGCTGCGAGGAGTGCGAGGGCCAGGGCATCCGCAAGATCGAGATGAGCTTCCTGCCCGACGTGAAGGTGCTGTGCGACGCGTGCGGCGGCCAGCGCTTCAACCGCGAGACGCTCGCGGTGCCCTGGAAAGGCAAGTCCATCGGCGAGGTGCTGCAGATGAGCGTGGACGACGCGGTGGAGTTCTTCTCCGCCCACAGCGCCATCCACCACGCCCTGCGCCTGCTGCAGGACGTGGGCCTGGGCTACCTCACCCTGGGCCAGCAGAGCCCCACGCTCTCGGGCGGCGAGGCCCAGCGCATCAAGCTGGTGACGGAGCTTTCCAAGGTGCGCCCCGACCAGGCCGACGCCGGCAACCGCCCGGGCCGCGCCGGGGCCCGCCAGCACACCCTCTACGTGCTGGACGAGCCCACCGTGGGCCTGCACATGGCCGACGTGGAGCGGCTGATCCGCGTGCTGCACCGGCTGGTGGACGCCGGCAACACCGTGGTGGTGATCGAGCACAACCTGGACGTGTGGGCCGAGGCCGACTGGATCGTGGACCTGGGGCCCGAGGGCGGCGACCGCGGCGGCGAGGTGGTCACCCAGGCGCCGCCAGAAGTGCTGGCGGCGCGGGCGGCGCGGTCGCACACGGG
>JADCHQ010000034.1 GCA_020248405.1 Rhodocyclaceae bacterium | reverse complement strand
TTGCCCCAACCAGCCCCCGCAGCCTTGCCAAGGCTGCCAAATCCAACCAAGATTGACCCCACCACGAGAGGCTCGTGACGGCAGCGCAGTGGCTCGTATATGCCGAAAACCGAGTGGCTCCAATATGCCGATTGGTGACAGCGGCCAAGGCGCTGGGCCTGCGCGGCATGGTCAGCGAAGACTCGGTGCGCCGCGCACTGGCAGCGCTGGCGCCCGAGGCCAGCGAGCCGTGGATGCGCGGCGCGCTGATGAGCAGCGTGCGCCAGGCCTTGGATCGACCGTGGGTGCTGGACCTGGACGCCACCATCAAACCGCTGTACGGCCATCAGGAAGGTGCCGAGGTCGGCTACAACCCGCACAAGCCGGGCCGCCCGAGCCACGTGTTGCACACCTTCTGGGTCGGCAACCTGCGCCTGGTGCTCGACGCGGTGCTCAGCTCGGGCAAGCGGCACAGCTCGGGCCATGGCAAGGCGGCAATGGCGCGACTGCTCGACGAGTTGGGCGAGCAGGCCCCGGCGCTGGTGCGCGGGGACTGCGGCTACGGCAACGAAGACATCATCGATGTGTGCGAGCAGCGCTACCTGCTGCGCCTGCGCAAGACGGCCAACGTCAAGCGGTTGATCGAGCGGCTGTTCCGGCGCGAGGACTGGACGCGTGCCACCGAGGCCAGCCAGGGCTGGCAGGCGATCGAGGACGAGTTGCGCCTGAGCGGCTGGAGCAAGGCGCGCCGCGTGGTGGTGCTGCGCCGGCGCATCCAGCACGACATCGCCGTCACGGCCAAGGCCGCGGCAAAGAAGCGTGGCCAGCCCGAGGCCAACGAACAGTTCGTGCTGGCCCTGCCGCACGACCAGGTGCAAGACAACGCGCAGGTCTGGGAATACACCGTACTGGCGACCAACCTGACCTACGATCTGGCCGCCATCGGCCAGCTCTATCGCGACCGCTGCGACTGCGAGAACGGGTTCGACGAGTTGAAGAACCAGTGGGGCTGGGGCGGCTTCACCACGCAGGACATGCATCGCAGCCAGGTGAGCGCGCGCGCGGTGGCGCTGGTCTACAACTGGTGGAGCTGGTACGTGCGGGCAGCCCACCCGCAGGCCCGGCGCGAGGCGCTGACAAGTCGGCCACTGCTGCTGGCGGCCGTGGGGCGTGCCACCCACAGCGGCAACCAGACGACGCTGTACCTCACGCCGATGCACGCTGAAGCAGGGTTGATCAAATCGATGATCGCCAATGTTCACGCGGCCCTGCAGCACGTCAAGGCCGCTGCGGAGCAGTTGCCAAAGTTGGACCGCTGGCGCCTCCTGCTGGCCTACATCTGCCAGCGCACGTCGGACAGATCGGCCTGCCAACACCGCCGCCAACGCTGGCAGCGCCTGGGTAACTGCTGTTTTTAGGGTGAAGGTGAACTGGCGCCCCATCCGGCCGCGCATGAGCCACCGCTTCCACCTGCCGCCCTCGGCCCGCACCATCACGCGCGCCATCTGGTCTTGCGGGAGGTAACGCGCGGCGCAACCCTCGGGAACATCACCCGGCGCGGCGATGATCCCGCGCTGACGCGGGAGAGTCCGGCGCCAGCGCCCCCTCACTCCACCGGATAACCCGCGGCGTTGAGCTTGTCGTAGAGCTCGTTGCGCCGGCCGATCACGTCCACGGGGCGCGCTTCGCGGTAGCGGCGGGCTTCTTCGGTGGTGTAGGGCGTGAAGCCGGCGGGCAGGGAGGCGCCGGCGAATTCGCGCACCAGCCAGGTGGTGACGGCGGCGGCGCGCTCGTCACCGAGCCCGGCGCCCAGCAGGCCGGGCACCTGCATGAGGAAGGCGCGCGATTCGGGCGTGCGCTGGAAGTGGCCCACCTGCCCGGCGAACTTCGGAATGCCCTTCCAGGGCTTGCCCTCGCCATCCTGGCCGTGGCAGCCGGAGCAATGCAGCAGGTAATCGGTGCGGGCTCGGGCGGCGGCCCGGGCGTCGTATTCGCCCGCCAGGGCGGGCGCCGCAACGGCCGCCGCTACCAGAAACAAGAGCAGGGATTTCATGTCCGGCACCAGCGCCGCGGGGCCGGCGGCGGGCGCGCAGGCGCGCCGCGCCGCCTTCAGGGCATCAAGCCTCGGTAACCCCGACGATCACCGACACCGTGCAGTGATACATGGTCTGCTTGTCGGCCATGCACCAGTTGATGTCGTTGTGCACGCCCATGCGGTAGGCGGGGCGCTCGCGCTCGTTGAAGTTGCACAGGCAGCGCCCGCAGGCCACCTTGCCGCAGCAGTCGTTGTAGCTCACCAGGTAGTTGCGCCCGTCCTTGGGATTGCGGCAGGTGCCCACCCAGGTGACCTTGGAAGCCTCGGCCCCGGGCGGGCAGGAGGTCACCGAGCCACCGCAGCAGGTGCACAGGAAGCCGTCGAGGGCGCAGTTGCGCCAGTACTCGCAGGCGGTGGGGTCCTGGGCCTTGGGCAGCGCGGCCTCGGCCTCGCCCACAGAGCGATCGAAGGGCAGCATGGGCAGCACGGCCCCGCCCACCATCAGCTTGCCGATGCGCGCCAGGGCGCCGCGGCGGGAAGTCATCTGGGCGGCCTGGCGCACGCGGCGCTCGGCCATGCGGTCGATCCAGGTTTGCAGGATCTGCAGGATCATGGCGGTGTCTCCCTTGGTGTCGAATGGGTGGGCGGGACGCTTCAGGCCGTCTCGCCGGTCTGCGCGCCGCGCTGCAGGTATTCCTGCACCGAAGTCACGCCGATTTCCTTGGCGTTGAACAGGCTTTCGAGCTGCTCGCGGTTGTTGATGAGGCCCTTGGCGCGGATCACGCCGCGCTCGTCCAGCAGCACGGCATAGGGCAGCCGGCTCACCTTGTAGGTCATGCCCAGGTCGGCCGACAGCACGTAGGGAAACTGCGAAAGCTTCTGGTCGCGGTAGTAGGCCAGGTGCTGGGTGGACTCGCCGTCGCTGGCCAGCACCACGTCGAGCCAGTCTTTTTCGGCCGCCCCGGCGGATTTGAGAATGGGCAGCAGCTTCTTGCACACCGGGCAGGTGGGCGAGAGAAAGAACACGAGCTGGCTGCGGGCACGCTCGCCGCCGATGGCCACCGTGCCGCCGGCTAGCGCCGGCACCTCGAAGCGCGGCCCGGCCTCGCCCAGCTTGGGGCCCGCGTCGGTAATTAGCGCGCCCATGGGGGCCACGCGCTCGTAGAGGATGCCCACCTGCCGCGCCAGCGCCCACAGCGCCACGATCACGCCGAGCATGAGCACCCACAGCAGGGCGTTGGAAATGGCAATGCTGGTCATGGGGGTCAGCTCCCGTGGTTGGCGGGCGCTTCGGCGCGCGCCATGCGGCTGGCCTGCCGCAGCAGTTCGTCGGCCATGAGGTAGGCGGCATAGAAGGCCAGTACCCCGGCCACCAGGGTGATGCCGTCCAGCCAGCCGAAGCTGCGATCGAGGGTGGGGCCGCTCACCGCCAGCGCGGCCCCGGCCAGCACGCCATTGCGCACCACCAGGCTCCAGGACAGCGGATGAGCTGCGCCGCCGCAGCCGCAGTCGATGTAGCTGCGGCCTCTCGCCAGATTCCAGCCCATGGCGAAGGCGTACAGCGAAAACAGCGCCGCCGCCCCCAGCAGCGCGGGCGTGCGCGTGAGGGGCACCAGCAGCGCCACGCCCACGGCAGCCTCGGCCACGGGCAGCGCCCGGGCGGCGGGTTCGAGTAGCCGCGCGGGTACCAGGCGATAGGCCGACAGGGCCATGAGAAACGCGTTGGGCTCGGAGAGCTTGTGCCACGCCGCGCCGAACAGGATGAGCGCGAGCGCACCCGTCACCGCGCCGGCGGCGGCGGGGTCGGAGAGCATGGCGAGCGGTTCCACGGCGCGGGCGGCCTCTAGCGCAGCTCGATCTGGCTGGGGAATTCGCCGACCTGGGCGGTGGCGCGCACCTTCGGCTTCTTGCCCGAGACGTCGGTGATGACCAGCGAGGCCTTTTCGGCGTCGATGGCGTAGAGCGTGTCGCCGCCAGCGGATACGGCGATGGCCGTGGCCATGTGGCCGGGCAGCTTGCCCACGCGCTTCTTGGTGGCGATGTCGAACACCCAGATGGACTGGGCGGGTGTCTTGTGGCTGCCTTCGCCGCCGCCGCCGTGCATGGTGACGTACAGGCGGCCCTTGCCCTGGTGCAGGGCCAGGGGCTGGTAGCCGCCCGGGCGCCAGCCCTTTTTGCGCTCGGCCGAGCTCACGAGCGACCAGCTGCCCGCCTTCACCGCCTTGTCGCCGGACAGGTCGATGGACACCACGTTGCCGGTGAAAGACACGAAGTGATAGACGTCGCCGGTGGGCTCGCCCTGCACGAACAGCGCATCGCCGTCCGGATCGAACAGCACCTCGGAGACCGTGCGTTTGGCAGCGGCGCCGCTGTCGTCGAGGGTGACCAGCTGCACCGTGCCGTCGCCGCACAGGGCGCCGAACTTGTTGGATTGGGATGGCACGGGGTAGATGGCCCAGCAACCGGGCATGGAAATCTCGCCCAGGTTCTTGCGGGCCACCAGGTCGATCACCTGCACCGAGGTGGCCGGGGTGGCGTTTTGCACCACCAGCCAGCGGTCGCCCAGCTGCGACAGCAGATACTTGTAGTTGAGCGCCATGGCGCGCTTGTCGCTGAGCGGGATCTCGTGCTTGAAGCGCAGGGTACGGGCATCCCACACCTCGACGATATCGGTGCGGTTGCCGCGCTGGCCACGATCGTAGTAGCCGGTGGCGATGAACACCTCGCTGCCGTCGCGGGACAGCCGCGACTGGCCCGTGAAGCCGGTGCCGATGACGCCCAGGTAGCCTCCGGTGTTGCCGTCAACCACGTGCAGCTTGCCGTCGGCGATGTGGTTGATGGCGATATCGGGGATGTAGAGAGGGCTGCTGCCCTGAGGGATGGCAGGCTCGACGGTGAGCGTTTCGACGGGCAGCTGGGCAGCGGCCCCCTGACTGAGCCCGGCGAACAGCGCCACGCAGGCGCCCCGCCGGATGGCATCGCGTACGGCCATCATCATTTCGTCTCCCTTTCGTATCCGGGCCGCGGCTCTGCACTGCCGGCCAGGCCGGAGCATGCGCCCGCGGATGCTGGATCGTTATCGAAAACGCGCAACCGCACAAGGGGGAGCGAAGCCTTCGGGAAAAAGGCGGGGACAGGCGAACAAGCGAGGCTACCCCGGCCGGCGCGGAGCCATGGGCCATGAAGGCGTCCGGCCGCCGGTGCTGCCGCGCAGCCGGCGCCGCGCTCAGGCAAATACGGCCAACGGCTCGAAGCGCCCCTTGAGCACCGAGTCGGCCTGGCCCGTCCGCAGCCAGCCGTCGATGGCCGTGGCGTAGGTACGGCGAAAGTCGCAGGTGTGGCGCAGATTGTCGCCGTCGTAGAGGTCTTCCAGGTTGACCGGCGTGCCGTAGTGGCCGCCGCGCACCGGCTTGCCGGCGAAGAACCAGGTGTTGGCCGTGCCGTGGTCGGTGCCCAGGCTGGTGTTTTCGGGCACCCGGCGGCCGAACTCGGAAAACACCAGCACGGCCACCCGGTCGGCCACGCCCAGGCGCTCCACGTCGCGCAGGAAGCCGTGCAGGGCGTCGGAGGCGTAGCTCAGCAGCCGCTGGTGCAGGTCGGATTGCTGCACGTGGGTGTCGAAGGCGTTGTTGCGATAGGCCACGTAGTAGAGCCGCGTGGGCAGGCCGGCGGAGATGCAGGCCGCCACCCGGGGCAGGCCCAGCGGCAGGATGCCGTAGTCCACGGGCGTGCGGTAGGCCGACCACGCCTCGCGCACCGCCGCGGAGGATTCGCGCGCGCTCACGGCAACCTGCTCCAGGAAGCGGCGCGAGGCGTTGCCGCCGTCCTCGCCCTCCACCAAGTCGAGCAGCGGGCGGGTCTGGTGGATGGCGTGGCGCTGAAAGCGCTCCGGCTCGTCGAACACCACCGGGGTATGCACGCGCGAGCGCACCGCCAGCGACTGGGCCACGTCCACGTTGATGATGAAGTTGGGCGCCGGCCTGGGCGCCATGGCGTCGGCCAGGCGGCCCACCCAGCCGTAGTCGTCGCCGCTGTTGGGCGCCGCCGTGTGCAGGTAGGCCATGGAGGTGAAGTGGGAGTAGGAGGGGCCGTCGTAGCCCTGGCCGTGCAGCACCGCCAGCCGGCCGTCTTTCCACAGGCGCTCGAAGCCGCTCATGCCGGGGTTGAAACCGAAGCGCTCGTCGAGCTTGCGCAGCTTCGCGGCGGGAATGCCGATGTTGGGCCGCAGCCGGTAGTAGGCGTCGTCGCCGTAGGGCACCACGGTGTTGAGGCCGTCGTTGCCGCCGGAGAGCTCGAACACCACGAGGATGCGGTCGTCGGCTTCGGCCGCGGCGGCGGCCCGGGCGATGGTGCCGAACACACCGGGCAGGGCGAGCCCGGCGGAGGCCTTGAGGAGAGTGCGGCGGCGGGAATCCATGGGGAGCTCCGGTGCGGGCATCAGCCCAGCTGGTATTCGGGACGGGATAGGATCACGTGCAGCAGCAGCCGCAGCGGATCTTCGGCCCAGGTTTCGGCGGCGCGCAGGTCGCGAGTGCCCAGCTCCTGCGCCAGGAATTCGGCCATGCGCGCGCGGGAGGCCGCGTCGAGCTTCACCGACAGGAAGCGGTTTTCGAGGTAGGCCACGGCGTCTTCGGGCGTGGCGCAGCCGGCGCCAAGCACCATGGCCGTGAGCTCGAGCCGCGCCACGGTGCGGGGGATGGGCTTGACGCGCTCCACCGCCCGCTGCCAGCCGCGGTAGCTGCCGTAGCGGGTGTTGAAGTCTTCGTCGCGGTCGCCGGCCATGGTGGACATGGCCATCATTTCCTTGCCGCCGTCGGTGCCGCCGGGACGGGTGGCGGCGGTGAGGTCCATACCGCTGCGCAGGCGCTCGTGGATGTTGCGGATTTCGTAGCCCGCCTGGGCGGCCGGGTAGCGGTCGCCGGGGATGTAGTTGATGTCGGGCAGCACCACGTCCAGCGCAAAGTTGCCGCGCTCGAGCAGCAGCCCCGGCGTAACCCAGCTGCGCCCCTGGGCCCAGCCGGCCACCGTGGGCGGGTGCATGAGGCGCTGCCCCAGGGCGGCGGTGGTTTCGTTGAAGTCGGGCACCCCGGGCACGGCCTCGAGGCCGAGCTTGCGGTAGGTGGACACCACCAGATCCACCGGGCTCTTGATGCGCGTGCCCACGGATTCGGGGGCGTAGAAATCGCGCGACAGGAACAGTGTTTCGAGGAAGGGCGCGATCTCGTAGTTGGTTTCGCGCAGCCGGGCGGCAAGCGCCTTGCGAAGCTCGGGCGAGGGGTCTTCGCGCACGAAGAAGCGGTAGAGCTTGGTGGCCAGGAACTCGGGCGTGGCCTCCTGGGCCAGGATGATGTCGATCACCTGCACGCCGTCGAAATTGCCGCGCCGGCCCAGGAACTGTTTTTCGCCTTCGTCCACCTTGTCGGTGTTGACCCGGAAGGCGGTGCCCTCGAAATTCCAGCCCGTGAAGGCGCGGGCCGCCTCGCGGATGTCGTGCTCGGAGTAGTGCCCCACGCCCATGGTGAACAGCTCCATGATCTCGCGGGCGAAGTTTTCGTTGGGGGCGCCCTTCACGTTCACGCCCGCATCCAGGAAGGCCAGCATGGCCGGGTCCTGGGCCACGGCGATCATCAGCTCGCGGAAGTTGCCCAGCCCGGCGCGCTGGAACAGCTCGAGCTGGATGAGCATCTTGCGGTAGTCGCGTACCTTGTCTTCGTTTACCGCGAAGTGGCCGTGCCAGAACAGGGCCATGCGCTCCTGCAGGGGCCGCGGCGAGGTGAGCATGCGTTGCGCCCACCAGTAGGCCACGCGGTCGGTTTCAAGCTTGCTGGCGCGCAGCCAGTAGAAGAACTGGTTCACCACCGGCTGCATGCGGCGGTTGCCGGCGGGCTTGACCTTCACGCCCAGGGCCTCGCCGGCGGTGCGCGCCTGGTCGGTGGTGGCCGGGCGGCTGGGCGGGAAGGGGTCGAGCCCCTCTTCAAACACCCCGGAGTGGTCGAAGGGGGGCAACTCCGCCGCCTGCACCCCCTCGAAGTAAACCAGCCGGCGCACCGCCTGGCGGGGCGTGAGCGCGGCCAGCGCGTTGATCTCCTCGGGTGTGCCGCCGAAGCCGGCCCGCTCGAGCAGGTGGGCCGCCCGGGCGCGGTTCCACTGGGAGGCATCGATGGGCGAGAGGCTGCCGGCCAAGTCGGAGGCGGCGGCGCAGACGGAGACGGCCGCCAGAAGCGCGGCGGGCAGGGCATGACGCAGGAACATGGCGGTGGGCGGCCTGGTTGGAAACAACTTGAAATATAGACCCCGCAGGAGGGTTTTTCATCGGCAATCCGCGAAGACGGGGCTCATGATTTTCATGAAGAGGGGGGGCGAGTGCTGCTACTCGTGAGCGCCAGGTGTGTTTACCGTTTGCTGTGGTCGATCGTGGTCCGCCGTCGCGCGGGTGGGTGGTGGTGGTGGGGAAGCACCCCGCACCAAACGCCTATTGAAAGTACGCAATCGAAGCGCCGCGGGCGGCTGCGAACCATTGCGAACTCCATAGGACAGCCTTCCGGATTGTGGACCTGCATGCAGGTCAGATTGAGGGTTCGGCGGCTGCGTCATTGTCGGCGTCGGGGTCGGTGAGCCTCCGAATCGTCAGGGCGCAGCGTTGTTCAATCAAGGTATTGACTTGCTCAACCAAAGCATTGCCAGCAAAACTGTATCCGGGGTCAGACTGGAGCTTACGCCCCGTCGCTGGCAGTAGTCTTGCCAATTCCAGAATGCGCCGCTTGGCCTGAGCCTTGGTAAAGCCTACGCCTTCGGCGAACTGCTCCCAGTGCCGCGATTGGACTTCGCTGAACTTGTACTTGCTGCCGATTTTCATCGCCATCGTCTGCGTCAGTGTCGGATACACCGCCGTCGAGAGCATGTCGTAAGACGGTGCTAGAACGGGTGCCTTGCCTGAGTACAGCAGAGAGAAATTCTTGGCGTGCGCATCATGATTGCCAATCAGCGCATTGAAGATCACGTAGTCGAGCATTCGCAGGACTTGCGGCGCACTGGGGCGCGTCGCACTGCGCACCAGATCAAAACACTGGGTCAGATCCGGGCCACCTTCATTCTGGTATTTCATTTCCGGCACCACGCCCAGTGCTTGGCAAAAGTCCTCTTGATGAAGCCGTTGCCGCTGCCCCTGGGCATCAATTAGCCGGTCGTAACGCTCAACCAGCAGAAACGAGCGATCCAACACCCAGCGAATCTTAGAGTTTGCTGGCTTGAGCTGCATGGCCTCAGCCAGTGCCATGCAAAATCCTTCATTGATCACGCTGTCTTCAACAGCGTGGATGGCAGGTTTCAGGACGTGCGAGCTCGGCGTGCCATTGAGAGGCAGCCCGATGCGCGCACCATCGAAAACCACTGGCAGCTTGTCTTGGGCGCCAGCCAACGAAAGCCGCAAGCCGTCTTTGCCTGCCAGCATGGGACGACGCGGCAATTCATCCAGGATGGCAACGACTTCGTCATTGCTCAGCCATTGAACGTCATCGGTACGGGTCGGCACAGGCAAAGCCTGCCCCGGCCCAAGGAACGTCACGGCTCCGGCGCATTCGCCACCGATGCGGTCCAGCAGCGCAAAGTCGTTCTGGCCAGACACCTGAAACTGCTGCGCAATCAGGCGGCGCATCTGCCCTTCCGGTAGAAGACCTGCAAAGAAGGGACGCGTTTTGCGATCATTGAACGGCTCTGCTTGCAGGGGCAGCGAGGCGGACAAGGCAACGGCGTCTTTGTGTGACAGCCACCCGGGTGCGTAGCAAAAGTTTAGCCGCCCATCGACTAGCGCTAACGTGCCGACACGATCTGCGAAAAGCCAGACTTCCAGCTCATGTGCCATGGCCGTCATCCTCTCGTTGATCGTCGGACGCAACTGATGGCAATCCGCTCAAATGGATTTCACCGCCCAGGGCATCGATGACTCGCAGCACGTTTTCCAGCCGCAAGGTGGGCTTGCCTGCTTCAAGGTCGACAATGAAGCGCACACCCACCCCAGCCGCCAGCGCCAGCTGGGGCTGGGTCAGCCCGAGCTGCTTGCGAGCGGCACGCAGTGCATCGCCGAGTTGTTGAGGTGATCGAATGGATGTCATGGCTTGCCATGTTTCCCGTTCGGGAAATTATTGGGCGCAATCGGACTAAGCGCAAGGAATATTTCCCGCTCGGGAATATTCTTTGTACTTTGGGTATGACCCGGTCCTTTGTTTCCCGAACAGGAAATAAAGAACCGCTCTCAATTCCAAATTGACACCCGTTTACACCCAATGGGGCGCGATTTTCACAACTGCGCCACGAACTCCTCTTTGCGGCGAGTGGGTCATTACCATGGCCGTATCAGACAGGTCGTACAGGAGCACGCCATCCGCCTGACGACTGGAATCAGCTGCCAACCCAAGCCGAGCTTGAGGGGCATCGGCTGCAGCGCGTGTTCAGCACGCTAGGGAAAGTCTGAATAACCACTGACGACAGCCAGGGATGGGCACACGACAGTGGAATCGGCGAGCCTCGCTCCCTCAATGGGTGCGAGTCGGGACTGTTTGCCCCCTTCGGCCGCTCGTTCCGGGCTCCGCAGGCGGATTTCTCCTGTCATGTACGCATCAACCGCCTACGAAACATGAACAGGTTCGGCAGCGCGAAAAACGCGACCAGGTGCGCCGTGTTCTTCGCCAGCCCCTTGAAGCGCACCTTCGTGAGACCGAACTGGCCCTTGATCACCCGAAACGGGTGCTCCACTCTTGCCCGAATGCTCGCCTTGCGCCGCCCATGCCCGACCAGTGCGGTCTCGCCAAGGGTCTTGAGCTTGTGCCGTGCCTGGCCGGCGCGAGATCTCCCAGCGCAGCTTGGCCTTGCCTGGGCTGGCAACGTGCTTCTGGCCTCCGAGATAGCCCGCGTCGCCGTGCACCACTTCCTCCTTGCCGTGCACCTGTGGCCGATCCGTCTTTTCACTTGTTGCGTGGGCCGCGCTAACGAAAATCCTGCCCCCATCGTCTGCCTACGGTATTGTCGCCACACCTTCAGAACGCCGGTGCCGCGCGTGTTCATCGCTTCCAAACTGCTTTCTGCCATTACCCAGCCCCTGTTCTGGCTGGCGCTGTGGTGGGCCCTGGCGCTGCTGCTGCTGAAGCGGCGCCCCAGGGCGGCCACCTGCATGCTGTGGGGCGGCCTGGCGGTGCTGGGTCTGCTGGGGTTTCGCGCTTTCCCGGATGCCCTGCTGCGCCCCCTGGAAAACCGCTACCCCGTGCCCGCGGTGGAGGCAATCGGTCGCCACGTGGGCATCATCGTGCTGGGCGGGGCAACCGGCCATTCGGACAGCTTCCTGGCCCACGGCCAGGTACCCCTGGCCGAGCCCGCCGAGCGCCTGACCGTGCCCGTGGCCCTGCTGCGCCAGCACCCCCGGCTGGAGCTGGTGTTCTCGGGCGGCGAGGGGCGGCTGCTGCCCACCGGCGTGCCGGAATCGCGGCTGGCAGAGGCCTTTTACCGCGAGCAGGGCCTTGGGGCCGCGCTGAACGAAGGGCGCATTCGCCTGGAGGGCGGCTCGCGCAACACCCGGGAAAATGCCCGCCAGGTGGCAGAATTACTGGGCACCCGATGCAAGGAACCCTGGCTACTGGTGACATCGGCATGGCACATGCCGCGCTCGATGAGGGAGTTCCAGGCGGCGGGCTGCAACGTGACGGCGTACCCGGTGGATTTCTGGACCGGGGATTCGACGGGGCTCAGGGAGTATTCGACGGCTTACAGCGTGGTGCGCTGGCAGACGGGGTTGCATGAGTGGGTGGGGTGGTTGGTGTATGGGTTTGAATGGTGAGGTGGGGATAATGATTGCGGGTGATCTCGGCTTTCATGGCGACGTCCGCTTTGGGCAAGCCTATCGAACGCTCATACACAAACTCTCTGATAACCGCGCCAGCCATCTGATGTACAAGCGCTTGACGCTCTTTCACGACGCCCCGGGCGGGACTGTGAAGGCGATTCTCCAGGACTACGAGCCGCGGCTGCCCTGCGACGCCACCCAGGTGGGGCGCTTTCGCAGCGCCATCGGCGAGGCCGGGGTGGAGGAGTTGCTCAAGGCCGCCATCGACACGGCGGTGCGGACCCGGGCAATCCGCCCGGCCGAACTCGAACCAACCACGATACCGGGCATCGTCTTGCGCGAGGTGCGCCGCAAGCTGTCCACGGCACGCCCGCCATCGGCCAGCACGCTCGATCGGCTGGGAATAATAGGGGACAGACCACGATTTCCTGCTATCCGGCGAGGGCGAGGTTCAGGTCTTGCATTCCAGCATGTTTCCTCCTCGCTTTGAGCCCTGTCGCATCCGCCGCACCACCCCGTGATCCACGGTTGACGATCCCCCCCGCCGCTGGGAGTTCTTCTACAACGCCGCAGGCGACCTGGTGGAGCAGCGCGACCCGCTGGGCAACAGCCGCCTGATCGCCCCCGATGCGGCCGGGCGCCCGGTGGGCTTCACCGACGCCCTGGGTTTCAGCAGCAGCACCGAGTACACCCCCGTGGACCAGCCCGCCGCGTCGGTGGACCCCCTGGGCGGGCGCACGGGCTTCGCCTACGACGCTGCCGGGCGTCTGGCCTCCGTCACCGATGCCCGGGGCACGGTGCTGGAGCGCTACGGCTACGACGCCCTGGACCGGCTGCTCACCCGCACCGATGCCCTGGGCAAGGAGGAGCGCTACGCCTACAACGCCGGTGGCCAGCTCACCCGGCGCACCGACCGGCAGGGCCGCGTGACCACCTACGGCTACGACGGCAGCGGCCGGCTCATCCGCATCGAGCACCCCGAGGGCACGGTGCAGCAGCGCAGCTACGACCCGCTGGGCCGTCGCAGCGAGCGGCGGGTCAACGGCCAGAGCACGCGCTACGTCTACGACGGCGCCCAGGCGATCGGCGAGATCCGCGAGGGGCAGAGCACCACGCTGCTCACATCCTTGAGCATCGACGAGATGCTGGCGCGCTACAGCCAGCAGGGCGCGCGCAGCTTCCTCACCGACGCCCTGGGCAGCGTGATCGCGCTCACCCGCGAAGACCAGAGCGTGCTCACCAGCTACGCCTACAGCCCCTACGGGCAGAGCCAGAGCTCGGGGGCTGAGGAGGGCAACGCCAGCCAGTACACCGCGCGGGAGAACGACGGCACGGGGCTGTATTACTACCGGGCGAGGTACTACGATGCGGTGCTGAAGCGGTTTGTGAGTGAGGATCCGATTGGGTTGGCGGGGGGGATAAACGTGTTTGGGTATGTGGGGGGGAATCCGGCGAATGGGACTGATCCCCTAGGTCTTCAGACCTGGTTCCCTGGAGGTGCTGGAGGCAATGTCAATCCTTATGTGGAAGCAAACAGATCGCCAAAGCCCCCGCCTATATGGGTGGAGCCAGCGCGTTGCTATGCGAAACCGCTCGTCGACTACCTTAACCCGGTGCCCGATTACGTTTCCGAGAACGTGGCAGAGAACGTCACCAAGGAAGTAAGCCGCGCTCGTGGCGCCTCTCTAGACGTCGCGGATTTTGCTGGCAAGACCGTAGGCCACGTAATTAAAAAAGTGAATACTGTCACTGGAACTATTGGCGTGATAAAGGACTTCTGTGAATGCGCGAGGCAGTACAAGTGATCGTTGCGGCTGACGGAGATACGCGGGGCGAAGCGCACTCAAGGCCCTGTCTGTAGAGAGGGATCGATCATGTTTTGGATTTCCGTTACGTTCATCGTAGTGCTTGCGGTATTCATACCGATAGTGACCTTGTCGATCGGCACTCGCCCTCTGCCCATCACGGTCTGTATCGCAGCGGTGCTCGGAAGTGGGCTCTTGTCAGCCGTAAGTGTTGCCGGGTATGCGATTCAGGGCGGCGATGTTGTACAACTTCTACGCCTCGAACGAACCGCCGGATTCGGCCGAAGTTTCTTGGCTGGACTGGCACTGACCGCAGGTTTCGTTGTGTTGCTTTTGATATCCGCCCTCAAGAAGCTCTTTTCAATCTGTCGTGGAGAAGACATACAGCCGGGACAGCGGTGAAAAGAATAGGGGACAGACCACGATTTCCTGCTATTCGGCGAGAGCGAGGTTCAGGTCTTGCATTCCAGCATGTTTCCTCCGCGCTTTGAGCCCTGTCACATCCGTTGCACCACCCCGTGATCCACGGTTGACGATCCCCCCTGTTGTTGACGACCGAGAACCGCGGTTATTTGCCGGAAACGCGACGGCGGCTGCGGTGCATGTCGCAGATGCGGTGGATCAGAACGGTGGTTCGTGATCGAGGGGGATGTGCAACTGACGAGGGCGCTGCTGTCTTCGCAGGGCCTTCTGGATGTCGGGGCCGTAGAGGAGCCAGAGCTGCTCGCGTAGCAGTTCGGTGAGTTCGTAGGCGGCGAGAGCCTGCTCGGGGCTCCAGTGTCGCGGCAGGGCGATACCGGTGAGTTTCGGGGGGTTCATGACTTTGGTTTTCCTTTGCGGCGTTGATCGCGCTCGGCGGCGCGCTGTTT
The DNA here is from genome assembly GCA_020248405.1 of Rhodocyclaceae bacterium. Classification (GTDB taxonomy): domain Bacteria; phylum Pseudomonadota; class Gammaproteobacteria; order Burkholderiales. The sequence goes on along the minus strand of JADCHQ010000034.1, from coordinate 3,279 downwards.
GGCTTCCTTGAGGCGGTAGGACTCGCCCTCGATGGCGATGACTTCGGCCTTGTGCAGGAGGCGATCGACGAGGGAGACGACGCAGGCGGCGTTGGGGAAGACCTCGTGCCACTGGGCGAAGGGGCGGTTGGTGGTGATGATGGTGCTCCTGAGCTCGTAGCGGCGGTTGGTGATTTCGAACAGCAGATCGGCGTGGCGGTTGGAGTAGGAGAGGTAGCCGAGCTCGTCGATGCAGAGCAGGTCGAAGGCGGCGAAGTGGCGCAGACGGCGCGACAGGGTGGAGGCGGAGTCGGTGGCGGCGAGTTCGCCGAGCAGGGAGCCGGCGCTGATGAACAGTGCGGAGTGCCCGTCGCGCAGGGCCTGGTAGACGAGGTTGCGGGCGATGGTGGACTTGCCGGTGCCGTTGGGGCCGATGAGGATGACGTTGGCGGCCTCGCGCAGGAAGGCGAGGCCCATGAGTTCCTCGACGCCTTGGCGGTCGCAGCGCTTGGGCCAGAGCCAGTCGAACTCGGTGAGGGGCTTGAAGCTGCCCACGCGCGAGTCGCGCAGGCGGCGCTCGAGGCTGCGGCGGGCGCGCTCGCGCTCCGCCCAGTCGATGAGCTGAGCGGGCCAGTCGCGGGAGGCGGCCTCGTCCCAGTGGGCGAGCTGTCCGGGCAGGTGCAGGGCGTGGGCGCGCTGGCGAAGCTCAGCGAGGTTCGCCGGCGCGGTGCTCGCCGGATTCGGTGTCGGTTGGGGATTGGGTGCTGGTGCGGGGTTGGCAGCGCGGGGCATCGACGGTGGCTCCTTGGGTGAGATGGTCGTAGGAGTCCAGGCGATGGGGGGTGACGATGGCATCGCGCTGGCGCAGGTGCTCGGGCAGGTTCACGGGGCTCGGAGGGGGCAGGCAGCGCTGCTCGCGCAGGCGCTCCAGGGCGAGGGTGACGGCGTTGGGGTGAGGCACGCCGCGCGCGAGGGCCTCGCGCAGGGCGGCGTCGAGATCCTCGGGGCGGTGGCGTGCATGCAGCCGGTTGAGCGCGGCGGTGATGGAGCCCAGGTTGTAGCCGTGGGCAGCGGCGGCGGCGAGGAACTCGGCCGCGGCGGGCAGCGCGCGCAGCAGGGCGTCGGTGGCGCGGTGCTGCCGGGCGGCGTGCTTGGCGGCGGCGAGCGCGGCGAGGTGCGTGGGGTCCTCGATCTGTTCGCCGCGCCCGAAGCTGCGGGGGTGCACGGCCAGTGTGCGGGCCGCCTCGGTGATGCGCACGTGGGCGAGATCGGCCAAGACGGTCAGAGTGCGCCCGACGCACTCGTGGGGGACGGAGTGGTCGTTCAGATCGAAGCGCACGTAGGGAGTCTTGCCCACGGCGACCTCGAGGCGCTCGTGGCAGGCGAAGGCGTCATCGGGCAGGCCGAGCAGCGAGCCGCGCTCGGCGGCGAGTGCGGCGCCCACGCTGAGGGCCAGGTTCTCGGGACAGGGGCGCTCGGCGGCGAGCCCGAGGCACCAGGCGCTGGCCTAGGCATTGAGATCGTCGAGGTCGGTGAAGCCACGGGCGGCGAAGAAGCTCTCGCGCACGTAGCGGATGGCGCGCTCGACGCGGCCCTTCTAGTTGCCGCGGGCCACGGCCACGGGGCGGGGCTCGAAGCGGTAGTGGGCGGCCAGGGCCAGCAGCGCCGGGTTGAAGCGGATGGCATCGCCGGAGCGCTCGAGCACGGCGCTCTTGAGGTTGTCGTACAGCAGAACCCGGGGCACGCTGGCGAAGTGTTCGAAGGCGGACACGTGGCCGGCCAGGAAACTCGCGCCGCGCGCATCGAGGAAGAAGCGCACCCACAGGGCGCGCGAGTAGGACAGCACCATCACGAAGGCCATCAGGGGGCGGCGGGCGCGGCCGACTTGCAGATGACCGAAATGGCCCCAGTCGACCTGCGCCTGCTCGCCGGGCAGGGTGCGAAGGTGTAGGTACGCTTCGGCCGGCTTGCGCGGGCGAAGCAGCGAGACACGGTATCGAAACTGGCTGTCGCTGCCGCGGTAGCCGCGCTCGCGGGCCATGACGTACAGACGCGCGGCGCTGAGCGTGGGGAAGCGCGCGAGGGTCTCGGTGATCAGCCCCACGTAGGGGTCCACGACACTGGCTCTGGGCGAGGCCACGGCGGCGGGCACACCGGCCTGGGCCAGCACGCGCGTGACCGCGCTGTGGTGCACGCCCAACTGCCGAGCGATGGTGTTGGGAAGCCACTTCTCGGCGTGGTACAGACGCAGGATCTGTGCTTGAAGCTCAGGGGACAGGCTCACCGCGTCTCCGCCTCCGCTGGAGCAGGCCGGCAAGCGTGCCGGGCTCATGCCGGCGCCGACTCAGAAACTCCCGCCGCGCGTGTGGCCCGCACCAGGCCGCGCACCAGTAACAGTGCTGCGGTCGCGCTGCAGGCTCGATGCGCTCGCGGCCGGCCTGCCGTTGACTCAGCGCCGCCTCGGTGTGAAGTAGGCCGGTGTCGGGCCCCGGGAGGGAACCCTGATGCGTCACGCCCAGGCAGCGCGCCCGGTACCGGCGCGAGCGCTGCGCATGGGCCGCACGCCCCGGCGCGCTGGCCTGGTAGCGCCGGCCCGCCTCGCGCTGGCGCAGGCGCCGACGCTCGCGCGCGCAGCCCCCGGCACAGTAGATCTGCCCCCGATCGCAGCCGCGGGACACCAGCACCGGTGTGCGGCAGGCGGCGCACCAGAATATCCGCCCCGATGCCGATTCCACCGATTCCACCGCTCGCCCTCGCTCCAGCGCGAAGCGCACTGGACACACCGGGGTGCGCGGTGAAACACTGATCGCGCACTCAATAAGCCTCACGGCTGCTTGAGTGTGGAGGCGCGGCGGCTTGATACTGCCCAGTACCGTGGGCCGCCGCGCCGGTCTGGCTTCGCCCGCGCAGTATCTACCTCGCGCACACTGGCCGGCGCAATGCCCGCCTCCCGAAGCCGAAATCTCCGCCCTCAACCCTCCTCGTTCACGCCAACCGGCACTGCCGGCATGCACGCGCCATCACCTGCGTTTCCGGCAAACAACCGCGGTTTCTGGCCGTCATCTACAGGCCACGAGGATCTGAACGATCACGCCCGGCTGCGTGAGGATCTGGTGATGCAGGCGGCAGTGGGTGGTGATGAGTCGCTGGCCAGTGCACCCACGCTGAGTCGGTTGGAGACGCGCGCCACGCGGGCGCAAGCGTGGGCGCTGCACGAGGTGCTGATCGAGCAGTTCATCGCCAGCCACGAGCGCGCCCCGACGGGCCTGGTGCTCGATGTGGATGCCTCGGACATGCCGC
>JADCHQ010000033.1 GCA_020248405.1 Rhodocyclaceae bacterium | reverse complement strand
GCCCGCCTCCAGCGCCCCGCCGAGCAACGCCTGGCTTAGCCAGGCGCACTGCGCAGCATCGAGCCGCCGTGGCCGCCCAAGGCCGCGCCCCTTGAGCTGGTTCACCGCGCCGTTGGCCTGCTCCAGCAACTGCGCCCATCGGTTCACCGACTGGCGCGACACCCCCAGCCGCCGCGACACTCGGCCTGCGCCACGCCACGCTTGAGCATCCGCGCGCCCTTCACGCGCCGCGCATCCAGCGCCTCCAGATTCCGCTTCGTTGCCATCGCTCGCCCTCGACAAGATACCCGTCGACGTAACGCGCGAGGGTACAAAACGGTTGTCATACATTTACCGGATTATCAATAGGCAATCGTATTCGACACAATTTCTTCGCCCGGTAAATCATCCGGGGCAGTCGTCGACGCCGACGCCGCAAGAAACTCCCCTTCCTCAACTGGATCATCAACTGGCCTTGCGGACGCCTTTGACAGAGCCAGCCCGGCTGCGGGCAAGCCCTCCCCTTCTGCGGAATCCACTAGGGAACCGAGATCTTCAAGCGGCGGCAGCTCAGACAAGGACCGCAGGCTCAAGTCATCGAGGAACGAGCGTGTGGTCCCGTACAGCGCTGGCCGTCCCGGGACCTCGCGGTGTCCCACCACCTCGATCCAGCCACGACCTTCAAGCGCCTTGATAACCGTAGTCGCTACTGCAACACCTCGTACATCCTCGATATCGCCCCTAGTCACAGGCTGCCGGTAAGCGACGATCGCCAGCGTCTCCATGACCGCTCGCGAGTAGCGCGGAGGTCTTTGAGGACTGATCCGATCCAAAACCCTTTGCATCTCCCGCCGGGTCTGGAACCGCCAACCACTGGCCACTGGCACAAGTTCGACGCCCCTGTCCTGCCAGTCCGCCCTTAGCTCATCCAGGACCCGTCGTACCGTGTCCGCATCGATTTCGTCCTCGAACAGCCGACGCAGAGCCTGAATTGACAACGGCTCGGGGCTCGCGAGCAGCGCAGCCTCGAGAGTCACCTTCACAGTGCGAAGATCAGTCGACAGAGATTCCATGTCTAAGGCTTACGTAGATGGGGGCAAATGCAGCCTGCTGCGTGACGTGAACGAGGCGTTCCCTGGCAAGCTCGAGAATGGCAAGAAACGTCACGACTGCCTCTGCGATACCGCCCTCGTCCCTGAAGAGATCCCTGAACTCGGCAAAGGCAGTTGCCTGCAGAAATCGCAGTAGTCGGGTCATCTGCTCCCTCACCGAAAGCTGCTCCCGGGTAACGCGATGATGACGCTGACTCTTCGCGCGCGCAATGATGCCGAGCCACGCCTGGCGAAGATCCTCTGCCTCAACCAGAGGAAACCGCACGACAGCGACATCCTCAAGGTGCACCTGCACGCCAAGAAAGTCCCGACCAAGGTGCGGAAGCTCTGCAAGATTACCAGCGGCCTGCTTGAACTGCTCGTATTCCATCAGGCGACGCACCAGTTCGGCGCGAGGGTCCCGTTCAGCATCACCGTCCGCCTTGTCGGTTTGCCGAGGCAGAAGCATACGTGACTTGATCTCGATGAGCAGCGCAGCCATCAGAAGGTACTCGGCAGCCAGTTCCAGATGCCGCGCATGCATCGCCTCGACGTAGGTCATGTATTGCCGGGTGATCTCCGCCATCGGAATGTCCAGCACGTCGAGGTTGTGCCGCCGGATCAGATAAAGCAGCAAGTCGAGCGGGCCTTCAAACGTCTCGAGGAATACCTCCAGCGCCTCTGGCGGTATGTAGAGATCCCGCGGCAGATCGACCAAGACCTGGTCGCGGACCCTGGCGAGTCGAGTCCCTGCGGTGCTTTGAACGAGAGTGAGTTCGGTCACGATGGTCGGCTGGTGAGATGGGCGAGGGGGCCAGATCGGCTGTTTTCCAGACCATTCCTCCCGCTGAAAGGATTATCCGCCAACCGGCGGGGGCGTTGCCACCTAGCTCATGGCGGGTAAGAACCTCAAGCTTTCCACTTGCGATGCCGTTAAGCCGGACACGCCCGTAATGATACCAAGCGCTTCGCCAGAAAACCTGTAACTATCTGTTTTTGAATATGGAAAGCTAATGCCCATGTCGGACCTGATGAAGACCATCGATGCCCGCACCCGGCTGGCCGGAACCAACAAACTCGAGATCCTGCTCTTCTCCCTGGGCCTCGACACGCGAACAGGCCGGCGGGAAACCTACGGCATAAACGTCTTCAAGGTGCGCGAGGTAATGCGCACCCCCGAAATCACGCGTGCTCCGGACATGCCACCGGCGATGGAGGGCATCGTCAGCCTTCGGGGGGCCCTCATGCCAGTGCTTGATCTCGCCCGCTACACCGGACTCCCCGTGCAGGCGCCGCCCCAAATCATGATCGTCACTGAATACAACGGGCGCACCCAGGGGTTCCTGGTGGAGGCGGTGGACACCATCCTGCGGTTAGATTGGTCAGCCATGAAGGCGCCACCCGACATGCTAGCCGCGCAGGCGGGCGGGCTTGTCACCGCCGTCACGGAACTGCAAGGCAACCGGCTGGTGATGATGATCGACGTGGAAAAGATCCTCTTCGAAAGCAGTGGACTGGATGACGAGCACCTCTTTTCCAACATCGCCCGAATGCACTCTCAGGAACGCACGGTGCTGTTCACCGACGACTCATCCGTGGCGCGCGGCCAGATTGCCCGCACCCTCGACGCCATGGGCCTTCGGCATATCGCCTGCATCAATGGGCGGCTCGCCTGGGAAGAACTCAACCGCCTGGCTGCCGCGGCCACTACCGCCGGCAGGCCCATCACCCAGTTCGTCAGTTTGGTGCTCACCGACGTGGAAATGCCTGAAATGGACGGCTACATGCTCACGAAACGCATCAAGGCCGACCCGCGCTTCGCTGGCGTGCCCGTGATCATGCACTCATCACTGTCCAGCCAGCAGAACCAGCATCTGGGACGCTCGGTCGGCGTGGACGAGTACGTGCCCAAATTCGAACCCCACAAGCTCGCAGAGGTACTCACCCAACGCCTCGGCGGACCTTCGCGCGCCGCAGCCTGACAACCTCAACGCCCACGAGACTCCACATGGACTTGTCCGAAAACCAAAATCTTCTCGAAGCCGTCGACGCCCGTACGAAGCTTGCCGGCTCGAACAAGATGGAGATCCTGCTGTTCTCGCTCGGAACGCGAGAGACCTTCGGCATCAACGTCTTCAAGGTTCGCGAAGTCACGAAGACGCCGCCGATCACCCCCACTCCCAACATGCCCTCGGGCGTGGAGGGGGTCATTTCATTGCGGGGGAACATCATTCCCGTCATCGCCCTTGCCAGCTTCCTCGACATAGGAGCGAACGGAGTACAGACCCGCGAAACCATGATGGTCACCGAATACAGCCGACGCACTCAAGGCTTTCTCGTGCATGAGGTAGACCGGATCGTTCGCGTCGACTGGAACAAGGTGAAAGCGCCCGAGGGGCTGTTCTCCGGGCACGAGGGCCTGATCACCGCAATCACCGAACTGCCCGACGGAACGCTGGTTTCCATTCTTGACGTCGAACAACTCCTTGCCAGCGCGTTTGGGGAGGAAAACATTCCAGATCTGCTGCCGATTACCAACCTGAGCGAACGAAGCGTGTTCTTCGTGGACGACTCCGCCGTCGCCCGCAAGGAGATCGGGCTAGTGCTGGACAAGTTGGGCGTGAGCTATCACCACGCCACCAATGGCTTGGAAGGCTTGGACCGCCTCAAGGCAACCGCCGCCCGCGCCCAATCAGAGGGAAAGAGGTTGACAGACGTGCTGAGCGCGATTCTGGTGGACGCCGAAATGCCGGAGATGGACGGCTACGTTCTCACCCGGCACATAAAGTCGGACGCGCAGTTCGACGGGATCCCGGTCGTCATGCACTCGTCTCTTTCGTCGGAAGCCAATCGTGCGATGGGCAAGAACGTAGGGGTGGACGCGTACGTCGCCAAATTCGACCCAGCCGTGCTTGCCGAAACCCTGCGGCCGCTGGTGGCCAGATAAACCTGCAACCCAACGCACACCGAACAATGCCCTTCCCTTCAGCACCGCAAAGACAACCATGAATCAAGACATGAAATTCCTTGTGGTGGATGATTTTTCCACCATGAGGCGAATCATCCGCAACCTGCTCAAGGAGCTGGGCTTCCACAACGTGGATGAAGCCGAAGACGGGGCAGTTGCGCTCAACAAGCTCAAGGCGGGCAGTTTCGACTTCGTCGTCTCAGACTGGAACATGCCCAACATGACGGGAGTGGAAATGCTGCGCGCCATCCGGGCTGACCAGTCGCTCAAACACCTTCCGGTCCTCATGGTCACCGCCGAAGCCAAAAAAGAACACATCGTTGAAGCTGCCCAAGCGGGTGCTAGCGGCTACGTGGTGAAGCCATTCACCGCCGCAACCCTCGACGAGAAAATCGGCAAGATATTGCAGAAGATGGGAGTTAACCAATGAGCCAGAACAGCACGGATTCCGACGATCTTGAGGCGCTGTTTGACAGCATTGTTGCCGAAAACGACCTGCGTAACAGCCCCCCGGCGGCAAACAAGTCGCCCAATCTCACCAATCCGCCTGCGGGGCCGCCGGACGAAGTGCTCAACCGAATCGGTCAACTCACTCGCACACTGCATGAAAGTCTGCGTGAACTGGGTTTCGACAAGGAACTTGCCAAGGCCGCCAGTGCGATTCCCGATGCGCGCGAGCGGATGGCCTATGTGGCCGACATGACTGAAAAAGCCGCGCACCGCGCCCTGGCTGCCAGCGAAGCGGCCAAGCCATTGCAGGAGCGCCTCGGCGCCGAAGCAACGGCGCTTGCCGGCAGCTGGGACAGGCTGTTCGCCAACCAGGTTTCCGTGGAAGAGTTTCGTGATCTTGCCGCTCGCACACGCGCCTTCCTGCACGCGGTGCCCGGTCAGACCAACGCAACGCAGCAGCACCTATTCGAAATCATCATGGCCCAGGACTTCCAGGACCTCACCGGCCAGGTGATCAAGCGCATGACCGAGATGACTCACGCGGTGGAGAAGCAATTGGTGGAACTACTGGTGGAGCACGCGCCGGCCGATCGCCGCGAGGCACTTTGCGCCTCGGGCCTTGCTGGTCCCGTGATCGGAAACGGCGCGGGTCAAGGCGTCGTGACCAGCCAGCAGCAGGTGGACGAGCTGCTGGAAAGCCTCGGCTTCTAAGCAGCCCAAGGGAGGATATATGAGCGACTTTGCCGGCATGGAGGACCTGCTTGCCGACTTTCTCACCGAGGCCGGCGAGTTGCTGGGCGAGGTGGACAACAAGCTGGTCGAGTTGGAGAAGCGCCCGGGCGACCGCGCCTTGCTCGATGACATCTTTCGCGGGTTTCACACCATCAAGGGAGGCGCCGGATTTCTCAACGTCCAGCAGCTGGTCCAGCTTTGCCACCTCACCGAAAATCTTTTCGACCAGTTACGCAAGGCTACCCTTGCGCTATCGCCAGATCTGCTTGACGTGATCATGTCGGCCACCATGGTGATCCGCGACATGTTCGCGTTCCTCGAAAGAGGGGCAATGCCGCCATCTGCTGATGACGCTCTGCTCGCCGCCCTTCAACACGCCATTGACGGGAGTCCTGTGCTCGTCGTCTCTGCCCCGGCAGCAGTCGCCGCGGCAGCCGTGGCGCCCGCGTCGGCTGAACCCGATTGGGAAGCGCTCATGCAATCCGTGACGGGCGTCGCATCCACCGCGAGCACCACACCGGCAGTGCGAGCCGTGACGGAGCGAACAGCGGGCCGGCGAGTGAGCGATCAGCCCGACAGCGACGGCGCTCGCGCCGGGCGTAGAGAAGCCGACAGAGTCGTCGTTTCACAGGAAACCACCATTCGCATCGATACTGTTCGTCTCGATCAAGTCCTCAACCTTTCGGGCGAAATCGGCCTTGCAAAAAATCGCCTCAACTGCCTGCGCACGGATCTTCTGGCGGGCAAGACGGGGGCCGACACCCTGCGCTCCCTGGACGAAGCCGTAAGCCACCTGGACGTGCTCGTGGGCGACTTGCAGAACGCGGTGATGAAAACCCGCATGCAACCCATCGGGCGGCTGTTCCAAAAGTACCCGCGCGTGGCCCGCGACATGGCCCGTCAACTCGGCAAGCACGTGGAGCTGGTGCTCTCCGGGGAGGAGACCGAGCTGGACAAAACCATGATCGAGGAACTGGGCGATCCGTTGATCCACCTCGTTCGCAACGCGGTGGACCACGGCATTGAACAGCCGGAGGAGCGGCAAGCCGCCGGAAAACCGGAGACCGCAACCGTTCGCCTGTCCGCCCAGCAGTTGGGCGATCACATCATGATCGAAATCAGTGATGACGGGCGCGGCATGAAGCCGGAAGCGCTGCGCCGCAAAGCTGTGGAAAAGGGCCTGATCGACGCCGAGGCAGCCGCCAGCATGGACGATCGGCATGCCCTTCAACTCATCTTTCTGCCGGGATTCTCCACCAAGGACACTGCCAGCAACTTCTCCGGCCGTGGCGTGGGAATGGACGTGGTGAAAACCAACATCACCAAGCTCAATGGCCGCATCGAGGTCAAATCCGTTCCCGGACAAGGGTCCACCATTGTCATCGCCCTGCCTCTTACCTTGGCGATCCTCCCCGTCCTGGTGGTCCGGCTGGGCGAGCAGCCCTTCGCCGTCCCGCTTGCGCTGGTAAGAGAAATCGTCAACATCCGCCCGGACGAAGTCCAGGAAGTCTCTGGCAGGCCCACCATGCTGGTGCGCGAAGAAGTGCTGCCGATCCGCTCCCTGGCCAACCTGATTGGCTGGCCTCAGTCCCGCCCGCCCGCCTATGGAGTGCACATGCAAAGCGGCCTGCGCAACTTCGTACTCGCCGTTGATGGCTTCGTGGGCCGCGACGACGTGGTCATAAAGCCTCTGGAAGACGTCAAGCCCAAGGGCATCGCCGGAGCCACGCTGTCCGGCGATGGCTCCGTGGTGCTGGTGCTGGACATGGAGCAGTTGCTGGCAGAGCCCGCGGCCGAGACGCGCCGGGCGCTGTTCGAACAGGCGGCCTGAGGAATCCCCGTAAGGTTCGCGAGGCGTCGCCGCTGCTCAGCCCGGGGTGGGCGCGGCGGCGGCGTCGACCCGCTCGAACCGGAACACCCCGCCCTGGGCATCCACGCGGATGCAGTCCTTCGGCCCGAAGCGTCCTTCCAGAATCTGCTTCGCCAGCGGGTTTTCCACGCTCGACTGGATGGCGCGCTTGAGCGGCCTGGCACCGTACACCGGGTCGAAGCCCGCCAGGGCCAGCTCCGCCAGCGCGGCCTCGGTCACCTCCAGGCTCATGTCCATGGCCAACAGGCGTTTTTCCAGGGCGCCCATCTGGATGCGCGCAATGGAGCTGATCTGGCGCTCGTCCAGAGCATGGAACACCACCACCTCATCGATTCGGTTGATGAATTCGGGACGAAACTGGGTCTTCACCTCGCCCATCACGGCCAGTTTCACCACCTGGTATTCGCTATCCTGCATCTGCTGGATCATCTGCGACCCCAGATTGGAGGTCATCACCACCACGGTGTTCTTGAAGTCCACCGTGCGGCCCTGACCATCGGTGAGCCGGCCATCGTCGAGCACCTGCAGCAACACGTTGAAGACGTCGGGGTGCGCCTTCTCCACCTCGTCGAGCAGAATCACCGAGTAGGGCTTGCGCCGCACCGCCTCGGTGAGCGTTCCGCCCTCCTCGTAGCCTACGTAGCCAGGGGGAGCGCCAATCATGCGGGCCACGGAGTGCTTTTCCATGAACTCGCTCATGTCAATACGGATCAAGTGCTCCTGGGAATCAAACAGAAACTCCGCCAACGCCTTGCACAGTTCCGTCTTGCCCACGCCCGTGGGTCCCAGGAACAGGAATGAGCCGTAGGGCCGGTTGGGGTCAGACAAGCCGGCCCGCGAACGGCGAATGGCATCGGACACCAGCCGCACCGCCTCGTCCTGGCCCACCACCCGGTGGTGCAGGCGGTCTTCCATGCGCAACAGCTTGTCGCGCTCCCCCTGCATCAGCTTGGACACGGGGATGCCCGTGGCGCGCGCCACCACCTCGGCGATCTCCTCCGAGCCCACCTGGGTGCGCAGCAGCCGGCGCACTGGTGCCTCGCCAGCACCCACCACTGAAGCACTCGCCAACTGCGCTTCGAGCTGCGGCAGGCGGCCGTACTGCAGCTCCGACATCTTCTGCCAGTCGCCCTTGCGGCGTAGCTCCTCCATCTGCAGCCGCACCCGCTCGATCTCTTCCTTGATGTGCTGGCTTCCCTGCACTTGCGCCTTCTCGGACTTCCATATCTCCTCAAGGTCCGCGTATTCGCGCTCCAGCCGCGTAATTTCTTCTTCAATGAGGCCCAGGCGCTTGCGCGAACCCTCGTCGGTTTCCTTGCGCACGGCCTCGCGCTCGATCTTGAGCTGAATGAGGCGCCGATCGAGCCGGTCCATGGACTCGGGCTTGGAGTCGATTTCCATCTTGATGCGCGCTGCCGCCTCGTCGATCAGGTCGATGGCCTTGTCGGGGAGGAAGCGGTCGGTGATGTAGCGGTGGGAGAGCTCCGCCGCCGCCACGATGGCGGGATCGGTGATATCCACGCCGTGGTGCACCTCGTATTTCTCCTGCAAGCCCCGCAGGATGGCGATGGTGTCCTCCACGCTGGGCTCGCCCACCAGCACCTTCTGGAAGCGGCGCTCCAGGGCTGCATCCTTCTCGATGTACTTGCGGTACTCGTCCAGGGTGGTGGCGCCAATGCAATGCAGCTCACCGCGCGCCAGGGCGGGCTTGAGCATGTTACCGGCATCGATGGCGCCCTCCGCCTTGCCGGCACCCACCATGGTGTGTATCTCGTCGATGAATACGATGATGCGGCCCTCGTCCTGGGAGACCTCCTTGAGGACGTTCTTGAGCCTCTCTTCGAACTCACCGCGATACTTGGCGCCCGCCAGCAGCATGGCCATGTCCAGCACCAGCACGCGCTTGTCGCGCAGGCTGTCGGGCACCTCGCCGTTGACAATGCGCTGGGCGAGACCTTCCACGATGGCCGTCTTACCCACGCCCGGCTCACCGATGAGCACGGGGTTGTTCTTGGAGCGGCGCTGCAAAATCTGGATGCAGCGGCGAATCTCGTCGTCGCGGCCGATCACCGGGTCGAGCTTGCCCTGGCGCGCGCGCTCCGTGAGGTCGAGGGTGTACTTCTTGAGCGCCTCTCGCGCCCCCTCGGCCTCGGCGCTACCCACCGCCTCACCTCCACGCACCGCCGCCACGGCCGCATCGAGAGCCTCGCGGCTCGCGCCATGCTGCTTGAGCAGCCGCCCCGTCTCGCCCTTGTCGGCCGTCAGCGCCAGCAGAAACAGCTCGGAGGCGATGAACTGGTCACCACGCTTCTGGGCCTCCTTGTCGGTGAGGTTGAGCAATCCGGACAGCTCGCGCGACAGGCCGATCTCCCCGCCGGTACCCTCCACCCGCGGCATTCGGTCGATGGCCGTCTTCAGCGTTGCCGCCAGGGCGGGCACATTCACGCCTGCCCTCGCCAGCAACGAGGCGCTGCCGCCGTCTTGCTGCTGCAACAGGGCAAGCAACAGGTGTTGGGGTTCGATGTAGGGCGCATCCTTGCCCGCGGCGATGCTCTGGGCATCCGCCAGGGCCTGCTGGAAACGGGTGGTCAGTTTGTCGAAGCGCATGAGTCCCTCGTCGGTGTTCCGGTAGTGATGGTCTGATCTGGGGGCCCGACCGCGGCGTTTCAACTCCCGTACCGTGACCTCGGTCACTGTGGCGACCGCGCGGCGCGGCTACACTGCGACCTTGCCCCCCGAGGAGAGCCTTCGTGAAACCAAGCCTGTCCGCCCGCCTGGCGCTGCTGAGCGCCACTGTGCTGGCCTGCTCTGCGGCGCCTGCCGCCGACAACGCCCCCCTGGATGAAGCTCGCACCCTGGCGGCGCAGCTCGCCACGCAGCTGGGAACAGCCCTGCGTCGCGAAATGGGCGCCGCCGGGCCCGAGGGTGCCGTGGCGGTATGCCGGCAGTTGGCCCCCGAGCTTGCCGGCACGCTTTCACGCCAGGCAGGGCTGCGTCTGGCGCGGGTGAGTCTCAAGCCGCGCAACCCCATGCTCGGACAGCCCGATGCCTGGGAACAGGCCGTGCTGGCAGACTTCGACCGCCGCGCCGCTGCAGGGGAAAAACCCGAAAGCATTGAGTACCACGAGATGGTGGACGAACCCCAGGGCCGGCATTTCCGTTACCTCAAGGCCATCCCTGTCCAACCCCTGTGCCTGGCCTGCCACGGACCCGCGGAAAGCCTCTCGGCGGCGGTGCGTGATCGCCTCGCGGCAGACTATCCCCACGACCGCGCCGTGGGCTACGCGCCCGGGCAGGTGCGTGGTGCCATCACGGTGAAGAAACGCATCGAGGGACAGTGATGTTCCGGCAACTGTTCGACCCCGACTCCTCCACCTACAGCTACTTGCTGGGCGAGCCGTCCGGCGGGCAGGCCGTCATCGTGGACTCCGTACGCGAGCATGTGGAGCGCGATCTTGCCCTGTTGGCTGAGCACCGCCTGCAGCTTGCGTGGATCCTCGAAACCCACGTGCACGCCGACCATGTCACCGGCGCGCGGGCCCTGCGCGGGCGCACCGGCGCGCGTACCCCCGTAAGCCTGCACTGTGGCGCGAGCGGGTTCGACCGTTTGCTCTCCGACGGCGAGTGCGTCGCGTTCGGCCAGGAGCGCATCCGCGTCATCGCCACCCCCGGCCACACGCCCGGCTCCAGTTGCTTTCTCTGGCGCGACCGGCAGCTCACCGGTGACACCCTGTTGATCGGCGGTTGCGGTCGCACCGATTTCCAGAATGGCGATGCCGGAGCGCTCTACGACAGCATCACGGATCGGCTTTTCACCCTTCCCGATGACACCCTGGTCTACCCTGGCCACGACTACAAGGGCCGGCGCGTATCCACCATTGGCGAGGAGAAGGCTACCAACCCGCGGCTCGCGGGCCGCTCGCGCCAGAAATTCATCCAGATCATGGGCGCGCTCGGCCTGCCCGAGCCCAAGCGCATCCATGAGGCCGTGCCGGCCAACCTGCGCGGCGGCACACCCTGAGCCTCCGACGCAAACCGACCCGGTCCATCATGAACAGCCCCCTGAAAGCCTTCATCTTCGACGCCTACGGCACGCTGCTCGATGTCCACTCGGTGGCAGGTGAAGCAGAGCGCCACTTCCCTGGCCAGGGCGCCCAGCTGTCGGCCCTGTGGCGCCAGAAGCAGCTGGAATACACTTGGCTGCGCAGCCTGATGGGCCGCTATGCCGACTTCGAAACCGTCACGCGCCAGGCTCTGGAACACGCGGCCGAATCGCTCGGGTTGCCGTTGGAGGCGCCGGTGGCGGCAGCCCTCATGGCCGCGTACCGCACGCTCACCGCCTTCGCCGACGCCCACGCTGCGCTCGAAGCCCTGTCACCGCGTCCGCGGATCATCCTGTCCAACGGCTCGCCGGCCATGCTGGAGGCTGCCGTGCGCCACGCAGGGCTGGATCACCATCTGCAAGCCACCTTGAGTGTGGACAGCCTGCGCAGCTTCAAGCCGACCCCAGCGGTGTATCGCCTGGCGGTGGACCACCTCGGAGAGCCCGCCGCGCACATCGGGTTCGTGTCGGCCAACTACTGGGACGCCGCGGGCGCTGCCTCCTTCGGACTGCGGGTGTTCTGGCTCAATCGCACCGGCCGGCCGCCCGACCGCCTGGGGGTCGAACCGGCCACCGTGCTGAACGGACTCCACCAGTTACCGCAATACGCCCGGTAGCGCCGCGCCGCAGCGGCAACACCCGCCTCAAGGCGCGCGCTTGCGCGCCACCAGGTCCACCAGGGCCGACAACCCCACGTGCTTGCTGCCCTCGGCAAGGTGCTGCTCGTGCTCGCGCAATTCCAGCAGCTCGAAGCGCGCGAATCCCTCGCGCAGCAGGTGGGCCGTGTAGAGGTGCGAGCGCTGCCCCGGACCACCCGTGCGGTACTCCAGTTGCTTCGGCGTGTATCCCTGCAGCAGCACCAGCCCGCCCGGAACCAGGGTGTCGTGGAACCCCTGGAACAAACGCTCGCGCTGCGCCGGTTCCGCGAACTGAATAAAGATGCACACCACCGCGTCGAAGGCACCCCCATGCCATTGCCAGCCATCCACCGACTGCTCGTGAAATTCCACCTCCACACTCCCTTGGGCGGCGAGGCGCCGGGCCTTTTCCAGGGCCAAGGGAGAAATGTCGAAGGCGGTGACACGGCAGCCCTGGCGGGCCAGCCACACGGCATTGCGTCCTTCGCCACAGGCCACATCCAGCACCCGCATGCCAGGCGACAGCCGCTGGGCCTGGGCAGCCAGAAACGCGTTGGACTCGGTGCCGAAGATGTATTCCGGGGCCGCGAAACGCTGGTCCCAGAAGGCCCGGGCGTCGTCGAATCCGCTCATGCGGCAACGATGCCCGTATGAGCGGCAATGAAACGCTTCACCGCCTCGACATCGGATTCGATCACCGTGAAGTGCTGAGGCAGACGCTCGATGCCCTCGAAGGCCAGCGGGCGCGGCGCCGGGCGTCCCAACGCCTCCTCCACCGCCTCGGTAAACTTGGCGGGCTGGGCGGTTTCCAGCACCACCATGGGAACGCCAAGCTCCAGATGCTCGCGCGCCACCTTCACGCCGTCGGCCGTGTGGGTATCGATCACCACGCCATAGCGCTGGTCCACGTCGCGGATGGTGGCAATGCGGTGGGCATGGCTGCTGCAACCGGAGCGAAAACCGAAGCGCTCGCGCACCGCAGCCATGGCGCCGTCATCCAGCGTGAAGCCGCCATGGTGTTCCACCTGCCGCCAGAGCCCCGCCAGCCTTGCCGGGTCGCCGCCCACCACATCGTGGACGAAGCGCTCAAGATTGCTTGCCTTGGAGATATCCATGGAAGGCGAGCTGGTCTGGAAGGTATCGGCGGCACCGCGCACCCGGTACACCCCCGTGCGGAAGAACTCGTCCAGCACGTCGTTCTCGTTGGTGGCGCACACCAGGGCCCGGATCGGCAGACCCATCATTCGGGCGATGTGCCCGGCGCACACGTTGCCGAAATTGCCCGACGGCACCGTGAAGGACACGGGATCGCCAATGCGTGGCGCGGCAGCGAAATAACCCTTGAAGTAGTACACCACCTGGGCCACCACCCGGGCCCAGTTGATGGAGTTGACGGCGCCGATGCGCTGGCCTGCCTTGAAGGCGGCATCTGCCGACACCGCCTTGACGATGTCCTGGCAATCGTCGAACACACCGCGCACGGCCAGGTTGAAGATGTTGGGTTCGCGCAGGCTGTACATCTGCGCTGCCTGAAACGGGCTCATGCGGCCGTGGGGCGTGAGCATGAACACCCGCAGGCCTCGGCGGCCGCGCATGGCGTACTCGGCGGCGCTGCCGGTATCGCCCGAAGTGGCGCCGAGGATGTTGAGTTCGGCCCCGGTGGCGCCCAGCACATGCTCGAAGAGCTGGCCAAGCAGCTGCATGGCCATGTCCTTGAAGGCGAGCGTGGGGCCGTTGGAGAGCTCCAGCAGCGCCAGCGCCGCGCCGCCCTCCACGCCCAGCGGCCGCAGCGGCGCGATCTCCGCCGCCCGGGCCGGATCGCGGCCGTTGCCGAACACCGCCGCCGTGTAGGTGCGGCGGCACAAATCGCGCAAGGTATCGGCTGGCAGATCGGCGGCAAAGCGCGACAGCACCTCGAAGGCCAGATCGGCATAGGGCAAGCGGGCCCATGCCTGCAATTGCAGCGCCGTGATGCGCGGGTATTCCAGCGGCACATACAGGCCGCCGTCGTCGGCCAGGCCTGCCAACAGGATGTCGGTGAAACCCAGTGGCGCCGCGCGCGCCGCGCCGCGGGTGGAGACGTAGCGCATCAGCTCAGGTCTTCCTGACGGATGCGCACCACCCGCCCCACCACGCTGGGCAAGCCCTCGATGCGTGAAATGGCGGCATTCACGTCGCCCTCGAGCGTGAGGTGCGTGAGCAGGATGATCTCGGCTTGGTTCGCCCCCTCGGCGGGTTCCTTTTGCACCATGGCGTCGATGGAAATGGCGTGGTCGGCGAGGATTCGGGTAATGTCGGCCAGCACGCCCGGCCGGTCAAGGGCCCGCAGCCTCAGGTAATAGCCGGTGCGCACCTCCTCCATGGGCAAGATGGGCGTGTCCGCCAGCTGGTCGGGTTGAAAGGCGAGATGGGGCACGCGGTTTTCCGGATCGGCCGTGTGCATGCGGGTCACGTCCACCAGATCGGCCACCACTGCCGAGGCGGTGGGCTCGGCCCCAGCGCCGGCGCCGTAGTACAGCGTCGCACCCACCGCATCGCCCTTCACCAGCACCGCGTTCATCACCCCTTCCACATTGGCGATCAGGCGCCGTGCCGGAATCAGGGTGGGATGCACCCGAAGCTCGATGCCCTGATCGGTGCGACGCGTGATGCCCAGCAGCTTGATGCGGTAGCCCAGGTCCTCGGCGTAGCGGATGTCCTCGCGGGTGAGCCCGGCGATGCCCTCGGTGTAGGCGCGCTCGAACTGCATGGGGATGCCGAAGGCGATGGCCGACATGATGGTGAGCTTGTGGGCGGCGTCGATGCCCTCGACGTCGAAGGTGGGGTCGGCCTCGGCATAGCCCAGGCGCTGGGCCTCGGCCAGCACGGCGTCGAAGGGAAGCCCCTTGTCTCGCATCTCCGAGAGGATGAAGTTCGACGTGCCGTTGATGATCCCGGCAATCCACTGGATGCGATTTGCCGTGAGCCCCTCGCGCAGCGCCTTGATGATGGGAATGCCGCCGGCCACGGCCGCCTCGAAGGCCACCATCACGCCCTTTTCCCGGGCGTGCTGAAAAATCTCATTGCCGTGCAGCGCCAGCAGCGCCTTATTGGCCGTCACCACGTGCTTGCCGTGGGAAATGGCCTCCATCATGAGCTGCCGGGCCGTGGTGTAGCCGCCGATCAGTTCTACCACGATGTCGATGGCGGGATCGCGCACAACGGCAAAGGCGTCTTCGGTGATGCGTGCCGCATCGCCCACAACGGCCCGCGCTCGCGCGTTGTCGCGGTCAGCCACCACATCGATACGGATGCCGCGCCCGGCACGCCGGGTGATTTCTTCCTGGTTGCGGGCAAGCACCCGAAAGGTACCGCTGCCCACGGTGCCGATGCCGAGCAAACCTACGCGAATGGGGGTCATGGGATGCAGTCCGGAAAACAAAGCGGGTTCAGGGCTGGCCGCGGAGCCGGAGGCCCGCACCGGCCATCGCCAGCGCGGTACCCGTGGCGAGCTGCGCCACCCTCAGGCCGCCGCCGCGCGCGGCAGCAAGCCGTCCTTGCGAAACATCTCCTTGATGCCACGCAGCGCCTGCCGGATACGCGCCTCGTTCTCGATCAGGGCAAAGCGCACGTGAGTATCGCCGTACTCGCCGAATCCGATACCTGGTGACGCCGCCACCTTGGCCTCGGCAAGCAGCTTCTTGGCGAACTCCAGCGAGCCACGGGCCCTGTAGTGCTCGGGGATCTCGGCCCACACATACATGGAAGCCCTGGGGATCTCCACCATCCAGCCAGCCTCGTGCAGGCCGCGCACTATCACATCACGGCGCCGCTGGTACGTGGCGCGAATCTCTTCCACGCAATCCTGGGGGCCCTCCAGCGCCACGATGGCGGCCACCTGGATCGGGGTGAAGGTGCCATAGTCATGATAGCTCTTGATGCGCGCCAGCGCCGCCACCAGCTCGCGATTGCCCACCATGAAGCCCACGCGCCAACCGGCCATGTTGTAGCTCTTGGACATGGTGAAGAACTCCACCGCCACCTCGCGTGCGCCGGGCACCTGCATGATGGAAGGCGCCACATAGCCGTCGAAGGTGATGTCCGCGTAGGCAAGGTCATGCACCACAAGAATGCCGTGCTGGCGGGCAAGCGCCACCACGCGCTCGAAGAACGACAGTTCCACGCAGCGCGCCGTGGGGTTGCTGGGAAAACCCAGGATCATCATCTTGGGCTTCGGGAACGATTCTCGGATGGCGCGCTCCAGTTCCTCGAAGAAGTCGGTGCCGGGCGTCATGCGCACCGAGCGGATATCCGCCCCGGCGATGATGGCCCCGTAGATGTGGATCGGGTAACTCGGATTGGGCACCAGCACCGTGTCACCACGATCCAGGGTGGCCAGCATCAGGTGCGCCAGTCCCTCCTTGGACCCAATGGTAACAATGGCCTCCTGCTCCGGATCAATATCCACGGCGAATCGGCGCTGATACCACTGGGCGATGGCCCGGCGCAATCGCGGCACGCCCTTGGACACCGAATACCCGTGGGTGTCGCCACGCTGCGCCGTCTCCACCAACTTGTCCACGATGTGCTGGGGCGTGGGCCCATCGGGGTTGCCCATGGACAAGTCGATGATGTCCTCGCCGCGCCGGCGGGCCGCCATCTTGAGCTCGCCCGTGATGTTGAACACATAGGGCGGGAGGCGCTTGATGCGCGGGAAGTCGTGCATGTAACACTACCTTGAGGGGGCGGATGGGCAGGCGCGCCAGCGGCCCGGAACACGTGGCGACTGTGCCTTGAAGTGATAATGTTACGGGAGCTTTTCCACCAGCGGCAAACCGGCGCCCGAACCCTTTGAAACTTCATCTCGACCGCTTCGTAGGCTTGAACGCCTTCTCGGGCTAC
The DNA here is from genome assembly GCA_020248405.1 of Rhodocyclaceae bacterium. Classification (GTDB taxonomy): domain Bacteria; phylum Pseudomonadota; class Gammaproteobacteria; order Burkholderiales. The sequence continues at coordinate 55,057 of JADCHQ010000033.1, read as the reverse complement.
GGCGATGGCTACGTGATGGTGAACCAACGCCGCCACGTCGCCAGCCTCGTGGTGTTGCCCGACCGCCTGATCGACCCCTGGCCGCCGCGCACCGCTGCCGATCTGACGGTCGACAGCTTCGCCGCTCTGGAAGCGCTGCCGATGGAAATTCTCCTGGTGGGCACCGGTGCGCGGCTGCATCTGCTGCACCCCAGGCTCACGGCCGGCCTTTCGGCCCGCCGCATTGGCGTTGAAACCATGGATACCCGCGCAGCCTGCCGCACCTACAACATCCTGCTGGCTGAAGGCCGAAAGGTGGCCGCGGCGCTGGTGGTGGAATCCGTGCCTGCTCCCTGATCAAACCCGCAACGCGCGGGCCAGCGATCCCTTGCCGGTGACACCCGCCGCCCCAACCTACATCGCTGGACCAATGGGTCGCTTGGTTGCATTCAACACTCACGGGGAACAATCCAAACGCCGTGCTGCCTCAGGGCCCAATGGCCTGTCAACCGTGCCGGCATTCAGTTGCCAAAATGGCGCGGTTGCTCGACGGCGCCGCGGATTTGTCGCCTGCCACCACCAGTAATCCTTCCCGGGCACACCGTAGATTCCTCCCCCGCCCCCGCGGCAGATTCTTGTCACCGGTTTACCACCCTTCATGCCGCCAAACCGCCAACCATGAACGCCCAGATTCGCCCCGTGCTTTCCACCCTCGGCCAGATCGTGCTGGGCAAGGAAACGCAGCTCAAGCTCGCCATTGCCTGCCTTCTGGCCCGGGGCCACTTGCTCATCGAAGACCTGCCCGGCGTCGGCAAAACCACCCTCGCCCACGCCCTGGCGCGCACCCTGGGATTGCAGTTTCAGCGCGTGCAGTTCACCAGCGACCTGCTGCCTGCCGACATCCTTGGCACCTCGGTGTATGACCGGGACACCGGTTCGTTCACCTTTCATCCCGGACCGGTTTTCACCCAGGTGGTTCTGGCGGACGAGGTGAATCGCGCCACGCCCAAGGCGCAGAGCGCACTCCTGGAGGCCATGGAAGAGCAGCAGGTCACCATCGATGGCCAGACGCGCAGCCTGCCCGAGCCGTTTTTCGTCATCGCCACCCAGAATCCCTCCTTTCACGTTGGCACATTCCCGCTGCCCGAATCCCAGCTCGACCGCTTTCTCATGCGCATAGAGCTCGGTTACCCCGATCCCGCCGCCGAGCGCGCCCTGCTCGCCGGCCAGGAACGCCGCACACTGATCCACGACCTCGCGCCGGTCCTCACGCCCGCTGCCCTGGTGGCGCTGCAAGGCGAGGTGCGTCAGGTGCACACCGCGGCCGCCCTGCTGGACTATGTGCAGAACCTCCTCACCCATTCGCGCCGCGCGCCAGAGTTCGGCGCCGGCCTGAGCCCCCGCGCCGGCCTGGCACTGCTCAACGCGGCACGCGCCTGGGCCTTCATGCACGGCCGCGGCGCGGTGCTGCCCGAGGATGTCCAGGCCGTGCTGCCAAGCGTTGTGGGACACCGCCTCCACGCCCCTGGCATGGCACCCCAGTTCGGCAGCACCGATCTGGGGCGCAAACTCGCCGCCGAGGTGGCCATTCCCTGAGGGGGAGCGCACCGTCGCCGTGGAAACCTCACTGCCCCACGATGGCGCCAGCGCGCCGGCCGTGCCCGCCGGTGCGGTGCTGTTGTCGCAGCGCCGCGTATACATCCTGCCCACCGGCTTCGGGCTGCTCTTCGCGCTCACCGTCGCCCTCGTGCTGCTCGCCTCCATTAACTACAACCTCAGTCTGGGCTACGTCCTCGCCTTCCTGCTGGCCGGGCTCGGCTTGGTGGCAATGCTGCACACTTGGCGCAACCTGGTCCAACTGGAAGTCAGCGCGGGCCGGACTGAACCCGTGTTCGCCGGCGACGCGGCGGTCTTCCAGGTGCTGCTGGTCAACAATGCCGGCGTGGCTCGCGCCTCCATCCGCCTTGAAACCGCGGGTGCGCTTGCCACCAGCCTGGACATTCCTGCCCGCGGCAGCAGTGTGGCCCGACTGCACCTGGGCACGCAGCGCCGCGGCTGGCTGAAACTGCCACGGATAAGGGTTTACACCACCTACCCGCTGGGGTTGTTCCGGGCCTGGTCGTGGGTCGAACTGCCGCTTCGGGCACTGGTGTGGCCGCAGCCCGAAAACGGCGATGCTCCCCTGCCCGATCGCCTCCCCGGCAGTGGCGAAGCCGGCGCCGGCGGCCGGGGCACGGACGACTTTGCCGGCATGCGTACCTACCAGCCGGGTGATTCGCTGCGCCACGTGGCATGGAAGGCCCTCGCTCGCGACGGTCGTCTGGTCACCAAGCAGTTTGCTGGACGCACCGGTCAGCACCTCTGGCTGGACTTCATGCTGTTGCCCCGGGCCATGGGTGACGAAGCGCGCCTGTCCCGTCTGACCCGCTGGGTACTGGCAGCCGAAGCCGCCGGCCACGCCTACGGAATGCGGCTTCCTGACCGCGAAATCGCACCCGGTGAGGGTCACCCCCACTGCAATCGCTGCCTCGAAGCGCTCGCGCTCTATCGCCTGCAGGGTCCCAAGGGATGACAACCACGGATGCCTTGCCCGGTGCGCCGCGGCGCCGCCACGCCCAGCCCGTGGACGCCACGTTGGACGCCGCTCGCGTGCTGGCGCTGCTGGCCACGCTGGTGTTGGTGTTGGCGCCGCACGCGGCCGAGTTTCCTGCCTGGGTGAGCGTCACCGTGGCCTCAGTCCTGGGGCTGCGAGCTTTGTTTGCGTGGCGCGGCATGGGCATGCCCCCGGCGTGGTGGCTGGCGTTGCTGGCCACCGCCGCGGCATTGGGCATCTGGAGCTCCTACGGGCGGCTGTACGGGCGAGATGCCGCGCTGGGTCTGCTGTTGCTCATGACCTGCCTGAAAACCCTCGAGTTGCGCGCCCGGCGTGATGCCCATGTGCTGGTGTTGCTGGGTTACTTTCTTCTGGTGACTGGTTTCCTTTATTCGCAAAGCATGGGTATGGCCGCCTACCTGCTGGGCTGTCTCTGGGCGCTAACCGCCTGTCTGCTTACCTTTCAGCGCGAACCGGGGCGCGCCGCCGTGCCCGAGGTGATGCGCACGGCGGGCCTGATGATCGCCCAGGCTGCACCGCTCATGCTGGTATTGTTTCTCCTGTTTCCCCGAGTGCAAGGCCCTTTGTGGGGCTTGCCCCTCGCGCAGAGCGCTGCCCAGACGGGGCTGTCCGACACCATGGCCCCCGGCAGCGTGGCCAGCCTCAGCCTGTCGGACGCCGTCGCATTTCGGGTCGATTTCCTCTCGCCTGCGCCGGAAGCGAAGCGTCTGTACTGGCGTGGTCCGGTGATGTGGGATTTCGACGGACGGGCCTGGCGGACCGGCGAGGCGCTCACTACTCCCGCGCCAGTTCTGGGCAACGTCTCGGAGCCGCTGCGCTACACCGTCACCCTCGAGCCTCACAACGCGCGCTGGCTGTTCGGCCTGGACATGCCGGCCCAGCGCCTGGAGGGCAGCGTGCTCACGGCTGATCACCAGATGCTCGCACTGCGGCCGGTGCGGGCACGCATGCGCTACGAAACAAGCTCGTGGCTCACCTATCGCGCCGGCCTGCAAGAATCACCGCGAACCCTGCAACGCGCCCTGGCTCTGCCGTCGGACTACAACCCCCGCGCCCTGGCCTTGGGGTTGCGCTGGCGTCAGGACTACCCTGATCCCCGCAACCGCGTCGCCAGCGCCTTGAGGATGTTTGGCGAGCAACCCTTTTTCTACACCCTTGCCCCGCCACTACTGGGACGAGACAGCGTCGATGAATTTCTGTTCGATGTGCGGCGCGGCTTCTGTGAGCATTTCGCCTCCAGCTTCGTGGTGCTCATGCGTGCAGCAGGCGTTCCAGCCCGGGTGGTTACGGGCTATCAAGGCGGGGTGCTCAATCCCGTGGGAGGGTTCCTCACCGTGCGCCAGTCCGAAGCGCACGCCTGGGCAGAAGTGTGGCTGCAAGGCGAAGGGTGGGTGCGCGTGGACCCTACCGCCGCCGTGTCGCCTCAGCGCATCGAAGGCGGCCTTGCCGCTGCCGTGCCTGCCGACAGCGGCCTGCCGCTGTTCGTGCGTACCGACAATGCGCTGCTCAAACGTGCTCGCTTCACTCTGGACGCCATTGCCAACGGCTGGAACCAATGGGTTCTGGGCTACACCCCGGAGCGCCAGCGCGAGCTATTCCAGCGCCTGGGCATGCCCAAGGCTTCATGGCAGGGACTGGCCGCCGCCTTGGCCATGGCCACGGGCGGGGTCGTTCTCGTGCTGGTGCTGATCACCCTGCGGCGGCTGCGCATTGCAGCGCCGGATCCAGTGACGCGGGCCTGGAACACGCTGTCCGCGAAACTCGCTCCGCTGGGGCTTGCCCGCCGCCCCCAGGAGGGTCCGATGGACCACGGCGAGCGGGTGGCGAATGCACTGCCTGCCCATGCGGCCGATGTACGGCGCATGGCGCACTTGGTGGTGCAACTGCGCTATGGCCGCGAGGCGGCGCCGGAAGCCCTGGAGGAGTTGCGCCACCGGGTGCGCGCCTTCCGGCCAGCGCCCCGCTGGCAACGGCGCGTCACGACGGCGGACGGTCACCCGGTAACTGGCTGAGGGGGTCCACCGGGCGGCCGAAGCGGCGCAACTCGAAGTGCAAAGCCACCCGTTCGCTGTCGCTATCACCCATCTCGGCAATGCGCTGGCCGCGCTTTACCTGCTCGCCCTCCTTTACCAGCAAGGCCTGATTGTGGGCGTAGACCGTGAGGTATTCCTCGCTGTGCTTGATGATCACCAACTTGCCATAGCCGCGTAGTCCAGACCCGCTGTACACCACGCGGCCTGGGGCTGCCGCCACCACCGGCGAACCAGCCTTGCCGGCAATGCCCAGCCCTTTCAACGCCCCCGCGCCACCAAAGCGATAGGCCAATGCACCGCGGGCCGGCCAAATCCAGTCTTCGGCGACAGGGGAGGCGCTGGCGGCCACAGATTCGCTGGCGCTGGAAGGTACGCCTGAAGCGGCCGGGGCAGCACTGCCGTCCACGCGCGGGGTCGAGGGCCGCAGCCCTGTTGCCGGAACGGCGGTCCGATCACCGCCGGATTCGGCCTTTGCCTCCGTTCGACTCTCTGCCTTGGCAGAGACCTTGGATTCAGGGCGCGCTGCGGGGACACCGTCCGGCGCACGCTCCCCTGCGATGCCCCCCGCAACACCACCGCCCTCGCCGCCCAGTTGCGCCAACGCCTTTTCGCTCCATGGCAGCGTCACGGCACGGGGCTCGCCCAGCATAGGTACGCCATCTACGGCGCCGGATTGCGGTGTACTGCCCGACGATGCTGCAGGGACATCGAGCGCGCGTGACGCCGCCGCCGGCATCGGCGTCTGACCTGCGCCGGCCACCGCTGGGTCACCGCGCGCCTGGAGCTCTTCACGCGCCTCGGGTGCCACCAACCGCAGGCGCTGGCCGGCGAAAATCCGCGATGGATCCGCAATACTGTTCCACGCTGCCAGTTCGCGGTAGTCGAGCCCAAAATCCAGAGCGATGCCGAAGAGCGTGTCGCCGCGCTGCACAACATAGCTGTCCGGACGGGTATCGCCCTGCGGTCGCACGCGCCGTGATTTGGGCATTGGTGCTACGGGTGCAGCGGCAGCCGCGGGCGGAGGCGCGACCTCCTGCCTGGGGGGAGGAGGTGACGGCAACGGCAGGGGCGGCGAGCCGATGGGCTCGCCCACAATGGCCGCACAGCCTGCGCAGCCGAGCAGCGCCACCATACCCGCAATCCGCCTCAACGCGACAACCCCGGCAACAACGGGACAAAATTCACCGCCTCCAGCCGTTGTTCCTGGAAACCCCGCCCGGTACGCTCCACCAAGACCAGTTGCTGCTCCCGTGTGCCCACGGGCAACACCAAACGCCCCCCGGGTGACAACTGATCGGCCAACTCCGCCGGCACCTGTGGCGCCGCTGCTGCCATGACGATCAGGTCGAAGGGAGCGATCTGGGCCAGCCCCGGGCTTCCATCCGCGTGCTTGATACGAACGTTGGTCACCCGCGCTTCACGAAGTACACGACGAGCCTTTGCGATGAGGGCTGCAATCCTCTCCACGGAATGTACCTCGCGGGCAATACGCGACAAAACGGCGGCCTGATATCCGCAGCCGGTACCGATTTCCAGGATACGGTCCACCAGCCGCCCTGCACGCCCCAGTTCCAACATGCGCCCCACCGTCGACGGCGCAGAGATGGTTTGCCCGAAACCAATAGGCAGCGCGATGTCCTCGTAGGCGCGACTGGCGAGCGCTTCGTCCACAAACAGGTGGCGGGGTACAGAGGCGAGCGCCGCAAGCACCAATTCATCACGCAAACCACCGGCGCGCAGACGCTCCACCATGCGCAGCCGGGTGCGCTGCGAGGTCATGCCTATACCTTCGTGCCGCGAGTCCACCCGCGCAGCCTCCGGACTGACGCCTATCCGGCCAGCCAACCACGCAGCGCGTCGGCCTGCGCGAAGCGGGTGAGATCCACCTGCAGCGGAGTAACTGAAACACGCCCCTGCGCCACAGCATGGAAGTCCGTGCCTGGTCCGGCATCGGCGGCATCACCAGCCGCGCCTACCCAGTAAACCGTATCACCGCGCGGGTTCTGCGAGCGAATCACAGGTTCCGCCTTGTGGCGCTTTCCCAGGCGGGTCACTTCAAGGGGCCCCAATCGATCCTCAGGCACATCCGGAACGTTTACGTTGAGCAGCGCCGGCTCCGGGAAAGCGCGTCGGGAAAAGCGCTGCACCAGTCGCGCCGCGACGGCGGCGGCGGCTGCAAAGTTTCCGTGGGAGCGCCCGGACAGGGATACCGCGATGGCGGGGATGCCCAGCAGGAAACCCTCCATGGCCGCTGCCACAGTTCCGGAGTAGATCGTGTCGTCGCCCATATTGGCGCCATGGTTTACACCCGAAACCACAATATCCGGCAAATGGTCCAGGAGGCCCGTTACCGCGAGGTGTACGCAGTCGGTCGGCGTGCCGTTTACATACCGGAAACCCTGGGCCGACGTTCGGACATAGAGCGGACGGTCAAGCGTCAGGGAATTGCTAGCGCCGCTGCGATCGCGCTCCGGCGCCACCACGGTGACTTCGCCCAAGGGAAGCATGGCGGCATGAAGCGCGGCGAGCCCCGGTGCGAAATACCCGTCGTCGTTGCTGAGCAGGATACGCATGGGCGCGTTGCCGTGAGCCTAGGATTGTTGCGCGCTAGTGGGGCACAACGCCCCCCCACGCGATGCGTGGTGTCTCAGGGAGGAGACACCGGGATGACTGGTCGGGGCGAGAGGATTTGAACCTCCGACCACCTGCACCCCATGCAGGTACGCTACCAGGCTGCGCTACGCCCCGAAGACTAAGATTATAGCCGCCGGATCGGACTACGCACAACGCGCCAAGACCCCTCAGAGGTGCAGCAGCGCGAGGACCGCCTCGATCTCGCTTCGCACGGCAGGCAACTCCAGGGAGGCGTCGGGCGCGGCCTCCACTTGCGCTTGGTCCAGGCGGTGACGCGCTCCGTTGATGGTAAAGCCCTGCTCGTAGAGCAACTCGCGGATTCGGCGGATCAGAAGCACTTCATGGTGCTGGTAGTAGCGCCGGTTGCCGCGCCGTTTCACCGGCTTCAGCTGGGTGAACTCCTGTTCCCAGTAACGCAGCACGTGCGGCTTGACGCCACACAATTCGCTCACCTCGCCAATGGTGAAATAGCGTTTGGCAGGGATAGGCGGCAGGAGCGCCTTACTGACGCTGGCCGCCGTTTCCATGGGAATGCTGCTCCACCATGGCCTTCAGCTTCTGGCTGGCGTGGAAAGTGACCACCCGTCTGGCGGTAATGGGGATTTCCTCGCCGGTTTTTGGATTACGGCCGGGTCGCTGAGGCTTGTCGCGTAATTGAAAGTTGCCGAAACCCGAGAGCTTGACACTGTCGCCCTTCTCGAGAGCCATGCGCACTTCTTCGAAGAACGTTTCCACCATGTCCTTCGCTTCGCGCTTGTTGAGTCCGACCTTTTCGAATAACAGGTCGGCCAGTTCGGCCTTGGTGAGGGTCATGTCAGCCACTTACTGCCGAAGCTGGCAGCCGAAGCGATCCTGGAGTATGGAAACGGCCAAGTCCATCGTTTCGTCAACTTCAGCATCTGTGAGAGTCTTTTGAGTATCTTGCAACAACACTCGGAAAGCAAGGCTTTTTCTGCCTTCTGCCACCCCCTTGCCGCGGTACACATCGAACAGTTCGACTTGTTCCACACGGTCGGGCAACGAGCCCCGCAGAGTGGCCAAAATGCTTCCCACGGCGACCGACTCGTCCACCAAAACTGCCAGATCGCGGCGAACCGAGGGAAATCTCGACAGCTCCGCTGGACGCTTCTCGGGGACTTTCTGACACACCTCCGCATCCACCTCGAATAACATCACCGGCGATGGCAATTCGAACATACGCTGCCAGCGAGGGTGCAATTCACCGATCCAGCCTCTAGGCACACCGTCCACGAGGACGCGGCCCGATCGGCCGGGATGCAATGCTGCGTGGGCCTGGCCCTCCACCGCCACTACCGCGGGCGCCAGGAGGGCTTCCAGATCGCCCTTCAGATCGAAAACATCCACGGCCCGTCCGGGTTGCTCGCCCCATTGCTCGGGAAGCGCGCTCCCCAGCGCCGCGGCAGCCACCCGCACGGGTTGCCGCACGCCCGCAACCGACCAATCATCTGCCGCGGCATCCGCGTCGCGCAGGAACACCCGCCCGATCTCGAACAGGCGCACCCGGGCGAGTTTGCGGTTGACGTTATGGCGAATGTTCGAGAGCAGCCCGCCGAACAGCGTGGTGCGCATCACGGCAAACTGCGCAGCGATGGGGTTGCGCACGGCGATGGGTGCGTATTCGCCACCAAGATCGCGCTCCCAGTCGGCATCCACGAAACTGAAGTTGATGACCTCGTGATAGTCGAGCGCTGCAAGCCGTTCGCGCACCTCGTGGAGGCTGCGCATTCCCTCGGCCTCGGGCAACATGGCGGACTGCGCCACGGGCGGCAGCGCCGGAATGTTGTCGAAGCCGTGGCTACGGGCTACCTCCTCGATCAGGTCTTCCTCGATGGCGATGTCGAAACGCCAGGACGGCGGCGTCACCACGAAGGCGTCGCCGTCAGGGGAGCGCTCCAGCCGTGCCTCCAATCCGATCCGCTGAAAAGCCCCCGCCATCTCCGCCTCGGCAATGGCGATGCCGATGACGCGGCGGGCACGCTCCACGCGCATGCGCACCGGCGCTCGAACCGGCAGCCTGGCCACATGGTCCACCACCGGCCCCGCCTGGCCGCCGCAGATGTCCAGGATGAGTTGGGTCGCGCGCTCGATGCCGGCTACGTTGTTGTCGAAATCCACACCGCGCTCGAAGCGGTGACCAGCGTCCGAGGACAGGCCCAGACGGCGCGACCGTCCAGAGATGGCGCCAGGATGAAAAAAAGCCGCCTCCAGAAACACGTTCCGCGTGGCGCTGGTGGCCTTGGTGGAGTTGCCGCCCATGATCCCCGCCAGGCCGATGGGGCCGCTGTGATCGGCAATCACCAGCATGTCGGGTTGCAAGCGCACCATCTGCTCGTTGAGCAATTCGAGGCTCTCGCCCTCTGTGGCGAAGCGCACGTCAATGGGGCCACTCAAACGGTCCAGGTCGTAAACATGCAGCGGACGGCCTAGTTCGAGCATGACGTAATTGGTGACGTCCACCAGCGCGGAAATACTGCGCTGACCCGCTCGTTCAAGCCGCTCGCGCATCCACGCTGGCGTGGGGGCATCCGGATTGACGCTGCGGATCACGCGGCCGGTGAACCGGCCACAGCCCTCTGGTGCCGAAATGCGTACCGGGTGGGTGTCCTCCAAAGCGGCAGGAACCGGGGCGACCACCGGCAACCGCGGCGATACACCGCAAATGGCGGCCGCCTCCCGCGCCACGCCCACCAGGCAGAGACAATCGGCCCGGTTCGGGGTGAGCTTGAGCACCACCACGCGGTCGTCAAGCCCAAGGGCCTCGGTTAGGGGAACGCCAACAGGCAATGCCGCGTCGAGCACCAGCAGCCCCCCATGGTCGGCGGACAGCCCCAGTTCGCGCGCCGAGCACAGCATCCCCTGGCTGGCCACCCCGCGCACCAGCGCCTGGGTGATGAGCAGCGGCGCGCCGTTGTCGCCTGGCGGCAGGCGCGCGCCCACCAACGCCACGGGCGCCATCATGCCGGCGCTCACGTTTGGCGCACCGCACACGATGCTAAGCGGCGCGCGCTGACCGGCATCCACGCTACACACCTTCAGGCGATCGGCCTGTGGGTGGGGCGCCACCGACAGCACCCGGCCCACCACCACGCCATCGAGTGGCGGGGCCACAGGCAGGATTTCCTCAACCTCCAGACCCACCATGGTGAGGCGGTGCGCCAGCTCCTCCAGCGGCAGGTCCGTGTCCACCAGTGCGCGAAGCCAGCGTTCTCCAAATTGCATGGGTCCTCTCCTTCAGGCGAATTGGCGCAGGAAGCGCAGATCGCCCTCGAAGAACAAGCGCAGATCCTGGACGCCATAGCGCAGCATGGTGAGTCGCTCCAGCCCCGAACCGAAGGCAAACCCGATGTGACGCTCCGCATCGAGGCCGAAGTTGCGCACTACCGCCGGATGCACCTGACCCGAGCCGGAAATCTCCAGCCAACGGCCTGCCAGAGGGCCACTGGAAAACTTCATGTCGATTTCCGCGGAGGGCTCGGTGAAGGGAAAATAGGAAGGCCGGAATCGCACCTCGAGCCGGTCGGTCTCGAAGAAGCGGTGCAGGAAGTCGGTGTACACCCCTTTGAGGTCGGCGAAGCTGACGTTCTCACCGATCCACAGCCCTTCCACCTGATGGAACATGGGCGAGTGCGTCGCATCGCTGTCCACCCGGTAAGTGCGCCCCGGCGCGATTACCTTGATGGGTGGCGTATGGCCTCGGGCATAGCGCACCTGCATGGGACTCGTGTGGGTGCGAAGCAGCAGCGGCAATCCCTGCTCGTCCTCGACATCGACATAGAACGTGTCCTGCATGGACCTGGCGGGATGGTCGAGGGGATTGTTGAGAGCCGTGAAGTTGTGCCAGTCGGTCTCGATCTCGGGTCCGTCGGCCACATCGAAGCCCACGGAGCGGAAGATCGATTCAACGCGCCGCCACGTGAGCATCACGGGATGCACGCTGCCGCGCCCCCGGCCTCGCCCGGGCAATGTCATATCCAGCGACTCCTCACGAAGCCGCGACTGCATGGTCTCTTCCGCGATGGCTTCGCGCCGAGCCGCCAGCAGCAACTCGACCTCGGACTTCGCCGCATTGATGCGCGCGCCCGACTCGCGACGCTCCTCGGGCGCAAGCCCGCCCAATCCCTTGAGCAGGTGGGGAATGACGCCCGATTTGCCGAGAAAGCGCGCCTTGACCTGTTCCAGCGCCGCCGGGTCGCTGACCACCGCGAACGCGCTTCGGGCCTCGGCGACGATCGCTTCCAGATCAGGGCTCATTTATCCACCAATAAAGTGACTCAACAAAAAAGGAGGCACGAGGCCCCCTTTTTTTGTGTAACACCGTACGCCGCTAACGGCCCAGGGCCGTCCGGGCCTGCTGCGCGAGTTGCTCGAAGGCCGGCCGTTCGAATACGGCCAGATCGGCCAGCACCTTGCGGTCCACCTCGATAGCAGCCTTCTTGAGACCGTTCATGAAGGTGCTGTAGGTGAGGCCGAGCTCGCGCGCCGCCGCGTTGATGCGCGCGATCCACAGAGCGCGGAAATCACGCTTGCGGTTGCGGCGATCCCGGTACGCGTACTGTCCAGCCCGCATCACCGCCTGCTTGGCGATGCGGTAAACATTCTTGCGGCGGCCGCGGAATCCCTTGGCCTGATCGAGAACTTTCTTGTGGCGGGCGTGCGCCGTAACTCCCCGCTTGACTCTTGGCATGGCGACTCTCCCGTCAGGCGTAAGGCATCATGGCACGCACGGACTTCTCGTTCGTGTCATGCACCTGGACCATGCCACGCATGCCGCGCTTGCGCTTGGTGGTCTTCTTGGTCAGGATGTGGCGCAGAAATGCCTTGGTGCGCTTGATGCCACCGCTGCCCTGGGCGCGGAAGCGCTTTGCCGCCCCGCTTTTCGTCTTCATCTTCGGCATGGGCCGACTCCTTTCTTGGAACATGACGCCGGGCGTCGGTCAGACGGAGACCGCACTTGGCGGCCCGGACATCACTTATGGCAGGCACGGGGCCAGCCGTGCCTGGAACTGCAAAACTCTAAGCTTTCCGTTTCGGGGCCAGCACCATCACCATCTGTCGGCCCTCCAGTTTCGGAAACTGCTCCACCACTCCGAAAGGATCGAGATCTCCCTTGACCCTCTCCAGCAGTCGCACACCAAACTCCTGGTGGGCCATTTCCCGACCGCGGAACCGCAACGTCACCTTGGTCTTGTCCCCTTCCTGAAGGAAGCGGATCAAATTGCGCAACTTAATCTGGTAATCACCCTCATCGGTGCCAGGCCGAAACTTGATCTCCTTGACCTGAATCTGTTTTTGCTTGAGCTTGGCTTCATGCCGGCGTTTTGCTTCGGAATACTTGAACTTGCCGAAGTCCATGATCCGCACCACCGGCGGCTGGGCCGTGGGCGCTATTTCCACCAGATCCAGCTCCGCCTCTTCGGCAAGCCGGTTGGCCTCGCCAAGACTCACCACTCCTATCGGCTCGCCATTGGCGCCGACCAGACGGACCTCCGGCGAAGAAATCTCGCCGTTGATCCGCAACTCACGTTCCTGAACGATCGGGTTAACTCCTAAAACAATCAGAAATCAGGCCGCACTCGTCGACAGCGGGAGCTCCTTGCGGAGTATGTCGAGAAGATCTTGGATGCTCATCGCCCCGAGGTCTCGCCCCCCGCGCACACGCACGGCTACTTGGTTTGCCGCCACTTCCTTGTCACCGACGATGACCTGAAAGGGCAGCTTCTGCAAACTATGTTCCCGAATCTTATAGTTAATTTTCTCGTTTCTCAAGTCGCACCTTACGCGCAACCCAGCCCCTTTGAGGGCAGCGGCCACGCGGTTGGCGTAGGCCGACTGGGCCTCCGAGATGTTCATGACCACCACCTGAACCGGGGAGAGCCACAGCGGCATGGCGCCTGCATGGTTCTCGACGAGGATGCCGATAAAACGTTCCAGCGACCCCAGGATGGCCCGATGCAACATGACCGGCACCTTGCGGGTGTTGTCCTCGTCAATGAACTCGGCGCCCAAGCGCCCGGGGAGCGCGAAATCGAGTTGCAGGGTGCCGCATTGCCACACCCTGCCGATGGAATCCTTGAGGGAGAACTCGATCTTCGGGCCGTAGAAGGCACCCTCTCCCGGATTGAGGTCCCAGGCCAGAGCCTTCCCGTCCAGCGCTGCACGCAGGGCCGCTTCAGCCCGGTCCCAAGTGGCATCCTCGCCAATGCGTTTTGCTGGGCGGGTGGAAAGCTTCACCAGGATGTCCTGAAAACCGAAATCGCTGTACACACGCTGCAAGAGATCGATGAAGTCCGCCGCCTCCTGCTGCACCTGGTCTTCGCGGCAGAAAATGTGCGCGTCATCCTGGGTGAAGGCCCGAACCCGCATGATGCCGTGCAACGCGCCCGAGGGCTCGTTGCGGTGGCAGGAACCAAACTCCGCGAGCCGCAGGGGCAGGTCCCGGTAACTCCGGAGGCCCTGATTGAAAATCTGGACATGCCCGGGGCAGTTCATCGGCTTCACCGCGTAGTCGCGGTTTTCAGAGGCCGTGGTGAACATGTGCTCGCGGTAGTTTTCCCAGTGCCCGGACTTCTCCCAAAGCACCCGATCCATCACCATGGGCGTGCGGACTTCCTGATAGCCTGCGGCCGACAGCACGCGACGCATGTACTGCTCGATCTGCTGCCAGAGCGTCCAGCCGTGGGGGTGCCAGAACACCATTCCGGGCGCCTCGTCCTGCACGTGGAAGAGATCCAGCTGCCTGCCGATCTTGCGGTGGTCGCGCTTGTCGGCCTCTTCCAGCATGTGCAGATAGGCATCGAGCTCCTTGCGATCGCCCCAGGCAGTTCCGTAGATGCGCTGGAGCATCTCGTTTCGGGCGTCCCCTCGCCAGTAAGCTCCGGCGACCTTCATGAGCTTGAAAATCCGCAGGCGGCCCGTGGAGGGCACGTGGGGCCCGCGACAGAGATCGATGAAGTCGTCCTGGCGGTACAGTGAAAGGGGCTCCGCCTCGGGGATGGAATCGATGATTTCAGCCTTGTAATGCTCCCCCTGCTCTCGAAAAAAACGCACCGCGTCGTTGCGCGACCATTGCTCGCGATGCACAGGAATATCCTGCTGCGCGAGCTGCGCCATCCGATCCTCGATAGCTGCCAGGTCGTCCGGGGTAAATGGACGCTGATAAGAGAAGTCGTAGTAGAAACCGTTGTCGATCACCGGGCCGATGGTGACCTGTGCCTCGGGGTAAAGCTGTTTTACGGCGTGCGCAAGCAGGTGCGCCGTGGAATGCCGCAGCACCTCCACGCCCTGGGCGTCACGAGCAGTGACGATGGCCACTTCGGCGTCGGCATCGATCACGTGGGAGAGGTCCACGAGACGACCGTTCACCCGCCCGGCCAAGGCGGCCTTAGCAAGACCCGGACCAATGGACGCGGCGAGTGCCGCAACGGTCACGGGACCAGGAAACTCGCGCGTCGCCCCATCGGGCAATCGAACCTTGAGCATGGCATTGTCACGAGGCCCCGAACGCGGCCACGGGCAGCATCCGGCGGCACCTCAACGAGGGCTTCAAACTGATTTCGGGTTTGTTGGTAGGCGCGATTGGACTCGAACCAACGACCCCCACCATGTCAAGGTGGTGCTCTAACCAGCTGAGCTACGCGCCTGAAAAGAGGTGCGAATATAGCCGAAAAGGCCGCGGCCTCCAACCCGGCCTTCGCCGCGGCTCCACTGCGCCTGCCGCGAGGCCCCCGCCCGTCAGTCCATGCGGAAAAGCTTGCCGAAGTTGGCGATGTCCAATACCTGCCGCACCGTCCCGCGGCAATTTGCAAGCGCCACCGCCTTGGCGCTGGCAGCTGCTTTTTCTTTCAGGATCAGTAACATGCCAAGGGCGGAGCTATCCAGGTAATCCACCTGACCCAGGTCAACCTCCAACTCTCGCACCTGCGCGTCGCGCAGCTGCGGCTCGTAGGCATCGCGAAAGGTGCGGTGGGCATTGAAGTCGAATCGGCCTGCAAGGCGAATGACGGACTTGCCGTTGGTATGGGCAATTTGAGTGTTCATGAAAACGTCCTTTTCTGAGAAACGTGAGTTCGAATTCCCTCGGAACAGCCCTGGCGATGACCGGCTTCAAACCCGCACGGCACGGTCCCGCCCGACCTTCTCCAGCACTCGCCTGGCGATGAAATCCAGGGGAACCGACTCCTCCACCGCCCCCAGAGCCACCGCCTCGCGCGGCATGCCATAGACCACGCAGCTCGCCTCGTCCTGGGCAATGGTCCAGGCGCCGGCCTGCTTCAATTCCAACATTCCCGCGGCGCCGTCCTTCCCCATGCCGGTGAGAAGAACGCCAATGGCATTGCGCCCGGCGGCATTGGCCACCGACCGGAACAGCACGTCCACGGCGGGCCGGTGACGATTCACCGGCGGGCCGTCGGACAGCCTGACCACGTAATTGGCGCCGCTTCGCTCCAACAGCAGGTGGGCGTTGCCCGGGGCCACATAGGCATGCCCCGGCAACACGCGCTCACCGCCCTCGGCTTCCTTCACCCGAATGCGGCACAGGGAATCCAGGCGCGCAGCGAAAGAACGGGTGAAAGCCTGTGGCATGTGTTGTGTCACCACCACCCCCGGACAGTCTGGCGGCAGTGCCGCCAACACCTCCAGGATGGCCTCCGTGCCCCCGGTGCTTGCGCCCACCGCCAACACCTTCTCGGTACCCAGCACCTTGCGTGGCTGTGCCGCAAGCACGGCGTCCACGCTCAACGCCGGGCCCACATCCAGCCGGGGAGGTGCCCGGCGCACCCGCGCCGTGGATGCCGCACGAATTTTCTCCGTGATCTCCTGGCCGTACTCGCGCAACCCGCCGGCGATGTCGAGCTTGGGCTTGGCAACGAAATCCACTGCGCCCAGCTCCAGTGCCCGCAACGCCGCCTCCGAACCCCGCTCCGTGATGGAAGAAACCATGATCACCGGCATGGGCCTCAGGCGCATCAGGCGTTCGAGAAACTCCAGCCCGTCCATGCGCGGCATTTCCACGTCCAGCGTGATCACATCAGGGGACAGGGCGCGAATCATCTCCCGCGCCACCAGCGGATCCGGCGCCGCACCCACCACTTTCATGTCAGGCTCATGCTCGATCAGCTCCCGCAGCACCCGTCGCACCAGCGCCGAGTCGTCCACCACCAGGACGCGTATCTGCCGCGCGGCTGCCACTGGCGCGTTCATGAGAACAACTCCACGTCACCGGCCGGCCCGCCCCGCGCCAGTTCCCGCAGATAGCTGTTTTCGCGGTCGATCAACACGTGGTACTGGGTTGTGCGCAGCTTCTTCACCAGGACTCGTCCTTTTGCAGGAAAGAAGTAGACCTTTCTCGGAAACTCATCGAGCAGGTCACGCGCCGCCACCCGGATGCGCTCCACCTGCAGGAACTGCAGCACGAACCGGGCATTGCGTTCCCCCACGTTCACCCGCGTCATTCCTGCAAGGACATTGCCGCCGCCGAACACCTTGGCTTCCAGCGACTCACGCCGCGCGCCGCGCTTGAGAAGTTCGTTGATGAGCAATTCCATGGCAAAGGTGCCATAGCGCGCCGACGCCGCGGCCGGGTCGGATCCCTCGGCCGTGTCCGGCAGCATGAAATGATTCATGCCGCCCAAGCCCGTGCGTACGTCCCGAATACAGGCCGACACGCAGGAACCCAGCGTGGTCACCAGCGCCATGTCCTGGTCGCTCACGTAATACTCGCCGGGCAGCACCTTCACCGCGTCGCAACCAAACGTGCGCTCGGTATACAGCGCCGTCGCGAGATGCGGATCGAACGCCTTCGCGTCACGCGGCATCGCGGCCCCTCCCCAAGCAGCGCTCGTAAACGGTCTTGCCTCGCAGCTTGAATGCGTCCGCCACGTGAAACAGGCTTTCCGAGTGCCCCACGAACAGGAGTCCATCGGACCTGAGCAGCGGCGCAAACCGTCGCAGAATGCCCGCCTGGGTTGCCTTGTCGAAGTAGATCATCACGTTGCGGCAGAAGATCGCATCGAAGGGTCCGCGCAACGGCCAGCTCGAATCGAGCAGGTTGAGCGCCCGGAAGGTCACCATGCGCTGCAGCTCCGGGCGTACCCGAACCATCCCGGTCTGGGCGCCCGTACCGCGGAGGAAAAACCGCTGCTTCTGATGCTCGGGCATGCGCTCCAACCGCTCCGCCGTGTACACCCCCGCCTCGGCCTTGCGCAGCACCTGGGTGTCCACATCGGTCGCCAGGATGGAAACCGGCGCATCGAAACCGCCAAAGGCCTCCACCGCCGTCATGGCGATGGAATAGGGTTCCTCACCAGTGGAAGCGGCGCAGCACCAGAGCATGAGACGCCCGGAACCGCGGCGCGCGAGCAGGTGCTCCGACAGCACCGGGAAGTGATGCGCCTCTCGAAAAAAGGCTGTCAGGTTGGTGGTCAGCGAGTTCGTGAACGCCTCCCACTCAGGGCCGGAATCCGTCTCGAGCGCATCGAGATAGTCGCAAAAGCGCTTTAACCCAAGAGAGCGCAGCCGGCGCGCGAGCCGGCTGTAGACCATGTCGGCCTTCTGCACGGACAGCGAGATTCCAGCGCGCCGATGAATGAGGGCGCGAACCCGCTCGAAGTCAGCCGCCGTGTACTGGAACTCGCGCTGGCCCTCCTCCGCGCCAGTCATGGAGGGCGCGGGGGCAGATTCCCGGCTCGCCCTGGCCACCTCAGTGCACCGGTCCGTCGATGAGCGCCATGTCGGCCGACAACATCAAGCGCTCGATATCCACCAGGATGAGCATGCGCTCGTCCAGCGACGCGAGCCCCGTCAGGTGGCTCGTGTCGAAACTCGACGAAAACTGCGGCGCCGCCCGCATCTGGTCGGGTTCCAGGGTGAGAACGTCCGAGACGCTATCCACCACGGCACCCACCACACGGCCGCCCACGTTGAGCACGATCACCACCGTGAACTGGTCATACACCGGCTCGGCCACGCCGAACTTGATGCGCAAATCGACGATCGGCACGATCACCCCTCGAAGGTTGATCACGCCCTTGATGAATTCAGGCGCGTTAGCGAGCCGTGTCACGGCATCGTATCCGCGGATCTCCTGCACCTTGAGAATCTCGATGCCGTACTCCTCGGCGCCAAGGCGAAAGGTCAGAAACTCCCTTCCCTCCATCGCTTGCAACTGCGCACCAGGAGCGGATCTGTCCAGGCCGTTCTGCGCGTTCATGAGTGCTGCTCCTTGAAGTGTGACTAGACCTTCCGCCTGGCCGGCGGCGGGACGCCCCGACGGGCGTCCCTGGAACGCGGTTTTTCAGAAACTTGCCCAGTCATCGCCAGTGCCCGTGGGAGCCACTGGCTCACGATCGGCAGCCCCGCCCGCGGAGACCTTGCCCGCCGCGCGCTTGGCCGGCAGACGCTCCACGTTGCGGGCGCGATTCGCACCGCGTCGCTCCGCAAAGTCGGGTACTGCCGCCTTCACGGGCTCGCTTTTGAGCGTCTCCCCATCGGCAAGATGGAACACCGAGCACGCCCGAGCCAGAGACTGGGCCTGTTCTTCGAGACTTTCGGCCGCCGCGGCAGCTTGTTCCACCAGCGCGGCGTTCTGCTGCGTCACCTCGTCCATCTGCGTGACAGCCTGGTTGACCTGCTCGATACCGGCGCTTTGCTCCACCGACGCCGCAGTGATCTCGCTCATGATGTCGGTCACGCGCTTCACCGACCCCACGATCTCCTGCATGGTCTGCCCGGCCTGGTCCACGAGGCGGCTGCCAGACTCCACCTTGCTGACCGAATCGGAAATCAAGGTCTTGATTTCCTTCGCAGCAGCAGCCGAGCGCTGGGCGAGGTTTCGTACTTCCGTGGCCACCACGGCAAAACCCCGTCCCTGTTCACCCGCCCGCGCCGCTTCTACCGCGGCGTTAAGGGCCAGGATGTTGGTCTGGAAGGCGATGCCGTCGATCACCGAGATGATGTCCACGATCTTGCGGGCGCTCTCGTTGATGCCCTGCATGGTGGTCACCACCTCGGCCACCACGTCGCCCCCCCTCACCGCCACATCCGAGGCGCCGATGGCAAGCTGGTTGGCCTGCTTGGCGTTCTCGGCGTTTTGCTTCACCGTGGAGGTTAGCTCTTCCATGGAGCTGGCGGTTTCTTCAAGGCTGGAGGCCTGCTCCTCGGTGCGCTGCGACAGATCGGAGTTGCCCGCGGCGATCTCCTTCGACGCGGTTGTGATGGCATCGGCCGACTGGCGGATCTGGTTCAGCAGCTCGTGCAAGCGTTCCGTGGAGGCGTTGGAGTCATTCTGCAGCGCGGCGAAGGCGCCTTGGAAGTCGCCGTTCACGCGCTGGGTCAAGTCGCCCTGGGCCAGGGCCGACATCACCCGGTTCACCTCGGTAAGTCCCTGCTCCGTAGCGTCGGCAACACGGTTCATGCCCTCTGCCACCTGCCGGAAAAAGCCCTGCTTGCCTTCCAATTCGATGCGGGTGCTGAAGTCGCCGTTGGCCACAGCCGCCACGGTGGTGGCGATTTCCGTCTCGGCCTGCACTTCGCGGGTGCGGTCGTTCCACTCCACCACCGAACCGATGCGCACGCCGTTGCCATCCAGCACCGGGCTCGCCACCAGGTCGAAATGACAGGCGCCCACCCGCAGGCTGGAGCGCTGGGTTCCCTTCAGGTTTGAGAGCAGGTTGCCGTGCTGCGCCACGTTGCAATACTCCTCGAAAGCCCGTCCCACCAGGCCTTGCACGCGGAAGCCCGGCACGTCCTTGCGGATTTCGGCCTCGTTGGCCGTCATCATCGCCGTGAGGGCCGCGTTCACGTAGCGAATGACACCCTCGCCGTCCACGATCATCACGTTGGTGGAAGCGTTTTCCAGGGCGATGGCGATGCGGGCGTTCTCGGTGGCCGCAATGCGTTCGGCCTCGATGCGGGTGCGCAGGTCCGTCTGCATGCGCACCAGGGCGTGCAGCAGTTCCGACAGTTCGTCGCTACCGCGAACCGCCACCTCGTTGTCCAGCTTGCCGTCGGCAATGGCGCCGGCGAAGGTCATGCTCTGGCGCAGGGGCCGCAACACGCCCCGGGCCAGCATGAACACGGTGAGGGCAATGCCCAGCAGCGCGGCAATGGCCACCGTGGACAGGATGGTCCACTTCCGGCTGCTCAGACGCGCCACCCGCGCCTCCAGCAACCCGTCGGCGGCCGGCAAGGCCGCATCAAACAGTTTCCAGCTGGCGGTGACCGCGGCAGTACCGGTGTCGAACACCACGGTTGGCTTTACGGTGATACGTCCAGCCTTGACGATGTCCTCCTCCACCATGCGGGCAAACGCATCCATGTTGGTGCGCAAGCCGTTCGCGGATCTATCCAGAGGTTCGTGCAGAGCATTGTTCGCCAGAGCAGCCTGGGTCAGGGAGCTATCGGCCGCTTCCCGCAAGCCCTGTGCCGCACCGACGGCCTGCCCCAGATCGTAGCGCTCCTGGGTATCCAGGCGACCCTTCAGGGCCGCCGACACCGCCGCGGCGCGCATCTGGGCTGCCTTTTCCGCCATCCTCGGCAGGCTCACCGTGTAGAGGTTGATGGTGTGATAGCTGTCGGCGTCCGGGTCGAGCGCCAGCAGCGACGTGTTGCTGACGTGATCCATGAGGGCAAGCGTCTGTCTCACCACATCGGAGTGCAGGCGGAAGGCCTCCTCCGGCGACCCCGTGGCCGGCAGCGCCTTGAGTTCAGAGACGCGTCCCGCCAGCTTGGAGACGCGATCGCCCGTATCGAGCCGCGCTCCCAGCGCGGCGTCCTCGGCAACCAGCGCTGCCATGGCCTGGTCGAGGGCGCTGCGGGCTGTGTCGCGGGCCGCTTCGAAACCCTGCTCGCCGCGCCGGATGGCTACCGTAGCGCCTCGATGCGCTTGCAGCGGTTCCACCACCGCGCGCACCTTGGCCTGATAGCGTGAGCCCACCAGCTCCTGCTCGGCGAAAACGATGCCCTCCTCCAGGCTGGAGGACAGCATGTACGTGGCCACCACCAGCGGCCCGAGGACGAACACGCCAATCAGCGCGAACTTGTGCATCAGCCGGAAACCGCGGCCGGAACTGCTATTTCGGGTAGTCATCACTGCATCTCCCTCTCGTTGAACGGACTAAGGCCAGGTGCCTGGGTCAGGCGGCCCTGGCCAGCGCAGGCGCACTGGTTCCCATTCGGACCAGTTCGCCCGCATCCAAAATCATGGCCACCTTGCCGTCGCCCATGATGGTTGCGGCGGATATGCCGCGGACCTTGCGGTAGTTGCTCTCCAGACTCTTGATCACCACCTGGTGCTGGCCCACCAGCGCGTCCACGAACAGGGCGATACGCCCGCCATGGGCCTCCGTGATCACCATGATCCCCCGGTGGTATTCGTGCTCGCGCGGCGTGAGACCCATGACCTGGTGCAACCGCACCACAGGCAGGTACTCGCCGCGCACCTGCATCACCTCGCCCTGTCCGGCCACCGAGCGAATATCGGTGGCAGCGGGCTGCAGCGATTCCACGATGGCGGTGAGCGGAACGATGAACAGCTCCTCACCCACCGACACGGAAATACCGTCCAGGATCGCCAGCGTGAGCGGCAGCCGGATCGTGATGGACGAGCCCTGGCCCGGACGGCTGGCAATCTCCACCCTGCCGCCCATGGACTGGATGTTCCGGCGCACCACGTCCATGCCCACGCCTCGCCCGGAAACGTCCGTTATCTCGGCGGCGGTGGAGAAGCCCGGCTCGAACACCAGCGCAAACACCTCGGCGTCGGACATGGCGTCGTCGACCCGCATGCCGCGCTCGCGGGCTTTCGCGAGGATCCGGGCACGGTCCAGGCCACGCCCGTCGTCGATCACTTCGATCACGATGCTGCCGCCCTGATGGCCGGCGCGCAGAGTCACCGTGCCCGTGGCTGGCTTGCCTGCCGCGATCCGTTGCTCGGAGGTCTCCAGCCCATGGTCGAGACTGTTTCTCACCAAATGGGTGAGGGGATCCGCCAGCTTCTCGATCACGCCCTTGTCCAGCTCGGTCTGCTCGCCCACGGTCACCAGTTCCACCGCCTTGCCCAGCTTGGCAGCCAAGTCGCGCACCACGCGGGGGAAGCGGCTGAACACGAAGGCAATGGGCAGCATGCGAATGGACATGACCGCTTCCTGCAAATCGCGGCTATTGCGCGCCAGCTGATCGATACCGGCCCGCAACGTTTCCTGGCGGGCCAAATCCGCCCCCCCGGCGGCCTGGGCCAGGATCGACTGGGTGATGACCAGCTCGCCCACCAGATTGATGAGCTGATCCACCTTCTCCACGCTCACGCGGATGGATGACGCATCGCCACCACCCGAGGCCACCAGCACCCGGTCGTACTCGCGCCGTCCCGCCGGGCCCGACACGAAGTCGCGCTTGTCCGTGGCGCGCCGCCCGGGGGCACGGTCCACCTCCGCGGCAGCACCATCGACCACCTGCTGCCCCTGGGCGGGTGCCAGCGCTCCCGGCGCGTCGCCGAAAAATCCGAAGCCCGCCGTGGCCTCGTCCTCGGGCGTGCCGGCAGCCGCCGCCACCGGCGCGGCGCCCACGGGCGCCGGTTCCGGCTCAAACAACCCCCACCCCGCATCCTCGTCGCTGCCGGGTCCGGCAAGCTCGGTACCCGCCTGCGGGCGGCTCAGGGAAATGTTGGAGGGCGACATCACGAAATCCACGAGCGCGCGGATCTCCGCGTCCTCGGCAGCGGTATTGCGCAGCACCAGATGCCAATTGGGCACGGTCTCGCGGCGGCGCCGCTTGCCCAGCGGCTCACGAGCCACCACTTCCACCTCTCCGAAGCCACCCAAAGTCGCCAGCAAATCGGGGGCGGCGGCATCATCGGCTGGCGCGTGAAAGCGTATCTCCACGTCGCCGAGCGGCTTGAGCGCTGCCTGCGCTTTGGCCGCGGGAGCAGGCGCCGCCGCAGTGCCCGAGAATGCCGCGAGCCGTGCCTTCACCTGCTCCACCGCATCGGCGGGCAGGGGGCTCCCCGCCTGGTGGGCTTGCAGTTGGGCCTGGATCACGTCCTTGGCTGCCAACAACGCATCCACCATGTCGCGCGTCGGCGCGAGTTCCCCATGGCGCAGATGATCGAGCAGCGTCTCGGCCACGTGCGTTATTTCCGTCATGTCACTGAAGCCGAAGGTGCCCGCACCGCCCTTGATGGAGTGGGCTGAACGGAAGATGGCGTTCAGGTCCTCCAGGTCCGGGTTGCCCAAGTCGAGCTCGAGAAGCTTCGACTCCATGGCGGCAAGATGCTCGGCCGCCTCGTCGAAGAACACGGTGTGGAACTGGCTCAGATCGATGCTCATGACAGGGGTTTCCTTGATCGACGCGCCGGTTTCAACCGATCACCTTGCGAACCACTTCCAGCAGACGCGGCGGATCGAAGGGCTTCACGAGCCAGCCTGTCGCCCCTGCCGCGCGGCCCTTTGCCTTCATATCGTCCGAGGATTCGGTGGTCAGCATCAGGATGGGCGCTGCCGAGTAGCCCGGCATGGCGCGCAGGTGCTTCACCAGGGTCAGCCCGTCCATACGCGGCATGTTCTGGTCGGTGAGCACGAGATTCACCTTGTTGGCCTTGGCCTTTTCGAGGCCCTCCTGGCCATCCGCCGCCTCGATCACTTCGTAGCCTGCGCTCTTCAAGGTGAACGCGACCATGTTGCGGATTGACGCGGAATCGTCCACGGCGAGGACGGTCTTGGACATTTCATTGGCTCCGGAAAAAAATGAAATAGGGAAGTAACGCGATGAGGCTCGGCGCAGCCATGGTCAGAACAGCTCCACCGCGCCCGTGCTCATGCTGGACTGGGCCACCGGGCTGCGGGCTGAAACCTGGCGCGCCCGCTCCACTAGGTCGTTCACCGTTGCGGAGGAGCTCGCGGCGCCACCCGCGGCGGCCATGTCTCCAAGCACGGTCGTTCGCCGCTCCACCTGCCCGAGAAGCTGCGACAGCAAGTCCTGGAACTGCAGCGAAGAGACCGCACGATCCACGGCCTCGCCCACCTGCGTCGAGATGCGCGACATCTCCTCCACGGAGCTGTCGATGCGCTCGTTCATGGAGGCGAGCCTCACCATGGTGGTATCCACGCGGTGCTTCTCGTTGAGCGCCACCACCATGTCGTGGGACGCCATGTCGTGGATCACCTCTTCCACGCCGCGCACGGAATCGCCCATGATCACCATGCGCTCGCGAATCTGGCGGCTGAAGCTCCCGGTACGGTTGGAGAGGTTGCGCACCTCGTAGGCCACCACGGCGAAGCCGCGGCCGGCCTCTCCCGCACGGGCCGCCTCGATGGCGGCATTGAGCGCCAGCAGGTTGGTCTGCTTGGAGATGGCCTCGATTTCCTCCAGGATGCCGTTGACGGCATCCATGTGTCCGTTGAGCTTCTCCATTTCCTCCACTAGCAACACCGCCGACTTTGAGGC
Organism: Rhodocyclaceae bacterium; assembly: GCA_020248405.1. Taxonomy (GTDB): domain Bacteria; phylum Pseudomonadota; class Gammaproteobacteria; order Burkholderiales. The sequence goes on along the minus strand of JADCHQ010000033.1, from coordinate 30,337 downwards.
ATTGATCACGGCGTCCACGAAGTGCTGCAGGGTCGCCGAGGCGCTGGTGACAAAGGCCTGGAAGCCGGCCGCCACGCCCGACTGACCGGTGCTCTCGTCGGCCATGATGAGCAGCGCAAGCTCCTGCTGGCGCCGGGTCTGGCCGGCCATGTCGTTGAAGCTCGCCACCAGCCCCCCGATTGCCTCGGCGAGCAGTCCGGTGGCGCGACGCAGTTCCTCGCGCGCCGTATCGGCCTGCTCCCGTGCGGCGTCGCCCAGCATGCTGGCGCCCTGTTGGTCCAGGCGGCTGGCCGCCTCGGCGCTGGTGGCTTCCAGAAGCGCCTCCCGGGCGGCGGCAGCGGCTGCGCGCTGCCAGCCATGCCAGGCCCATGCGAGCCCCATGCCGGCGGCAGCCAGCAATACCCCCGCCCAGCCGCGCCATCCGGACACGGGCAGGGAGATAAGGATGGAGAGTGAAGCCAGCGCCAGAGGCGCCCAGTGGAGAGATGCGATCGAACGGTTTCGGGCGGGCATGGAATGTTTGCGCTCTTGGGCTCCCGGCGGCGGTTGGATGGCTGCTGCCACCCGTCCCCGCTGGGAAACACCCCCGGTAACGACCCCGCAGGAGAGTTCTTTAGGCCGTTTATCTCGACAGCCGGGGGCCGAGCGAGCTTTTCCTGTGGGGCCAGCACCTTGCGCGCGGGCCACGAGCCACAGGGGCTTTGGGCGCGGCGGCGGAAAGCGTCAGCGACGCCTGACGGCCGACACCCCGGGCAGCGCCTCCAGCGCGGCGAGCACCCGTTCCAGGTGCTCGCCGCCGCCCACTTCCACCGTCAGCGCCAGACGGGCCAGGCCCGTGCGCTCGCGGCCCGTGAGCGCGGATACCGGCACACGCTCGCGCCCCAGGGCCTCGGTAACGGCCCTCGTGAGCCCCGCACCCGCCACGCCCGTCACTTCCAGATCCACCAGGTAGCGGCCGCCTGCAGGCGATGCGCCCCATTGAGCCGCCAGGCGCCGCTCGGCGGGCTGGCGCAGCACGCTGGGGCATGACTGGCGGTGCACGCTCACACCCCGGCCGCGGGTGACGAAACCCACGATGGCATCGGGGGGCGCCGGTTTGCAGCAACGCGCCAACTGCGTCAGCAGCCGGTCCATGCCCACCACCAGCACGCCGTTGCCAGCGCCCGTGCCGGCCGATGGCGCGCGGGGCGCCGCCGCCACCGGCGCGCCGCGCTCGCCGGGCCGCAACACCGCCTGAAGGTCGCGCGGCCCCAGTTCGCCCCGGGCCAGGGCCGCGAGCATGTCCTCCACGCCGGCCCGCCCCAACCCCTGGGACAGGGCTTCGAGCGACGGCGGCGCCACCCCGAGGCGGTGCACTTCCCGCTCCAGCAGCGCCCGCCCCTGGGCAAGCGCCTGCCGCAGGTGCTCGGCGTGGAACCACTGGCGCACCTTGGCGCGGGCCCGCGCGCTGCCCAGCAACCCGAGCGCCCCGTTGAGCCAATCGCGGCTGGGGCCACCCTCCCGCGCCGCGATGATCTCCACCCGCTGGCCGCTTTCCAGGCAGTGAGTCAGGGGCACGATGACACCATCGACCTTGGCGCCCCGGCAGCGGTGCCCCAGATCGGTATGCACGTAGTAGGCAAAGTCCACCGGCGTGGCACCGCGCGGCAACGCCACCACCCGGCCCTGGGGGGTGAGCACGTAGACCGTGTCCTGAAACACGGCCGCACGCACGCCTGCCGCAGGCCCCTGAGCGTCCATGTCCTGACGCCACTGAAGGATCTGGCGCAACCACCCGATGCGCTCATCCAGGCGCGGATCGCCGCCGCCTTCCTTGTAGCGCCAGTGGGCTGCCACGCCCAGTTCGCTGGCCTGGTGCATCTCCCGGGTGCGAATCTGCACCTCGAGCGTTTTGTTCTCCGGACCCAGCACGGCGGTATGCAGGGAGCGGTAACCATTGGGCTTGGGCCGGGCGATGTAATCGTCGAACTCGCTGGCGATGGGCGTCCACAGGTCGTGCACCACGCCCAGGGCGCTGTAGCAGTCCTTCACGTCCTCCACCAGCACGCGCACCGCGCGCACATCGAACAATGCCTCGAAGGCCAGCGCCTTGCCCTGCATCTTCTTCCAGATGCTGTAGATGTGCTTGGGTCTGCCGGCCACTTCCGCGACGACGCCAGCGCGCGCCAGCGCCTCGCGCAACGCGCCAGCCACCTGCGCGATGAAGGCCTCGCGGTCGGCGCGCTTGCCATCCAGCGCCCGGGCGATGGCCCGGTAGCTGCCGGGGTCGCGGCAACGCAGCGCCAAGTCCTCCAGCTCCCACTTGAGCTGCCAGACGCCCAGGCGGTTGGCCAGCGGCGCCGTCAGTTCGAAGGTTTCGCGGGCCGCCTCCAGTTGCTCGCCGGCGGTGCCGCCACGCGCCACCTCGCGCAAGCGCACCACCTCCGCGGCCAGTTTGATGAGCACCACCCGCACGTCCTGCACCATGGCCAGCAGCATCTTGCGCAGCGCTTCCAGTTGCGGCGCACGGTCGCCGCCGCGCCCCGGCTCCAATCCGGCCCGCAGCGCCTGGATGCGCTGCATGCGCGCCGCCCCCTCCACCAGCGCGCCCACCGAAGGGCCGAAGCGCTCGAACAACACGCGCGCCGGCAGGCTCGCACCGGCCTCGCCGGCCAGCAGCGCCGCCACCAGCGCATCGCCGTCCAGGCGCAGCGCAGCCAGCAACGCAGCCGTGTCCAGGGCGCGCACCAGACCAGCGCCCGGCGTCTGCTGCAGCAGCGCGAGCGCCACCGCCACGCGCGCCTCGTCGGCGGCGCTGACCCGCGCCCCCAGGGCGCACCAGCGCCCCAACAGCGCGGGGGCATCGGCCTGCATGGCTTCGGTCATGATGGATTCACTGCCAGTAGCGACGGCGCTGCTCGCGCCAGCGGCTCACCCGCGGCCCGCCCGGCCCCAGGTGCACGGTGATGGCGCCCGAGTCGTCGGTGCGCAGCAGGCGCGCACCGGCCGCATGGTAACGCGCCACCACCTCCGCCTTGGGATGCCCGAAGCGGTTGCGCCATCCCGCCGAGACAATGGCAATGCGCGGCGCCACCGCCGCCACGAAGCCGGGCATGGAGGACGTGCCGCTGCCGTGATGGGGCACCACCAGCACCTCCGCCGCAAGCGGCGCACCGGCGCGCACCATGCGCGCCTCGGCGCCCTTCTCCACGTCCGCCGCCAGCAGCGCGCGCCCATGGGCCGTCACCACCCGCAGCACGCAACTGCGATCGTTGTCGCGCACGCTGGCGCGCAACAAAAACTCGGGGTCGGGGTGCAGCACCTCGAAGCGCACGCCGTCCACGGTCCAGGCCATGCCCGCCACGCAGCGCTGTGCGCCCTCCATGGCGGCCGGCGCCGGCAGGGCGCCGGGCAGCGAGGCATACACCGTGCTCACCGGCACCGAGGCCAGCAAGCCCGGCGCACCGCCCACGTGGTCGAGATCGTCATGGCTCAGAAACAGCGCATCCACGCGCCGCACACCCTCGCCGCGCAAAAACGGCGCCACGATGCGATCGCCGCTGCCCGCCTCCGGGCTCCAGGCAGGACCGGCATCGAACACCAGCGCATAGGAGGCGGTACGCACCACCACCGCAAGCCCTTGCCCCACGTCCAGCACGGTGAGGCGTGCCTCGCCGGGTGCGGGCGGCGGCGGGGTGAGCAGCAGCATGGGCGCAAACAGCACCGCTGCCAGGGCACGGGCCGGAAAACCCCGCGGTGCCAGCAGCCACGCCGCACCTGCCAGGGCCAGCGCCACGCTCCAGGCAGGCGGCGCATGCTGCCACCATACCGCCGCGGGCAAGGCGGCCAGCCCCCCCAGGGCCCGCGCCACCAAATCCATGGGCAGATGCGCAAGCCATGCCACGGCCGGCACGGGCACCACCGCCAGCAGCAGTGACAAGGGCACTACCACGAAGCTCACCACCGGCACCGCCAGCGCATTGGCCAGGGGCGCCACCAGCGACACCTGCTGAAACAGCACCAGCAACGGCGGCGCCAGCGCCACGAACAGCACCCACTGCACCCGGCTCCACATCACCAGCCACCCCCAGCGGCCCGCGTGTGCCTCCACCGCCAGCATCATGGCGCCCACCGCCCCAAAGGACAGCCAGAACCCCGGCGCCACCACGGCCATGGGGTCCATGGCCACCACCGCCACGAGCGCACCGCCCAACACCGTGCCAGCGCCGACGCCAAGTCGCAGCCAGTGGGCCGCCGCCACCACCGCCAGCATCAGCACCGTGCGCTGCGCCGGCACCTCGAAGCCGGCCAGCAGGGCGTAGCCAAACGCCGTGACGAGGCCCACCAGCAGCGCCACATCGCCGCGGGTCCAGCCGCCGGCCCGGCGAGGCAGGCGCCGCCACGCCCACCCGGCGCAGGCGGCCACGAGCCCCGCCAGCATGGTGACGTGCAGGCCGGAGATACTCATGAGGTGATTGACGCCGGTGCGGGTGAACACCTGCCACTGGGCGTTGGAGATGGCCGCCTGGTCACCCAAGGCGAGCGCGATCAGCACGCCGCCCTGGTTTAGTCCCGCGGTGGCCCGGGCCATACGCTCGCGCAGCGCGTGGCGCGCCCGCTCCACCAGCGGCGCAGCCTGCCACACCCGCTGCGCCAGCCGCTCGCGCATCCCCGGCCGCACATAGCCCGCGGCGCGAATGCCCTGGGCCAGGGCACGCTGCTCGGCATCGAACCCGTGGGGGTTGGCACTGCCGTGGGGACGGTGCAGGCGCACCGTCAAGCGCCAGCGCTCGGCAGGGCGCAGCGGCGCCTCGTCGGCGAGCACTTCACCCTCCTGCGGGTCATACCAGTTGAGCACCAGTTGCCGCGGCACACCGCTGGAGCCGTCGGCCACCCGCTCCACACGGAAGCGGAACCGCCAGCCGCGGGCGGTGCGCTGCGGCAGACTGGTGACCACACCGATCACCGGCAGGTCACGGCCCTCCAGCCGCGGGTCAAGGGCGTCAGCCAGGCGCTGCTGGGCGAACACGGCGGCCCAGCCAAACCCGCCCGCGGCCCAGGCCGCCAAAGCCAGCGCGCCCGCGGCCCGGCGCCAGGGCCCAGTGGCGCCGCCGCGCCAGCCCAGCGCCAGCCCCGCCAGCGCAACCGCCAGCACCAAGGGCCCGGCGCCCGGCAGGGCAGGCTGCTGCTGCAGCCACCACGCACCACCCGCGAAAGCTGCAGCCTGCCAAGCCCCCATGAAACGTCCCAGCGCGCCCCGGGGACAGGAACGATTCCCGCCTCCACCGGTCTGCAACACAACGTCCGAACCGAGGGCTGGTAATCCATGCCGCGCAAGCTGTTCCGCAAATTCCTGCCCAGCCATCAGTCGGTTCGTGAGAACCGGTTCGTGGCCATTTTCGGCTCAGCGCTGCACCATCACAATCTGTGGCACCTGCACCGCCGCTCGGTGGCCGGCGGGCTTGCCGCCGGCTTGTTCGCGGGATTGATTCCCGGCCCGGTGCAGATGCTGTGCGCGGCGTTGCTGGCAGTGCTGCTGCGAGTGAACTTGCCGGTGGCGGTGGCAGCCACCTGGTACACCAACCCGGTGACCATCTTGCCCCTGTACCTGGCGGCCTACAAGCTCGGCGCCCTCGTGACGGGCGTCTCCGGGCAAACCATGCCCGACGCCGTGCTCACGCTCAGCGGCGGTCTTTCGCAGTGGATTCCGGCGCTGCTGGCGTGGATGGGCGCCATGGGGAAACCCTTCGTGGTGGGCCTAGTGTTGCTCGCCGTGCTGCTCGCCGCCCTGGGCTACGTGGCGGCGCTTGCAGGCTGGCGGGTGTATGTGATGCTTGCCTGGCGCCGCCGCCGGCGCAACCGGGCCATGCGCACCTCCTGACCGGCCGCCCCGGGCCATATCCAGGGGCGGGGGCAGGAGAGCCTGCGGCTACTTGGCCACTTCCAGCAGTTCCACCTCGAACACCAGCGTCGCCTTGGGCGGAATCACGTTGCCCGCGCCACGGTCGCCGTAGGCGATGTCGGGCGGACACACCAGCTTCGCCTTACCCCCGGCCTTCATGCGCTGCAGGCCCTCGGTCCAGCAGGGAATCACGCCGTTCAGGGGGAACTCTGCGGGCTCGTTGCGCGCATAGCTCGAATCAAACTCACGGCCATCGGTGAGGGTGCCGCGGTAGTGAACCTTCACCCGGTCGGTGGCCTTGGGCGCGGCGCCGCCGCCATCCTTGAGGGACAGAAAGACGAGGCCGCTGTCGGTCTTCACGGCGCCCTTCTCCTTGGCGGCCTTATCCGCAAAGGCACGGCCGGCCCCGGCAGCCTTGTCGGCCTGGGCCAGACGGCGGCCGTTGGCGAAGGCCTGCACCTTCTGCTGGTAAGCCTCCAGTTCCACCGCGGGCTTGCGGCCTGCGATCACGTCACTCAGGCCGCGCTTCACGAACTCTGCCTGCTCGGGCGACAGCTCGAGGGTCTGGAGCTGGCGTCCCATGGCCAGGCCAAGCGCATAGAGCGTCTTGTCCTCGTCGGACTTGAGATCCTGGGCGGCAACGTTGGCGCCGCACGCAAAAACCAGGGCAGCAGCCGCGATCGGCCGGAGCTTCTTGACGAACATGAATGATTCCTCGATCAGAGCCGGCGGGTAACGGCCGGCGAACGTTGACGGGCGAAGCGCCCGGTGTGGCGCACCGCCACGAAGGCGATGGGTGCGACTTTGCCCGCGACCGGCGTGCGCGTCGATCACGCCGCCACCAGCAGGCCGTCTTCGAGACGCAGGGTGCGCTGCATGCGCGCCGCGATGGCCAGGTCGTGGGTCACGATCACCAGGGCAGTACCCAGGTCGCGATTCAGTTCCAGCATCAGCTCCATGACGCTGGCGGCGTTGTGGCGGTCGAGGTTGCCGGTGGGCTCGTCGGCCAGCACGCAGGCGGGGCGCGTCACCAGCGCGCGCGCCAGCGCCGCGCGTTGCCGCTCGCCGCCCGACAGCTCGCCGGGCACATGTCCCAGCCGGGCGCCGAGGCCCACCCGCTCGAGCATCTGGCGCGCTGCCTCGCGCGCCTCGCGCCCCGGCACGCGGCGGATGTCCAGCGGCATGGCCACGTTCTCGAGCGCGGTGAACTCCGGCAGCAAGTGATGGAACTGGTACACGAAGCCCAGCGCGCGGTTGCGCAGCTCGCCCAGGGCCTTGGGCGACAACGCCGCGGCCGCGCGGCCCAGAAGTTCGATGCCGCCGCCGCTGGCCTTGTCCAGCCCGCCCAGCAGATGCAGCAGCGTGCTCTTGCCCGAGCCCGATGCGCCCACGATGGCCACGCTCTCCCCCGGGTGCACCTCCAGGTCCACGCCACGCAGCACCTCCACCGGCGACGGACCTTCGTCGTAGACCTTGCGAAGCCCCCGGGCGCGCAGCACCGCAGCGGCGTTGGGCTCATTCATAGCGCAGTGCCGCCGCGGGATTGGTGCGCGAGGCTTTCCAGCTCGGATACAGCGTGGCCACCAGCCCCAGGATGAGCGACATCACCGCCACCAGCGCCACGTCGATCCCATGAACCTCCGAGGGCAATTCCGAGATCTGGTAGACGTCCTTGGCCATGAACTCCACGCCCAGCAACCGCTCGATGAAGGGCACGATCACGTCGATGTTCACCGCCGTGAGCACGCCTGCGCTGACGCCCAGCAACGTGCCCGCCACGCCGATCAGCCAGCCCTGCACCACGAAGATCTTCATGATGCTGCCCGGCGAAGCGCCGAGGGTGCGCAGGATGGCGATGTCGGCCTGCTTCTCGCCCACCGCCATCACCAGCGTGGAGACGATGTTGAAGGCCGCCACAAGCACGATCAGCGTGAGGATGATGAACATCATGCGCTTCTCGATCTGAACGGCGCGAAACAGGTTGCCGTGGCTGCGCGTCCAGTCGCTGGCGAACACGTCGCCGCGCAGGCTGTTCACCAGCTCGCGCGTCACCCGCGGCGCCTCGAAAGGATCGGCAAGCTTAAGGCGCAGCCCGCTCACACCCTCGCCCAGGCGGTAGAGCTTCTGCGCATCCGCCATGTGCACCAGCGCGAGCGAGGCGTCGTACTCGTACATGCCGATCTCGAAGATGCCCGCCACGCGAAACTGCCGGATGCGCGGCAGCAGCCCGGCCGCGGTCACCTGTCCCTGGGGGATGATCACCGTCACGCGGTCGTCCTGGCGCACCCCGAGGCTGCGCGCCAGTTCGACGCCCAGCACCACGCCGAACTCGCCCGGGCGCAGATCCTTGAGCGACCCGCGCACCATGTGGCTGGCAATCTCCGAGACCCGGTCTTCCAGCTCGGGCACGATGCCGCGCAACAACCCCCCCTGCACGCGATCACCGCTGGAGAACAATCCCTGGCCGTCGACGAAGGGCGCCGCCCCCCGCACCTGGGGATGGCGCGCCACGCCCGCCGCCAGCGTATTCCAGTCCTTCAGCGGCCCATCGAAACCCATCACCTGCACGTGCGAGGCGGCACTCAGTATGCGGGTGCGGATTTCCGTCTGAAAACCGTTCATCACCGACAACACCACGATCAGCGCCCAGATGCCCACCGCCATGCCGGCGATGGAGATGATGGAGATCACCGAAATGAAGCGGTTGCGTCGCTTGGCCCGGGTGTAGCGCAGACCGATGGAGTACTCGAAGGGAAGCACGCGATGACGTTCAGGAGACCAGGATTGACCGGAACAGCCGGGGAGAGGAACCCGGCACGGCAGGCGCAGGCTGCCCCATCACCCGGGCGAAACGCCAGCAGACACGGCTGCAGGCGCCGCGATTGTGCCAGAGCACGCCCCCCCATGCCCACGCGGGGCCCGATGGGCTATCGTCTGCGCCCTGTGTGCGCTCGCCCATGACTCGCCTCACGTTACTGGTTCCCGACCTGTTCTGGCCCGACCGCGCCGATTCCCGGCCCATGGCCGGCCTGCGCTTACCGGCGCTCGAACGCGTGCTCGGCCGCGGCACACATGCGCTGGTGTCCACGGGCCAGTGGCAGTGGCTGCTGGGGGCCTTCGGCGCCGAGCCGGCCCACCCGGCAGGACTGGCTGCGGCGAGTGTGCGCGGCCTGGGAAGTCTGCCCGATGAGCATGGGTGGCTGCGCGCCGATCCCGTGCACCTGCAGGCGCGTGGCACCGACCTGTTCCTCTCAAGGCCCGCTCCCGGCGACCTCGCGTGGCACGAAGCCGAGGGGCTGCTCGCCACCCTCAACGCCTTCTTCGCACCCGAGGGTCTGCGCCTGGAAGCGCCACGCCCCGACGCGTGGCTGATTCGGCTGCCCGCCCCGGTGGCCCTGGACACCGTGCCCACACCCGCCGCCCATGGACGCTCGGTGGCGCCGCTGCTGCCCGCGGGACCGCAAGCCCGCGTGTGGCGCAGGCGCCTCAACGAAGCACAAATGCTGTTGCACGAGCACCCCGTCAACGAGGCCCGGGAACAGGCCGGCCGCCTGCCCATCAACAGCCTGTGGATCTGGGGCGGCGCGGTCGAGCCCCAGGCCCGGGCGGCCCCTGCCGCGCGATTGCTCGGCGGTGACGACGTGCTGCGCGGTCTGGCGCTGCGCGCCGGCATGGCTGTGGAAGACTTGCCTGCCCGCTGGCAAGGCGCCACGCAGGCCACATGGGTGCAATGGGAACAAGCCCGCGAGGCGGCCCACCAGGGTGACGTGGCAGGCTGGCAGGAGGCCCTGCGCCGACTGGATCAGGACTGGCTGGCGCCCGCCCTGGCGCAACTCCGCTCGCGCAAGTTGCACGCTCTGCAAGTGGCCGGCTTCGGCGCACGCACTGGCCTGGTAGCGGCGCTGAGCAGCGGCTCATCGCGCCATTTCTGGCGCCGGCCCATGTCCCTGGCGGCCGCCGCCTCGGCCCTGCCCCAATGACCGATCGCAGGCCTGCGCTCAGGCGGTAAGGGCGCTCTCGGTCAGGCTCGCCAGTTCGCCCGCGACCGTTTCGAGGGCCTGCACCGAGCCATGGCCATGCACCGCCGCCGAGCCGTTGTTGTCGGCCATGGCAGCAATCTGCTCCACGTTGCGCGCAATCTCGCCGCTGGCGGCATTCTGTTCATCCAGCGCGGCCACGATTTCGCCGGTCTTCACCAGCGTCTCGCCGGCAGCCTCCAGAATGCCCGAGAGCGATTCGGCAGCCTCGCGGGCGAGCCGCACGCCCTCCTCCACCTGAGCGCTGCTTGCTTCCATGCCGCCCACCGCCTGGCGCGTTTCCGCCTGAATGGCGTCGATCATGCCGCCGATTTCCACGGTGGCGGTGGAGGTGCGCTCGGCCAGCTTGCGCACCTCGTCGGCCACCACGGCAAAGCCACGGCCCTGCTCGCCGGCGCGCGCCGCCTCGATGGCGGCATTGAGGGCCAGCAAATTGGTCTGGTCGGCAATGTCCTTGATCACCTTCACCACGCGCGTGATTTCCTCGGAACGGCGATTCAGCCCGCCGATGGACCCAGCGGCATCGCGCACGGCGCCGGCAACGCGGCCAATCTCGTCGGCCGTGCGACGCACCACCGACTCGCCATGGGCGGACAGTTCGGACGTGCGGCGGGACAGGCGTTGGGAATCACGGGCATTGTCGCCAGCGGCCAGAAGACTTTCGCTCACTGCGCGCAGGGACGAACCCACCCGCCCGGCAGCATCGCTCTGGCGCTGGGAGCCCTCGCGAACGGCCATCCAATCGTCCCGAACCTGGGAGACCGCCGCGCGGACGCTACCGGCAACCTGGTTCAAGCTGGCACTCATGTTTGCCGCGCGCTGCGACAGGTGCATCAGGGTGCGGGCAAGCTCGCCCACTTCATCCTGCCGCGAGGCCAGCCCGTGGTCGTCGCTCTGGCCCGCGGCGAGCGCATCCTTCGCCTCGGCGAGGCGGGCCAGAGGCGCCAGTTGACGCGACAGCAGAACCCAGGCGGCGCCACCGCACAGGGCGCCCGCCACCGCGCCCAGCGCCAATAGAAGCACCAGGGGCTCGGCGCCGCGCGCATCGGATGGGGGCGCGGCCACGAACCACGCCAGCAGCGCAGCCACCACGGCGGACAGGGCCGGCATGGCGAAGGCAGTGCCGCAGGCCTGGGTGGAGATTCGATAAGTTTTTGGAATCATGGAAATTTTCCTCGGGCCTCGGGAGTCTGTAACGGGCGACTTGAACTGCTCTCCCGGGCTAATATCGGTTGTGCCGAGGCCGACTTGAGTGCTGGAGCACAGCCTGACCCGGCCCATGCCTGCCCCGACCGATCCCCCTCGCCTGCGTCGCCGCGCCATTTCCGACCCTGCGCGACAGGCCCTTGAGGCTGCGGGCGTGGACCCGGTGCTGGCGCGGCTGTTTGCCGCCCGGGGCGTGGCCGATACCCGCGACCTGGACACCGGCCTCGATGCCCTGCTGCCGGTGTCGGCCCTGCGCAACGCCGAAGCCATGGCCGGCCTGCTGGCCGAGGCCATCGCCGCGCGCCAGCGCCTGCTCATCGTGGGCGACTACGATGCCGACGGCGCCACCGCCGCCGCCGTGGGGCTGCTGGCGCTGCGCGCCTTCGGCGCCCAGGTGGACCATCTGGTGCCCAACCGCTTCGAGATGGGCTATGGGCTGACACCGCCCCTGGTGGCCCTGGCGGCCGAGCGCCGGCCCCACATCATCATCACCGTGGACAACGGCATCGCCAGCCTCGAAGGCGTGGCGGACGCCAACCGCCGCGGCATGCGCGTGCTGGTCACCGACCACCACCTCCCGGGTGCGCAACTGCCCGACGCCCAGTGCATCGTCAACCCCAACCAGCCCGGCTGTGCCTTCCCCAGCAAGTGCCTGGCGGGCGTGGGGGTGCTGTTCTACGTGTTGCTGGCCTTGCGCGCCGAGTTGCGCCGCCGAGGCGCCTTTGCCGCGGCCCCGGAGCCCAACCTGGCCGCGCTGCTGGACCTGGTGGCCGTGGGCACCGTGGCCGACGTGGTGCCCCTGGACCGCAACAACCGCATCCTCGTGGCCCAGGGGCTGCGCCGCCTGCGCGCCGGCCGCGCCCGCCCCGGGCTGCTGGCGCTGCTGGAGGCGGCCGGCCGCGCCCCCGGCACCCTGGCTGCCTGGGACCTGGGGTTCGTGCTCGGGCCGCGCATCAACGCCGCCGGTCGCCTGGACGACATGTCCCGGGGTATCGCCTGCCTCACGGCGCCGGACCTGGCCACCGCCCGCCCCCTGGCGCAGCAGCTGGACGGCCTCAACCGCGAGCGGCGCGTCATCGAAGTGCGCATGCAGGCCGAGGCCTTCGCCCGGCTGGACGAGATGCCCCTGGGCGAGCACGCCGCCCTGGTGCTGCACGACCCGCAGTGGCACCCGGGCGTGGTGGGCTTGCTGGCCTCGCGGGTAAAGGACCGCTGCCACCGGCCGGCGCTGTGCTTTGCCGACGGCCCCGACGGGCTCCTGAAGGGCTCGGGCCGCTCCATTCGCGGCCTGCACCTGCGCGATGCCCTGGACCTCACCGACCGACGCAACCCCGGCCTGCTGGCGGCCTTCGGCGGCCACGCCGCCGCCGCCGGCGCCAGCCTGAAGCCCGCCCACCTGCCCGCCTTCGCCGCCGCCTTCAAGGCGACGGTACGCGAGCTCATGGACCCTGCCGATCTGGAGCGCGTGCTCGAAACCGACGGCACGCTCGATCCCGCCCAGCTCGACTTTCCTCTGGCCGAGGCGCTGCGCGACCAAGTGTGGGGCCAGGCCTTCGCGCCCCCCCTGTTCGACGACGAATTCGAGGTGGCCGAGCAGCGCGTGGTGGGCGGTGGCCACCTGCGCCTGCGGCTGCGCCGCGATGGCGGGCCCACCGTGGGCGCCATGCTGTTTGGCCAGTCCGGCCCGCTGCCCTCGCGCATCCGCGCCGCCTACCGGCTGGAGGTGAACGAGTGGAGCGGCCAGCGCAGCGTGCAGCTCAACCTGGACCACTGGCAGTCGGCGGGCGGCTGAGCGCTGGGGTGTTCGCCATCGCTGGATGACGGCGTCGCCCGTCAGACGTTGCTCGGGCACTGGATGCGATGCAGTGCCTCCGATGGGGCGATCCGCTGCATGCCAACGAAGCTGACGAGCGAAAACACCGGATCGTCATCGGAACCGCGGTACGCGGGCCCGGGTAGCGGCGGGAGACAGGCCGTGCCGCGCTACCCGCCGCGGCCGCAATGCCGCCCCCGGGCTTCGCCGCTACACTTCCGCCATGGACTGGCTGCGAACCGCCGTGGTGGACGAGGCCCTGCGCATGGCCACGGCGCTGGCCATCGGCCTGCTCATGGGCATGGAGCGCGAGCGCAATCCCAGCGCCAAGGCGGGCCTGCGCACCTTCGCGCTCATCGCCCTGTTCGGCGTCACGCTGGCGCTGCTGGGTGAGAAAAGCGGCGCCCAGTGGCTGCCCGCCGTGGGCCTGGTGCTGGTGGGCGCGCTGCTCATCGGCGCCCAGTTCCGCGACGACAACGGCCAGTCCGACCCAGGCGCCACCACCATCGTGGCGGGGCTGGTGTGCTTCACCCTGGCCACGCTGGTGTGGTACGGGCTCGCCACCCTGGCGGTAATGGCCGCCATCGCCGCCACGGTGCTGCTGGCCTTCAAGACCGAACTGCGCACCCTCACCCTGGGCCTCGAGCGGCAGGAACTCATTTCCATCCTGCAATTCGCCGTGCTCACCTTCGTGGTGCTGCCGGTGCTGCCCGACCGGCCCCTGGGGCCCTACGACGCGCTCAACCTTCGCCAGGCCTGGCTCATGGTGGTGCTGGTGTCGGGCGTATCCCTGGCGGGCTATGTGGCGTTTCGCATTGCCGGGCAGCACCTGGGCGCGCGGCTCGCCGGGCTGTTCGGCGGGCTGGTCTCGAGCACCGCCACCACCCTGGTGTACGCCCGCCACGGCAAGCGCGATGCAGCCCTCGAACCGCTCGCCGCCACCGTCATCGTCATCGCCAACCTGGTGGTGCTGGTGCGGCTGGCGGTGGTCACCGCGGTGGTGGCGCCCAGCCTTGCGCCCACCGTGCTGCCGGTGCTGGGCTGCGGCGCCCTGGCGGGCATCGCCGGCGCCCTGCCGTCCTGGCGGGCCACAGCGCGCGGCACCGCGGCGCCGGCCCTGCCCCTGGGCAACCCCACCGAACTGCGCGCCTCGCTCACCTTCGGCGCCCTGTACGCCGTGGTGCTGCTGCTGGCCGCGTGGCTCAACCACGTGGCGGGACAGGCGGGCCTGTACGCCGTGGCCCTGGCCTCCGGCGCCACCGACGTGGACGCCATCACCCTGTCGGCCATGCGCCTGCACCACCTGGGGCAGCTCGAACCCGGCGCCGTGGCCACGGTGGTGGCGCTGGCGCTGCTGGCCAACCTGGCCTTCAAGCTGGGCGTGGTGTTCACTGCTGGCGGGCCTGCTCTGGGCAGGCGTTGCACCCTGCCGCTGGCGGCAGTGGCGGCGGGCATCGCCGCGGGCGCATGGCTGCTGGCGTGAAGGCCGCGCCGCTACCCCTTCCGGTACAATCGGCTGCTTCCTTATAGCCGCCCGAGCACCCCATCATGGAAGCCGAACGCCTCAACGCCATCGCCGCGCACCTCGAAGACCTGGGCCGCCGGGCCGCTGAACTCCGGAGGTATCTTTGACTTCGATGCCAAGAAGGGCCGGCTGAGCGAAGTCTCGCGCCTGGTGGAGGATCCCAAGGTCTGGGACGACCCCAAGCGAGCCCAGGACCTGGGCAAGGAAAAAAAAGCGCTGGAAGCGGTGGTGGTCACGCTCGAGCACATCGACGCGGGGCTCAGGGATGGCGCCGAGCTGTTCGAGCTGGGCAAGGGCGATGGCGATGACGCCACCCTTGAAGCGGTGGAAACCGACGCCGGCGGCATCGAAAAACTGGTGGCGGACCTGGAATTCCGCCGCATGTTTTCCAACCCCATGGACCCCAACGCCTGTTTCATCGACATCCAGGCGGGCTCGGGTGGCACCGAAGCGCAGGACTGGGCCGCCATGCTGGAGCGCATGTACCTCAAGTTCTGCGAGCGCCGCGGCTTCGCCGTGGAGCTGCTGGAAGAATCTCCCGGCGAAGTGGCCGGCATCAAGAGCGCCAGCATCAAGGTGAGCGGCGATTACGCCTTCGGCACGCTGCGCACCGAAACCGGCGTGCACCGGCTGGTGCGCAAGTCGCCCTTCGATTCCAACGCCCGCCGCCACACCTCGTTTGCCAGCGTGTTCGTCTACCCCGAGGTGGACGACTCCATCGAAGTGGACATCAACCCCGCCGATCTGCGCGTGGACACCTTCCGCGCCAGCGGCGCGGGCGGCCAGCACGTGAACAAGACCGACTCGGCCATCCGCATCACCCACATCCCCACCGGCATCGTGGTGCAGTGCCAGAACGACCGCTCCCAGCACCGCAACCGCGCCGAGGCCATGGCCATGCTCAAGGCCCGGCTCTACGAGCTGGAACTGCGCAAGCGCAACGAAGAAAAGCAGGCCCTGGAAGACTCCAAGACCGACATCGGCTGGGGCCACCAGATACGCTCCTACGTGCTGGACCAGTCCCGCATCAAGGACCTGCGCACCAACGTGGAAGTGGGCAACACCCAGGCCGTGCTCGATGGCGACCTGGACAACTTCATCACCGCCAGCCTCAAGCAGGGCGTCTGAGCCCTCCCCCGCCATGACCGAACCCCAGCAGCCCGCCCCCGCGCCCGAGGGCGACACCAACCAGATCGTGGAAGAGCGCCGCGCCAAGCTGCGCGCCCTGCGCGAGGCCGGCAACCCCTTCCCCAACGACTTCCGCCGCGACGCCCTGGCGGCCGACCTGCACGCCGCCCACGGCGCCGAGGACAACGCCACCCTCGAGCCCCGCGCCGTGCGCGTGCAGGTGGCCGGCCGCATGATGCTCAAGCGCATCATGGGCAAGGCGAGCTTCGCAACCCTGCAGGACATGAGCGGGCGCATCCAGGTGTACGTGCAGACCGACCAGGTAGGCGCCGAAGCCCACGAGGCCTTCAAGCACTGGGACCTGGGCGACATCCTGGGCGTGGAGGGCACCCTGTTTCGCACCCGCACAGGCGAGCTTACCGTCAAGGCCCAGAGCATCCGCCTGCTGGCCAAGGCGCTGCGCCCGCTGCCGGAAAAATTCCACGGCCTGACCGACCAGGAGCAGAAATACCGCAACCGCCACCTGGACCTGATCACCAACCCCGACTCGCGGCGCGTGTTCGAGCACCGCTCGCGCATCGTGCAGGCCATCCGCGAATTCTTCGTGGCGCGCGGCTACCTGGAGGTGGAAACGCCCATGATGCAGGCCATCCCGGGCGGCGCCTCGGCGCGGCCCTTCGTCACCCACCACAACGCGCTGGACATGGAGCTGTACCTGCGCATCGCGCCGGAGCTGTATCTCAAGCGCCTGGTGGTGGGCGGCTTCGAGAAGGTGTTCGAGATCAACCGCAACTTCCGGAACGAGGGCATCTCCACCCGCCACAACCCCGAGTTCACCATGCTGGAGTTCTACGAGGCCTACCAGGACTATGACTACCTGATGGACCTCACCGAAACGCTGTTGCGCGAAGTGGCGCAGCGCGTGCTGGGCACCACCCTGGTGAGCTACCAGGGCACCCCCATCGACCTGGGCAAGCCCTTCGACCGCCTTACCATGGCCGAGGCCATAAACCGCTACAACCCCCGCTACCCGCTGCACGGGCTGGCCAAACCCGAGTACCTGCGCGTGGCCCTTGCCCCCTTTGACGAGGAAGTATTCCCCACCGACGGCGTGGGCGTGCTGCAGCTCAAGCTCTTCGAGCACACCACCGAAGACAAGCTCATCCAGCCCACCTTCATCGTGGCCCACCCCACCGACGTCTCCCCCCTGGCCCGCGCCAGCGACACCAACCCGGCCGTCACCGACCGCTTCGAGCTGTTCATCACCGGCCGCGAAATGGCCAACGGCTTCTCGGAGCTGAACGACCCCGAAGACCAGGCCGCCCGCTTCCGCGCCCAGGCCGCCGCCAAGGAAGCCGGCGACGAAGAGGCCATGTACTACGACGCCGACTACATCCGCGCCCTGGAACAGGGCCTGCCCCCCACGGCGGGCGAGGGCATCGGCATCGACCGCCTGGTGATGCTGCTCACCGACAGCCCGAGCATCCGGGATGTGATTCTGTTTCCGTTGTTGCGGGGGCAGTGACGGGGGTTGAGTTGTAGGGCAGTGAGGTGTATCTAGCTTTTTCCGGTTCCGCGCATCGAACGTTAAGTTCAATGAAGGCGGATGGCCTGACCCGACCGTTTTGTATTCGCGGTGGAGACGGTTCCGCCTTGTTTGCGATCCCTCATCCGCTTTGGGTTGGCAATGGAACGTCTCACCGGAAATCTGGAGTCAGTTTGTCAGCCCCTTCCCGGCTTCCACGGAGAGGGCTGGTGTGAGACGTGTCTTTGCGAGCGAGCGCCAGGCAGTCCAGACTCGCTGGGCAAGTTCCCCGAACACCAGCAGCGTGGGCTGAGTAGGGAGCCGCGCATCCGCGCCTGGTTTCCTCGTGCACCCGTGCTGGCATCGCGGCCAGGCTGGGGGCTCGCACTTCAAAGGAGAGTTCTTCGACTGGCGAGCTTGCTGCTCGCGGCGAGTGTTTGCTCTGGCGGCGCCCGTGCCCAAACAGTCTCGCCGGGCGCAGCCGACCAGGAGTTTCTCCGGCAGCAGGAACGCGAACGTGCTCTGCGAGAGCAGCAGCAGCCCTCCGCCGATGTGTTCCTCAAGCGGGAGGAACCCGCCCCCACATACCGCTTGGCGCCAGAGCAACCGTGCTTCGTCATCGAGCGAATCCAGCTCGCAGGGGACGATTCGCAGCGCTTTGCGTGGTCCCTGGGCGCAGTGGACACGGCGGGCGATAGCTCGGCCGATGCTGCCCGCGGCCGTTGCCTCGGCGCCCGCGGCATCAACGAACTCATGCGCCGGGTGCAAAACGCCATCGTTGCACGCGGGTTCGTCACTACGCGTGTTCTGGCCCAACCGCAGGATCTCTCCACCGGCATGCTCACGCTCACGGTGTTGCCGGGGCGGATTCGGGCGATCCGCTTCGCGGACCCACCCGATATGCGTGCCAGCCACTGGAACGCGATTCCGGCGAAGCCGGGCGACCTACTCAACCTGCGCGACCTGGAGCAGGCGCTCGAGAACTTCAAGCGGGTTCCCACAATCGAGGCTGACCTGCGCATCGTCCCCGCCGAGGGCAACAACGCAAAGCCCGGTGAGAGCGACGTGGTCATTGCCTGGAAGCAGCGCTTCCCCCTTCGCCTGAGCCTGTCCGCCGACGATTCGGGCATTCCCACCACAGGCAGGTACCAGGGCTATCTCACCCTCTCCTACGACAACTGGTGGACGTCGAGCGACCTGTTCTACGTCAGCCTTAACCGCGACCTTGCCAACGCCGCGGGCGACGGAGGCACCAACGGCCATATCGTCCACTATTCCATCCCCTTTGGTTACTGGCTCCTGGCGTTCAGCGCCAGCGAGAGCCGCTACCGCCAGTCCGTGGTGGGCGCCAGCCAGACCTACCTCTACAGCGGTCAAAGCCGCAACAACGACGTGCGGCTTTCTCGCATCGTGCACCGCGATGCGATGAGCAAGACAGGGCTTGCCTTGCGCTTTTGGGCACGCGAATCCGCCAACTTCATCGACGACACCGAAATCGAAGTGCAACGCCGCCGTATGGCAGGGTGGGAGGTCTCGACCAACCACCGCCGGTTCCTTCGCGCCGTGACTCTTGACCTGACTCTCGGCTACCGGGCAGGTACCGGTGCCATGGGCTCCATACCAGCGCCGGAGGAGGCTTTCGGAGAAGGCACGTCACAGCCGCGAATCACCTTCTCCCAGTTGCAGTTGGGGGTGCCATTCGCCCTTGGCGGGCAACGGCTCCGCTTTGGTTCGGAGTTGCGCGCGCAATGGAACGGCACGCCCCTGGTGCCGCAAGACCGCTTCGCCATTGGCAGCCGGTACAGCGTACGCGGCTTCGATGGCGAACGGCTGCTCCTGGGCGACCGCGGCTGGCTGGCGCGCAACGAACTGAGCTGGGCCCTTTCTGGCCTTGGACAGGACATCTTCATTGCGCTTGACCATGGCCAGGTGGGCGGCCCAAGCACCACGGGGCTCACGGGCACCAGCCTCAGCGGCGCCGCGATTGGGGTACGCGGAACCTTCAAGTGGGTCGCCTACGAAGTCTTCGCTGGCCGTCCGCTCGCCAAGCCGCCGGGGTTCGTTACGGCTGACATGGTGGCCGGGTTCAGTTTCAACGCAACCTTCTAGCGGACTACCGGAAGATTCCAGATGACAGGCATGGGCTATCTCATCCACGCCCCAGCCACGGGCCGCAGCACGATGGAGGCCACGGCGGCGTTCGGTGCCGTTGTCTGGCTGGCCATGCAGGCACCGAAGGTGAAGAACTTTGCACTGCGGCAACTCAATCAGCTCGTTCTGCAGCCTCAGGCGGCGGGCTGCGAGGTGTTGGTATCCAGCGAGGATGGGCAAGGAACGGGGAAGCTGCGATTGTGGCTCTCCTATGCGAACCTGAGCGCCGTATTCGAGAGGCAGTATGTCCGCGACCCTTCCATGCCGTTGCCGCCTAAGGCGTAGCATTTCGGCGACCACCTGTGGCTGATTCACCCCATCGCGCCCAACGGCTTCGAGGCGACGCTGCGCCGCACGATTCAAGACCTGTTTTCGGAACGAAGCGCAAGAAGCCTGAGCCCCCGCAGCCGCTGGTCCGGGCAGAAGCTGATGATTTGGCGCAGGACCGGCTGCTCGCGCGCAAACGCCATGGAATTCAGGCGGCAACGCCCGATAATGGCCTGACGGAGACACCGAAACATGAACAAGGGAATCTATCGACTTGTCTTCAATGCCGCCCGCGGCTGCATCATGGTGACGGCCGAGAACGCGGGGCGCTGCGGCAAGGGCGATGGAGTACCGGCCGCCAAGGGCGCTAGCCGCCTTTCTGGGACACCCCGGTCGCTCCTGCGCACGGCCACACGGCTCGCCACCGGCATGGGGTTGCTTGCCAGCGCGCTGGTTCAGGCCCAGATCGTGGCCGACCCTGGGGCCCCCAGCGGCGAGCGCCCCACGGTGCTCAGCACGCCCAACGACGTGCCGCTGGTGAACATCCAGACCCCGAGCGCCGCGGGCGTGAGCCGCAATACCTACCAGCAGTTCGACGTGGGTACACCCGGTGCGGTGCTCAACAACAGCCGCATCAACGTGCAAACCGCGCTTGGCGGCTGGGTGCAGGGCAATCCGTGGCTCGCGCGCGGAGAAGCCCGCGTCATCGTCAATGAAGTCAACAGCAGCAACCCCAGCTACATCAGGGGCTTCATCGAGGTGGCGGGCCAGCGCGCCGAAGTCATCGTTGCCAACCCCGCCGGCATCAACGTGGACGGCGCGGGTTTCATCAACGCGAGCCGCGCCACGCTCACCACCGGCACACCAGTCTTCAGCGGCAGCAGTCTGGAGACTTATCGGGTGGAGCGGGGCACCATCCGCATCGATGGCGCCGGCCTGGATGCCCGGCTCACCGATTACACCGGCATCCTGGCAAGGGCCATCGAGGTGAACGCTGCCATTCATGCGCAGCACCTCCAGGTGGTATCTGGCACGAACACCGTCAGCGCCGACCAAACCACCGTGCGGGCCCAGGCCACCGGCACCGCCAGTGGCAGCACACCGGTTCTTGCGCTTGACGTAAGCCAGCTCGGCGGCATGTACGCCGGCAAGATTGCCCTGATCGGCACCGAAGCTGGTCTGGGCGTGCGCCATCACGGCACCCTAAGCGCCAGTGTGGGCGACGTGCATATCGACGCCAACGGATGGCTTTCGTCCACTGGCCAGATCGAGGCTCGTCAGGGGAATGTCCGGGTGCAAACCGCGCAGGCGCAGACCCATAGCGGCAGCATCACGGCAGCGGGCAATGTCTTTCTCCATGCCGGCGCGGAAGCCCACCGCTCCGTAATCGACATTAGCGGTAGCGTTCGCGCGGGACTTGAGGCCAATCTTCGTGCCAGCGATCTGTCCAACAGCGGCCGGATCAACGCCCAGCGCCTGGACGTGAGGGTGGCGAGCCTGTCCAACAGCGGCGATATCTGGCAAAGCGGCGGTCAGGCCTTGCGTGTAAGTGCCGCCGCCCTTACCAATGCCTCCGGCGCCGCCATGGGTGCCGTGCAGACCTCGCCCTCCCCAGCTCCGGCTCCTGTCCCGCCCGCACCTTCTTCGGATTCAACCCCCGCGCCCGCTACCCTGGCTGACGGTCTCGTCAGCATTAGCGGCTCCTTGCTCAATCAGGCCGCCGCCACCATCGCCGCTGCCGGCGCGCTTCATCTGAGCGCCACTGAATCCCTGACCAATGCGGGCAACATGCGCGCCCAAACCGTGCAAGTCAGCGGCCAGCGTTTTGAAACCAGCAGCGGCACGCTGCTAACCCAGGATCTTTCGGTACTCACCAGCACTGTGACCCTGACCGGCGGCGCCCTGCTGGCTAACACCGCCAGCTTTGGCGGCACCGAATACCTTCAATCCCAGGGAGCGCAGGTCTACACGCAGGATGCTCTTGCGGTGAATGTGCAGCGCTTCGTAAACGCGGGAGAGCTTCAGTCGGCCGGCAACGCGGGCATTGGCGCAAGCGACACGCTGATCAATAGCGGACGTATCGCCGCCGCGGGCAATCTCACCATCGAGGCCAGCGGCCTCGACAGCACCGGCACCCTGGCTGCGGGGCTCAATGCCGATGGCAGCCTGAAGGCCTTCGCCGCGAACGGGGCGGCGCTGACGATAACCGCCACCAGTGCCCTCAAGGCCACCGGCCGCAACCTCGCCGCTGGCGCCGTGACCCTGAGCGGCGCGAGCATCAACCTCACCGGCAGCGAAACCGTTGCCTACAGCGCCAGCATCACCACCACGGGCGCCTTCAGCACCGGCCACGCCGAACTCATCACTGTGGGCAGCATCAGTGTCACGGCTGGCAACCACACCAACCTGGCCGGTGCCGTCTACGCCGGCACCGATGCCAACTTCACCCTTGCCCAGTCGCTCACGAGCACCGGCTCCGTGGCCGCCGCAGGTAATCTCAGCGTGCATGCCGGCAGCCTCGAGAGCTCTGGCACCCTGGCCGCCGGGCTCAATGCCGATGGCAGCCTAAAGGTCTTTGATCCCGGTGGTCCCGCGCTACAGATCACCACCACTGGCGATCTGCGCGCCGCGGGCACAAACCTCGCCACCGGCGACATTATCCTGGGCGGGGTTGGCATCAACCTCAACGGCAGCGAAACCAGCGCCCACAGTGCCGCCATCGCTGCAACGGGCACCCTAAGCATCCGTGCGGCCCGCGTGGTAACCCGGGGCGATATCAGCCTCACGGCTGCCGGGGCCCTGGACAACGCCGCAGGCACTGCAGCATCGAAGGCTGGCAGTTTGAGCATCACAACCAATGGGGTGAACAACACCGACGGATTGTTGGCGGCGGCTGCCAGCCTGTCCGTCGACGCTCGCGATGCTGATCTCACCAACACCCGTGGACGAATCCTGGCCCAAGGGGACATGAACCTCGCCACCAGCGCCGGCATTGGCAATGTCAGTGGGCTGATTCAATCCAACGTCGGGGTCAGCCTGAACGGCGCCACCATCGACAACAGCCAGACCAGCACCAGCAGCCAGGGGATTGTCGGTATGGATCTGTCCCTGCGCGCCGGCGCCGTGAACAACACCGACGGGCAAGCGCTCGCGGAACGCGACCTCGCCATCATTGCCTCCACTGCCATCACCAACACGCGCGGCACCCTCAGCGCCAAGCGCACCCTCACCCTTCAGGACACTGCCTCCACGCCAAACCAGCGCGCCCTTGCCATCGGCAACAGCAGCGGCGTCATCGTGGCCAACAACGACACGAGTCCCGCCAACAGCATCCTGAGCATCACTGCCAGGAGCCTGGGCGCGGACGGCACCGCGCAAAGCGGTGGCGCCATGGCACTCGACCTGGTGGGTGACATGATCAGCGCCAGTGGCCAGCAGATTCGCGCCGGGGGCGACCTGAGCCTCCAACTCCACGGGGGCACATTCCAGAACGCCGGGCAGTGGCAGGCCGGGCAGGATCTCATGGTGCGCGCAAACCACATTGACAACCGAACCAGCGGCGAGCTGCTCAGTCGTGGCGTCACCTTGCTGGACACCACGCAGAACAGCAGCGGCACCATCACCAACCGCGGCCTTGTGGACGGCATCCATGCCCGCATCAACAGCCAGACCCTGGATAACCTTGGCACCGGCCGCATCTTCGGCAACTTCATCGCCATCGCCGCGCATAGCCTCACCAACCGGGAGGAAACCATAAGCGGCCAAACCAGTGCGGCCACCATCGCTGCACGCGAGCGGCTTGACGTGGGCGCACAGAGCATCCTCAACCGCGAAGGCGCGCTCATGTTCAGCGCCGGGGACATGGCCCTGAGCGGGGCGCTGGATTCCAGCAACCGGGCGATCATCGGCGGCAGCGCCAATTCACAGAGCCTGAACAACCACAGTGCCACTCTCGAAAGCCTGGGCAATATGGCTCTGGCTACCGGTAGGCTGCAGAACACGAACGAGCACCTTAGCTGGACACTGGTGCCGCAAACACAGACCCAGGTGACGCATTGGTTGAGTTCCGAGCTTTATCGCCAATACACCGAGACGGTGCAAGCCGTTCAAGTCACCCTAAGCCGCCCTGGCGTCATCAGTGTCGGCGGTAATCTGCAACTCACGCTCACCGGATCAGGCCTCAATCAAGACAGCCAGATTGTTGTGGGGGGCGCCATCTCCGCTCAAGCGGACGCGCTGAGCAACCAGTCGACAACAGTTGAAGCTCCTACACTTCGAAGCGGTACCGTCAATCAGTGGGGCCAGGTTGGCGAAGAGTGCGGTTGGCACAGGTGGAGATGGAAATGCGATGCCGTTTATGGCTGGATTTCAAGCCCCTACCAGGAAACTATCGCCCGCGAAGTCCCCCTGCCGGTCTTGCGGTTCGAGCAGAACGCCGCGCCTTCCGGCAGCGGGTTGATGATCGCGGCGCTGCCGGCCACCGGTGCCCTGCCCGGTGCCAGTAGCGGTAATTCCCTGACCCCAACGCTGGCCCTCGACAGCCAGAGCCTTGACGCCTCCGTCCAAGGTCCTGGCCAGGCCGACTCCGGCTCCGGCGCCTTGAGCACTCCCACCCTCTCCCCCCAACCTGCCCCGGCGCTTGTCCTGCCCAACAGCAGCCTGTTCAGGATCGACCCCGGCAGCAACGCCCGCTATGTGGTGGAAACCGATCCCCGCTTCGCCAGCTACCGCCAGTGGCTGTCCAGCGACTACATGCTCTCGGCGCTGGGAGCCGACCCGGCCTTGACCGAAAAGCGCCTCGGCGATGGCTTCTACGAGCAACGCCTCATCCGCGACCAGGTGGCCGCGCTCACCGGCTACCGGTTCCTGGGCGACTATCGCAGCGACGAGCAGCAGTACCGCGCCCTCATGAATGCGGGCGCCACCCTCGCCAAGGCCCAGCAGTTGCGCCCCGGCATCGCCCTGTCCGCCCAGCAAGTGGCGCAACTCACCAGCGACGTGGTGTGGCTGGTAAGCCGCACGGTGCAACTGCCCGACGGCACCACCACCACCGCCCTCGTCCCCCAGGTGTATCTCGCCCCCCGGCCGGGCGATCTGGATGCCAGCGGCGCACTGTTCGGCGGCGCGCAGGCCACCGGCGCCCTGATCAGCGCCAGCGACATCAGCCTCGCCCTGCAGGGCACCCTGAACAACAGCGGCACCATCGCCGGTCGGCGCCTGCTCAACATCGGCGCGGGCGACATCCGCAACAGCGGCCTGGTGCAAGGCGATGCGGTGCTGCTCAATGCGCGGCAAGACCTCTCCATCGATGGCGGCCGCGTGGCCGCCGTCACCGGCCTGGCGGTGCGCGCCGACGGGGCGCTGTCCATCACCAGCACCACCGCCCAGGGCGCCGGGGCGGCGGGCAACGGTGTATTCGCCTCCCGGCAGCTCGATCGCGTGGCCGGCCTGTACGTGAGCGGCCCGGCAGGCTCGCTGCTGGCCTCCGCCGGTGGCGCCCTCACCCTCACCGCGGCGCAGATCCGCAATGCCGGCACGGGCATCAGCCAGCTGCAATCCGATGGCAGCCTCACCCTGGACACCGTGCGCCTCACCAGCAGCCTCGATGTCACCCGCGACAGCCGCAACTACGCGCGAGCGAACACTAGCCAGGACGCCGGCAGCGACATCAGCGCCGCCGGTTCGCTCACCCTGCTCTCGCGCGGGGACATGGAGCTGCGCGCCGCGCGGCTCCAGGCGGCGGACGCCCTCGACCTGAGCGCCACCCAGGGCAGCATCGCCATCCAGGCCGGCCAGAGCAGCTTCGACATGCAGACCGCCAGCTACAGCCGCTCCCGCGGCGGCTTCCTGGGCCTGGGTTCCAGTTCCACCACCCAGCGCAGCAGCACCTCGCTCACCACCGCCGTGGCCAGCGAGCTGGGCGGGGCGCGCATTGCCATCGGCGCCGGCCAGGGCCTGGAGATCACCGCCTCCAACGTCCTCGCCGATCGCGAGGTGAGCCTCGGCGCCGCGGGCGACATCACCCTCCGCGCGGGGCAGAACACGCGCACCGAGTCGAGCTTCAGCGCCACCAGCCGCAGCGGGCTGTTCAGCGGCGGCGGCCTCTCCCTCACCCTGGGCCGCCAGCAGTTCAGCCTGGACCAGCAGGCGAGCTTCACCACCGCCGCCCCCGCCACCGTGGGCAGCCTCGCCGGTAACGTGACCATCCGCGCCGGCGGGGCCTACACCCAGGTGGGCAGCCACCTGCTCGCCCCCGGCGGCGACATCGCCATCGAGGCCCAGCGCGTGGACATCCTCGAAGCCCGCGAGACCAGCCGCCAGCAGACCGAGACGCGCTCCCGCCAGAGCGGCCTCACCCTGGCGCTCACCAACCCGGTGGTGAACGCCGTGCAGACCGCCCAGCAGATGGGCGCGGCAGCGGCCGACACCCGCGACGGGCGCATGAAGGCCCTGGCGGCGGCCAGCACCGCCCTGGCGGCCCGCGACGGCGCGCAGGCCTTCCGCGCCAACCCCGGCCAGGCCGGGGGGATTAACCTGAGCATCAGCCTCGGCGGCAGCCAGAGCAGCAGCGCGAGCCTGCAGACCAGCGACCGCGCCGCCGGGTCCACCGTGGCGGCGGGGGGTGATATTGATATTCGCGCCACGGGGGCGAGCGGAGACATCACCGTACGCGGCTCCACGCTGCGCGCCGGCGAGGCGCTGCGCCTCTCGGCCGAGGACAGCATCGCGCTGCTGGGCGCCGCCAACCAGGCCAGCCTCAGCAGCACCAGCCGCGGCTCCAGCGCCGCCGTGGGCGTGGGCATCGCCCTGGGTGGCGGCGCCGGTCCCGGCCTCACCCTCGCCGGCTCCACCAGCCGCGGCAGCGCCGCGGGCGACGATCTCTCCTGGAGCGCCACCCGCCTGGAGGGCCTCACCCTGCGCCTGGACAGCGGCGGCGACACCACCGTGCGCGGCGCCCTGCTCGGGGCCAATCGCGTCGAGGCCACCGTGGCGGGCAACCTGCTGATCGAGAGCCTGCAAGACACCAGCACCTACCAGAGCCGCCAGAGCGCCACCGGTGGCAGCCTCACCCTCGGCCCCACCCCCGGGGGGAGCCTGAACCTCGCCCGCGGGCGCATCAACAGCGACTTCGCCAGCGTCAACGAACAAAGCGGCCTCGCCGCCGGCGATGGCGGCTTCAGCGTGCAGGTCGCCGGCACCACCACCCTGCGCGGCGGGGCCATCACCAGCAGCGAGCCGGCGGTGGCCGGGCAGCGCAACCGCTTCGACTCCGGCGCGCTCAGCGTGCAGGACGTGGCGAACCGGGCGGGGTTTTACGGGGAGAGCGTGGCGGTGAACCTGGCAACCGCTGGCTCCAGTTCAGGGCTGGCCCGGCAGGACGGCGGGGCCGCGAGCCTCACCCAGGCCGCCATCAGCGGGATCGCCGGCAATCGCGGCGCGCGCACCGGCGATGCCGCCACTGGCCTCGCGCCCGTCTTCGATGCCGAGCGGGTGCAGAAGGAACTCGATGCGCAGGTGGTGATCACCCAGCGCTTCGGGTTGGAGGCCAGTCAAGCCATCACCCAGTTCGCCGCCAGCCAGCGCGCGGCCCTGCGACAATTGGTCCGCAACGCCAGCACGCCCGAAGAACAGGCCCAGACCGAGAAAGCCATCAAGGATGTGAACATGCAGGAGCGCGCCTTGAACATCCTCGCCAGCGCCCTCACCGGCAACGCCGGCAGCATGATCACCAAGGAAGCCCTCTCCACCGCCGCCGAGAAGATGCGCGATCTCATGGTCGAGGATTCACTGAAGTTCCCGGGGGTGGTGGACAAAGTCGGCAACCCCCTGTTCAGCAATCTGAGCGGCGAGAGCGCGGGGGTCAACGGCGACGGCCGCAAGATTGCCGGAACGCGGGTGGACCTGGATTTGCTGTGCGGAAGAGGGAACGAGCGGTGCAAGTTTGAAAAGAATGCGGACGGTTCGATTAACACTTCTAAGCCGGTGACCTTTCTAGGTGAGGCCATCAACAATGCGGATGGCACGGTAACCCGCAAGTCTTACGATGATTTCCTACAAACTCCAGACGGCACGAAAATGCTTTCCGCTCCCTTTGGTGGTCTACAGGGCGGCGCCAGAACATGGCTATTTGGAATGCCCTACGAAAAAGGGGGATGGGTTGACAAGCTGCTTGAAACCTTCGCTGGGCCACACGACTTGATCGGAGGCAAGGCTTCGGGCTTGTATGACGATCAGGGCAATGCCACCCGAGGGCGTTCAGATTCCACAAAGTTGGCTCACGAGATCTGGAGCGGAGTCGCCCTGGTACCAGCGGCGCCACTTGCAGCTTCCCAGTTCTTCTCCCCGGAAGCATGGAAGGCCATCAGCATCCTGCTCAAGGCGGCGCAATGATCGCGGCTCGCATTGCCTGGTGGCCTGTGTGCCTGTCTTTGCTGCTCAGCGGATGTGGCATCGGAGGCATTTGGCTTGAGCCGAGCAACAGGCCGCTCGGACCCTCTTACCCCTACGGCGCCCGCTGGGTCAAGGAAGGCATGACGCGCGAGAGCCGCAAGGCCGATTGGGTGGCGTGTGGGGGAGGCGTTGATTTGGGGGATGGGTTCAGGGATTGGATCACACCGGAGCCGCGGGCCAGCTTCATTGCTGACCTTGAGCGTCACGAGAACGCGTTGAACGCCTGCATCCGAGCGAAAGGATACGACTACAAGAACCCCGCGGTCCGGGATACGCCCGATGAATGCGATGCCCGCACGTGTCTCTACCCTTGAGCGTTCCCCCATGGCCCTTCGCCCCGCCCAGCCCGCAGGCACCCTCGGCGCGCCGTTTTCCACGGCGCGCGAGCCCTTCCCCGCCGCACCATGACGCGCAGCAGGCGCGCAGGCCCCGCACTCGCCCTGCTCGCGCTGCTGGGCGCCTGCGCATCGCCCGCGCCCGGGCGCTTCGACCCGGCCACCCAGGCGCGCCTGCGCGTCTACCCCAGTATCCCGGCCCAGGTGATCATCCACCACGGCTGCGGCCAGACCCAGACACTCCGCGGCGTGGCCAGCGACTTCTCGGTTCGGTCGTTTCTCACGCCCGACAAGACCTTCAGCGAATACACCCTGCCGGCGGGCAAGCCTGCCACCGTGCGCATCGACTATTGGTGGCCCACCCCCGCTGCGCTGCCGGACACGCCCACCCGGTGGAATCGCTGCGGACCGCTGCAGGCGACCTTCATGCCCCAGGCGGGGCAGGACTACGAAGCCCGTCTGCACAGCCCCGGGTGGTTCTCAACGCCCTGCCAGGGGCTGGAACTGCGCCGCCTCGTGCCCCAGGGCGAGGGGCGGCTCGGGACCGAAGACGTGCCCCTCATGGTCTTCAGCGAGCGGGCTGACTGCGCTGAGCAGGCCGTGCGCTGACGTACCATGCCCAGCTTTCGTGAGGATACAAACATGACACCTGTCACCACCACGCTGATCACCGGTGCGAGCAGTGGCATCGGCCTCGAAATGGCCCGCCTGCTTGCAGCCCGGGGCCATCGCCTTGTGCTGGCCAGCCGGGATGCCCAGCGGTTGCACGGCGCCGCCGATGCGCTGCGCAGCGCCCACGGCGCCGACGTCCACGTGCACGCCATCGACCTGTCGGAGCCCGCCGCTGCGCAACGCCTGTTCGACGCCACCGAGGGCGCCGGCCTGCAAGTCGATGCGCTGGTCAATAACGCTGGCGTAGGCGTTTTCGGCGAGCATGTGTCGATGGACGCCGAACAACTGCTGCGCATGCTGCAGCTCGACGTGGTGGCCGTTGCCGAGCTGTGCCACCGGTTCGGTGGCGCCATGAAGCGCAGAGGTGCCGGCCGCATCCTCAACGTCGCATCAACAGCGGCCTACCAGCCGACGCCGTACTTCGCGGCCTATGGCGCAGCCAAGGCGTTCGTCTTGAACTTTTCCGAGGCGCTGGCCAAGGAGCTCGAGGACCACGGCGTGGGTGTCAGTTGCCTGGCGCCAGGGCCCACGGATACCGCGTTCTTCGACAGCATCGATCCCCGGCAAATCGGCGGCAGACACTTCTTCCGCAAGGCCGGCCGGGTCCACCCGCGCGGCGTGGCCGAGGCCGGCGTGGACCTGCTGCTCAATGGCGGTTTGTCGCGCGTGGTCGGGCTGGTCAACCAGATGGCGGTGCTGGGCAACCGCTTCGCGCCGCGATCCGTGGTGGCGGCGTTGTCCAAGCGGCTGCTGCAGCCGCTGCAGATTCGGTAGGGCACGCGATGATTGGCGAGGAACTTGTGGCAACTGGCCCGGGTGCCGAACAAGTCGAGTTGCACTTCCTTGATTCGGTTCTGCGCCTCGCCGCGCTGGCAGTACAGAGCCTCGTAGAGTGGCTTGGCCTCGCCTTCGACGTTCGTGACCGCGAAGCGCGGGTTGTTGCCTTGCGCCCCGTACTCGAGCCGGGCGATCACCCGTCGTTCTCGCTCCCAGCTCTGCGCCGCGTCCGTGAACTCGCCGATCTCAAACCCGGCGCAGCCTCCCGATCAGCAGCTTGAGCAGCGCCGTGACGTTCTTTGTCCCATCGATGCGGCTTCGCTTCGGGTAGCACGCCAGTATCGCCTCGCCGCAGAACACGTACAGCGGCAGGTAGCAGTGCTGGTCGTAGTAGCCGTGGAACTCGCGCAGCTCCTGCTGCCCGTGCAGCGGCATGTCCGAGGCATCCACATCGAGCACCAGGCCCGTCGGGGCGCGCTCGTGGCTGGCGATGAACTGCTCGATCAGCACCTCGTGCAGCGCCCACGCTTGCGCCCGCGTGGCGCGCGTCTCCAACCGACTCAGCGTGG
>JADCHQ010000032.1 GCA_020248405.1 Rhodocyclaceae bacterium | reverse complement strand
CGTAGAAGAGCGAAACGCCAGCAAGAGCCTGCGTACATGCTCCTCTCGCCCTGCCTGGAGGCCCATCGACACGAAATCCTCGCGCATCGTGAAATCAATCCCGGTTCATAAAGGCCAGCCGCGCCTTGATCAGACCTTCCTTAACACTTGGGCAGCGCGAACCGGGATTTCGCGTCATTAAGAAGGGGCCTGGCGGGCAAGCGCTTTCGAGAAAAGCCGAGAAGATCGCCAACTTCGTCGCCAGGCGCATCAACATCAACTACATACCGGCGGTGCGCACGGCGGAAGCCGCAGAAGAGGTCGTCAGTCGCATGGTTGAGCGAGAGCTTGCTGCAATTGAGGACGATCCCGCCTATCAAAGTGCACTGGCAAAGGTGGAAAAGCTCCAGCAGCCTCTCCTTGATCGGCTGTCGGATGGGATTCGCGACACGCTACGAGAATTCTTGCCGAACGTTAAACAGGTTCGGGTTGAGATCCCCAAGGAGGCGAGGTACCGCGCGCTACGCCGCGCCTGCGAGATCGTAGTTGATGACGGAACCCCAACTCACCTAGCTAGAAAGGGCGATGGCGTTCAGAGCTTGGCCGCGCTGAGCCTGTTGCGACAGCGGTCCGGTAGCCCGTCGCAGGGAAGGCAGCTAATCCTCGCTATCGAGGAGCCGGAGTCACACCTGCATCCAAGCGCGATACATCAACTAAAGGCCGTACTGGGGGAGATTGCGCGAACGAATCAGGTCATCATGACAACCCATTGCCCGCTGTTTGTAGACCGTACGGCAATTAAGTCGAACATCATCGTTCATCGCAACAAGGCCACGCCCGCTAAGAATGTCGTGGAGATTCGCACGATTCTCGGCGTGCGGGCCTCAGACAATCTGCAACACGCGGAGCTGATGCTTTTGGTGGAGGGCGAGGAGGATCGCGCCGCGCTAAAGGCACTGGTTGCTCATGGCTCGAAAGTGCTCGCAGCGGCACTCGCGCAAGGATCGCTTGGAATCGAGTCAATTCAGGGCGGCTCCAACCTCAGCTACAAACTGAGCCAAGTACGCGAGGCATTGTGTAGCGCCCATTGCTTTCTCGATCACGATGCCGCTGGGCTAAAAGCGAGTAACAAGGCGGAACAAGATGGACTTCTGACGATGGCTGACGTGCACTTCTCGACCTGCAATGGTCTGAAGGAGGCGGAGATCGAGGACTTGTATGACGAGGGCCTGTATTCCGCGATGCTTCTCAACAAGTATGGGGTGTCCACGCAGAGCCCCAAGTTCAAGGGTGCGGGCAAGTGGTCCGGTCGGCTTAGGGAGGCCTTCAAGCATCAGGGCAAGCCGTGGTCGGATCCGATTGAGGCACGCGTCAAAGCTGATGTGGCTGAGCTGGCGTCTGCCAATGCTTCGACCGCGCTGAATGCGCATCGCAAAGGGTGTGTCGAAGCGTTAGTCGCAGCTCTTGAGATGAAGTTGGCGGCGATCTCAGAAGGAAAGAAGTAGCTTGATGACTCTTTACTTGGGCCGCCACTGTTGTCGGGGAGCGGTCGAGGTGTTTCGTGACTTGGACGTATGAATTCGGCAACCCTAGTTCAGAGACTCTGGAACTACTGCAACGTCCTGCGCGACGACGGGAGGAGCTATGGCGACTACATCGAGCAGCTCACCTACCTGCTGTTTCTCAAGATGGCCGACGAGCGCAGCCGGCCGCCGCACAACCAGCCCAGCCCCATCCCTGCCGCCTACGCTTGGCCGGCGCTGCTCGCCAAGGACGGCGATGCGCTGTTCGACCACTACCGCCACACGCTGGAAGAGCTGGGCAAGCAGCCGGGCACGCTGGCGCTGATCTTCGGCAAGGCGCAGAACAAGTTCCGGGACGCCAAGCGGCGGGGCGCGTACCTATCGGCCAGCGCGCCTTAGCGAAGCGGCCACGAGCGCTCCAACGCGTCGAGCCAGACGTTGCTAGCACCGCGTACCAAATATTCCCAAATTGGGCATAATCGATCCCAATATGGGAATGACAAAACCGCCGAACACGCCACACGAAGCTGCACCCGCAACGGCACACACGGGCCTGGCTGACGCGCTCTTCAGCACCACGCAGCAACGCGTGCTCGGCCTGTTGTTCGGCCAGCCGGGGCGCAGCTTCTACGCCAATGAACTCATCGCGCTGACCGGCGGGGGCTCCGGCGCCGTGCAGCGCGAGCTCGCCCGCCTGGCCCACAGCGGGCTAATCACGCAGCAGACAATCGGCCGACAGAAGCACTACCAGGCCAATGCCAGCGCGCCCATCTTTGGCGAACTGTGCGCCATTGCCAGCAAGACGATGAGCCTGGCCGAGCCCTTGCGCAGAGCGCTGGCGCCGCTCGCGCCGCAGATTCACGCGGCGTTCGTCTACGGCTCGGTGGCCAAGCGGCAGGACACCGCCAACAGCGACGTCGATCTGATGATCGTGAGCGACGCGCTCTCATATGCGGACCTTTTCACCCTGCTGGAGGACGTGAGTCAGACGCTCGGCCGAGAGGTGAAGCCCACGATCTACTCGCGCCGGCAGTGGGCCGCCCGTCTGGCACGAGGCGACAGCTTCCTCACGCGCGTGAAGGCGCAGCCGCGGATCTGGCTGATTGGAGATGACGATGCCCTTGCCGAATCTTGACCGCCTGTGCGGCGCGGGCCTGCTGCACGCCGAGCCGCCTGCAGCCGACGAGTATGCGGGGTTGCTGTTCGACCACGACCGCCACACGCTGGAAGAGCTGGGCAAGCAGCCGGGCACACTGGCGCTGATCTTCGGCAAGGCGCAGAACAAGTTTGATTCGCATCGCCTTGTGGCGATGCTCACCCTCCGGGCGCCCTGGGGGCGTCCAATCTCCGGTGGAGATTGTCAGGATCCGGCCAAGCTGCGGCGCGTGATCGTCGACCTGATCGGCGCGGAAGACTGGTCGGCCATGGGCGCCGACGCGAAGGGCGATACCTACTTGGGCCTGCTGGGGCGCAGCGCGCAGGACATCAAGTCCGGCGCTGGTCAGTACTTCACCCCGCGCGCCCTGAATCAGCTGGCGGCGGGTGTCACGACCGTGTTGTTCGGCGTGTTAGGGGCGCGGGGTGCCGGCGCCTCACACGATAGGAGCCTGATCGGATGGTGACCCGGAAGACTACCCGCAGCGCCTCGGCCAAGGCCGACTCGACGGGCAACGCACTGATCGCCGACATCCGCCGCCTCGTTGCCGACGCGCGAGCGCACGTGGTGTCGACGGCCAATGCGACGCTGACGCTGCTGTACTGGCGCATCGGCCGTCGTATTCATGCCGATGTTCTGGCCGGCGACCGCGCCGCCTATGGCGAGCAGATTGTCGTCACGCTGTCGCGACAATTGGAGGCCGAGTACGGCAGTAGCTTTAGCGAGAAGAACCTGCGGCGGATGATCCAGTTAGCGCAGGTCTTCCCCGACGAGAAGATCGTCGTATCGCTGATACGAGAATTGAGCTGGACGCACTTCCTTGCCCTGCTGCCGCTGAAGGAGCCGCTGCAACGCGAGTTCTACGCCGAGATGTGTCGCGCCCACCGCTGGAGCGTGCGCGTCCTGCGGGACAAGATCGGCGGCATGCTCTACGAGCGCACGGCGCTGTCGCGCAAGCCAGCCGATCTGGCGCGCATGGAGCTCGCCGCGCTGCGCGACGAAGACCGCGTCTCCGCCGATCTGGTGCTGCGCGATCCCTATCTTCTCGATTTCCTGGGTCTGAAAGACACCTACCAGGAGAAGGACCTCGAGGCCGCCATCCTGCGTGAGATGGAGCACTTCATCCTCGAGCTGGGCAGCGGCTTCGCGTTCCTGGCGCGGCAGAAGCGCATCACCGTCGACGAAGAGGACTTCTACCTAGACCTGTTGTTCTACCAGCGCGATCTGCGACGGCTGGTGGTGGTGGAACTCAAGCTCGACCGCTTCCGTCCCGAACACAAGGGCCAGATGGAGCTGTACCTGCGCTGGCTGGACAAGTACGAGCGAAAGCCGGGCGAGGAACCACCCATCGGCATCATCCTCTGCACGGGCAAGGACCGCGGGCGCATCGAACTGCTGGAGCTCCACAAGACCGGTATCCACGTTGCGGAGTACCTGACCGTGCTGCCACCGAAGGATGTCCTTCAACGCAAGCTTCAGGAAGCCGCAGCGGTGTCGCGGGCACACATCGAGAACAAGCGCACCGAGGACGAATGAACACCTCCACCCTCGTCCAGAAGCTCTGGAACTACTGCAACGTCCTGCGCGACGACGGGATGAGCTATGGCGACTACGTCGAGCAGCTCACCTACCTGCTGTTCCTCAAGATGGCCGACGAGCGCAGCCGGCCTCCGTACAGCCAGCCCAGCCCCATCCCCGCCGCCTACGCGTGGCCGGCGCTGCTGGCCAAGGATGGCGATGCGCTGTTCGACCACTACCGCCACACGCTGGAAGAGCTGGGCAAGCAGCCGGGCACGCTGGCGTTGATCTTCGGCAAGGCGCAGAACAAGTTCCAGGACCCGGCCAAGCTGCGGCGCGTAATCGTTGACCTGATCGGCGCCGAAAACTGGTCGGCGATGGGCGCCGACGTGAAGGGCGACGCCTACGAGGGCCTGCTGGAGCGCAACGCGCAGGACATCAAGTCCGGCGCCGGCCAGTACTTCACGCCGCGCGCGCTCATTCAGGCGATGGTGGACTGCATCGCGCCCCGGCCGGGTGAGGTGACCTGCGATCCGGCCTGCGGCACCGGCGGCTTTCTGTTCACCGCGCACCAGTACCTCACACACAACTACCCCAACCTCACCCGCGACGAGAAGCGCCATCTGAAGGAAGGCGCCTTCCGCGGCTGGGAGCTGGTGCAGGGCACGGCGCGCGTGTGCGCGATGAACCTTATGCTCCATGGCATCGGGTCCGAGAAGAGCGTGCCGGTGCGCGTGGCCGACGCGCTGGCCGCCGACCCCGGCGAGCGCTTCGACGTGGTGCTGGCCAATCCGCCCTTCGGCAAGAAGAGCAGCACGATGATCGTGGGCGAAGACGGCAAGACCTCCACCGAGAAAGACATCGTGGAGCGCGACGACTTCTGGGCCACCACCAGTAACAAGCAACTGAACTTCGTGCAGCACATCAGGACGCTGCTCAAGTCCCATGGCCGCGCCGCGGTGGTGGTGCCCGACAACGTGTTGTTCGAAGGCGGCGCCGGCGAGACCATCCGCCGCAAGCTGCTGCACGAGTGCGACGTGCACACCCTGCTGCGCCTTCCCACGGGCCTGTTCTATGCGCAGGGCGTGAAGGCCAACGTGATCTTCTTCGACCGCAAGCCCGCCTCGGAGACGCCTTGGACGCGCAAGCTCTGGATCTACGACCTGCGCACCAACAAGCACTTCACGCTGAAGACCAACCCGCTGAAGCGCGAAGACCTGGCCGAGTTCGTCGCGCTCTACAACCCCGCCAACCGCCACCAGCGCCAGCCCACCTGGACCGCCCAGACCCCCGAAGGCCGCTGGCGCGTGTACGAGTACGACGAGCTCATCGCCCGCGACAAGGCTAGCCTCGACATCTTCTGGCTCAAGGACGAAAGCCTCGCCGACAGCGATAACCTGCCCCCGCCCGAAGTGATCGCCCAGGAGATCGTGGATGACCTGGAAGCGGCGCTGGAGCAGTTCCGGCTGATTGCGGGGGATCTGGCTGGCGGCGTTGTGGAGCGCGCGCCCTGAACCGGCCCGGCGCCCGCCGGTGCGCGTTGAAGCGGGTCTGTGCGCTGCAGCCCGCGGCAGCACAAGACGCGCCTCGTGCCGCGAGCGTGCTGCGTCGGCAAGGGAAGGGCGGCCGGGCGCAGTCAGGGGCATACCGGCGCACAATCGCGGCACGCCCATGGCCCCCTTCACCCGCTTCATCGGCATCGACTACTCCGGCGCCGGCACGCCGCACGAGCGGCTGCCCGGGTTGCAGGTGTACGTGGCCACGCCCGCCGATGCGCTGCCCCGCAAGGTGTCCGCGGCGGCGCCGGGCCGCGGCGGGCGCAGCCCCCACTGGACCCGCGCCGGGGTGGCGCAGTGGCTGCTCCACCTGGCGCGCAGCGGCGAGCCCTTCGTGGCGGGGCTGGATTTCTGCTTCTCGTTTCCCCAGGCCTATTTCCACCGGAACGGGCTGCCCGGGTGGCCGGCGTTCCTGGAGGATTTCATCACCCACTGGCCCACCCACCTGGACCATGCCACCGTGGAGGCAGTGCGCGATGGCAGCCTGCACCGTGCCGGGTTTGCGCTCGCGCCGGGCCAGCGCACGGGCGCGTCCACTGAATACCGCCTGGCGGAGCGCTGGACCTCTTCGGCCAAGAGCGTTTTTCTGTTCGACGTGAATGGTTCGGTGGCGAAGAGCTCCCACGCCGGCATCCCGTGGCTGGCGTGGCTGCGCCGCGAGGCGGGCGACCGGTTGCACTTCTGGCCCTTCGACGGCTGGCGGCCCGACGGGCGCAAGGCCGTTCTGGCGGAGGTGTATCCGTCGTTGCTGCGCCACCGTTACCCGCGCGAGGATCGCAGCCCCGACGAGCAGGACGCCTTCGCCGTGGCGGCGTGGCTGGCGGACATGCAGGGGCGCGGCGCGTTGCAAGACTACTTCGCGCCGCCGCTCACCGGGGCCGAGCGGCGCATCGCCAGCCTGGAGGGGTGGATCTTCGGCGTGCGGTAATCAGTTGGCGC
The DNA here is from genome assembly GCA_020248405.1 of Rhodocyclaceae bacterium. Classification (GTDB taxonomy): domain Bacteria; phylum Pseudomonadota; class Gammaproteobacteria; order Burkholderiales. The sequence goes on along the minus strand of JADCHQ010000032.1, from coordinate 87,772 downwards.
GTCCTGCCCGGGCCAGGCCGCGTTCCCTGGCGGGGCCGTGCCCTCCGGGTCGGAGCGACAACAACGCTCCAATCATCTGCGCCCATGGATGACGCGAGATTCCCCCTGGCCGCGGGCTATCTTTCTAATTTCAAAGCCTTAAGCTCGCCCCAGCGCCCCAACACAGTGCTTATCAGGGGCTATATGCCCTGCACTAGTGCGTTTGGCCGGTTACCAGAAAAAAATGCACTAAAGAAGAACATTTCCTCGCCGTTATGCACCGTGAAAGATCAGAACGATGAACAAGCGCACCTCTAGGGTGCGTTTTACAACGGTGAAGGAGGATTCCATGAACGAGCAGGGAAAGGCGGGCGGTGGGTGGACCCACGCGGCAGACCAGATCAAGGTGGCCACGGGTGGCCGTGGAGCGGGGCCAGGCAAGCCAAGGTTCAAGCTGCGAACGCTCATGGTTGCGCCTTTGGTGTTGGGTGCCGCGGTGGCGTTCGCAACCCGATCAGCAGGCACCGTTGTGCACGATACGGATGGCGAGGCGATTACCTTGCAGGCGGGCCATCCAAGCCTCGCCAAGTGGCGCTTGCCGAGCGAACCGCCCTCCCCGGACAACAACGCCCCCACGGCTGACCGGGTGGCGCTGGGCAAGATGCTGTTCTTCGATCCCCGGCTGTCGCGGGACGGCAACATGTCGTGCGCCACTTGCCACAACCCCATGTTCGGTTGGTCCGATGGCCTGCCGGTTGCCCGCGGCTTCCGCTCGGAGGCCCTGGCGCGCGCCACCCCGACGGTTGTGAATACCGGCTACAACCCCATCCAGATGTGGGATGGCCGCAAGGCCACGCTGGAGGACCAAGCCATGGGCCCCATGGAGGCCGCGCAGGAAATGAACATGAACCTGCCGGCGCTGTTTAAGTGGCTCAACCAGAACGGAGCCTATCGCGAGGCCTTCCAGAAAGCCTATCCCGGCCAAGCGATCGATTCGGGGACCCTGTCAAAGGCCATCGCGGCCTACGAACGAACCGTCGTGAGCCGCGACTCGCCCTTTGATCGCTGGGTAGCCGGTGACACTACGGCGCTCACGCCGCAACAGGTGCGGGGCTTCGGCGTCTTCATCGACCCGAACAAGGGCAACTGCTCCGTTTGCCACTCCGGCGCGAATTTCACGGACAACGGCTTTCACAACCTGGGGCTTGCGTCCTGGGGCGAGAACAATCCTGATATGGGCCGCTTCACCCAGAAACCTATCGCCCGCATGAAGGGTGCCTTCAAGACGCCAACGGTGCGGGAGGCTGCGCGCACTGCGCCATATTTCCACGATGGCTCGGCCGCCACCCTCGCCGATGTGGTGGAGCATTACGCGAAGGGCGGGGTGGTGAAGGACAACCTGTCGCCAAACATGAAGGCCCTGGACCTCACAACCGAGGAAAAGGCCGCCCTCGTGGAGTTCATGCAAGCGCTGTCCTCCCCCCATACGGCCGTCGAGTTGCCGCGCCTGCCCAACTAGCGCCGGCAGTTACGGGGCACCACGCGGTGCCCCGGATAACCCTGATCAACTTTTCCTGGCTCGTTCCCGTGAACAGGCTTCGTGCTCTCGCGTCCGATGGCATCACCCCCGAGTGGGTTTACCGGAGCCGCCGCCGCTTCCTGGCGGCCGCTGGCGCCGGCGCCATGACCATCGTCGCTGGCGCAGCCAAGGCCGTCGCTCGCTACGACGGCGCCCCGCGCCTCGCGATGGACGAAACGCTCTCGCCCTTCGAAGAAGTGTCTAGCTACAACAACTTCTACGAATACAGCACCGACAAGAAGGCCATTCGACAGCTTGCCGAAAATCTCCGGCCCTACCCCTGGCAGGTGGAGGTCAAGGGCGACGTGGCAAACCCCCGCAATTTCGGCGTCGCCGAACTGAAGTCGTTGTTCGGCGTCGAGGAGCGCATCTACCGGCTTCGGTGCGTGGAAGGCTGGTCGGCCGTCATCCCCTGGCTGGGCGTACCCCTGGGCCGGGTTCTCGGGGCGTGCTCCCCGCTGGCACGGGCAAAGTACGTGCGCTTTGTCGGTCCCTGCGACCCATCGCGCTTCTACGGGCAGCGGGATCGCCGGCTACCCTGGCCTTACACAGAGGGCCTTACGATCGAGGAGGCCACGCATCCTTTGACGCTCCTCGCCACCGGCATGTACGGCAAGACGCTGCCAAACCAGAACGGTGCGCCGGTGCGCCTGGTCGTGCCATGGAAGTACGGCTACAAGAGCCTCAAGTCGGTGGTTTCCATCGAGCTGCGGGCCGAGCGCCCGGAGACCTTCTGGACGCGCGTGAGCCCGGAGGAGTACAGCTTCTCCGCCAACGTGGATCCTGACGTGCCGCATCCAAGATGGAGTCAGGCCCGGGAAATCCGTCTTGGCGAAATGCGAAAGCGGCCCACGTTGCCCTTCAACGGCTATGCGCCTGAAGTGGCCCATCTGTACGCTGGCGTGGCGGCCACCGAACGCCGATGAACGCGCTCGTGCACCTCCACCCCGCCGAGCTGCTCCGACGCCACTACCGGGAGTGCTGGTGGCTGACGTGCGCCGCGCTGCTTGCCCCTGCTGCGATCCTCATCGTCAACACCGTGGCCGGCAAGCTAGGCCCGAACCCCTTGGAGACATGGGAGCGTGGCACGGGCCGCTGGTCGCTCATCTGTCTTGCGCTCAGCCTGACCATCACACCGGGCCGGCGCGCGCTTGCCGGTGTGATGGTGATCTGCCGTTCGCCCTCCGGCAAACGCGTGACCGACTGGAACCCGCTTGTGCGGATGCGGCGCGCCATTGGAGTGATCGCATTCATCTACGCCTTCGCCCACCTGGGGGTCTACCTGGAATTCGACCTGGCCTGGGACTTGGACGGGGCATGGCGCGCGCTGCGCGAAAAGCCCTTCATCGTCGCCGGCACGGTGGCGCTGTTGACGCTGGTCCCGCTGGCGATCACCTCCAACGACTGGTCGGTACGAACCCTCGGCGGCTCCTGGAAGCGTCTGCACCGATTGGCCTACCTCGCGGCCGTGGCTGGCTGCCTGCATTTCGTCTGGATGACGAAGCCCGGCATCACGACGCCCTATTGCTATGTGACCGTCATCGCAGTTTTGCTGGCCTACCGCCTTTATGTGGCCGTGCGTCGCCGACCTGGCCCTGATGTGGCGCAGCGAGGCGCCACGACGGATTCATCCGACGCGCTTGCCATCACGAATTCACCAACCTAAACGAAAAGGGAGTACATCTCGTGAAAAAAAATCACCAGCAATGCCTTGGTCTCGTCCTGAAGGGAACGCTCATCGCTGCCATGAGCGGCTCGGTCCTGGCGGCCGATACAGTTGTGGGCCAGAAGAACAAGGAATTCACCGTCAGGCATCTGAAGGTCAAGGTGGGAGACACGGTTTCTTTCCGCAACGACGACCCGTTTTTCCACAACGTTTTTTCGCTCTCCGATGCGGCGACCTTCGATCTGGGCTCCTATCCCCAGGGTCAGAGCAAATCGGTGACCTTCAAGAAACCCGGGAAAGCCGAGATCGAATGCTCGATCCACCCCAACATGAAAATGGTTGTGGAGGTGGAGCAATGAACCGCTCTGGAGCATGGATGCTGATGGTGCTTGGTATGGCCATGTCCGTACCCGCGTTTGGCGGCGAGCAGGAACAGATCGTGAAGGTTTGCAAATCGATCGATGCGGAGGACTGTATCGTCCGGGAGTTCAAGCACACCCTGGAGGCCGCCAAGATTCGTGGCCGGATCGTCTACCGCAACTACTGCGTCCTGTGCCACGGCGAGTCTGGCGAGGGTGACGGTCGCGCCGCCAAGGTCCATACCCCGAAACCCGCGAACCTGGTGACCTCCCAGGTCCCGGCGGCGTACATCGAACTCATCGTCCGCAAGGGTGGCGAGGGGGTGGGTCGATACCGCGGCATGCCGCCGTGGGGCGATCAGCTTACCGATGAGCAGATCGCGGACGTTCGCACCTACCTGCTCGCTCTGAGGCGTTGAGAAGCGTTCTTCCATAACTCGTCCAGGGCCACCTGCAAAACACGCCGGACTCGAAGAGAACCAACATGAAACGATCCCCTGGCTTCTGGCGCGGCACCCTCTCCAGGCAATTCGCGCTGATCGCCTGTCTGTTCGGAGTCCCCCTTGCCGTGGCAACGGGTCTGTTGTCGCAAAGCCTCGAAAAAGACATTGACCTCGCCCAGATGGAGCTGCGCGGCCTCGTGCACCACAGCGCCGAGCGCGTGCTGCTGGAAGCGCTGCACCGGCACCGCGATATTGCCGTCTCAGCGGCGGCGGCAGGTACGGGCGGGCAAGGCTCGCTCAATGACTCGACCGCGCAAGTGGGAAAGGCCTTTGAGGCGCTCCGCACTTTGCACCAGTCTGCCTCGGCGGAGGGCCGTGGCACCCTGGAGCAACTCGACAAGCTGAGCGAGCGCTGGAGCGAAATCCAGGATGATCGCGCCCTGGCGGACCCCGACGATATTGGTCGGGCGTACACCGATCTTTTGAACGAAGTCGCCATGATGATGGATCGTACCGCCACGGTGTCGGGGCTGTTGCTTGACCCTGAACCCGATACTTTTCTGCTGTTGCTGGTGTTGTCGCAGCAGATTCCCGTTCTGGCGGAGCAACTGGGACAGGTCCAGACTCATGGCCAGATCGCCATGGGCAAGCCGGAACTCACCCCCGTCATGCGCGAGAAGATCACGGGTGCCGTGGCGGGGGTTGGCGCCTCGCGTACGAGGCTTGTGGGCCTTGCGTCCCGCGTGTTCGAAGCGAACGCCGACGCGCAGGCCATCCTCAGCCCCAGGTTCGAGGCGATGGATGAGGAGCTGGGCCGATTCACGATCTTTGTCCGCAAGCACTTTGTGCTCGCCGCCTCCGTTACGACGAGTGCGGAGATGTTCGCGCAGCGCGCCCACCCGGCGCTCACCGCAGTGTTTCAGCTGTATGACGCCAGTCATCAGGAAGTGCGAGCGCTTCTGGAGGCGCGGCTCTACCGGCTGACGTGGCAAAAGTGGGGCATCCTGTCCCTCGTGCTCATGTTTGGCGGCCTTTCTGTGTTCGTGGCGGTTCGCATCGTCCGCGGCATCGTGGGCGGGGCGGCGGCCGCGGCGCGCACCGCCGACGACATCGCTAACGGCAACCTTCGAGACGCGGTTCTGTCAGAGCGCCCCGACGAGATAGGGGCCATGCTGCGCGCCATGAGCCGGATGCAGGCGACCCTCGCTGATTTCGTCAGGGCGCAGAACACCATGGCGGAGCGTCATCAGGCTGGTCTCATGAGCCACGTTATCGATGCCGATCGCTTCCAAGGCATCTATCGGCACATGGCGGTCGGGTCCAACGAGCTGGTGGCACGGCAGATCGCCATCACGCACGATGTGATTGACGCGCTCAGTCACTACGCTAGGGGCGACCTGGCCGTTGACATGCCCGAGTTGCCTGGCGAGGCCGCCTCGGTGACCGAAGCGGTTCGCGCCGCAAAGGCCCGCCTGTTGGATACGCTGACGGACGTCAATGCCCTCGTCGAAGCCGCAAGCAAAGGCGAGTTTGGCGTGCGCGGCGATGCTGATCGCCATGAGGGCGTGTATCGCGAGATGGTCGAGGGGCTCAACGAAGTGATGCGTACGGCCGATGCAGGGCTTCAGGAGGTTGGGCGAGTTCTTGAGCGACTCGCGGACGGCGATCTGACCCACGCGGTAAGCGGCAGCTTCAGCGGTCGTTTGGCCACGCTTCAATCCGACACAAACCGCACCGTAGGACAACTGCGAGCGCTCATTGGCCAGGTGCGCGAGTCGATGGAATCCATCAACACCGCATCGGGGGAGATTGCCGCCGGCAACCGGCACCTCGCCGAGCGCACGGAGGACCAGGCGGCCAGTCTCGTGGAGACCGCCTCGTCCATGGAGGAATTGACCTCCACCGTGAAGCGCAACGCGGGCAACGTCCAGCAGGCGAACCAGCTGGTGTCAAGAGCTTCGGAAGTGGCGCTGCGCGGGGGCGAGGCGGTGCGTCGCGCGGTGGACACCATGGCCGCCATTGCAACCTCAAGCAAGCAGATCTCGGACATCACATCCTTGATCGACGGCATCGCATCGCAAACCAACATCCTTGCGCTCAATGCGGCGGTGGAGGCGGCCCGCGCCGGCGAGCAGGGAAGGGGCTTTGCGGTGGTCGCCACGGAAGTTCGCAGGCTGGCCCAGAAGAGCTCCGCAGCGGCGAAGGAGATCAAGAGCCTGATTGCCGACTCAGCGGCCAAGGTTGACTTGGGCCTTAAGCTGGTGAATAAGGCGGGGCACACCATGGAAGAAGTGGTCTCGTCGGTGGAACAGGCAACCGGGATCATGGCGGAGATCGCCGCGGCCTCCGCTGAGCAGAGCGAGGGTATCGATCAGGTCAACCAAGCGGTGGTGCGCATGGACGAGTCTACGCAGCGCAATGCGGCGCTCGTGGAGCAGGCTGCCGCGGCGGCGGAGAGCTTGGAGGAGCAGGCACAGGCCCTTGCGATGGCCGTGGTGAGATTCAAGGTGGGGGAAGGTCCTGCTGCCGCGGCAAAGGAGGGCGCGCGGGCGCGGGCTGTCTGTGAGGCGAAAACCGCGAACCCGATGCCGAAGGCGTGGCAGCCGGTGATCGTGGGAGAGGGTTAGAGACCCCTGTTGCGAAGACCCGCCGGATCACAGCGCGGCGAGGCCGGGTGTCTGAAACGGATACGCTGACTCGACCGCCGCGCGGCGGACAGGTTATGGTTGCAGGCATGACTCTCCTCGCTGTCCACTGCCAGGCCGCCCCCTTTGCAGTCAGCCCTCTCAGCCACCCCTGCCGCCCTGACCGCTGACGCGCCAGTGGTGGCGCTGCGCGGGGTCGAGTTCGGCTGGACGCCCCGCGGCGCGGCCTTGCTGCGAGTGGACGCCCTGGAGGTGTTGCCCGGGGAGCGGCTGCTTCTGCGCGGGCCCAGCGGCAGCGGCAAGTCCACGCTGCTGCAGCTTATGGCGGGGGTGCTGGTGCCGCGTACGGGCACGGTGGAGTTGCTGGGTCAGGGCCTGCCCGGCATGACGGGGGCCCGGCGCGACCGGCTGCGCGCCGATCACGTGGGCTTCGTGTTCCAGCTCTTCAACCTGATCCCCTACCTCACGGTGGTGCAGAACGTGACGCTGCCCTGCCTGTTTTCCGCGCGCCGCCGCGCCCGCGCCACGGTCGCCTCGGGCAGCGTGGAGGCCGAGGCGCGGCGGCTGCTCGGCCGCCTGGGCCTCAGCGATCCGGAGCTGCTGGAGCGGCCGGTCACGGCGCTGAGCGTGGGCCAGCAGCAGCGCGTGGCCGCGGCGCGGGCGCTCATGGGCGCGCCCGAGCTGCTGATTGCCGATGAGGCCACCTCGGCCCTCGACGCCGACGCGCGCGAGGCGTTCCTCGATCTGTTGCTGCGGGAGTGTGCGGCGAGCGGCGCGGCGCTGGTGTTCGTGAGCCACGATGCTTCGCTGGCCAGTGCCTTCCACCGCAGCGTGCCCATGGAGGCGCTCAACCGTGGCTGACCTGCAGCCGGGAGCGGCATGGCGCGCGGCCGTGCGCTTGGGGGGACGCCCATGCTGCTGAGGCTCGCCCTGAGCAGCCTGCGCAACCGCGCGCTGACCGCGGCGCTCACGGTGCTGTCCATCGCCCTGGCGGTGTTGCTGCTGCTGGCGGTGGAGCGCCTGCGCGGCGCCTCACGCGACAGCTTCGCGGCCACCGTGTCGGGCACCGACCTCATCGTGGGGGCGCGCAGCAGCCCGGTGCATCTGTTGCTGTCGGCGGTGTTTCGCATCGGCAATGCCACCAACGCCATCTCGCCGCGCAGCTGGCGGGCCCTGGCGGCGCGGCCCGAGGTGGCATGGACCATTCCGGTGTCGCTGGGCGATACGTTGCGCGGCTACCGGGTGGTGGGCACCACGGGCGCCTACTTCGAGCACTTTCGCTTTGCGGGCGAGCGCCGGCTGGCCTTTGCCGCGGGCGCGGCCTTTCGCGGTGAGCGCGATGCCGTGCTGGGTGCGGAGGTGGCGCGGCGGCTCGGCCTGGCGCCCGGCGCGTCCATCGTCATTGCTCATGGCGCCGGCGAGGTGAGCTTCTCCCTGCATGAGGAAAGCCCCTTCAAGGTGACAGGCGTGCTCGCGCCCACGGGCACGCCGGTGGATCGCGGCGTGTACGTGAGCCTCGCTGGCCTGGATGCGGTGCATGCGCCCGTCAATGCCGGCATTTCCGCCGACCCGCTTGCCGAGGCGCTGGCGCGCCGCCCGCCTGGGCACGATCACGAGCAGGACCACGGCGCCGAAGGCGCTCATCCCGAAGCCCTCGTCAGCGGCATCACTGCGGTGTTCGTGGGGTTGCACAACCGCGCCGCGGCCCTGGCGGTGCAGCGCGCCGTGAACGAGTACGGCCCCGAGCCGCTCACTGCCATCCTGCCGGGGGTGACGCTGCAGGAGGTGTGGGAGATCACCGGCGTGGTGGAGCGCACCTTGTTCGCCGTGTCCGTTCTGGTGGTGCTGGTGGGGCTCGCGGGCATGCTCGTGGCGCTGCTCACCAGCCTGGGGGAGCGCCGGCGCGAGATGGCGGTGCTGCGTGCCGTGGGGGCGCGTCCGGGGCACGTGTTCGGGCTGATCCTGGGCGAGGCGGCGCTGGTGACGCTGGCGGGTATCGTGGTCGGCGTGGCGGCGCTCGGGGCGGGCCTGGCGCTGGCCCAGGACGCGATCGCGGCGCGCTTCGGCCTGTTGCTTCCGGTAGCATGGCCGTCCGCGCGGGAGTGCGCGCTGCTCGCCGCCGTGGCGCTGGCGGGCGTGCTGATCGGCTTGCTGCCTGCGTGGCGCTGCTACCGCCAGTCCCTCGCCGATGGCATGACCATTCGCATCTAGTTGCTCACACCATGAAACTGCCTCATTGCGTCGTCACTGTGCTGCTCGCGGGCACCCTGTGTGCTGCGCCCGCCTTCGGCCAGGGCGTGCGCACCATCCAGTGGCAAGATCTGGCGCCCAAGGCGTCGCTGTTCGACGACCCCTTCGAGAAACTCTCCCGCGAGCAGTTGTTCGCCCTGGCCGATGTGGCCGGCGTGCGCGACCGTCGCGAGCGCGGCGACAAGACCATCACCGCCGAAGAAAGCGCCCGGGAGCAGGCAGCGGCGAAAAAGCTCGCCGCCGCGGGCGTGGACGTGGGAGGGTTGCTGGCCCAGCGCAAGGACATCGCCGTGCGGCGCAAGGCCCAGGGCGAGGCCGTGAACACGGCGCTCAACGGCCAGGAGGTGCGCCTGCCCGGCTATCTGCTGCCGCTGGAGATCACCGGCAAGAAGGTGACGGAGTTCCTGCTCGTGCCCTGGGTGGGCGCCTGTATCCATACCCCGCCGCCGCCGCCCAACCAGATCGTGCACGTGCGGCTCGACAAGCCCTACGAGATGGGGGGGCTGTTCGCGCCGGTGTGGGTGACGGGCCGGCTGGCCGCCGGCGCGGTGAAGAAGCAGCTCACACTGGTGGATGGCAGCTCCGACATCGACATCGGCTACGCCATGCGTGCAAGCGCCGTGGAAACCTACAAGGAACCCTGACGGGGTGTCAGGGACGCGGCCCGCGGCTACTTGAACGCCGGCAGGCCAGCCACGGCGGCGGGGCTGCCGGGCACGTGCTCGTGCGGGGCCGGTTTGTTGAGCACCGCGCTCACCCGCACCGATTCCACGCCCGCCTCGGCCACGTCCACGCGCAGGTTGGCCAGGGCGCGAAACTTCAGTTCATCCGGGTACCAGACCGTGAGCGTGCTCACGTTGCCCTCGGTGCGCAGGGTGATGGACAGCGCCCCCGATTGCACCTGCCGCCAGCCGTCGCGCAGTTCGGCAAAGGTGGCGCGCACCAGCGGTTCGCCATCGAGTTCAACGGTGAGGGTGGTGTCGTGGGTGGTACCGCCCACCTTGGTGACGGTGGCTGCGCGAAACCACCCTGCGCCCAGCACCTGCACGCCGGCGTTATCGCCCGCGCCGGGGGCCTCGCGGTTGCGCTCCACCGACACAGCCTCGCCGCGAAGGACTTCCGCGCAGGCCATGGTGGCTGGCGCGGCAGCAGCGAGACAGGCGCCGAGCAGGGCGCGGAGGGTGGCGCGGATCATGGCGGGTGGAGTGGATGGGTTGACCACACTCTACACCCGCGAAGGCGTTCGGGGCGCTGAGTACTAGCGCCGTGCCGCGCCAGGCCGCGGGGCAGCGGGCGGGACCGCGCCAGGCCGCTCATCCTTGTGGCGAAAATTGATGCGCCCCTTAGTCATGTCGTAGGGCGACATCTCCAGGGTGACGCGGTCGCCCGCGAGGATGCGGATGCGGTGCTTGCGCATCTTGCCCGAGGCGTAGGCAGTGACCTCGAAGCCGTTGCTGAGGGTGACGCGGAACAGGGTGCTGGGGAGCACTTCGCTCACCACACCTTCGATTTCGACGAGTTCTTCCTTGGCCATTCGGTTCCTGATAAACGGGATCGGCACGCGCAGGCCCGGCTCTTGCCGGGCTCATGCGCAGGTTCCGACGGGCGCGGATGCCCGTCGCGTGGATCAAACGGCCTTGAGGTTGATCGCCGAGACGCGGCCATCCCGACCGCGTTCGAGTTCGAACTCAACGGTCTGATTTTCGTTGAGGCCGGCCAGGCCGGCGCGTTCAACCGCCGAGATGTGAACGAATACATCCTTCGAGCCATCGCTCGGGGCGATGAAGCCGAACCCCTTCGTTGCATTGAAAAACTTGACGGTGCCAGTGGTCATTGAAGTCCTCCTAGTCTGGCGTTGCCGCACCCGAGAGTGGGTGTCCGGCATCAAACGACCGATCGAGGAGAAACCGCGGGCACCCGGAGGGGTGAAGGGCAGAAACAGCCACGACAAATGTTCGACTCGGCTAGTATGGAGGCAGGATCCCCCTTTCACAAGGCCGGCTACGTACGGCCATGGCGGGGAACGCCCCCAAAATCCCACTCCCAGATTGCCGGAGCTCTTCATGCGCCGTCGTTTCCTGCTGTCAGCGCTGCTTGCCGCAGTCGCCCTTCCCGCCATGGGGCAACAAGCCCCTTCCGCGCCGCCGTCGTCCATTTACGGGGTGATCTTTGGTGTTCTTTTCGACGATGCGGGTACCGTGCGGCAGCTTCGCGTCATGCGTGTCTTCGAGCCGCGTCGCGGCAACGTGGAGGCGGTGGACGTGGAGGTGCCCGAGCGTTTCGTCGCCGCGGTGAAGAAGATGCTCGAAACCCCGCGCTATCGCCCCAAGCCCGACATGGTGAAGCCTGAAGAGGTGTACGCGTACTTCTTCTATGACCCGGCGCAGCCCGACCGGGCCGACTTCGACCCGCGTCCGCGGCAACGCTGATTTCGCGGGCGCGGCGGCGGGAAGGCTTCCCCTCCGCGCGGCGGAAGCCTGCCCAACCGCTTCCGCGGCAGCCTTCCCTCGCGGCGCAGGGCGCGGAGCGCTAAGCTGGCGAGGCTTTCAGTCGCGGAACCAAGCCGACGGGCCACGGCTCTCAGTGGGTTGGTGCGTGCGCGGGCGCGCTGCGCGATTCGTTGCCCCTCATCCCTTGAAAGGAAGTCCATGAAAGCTCTGCCGCTTGCCGCTATTCTCAGCGTCGCGTGTCTGCCAGCCTTCGGCCAAACCCTCGACATCCCCAAGACCAAGGTCTCCATGGAGCAGTGCCTCCAGGCAGTGCTGGCCAAGTACCCGGCCAAGGTGAAGTCCGTGGAGCTGGAAATCGAACGCGGCACTCCCTATTACGAGTTTGAGATCACCACGCTGCTGGATGGTCACACCTGGGAGGCCGAGTGCAACGCCAACACGGGCGCCATCTCCAAGGTGGAGCGCGACGTGAAGCCTGATGATCCCGCCTTCGCCAAGGTAGCGCGTATCAGCGCCGCCGAGGCCATGAAGATCGCACTGGCCAAGGTGCCTGGCCAGCCCAAGGAGATCGAGTACGAGGTCGCGCCCGATGGCCGCGCTTGGTACGAGTTCACCATCGTCGGCAAGGGTGGCGCCACCACCGAAGTGATGGTGGATGCCGCCACCGGCGAGGTGATCGGCACCGAGGACGAAACCGACGAGCAGGAGATCTACCGCATCGGCGGCGACGACGACTAACCGTCCCATCCGGGCCGGGCCGCCCCCGGGGGGCGCAAGTCATCCTCCCGGCGGCCCGTTGCATTTCCCGGGCGGCGCGTTTCAGGGGTTGCAGTACTCGCAATGGTTCGGGTCGGCCGGGCCAGCTTCCAGATGGCGGAGCTCCTCCAATGCGCAGCCGCCGCAGTGCCAGCGTTGCGCGGCGGCCAGCGCGGTAGGCGCGCCGCAGTCGGCGCAGGGGCGGCCGGGGATGGCGCCAGCGGGCCACCATCCCGGTGCACCGCAGCGCGGGCAGCAGGACTCCAGCCGCTGGGCAAGCTGGCGGGCGGCGCGGGCGATCATGGCCATGCGCGTTGGGTTGCCATGGGCCCGCATGTCCGTTTCCAGCCAGGCGCGGCCGTGCCGGGAGATCGCCAGGGCAAAGGCGTGGGCCAGCGTGGCCGTCTCGGTGATGCCCTTGGCGACGGGCGCAGCCTCGGGGCCGGGCGAGACGATCAGGGCATGGCTCGGAAAGCCGACCGCCGCCGCAAACGCCTCGGCCTGGGGCCAGTCCTCGATCCAACCTTGACGGTAGTTGGTTTCCGGTCCGGCGGCCGTGGCGACCACCTCCAGCCGGCGCTCCGCGTCCAGCCAGACAAGGAGTTCCACATTCCAGGCGGTCATGCCCAACACCGGGTCGGGGCCGAAACTGCCCTCGCTGCCCAGCCCCCAGGGCAGCCCGGACAACTGCTGGGCAAGAGCCGCCTTGCTGCGGGCGGCCTCCAGTTGCGTGCCAGCCCTGGGCACGTCGCGCGTGAAGGTTCCTAGGCGGTCGGTATCGTAGCCCTCCACGCGCACCACCTCGATTTCGAGCCCCTGTGCCAGAGGTGCGGAAATGGCGGCCTCCTTGCCGTGCTGGGTCAGTAGCGCCGCGCGTCCAAGGCGATAGGGATGTGAGCCGGCGCTCACTGTTTCAGAAACTCCTTCCGGATGGCGGCGACCCCATTTTGCGAATGGGTGGTGGGCTGGCCTAGAGGTCCGGGCAGCATTTGGCGCGCTTCGTTGCACAGAAAATCGAAGAACGTCTGTGCCACCACCGACAACTGTTTGTTGCCCGCGTGTACCACGTGCCAGGCACCCTGCAATGGAAAGCCCTCCACATCGAGAACGGCAATGTCCTGTGTCATTGGCTCGATCGCCAGGGCCTGCTGGGAAATCACCGTCACCCCCAACCCGCCGGCCACCGCCTGTTTGATGGCTTCGTTGGAGCTAATCTCCATGCGGGCTTTCAGTTCCACACCCTGTTCGCGGAACATGCGTTCCACGGCCAGGCGGGTACCCGAGCCGCGCTCCCGCAGCAGCATGCGCTCCTTCGCGAACCGCGCCAGCGGAATATTCGCCTGTGCGGCAAGGGGGTGCCCGCCGGGGGCAATGGGCACGAGCGGGTTCTCCAGGAAGGCGCGCATGGCAATGTCGAAGTGCTGCGGCGGCGAGGTCATGATGTACAGATCGTCTTCGCCGCGGGCCAGCCGCTCCACTACGGCTTCACGGTTGGCCACTTCAAGACGCACGTCGATGCCGGGGTAGCGGTCGCAGAACGGCCCGAGAAGACGCGGGATGAAGTACTTCGCCGTGGTCACGCAGGCAAGCTTGAGCCGGCCCTTCTTGAGGCCTTTCATGGCTGCCGCCGTCATTTCGAAGCGGTTCCAGGTGTCGAACATCTCGCGGCACGTCCGGAACAGTTCCTCGCCCATCTCGGTGAGGCAGATGCGCCGGCCGGTCAATTCGAAGAGTGGCTGGCCCACGGCATCGGACAGTTGCTTCACCTGCATGGAAACGGTGGGTTGGGACAAGAACAACTCCTCCGCGGCACGGGTGAAACTGCCCAGGCGGGCCACGGTCTCGAACACCTTAAGCTGGCGGAGTGTGACGTGCATGGCAACGCCCCTCAGAAGTCATATATAGATAAACACCTATTTAGAAGACGATAACAAATGATTTTGAGTTATGCGACTGCGTCTATACATTTCCATTTGGCCGTCGGAATTACGGCTCCAGCGTGGTTCATCCCGGTGGTAGCGGTAGACGGTTGCGTTTCTCCCTGGCAAACGCGAATTTCGAGCAGCCTCTCCGGCTGCTCTTTTTTTTGGGACCGCCCTCTGCACAGCCTGTGGTTCGTCCCAGTGCCGCCAGCCGTCATGGGCATGACTGGGGCACCCGACCGCGGGTCCCGCCCCGGTAACGCGGCGTGAGCCCTGCGCTCTCCCTTGGCGGTTTGTTTCTGTCGGCCTTTCTGTCGGCCACGCTGCTGCCTGGCGGTTCGGAGGTGGTGTTGTGGGCGGTGGTGCGTCAAGACGCGGCTCTGTTCTGGCCCGCCATTGCCGTGGCCACGGCTGGCAATACCCTGGGGGGCATGAGTTCCTGGCTGATCGGCCGGCTGATCGCGGTGAAGGTGCCGCCGCGAGGCCTCAAGTGGGTGCAGGACTGGGGCATCCTCGTGCTGCTGCTGTCGTGGGTGCCGGTGGTGGGAGACGGGTTGTGCGTGGCCGCCGGGTGGATGCGCCTGAACTGGTTCAGATCGCTCCTCTGCATCGCCGCGGGCAAGCTGGCCCGTTACCTGGTGATCGCCAGCCTGGCCTGAGCGGCTGTCCTGGAGGTGCCACTGCTGCACACCTTTGGGTCGTGCCGGTGGAAAGGCCGATAGAATCCCGTGCATTCTTCTCCGGCACGCGCCATGAACCTGCTCGACATCGCCCCCGCCACCACCCCACGGTTGCGGGAGATCCCGTACAACTACACCTCGTTCTCCGACCGCGAGATCTTCATCCGGCTGCTGGGGGCGCGCTGCTGGTCGCTGGTGGAGGCGCTGCGCGACGAGCGTCGCACCGGCCGCTCGGCGCGCATGCTCTACGAAGTGCTGGGCGATATCTGGGTGGTGAGCCGCAACCCCTATCTGGAAGACGACCTCCTGGCCAACCGCCGCCGCCGCGCAGCGCTGGTGGAGGCCTTGCGCCACCGCATCCGCGAGATCGAGAAGCGCAGCGCCAGCGACGATGCCCGCGTGGACGAGCTGATGCAGGCAACCCGGGCGGCCGTGGATACCTTCGAAGCCGGCTTCGAGCGCACCGCGGCGTTGCGGCGCAAGGCGCTGCGCCGCTTCGCGCGCATCACCCGCCGCGACAACGTGGCCTTCGACGGCCTGGCGCGGGTGTCGCATGTCACCGACGCCACGGACTGGCGGGTGGAGTACCCCTTCGTGGTGCTCTATCCCGACACGGAGGAGGAGACGGCCCCCCTGGTGCGCGCCTGCATCGAACTGGGCCTCACCATCGTGCCGCGCGGTGGCGGCACCGGCTACACCGGTGGGGCCTGTCCTCTCACGCTGTTGTCGGCGGTGATCAACACCGAGAAGCTCGATGCCCTCGGCAAGGTGGAGCGCGTCAGCCTGCCAGGGGTGGCCGATCCGGTGCCGGCGGTCCGCTGCGGCGCGGGTGTGGTCACGCGCCGGGTCATGGATGCGGCCGAAGCCGCCGGGCTGGTGTTCGCCGTGGACCCCACCTCGGCGGACGCCTCCTGCATCGGCGGCAATGTGGCCATGAATGCCGGCGGCAAGAAGGCGGTGCTGTGGGGCACGGCTTTGGACAACTTGGCCTCGTGGCGCATGGTGGACCCCACCGGCCACTTCCTGGAGGTCACGCGCCTCGACCACAACCTGGGCAAGATCCACGATGCGGCGCTGGCGCGCTTCTCCATCCAGAAGTTTCGAGGCGACGGCCGCACGCCCTTCGGTGAACCGCGTGTCCTGGAGATTCCCGGCGCGAGCTTCCGCAAGCAGGGCCTGGGCAAGGACGTCACCGACAAATTCCTGTCCGGCCTGCCCGGCGTGCAGAAGGAGGGCTGCGACGGCCTCATCACCAGCGCCACCTTCATCCTGCACCGCATGCCCACCCACGTGCGCACCGTGTGCCTGGAGTTCTTCGGGCAGGTACGCGACGCGGTGCCCTCCATCGTGGAGATCAAGCGCCACATGGAAAGTCGTACGGGCGTGGTGCTGGCCGGCCTGGAGCACCTGGACGAGCGCTATGTGAAGGCGGTGGGCTATGCCACCAAGGCCAAGCGCGGTGTGCGCCCGAAGATGGTGTTGCTGGCGGACATTGCCTCCGATGACGCCGACGCCTGCGGCGAGGCGGCCTCGCAGGTGGTGCGCATCGCCAATGCCCGCGGCGCGGAAGGTTTCGTGGCCGTGTCGCCCGAGACGCGCCGCAAATTCTGGCTCGACCGCGCCCGTACCGCCGCCATCGCGCGCCACACCAACGCTTTCAAGATCAATGAGGACGTGGTGATCCCGTTGCCCCGGCTGGGCGACTACTCCGACGGCATCGAACGGCTCAACATCGAGCTGTCGCTGAAGAACAAGATTCGCCTGCTGGCGGAGCTGGAAACATTCTTCGCCGGCGAGCTGCGTGCCGTGGTGCCTGGCGAGTCGCTACCCGCGGACGAGATTCTCGCGGGCCGGCCCGAGGCGGCCCGCCAGCTGATCGCTGCCGTCCGGGCGCGTTGGCAGTGGCTGCTCGAGCACCTGGACGACCCGGTGGAGCGATTCGATCAGTGGCTGGCGGCGCGCGAGCAGCCGGGCGCCATGCCCCGCCTCACCGGCCGCAGCGTGTTCTCGGCCATGCAAGAGTACGCCTTGCGGGTGTCGTGGAAGGCGGAGGTGCGCGAGCCGCTTATGCAGCTCTTCGACGGCCGCCCCTTCGACGCCATCCGCCACGAGTTGGACGCCATCCACCGCCGTGTGCTCAAGAGCCGCGTGTTCGTGGCCCTGCACATGCACGCCGGCGACGGTAACGTGCACACCAACATCCCCGTGAACTCCGATGACTACGCCATGCTGCGGGAGGCCAACGCCGCGGTCTCCCGCATCATGGCGCTGGCCCGTTCCCTGGGCGGGGTGATCTCCGGCGAGCACGGCATCGGCATCACCAAGCTCGACTACCTGGAGGACGGCGAAATCGAAGCCTTCCGCCGCTACAAGGCCGAGGTGGACCCCGAGGGGCGCTTCAACGCCGGCAAGCTGCTGCCCGGCGGCAACCTGGAGCGCGCCTACACGCCGTCGTTCGCGCTGCTGGAGCTCGAAAGCCTGATCCTGGAGCAGAGCCAGATCGGCGAGATCTCCGATTCCATCAAGGACTGCCTGCGCTGCGGCAAGTGCAAGCCCGTGTGCGCCACCCACGTGCCGCGCGCCAACCTGCTCTACTCGCCGCGCAACAAGATTCTCGCCACCTCGCTGCTGATCGAGGCCTTCCTCTACGAGGAGCAGACCCGGCGCGGCGTGTCGCTGGCGCACTTCGACCAGTTCTCCGACGTGGCCGACCACTGCACGGTGTGCCACAAGTGCGCCAATCCGTGCCCCGTGGACATTGACTTCGGCGAGGTGTCCATGGCCATGCGCAACTTCCTGCGCAAGCAGGGCCGGAAGAAATTCAACGCCGGCACGGCGGCGTCCATGTTTTTCCTGAACGCCTCCGACCCCGCCACCATCAAGCTCGCGCGCACCGTGATGATCGAGTGGGGCTACAAGGCGCAGCGCCTGGCGCACGGCGTGGCCCGGCGCTTTGGCCTGGTGCAGCCCCAGGTGAAACAGCCTCCCGCCACCCTGGGCCGCGCGCCGCTCAAGGCCCAGGTGATCCACTTCGTCAACAAGCCCATGCCCAAGAGCGTGCCGCGCCGTACCGCCCGCGCCATGCTCGACGTGGAGGACAAGCACATCGTCCCCGTGATCCGTGATCCGCAGCGGGTGGCGGAGGATTCCGAGGCGGTGTTCTACTTCCCTGGCTGCGGCTCGGAGCGGCTCTTCAGCCAGGTGGGGCTCGCCACCCAGGCCATGCTCTGGCACGTGGGCGCCACCACCGTCCTGCCGCCGGGCTACCTCTGCTGCGGCTACCCGCAGCGCGCCGCTGGCGAGGCCGAGAAGGGCCAGGCCATTTCCACCGAGAACCGGGTGCTGTTCCACCGCGTGGCCAACACTCTCAACTACCTTGACATCAAGACGGTGATCGTGTCCTGCGGCACGTGCATGGATCAGCTCACCGGCTACGAATTCGAGAAGATCTTCCCCGGCTGCCGCCTGCTGGATATCCACGAATACCTCATGGAGAAGGGCGTCAAGCTGGAGGGTGTGGAAGGCGTGAGATACATGTATCACGACCCCTGTCACTCGCCCATGAAGACCCACCAGCCGCTCAAGGTGGTGAATCAGCTCATGGGGCAGGCGGTGAAGCAGAACGAGCGCTGCTGCGGCGAGTCGGGCACTCTCGCCATGACGCGCCCGGACGTATCCACCCAGGTACGCTTCCGCAAGGAAGAGGAGATGCGCAAGGGCGCCGAGCGGATGCGCACCGACGGATTCCAGGGCGAGGTGAAGGTGCTCACCTCCTGCCCATCCTGCCTGCAGGGCCTGTCCCGCTACGACGCCGACGCCATCACCCAGGCCGACTACATCGTGGTGGAGATCGCCCGCCACGTGCTGGGCGAAGGCTGGCTTGACCAGTACGTGCAGTCCGCCAACCGTGGCGGCATCGAACGCGTGCTGCTGTGAGACACCCTGTGTCGGTCCCCCCGTGCCTGAACGGGCAGGCGCGCGCGGAGGCAACATGAGCACGGCTGCCGCCTGCCCGCTATGCGAGGGTGATGGCGGCGAGGTGCTGTGGCGCGGCGAACGCCTGCGGGTGATCCTCGCGCTTGAGGCCGACCATCCCGCGTTCCTGCGCGTGGTTTGTAACCCCCATGTACGCGAGATGACCGATCTGCCCGAGGCGCAGCGCGCCGAGCTCATGGCGGCTGTGTGGGCCGCCGAGACCGCGCTGCGCCACACCCTGCGCCCCGACAAGATCAATCTGGCGAGCTTTGGCAACGTGGTGCCGCACCTGCACTGGCACGTGACTGCCCGCTGGGGCGACGATCCCCACTTCCCCAATCCGGTGTGGGGCGCGCGGCTGCGTGATTCGCCCCGCCCCTTGCCAGGCACAGCGCGCCACGCCCTGCGCGAGCAGTTGGTGCGCGCCCTCGGCCCCGGTTGACAACCCGCTTCGCGGGCTTGACGCGGGGCGCCTAACGTTTCAATATTTGTACAAATATAGAAACTTAGCGTGGCTTCCATGAACCGTCCCTATCACGTGCTTTTCCTGTGCACCGGCAACAGTGCCCGCAGCGTCCTGGCCGAGGCGTTTCTCAACGCCGCAGGCGACGAACGCTTCCGCGCCTTCAGCGCCGGCAGCCACCCGAAGGGCGCGGTGCATCCCCTGGCCCTCGAGTTGCTCGATCGCCAGCGCATCGCCACGGCGGAGTTGCGCTCCAAGAGCTGGGACGAGTTCGCCGCGGCAGGGGCGCCGCCCCTCGATTTCGTGTTCACGGTCTGCGATCACGCCGCCGCCGAGGTGTGCCCGGTCTGGCCTGGACAGCCCATCACGGCCCACTGGGGCGTGCCGGATCCGGCGGCCGTGGAGGGCGATGAGTCGGCGCGCCGCCGCGCCTTCCTGACAGCGTGGACGCAGTTGTCCAGCCGCATCCGGATCTTTACCAGCCTGCCCATCCCCACGCTCGACCGGCTGACCCTGCAGGGCCGGCTGGACGACATCGGGCGTGACGTGGCGTGAAAACCCTGCGCAAGGGTGCCGCGCGGCGCCTGTCCGCGGCGACGGCGGTGGCGAGCCTGGGTGCCCTTGCCCAGGAAACCCGCCTTGCCGCTTTCCGGGCCCTGGTGCAGGCCGGGCCGGGCGGGCTGGCGGCCGGAGAGCTCTCCGAGCGTCTCGGGGTGAGCCCGGCGAATCTCTCCTTCCACCTGTCCGCGCTTGCTGCCGCCGGCCTCGTGCAGGGGCGGCCCCAGGGGCGTTTCGTGATTTACGCGGCCGATTTCGCCGCCATGAACGCCTTGCTGGGGTTTCTCACCGAAAACTGCTGCGGGGGCAATGCGTGCGGCCCCGGCCAGGGTGGCACCTCCTGCGCGCCCGAGGAACAAACACGATGAAGCGCTTCCACGTACACGTGTCGGTGGATGATCTCGCCGCCAACATCCGTTTCTATTCCACTGTGTTCGGCTGCGCCCCCACCGTGCAGCATCCCGACTACGCCAAGTGGATGCTGGACGATCCCCGGGTGAACTTCGCCCTCTCTTCGCGTGGCGCCCCGCCCGGCCTCGATCACATGGGCATCCAGGTGGACTCCGAGGACGAACTCGCGGCGCTGCGCACCCAGGCAGACAGTGCGCAGATCGCGGCTATCGACCAGCAGGCCGCGGCGTGCTGCTATGCCCGCTCCGACAAGTACTGGATCACGGATCCCCAGGGTATCGCCTGGGAGACCTTCCACACGCTGGACGCCATTCCCACCTACGGCGAGGCGCGCCGGGAGGCAGCGCCGGCACCGGCCGCCGCGCCGGCGCCCTCGTGCTGCGCACCGGCCGTCCAGCCCGTTCGCATCACGCGCGCGGTCAAGGCGCCGGTGATTCCGGTGATGCCGGCGGCCTGCTGCGCGCCCGATAGCGCCGAACCGACCCCGTGAACACTGTGTCGGCGGCCACCGCCGAGGCTGCCGCGCCGGCCATGGGGTTCTTCGAGCGCTGGCTGTCCCTGTGGGTGCTGCTGTGCATCGCCGCCGGCATCGCGCTGGGCGAGGCGGTGCCCGGCCTGGCCCGCACTCTCGGCGCCCTGGAGGTGGCCAAGGTCAACCTGCCGGTGGGCCTGCTCATCTGGGTGATGATCATCCCCATGCTGTTGCGCGTGGATTTCGGCGCCGTGGGCCAGGTGAGCCGCCATTGGCGCGGCATCGGCGTCACGCTGTTCGTGAACTGGGCGGTGAAGCCGTTTTCCATGGCGCTGCTGGGCTGGGTGTTCCTGCGCCATGTGTTCGCCCCCTGGTTGCCGCCGCAGCAGGTGGACAGCTACTTCGCCGGTCTGGTGCTGCTGGCGGCGGCACCCTGCACGGCCATGGTGTTCGTGTGGAGCCAGCTCACCCGCGGCGATCCGCTGTTCACCCTGTCGCAGGTGGCCCTCAACGACCTGATCATGATCGTCGCCTTCGCGCCCATCGTGGGCCTGCTGCTGGGGCTGGCCTCCATCACCGTGCCCTGGCAGACGCTGCTGGTGTCGGTGCTGCTCTACATCGTGGTGCCCGTGGCCGTGGGCCAGGTCTGGCGCCGGGCGCTGCTGGCGCGGGAGGCGCTCGACGCGACGCTGCGGCGCCTCCAGCCCTTTTCCATCGCCGCGCTGCTGGCCACGCTGGTGCTGCTGTTCGCCTTCCAGGGCGGGCAGCTCCTGCGCCAGCCCCTGGTGATCTTCATGCTGGCGGTGCCCATCGTGCTGCAGGTGTTCTTCAATGCCAGCCTGGCTTACTGGCTCAACGGGCGGCTGCGGGTGGCGCACTGCGTTGCCGCTCCCTCGGCGCTGATCGGGGCGAGCAATTTTTTCGAGCTGGCCGTGGCCGCCGCCATCAGCCTGTTTGGCATGGACTCCGGCGCAGCCCTCGCCACGGTGGTGGGGGTGCTGGTGGAAGTGCCGGCGATGCTGGCGGTGGTGCGGTGGGTGAACCGCGACCGGCCGCGCTACGAGGCGGCCGCCGGCCTTACCTGACCGCGGCCAGCGATTCGTTGTGCACCACCGGCTGCATCCGCTCCGCCGGAAACACCGCCGAGAAGGTGCTGCCCTTGCCGGGTGCGCTGCGCACTTCCAGGTGCGCCTGGTGCCGCTGCAGAACGTGCTTGACGATGGCCAGACCCAGCCCCGTGCCGCCGGTCTCGCGCGAGCGGCTGCGGTCCACGCGGTAGAAACGTTCCGTGAGCCGCTCGATGTGCTGGGGCTCGATGCCGATGCCCGTATCGCTCACCGCGAACACCGGCTGATTGCCGCGCTCAAACCAGCGCATTTCCACCTGTCCGCCCGCGGGGGTGTAGCGAATGGCGTTGGTGACGAGGTTGCCGAAGGCGCTGCGCAGCTCGTCCGTGCTGCCGCGCAGCCCGCTGCGCGATTCGCACCGCAGGCGCACGTCGTGGCGGCCGCCCGACAGCGCCTGGGCCTCCTGCAGCAGGTGGTCGCACAACTCGGGCACATCCACGGGCTCGTCCTTGGATGGGTGGAGGGTGTTTTCCAGCCGTGACAGGGTGAGCAGGTCCTCCACCAGCCGGGTCATGCGCGTGGTCTGCTGGCTCATGAGTTCCAGAGACCGTTGCATCATGCGCGGATCGGGCTCGCGCAAGTCGAGCAGCGTTTCCAGGAAGCCGTTGAGCACCGTGAGCGGCGTGCGCAGTTCGTGCGACACGTTGGCCACGAAGTCGCGGCGCGTGGTTTCGAGTTTCTCCCAACGCGTCACATCGCGGCCCATCATGAGTTTTTCGTGCTCGCCGTAAGGCACGAACTGCACCGACAGCGACACCTCCTCCAGCCCGGGTGGGCTGAGCCGCAGCAACAGCGGCTGGGAGAACTCGCTCCGCTGCAGGTACTCCACGAAGCTGGGTTGCCGCACCAGATAGCTCACCTGCTGTCCCACGTCGCGGGCCGGGTCGAGGCCCAGATACTGGGCCGCCTTGGGATTGCACCACTGGATGCGGTTGTCCTCGTCGAGCACCACCACGGTCTCGGGCATGGCGGCCCCCGCAGCCTCGAACCGCTGGATGCGCTCCATCAGGCGTCCTTCGGTTTGCGATTGGCGCCGCAGCAGGCGGGAGAGGTGGGAGAACACCCGTTCCCAGCGGCCCGAGCCAGCGGGCAGGGTGTCGGCGCGCGCGTCGCGGAACCAGATCTCCAGCTGGTGGAGATGCGCGCGGTGATGGGTCAGCAGCACGGCCAGGAACAACGCGGCACCGGTTGCCGCCCAGGCAGGACCCACCATCGGCCAGAGCAGCAGCCCACCGGCCGCCGTGAAAGCGGGGGTGAGCAAAGTAGCTCGCCAGTGCTGGTTCACAGCTGTCCTCGCTCCGTGGCAAGTGTGGACGGGAGGGATTATTCCAGAACCACGGCTGCCCCGGTCTGGGCTGCGAACCGCCCTATCAGTTTGCCGACAGGCGGTAGCCCGTGCCGCGCACGGTCTGGATGAGCGAATCGAGGCGAGATGGCTCGAGCGCCTTTCGCAGGCGGCGTATGTGCACGTCCACGGTCCGCTCCTCCAGAAACACGTGATCGCCCCATACCTTGTCGAGGAGTTGAGCCCGCGAATGCACGCGCTCCGGGTGGGCCATCAGGAAGTGCAGCAGGCGGAACTCGGTGGGGCCGAGTTCCACAGGCTCGCCGTCGCCGGTGACGCGATGACTCACCGGGTCGAGCCGCAGCCCGCCCACCTGAACAAGATCGTCCGTGACCTGGGGCGCGCGGCGGCGCAGCACTGCCTTGACGCGGGCGTTGAGCTCGCGCGGTGAAAAGGGCTTGGTGACATAGTCGTCGGCGCCGGTTTCCAAGCCGGTGAGCTTGTCCTGCTCCTCGGAGCGTGCGGTGAGCATGATGATGGGGATGGCGCGGGTGCGCTTGTCGGCCCGAAGCCGACGTGCCAGTTCAACACCCGTGATGCCCGGGAGCATCCAGTCGAGCAGGATGAGGTCTGGGAGAGCGTTCTGGACCAGCTCGAAGGCCTGTTCCGCGTTTTCCGCCAGCAAAGGACGGTGACCCGCCTGTTCCAGGTTGTAGGAAATGAGTTCCTGGATCGCCGGCTCGTCTTCCACCACGAGGATGGTCGCCGCCATGGTCTGCTCCGCACTGCTTTTAGGAGTTGCGATTCTATGAAGGGCATATTACAGAGCGGTGACAGGTGGCGGCGAGGATTGCACGGGTTATCATCGGTTTGCAACATCTCCGCCAAGTCGACCCCAGCTGCTGCGCGTGTCCCGCCGCGCGCGTGAGCCCATTCCGTGAGCCGTTCCCAAACCAACGCCGCGCGCCCCACCGATATTGTGCTGCACCAGCAGTCGCGACTGCTGGAGATCGCCTTCGACGACGGCCGCCGGTTCCAGTTGCCCTGCGAGTTTCTGCGGGTCTATTCGCCCTCGGCCGAAGTGCGCGGCCACGGTCCCGGCCAGGAGGTGCTGCAGGCAGGCAAGCGCGACGTGAACATCCGTGCCGTCGATCCGGTGGGTGCCTACGCCGTGAAACTGGTGTTCAGCGACGGCCACGACACGGGGCTGTACTCCTGGGAATACCTCCACGAGCTGGGCCGCAATCAGGAGTGGCTCTGGCGCGCCTATCTCGATCGGCTCGAGAAAGCCGGTGCGTCGCGCGATGGGGCGCCCGCCAAGGCGCAGGTGCGCCCGGTTCGCTTCGTGCCGCGCGCCTCCGCGGCGGCGACGCCGCCCCCCACCGATGAGTGAGGACGACGCGCGCAGTGCCCGGGCATCCGGCCGCGCCGCCGAGGGTCCGGTGCCGGACGAGACGACCACCCATTTCGGTTTCGAGACCGTGGCCGAGCAGGACAAGGCGCAGCGGGTCGCCGGCGTGTTCGCCGCGGTGGCTTCGCGCTATGACCTGATGAACGACTTGATGTCGGGCGGGCTGCACCGTTTCTGGAAGCGGTTTGCCGTGGATGTGGCCCTTCCCCGCGCAGGGGAGCGCATCCTGGACGTGGCCGGTGGCACGGGTGACATGTCCCGGCTGTTCGCCGCCCGGGTAGGGTCTGCCGGCGAGGTGTGGCTTACCGACATCAACGGCTCCATGCTCGGGGTCGGGCGGGATCGCCTCGCGGATGCGGGCCTGTTGGTTCCGGCGGTGCAGTGCGATGCCGAGCGTCTACCCTTTCCCGATCGCTATTTCGACTGCGTGTGCGTGGCCTTCGGCCTGCGCAACATGACTCGCAAGGAACAGGCGCTGACGGAGTTCCGGCGCGTGCTGCGCCCCGGCGGCCGGGTGTTGGTTCTGGAGTTTTCGCGGGTCTGGAAGCCCCTGGAAAAGCTCTACGACGCCTATTCCTTTGGTGTGCTGCCGGTGTTGGGAGGACGTGTGGCGGGTGATGCCGATGCTTACCGCTATCTGGCCGAATCCATCCGCATGCACCCCGACCAGGAGACCCTGGCCGAGATGATGCGCAACGCAGGCTTCGAGCACGTGGATTGGCACAACCTGTCGGCGGGCGTGGTGGCCGTGCATCGCGGCTACGCCCCTTGATCCGTGGCAGCGCTCCTTGCCGAAGCCGCGGCGGCTGCCATCAATCACCTGTTGGCGCCGGCTGACTGGGCAAGGGAGGCGCTGCGCGCCCACGCCGGGCAGGTGGTGCTGCTGAAGTTGCCGCCGCTGGAGGTGGCCCTGGCGGTTACCCCCGAGGGCTGCGTGGCGCCTGCACAGGCGCGGGTGGAGCCCGACCTGCGTGTGGATCTGCCCCCCGCGGAGGTCCTGCGCGCCCTGGGGGGCGACGCCTCGCTGAGCGGGTTGTCGCGCATCGATGGCGATGCGGTCTTCGGGGCCACGCTGCGGCACCTGGCGCACAATCTGCGGTGGGATTTCGAGGAGGATCTCTCCCGGCTCGTGGGCGATGTGGCGGCTCACCGCGGCGCCGAGTGGTTGCGTGCCCTGGCTCGACTGCCGGGCGCCACCGCCGCGCGACTGAGCGCGGCCAGCGCCGAGTACGTCACCGAGGAAGCCCGCCTGCTGCCGCCGCGCGCCGAGGTGCAGGCCTGGATGTCCGAGGTGGACCGGCTGCGCGATGATCTGGCGCGTCTCGAGGCGCGTCTCGCGCGCCTCCAGGGCTGAACGCCGTGCTGCGGCTGCTGCGCCTGGCGCGCATCCTGAGCGTGGTGCTGCGCCACGGGCTCGACGAGTTCGCCACCGGCCACGAGCGGGTGCGCTGGATCCGGCCGCTGATCCGCACGGTGTTCTTCTGGCGGCGCCTTGACCGTCCGCGGGGCGAGCGGCTGCGCCGGGCGCTGGAGGAGCTGGGCCCCATTTTCGTGAAGTTCGGCCAGGTGCTGTCCACCCGGCGCGACCTGCTGTCCGCCGATCTGGCCGACGAGCTGGCCAAGCTGCAAGACCGTGTGCCGCCCTTTCCCGCCGAGCAGGCCCTGGCCACCTTGCAGCGCGCCTACGGCAGGCCCGTGGACGAAGTGTTCGCGCGCTTCGACCGCCAGCCCGTGGCCAGCGCCTCGGTGGCCCAGGTGCACTTTGCCGTGCTGCCCGACGGCCGCGAGGCGGCGGTAAAAATCCTGCGCCCGGGGCTTGCGCCGGTCATCGCCCGCGACATCGCCTTGCTGGAAACCGCCGCGAGCCTGGTGGAAGTGGTGTGGAAAGACGGCAAGCGCCTGCGGCCCCGCGAGGTGATCGCGGAGTTTCGCAACCACCTGCGCGATGAGCTCGATTTGCAGCGCGAGGCCGCCAACGCCAGCCAGTTGCGGCGCAATTTCCGTGACTCCCCGCTGCTGCGCGTGCCCGAGGTTTACTGGGACTGGTGCATGCCGGAGGTCATGGTGATGGAGCGCATGCACGGCACTCCCATCTCCCAGGTGCAGGTGCTGCGCGAGCAGGGCGTGGACATTGCCCGGTTGTCGCGCACCGGCGTGGAGATCTTCTTCACCCAGGTGTTTCGCGACGGGTTCTTCCATGCCGACATGCACCCGGGCAACATCTTCGTGGGCCCTGACGGCCGCTACATCGCGCTGGATTTCGGCATCATGGGCACACTCACCGAGGTGGACAAGAACTACCTGGCGCGCAACTTCCTGGCCTTTTTCCGGCGCGACTACCGGCGCGTCGCCCTGGCCCATGTGGAGGCCGGCTGGGTGCCGCCGGGCACGCGGGTGGACGAGTTCGAGTCGGCCATCCGCGCCGTGTGCGAGCCCATCTTCGACAAGCCGCTCAAGGAAATTTCCTTCGGGCGGGTATTGCTGCGGCTGTTCCAGACGGCGCGGCGCTTCGAGCTGGAAGTGCAGCCGCAGCTGGTGCTGCTGCAGAAGACGCTGCTCAACATCGAGGGCCTGGGCCGCGAGCTCGACCCCGACCTGGACCTGTGGAAAACCGCCAAGCCTTTCCTGGAGCGGTGGATGTCCGAGCAGGTGGGCTGGCGCGGCCTGCTGCGCCACCTCAAGGAGGAAGCTCCCCAATGGGGCGTGCTGCTGCCGCAGCTGCCGCGTCTCGCCCACCACGCCCTGGCGCGCGTCGAGCCCCATCGCCTGGAGGCTGCGCTGCGGGCGCTGGGCCAGGAGCAGAAGCGTCAGTCGCGGCTGCTTGCCCTCCTGGCTGCAGGCGTCGGGGCGGTGATCGTCTTGCTGCTCGCCTTGTTGACCGTCGGCTGAACTCTCGCGCCGGCATCGTCGCCCACCCGGGCGATGTTCTCCCGCTGCGTGCGGGTGCTTGTCACGAAGCCGTCATACGCGATGGCCAGAATCCGCGCAGTTCGTAACGGCGCTGGGCATTTGCCCCGGACCGTACGCGGTTTCGCGTCTCTCGCCAGGCCAAGCACCTGATCACAAGCAAAAGGAGAATTTCATGGGCATGCCTCACCCCTTTGGTTCCCGTCGCGCGCTCGCGCCGCTCGCCGCCGCCCTGGCGCTCGTCTTCGGGATGGGCGCCGCTGCGCCGGCGCTCGCCCAGGAAGAAGGCCCCGCGCCGAACCGCGACAAGATGATGGAGTTGCTCGACAAGCTCAAGGAGAAGGGCATCATCTCCGAGGAAGAGTTCAACGACATCACCGGCAACACCCCCGAAGGCCGTGCCGCCGCTCGCGCCGAGCGCCGCACCCGGGTGCAGAAAGAAGCGCTCGACGCCCAGAAGGCCGAAGCCGCCAAGGAGCGTTTCAACGGCCGCTGGAACAACGGCCTGGTGTTTGAAACGCCGGATCGGCGTACTACTTTCTCTCTTGGCGGCCGCGTGCATGCCGATTATCGCTACTTCGAGGAGGATACCGCCGCGAGCACCTTCGACATCCGCCGCGCCTATCTGACCTTGCAGGGAAAGTGGAACGAGTGGCTCACCTGGGATCTCACCGGCGACTTCGCCCAGAGCACAAACGCTCTGGATGTGGGCTGGATCAACGCCGCGTGGAGCGACAAGCTGCAGGTGCGCGCCGGACAGTTCAAGATGCCCTTTTCCCTGGAAGAGCTCACCAGCTCACGGTTCATCGACTTCCAGGAACGCTCCTTCGTCAACCGTTTGGCGCCTGCCAAGGAGCGCGGCGTGATGGTGCACGGCGTTCCCTACACCGGCCTCACGTACGCCGTGGCGCTGTCCAACGGCCAGGGAAAGAACACCAACGAAACCTCGCCCAAATTCGACAGCCCTGACGTGATCGGTCGTGCCACCGTCAACGTGGCCGAACTGTTGCAACAGCAGGCCAAGGCCGTCTATCACTTCGGTGCCGCCTTCTCCAGCGGAGAGTTCAGCACCAACGCAACGACTGTCTCCGGTCTTGGGAACTCCACCACCGAGCCCCGCGGCGCGACCTTTTTCACCCCTACTGCGTTCAACAGCCCGTCCGTGGATCGCACGCGCTATGGTTTCGAGACGGCGCTGGCCTACGGACCACTGAAGCTTCAAGGTGAAATCGCGCAGGCGAATTTCAAGGGCCGGACCGCTACCGGCTCCAGTTTCGACAAGAACATCGATACCTATTACCTCAGCTTGCATTGGATGATCACCGGCGAGCGATATGCGGAGACTTATCGCAACGGTGTATTTGGCCGCATGGCGCCCATCACCCCCTACGAACCAGGCGGTTCGGGGAGCGGCGCGTGGGAATTGGCAGTGAGATTCAGCGAGTTCGACGCGACCGATTTTCCCCTGGTGGCTGGTGCGTCTAATGCTGCAACCCTGGCAAGCGGTCTCGGAGGCACGTACGTTGGAACAAGTTTGGCAACTCCCACGGCCAGCAACAGAGCCAAGGCTCTCACTGTCGGTTTGAAGTGGATCTGGACGCCGAACTTCAAAATTTATTTGAACTACACCGATACCAAGTTCGACAACGGCATTCGATTCAGCCCCACGGGCGGCACACCGTTCACCAGCGACCACGAACGCGCCGTGACCATGCGGGCGGCTTTCGACTGGTAAGACGTTGCCGGGCTTTGCTGCCCGGCCAGCACAATCAGGGGCGGATCCGTCAGGGCCCGCCCCTATTGTTTGAGGCAGTCCCGGCGCGGGGGGGGCTGTGGTGGTTTGCCAGGGCGCACGCGTGGAGCAGGGGACTTACCCCCAATCCTCTGGCAGGTGCACTGAAGCCTTCTTGCTACAATCCACGCGGTTTTGTGCAGCGCACACTCGCCCCGCCGGTCATGGCCCTCCTGGAAATCCGTTCCGTCACCCGCCGTTTCCGCGACTTCGTGGCCGTGGACGGCGTGTCGCTTTCGATTCAGGCGGGTGAATTCTTCACGCTGCTGGGCCCCTCCGGATGCGGCAAGACAACCCTGCTGCGCATGATCGCCGGATTCGACCAGCCCGACGGCGGGCAGATCGTGATCGACGGCAAGGACATGGCGGGCGTGCCGCCCGAAGAACGCAACGTCCACACCGTCTTCCAGAGCTACGCCCTGTTCCCCCACATGACGGTGGAACAGAACATCGCATTTCCGCTGAAGATGAGCCGCTGCCCGGCGGGCGAGATCGGTGCACGGGTGCGCGAGGCGCTCGATGACGTGTCGCTGCTGGGCATGGAGAAACGCTTTCCCAACGAGCTCTCCGGCGGTCAGCGACAGCGCGTGGCCGTGGCGCGCGCCCTGGTGAACCGCCCCAAGCTGCTGCTGCTGGACGAGCCGCTGGCGGCCCTGGACGCCAAGCTCAAGGAAAAGATGCAGCTGGAACTGATCGCCTTGCAAAAGGAAGTGGGCATCACCTTCATCTACGTCACCCACGATCAGGAAGAGGCGCTCGCCCTGTCGCACCGCATCGCGGTCATGAACAAGGGCCGCGTGGAGCAGCTCGACGAGCCGGCGGTGCTCTACAGCGCGCCGAAGAACCGCTTCGTGGCCGACTTCATCGGCGAGTGCAACCTGCTGGACTGCACCGTGGCGTTGCAGGATGGCGGCACGCTCGACCTGGATGTGGCGCAACTCGGCCGGGTGCGTGCCGCCGGCGTGGAAGGCAGTGCCGGCGCGACGCAGGGCACTCTGGCGCTGCGCCCCGAAAAAGTGTCCATTGCCCGCGCGCTCGCCGACGAGACCTGCGTCAACCGCTTCAGGGGCAAGGTGCACGATTACCTCTACACCGGCGATGTGACGCTCTACATCGTGGAAGTGGAGGGTGGCCGCCGCATCGAGGTGATGCTGCCCAACAACGCCGTGGGCCGCTCTTCCAAGTTCTTCGAGCCCGGCGACGCGGTCGAGATCGGCTGGCGCGAGGACGCCGGCCACTTCCTGCGCGATTGACGAGGTGAGCGGCAAACCGCCTTCGGCCGCGGCCGCCCCGGCGGCGCTGGTGCCCGCCGCGAGCCTCGCGTGTTCGGCGGGCTGGCCATGAGTCCGCGTGCCGCCAGGCTGTGGATCAGCAGTCCGCCGCTGGTCTACCTGCTGGTCTTCTTCGCCATTCCCGCCCTCATCATGGTGCTCGCCTCGTTTCGCTACGCGGGCGAGCTGGGGGGGCTGGCGCCGCTGGTGGGCAGCGGCGACCCCGATGAACTGGCCGGCCTCACCCTGGAGAACTACCAACGCTTCTTCGGCGACAGCATTTATCTGGAGCTGTTTCTCAAGTCCTTCCTGTACGCCTCCACCACCACGGTGCTGTGCCTGGTGCTGGCCTACCCGCTGGCCCTCACGATCGCCCGCAGCCACGCCAAGTGGCGCGACCTGCTGGTATTGCTGGTGATCCTGCCCTTCTGGAGCAACTTCCTGATCCGCGTGTACGCCTGGATGATCATTCTGGGCCCCCAGTCGGCCTTTACGCGGGTGTTCAACGGCGCCCTCGGGCTGGCGGGCATCGAGCCCGTGGCGCTGCTGTTCTCGCCCGTGGCGGTGGTGATTGGCCTGGTGTACGTGCACCTGCCCTTCATGGTGCTGCCGCTGTACGCCAATCTGGAAAAGCACGATCCCTCGTTGCTGGACGCCGCCCAGGACCTGGGGGCGGGCGCATGGCAGCGCTTCTGGCGCGTCACCTTTCCGTTGTCGCTGCCCGGTGTGTATGCCGGCGCGGCGCTGGTGTTCATTCCGGCGCTGGGCATCTTCGCCATCCCCGACATCCTTGGCGGCACCGATGGCCTGCTGGTGGGCAACGTCATCAAGCAGCAGTTCCTGGATGCGCGCGACTGGCCCTTCGGCAGCGTGCTGTCCATCGTGCTCACGGTGCTGGCGGTGCTGTTCGCGGGCATGGCCGCCTGGGTGGCGCGCGGCCAGAGGTTGTGAGCATGCGCCGACGCCCCTGGCTGGTGTGGACCGCCGGCGTGCTGACCTACTTGTTCCTGTACGTGCCGCTGATCATCGTGGTGGTGTATTCCTTCAACGACTCGCGGCTGAATGCCGAGTGGGTGGGCTTCACCACCCACTGGTACGGGGAATTGCTGCGCGACGAGCAGATGATCGAGGCGGCCTGGAACTCGCTGCTCATCGGCGTGGTGGCGAGCGCCGTGTCCACGGTGCTGGGCACCATGGCCGGCTACGCCATATACCGCTTCCGGTTGCGGCTGCTGCCCATCCTGGTGGTGATGCCCATCGCCATCCCGGAGATTCTCATGGGTGTGAGCCTGTTGATCTTTTTCGTGATGCTCAACCTCACCCTGGGGCTGGTTTCCATCATCCTGTCCCATATCGCCTTCTGCGTCGGCTTCGTGGCCATCGTGGTGCGCTCGCGCCTGTCGGGCATGGACGAGAGCCTCATCGAGGCGGCGCGAGACCTGGGCGCCACCCCGGTGCAGGCCTTCCGGCTGGTGACCCTGCCCCTGATCATGCCGGGCATCGTGGCTGGCGCCCTCATGGCCTTCACCCTGTCCATCGACGATTTCGTCATCACCTTCTTCACCGCCGGCGTGGACTCGGTGACGCTGCCGCTGCAGATCTACAGCATGATCAAGATCGCCGTCACGCCCGAGGTGAACGCCGTGTCCACGCTGCTGATGCTGCTCACGCTGGTGCTGATCGTCATCGCCACCCGGCTCGCGCCGGGGTCCTTCCGCGGCAAGTGACCGCCGCTCTCGCCGTCCCGTCACGCCCCAAGGGGAGATACCCGTCATGAAGATGCTCCTGGCCGCCACCACCATCCTGCTCGCCAGCCTGCCCGCCGCTGCCCAGAAGCAGGAGGTGCTGCACCTCTACAACTGGAACAACTACATGTCCGAGGAAACCGTCAAACGTTTCGAGGACCTCTGCAAGTGCAAGGTGAAGCAGTCCTACTATGGCTCCAACGACGAGCTGCTCGCCAAGCTGCAAGCCGGCGCCAAGGGTTATGACGTGCTGGTGCCCACCATGGGCGCGGTGGAGTCGCTCATCAAGCGCAATGCGCTGATGCCGCTGGACAAGGCGAAGCTGCCGAACCTGAAGAACGTCATGCCCGGCTACCTCAACACGGCCTTCGACCCGGGCAACACCTACTCGGCGCCCTACGCCATGTCCATCACCATGATCGGCTACAACGACAAGAAAATCGCCGAGCTGGGCCTGCCCACCGACACTTGGGCGCTGATTTTCGATCCCAAATTGCTCGAAAAGCTCAAGGGCAAGGTGACGGTGCTCGACGACCAGCGCGAATTGTTCGCCGCCGCTGCCCGCTACCTGGGGTACTCCGTCAACGACATGGACGAGGAAAAGCTCAAGCAGGCGCGGGACCTCATCCGCAAGGCCAAGCCCTACTGGGCCGCCTTCAATGCCCAGAGCTACATCAAGGAACTCACCGTGGGCAACATCTGGGTGGCGCACGGCTATTCCAACGACCTGTTCCAGGCCAACCTGGACGCGGTTGCTGCCAAGCGGCCCTTCGGCATCAAGCACGCCCTGCCCAAGGAAGGCGCGGTGCTGGCCCTGGATGCCATGGTGATCCCGAAAGGCGCGCCCAAGCCCGAGCTTGCCCACCAGTTCATCAACTTCATGCTCGATGGCCGCAACTCCGCCGACCTCACCAATCTCATCGGCTCAGGCAATCCCAACGATGACGCCCAGAAGCACATCAAGCCCGAGATCAAGGCCAACAAGGCGGTGTTCCCCGACGCGGAAATGGCCAAGAAGCTCGAAATGCTCAAGGACCTCAACGCCAAGCAGCTGCGCACCCTGTCGCGGTTGTGGACCGAGGTGAAGCTGAAGTAGCTGTCTGGCCCAGGGTGGAGCGCTAACCGCCATAGGCCTCCCTCAAGGCCGCCAACACCCGGGCGATGTCCGCCTCGGGCAGGCCGTTGATGCCGGCGGCGGCGGCCCGCCCGCCACCGCCGAAGCCCCGCGCAATGCGCTCGGCGCCCACGCCGTGGCTGCGCGGTGCGCGCAGGCTGACCGTGTAAGCGCCCTCCTGGGGGGTGAACACGGCATGGGCGCGCCGTGGTCTGGCGGTGGCCAGGTGATTGGCGAGCGTCCCCGACACGCGCCGGCTCCAGGGTGCATCGGGCAGCACCACTGCCACCGCTGCAGCACTGTCCAGCAGCGGCGCCACCGCCAGGGCACGCGCCAGGTCTTCGCCGCGCGCCTGTTCCAGCCGCGGCAGCGCCCCATCGCTGGCGGCAAAGGCCAGGGGGTCGGCGAAGCCGCGCATGCGCTGGTGCAGCTCGGCGGGGTGGAACAGCAGTTCCTCCACCCGGGCACCGTAGGCGTTGTAGTTGAGGCACTCCCCCAGGCTTCGCAATGCCGCCAGGGCGGCGGGCGCCATGTTCAGGCAGGCCGCGGCGGCCCGGGCGCTGTGGATCATGGCATCGCCAAAGGCCCCCGTCACGGCCCAGGCCCGGTGGGCTCCGCCCAGGTGCCGGTCCACGATCAACGCGGTGCAGATGTCCGGCGCGAAGTCCAGGTGGCGCGTGAGCCGTGGGTGGTCTGGCGGGTCGCCGGCAAAATGGTGGTCGAACCACTCCACCCGCGCACCGGCCTGCAGCGCCGCCAACAGCGCCGCGGCGTTGGCGTGCAGCGAGATGTCCAGCACCGTGAGTCGATCGTCCGGCGCGGGCTGCAGGCGTTGCAGCAGGGCCACGTCGCGCTTGGTGCCGGTGATCAGCGTGGCCTCGCAGGGTTGCCACAGCCGCAGCTGCTGCAACGCGCACAGGCCGTCGGCGTCACCGTTGAAGATGTCATAGACTCTCAAGGGAACACACTCTCCAGGGATTTGTTCTCCGCCGCGGGCGGCGGCCTGCTGCCCGGTTGCGGAAGCGCCCGCCCGCCATGACCGCCTCGCCCCGCTTCGCCCGCCCGTCTGCCTTCGTGCGCGCTGCCGTCCTAGCTTACGGGGCGCTGGTGCTGGTTGCCAGCCTGTATCCCTTCAGCGGCTGGCGTGCGCCGGCGAGCGAAGTGCTCTGGGCTCGCATGGCGGAATGGCCGCGCTACTACACCTGGAGCGACGTGGCGCTGAATGTGGCTGGTTACGTGCCGCTGGCGCTGTTGCTCAGCCTCGCCCTGCGGGCACGGCTCAGCGCCGTGGCGGCGGGGTCGGCGGCGGTGCTGGTGTGCGTGGCGCTCAGCGGCGGCGTCGAGTTGCTGCAAGGGTTTCTGGCCTCGCGGGTCACCTCGGCGCTGGACTTGTTCTGCAACGGCGTGGGTGCGCTGCTGGGCGCCTGGCTCGGGCTGGCGGCGGGCGGCTCATGGCTGCTCGACGGCGCGCCCACGCGCTGGCGCCGCGCCTATCTGGTGCCCGGGACGCGCGCCGATCTGGTGGTGCTGCTGTTGGCACTGTGGCTGTTCACGCAATTCAACCCCGCGCCGTTGTTGTTCGGCCACGGCGATCTGCGGCCCTTGAGCGGCGCTGCTGCCGTGCCGTGGTCGGCACCGCTGGCCATGGCCAGCGATGGAGCGCTGGCGGCGCTGGCGGTGTTGAGCGTGGCGGGGCTGTGCGCCTGGGTGATGCGCGGCGGCAGCCAGGCGCTGCACGCCACCGCGCTGCTGGTGCTGTTGGCGCTGGCCCTGAAAAGCCTTGCAGGCGTGGTGCTGCTGCATGCGCCCAACCCCTTCGGCTGGCTTGCGCCCGGGGCGGTTGCGGGCCTGGCCGTGGGCGGCCTGCTCGCCCGGGGGATTACGCGACTCGCGCCGCACCGCGCTGCCCTGGCTGCGGCACTGGCCAGCGCCGCGGCCGCGGCGCTGCTCAATGCCACGCCCGCCAATCCCTACTTCGAGGAGACCGCGCCGCCCGGGCGGCCCGGGCACTCGCGCAGCTTCGCCGCCACCGCCGCTGCCGTGGCCACCCTGTGGCCCTTCGCCGCCGTGGCCGTGGTGCTGCTGGGGCGGCGGCGCCCCTGGCGGCCGGTAGAATCGGATGCTGTTTCCACCACCAGCACATCCCCATGAGCTACTACGCGCGGCACGTGTTTTTCTGCTGCAACCAGCGCGACGATCCGAACCGCGCCTGCTGCAACGCCCGCGGCGCCTCGGCGCTGCGCGACTACGCCAAGGCCAGGGTGAAACAACTGGGGCTCGCGGGCAAAGGCAGGGTGCGGGTCAACCAGGCGGGTTGCCTGGACCGGTGCGAGGAAGGCCCGGTGATCGTGGTCTATCCCGAGGGTGTCTGGTACACCTACGTGGATCAGGCCGACGTGGACGAGATCGTCGAGCGCCACTTGGTGGGCGGCCAGGTGGTGGAGCGGCTGAAGATTTGAGTCTCGCCGCCTCCCAGCCAGTACTCATCCGCGGGCCCGCCGGCATCCTGGAAGCGGCCGTCACGAGGCCCCGCGGCGCGGCGCGGGGCGTGGCCCTGGTGGCCCACCCCCATCCGCTGTACGGCGGCAGCATGGACAACAAGGTGGTGCAGACCCTGGCGCGCTGCTTTGCCGCCATGCAATGCGTCACGTGGCGGGTCAATTTCCGCGGCGTGGGTGCGAGCGAGGGCGTGTACGACGACGGCCGTGGCGAACTGGACGATTTCCGCGCCCTGGCGGCCCACGCCGCCGCCGACGCGCCCGGCTTGCCCCTCGCCCTGGGCGGTTTTTCCTTCGGCGGCTATGTGGTTTCGCGGCTGTGTGCCGAACTGGCCCCGGCGCGGGTGGTGCTGGTGGCGCCCGCCGTGGGGCGCTTCGCCGTGGACGAGGTGCCTGCCCACACGCTGGTGGTGCATGGCGAAGCCGATGACGTGGTGGCCCTGGCCGACGTGCTGGCGTGGGCGCGGCCGCAGAAACTGCCGGTGGCCGTGGTGCCCGGCGCAGGTCACTTTTTCCACGGCGACCTGGGTGTTTTGCAGCGCATCGTCATGGGCAGCTGCCCCTGCGACAGCGGCGCGCCATGAGCGCTGCGTTGCTCGAGATCCGCGATCTGCGCAAGTCCTTCGGGGCGCAGGAAGTGGTGCGCGGCATCAGCCTGACGCTGGCGCGCGGCGAGTGCTATGGCCTGCTGGGCCCCAACGGCGCCGGCAAGACCACCACCCTGCGCTTGTGCCTGGGCCTCACCGATCCCGACTCGGGCAGCATCGAGCTGGCGGGTCTTCCCGTGCCGAGGGCGGCGCGCGAGGCGCGGCTGCGGCTGGGCGTGGTGCCGCAGATCGACAACCTCGACCCGGATTTCACCGTCACTGAAAACCTCGTGGTGTACGGGCGCTACTTCGGGCTGCGGGATGCGGCCATCCGCGCCCGCGTGCCGGAGTTGCTGGAGTTCGCCGGGCTGTCGGGCAAGGCCGACGCGCCCATCCAGTCGCTGTCCGGCGGCATGAAGCGCCGCCTGTCGCTTGCCCGCGCCCTGGTGAACGACCCGGACATCGTGTTCCTCGACGAGCCCACCACCGGCCTCGACCCCCAGGCGCGCCATCTCATCTGGGAGCGCCTCAAGCAGCTCACCCTGCAGGGCAAGACACTGCTGCTCACCACGCACTTCATGGACGAGGCCGAGCGGCTGTGTCACCGGCTCGCGGTCATCGACCAGGGTCGCATCGTGGCCGAGGGCAGCCCGCGCGAGCTGATTCAGGCCCACATCGAGCCCGATGTGGTGGAGGTGTTCGGTGATGGCGCGCCTGCCTGGGGCGAAGCCCATGGCCGGCGGCTCTCGGAGCGCTTCGAGAAGGTCGGCGAGACCGTGTTCTGTTACACCCGGGACGCCCGGCCCCTGCTGGCCGCTCTCGAGGGCTGTCACCACCTGCGAAGCCTGCACCGGCCGGCCAACCTGGAGGATCTGTTCCTCAAGCTCACCGGCCGGGATTTGAGGGACTGAATGCGCTGGTTTCCCCGAAAGAAGGATCTGCGCGCCCCGCGCGTGTCGCCGCGTTTCCTGCAGGTGTGGCGGCGCAATTTCCTGGTGTGGCGCAAGCTCGTGGTGCCCTCGATGCTGGGCAACTTTGCCGACCCCATGATGTACATGCTGGGGCTCGGTTTCGGCCTGGGCGCCCTGCTGCCGGAGGTCAACGGCACTCCCTACATCGTGTTCCTGGCCGCGGGCACGGTGGCCTACAGCACCATGAACAGCGCCACCTTCGAGGCGCTCTACTCGGCCTTCTCCCGCATGCACGTGCAGCGCACCTGGGAGGCGATCATGAACGCGCCCCTCGACCTGGACGACATCGTGCTGGCCGAGGCCGTGTGGGCGGCCTCCAAAAGCCTGCTGTCGGGCAGCGCGATCCTGCTCATCATCTGGGTGCTGGGCCTGTCCCATTCGCCGCTCACCCTGTGGGTGCTGCCGGTGGTATTCATCACCGGGCTTTGTTTCGGCGCCATGGCGCTGGTGATGAACGCGGTGTCGCCGAGCTACGACTTCTTCCTGTACTACTTCACCCTGGTGGTGACCCCCATGACCTTGCTGTGCGGCGTGTTCTTTCCCGTGACCCAGCTCCCCGAGGCCTTGCAATGGGTGTCGCGGCTGCTGCCGCTGTCCCACGCCATCGCGCTGGTGAGGCCGCTGGTGAAGGGCGAGGTGCCGGCGAACATTGCTTTGCATGTGGCGGCGCTGGCGGGGTTCGCCGCGGCCGGGTTCTATGTGTCGCTGGTGCTCACCCGCCGGCGGCTGATGACATGAGCTAAGGCCTTGGGCGCCGCTGCCGTGGACGCATGGTGGCTCGAGGCCGATGCCCTTGAGCGCCATGGCGACGGACTGAGCAGCGCCGAGGCGCGCGCTCGTCTGGCGGCGGACGGGCCCAACACGCTGGAGACCACGGCGACGGCGGCGTTGCCGCTGCGTTTCCTGGCGCGCTTTCGCAACCCGCTGGTGCTGGTGCTGCTGGGGGCGAGCGCCCTCTCGGCCCTCACTGGCGACCTGTTCGGCTTTGTCATCATCGCCGTGATGGTGCTGT
Source organism: Rhodocyclaceae bacterium (assembly GCA_020248405.1). Taxonomy (GTDB): domain Bacteria; phylum Pseudomonadota; class Gammaproteobacteria; order Burkholderiales. The sequence goes on along the minus strand of JADCHQ010000032.1, from coordinate 49,444 downwards.
TGTCGGTGTCCCTCGACTTCGCCCAGGAGGTGCGCGCCCAGCGCGTGGCCGAGCGGCTGCGCCGCAGCGTGGGGCTGCGGGCGCGGGTGCGGCGCGACGGCCGCGAGGTGGAGGTGCTCGCGGAGGAGGTGGTGCGCGGCGATGTGCTGCTGATCGCTGCCGGCGACCTGGTGGCCGCCGATGCGCGGGTGCTCTGGGCGCAGGACTGCTTCATGCAGCAATCCTCCCTCACCGGTGAACCCTATCCCGTGGAGAAGCACGCCGGCGCCCGCCCGGCGGGGCCCGGGGTGGAAGAGGCGGTGAACGCGGTATTCATGGGTACCTCGGTGATCTCCGGAGCGGCCCGGGTGCGGGTGGAGCGCGCCGGCCGGCGCACGCGCATGGGCGCCGTGTCGGCGAGCCTGTTGCGCGAGCCGCCGCCCACGGCCTTCGAGCTGGGCACACGCCGCTTCGGTCTTCTCATCCTGCGCCTCACCCTGCTGCTGGTGGCCTGCGTGCTGCTGCTCAACCTGCTGGGGCAAAAGCCCTGGCCCGAGGCATTCCTGTTCGCCATCGCCCTGGCGGTGGGACTCACGCCGGAGCTGCTGCCCATGGTGGTGTCGGTGACCCTGGCGGTGGGCGCCCTGCGCATGTCGCGCCAGGGGGTGGTGGTGCGCCGCCTGGCGGCCATGCAGGACCTGGGCAGCATGGACGTGCTGTGCACCGACAAGACCGGCACGCTCACCGAGGCGCGCATCCACCTGGAGCGGCATGTGGACGCGGCCGGGCGCGACAGCGACCGGGTGCTGCAATTGGCATGGCTCAACAGTCACTTCGAAACGGGCCTTCGCAGCCCCATGGACGAGGCGATCCTCGCCCACGAGCAGCTTGCCGAGGGCGACTGGCGCAAGGTGGATGAGGTGCCCTTCGACTTCGAGCGGCGCAGGGTGAGCGTGCTGCTCGACGACGGGCAGCAGCGCCTGCTGGTGGTCAAGGGCGCGGTCGAGGAAATCGTGGCGCTGTGCGCCAGCGTGGAGGCCGAGGGCGCCGCGGTGGCCCTGGACGACGCGGCCAGGGCGGGGCTGCTGGCGCTGCACGACGAGTTCGCCGCGCAGGGTTTTCGCGTGCTGGGGATTGCTTCCAAGGCGGTGGCGCGCGATCACCCCCATGCGGTGGTGGGCGACGAGACGGCCCTGTGTTTCACCGGCTTTGCCGCCTTCCTCGATCCGCCCAAGGCCTCGGCCGCCGACGCACTCCGCCTGCTCGCGCAGCGCGGCGTGGAAGTGAAGGTGGTCACCGGCGACAACGAGCAGGTCACGCGGCACGTGTGCGCAAGCCTGGGCCTGGAGGTGCGCGGGGTTATGAGCGGCGCCCAGATGGCGGACATGGACGATGCAGCCCTGCGCTTCGCGGCGGCGCGGGCAACCCTGTTCGTGCGTGTGGATCCTGACCAGAAGCGGCGCGTGATCGAGGCCCTGAAGGCCGAGGGCCGGGTGGTGGGCTATCTCGGGGACGGCATCAACGACGCCCCGCCGCTGCATGCCGCCGATGTGAGCATATCGGTGCAGGGCGCCGCCGACATCGCCCGCGAGAGCTCTCACATGATCCTGCTGCGCCAGGATCTGCACGTGCTTCACTACGGTGTGCTGGAGGGGCGCCGCACCTTCGGCAACGTGATGAAGTACATCATGATGGGCACCAGCTCGAATTTCGGCAACATGTTCAGCATGGCCGCCGCCTCGGTGGCGCTGCCCTTCCTGCCCATGCTGCCGGCCCAGGTGCTGCTCAACAACATGCTCTACGACATTTCCGAGCTGCCCATTCCCGCCGACCGGGTGGATGAGCAGGAGTTGCGCCGCCCGCGTCGCTGGGACATGCGCTTCATCCGCGACTTCATGTGGGTGGTGGGGCCGGTGTCGTCGCTGTTCGATTTCCTCACCTTCTGGGTGCTGCTGCACTGGTTGCAGGCCGGCGAGGCGCTGTTTCGCACCGGCTGGTTCGTGGAATCGCTCGCCACCCAGGTGCTGGTGATCTTCGTCATCCGCACCCGCGGTAATCCGCTGGCGAGCCGTCCCGACCCCAGGCTTGCGGCCGCGGCACTGGCCGTGGTGGCACTGGCGCTGGTGCTGCCGCTCACCCCGGCGGCGGCGTGGTTCGGCCTGGTTGCACCGCCGGCGGGCTTCTACGCGGTCCTCGTGCTCATGACCTTTGCCTATCTGCTGCTGGTGGAGACGGTCAAGCGGTTGTTCTACCGTCTGCATCCGCTGGCGCCGTGAGGGCGCGAGGTTGACGGCGGCGGGTGGCCCGCCTAGGGTCGCCGGGCTTTCGCACAGGCCAGCCTCATGTCCTCTCCGCCGCCGTTGTCATGCCATGCAGCGCCGCTATCGCGCCCGCGAGGCATGGCGAGGGGCGCACGTCTTGCCCTGCTGCCCGCGGGGCGTTGGCTGGTGCTTGCAGTGGCAATGCTGGGTGCCGCTGCTGCTGCCGCCGACGAGCCGCGCGCCCGCGTGCTGCTGCAAACCGTGCTGGTGGCCGGTCTTGCCCATCACGAGGCGAAGGCGGTGTGGCCCGGGCTCGCCGCGGGCGATGCCCTCGAACTGGTGCGCGAGGGGGACAACGCCCACGACCCGCAGGCGGTGCGCGTGGACTGGCGCGGGCGTGTGCTGGGCTATCTGCCGCGCAACGACAACGCCGATGTGGCGCGCCAACTCGACCGGGGCCAGCGGCTGGAGGCGCGCATCGTGGAACTGGCGCGTTACCGTAACCACCGCCGCAAGCTGGCGGTGGAGATTTTCGTCCGCATTCCCGCGCTGCCTGATCCGCCGGCCGGGCCATAATCGGGCCCATGGCCGACAGACCCATCCTGCGCGTGCGTGCGCGCCCTGCTTCCAACGACACGGACGGCACCTCAAAGCGCAGCGCCGGCGCTTCGAAGGCGGCATTTCCGCGCCGCGCCGCGGCGGCTGCGCGGGCCGCTCCAGTCAGGGGCAAGGCGCCGCCGCCGCCCGTGGTGGCGCAGCCTGCCCGCGAGCGCGAGGCTGCGCCCAGCGCCCAGGCGGCAGCGAAGCCCGCGCCATTGCCCGGGCCACTGTTTTTCGCAGCCTGCCCCGGAGGCCTGGAGGACGCCCTGGCGGCCGAATTTGCCGAACTGGGCATTACCGCTACCGCCCAGGCTTCCGGCGGGGTGCACTTCCAGGGCGACTGGAGCGATTGCTACCGCGCCAACCTTCACAGCCGCATCGCCAGCCGCATCCTGTGGCGCGTGGGCCGTGCCCGCTACCGCGGCGAGGAGGACGTCTTCAAGGCGGCACTCGCGCTCGACTGGCCAGCGTGGTTCTCCGTGGACCTCACCATCCGCGTGCAAGTCACGGCGGTGCGCAGCCCGCTGCGCAGCCTGGAGTTCGTCACCCTGCGCATCAAGGACGCGGTGTGCGATCGCTTCCGCGCCGCGGCCGGGCGCCGCCCCTACGTGGATACCTCCCGGCCGGGCATGCGGATTCACGCCTTTCTTACCGCCGACGAGGTGCTCTTCTACCTGGACACCTCCGGCGAGGCGCTGTTCAAGCGGGGGTGGCGCAAGCATGCCGTGGAGGCGCCCCTCCGGGAGAACCTCGCCGCCGGCATCCTGCGGCTCGCCGGGTGGACGCCCGGCACCACGCTGTTCGACCCCATGTGCGGCAGCGGCACCTTCCTGGTGGAGGCCGCGCAAATAGCGGCAGGAATCCCCCCGGGGGCGGGACGCGGCTTTGCGTTCCAGCACCTGCGCGCCTTCCAGCAGGAGTTGTGGGAGTCGCTGCGCGCGCCGGCGCCCTCGCCCGGGTCGCTCGCCTCTTGCGGGGTCATCGTCGGCGCCGATAGCGATCCGGCCGCGGTGGCCATGGCGCGAGACAACTGTATCGAGGCCGGCGTGGCCGCGCAGGTCCAATTGCTGCACGGCGCGTTCGTCGACATCGACCCGCCCGTGCCGCCCGGCCTGCTGGTGACCAATCCGCCCTACGGTGTGCGGGTGGGCGATCGAGAGGCGCTTGCCGCCGCTTATCCCGCCTGGGGGGATCGGCTCAAGCAGCGCTATGCCGGCTGGCGCGCCTGCTTTCTGTCCGCCGACATGGACCTGGCCAGGCATATCGGCCTCAAGGCGCAGCGCCGCGTTCCGCTCTACAACGGCGCCCTGGCGTGTCGCCTGTTCGAGTACTTCATGGTGGCCGGACGGCCGGGGGCGAGCGGGGCCCCCTGAGGCTCAGACGATGTTGAGGTGATCGACGCTGGAAACGAAGTCCTTTTGCTTGGACTCGTGACCGTGCAGCTTGATGGCCAGACGCAACTCGTTCATGGAGTCGGCGTTGCGCATGGCGTCCTCATAGCTGATCTGCCCCGCTTCGTACAGGTCGAACAGCGCCTGGTCGAAGGTGCACATGCCCACCTCGCGCGACTTTTTCATGATTTCCTTGATGCCATGCACCTCGCCCTTGAAGATCAGGTCGGAGATCAGCGGCGAGTTGAGCAGGATCTCGATGGCAGCGGCGCGCCCCTTGCCCTCTTTCTTCGGGATCAGGCGCTGGGAGACCAGCCCCCGCAGGTTGAGAGACAGGTCCATGAGCAACTGGGCGCGGCGCTCCTCGGGGAAGAAGTTGATGATGCGATCGAGCGCCTGATTGGCGTTGTTGGCGTGCAGCGTGCCCAGACAGAGGTGGCCTGTTTCGGCAAAGGCGATGGCGTGTTCCATGGTTTCGCGCTCGCGGATCTCGCCGATCAGGATCACGTCCGGCGCCTGCCGCAAGGTGTTCTTGAGTGCCATTTCCCATGAGTCGGTGTCCACCCCCACCTCGCGCTGGGTGATGACGCAGTTCTTGTGCTCGTGCACGTACTCGATCGGGTCCTCGATGGTGATGATGTGACCGTAGGAATTCTCGTTGCGGTAACCGATCAATGCGGCAAGGGTGGTGGATTTACCCGAGCCCGTGCCGCCTACCAGGATGACCAGGCCGCGCTTGTTCATCACCACCTCCTTGAGCACAGGGGGCAAACCCAGGTCGTCGAAGTGGGGGATGGTGGTGGTGATGGTGCGCAGCACGAGGCCCACGCGCTGCTGCTGCACGAAGGCGTTGACGCGGAAACGGCCGACTCCCGGCGGGTTGATGGCGAAGTTGCATTCTTTGGTCCGCTCGAACTCGGCCGCCTGCTTGTCGTTCATCAAGGACCGGGCGAGCGCAGCCGTGTGCACCGGGGTGAGGCTCTGGTTGGACACCGGTGTCATCTTGCCGTCGAGCTTGAAGGCGGGCGGAAAACCCGCCGTGATGAACAGGTCGGAGGCTTTCTTGGCCACCATCGCACGCAGCAGGTCGTTGATGAATTTCTGTGCCTGATCGTTTTCCATGGATGCGTCTCTTGGGCGGAATGGGCCTCAGCCCGGGAAAAGATCCTTGTTGGCGGCTTTCGAGCGCGCCTCGTTCGAGGAAACGACGCCGCGCTGCACCAGCACCTGCAGGTTCTGGTCGAGCGTCTGCATGCCGTATTGTTGCCCGGTCTGGATGGCCGAATACATCTGCGCCACCTTGTTTTCGCGGATCAGGTTGCGGATGGCGGGCGTGCCCACCATGATCTCGTGGGCGGCGGCGCGCCCGCTGCCTTCCTTGGTCTTGAGCAAGGTCTGGGAAATGACGGCTCGCAGCGACTCCGACAGCATGGAGCGCACCATCTCCTTTTCCGCCGCCGGGAACACGTCGATGATGCGGTCCACCGTCTTGGCCGCGGAGCTGGTGTGCAGCGTTCCGAACACCAGGTGGCCGGTCTCCGCTGCCGTCATGGCAAGGCGGATGGTTTCCAGATCGCGCATCTCGCCCACCAGGATCACGTCCGGGTCTTCGCGCAGCGCCGATCGCAGGGCGTTGGAGAACGACAAGGTGTGCGGCCCCACTTCGCGCTGATTGATGAGGCACTTCTTGGGCTCGTGCACGAACTCGATGGGGTCCTCCACCGTGAGGATGTGACCGTACTCGTTTTCGTTGATGTCGTTCACCATGGCCGCCAGGGTGGTGGACTTGCCCGAGCCCGTGGGGCCGGTCACCAGCACGATGCCCCGCGGCTGCTGGGCGATCTGCTTGAAGATGGCCGGGGCCTTCAGGTCCTCGAGGCTCAGCACCTTTGAGGGAATGGTGCGCATCACCGCGCCCGCGCCGCGATGTTGCACGAAGGCGTTGACGCGGAAGCGTGCCAGGTTGGGGATGGCGAATGAGAAGTCGCACTCCAGCGTTTCTTCGTAGTGCTTGCGCTGACCGTCGTTCATGATGTCGTAGACCATGGCGTACACGTCTTTGTGCTCCATGGGCGGCAGGTTGATGCGCCGTACGTCACCATGAACCCGGATCATGGGGGGCAGGCCCGCCGACAGGTGCAGGTCTGAGGCCTTGTTCTTCACGACAAAGGCGAGAAGTTCGGAGATATCCATCCAGTATCCTTGCACTATCGGGAGCGGCAGGAGCTGCTCGTACCAGGGAGCGGCAAGCCAGGACCATGCCAACCTTGGTCCGCGCGGGCAGCGAAGAAAGGTCATTATGGGATTCGTAGCGGAGGGGCTGCAAGTTGTGCACGGGCGCATTGCTGCGGCTGCCCGGGCCGTTGGCCGTGATCCTGCCTCCGTGGCGCTGGTGGCGGTCACGAAGACCGTGGCTGCCGAGCGTATCCGGGAGGCTGCCCTGGCGGGTCAGCGGGCGTTTGGCGAGAACTACGCCCAGGAGGGCGCCGCCAAGGCGGCCGGGCTGGAGCCGCTGGGCCTGGAGTGGCACCTGATCGGGCCGCTGCAGAGCAACAAGACACGTCTCGCGGCGGAGCACTTCCATTGGGTGCATTCCATCGACCGGCTAAAGATCGCCGAGCGCCTGGCAGCGCAGCGCCCGCCGGCATTGCCTCCCTTGCAGGTGTGCCTGCAGGTCAATGTCAGCGGCGAAGCCAGCAAGGCCGGGGTGCCGGCCGACGGCCTGCCGGCGCTGGCAACGGCGGTGGCTGCCTTGCCAGGGCTGCGGTTGCGCGGCCTTATGGCCATCCCCGAGCCCACGGGGGATGCAGCGCTTTTACGTGCGCGTTTTCGCACGCTGCGCCAGTTGCTTGAGGGTCTCAAGGCCCGCGGATTGGCCCTGGACACCCTGTCCATGGGAATGAGCGACGACTTCGAGCTGGCCATCGCCGAGGGCGCAACGCTGGTGCGCGTGGGTCGGGCGATCTTCGGCGCGCGGCCCATGGCAGCCTGAGCGGGTTCAGGCGGGTATTGGCGATCGCCTATACTCAAGGTCCGTCTGGCGGTTGCCCCCGGGCGCGCCACTCGTGGCATGCCAATTCATAAGAGAACCAGGGAGACTACGCAATGAAAATTATCCAATTGGCCTGCGCGGCGCTGCTCGCAATGGTTGCCACGGCAGCCTCTGCCCAGTGGCAATCGCAGAGCACCTATGAAGCCGTCGTGATCGACGCTCCGGCGGACAAGGTATGGGACATGGTCAAGGGCTGGGACAGTCTTCACACGTGGCATCCCGTGTTCTCCGCCACGAAGATCATCGCCGGCGGGCTGAGCGTTGGTTCGATCCGCGAACTCACCATCAAGGACGGCCCGAAGTTCACCGAGGAACTGCTCTCCTTCGACAACGTGGGACAGGCGCTGCAATACAAGATCATCGAATCGCCCTTGCCCGTGGTGGACTACCTGTCCACGGTTCGGGTGCTGTCCCTCGGCGAGAATCGCAGCGAACTGGCGTGGATGGCGAGCTGGCGGCGAAAGGCGCGTGACGGCGCCACCGCCGAGAACGACGACCGCGCGGTGGGCAAGTTCCTGTCTGGGGCCTACCAGGCCGGATTGCAGAACGTGAAGAAAATGGCTGAAGGACGCTGAGGTACGGGGTGACCGAATCGTGACGATGAAGGTCACCTTTGTGGGTGGAGGCAACATGGCCTCCGCCCTGATCGGAGGCATGCTGGCGCGCGGCTGGCCTGCCTCCCACGTGCGGGTGGCCGAAGTGGATGCCGGGGCGCGCAAACGCCTTGATGAACGCTTCGGCGTCTTCGCCAGCGCCGATCTGGCCGGGGCCGCGGCGGGGGCCGATTGCCTGCTGTTCGCGGTCAAGCCCCAGCAGCTTCGCGCCGTGGCTGCCACTGCCGCGCCGCTGTGCGTGGATCGTCTGGTAGTGAGCGTGGCGGCCGGGGTGCGCATGGCAGATCTGGCCCGTTGGCTGGGTGGTCACGAGCGCATCGTGCGGGTCATGCCCAACACCCCGGCACTGGTGCGGGCGGGAGTGTCGGTGGCATGCGCGCTGCCTGGGGTACCGGGCGCACAGCGTGAGGCCGTGACGGCGCTGCTGGAGGCCGGCGGCAAGGTGCTGTGGGTGGGAGCAGAATCCATGATCGACGCCGCCACCGCCGTCTCGGGCAGCGGTCCGGCCTACGCGTTTTACCTTATGGAGGCCATGCAGGAGGCAGCCGAGAAGCTCGGGTTCGCCCCCGATGAAGCCCGTCTGCTGGCGGTGGAAACGGTCTTGGGCGCCGGCAAGCTCGCCGAGTCCAGCGAGGACAGCGCGGCAGTGCTCAGGAAGCGTGTCACATCCCCCGGCGGCACCACCGAGCGGGCCCTCGCAGTGCTGGAGAGTCGGGGTGTCAAGGCGGCGGTGATCCAGGCCGTGGAAGCTGCCGAAGCGCGCGCCCGGGAGCTTGGCGAAGCCGCCGGCAGGGAGTGAGCCACATGTTGTTCGCCAAAGCAGTGGTGTTTGTGCTCGAGACCTTCCTCGGCCTGTTCTCGCTTGCGCTGCTGCTGCGATTCCTGCTGCAGCTGGTGCGCGCGCCAGCGCGCAACCAGCTCTCGCACTTCGTTGTCGCCTTGACGGATTTCGTGGTTCGACCAGCGCGCCGGGTGATCCCCGGCCTCCTGGGCCTGGATTTGTCCAGCTTGGTGCTCGCCTGGCTGGTGGAGTTCGTGCTGCTGCTGGCGGTGCTGATGGTGAGGGGCGCCGACCTTCACGGCGACCTGCCCGTGCTGCGTCTTGCCTTGCTGGCGGGACTGAACCTCGTTCGGCTAGGGATCTACATCATCATTGGAGCCACGGTCGTACAGGCCCTGTTGTCGTGGGTTTCTCCCGGGGGCAGTCCATTGGCACCAGTGTTGAGTGCCCTCACCCGCCCGCTGCTCAGCCCATTGCGCCGCTGGATACCCCCCTTGGGCAATGTGGACCTTTCGCCGCTTTTTCTGCTGGTGGCGTGCCAGCTCGTGATAATGGTTCCCCTGGCGTGGCTCGAAAGCCTGCTGCGGCTGTTCTAGCGAACGGATGAGTCGATGGTCCATCGGACGGTGAATCAGGCGATGAGGGATTTCCAGGTGCTCGAAGGCGAATGCCTCGGAAAACGCCACTGCGCGCCGCAATGGGCTGGCCACCCTCCCTCGCGGCCGGAACCCGCGAGGTAGAGCCGTGACCAGCCCCCTCGAACACCTGGTGGCGCGCTACTCGCAGTGGCGCGAACAGCTTCGTTCGGGCATCGAGGATTTCCACGCGTGGCTGGACGCGCATGGCCACGTGGATATCCAGCGCTCCCTACGTCTCTACGAACTGGCCGAGAGCCTGCGCAGCGACCGCATGGTGCTGGCGTTCCTCGCCGAGTTCTCGCGCGGCAAGACCGAGCTCATCAACGCCATCTTCTTTTCCGACTACCAGCGGCGCCTGCTGCCCTCAGACGTCGGTCGCACCACCATGTGTCCCGCGGAGATATTCCATGATGGCGCCGAGGAGCCCTACATCCGCCTTCTGCCCATCGAGACCCGCCGGTCGGACGAGACCATCAGCGCGCTCAAGTACCGCCCCATCGAATGGGTGAAGATCAAGCTGCAGATGGACAACCCCGAGGAGCTGCAGAAAGCGTTGTCCGCGCTGACCGAATGCAAGAGCGTCTCCCTGGAAGAGGCCGATGCCCTCGGGCTGCTACCGGAAGGGGGGGCCTTCACCAGCACGGTGGCAAGCGCGCGCCTGTCGCGCGTGGAGATCCCCGCCTGGCGCCATGCCTTGATCAACTTCCCGCACCCGTTGCTGAAGAGCGGGCTGGTGATCCTCGATACGCCAGGGCTCAACGCCCTGGGCACCGAGCCCGAGCTCACGGTGAGCATGATCCCCAATGCCCACGCGGTGCTGTTCCTGCTGGCGGTGGATACCGGCGTCACCAAGTCCGATCTCGACGTGTGGAACCAGTTTGTTCGGGGCAGGGTGGCCCGGTCCATCGCCGTCCTCAACAAGATCGACCTCATGTGGGACGAGCTGAAGTCCGACGCCCAGATCGAGGTGAACCTCCAGCGTCAGATCGACGAAACCGCCGACATCCTCGAGCTGCCACGGGGCCACGTCATTGCCCTCTCCGCCCAGAAGGCGCTGGTGGCGCGCGTCAGGAAGGACCCGGCGCTGCTGCAGAAGAGCCGCATCGCCGAACTCGAGCGTGTCCTCGCGGAGGAAATCGTGCCGGCCAAGCAGGCCATCCTGCGCGCCTCCGTGCAGCGGGACATCGGCGCCATCCTGGATGCCTCCTTCGAGGGCGTGCGCTCGGCGCACGGCGCCATCGTGGACGAGTTGCGCGAGCTGTCCCAGCTTTCAGGGAAAAACCGCGAGCTTGCGAAGCTGATGCTGGCGCGCCTGGAACAGGACAAGGTAGCCTACCAGCGCAACCTGGACTCCTTCCGGGCCAACTATGGCACTGTCCTGCGACAGGGCCACGAACTGCTCGCCTCGCTCGACGACTCGGAGCTGGAAACCCTCATGAGCGACAGCCGCAAGATCATCGAGGCAAGTTGGACCACCAACGGACTGATGCGAAGCATGCGCGCGTTGTTCGATCAGTTCGAACAAAGGTCGAATCGCCTGATCGGGTTTTCCAGTCAGACCAGCGAATTCGTGCAGGGCGTCTACCAGCTGTTCCACGAGAAGCACCGGTTTCCCAAACTCTCTCCGCCCGCGCTGAACCTTGAGAAACACTTCCTGCGAGTGGCGCAACTCAAGACGGCCACGCAGAACTTTTGCGCCGACCCGGTGAACATCATGAACCCCAAGTTCCTGGTGGTGCGCAAGTTCTACGATCAGCTCGCCAGCGAGGCCCGTTGGGCCTTTCTGCGGGTGCGGACAGACTTCGAGGCCTGGCTCGGCAGCTCTCTGGTGCCGCTGTCCAACCAGTTGCGGGAGCACCACAAGTTGCTCGAGCGGCGCGTGGAGGGAATCCGGAAGATCAGCGATGACGTGGGTGCCTTGCAGGAGCGTGCCAAGTCGCTCGAAGGGCAACGCGAGACCCTCGCAAGGCAACTGGACGAGCTCCTCGTGATCAAGTCGAAAGTCGCCGGCACCGCGGCCGAGCCGTCCTGAATTCCCGGGCCATGGCGGAGCCGGGTGCGACGGGCGGTGCGCTGCCCATAGACCAGGATGTGCGCCCGGCCGGCGCAATCCTGGTGCTGAACGCTGGTTCCTCTTCCCTCAAGTTCGGCGTTCATGGGGCCGATGGCGGGTGGCTGCTGCGGGGCCGCCTCGACCGTCTGGGCGACATGCCGCGCCTGGTGGTGCGCGATGCAATGGGGCGTGTGACGGAACGCCGTTGGCCAGATCCGCCGCCGCCCGACTCCGTATCCGACATGCAGGCAGTCCTGGCGCTGGTGGACGAGCAGTTGCCGGACATCCCTCTGGCCGCCGTGGGGCATCGCGTGGTGCACGGGGGCCGGACGTTCGCGGCACCGGTGCGGGTGGACGCCGCCATCCTGGAGCAACTCGAGCGCTTCGAGCACCTCGCCCCCTTGCATCAGCCCCACAACCTCGCGCCCATCCGTCGCCTGCTGGCCAGAAGACCCGCGCTGCCCCAGGTGGCCTGCTTCGACACCGCCTTCCACGCCAGCAACCCTCCCGTGGAGCAGCGCTATGCGCTGCCCGCGGAGCTGCACGAGGCCGGCGTGCAGCGCTATGGTTTCCACGGCCTGTCCTACGAGTACATCGCCGGCGCGCTGCCCGCGCTGGATGGGCGCGCCGCTGACGGTCGCACGGTGGTACTGCACCTGGGCAACGGCGCCAGCATGTGCGCCTTGCGCGGCGGGCACAGTGTCGCCACCACCATGGGTTTCACGGCGCTGGAGGGTCTGCCCATGGGCACCCGCAGCGGCGCGCTCGATCCCGGCGTGCTGCTGTGGCTCATGGACGAACGCGGCATGGACGCGCGCGCCCTGGAAGACCTGCTGTACCGGCGCAGCGGCCTGCTGGGGGTGTCGGGCCTGTCTGCCGACATGGCCACGCTGCTGTCGAGCCCGGCGCCAGCGGCGGCGCTGGCCATCGACCTGTTCGTCTATCGCATCGGCCGGGAACTGGGCTCGCTCGCCGCTGCCCTGGGCGGCCTGGATGCCCTGGTTTTCACCGCCGGCATCGGCGAGAACGCGGCCGCGATTCGCGCCCGGGTCTGCGAAGCGGCGGCCTGGCTGGGTGTGGAGGTCGACCCGGCGGCCAACGCCGCGGGCGGGGCGCGCATCAGCAGTCCCTCCTCGTCCGTGTCGGCCTGGGTGTTGCCCACGGATGAAGAAGCCATGATCGCGCGCCACGTGCGTGAGTTACTCTCCGGCTCGCAAGCTCCGCCCCACCCCTGAACATGGCAGAAAAGGCCCACGGCACCTTCGCCAAACTGCTGCGCACGGCGCAGCGCGCGCCCGCGGTGGTAACGGCGGTGGTGCATCCCTGCGATCACGATTCGCTGCTGGGCGCCCTGGCGGCGGCGGCGCGCGGCCTGATCGTGCCCGTGCTGGTGGGCCCCGAGGCCAAGATCCGCGCCGTAGCCCGTGCTGCGGGCGCCGACCTTGCCGAGGTACGTATCGAACCCACCGAGCACAGCCATGCCGCTGCCGCGCGTGCGGTGGCCCTGGCCCGCGCGGGAGAAGTGAGCGCGCTCATGAAGGGCAGTCTGCACACCGGCGAGCTCATGGGCGCCGTGGTGGCCTCCGGCACCGGGCTGCGCACGGCGCGGCGCACCAGCCATGTGTTCGTGCTGGACGTGCCCGCCTACCCGCGGCTGCTGCTGCTCACCGATGCCGCCGTGAACATCCAGCCCACCCTGGAGGACAAGGCCGACATCGTGCAGAACGCCATCGAGCTGGCCCACGTGCTTGGCATCGCCCGGCCGCGGGTGGCCATTGTCTCGGCCATGGAGACGGTGAATCCGCGGCTGCAGTCCACCCTGGACGCGGCGGCCCTGTGCAAGATGGCCGACCGCGGCCAGATCACCGGCGGGCTGCTGGACGGCCCGCTGGCCTTCGACAACGCCATCAGCCTCGAGGCGGCGCGCGTCAAGCACATCGACTCGCCCGTGGCGGGGCGCGCCGACATCCTGGTGGTACCCGACCTGGAGTCGGGCAACATGCTGGCGAAGCAGCTGCAATATTTCGCCGCTGCCGATAGCGCCGGCATCGTGCTGGGCACGCGCGTGCCCATCGTGCTCACCAGCCGCGCCGACAGCGCCAGCAACCGGCTTGCCTCGGTGGCGGTGATGGTGCTGCTGGCGCAGGCCCGGGCCGCGCCCGCGGCACTCGGCAAGGGCCGTGCCGCGAAAGGCCGCGGCGGAAAGGCCCGCGGCGCCGCCATGGGATAGCCCGCAGCCGCGCTACACCAGAACGATGTCGTACTGCTCCTGGTTGTAGAGCGATTCCACCTGCAGGCGCACCGGCTTGCCGATGAACTCCTCGGTCATGGCGAGGCTCTGGGCCTCTTCGTCCAGGAAGGTGTCGATTACCTTCTGCGAGGCCAGCACGCGGAACTCCGCGGCGTCGAACTGCCGCGACTCGCGCACTAATTCGCGCAGGATGTCGTAGCACACCGTGCGCGCGGTCTTGAGCTCGCCGCGCCCGCCGCAGGTGGGGCAGGGTTCGCACAGCACGTGGGCAAGGCTCTCGCGGGTGCGCTTGCGCGTCATCTCCACCAGCCCCAGGGAGGTGAAGCCGTTCACCGTCATTCGCGTGCGATCAGGCGCCAGGGCCTTGCGCAATTCGGCAAGCACCGCGTGGCGGTGGGCCTCGCTGTCCATGTCGATGAAATCGAGGATGATGATGCCGCCCAGGTTGCGCAGCCTGAGCTGGCGGGCGATGGCCTGGGCGGCCTCCAGATTGGTCTTGAAGATGGTGTCGTCGAAGCTGCGCCCGCCCACGAAGCCGCCGGTGTTCACGTCCACCGTGGTCAGCGCCTCGGTCTGGTCGATGATGAGATAGCCGCCCGATTTGAGCGCCACGCGCCGCCCCAGGGCGCGCTCGATCTCTCCCTCCACGCCATTGAGTTCGAACAACGGCCTCTCTCCAGGGTAATGCTGCACGGTGTCGGCGAAGGGCAGGTTGAACTCGCCGGCGAACTGGCGCAGGCGCTGGAAGGTCTCGCGCGAATCCACCAGCACCCGCTCGGTGGAGGCCGAAACGAAGTCGCGCAGCACCCGCAGGCTGAGGTCGAGATCCTGGTAGAGCAGCGCCGGGGCGCTGCTGGCGCGGACGCGTTCCTGAATGCCGCCCCAGACGCGCCGCAGGTAATCCAGATCGGCGGCCAGTTCGGCGTCGGTGGCCGTTTCGGCCATGGTGCGCACGATGTAGCCGCCCTGATGGTCGGCCGGCAGCAGCGCCGCCAGCCGCTCGCGCAACAGCGTGCGTTCGGCTTCGTCCTCGATACGTTGTGACACACCGATGTGCGACTCCTGCGGCAAGTACACCAGGAAGCGCCCGGCGATGCTCACCTGCGTGGACAGCCTTGCACCCTTGGTGCCGATGGGATCCTTCACCACCTGCACCAGCAGCGAGTCACCGTCGTGGAGGATCTTCTCGATGGGGCGGGGCTGCTCGCCGCCGCGCTGGGTCCAGATGTCTCCCACGTGCAGGAAGGCAGTGCGGTCCAGGCCCACATCGATGAAGGCCGATTGCATCCCCGGCAGCACGCGGCTCACGACGCCAAGGAACAGGTTACCCACCAGCCCGCGGGAGGCGGCGCGCTCCACGTGCAGCTCCTGGGCGACGCCTTGCTGCATCAGGGCCACGCGCGTCTCCTGCGGCGTGACGTTGACCAGAATCTCCTCGCTCATGGCAGGCGGTAACCGAAGGCGCCCAGCAACTCGGCGGTTTCCCAGGCGGGCAGGCCCACCACGCCGGTGTAGCTGCCTTGCAGGTGCTTCACGAACATGGCCGCCTTGCCTTGGACCGCGTAGGCGCCCGCCTTGTCCATGGGTTCGCCGCAATCCACATAAGCGGCGATGGTCTGTTCGTCGAGCGGCTTGAACTCCACATTCGTGCTGGACAGACGCAGCTCCAGGCGGTCATGTAACCGCAGGGCCACCGCCGTGTGCACCGCATGAACGCCGCCGGACAGCAGCCGCAGCATGCGCATGGCATCGGCACGGTTGGCGGGCTTGCCGAGGATCTCCCCGCCGGCGGCCACGGTGGTGTCGGCGCCCAGCACGGGTCTGACGGGCAGCCGGCGCTGCTCCAGCAACCCCCAGGCGGCTTCGGCCTTTAGCCGCGCCACCCGCTGAACATAGGCCGTCGGAGCTTCGCCAGGCAGGGATGTTTCGTCCACGTCCACAGGGCGCCCGGCGGCTTCCCGCAAGGGCAGCAACACGAAGGGCACGCCCAATTGCCGCAAGATCTCGCGTCGGCGGGCGCTGCGGGAAGCCAGGTAGATCGGTAGCGCGGAATCGCTCACTGGAGGTTGGTCAGTCGCGGTGGTAGGGATGATTGTGCAGCACGCAGCAAGCGCGGTAGAGCTGCTCTGCGAGCAGCACGCGCACCAGGCCGTGGGGCAGGGTGAGGGACGATAGCGCCAGCACCACGTCCGCGTTCTGTCGCACCGAGGCAGCCAGACCATCGGCGCTGCCCACGAGGAAGGCCGCGTCGCGGCCTTCGGCGAGCCAGTCTCCCAGGCGGGCGGCGAATTGCAGCGTGCTCAAGGCGACGCCGCGCTCGTCCAGCGCAACCTTCAAGGCACCGCGCGGAACGGCTGCCGCGAGGCGTTCGGCCTCACGCTCCTGCAGTTTCGCCACAACCGCAGGGCTGGCGCCGTCGGGCCGAGGCTCTGGGCGCAGCTCCACCAGTTCAAGGCGCGCCTGCCGGGGCATGCGGCGCGCGTATTCGTCGAAGCCAGCAGCCACCCAGGCAGGTTGCCGGTGGGACAGGGTGATGATCAGCAGGCGCACACGGCGCCCCCATGAGCGTCTCTTGCAGGCCCTCGGCCGCACCCGCCACAGACGGGTGCCCGGTTCATCAGGGGCGCGCTTCTGCGCCGGGATGCCGCCCCGCCGCCGCCCGGCTGGGCAGCGGGCGGCGGCCGCCCCAGAGTTCCTCGAGGTTGTAGTAGTCGCGCACCGCAGGCTGCAGCACATGCACCACCACGTCGCCCAGGTCCACCAGCACCCACTCGCCCGACTCCTCACCCTCCACGCCGAGGACGTGACCGCCCAGGGCGCGCACCTTTTCCTGCACGTGGCGGGCGAGCGCCTTGGTCTGGCGGGCCGAATCGGCGCTGGCCACGATGACCGTGTCGAACAGCGAGGAGAGCTTGCGCACGTCCATGACGCAGACATCGCGCGCCTTGATGTCATCGAGCGCGGATACGGCGGCCGCGACGAGCGCTTCGCTTGTGACGACGGGATCAGTTTGCATCCATGGCTCGGTAGAGATGGTGTTTTTCAATGTAGTCGAGAACGCAGTCGGGGATCAAGTAACGGGGCGACCGCCCTGCCGCCAGCAGCCTGCGCAGTTCGGTCGCGCGCACGTCGAGTTGCGTCACCGGGAAGAGCAAGATGCGGCCGGCGGGCATGCGCTTCAAGTCTGCCGGGTCGTCGGTGGCGCGAGCCCTCAGCTCCCGGGCCAGGAGTTCGCCCATGCGCGCTACCCAGGTCTGCGATGGGAAGCCTGGCCTGTGGGCCACCACGAGATGGGCCACCCGCAGCAGTGCCTGCCAGCGACGCCATGTCTCCAGCAACACGAAGGCGTCGGCGCCCAGGATCAGGCACAAGGGTCGCTCCTCGCCAAGCTCGCTGCGCAGCGACTCCAGCGTGTCGATGGTGTAGCTCGGCGCGGGGCGCCGCAACTCGCGCTCGTCCACCGCCAGCCCCGGGTGACCTGCCACGGCCAGCCGGATCATCGCCAGGCGCTGTTCGGCTGAAGCCCCCGGCTGCGCCCGGTGCGGCGGGGTGGCGTTGGGCACCAGCCTCACCTGCTCGAGCGCCAGCGCCTCCCAGGCCTCGAGCGCCAGCCGCAGGTGACCCACATGCACGGGATCGAAGGTGCCACCAAGGATGCCGATGGGCTTCACCGGCGGGCCGAAAAAGGGCTCAGAGAAGCACGCGCCGGATGTCGCTCAGCACACCGTTCAGATGGCTGATGAAGCGAGCGCCCTTGGCGCCGTCGATCACCCGGTGATCGTAGGACAGGGACAGGGGCAGCACCAGCCGGGGCACGAAGGCGCCCTCCCGCCACACCGGCTTCATGGAAGAGCGCGACACCCCCAGGATGGCCACTTCGGGCGCATTGATGATGGGCGTGAAGTGCGTGCCGCCGATGCCGCCAAGGCTCGACACCGAGAAAGTGCCGCCCTGCATGTCCGTGGGCCCGAGCTTGCGGTCGCGGGCTTTCTGGCTTGCCTCGGCCAGCTCCCGGGCAATGGCGATCACGCCCTTCTGGTCCACGTCGCGAATCACCGGTACCACCAGGCCCTCAGGCGTGTCCACCGCCACCCCCAGGTGGTAGTAGTTCTTGACCACGAGGGCGTCGCCGCCCGGTGCGAGGGACGCGTTGAATTCGGGAAAGGCCTTGAGGGTGGCGGCCACCGCCTTAAGGATGAGCGCGAGCGGCGTCACCTTCACGCCCTGCTTCACGGCCTCCTCGGAGATTTGCTTGCGGAAGGCTTCCAGGTCGGTGATGTCGGCCTCGTCGTTCTGCGTGACGTGGGGGATCATCACCCAGTTGCGGTGCAGGGCCGGCCCGGAGATCTTCTGGATGCGTGTCAGTGGCCGCGTCTCCACGGGTCCGAACTTCGCGAAGTCCACCACCGGCCAAGCAGGCAGGCCCGGAGCGAGCCCGCCGCCTGGGGTTGCCGGTGCCGCCACCGTCGCGCCAGCCGAAAGCGCGCCCTTCACATAGGACTGCACGTCCTCCTTGAGGATGCGGCTTTTGGGCCCACTGCCCGGCACTTTGCCAAGATCCACCCCGAGTTCGCGAGCAAGCCTGCGTACCGCCGGGCTGGCATGCGCCTTGGCAAAGGCGGCCTCATCCAGGCGCGGTACTTCGGGTGCCGACGGTACGGGGCGTGCAGCTGGCGCAGGGGCCGTGGCCGCTTCGGCGGGTGCGGGTTCGCCCGCCGGGGCGGCGGGTGTGGGGGGCGGCGGTGCTGGCGAGGCCGGCACGACCGCGCCGCCGTCTACGGTTTCCAGCGCGAGGATCGCAGCGCCCTGAGAGAGTCGGTCGCCAACCTTAACCCGCAGTTCCTTCACCACGCCGGCGAAGGGCGCGGGCACTTCCATGGTGGCTTTGTCGCTTTCCAGTGTGATGAGCGAGTCGTCAGCCTTCACCGCGTCGCCCGGCTTCACCAGCACTTCGATGACTGGCACGTCCTTGAAGTCTCCGATGTCGGGGACGAGGACTTCCCTGATGGCTCCCATGGGCTGCTCTTTCCGTGTGTGCGTCTTGTCAGACCGTCCAGGGTGCCGGGCGGTCGGGATCGATGCCGTACTTGGCGATGGCCTGGCTCACGGTGGCGGCCGGAATGGCGCCCTCGTCGGCCAATGACCTGAGCGCAGCAACCGCCACGTAGTGGCGATTGACTTCGAAGAAGCGGCGCAGCTTCTCGCGCGTGTCGGAGCGCCCGAAGCCGTCGGTGCCCAGCACGGTGTAGCGGCGCGGCACCCACGGGCGGATCTGCTCGGCGAAGATGCGCATGTAGTCAGTGGCTGCCACCACCGGGCCCCCGTGGCCTTCCAGGCTTTGCGTCACGTAGGCGCTGCGCGGCTTCGCCTCGGGGTGCAGCAGGTTCCAGCGATCGGTTGCCATGCCGTCGCGGCGCAGCTCGTTGAAGCTGGGGCAGCTCCATACATCGGCGGCCACGCCAAAATCGGTTTTCAGCAGGTCGGCCGCAGCGATCACCTCGCGCAGGATGGCGCCGCTGCCCAGGAGCTGCACGCGCGGGGTCTTGCGTCCGCCCTCCGCGGCCGAGAACAGGTACATGCCCTTGAGGATGCCGGCCTCGGCGCCCGCCGGCATGGCCGGGTGGGTGTAGTTCTCGTTCATGACCGTGAGGTAGTAGAACACGTCCTCCTGCTCGGCCACCATGCGGCGCAGGCCGTCCTGGATGATCACCGCCACCTCGTAGGAGAAGGTGGGGTCGTAGGCGATGCAGTTGGGAATGGTGGAGGCCGCCAGGTGGCTGTGGCCGTCCTCGTGCTGCAGTCCCTCGCCGTTCAACGTGGTGCGCCCGGCGGTGCCGCCCAGCAGGAAGCCGCGGGCGCGCTGGTCGGCGGCCGCCCAGGCGAGATCGCCCACGCGCTGGAAGCCGAACATGGAGTAGTAGATGTAGAAGGGAATCATCTGCACGCCATGCGTGGAGTACGCGGTGGCGGCTGCGATCCACGAGGACATGGCGCCCGGTTCGTTGATGCCCTCCTGGAGGATCTGGCCGTGCTTGTCCTCCTTGTAGAACATGAGCTGGTCGGCATCCTCGGGCGTGTAGAGCTGGCCCACCGAGGACCAGATGCCCAGCTGGCGGAACATCCCCTCCATGCCGAAGGTGCGTGACTCGTCGGGCACGATGGGCACGATGCGCTTGCCCAGGGTCTTGTCGCGCAACAGCTGGCCCAGCATGCGCACGAAGGCCATGGTGGTGGAGAACTCGCGCTCTCCAGAAGCCTGCAGCAAGCCCTCGAAGGCCGACAACGGCGGCACTTCCAGGGCGTCGCCCCTGCGCCGGCGCGTGGGCAGGTAGCCGCCCAGCGCTTCGCGGCGCTTGCGCATGTAGTCGAGCTCGGGCGAGCCCTCGGGGAAGGTGAGGTAGGGAATCTCGTCGAGCTTGTCGTCGGGCACCGGCAGGCTGAAACGGTCGCGAAACGCCTTCAGCGAGTGCGTGCCCATCTTCTTCTGCTGGTGGGTGATGTTCTGCGCCTCGCCCGCCTCGCCCATGCCGTAGCCCTTGATGGTCTTGGCGAGAATCACGGTGGGCTGGCCTGTGTGCTTCACCGCCGCGGCGTAAGCGGCGTAGATCTTGTGGGGGTCGTGGCCGCCGCGGTTCAGGCGCCAGATGTCGTCGTCGGACATGGTGGCCACCATCTCCAGCAGCTCGGGGTACTTGCCGAAGAAATGCTTGCGCACGTAAGCGCCGTCCTTCGACTTGAAGGTCTGGTACTCGCCATCCACCGCCTCTTCCATGCGCTTGAGCAGCGTGCCGTTGCGGTCGCGGGCGAGCAGCGGATCCCAGTAGGAGCCCCAGATCAGCTTGATCACGTTCCAGCCCGCGCCGCGGAAGTCCGCTTCCAGCTCCTGGATGATCTTGCCGTTGCCGCGCACCGGCCCGTCCAGGCGCTGCAGGTTGCAGTTGACCACGAAGATCAGGTTGTCCAGGTGTTCCCGGGCGGCCACACCGATGGCACCCATGGACTCGGGCTCGTCGATCTCGCCATCGCCCAGAAAGCACCACACCTTGCGGCCCTCGGTGTTCACTAGGCCGCGGTCCTGCAGGTACTTCATGAAGCGTGCCTGATAGATGGCCATGATGGGCCCGAGCCCCATGGACACGGTGGGGAACTGCCAGAAGTCGGGCATCAGCCAGGGGTGGGGGTAGGAGGACAGCCCCTGGCCGTCCACTTCCTGGCGGTAGTTGTCGAGCTGCTGCCCGCTGAGCCGGCCGAGCATGAAGGCGCGCGCATACACCCCCGGCGCGGAGTGGCCCTGCACGAACACCATGTCGCCGCCGTGGGTCTCGGAGGGGGCGTGCCAGAAGTGGTTGAAGCCCACGTCGTAGAGCGTGGCCGCCGAGGCGAAGCTCGCGATGTGGCCGCCCACGTTGGTGTCCTTGTTGGCGCGCAGCACCATGGCGGCGGCGTTCCAGCGCACGTAGGAGCGTATGCGGTGCTCGAGTTCGTGGTCGCCGGGCGAGCGTTCCTCGAGCCCGGGAGGAATCGTGTTCACGTACGCGGTGTTGGCGCTGTAGGGCAGGTAGGCGCCGGCGCGACGGGCGCGCTCGATGAGACGCTCAAGCAGGTAGTGGGCACGATCGATGCCCTCGCTAGCCAGGACGCCGTCGAGGGCGTCGAGCCATTCGCTGGTTTCCTGGGTGTCGTCGTCGGGCAGGGCGGCCATGAATCACACCTTCTGGGGGGGAGTAGCTCGATCGCGGTCCGTGCCGCGCACTCGTGATGCGCAGACGAGACAAGGGTCAAAATTATACGGTTGCACCAGGTGCCTTCCGGGGAAGCGGTGGCAATTTAGCGCAAAGGGTCTGGCATGAGGTTGCAATCCGCGCCACGTTCGCACGCGCAAACGGCATTTCCTGCGGCCAACGGCGCCGTTGACCGCATCGTTGGCCGCGAGCGCCCCATCATTTCCCGGGTGGCGGCATTCGCCCCAGCAGGTAGAACTCCTCGTTGGGGCGCATCTCCAGCAGGTGCGCCATGCGGTTGGACAGGGCGAAGAAGGCGGTGATGGCGCCGATGTCCCAGATATCTTCGTCCGAGAAGCCGTGCGGCTTGAGGGCCTCCTGATCGGCGGGCGTCAGGGCCTCGGGCGTCCGGGTGAGTTTGACGGCGAAGTCCAGCATGGCGCGCTGGCGCGGCGTGATCTCGGCCTTGCGGTGGTCCACTGCCACCTGGTCGGCCACCCGCGGGTTCTTGGCGTAGATGCGCAGGATCGCGCCGTGGGCCACCACGCAGTACAGGCAGTGATTCACGCCGCTGGTGGCCACCACGATCATCTCGCGCTCAGCCTTGCTCAAGCCGGAGTCTCGCAACATGAGCGCGTCGTGATACGCAAAAAAAGCGCGGAACTCTGCCGGCCGATGGGCCAGGGTAATGAACACGTTGGGAACGAAACCGGCCTTCTCCTGTACCGCCAGTATGGTTGCGCGCACGTCCTCGGGGAGGTCGGCGAGTGCTGGGACAGGGTAGCGGCTGACGGGCGCTGTCATGGAGGCACCTGGGGGACAAATGGTTGGCCGATTATAGGTTCCCGGCAGGGACGTTCCCGCAGACTAATCTGGACAAGCCAAACCGCCCGTCCTGAACATATAATGGACAGATCAATGTGAGTACCCGGAGTGATGAAGAATTCCGGCACCACTGGGTCATGGTCCTGCGAACGGGGCCTTTGGGAGGGTGGCAGGGTGCAAGACGAACAGGGCAGTGGCAGCGCCGATTCCGGCTTCGATCCCATCGGCGTGGTATCGCGCCGGGTGGGAATTCCCGTGGAAACCATACGTATCTGGGAGCGGCGTTACGCGGTGGTGGAACCGCGTCGCAGCGCCAGCGGCGACCGCCTCTACTCCGAGCCCATGATGCAACGCCTCGCGTTGCTGAAGGCGTTGGTGGACCGGGGTTGCAGCATCGGTAGCATCGCAGCCCTCGACGACGGCCAGTTGCAGGTCAAGCTTGCCACCCTGGCGCCCGCGTCCCGCCCGCAGGTGTCGGCCCCCGACCGTGCGCTGCGGCTGGTGGTGGTGGGAGAGAGCATTGGCATGCGCTTGCATCGCGACCCGGGCTTCGGTCCGGCCGAAGTGGTGGGCGCCTTTCGCGCGCCAGGCGATCTCCTGGTTGCCCGCGACCCGCTCGATTGCGATGTCCTGCTGGTGGAATTGCCCGCCCTGCATACCGACAGCGCCGGCCTAGTGGCCCAGTTGCGGGCGCGGGCGAATGCCTCCGGCACGGTGGTGTTGTTCGGGTTCGGCAATCACAAGGCGCTGCGCAACCTCGAGGTGCAGGGCGTGGTGGCGCGCCAGTTGCCGGCCACCTTGCGCGAATTGCGCCAGGCGTGCCTGGAGGCGACCACAGGCGACCTGGCGGCCCCCCGCGTTGCTTTTCCCGCGGCGTCAGCCGCCGGCACGGCGCGCCGTTTCAGTGACCGCCAGCTCGCGTTCCTGGGCGGTCATGAAACGTCCGTGAGTTGCGAATGCCCGCGCCATCTGGTCACCCTGGTGAGCGCGCTCAACGCCTTTGAGCAGTACAGCGCCGAATGTGCCTCGCGCGACGACGCCGATGCACGGCTGCACGGCTGGCTGCGAGAGACCACCGCCCAGGCGCGCGCCCTCATGGAAGAGGCGCTCGCACGGGTGGCCCAGGCCGATGGCATTGCGCTGGAACCATCGCAGGAAGACCGGGAGGAACGCTGAAGGGCGTTTTTCCCGGGTGGCGCGCCGAACCGGTTGCGGGCGCCGCTGTCGGAGCCGGTCACGCAGTCCGGCGCTGCCAATGTCACAGGATCCGCCATGAAGACCTTTTCCTCCACGTTGTTTCTTTGCGCGCTGGCGCTGGTGTCCGGCGCGGCTTGCGCCCAGAGCACCCTGGCCGATCCCTTCCGGGATTCCCGTTACATGAGCGGTTTCCGCGATGTGGCCCCCAGCGCGGTGCCCGAGGCGCTGCGCGACGCGGACACCCTCACCCGCATCCAGGGTACTGGCCGCATCGGTGCTTGCGCCGACCCCTATTCCTTCCCCTCCACCGAGATCACCGACGAAGCGCGCGGCTATGACGTGGACCTGCTGCGCCTGGTCGCGGCCGAGCAGGGCTGGGAGGTGCAGTTCGTCTGGGTCAACACCGTGAACCGCGGCGGCCTGAACCGCGCGTTCCGTACCACCATCCGGGGCGGTTCCTGCGACGTGTTCCTCGGGCTGGGCACCGGCGGCATGGAGGATGCGCTGAAGAAGTCGAAGCTGGTGCTGATCGAGCCCACCTTCGCCGTGCGCTACGTTCTGGTCACCTTCGACCCCGCGCTGGCCGACCGCAAGCTGGCGCAACTGGCGAAGGACGGCACGTTGGTGGGCGCCACCTACTTCTCTCCCGCCGAGAAGCTGCTCGACGCCGAAGGGCTGAAGCACGAGGCCTTCCCCGAGGCGCGCCGCGCCATCCAGGCCCTGGCCGAGGGCCGCGTGGCCGCCGCGCTGATTCCCTCCACCAGCCTGGCGGAAGCCCGGCGCGCCTATCCCGACCGGGTGGTGCACGTGGTGGAGAACTTCGTCCCTGCCGACGCGGCGAGCTGGAACAACACCTGGGCCGTGCGGCAGCAAGACGGATCCCTCAAGGCGTTCCTTGAGCAGCGCCTTGCGGCCCTGCGCCAGTCGGGGCAATTGCAGGCGTTGCTGGGCCGCTACGGCATCCCCTATTACGCCCCGGCAGCGTCCGTGACGGGCGCCCTGCAGTAACGCTCCAACCCCCCGGCGACTCTGTGCATGAGCCGGGGGGGTTCCTTCCGGGTCAGTCGTACTTGCGCAGGTCCTCGATCACCTTGCCGTCGTTGGGCAAGGCGGCGGGCAGCTTGAAGGCCACGTCGCCGCGCAGCTTGGTGACCTCCCGCAGGGTGTTGGCCACGGCGGCGGCGAAGCCCTCGGACGGGGCGCCGTCCAGTTCGCAGGCCAGCGTCATCACGTCGTTGCGCTCGGCGTCGTGGGTGACGCTGAGCCGGGCCCGCAGGATTTCCGGGTGGCGCTTGGCCACCTGGGCCACTTGCGAGGGATGCACGAACATGCCCTTCACCTTGGTGGTCTGGTCGGCGCGGCCCATCCAGCCTTTGATGCGCAGGTTGGTGCGCCCGCAGGGGCTCGTCCCGGGTAGCAGGGCCGAAAGGTCGCCGGTGCCGAAGCGGATCAGCGGGTAGTCGGGCGTGAAGGTGGTCACCACCACTTCGCCCACCTCGCCCTCGGCCAGGGGGTCGTTGGTGCCGGGGCGCACGATCTCGAGAATCACCCCTTCGTCCACCACCATGCCCTCGCGCGCCGGCGTCTCGTAGGCCACCAGGCCGAGGTCGGCTGTGCCATAGCACTGAAAGCCGTCGATGCCGCGCTCGGCCAGCAGCGCGCGCACCGGCGGTAGGAAGGCCTCGCCGCTCACCAGCGCCTTCTTCAGGCTGGAAATGTCAGCCTTCAGCTCGTCGGCCTTCTCGAGCAGGATTTTCAGGAACGAAGGCGTGCCGGCGTAGCCCGCGGGCTTGAGGTCGGCGATGGTCTGCACCTGCAGCTCGGTCTGCCCAATGCCTGCGGGAAAAACCGGACAACCCAGCGCCTGCGCGCCCGAGTCCACCATGAAGCCTGCCGGGGTGAAATGGTAGGAGAAGGTGTTGTGCACCAGGTCACCCTGGCGGAAGCCAGCAGCATAGAGCGCTCGCGCGAAGCCCCAGTAGTCCTTCACGTCGGCCTGGGGATCGTAAATGGGCCCGGGCGAGGCGAACACGCGCCCGAGTTGCGACAGCTTCACCGCCAGCATGCCGCCGAAGGGCGGCTCGGCCTTCTGCAGCGCGATGAGGTCCGACTTGCGCGTCACCGGCAGCTTCGCCAGCGCCGCCCGGCTGTGGATGGTGTGGGGCGCCACATCGGCCAGCAGGCGGGCGAAGTAGGGCGCGTTCTTCCTGGCGTTGGCCACCTGGTCGGGCAGGGCCTTGAACAGCGCCCGCTCGCGCACTTCCGGCGAACGGGTCTCGAGATCATCGAGGTAGGGTTTGCTCATGGGAGGCCCCCGGGTAACAGGCGGATGAAAAAAGGCCGCCGGCGGCGGCCCGTGCTCAGGCCAGCCAGCGCTTGCGCCGGCGGTAGTGCTTGGCGTCGCGGAAGCTCTTGCGCCCGGCGCTGGACAGGCCGAGGTAGAACTCCTTCACGTCCTGGTTGCTGCGCAGCGACTCGGCGTCGCCGTCCATCACGATGCGGCCGTTCTCGAGGATGTAGCCGTAATCCGCGTAGCGCAGCGCCACCATGGTGTTCTGCTCGGCCAGCAGGAAGCTCACGCCCTCACGGGCGTTGAGGTCGCGCACGATCTCGAAGATTTCCTCCACCACCTGGGGCGCGAGGCCCATGGAGGGCTCGTCCAGCAGGATGGTGGTGGGGCGCGCCATGAGGGCCCGGCCGATGGCCGTCATCTGCTGCTCGCCGCCCGAGGTGTAGCCCGACTGGCTGGCGCGGCGCACCTTCAGGCGCGGGAAGAACGCATACACCCGCTCCAGGTCTGCCTTGATCTCGCCGCGGGAGGCCGACCGGGTGAAGGCGCCTGTGAGCAGGTTTTCCTCCACGGTGAGGTGCTGGAAGCAGTGCCGCCCCTCCATCACCTGCACCACGCCGCGCTTCACCAGCTCGGAGGGGTTGAGCCGGTCGATGCGCTCGCCCTTGAACTCGATGCTGCCCTTGGTCACCTCGCCGCGCTCGGAGGCGAGCAGGTTGGACACCGCCTTGAGGGTGGTGGTCTTGCCGGCGCCGTTGCCGCCCAGCAGCGCCACGATGCGCCCCCTGGGCAGCGCCAGCGACACGCCCTTCAAAACCAGGATCACGTGGTCGTAGATGACCTCGATGTTGTTGACGGCCAGCAGCACCTCGCCTTGGGGCGAGGTGGCGGGGCTGGCGGCGGCGGAGGCGGTCATGGCGTTGCCCGGGCGGGTTCGTGGGGGTCAGCCGCCCATGCAGCCGGGCTTGATGCCCTTCTCGGCGGCGTACTTGGCGGCCGAGTCCTCGATCATCTTGCGCACCATGGCCGAGTCGCCCTTCATCCAGTCGGAGGCGATCTTCCACTCGGAGCCGGCCCACTGCTGGAAGCGCACCAGGCCGCTGCCGCCGTGGTCCTCGCAGCTCACCTTGACGGGCGGCACCATGGTGTTGAAGCCCAGCGCCTTGAGGCGGCCGGCGTTAACATCGAGGTTCTCGATTCCCCAGCGCATCTGCTCGCTGGTGATGGGCTTCTTGCCGTATTTTTCCTGGGCCCTGCGGATGGCTTCAACGGTGTACATGGCCGCTGCGAGACCGCGGTTCCACAGCACCGTGCCCACCAGCTTGGCGTCCTGGCCCTTGTTGGCCTTCTTGTAGACGACATCCTCCACGTCCTTCACCACCGGGTAGCCCTTGCCGGCCAGGTTGAGGCTGGCGGCGTAGTAGCCCGTGGCGGCGGGGCCCGCAGCCACCGTGTCCACTTCGGCGCCAGCCCACCAGTTGCCCACCATCTTATCGCGCGGGAAGCCGGTCTTCTGGGCGGTTTGCAGCGCCGTGGCGGTCATCACGCCCCAACCCCACAGGATCACCCAGTCGGGCTTGTACTGCCGGATCTGCAGCCACTGGCTCTGCTGCTCATTGCCCGGATGGGGCACCGGGATCATGCGCAGTTCGAAGCCGAGCTTCTTCGCCTCGGCGTCCAGCACCGAGTGGGGTTCCTTGCCATAGGCGGAGTCGTGATACAACAGCACGATCTTCTTGCCCTTGAGGTTGCCGGCTTCCTTGTCGGCGATGAACCGCACGATGCCCGTGGCCGCATCCCAGTAGTTGGACATGAGCGGAAACACCCACGGGAACACCCGTCCGTCGGTGGCGTCGGTGCGGCCGTAGCCCAGGGTGATGAGGGGCACCTTGTCCACCGGCGCCTTTTCCATGATGGCGTAGGTGATGCCCGTGGACATGGGGTGGATGGCCGTGGGGCCCAGCGCCGAGCGGGTCTTGAGCCGCTCGTAGCACTCCACGCCCTTGGCGTTGTTGTATTCGGTTTCGCACTCCTCCCAGGTGAGCTTGACGCCGTTCACGCCGCCGTCGCGCTCGTTGACGAGATTGAGGTAGTCGATGAACCCGCCGAAGAACGCGGCGCCATTGGCGCCGTAGGGCCCCACGCGGTAGCCGGTGATGCCGATGAACTGGGTGTTCTGCTGCGCCGAAGCCGGCGGCGCAGCCGCCAGGCCTGCCGCCGCCGCGGCGGCCACAAGCACCGCACTTTTCCAGGATTTAGTCATCGCTCTTCTCTCCTCCGGTTGGTCCGGCCGGCACCGCGGCTGGCACGGGTCTTTCACGCCCGGCAGCCCTGGCCGGTTGACTGCATCAATACGGAAACGGCCACAGCCTGAGCTTCTCTTTGGCGATCTGCCACAGCCGGGCCAACCCGTGCGGCTCCACGATCAGGAAGAAGATGATCAGCCCCCCGAACACCACCAGCTGCATCATCGACGGCGTGCCCGGCGAGAGATTGAGCCCCAGCAGGCCCGCCCCGCCGTGCAGCAGTACCTCCAGCAGGATCGGCAGCAGGGTGATGAAGGCGGCGCCAAGGAACGAGCCCAGGATGCTGCCCACCCCCCCGATGATCACCATGAACAGGATGCGAAACGACAGGTCAAGGTTGAAGGCGTCGGGCTCCACGCTGCCCAGGTAAGCGAAGGCATACAGCGCGCCCGCCACGCCGCAGTAGAAGGAGCTCACGGCGAAGGCGATCAGCTTGGTGCGCATGATGCGGATGCCGATCACCTCGGCAGCCACGTCCATGTCGCGCACCGCCATCCACGCGCGGCCAATACGGCTGCGCACCAGGTTCTTGGCCGCCAGCGCCAGCAGCGCAACGATCGCAAGCACCAGCAGGTAGCGGCGCACCGGCGAGTCGAACACGAAACCGAGGATCTCGATCTTCTGGGCGGTGATGACGCCCGAGGCGCTGTAGTTGGAGAACCAGCCCACCTTCACCAGCAGCCAGGGAACGAAGAACTGCGCCGCCAGGGTGGCCACCGCCAGGTAGAAGCCCTTGATGCGCAGGCTGGGCAGGCCGAAGGCCACGCCCACCAGCGCGGCGCTCGCCCCGCCCAGCAGGAAGCTCACCAGGATGGGTATTCCGGGCACACGCAGCTGGAAGTTGTAGGCCGCGAAGGCGCCCACCGCCATGAAGGCCGCCGTGCCCAGCGACAATTGGCCGGCGTAGCCCGTGAGGATGTTCAGGCCCAGGGATGCCAGGGCAAACACCAGGAAGGGGATCAGGATCGCCGTGAGCCAGTAGTCGCTGGCGAACAGCGGCACGCCCACCACCGCCACGGCCATGAGCAGGGCGAAGGCGATACGGTCCTGGCGGATCGGGAAGATCTGCTGGTCGGCTTCGTAACTGGTGCGGAACTGGCCCGCCTCGCGATAGAGCATGGCTAGACCCGGTCGATGTGCTTTTCGCCGAACAGCCCCTCGGGCCGCACCAGCAGGAACAGCAGCGCCATGATGTAGGCGAACCAGCCCTCGATGCCGCCGCCGATCATGGGGCCGAGGTAGACCTCGGCGAGCTTCTCCGAGGCGCCGATGATCAGGCCGCCCACGATGGCGCCCAGGATGGATTCGAAGCCGCCCAGGATGAGCACCGGCAGAGCCTTGAGCGCCACGAAGGTGAGCGCGAACTGCACGCCGTTGCGCGCGCCCCACAGCAGGCCGGCCACCAGCGCCACGAAGCCCGCCACCGACCACACGATGGCCCAGATCTGCTTGAGCGGGATGCCCACGGCCATGGCGGCCTGGTGGTCGTCGGCCACTGCCCGCAGCGCCCGGCCAATGCGCGTCTTGTTAAAGAACACCGCCAGCACCGCCACCAGCACGCCGGCCACCAGCGCGGCCGCCACGTCGAAGCGCGACACGAGGATGTTGAAGCGCTCCATCAGGGCCTCGATGGGCTCGTCCTGAATGCCCAGGTCGAGGCGCCGTACCTCGGTGCCCCAGATGAGCTGGGCGAGCCCCTCGATGAAGAAGGTCAGGCCGATGGTGGCCATGAACAGCGTGATCTGCGGCTGGTTCACCAGCGGGCGCAGCACGATGCGCTCGGTGAGCACGCCCAGTACCACCATGGCCGCCAGCGACAGAGCGAGCGTGACCCCGAAGGGCAGCCCGAACTTCTCCTGTAGCCCCACGAAGGTGAGGGCGGCGAAGAACACCATGGCGCCCTGGGCGAAGTTGAACACGCCCGAGGCCTTGTAGATGAGCACGAAGCCCAGCGCCACCAGCGAGTACATCACGCCGGCCAGCAGGCCGCCGATAAGCACCTCCAGGAAGAACTGCATCAGTGGGCCACTCCCAGGTAGGCGTCGATCACGGCCTTGTTGGCGCGCACCTCGCCGGGCGTGCCGTCTCCGATCTTCTTGCCGTAATCGAGCACCACCACGCGATCCGAGATGTCCATCACCACGCCCATGTCGTGCTCGATCAGAACGATGGTGGTGCCGAATTCGTCGTTCACGTCGAGAACGAAGCGGCACATGTCCTGCTTTTCCTCGATGTTCATGCCCGCCATGGGTTCGTCGAGCAGCAGCAGCCGCGGCTCGGCGGCCAGCGCGCGGCCAAGCTCGACGCGCTTCTGCACGCCGTAGGGCAGGCGGCCCACGGGGGTCTTGCGCACCGACTCGATCTGCAGGAAGTCGATGATGTGCTCCACGTGGCGGCGGTGCTCCAGTTCCTCGCGGCGGTTGGGGCCCACGTAGAGGGCCTGCAGGAACAGGTTGGTGCGCATCTTGAGCATGCGCCCGGTCATGATGTTGTCGAGCACGCTCATGCCCTTGAACAGGGCGATGTTCTGGAAGGTGCGGGCGATGCCCATGGAGGCCGCCTTGTGCGGGTCCATGCGCTGGAACTCCTGGCCGTCGAAGCGGATGCGGCCCTGCTGCGGCGTGTACACGCCGTTGATGCAGTTGAGCATGGAGCTCTTGCCCGCGCCGTTGGGACCGATGATGGCGCGGATCTCGTGCTCGCGCACGTCGAAGGAGATGTCGGTGAGCGCCTTCACGCCGCCGAAGGCGAGCGAGATGTTGTCCACCGACAGCAGGGTGCCGCCGATGCGGCGCCCGGGGTTGTGCTCGTGGCTGGCGGGTTCGCTCATGCTCAGGCCGCCTTGCGGGCGGGCGCCGTAACGGCGGCGTCGCGGATCTGCACGTCGGCGCGGATGGTGCTGGTGCGGCCATCCTCGAACTTCACCTGCGCGTCGATCTCCTGGTGGGTGCGGCCGTCGAACAGCGAATCCACCAGGACGCTGTAGCGCTCGGCGATGAAGCCGCGGCGCACCTTGCGCGTGCGGGTGAGTTCACCGTCGTCGGCGTCCAGCTCCTTGGGCAGCACCAGGAAGCGGCGGATCTGCGAGCCCGACAGGTGCGGATCGGCCGCCAGGTCGGCGTTGACCTTTTCCACGCACTCCTGGATGAGCGCGTACACCTCGGGCTTCTGGGACAGGTCCACGTAGCCGGTGTAGGCCAGGCCGCGTTTCTCCGCCCAATTGCCCACCGACACCAGGTCGATATTGATGAACACGCACACCTGGTCGCGCCCCTGGCCGAATGCCACCGCCTCCTTCACGTGGGGAAAGAACTTGAGCTTGTTCTCGATGTACTGGGGCGCGAACAGCGTGCCGTCGGCGAGTTTTCCCACGTCCTTGG
Source organism: Rhodocyclaceae bacterium (assembly GCA_020248405.1). GTDB lineage: Bacteria > Pseudomonadota > Gammaproteobacteria > Burkholderiales. Next base: position 18,105 of record JADCHQ010000032.1, on the reverse strand, counting down.
CGCGGTCGATGATCTTGAGCTGGCCCTCGGGGTCGAGGAAGCCGGCGTCACCCGTCATGAACCAGCCGTCGGGCGTGATGGACTCGGCGGTGGCGTCGGGGCGCTTGTAGTACTCCTTCAGCATGCCCGGCGTCTTCACCTGGATCTCGCCGTTGTCGGCGATGCGGATCTCCACGCCCGGCAGCGGCGTGCCCACGGTGTCGAGCTTCACATTGCCGCTGGGCTGCTTGCACACGTACACGCCCGTCTCGGTCTGGCCATAGAGCTGCTTCAGGTTGATGCCGATGGAGCGATAGAACTCGAACAGGTCGGGCCCGATGGCGGCGCCGCCGGTGTAGGCCACGCGGATGCGCGACATGCCCAGCACGTTGCGCAGCGGGCCGTACACCAGCAGCGTGCCCAGCGCATAGAGCAGCCGGCCGGAGAGCGGCACCTCCGAGGCGCGGCCGTCCATGATCTTCGCGCCGTGGCGCTTGGCCACGCCCATGAAGTAGTGGAACAGACGGCGCTTGGGCGCGGCCGCGTCGTCCATGCGGATCATCACCTGCGTGAGCAGGTTCTCGAACACCCGCGGCGGCGCGAAGTAGTACGTGGGGCCGATTTCGCGCAGATCGGTCATGACCGTTTCGCTGGATTCGGGGCAGTTCACGCAGAACCCCGCCACCAGCGCCTGGGCGTGGGAGAACAGGTGGTCTCCCACCCACGCCATGGGCAGGTAGGAGAGCACCTCGTCGTGCTCGTCGAAGCCGTCGAAGGCGATGTCGCCCTTCGCCGCGCTCATGAGCGAGTGATGGGTGTGGCACACGCCCTTGGGGCTGCCGGTGGTGCCCGAGGTGTAGAGCATCACAGAGATGTCGTCGGGCCGTCCAAGCTCCAGTTCGCGCTGGAAGAAACCGGGGTTCTCGGCGTCGAAGCGGCGGCCGAGCTCCTGCAGCTTCTCGAAGGACAGGATCTCGGGATTGGGGTAGTTGCGCAGGCCGCGCGGGTCGTCGAAGATGATTTTCGACAGGCGCGGCGCGTCGGGCAGGATCTCCAGAAGCTTGTCCACCTGCTCCTGGTCCTCCACCACGGCGAAGGCGATCTCCGCGTTGTCGAGAACGAACCGCATCTCCTGCGCTGGCGCGTCCTGGTAGAGGGGCACGGGGATGCCGCCGAGCGCCTGGGCCGCCATCATCGACCAGTACAGGCGCGGGCGGTTGTCCCCCACGATGCCCAGGGTCATGCCGCGCCGGAAGCCCAGCGCCGCTAGCCCGCAGGCCGCGGCCCGCACCTCGTCGGCCACCTGCGACCAGGTCCAGGACAGCCAGATGCCCAGGTCCTTCTCGCGGATGGCCGTGCGCCCGCCACGCACCTCGGCGTGGTGCAGCAGCAGGCGCGGGAAGGTGTCGGCGCCGGTGGGGCCGGCATCCGGCTGACTCAAGGCATTCCTCCTGCAATTCGAGGGACGGCGGCCGCTGCGGCCGCTGCACGGGTCGGCCCCGCGGAGGGAGCCAGAATAAGTTAGCTAGCGTATCAGAGTCGGGCTGGATTACGTTGTCGCCCGAATGACAATTGGACCCCTCCTTGGACCTGGCCGAAGCCCTTCGCCTGCACGCCCGCTGGACTGCTGATCTCACACCCGCGCAGTTCCAGCGGGTGGCAGGCGATCTTGCGCTGCAACAAGTGCCCGCTGGGGCGCCGGTGTGCAGCAAGGGCGAGCCAGTGGATGCCTGGGTGGGGGTGCTTGACGGGCTGGTGAAGCTCACCAGCTCCGGCGCCGACGGCAAGGCGCTGAGCTTCACCGGCGTGCCGCCCGGGGGCTGGTTCGGAGAGGGCAGCCTGCTCAAGCGCGAGCCGCGCCGCTACGACGCCACCGCGCTGCGCCACTCGGTGGTGGCGCGCCTGCCCCGGGCCACCTTCGAGTGGCTGCTGGATGGCAGCATCACCTTCAACCGCTACCTGCTGGTGCAGCTGAACGAGCGCCTGTCCCAGTTCATCGGCCGGGTGGAGTACGAGCACCTGCTGGGCCCCGACGCCAAGCTGGCGCGCTGCATCGCCGACCTGTTCAACCCGATCCTGTATCCGGGCAACGGCGCCCGGCTGGACATCTCCCAGGCCGAGATCGGCCTGCTGGTGGGCGCCTCGCGCCAGCGGGTGAATCAGGGGTTGCAGGCCCTGGAGCGGGCCGGGCTGGTGGCGGTGGAGTACGGCGGGATGCGGGTGCTGGACCTTGGGGGGCTGCGGCGCTTCGGGGGGTGAAGCCGCGGCGTTCAGAGAATGCCGCCGAGATCCACCTCCGTGTCCACCAAGCGCGCCCGCGTAGTCAGCTCGACACGGCTGACGGGCGCCAGCGTGTCGGCGGCGCCCATGCGGTAGAAGTCCTCTACCGTGTAGCGATGTCGATTGAACCAGTCTTCCCGTGGCAGGCCCATGCGCGCCTCCTGCCAGGGTCCGTGGGCGAGGATGATCTCCGCTGCCGGGGGGCTCAACCCCGGGGGGCGTCTCGTGAGTGCTCAGTAAGTATAGAAGCCGCGCCCGGTCTTGCGGCCCAGGTAACCGGCTTCCACCATCTCCACCAGCAGCGGGGCGGGGCGGTACTTCGAGTCCTTGAAGCCTTCGAACAGCACCTGCATCACGGCCAGCTGCACGTCCACGCCGATCAGGTCGCACAGGGCGAGCGGGCCGATGGGATGGTTGCAGCCCAGGCGCATGGCGTCGTCGATCTGCTGCGGCGTGGCGAGCCCCTCGGAGAGCGCGAACACCGCCTCGTTGATCATGGGGCACAGCAGGCGGTTCACCACGAAGCCCGGCGAGTTCTTCACCTGCACCGGCGACTTGCCCACGGCCTTGGTGGCGGCCTCCACGGCGGCGTAGGTGTCCTCGGAGGTCTGCAGGCCGCGGATCAACTCCACCAGCGCCATCACCGGCACGGGGTTGAAGAAATGCATGCCGATCACGCGGTCGGGACGCTTGGTGGCCGCGGCCAGCTTGGTGATGGAGATGGACGAGGTGTTCGAGGCGATGATGGCGCCGGGTTTGGCGGCGGCGTCGAGCCGCGCGAAGATGTCCAGCTTGAGGGGCAGGTTCTCGGTGGCGGCCTCCACGATGAGGTCGGCCTCGGCGAGCGCGCCCAGGTCGAGGCCGGTGCGGATGCGCGACAGCACCGTGGCCTTGTCCGCGGCGGTCATCTTCTCCTTCTTCACCAGCCGCTCCAGGCTGCTGTCCACGGTTTTCAGGCCACGGTCCAGGGCCGGCTGGGCCACGTCGGTCATGACGACCGGGTAGCCGGCCACGGCGAAGGCCTGGGCGATGCCGTTGCCCATGGTGCCGGCGCCCACGACGCCGATGGTGCGGATTTCCATTGCTGCCCCTCCAGACGGGATTGGTAAAAGGGGCAGGATTGTAGCGGCTGCGCCCGGGTCAGAACTTGTTGGGATTGCCCTTCACGATGGTGCCGGTGCCTTGCACCTTGCCGTCCTTGACCCACTTCACGCTGGTGCCCTTCACGCCGGCCTGCCAGCAGTCCTTGGGCTGGCCCTCGTAAACCCAGCACATGGTGTCGCCTTCGATGTTCCACTTCGCCTTGTAGTCCTTGCCACGCACCGTGCCGTCCTTGGCGTAGAACTCGGTGTAGCGTCCGGAGGCGTCCATGGAGCCTTCCACGGTGTTGCCGGAGACGGCCCTTTTCAGTTGCGCGCCCTTGGCCAGGGGCGGCAGGTCCCCGGCATGGGCCAGGCTGGCAAGGGACAACGCGATGGCGGTGGCGGCGAGGCGCATGGCAGGGCTCCGGTGGAGGATTCGGGAACGACCACGTCAGAGGTTCGGTTCGTGACCGGAGTTCCCAGCCGCTGAGAGAGGGCGTCAGGGGTCGCTGCGGGCCCGGCGCCTGAGCGGCCCAACCCGCGCCACCGCTTTGGCCCGCGGCTTGCCATGAAGGGCAGTGGCGCTCTTCTTTCACGCAGCTCAGCCGCGGCGTCTTCTCAAGCCCGCTCCAGCACCGCCGCGATGCCCTGTCCTACGCCGATGCACATGGTGGTGAGCGCGCGCTGCAGACCCCGGTGGTGCAGCTCATGGGCGGCGGTGGCCACCAGCCGCGCGCCGCTCATGCCCAGCGGATGGCCCAAGGCGATGGCGCCGCCGTTGGGATTAACGCGCGCATCGTCGTCGGCGATGCCCAGTTCGCGCAGCACCGCCAGGCCCTGGGCGGCGAAGGCCTCGTTGAGCTCGATCACGTCAAGCTGCTCCTGCTTGAGTCCCAGCCGCGCCAGCAGCTTGCGGGTGGCCGGCACCGGGCCGATGCCCATGATGCGCGGCGCGCAGCCTGCGGTGGCAAGGCCGGCGATGCGCGCCAGGGGCGTGAGGCCGTGGCGCCGGGCGGCCGCCTCGCTGGCGATGATCAGCGCGCAGGCGCCGTCGTTCACGCCAGATGCATTGCCGGCGGTGACGGTGCCGTCGGGCCGCACGATGGGCTTGAGCCTGGCCAGCGCTTCGAGGGTGGTCTCGCGCGGGTGCTCGTCCAGGCTCACCACCACCGGCTCGCCCTTCTTCGCCGGGAGGGTGACCGGCACGATCTCCTTCGCCAGACGGCCGTTCTTCTGGGCCGCCGAGGCCCGCATCTGGGAGCGCAGAGCGAAAGCGTCCTGGTCGGCGCGCGACACCTTGAACGCTTCTGCCACGTTCTCCGCCGTCTCGGGCATGGAGTCGGTGCCGTACATCTGCTTCATGAGGGGGTTCACGAAGCGCCAGCCGATGGTGGTGTCGTACACGGCATTGGTGCGCGAGAAGGCGCTGTCGGCCTTGGGCATGACAAAGGGCGCCCGCGACATGCTCTCCACGCCACCGGCGATGATCAGTTCCGCCTCGCCGGCGCGAATGGCGCGGGCGGCGATGCCCACGGCATCCAGGCCCGAGCCGCACAGCCGGTTGATGGTGCTGGCGGGGATGTCCTCCGGCAGGCCCGCCAGCAGCAGCGCCATGCGCGCCACGTTGCGGTTGTCCTCGCCCGCCTGGTTGGCGCAGCCGAACACCGCGTCATCCACGGCCGACCAGTCCACCGAAGCGTGGCGCGCCACCAGCGCCCTTAGGGGCACCGCCGCGAGATCGTCCGGGCGCACAGACGACAGGCTGCCGCCGTAACGGCCGATGGGTGTGCGCAGGGCGGCGCAGACGAAGGCTTCGGGCATGGTTGTTCCTTTCAGGGTTCGAGCAGCACACGGCAGTGTGGTACGGGCTGGCGATCACACGCCGGGCGGGGCCGCATACGTTCCGCGCCGATCGTGGGTGGTGAATGGTAACGACGGCCGAGGTGGTTCGCGCGCGCCGGACGCGGCGCGCACCGGGTGCCTCAGGCTCCTCGTGGCGCCAGCAGCGGGGCGGCGGTCAGTTGCTGCAACCGCTCGAAGGACAGGCCCAGGACCATGTCCACCACCTGCAGCCCATCCTGGTTCACGTCGATGACGGCCAGATCCGTGTAGATGCGGTGCACGCAGCCTATGCCGGTGAGAGGGTAGCTGCAGCGTGGCACGATCTTGCTTTCGCCGGTCTTGGTGTGGTGCTCCATCATTACCAGCACGCGCTTCGCGCCGATGGCCAGGTCCATGGCGCCGCCCACGGCGGGAATGGCGCCGGGAGCGCCCGTGTGCCAGTTGGCCAGGTCGCCCGTGGCCGATACCTGGAAGGCGCCCAGCACGCAAATGTCCAGGTGGCCGCCGCGCATCATGGCGAAGGAGTCGGCGTGGTGGAAGTAGCACCCGCCGGGGAGCAGGGTGACCGGCTGGCGGCCGGCATTGATGAGGTCGGCATCCTCTTCGCCGGGCGGTGGCGCGGGGCCCATGCCCAGCACTCCGTTCTCGCTATGGAGAAAGATCTCCCGCCCCGGGGGCAGGTGATTCGCCACCAGGGTGGGCAGGCCGATGCCCAGGTTCACGTAGGCACCCTCGGGAATGTCCCGCGCCACCCGGGCGGCCATCGCATCGCGGCTAAGTTTCATGGTGGTGTCCATCCCCCGGAAGCGCGCCCTCTTTCGCACTGCCGGCAAGCCGGGTCTCGGCGATCCGCAACACCCGGTGCACGAAGATGCCGGGGGTTACCACCGCCTCGGGGTCCAGGTCGCCCGGCGCCACCACCTCATGCACCTGCGCCACCGTGGTCCGGGCGGCCATGGCCATGAGGGGGCCGAAATTGCGCGCCGACTTGCGGTAGACGAGGTTGCCCCAGCGGTCGCCCCGGTAGGCCTTGATGAGCGCGAAGTCAGCCCGGATGGGGTACTCCAGCACGTGGGGGCGGCCCTGGATGAGCCGGGTTTCCTTGCCCTCGGCCAGCAGCGTGCCGTAGCCGGTGGGGGTGAAGAAGGCGCCAATGCCCGCCCCGCCGGCACGGATGCGTTCGGCGAGACTGCCCTGGGGAACCAGCTCCAGCTCAATCTGCCCGGCTCGGTAGAGCGCGTTGAAGACCTGCGAGTCCGGCTGGCGCGGAAAGGAGCAGATCACCTTGCGCACCCGACCGGCCTTGAGCAGCGCCGCCAGGCCGGTTTCGCCGTTGCCGGCGTTGTTGTTGACGATCACCAGGTCTGTGGCCCCCCGGGCGATCAGCGCGTCGATCAGTTCGTCGGGCTGGCCTGCCCCACCAAAGCCGCCGATCATCACGGTGGCGCCGTCGGCGATGCCGGCCACGGCCGCATCTGCGGTGGGCACGGTCTTGTCGATCATGCCCGCCCGTCCGCCGGTACGGTGGCCGCGGCTCCATGCAATGGAGTGGGGGGTAATGCCACGCGGGCCGGCTGGATTTTTTTCATGGGGGTGGTGCGGGGCTGCGGGGCGCACGGGTGAACCGGCGCGCGACGCTTGGCGGCAGCGTTGCGCCACGAGGCTGCTCGCGCGGCTGCGATGCCTGAGTCTAGAAGGCTGCTTGAAGCACCGTCAACGCGCGCCGTGCCGCCCGCGGGGTTGGCGCGAGCATGGCGAGTGGAGCATGCTTCGCCGGGTCCGGAGTACGCGGCGGCGGGCGTGCCGGACATGACACCACCCGTGACCGGAGGCGCCTCTCGTGAGTCTGCATCAACCGCGGCAACGGCCATGACGGCTCGTGGCAGCGTCACCCTGCCCTGCGGTGAAGCCGTGCCCGCCCTGGGCCTGGGCACCTGGCGCATGGGCGAGAGTGCCGCGGCGCGCCGCCGCGAGGTGGCTGCTGTGCGCCTGGCGCTGGAGTTGGGCTGCCGGCTCATCGACACCGCCGAGATGTACGGCGAAGGCGGCGCGGAGGAGGTGGTGGGCGCGGCCCTGGCCGAGGCCTTCGCCGCGGGCACGCTCAAGCGCGAGGACGTATTCGTGGTGAGCAAGCTCTATCCGTACAACGCCAGCCGCACCGGAACGGCCGCGGCATGCGAGCGCAGCCTGCGGCGCCTGGGGCTGGAGAGCATCGATCTGTACCTGCTGCACTGGAAGGGCTCTCACCCGCTGTCCCAGACGGTGGAGGCCTTCGAGGCGCTGCGCGCGGCCGGCCGCATCCGCCATTGGGGCGTGAGCAATTTCGACACTCGCGACATGGACCGGTTGTGGCGCGTTTCCGGCGGCGAGCGCTGCGCGTCGAACCAGGTGTACTACTGCGCGGGCGAGCGCGGCGTGGAGTTCAACCTGCTGCCCTGGATGCGTCAGCGCGGCCTGCCGCTCATGGCGTATTGCCCCATTGGGCAGGGTGCGCTGGCCCGGGACGGCGCCCTCCAACGCGTGGGTGCGCGCCATGGCCTGAGCGCGGCCCAGGCGGCCCTGGCCTGGCTGCTGCGCGATCCCGGTGTGATCGCCATTCCCAAGGCCACCAGGCCCGAGCACGTGCGCGAAATCTTCACCCTGCCCCAAGGGCGTCTCACCGCGGCCGACCTGGCGGACATCGATGCCGCGCTGCCGCCCCCGGCGGGGCCCGCGCCGCTGGCGATGATTTGACGCCACGTCACGGTCCCGAAGGCTGACAGGGCTGCCCGCCCCGGGGCCCCGTCAGTGCAGTCGCGGCTTGAGCAGGAAGTCGTCGCGGTCCGCCGAGCGCACCGTCAGCCGCAACAGCTGGTCGTCACGGGCGATGGTCAGGGGCACGTCCACTCCCGCCGGGCCCAGCGCCCAGATGCGCCGGAACAGGTCGGCAAGCCCGGCGGGACGTTGCCCCGCCACCTCGATCACCACGTCGCCTTCCTCCACGCCGGCGCGCCCGGCGGGACTGTCCGGCGCCACGCTGCCCACCGCCAGGCCGTCGTCGGACTCCACGGTGTACATGCCCAGCCAGGGGCGCGGCGGACGCAGGCTCTGGCCGTGGGCGAGCAGATCCTCGAACATGGGCTCCAGCAGGTCGATGGGCACGAAAAGGTTGCCCTGGGTGGCCTGGTCTTCGCCGGCACCCGGCTCCTGCACCAGCAGCGAACCGATGCCCAGCAGGCGCCCCTCGGCGTCGAACAGGCCGGTGCCGCCCCACTGGGGGTGGGCCGGCACGGTGTACAGCGCGCGGTCGAGCACGTATTCCCAGTAGCCGGCGAACTCGCGCGCTGCAAACACTTCGGCCTTGAGGCAGTGGGCGCGCCCGCCGTGGCCCACCACGAACACCCCGGTGCCGGGCGTCACATCCGCCGCTCGCCCGCGGGGCACGGGGGCCACCGTCAGGTGGCCCAGGGGTTGCACCAGGCCAAAGCCCGTGGCGAAGTCGTAGGCCAGGGGCGTGGCCTGCATCACCGCGCCCTCCGCGGTCGTGAGCCAGAGCGAACGCGCCTCGGCCATGAGATAGCCGATGGTGAGCACCAGACCGTGCGGCCCGATGACGATGCCATTGCCGGCGCGCTCGGTGCCGAGGATGCTGGCGGTGAAGGCCTCCTCCGGCACCTCGCTCCTGAGCAGCACCGCCGAGGCCAGGGCGCGCTCCAGGCCGGGGGTGAGTGCTTCGCCATCGGGTTGCAGGGTTTCGGGAAAGGCCCAGCGGGGCGGGTTGCTCATGGCGTGCGTTGGCGGATGGTGGATGATTGGGAGGGCTGCAGCGCCCACAGGTTCCCCGGCGCGGGCGGCCGCGGGTCCGGGTTGCGGCCATGTGGCGCTGCGCTCATGGTGTTGGCGAGGCCAGCGCGGCGCGCCCGGGCGAGAGCAAGGCGGCCTCCACGCCCAGATCGCCCACCTCGGCGGGCAGCGGCTCGCCGAGGGCCAGCGCAGCCGCCGTGCGACCCATGGCGGGCGCGGTCTGGATGCCGTAGCCGCCTTGCGCCGCGAGCCAGAAGAAGCCCGCCACGCGAGGGTCGTAGCCTGCCACCACCGTGCGATCCGCCACGAAGCAGCGCAGCCCCGCCCAGCGCGAGCGCAGCGCCGGCACCGTGAGCGTGGTGGCGGCGCGCAGGCGTTCCACCAGCACGGCCACGTCGTAGTCCTCGGGTTGCGCGTCGCAGGGCGGCGAGGGTGTCTCGTCGGCGGGCGAAGCCAGCAGGCGGCCGGCGTCGGGCTTGAAGTACCACTGCTCGTCCACGTCGATCACCGCGGGCCATTGGTGGATGGCTGCGCCAGCGGGGGCGTCGAACGTGATGGCCGTGCGCCGCAGGGGCGAAAGACCCACTGGCGCCGCGCCCGCCAGCGCAGCCACCTCGTCGGCCCAGGCGCCGGCGGCGTTCACCACCACGGCCGCGCGCACGTTGCCGCCGGGTGTGACCACGTGCCATTGCGCGCCTTCGCGATGCAGCCCCGTCACCGGCGCGTCGCAGCGCAGCGCGCCGCCGCGGGCGCGCAAACCCCGCAGGTAGCCCTGGTGCAGGCGGTGCACCTCGATGTCCATGGCGTCGGGCTCGAACAGGCCCGCGGTCACCTGACCGCTGGCGAACACCGGTACCCGTGCGCGCACCTGCGCCGCGTCCCACCACTGCAGGTTATCCACCAGCCGGGCGCAGGCTGCCCGGGTGGCCTCCAGGGCCTCCACTCGGGCCTCGCCAGCCACCAGCAGCGTGCCGCGCGGCGTGAGCAGCGGGCCGTCTGCGAAGCCGGGTGGCGGCGCGCGGTAGAACTGCTTGCTGGCGGTGGTGAGGGCGCGCATGACGGCGTTGCCGTAGGTCTCGGTGTAGAGCGCCGCCGACCGGCCGGTGGTGTGGTAGCCGGGCTGGGATTCGCGCTCCAGCACCAGCACGCGCGCGTGGGTGGCCAGCTCATAGGCCGCCGAGGCACCGGCCATGCCGGCGCCGATGATGGCGAAATCGAAGAGCGGATCCACGGGAGTCTGGTGTGCGCGCAAGGGATCGTGCGCCACGGTAGCACGGCACGGTGTCTCGGCCATGCCATTGCGCCGGCCGATACGTGTCGGGCCCCGTGCGACAATGAATCCACATGACTCGAGCCCTGAGGCGCCCCTGAAAGCCGCCACGCACGACGCGCCGGGCGTGGATTCCGCCTACGCCTGGTGGCGGCTTGCCTGCACCCTGCTGCTGGTGACCTGCGGCGGCGTGGGCATGTGGTCGGTGGTGGTGTCGCTGCCGGCCATCCAGGCGGAGTTCGGCGTGGCGCGCGGTGCCGCCTCGCTGCCCTACGCCGCCACCATGGTGGGCGTGGGCTTCGCCGGGCTTGCCATGGGCCGGATGGCCGACCGATTCGGCGTGGCCGTGCCCGTGGTCATGGGCATCCTGTGCCTGGGCGCCGGTTACCCGCTGGCGGCGGCGTCGGGCAGCCTCGCCCAGTTCGTGGCGGTGCAGGGCCTGCTGCTGGCGGCCGGTTGTGCCGCCTCCTTCAGCCCGCTCATCGCCGACACCTCGCTGTGGTTCGAGCGTCGCCGCGGGCTGGCGGTGGGCATCTGCGCCAGCGGCAATTACCTGGCCGGCGCCCTGTGGCCGCCGGTGCTGCAGCACTTCATCGAAACGGCGGGTTGGCGCCAGACCCACGTTTGGGTGGGAGTTTTCTGCCTTGCGGTGATGCTGCCCGCGAGCCTAGTGCTGCGCCGGCGGCCGCCCCGAGCGGGCTCGCCGGGGGCGGCGCGCGCGGCCTCTGCCTCGGTGTCGCGCCCCCTTGGAATGGCGCCGGCCACCCTGCAGTTCCTGCTTCTGGTGGCGGGCTTCGGCTGCTGTGTGGCCATGGCCATGCCCCAGGTGCACATGGTGGCCTACTGCGCCGACCTGGGCTATGGTCCGGCGCGCGGCGCGCAACTGCTGTCGGTGATGCTCGCCTGCGGCGTGGTGAGCCGCCTGGGCTTCGGCATGATCTCCGACCGCATCGGCGGCCTGCGCACGCTGATGGTGGGCTCGGGGTTGCAGTGTCTGGCGCTGTTGCTGTTCCTGCCCGCGCAAGGTCCCGCGTCGCTCACCCTGGTGGCGGCGCTGTTCGGACTTTTCCAGGGCGGCATCGTGCCCGCCTACGCCATCATCGTGCGCGAGCACTTTCCTGCCGCCGAGACAGGCACCCGCGTGGCCATGATCATCACCGCCACGCTCTTCGGCATGGCCCTGGGCGGCTGGATGTCCGGGGCGATCTTCGATCTCACCGGCAGCTACGCCGCCGCGTTCCTGAACGGCATTGGCTGGAATGCCGTCAACCTGATTATCGCCGCCTTCCTGCTGCACCGCGCCCGGGGCGCGGGGCCGGGGGGGCGGTTAGCGATGATCTAAATAACGATTACGTGCCACCGGCCGGCCCGTTGGCGGGATACGTTCGCCGACGTCGGACAGCGCGAAGTGCTGTGCTGGACTCCGTGCGGTGATGCCGACCGAGTACCTCGTCTGCCTCTCTGCTGAGCTACCTTCGAAGCATCGATCGGGGTGCCTGTGGTGTGGCTAGCAATACCGGATAAACGACCCCACGCAACCACATCTGATCACACGCACGAACACGTCACGAGTCGTTTCACCGACTGGCAAGCCGTCCTGCGTCGCCACCGTGCCGTTCTGCCCGGGTCAGATTGGCGGGGCTGCAAACCTTCCCCATGAGCTTACCGTCCAGAGGATCGCTGGCGGCGGGGAACATGTACCCGCCTGTGGTACCCGCGATGACGGTTTCGCCGCTTCCCAACTCACCACTGCGCATCTCGAAGGCGGTAAAAGCCAGCTTCTCCCCGTTGCAGTCGAAGCGGTACGTCATCACGCGAGACCGGTGCGCGTACCAGTCCTGGCCGAGTGTGCGCGCCTTGGAGTAGGTGTGCAGCGCTTGCGCTTCCACATGCCCGTCCACCATGCGCAAACTGTCGAGGTCCACGTACAAGGCCTCGTCGGCGTTGCGCACCACAGATTCCCACTGAGTCGCCGTGGCGGTTGACGTCTCAAACAGCGAACAGGCGATAGCGGCTGCGCCGACGAGGGTTTTCAGGGGAAACATGGCGAGGCTCCCTAAAGAAATTGGACGCTGGGACTTGCTTAACGGCGTGCAACGAAGGGCGCGCAGACGCGCTGAACGACGCGCTCCACCGCGGGTTCGGACGAGGCGCGGAACATGGCGACTTCCTCGGCCTTGTCTGACCACACCACGTCGCCCTGCCCGAAGTTCGCGCTGTAGAGCGTCCAGGCGGCGAGACCGGCTTGGGCCGAATCGCAATCGACGCGATAGGTGCTCACACGGGACTTGTGGGGCAGCACCGGTACTCCGAGGAATTCAGTTTCGCGAAAATCTTCCAGAACAGACACTTCGAGTCCGTCTTGAATCACGTTCACCGACTTGGGCTGGAAGAAAACGGTCTCGGCGCCCTGGGCAACCACCAATTGCCACCCTCCGGTGGCGGCCATGGAGGATCCAGCGGCGAACAGGGCGGCGGAAGAAAGCGTGACAGCGATGAGGTTTTTCATGATTGGGTTCCGTTAGTGATTAGGCGTTGATTATTGACAGACGAATGTTGAGGGATCGTCCACATAATGTCAACAATATGTACTGGACAAACTTTTGCGCCGCACAGGGTTTGTGGTGTTAATTTTCAAGAACTTGCAATATTATATCTTCTGTAGCGTGAAAATAATTCCAAAAGAGACATAATCAAATCTGGACAATATATGGACAAATTGAGTCGGCTGAGCTTGTTCATGTGCTGTCCAGTACGGCGCCTGCCCAGAGAATCACTGCCCCGTTTTCACCAAACCCCTCGAGAAATCAGGTAACTATGAGTAGGCCGGAATCGCGAACCGGCGATGCAGCCGATCCGCCGGCGGAGCAATAGCAGCACGCTGACGCCCAAGTAGACCGGCTTCATTGAAGTGGGGGTCGACGAACTGACGCAATACGGCGTCGTGGTCTCGCCCGCCCGTGCCACCAACAGCTCCCCCGGGCAAACCCGCACGAAAGCCGGTTCCGCCCGCGCCGCGGCATCCGGCGACAAAGGCGAGGGAATGACGCGAACCCGGGCACCGCCAACCGCCGCCTGCCTAAGGACAGCAATGACTGGCTGGTTTGCAGGGGGGGCGCCTTGCACGCGCATGAACTGCGGGATGCGTGGCGGGGGAATGCGGGCCTGTTGAGTGTGCTTGCAGCTGTCTGGGTCGCAGAGGCTGAATTGGGTCAGCCCGTTTCGCCGCGCGGGCTGAATGTCCGCGGAAACAGCACCGGCGTGCGCACCTTCAGGCGATAGAGCAGCGCGGGGCGCGTCACGCTGGCGCGCTGCTCGCCGGTGGGCTCGATGAAATCCGCAGCCAGCATCCGCGTGCGGAATGCGGACTTGTCCACCGCCCGGTTCAATACAGTCTCGTAGGCCGACTGCAGATCACTGAGGGTGAAGCTCTCGGGCAGCAGAAAGGCGGGCAGCGACGTGTACTCGACCTTGTTGCGTAGCCGCTGCAGCGCGGCGGCCAGCAGGGTGGCGTGGTCGAAACCCAGCCGCTCGCGAACACCGTCGCCGTCCACCGGCTGCCAGGTCGGCGCCTCGACTTTGCCGCTGTGGTCCAGCGTCACCAACTCGGCGTTCAGCAGCGCGAAGTAGACGCAGGTGATCGTGTAGCCGCGCGGATCGCGCTTCGCGCTCCCCCAGCTTCCCAGTTGCTCCAGGTACGGCGAGCGCACGCCCGTCTTTTCGCGCAGCTTGCGCATCGCACAGGCTTCCAGCGAGGCGTCCTTGTGCACGTCGATGTAGCCGCCGGGCAGCGCCCAGCAGCCGGGGAACGGCTCCCCGGCGCAATCGGGGCGGCGCACCAGCAGCACCTGTAGTGCGTTGTCGACGATGGCGAAGATCGCCACATCGACGGTGGCGAGCGGGCGCTCCATGGTCTGGGGCATCTTCATGAGCGGGCCTTGGCTGGCAGTGTATCGACGACAAGCTTGACAGTAGCGAGTTTAGTTGTACTATGCAACCTTATTAGTTGTCGTACGCAACTATATGCCGTCAATCCCGGCGGCATCCATCCGGAGGTGTCTATGTTCGGCATTCGCTACTTCAAGTCCAGGCCCACCTCGTACGTGCTGCTCGTGAAGAACGGCCGGGTGCGGCTGGAAGGCACGGGGCGCTCCTTCTTTTACTACGCGCCGTCCTCGTCATTGATGGCTCTTCCCGTATCCAGCCGCGTCGACGACTTCATCCAAACCCTGATGACGGCGGACTTTCAGACAGTCACCGTGCAGGGGTCGGTGACGTGGCGGATCGCCGAGCCGCGCAAGACGGCCACGCTGGCGGATTTCACGCTGCGCGCCGATGGCAAGGGCTACGAATCGGAGGACCCCATCAAGCTGCCGCAGCGGGTCCTGGCGCAGGTCGAAACCACGGCGCAGAAGGCCATCCAGCAACGGCCGCTCCGGGATGCGCTGCAGGCCGCCAACGCGCTGGGCGCGGAAGGCTTCCGAACGCTGTCGCACCATCCTGAGCTGCAGGCGCTCGGGCTGGAGATCCTGGGCTTTGTGGTCACTGCCGTGCGTCCCACGCCGGAGACTGCGCGCGCGCTCGAGGCGGAAGCGCGCGAGGCCATCCTGAAGCGGGCCGACGACGCCATCTTCCTGCGCCGTAACGCGGCCGTGAACAACGAGCGCGCCATCCGGGAAAGCGAACTGGACACGGAGGTCGCGGTCGAGCAAAAGCAGCGCCAGATCCGCGAGACCCAGATGGAAGCCGAAGCCTCGCTACGCGAAAAGAGAGCGCAGCTGCGACTGGCCGAGATGGAGACTGACATCTCGGTGGAAACCCGTCGAACGGACTTCGTGGCCCGCAACGCGCAGAACACCCGTGCGCTGGCGGAGGCTGAAGCCCACCGGGTGGCAGCAGTGATGGACGCGCTTCAGAAAACCGACGTCCGCGTGATCCAGGCACTCGCCGCCGCGGGCATGGCGCCGGGCCAGCTGATCGCGCAGGCTTTCGGCGGGCTTGCCGAGCGCGCCGAGAAGATCGGGCAGCTCAACGTCTCGCCCGACCTCCTCGAGACCTTGCTCGTGGCGCAAGCGCCGCAGGCGAAGCAACGCCCCGCCGAGGGGGAACGGAGGCCTGCATGAGCGCGTCCGACCGCAAGGTGGTGCTGGTGACCCGGCGCACCCGGCTGCAGGAACTGATCGGCCGGTTCCACACGGTCGATCAGGCACGCTTCTACGTCCAGCATCTGGGCGCCGACTTCGGTGACTACGAGCGCGAGCACGCGGCCTACCTGACCGCGCGCGCCGTTGTCACCGAGGTGCTGGAGGCCCACGGCCGCTGGCAGGAGCTGGAGCGGCAGTACCTGCCGAACTTCCTGTTCGGGCCGGCCGATGTCGTGCTGGCCCTGGGGCAGGATGGCCTGGTGGCCAACGCGATGAAGTACCTGGACGGCCAGCCGCTGGTGGGGCTGAACCCCGAACCGGCACGGCACGACGGCATCCTGCTGCCCTTCCAGCCGGCTGACCTGGCCGCGCTGCTGCCCGCGGTGTTGGCGGATGCCCGTCCCGACAAGCGCGTCACAATGGCGCAGGCATCGCTGGCCGACGGCCAGACCATGCTGGCAGTCAACGACCTGTTCGTCGGACCCCGCAGCCACACCTCGGCGCGCTACCGGATCGACTGGAGTGGCCAGGCAGAAGTGCAGAGCTCTAGCGGGGTGATCGTCTCGACCGGGCTGGGCTCGACCGGCTGGATGACGAGCGTGATCATGGGCTCGCTGCGGATCGGTGCGGCCTGGGAGGGCGCGTCGCGCACCGCCAGCTACCGCCCGCTGGCCTGGGATGCGCAGGCGCTGCGATTTGCGGTGCGCGAACCCTTTCCAAGCCGCGCCACCGGCGCCTCGCTGGTCTATGGCGAAATCGACGCACACCACCCGCTGGCGCTGACCTCGAACATGCCGGAGGGCGGCGTGATTTTCAGCGACGGCATGGAGGCCGACTCGCTTGTGTTCGGCGCCGGGATGACAGTAACCATCACCCCGGCAAACCGGGCAGGGCGGTTGATTATCTGAGGGCCGGACGCAGCGCAGGCTGACAGGAGGCCCCGATACCGCCCCACCGCCTACTCGAAGGTAAGTGCCCCGGCACCCGGGCACGGCGGGGCAACATGGACGCGCTGGAGCGCCTGCCAAGACGGATGTTCCACATCAAGGTGAACCGCTGCGCGCGTGGAGGTCACCGGAAGACCCTCGTCACAATCGCGCCGCCGATGGTGATGGCGAGCAAACCGACGCGATAGGGTCTGCCTGCGCGGGCGTTGGCGCTGGCGCTGGCGCGCCGCGGACCGGTCGAGCCAGGGTCACCCGTTCACCTTTACTGTCCCTTCACGAACTGCACAAACAGCGTCACCTGCACATCGACCCGAACGCCCGTCCAGCAACCGGCGGCCGAGAGAGAATCAGGGTGTCCGGATGGTCGGTGTTTCCCAGGCCCTCGAAGTTATTGATGCGGAAAACCAAACCTAACCAAGCAGCGCCGGAACGGACCCGGCTCGAGCGGGTCTTCGATGCACTGCGTGTGCACTCATGTCGCCGCCCGAGCCGCCCGCGTGGCCCATCGGTTTCGTTCATCCCGAAGACAGAACAAGCAAGAAGGGTTCAGGGAAGGCAACAGGCAAGACCTGACCCGGTCGCCTTTGCCTTTGGGGCGAAGCGCCGCGCTAGCCGTGGGGCGCGGCTGGCCGTACGCCGTAGGTGCGCATGGCAGAGGCCACCTGCGACTGCTCCGTGGTTTCGGCCGCATAAAGCCTGTAGCTCGGGGCCAGGATCGGTTCCACCGACGTAGCCTCGATCACAAGCACGCTGTGAATGGGAAACCGCGGCCCCGCCATGGCTTCCACGGGCGCCGCCCACTGCGAGTATCCGGCTTCATGCTTGCCGATGTTGCGGGCAATGCCGTTGACCTTGAAGCCCTTC
Organism: Rhodocyclaceae bacterium; assembly: GCA_020248405.1. Classification (GTDB taxonomy): domain Bacteria; phylum Pseudomonadota; class Gammaproteobacteria; order Burkholderiales. The sequence goes on along the minus strand of JADCHQ010000032.1, from coordinate 914 downwards.
TGCACGAACACGTCGATAAAACTCACGCACACGCGGGCATTGGCCATCACATTGCGGACCGTGGTCGGGGAGGCGATGTTCGCCACCACCAGGTGCGTCGAATCGAACACAGCGAACACTTCCTTGGGCGACACATTGGGCTGGCCGGATGCATCGACCGTGGCCAGCCAGCACAGAACGCTGCGGCTGGCGGCTTCCTGAACTTGCGGGGAAAGCATGGGTTCTCCGATCGGTTGGTTCCTCTGGCGGTCCGCCCGAAGGGCGGGTTGGCCTCAGCTCGCGACGCGCATTGCCAGCGCTTCCGCTGCCAGCGTGTTGATGCTCTTCCCCTCAGCCTGCGCAGCAATGGCCAATCGTTCGTGCAGTTCCGGCGGGATGCGCAGGTTGAACTTGCCTGAGTAGTTGCGACGAGGCGCAATCCCCTTCTCGGCGCAGACTTCCAGGAAGACTGCAAGCGACCTCTTGAACTCCTGGCGAAGCTACTTGGGGTTCTTGCCGTAAAAATCCGCACCACCTTTGAGACCAAGAATCTCACCCCGGAACATGTCGGTCTCAGGGTCGTACTCGATGCGTGCGTTGTAGCCGTCAACGGTCGTGACGTTCATGGCTTCACTCCGTGTTGTTCAAGCCACTTCCTGACAGACCCCCTGCGTCAGAATAGTTGTCGCCCCGATAGAACCTGCTGTTCGTTGAGCTTCAGGTTCATGTAGATGGTGGTGGGTGGCTGTGGAGCTTGTGGGCGAAGGTCGGTGCGGTGGGCAACGCGACAGCGTTGTCCACGGCCAGCCGGCCGGTGCGCGAAGCGCATCGTCCACAAATCCACAGCTGCGCCCGTCACCGAATTTCCTGGACCCGGGGGCGAGGACGGAGAACGAATTGGCTCGATACGGACAAGCATTCAAGGACCGCGCGGT
>JADCHQ010000031.1 GCA_020248405.1 Rhodocyclaceae bacterium | reverse complement strand
GGCGCTCGCCCCGCTGACCTCGAAGCGCTGGATCGCAAAGCGCGGGCCCGATTGGGCCAGGACGGGCGCGGCGGCAAGTTGCCAGACGAGAGCGCCCCAGACAAACCCGGAACGCCACGGGTGCCACCGCATGAGCCCTCCCCGAAAATAAAAAAGCTCATGAAATCTAGCTGAGAAAGGAGTCAAAAGCACTCCCCTTGATGCTTCTTGTTCAGGCGCGCAGGCCATGCACCGCAATCGGGCGCAAACCTGCGCGCCTGCGAGGAGGCGCCTGAAGCCCCTGCGCCTTACTGCATGTGCTGCCCGCCGTTGATGGCGATGTTGGCCCCGGTGACGAAGGCGGCCTCGTCCGAGGCTAGGTAGATGATCAGCCCGGCCACTTCCTCGGGTTTGCCCAGTCGGCCCAGGGGGATTTGCGGCACGATCTTGGAATCCAGGATGTCCTGCGGAATGGCGGTAACCATCTTGGTGCCGATGTAGCCGGGGGAGATGGTATTGACGGTGACACCCTTCCTGGCCACTTCCAGCGCCAGGGCCTTGGTGAAGCCGTGCATGCCGGCCTTGGCGGCGGAGTAGTTGGTCTGGCCGAAGGCGCCCTTGGAGCCGTTCACCGACGAGATGTTGATCACGCGCCCCCAGCCGCGTTCCACCATGCCGTCCATCACCTGCTTGGTCATGTTGAAGCAGGAGTCGAGGTTGGTGCGGATGACGGCGTCCCAGTCGGACTTGGCCATTTTCTTGAAGGTCATGTCCCGGGTGATGCCGGCGTTGTTCACCAGCACGTCCACCGGGCCGGCCTTGGCTTCCACGGCCTTCACGCAGCGGGCGCAGTCGTCGTAGTCGGCCACGTCGCAGGGTACGGCCTCGAAGTTGTAGCCGCGGGCGCGCATGGCAGCGAGCCATTCGCCCGAACTCTTGTTGGCGGGCGAATAGGTGGCCACCACGGCATATCCCTTGTCGGCCATGCCGGTGCAGATGGACTCGCCGAGGCCGCCCATCCCGCCGGTCACCAGTACCAGACGCTTGGTCATATTCGTTACTCCTGTGGTTGAGGTGGATCGGCGCCCGCCGCGGCGCGCGCGGATTCGCGCACGTAGCGGCCCGGGGCCGGTTCGATCACCGGATGCGCCGGGCTGCCGGGGGAGGCGGGTGCCGGGATTCGCCGCCCCGCGAGCGGCGCGATCCAGACGGCCCAATCGTGCCACCAACTGCCGCCGCGGTGTAGCGCCGCATGGCGCCAGGCCGCCGGGTCGGCGGGCAGCGCGCCGCCGTCGCCCCACCAGCCGCGCCGACCAGGCACGGGCGGATTGATCACCCCTGCCACATGACCGCTTTCGCCCAGCACGAAGCGCGGCGGGCGGCCCAGCAGGCGCGCGCCGGCATAGGCCGAGCGCCAGGGCACGATGTGGTCGTCGAGGGCGCCGAACACGTAGGCGGGCAGGCGGATGCGGCCGAAATCCACCGGCTGGCCGAGCAGGCGTTCGCGGCCGGGCTGGCGCAGCCGGTTCTCGAGGTAGCAGGCGCGCAGCAACCAAGCATACAGGCGGCCGGGCAGGTTGGTGGCGTCGCCGTTCCAGTGCAGCAGGTCGAAGGGGCGGGGCGTCTCGCCCAGCAGGTAGCGGTGCTCCACGAAGTGCCACACCAGCTCCCGCGCCCGCAGGCTGGCAAAGGCTGCTGCCAGGCGCGCGCCGGGCACCAGGCAGCCGTCCTCGGCGTCGCGCTCACAGCCGGCCACGTAGTCTTCGTCCACGTACACAGCCACTTCGCCGGGGTCTTCGAAATCCAGCAAGGCGGCCAGCAGCGTCAGGCTGTGCCAGCGTCGGCGGTTCGCCACCGCATCCACCGCCGCGGCGCAGGCGGCCAGCGTGCCGCCCACGCAGTAGCCCAGCACGTTGGCCGCCTGCGTGGCGCACAGGCTGTTGGCCACGTCCAGGGCTTCGAGTACGCCGAGGCGCAGGTAATCCTCCCAGGTGGCGCCGGCCAGCGCCGGCGTGGCGTTGCGCCATGAGACCATGAACACCTGCAGGCCCTGCTGAAGGGCGAAGCGCACGAAGGAGTTAGCCGGCTGCAGGTCGAGTACATAGTATTTGTTGATGAAGGGCGGCACCACCAGCAGCGGCCGGCTGCCCACCTTCGGCGTGAGCGGCGCGTAGCGGATCAACTGGGCGATGGGGTTTTCATGCACCACGGCGCCGGGGGTGACAGCCAGGTCGCGTCCAGGTTCGAAGGCACCGGGGGCGCTCATGGCGATGCGGCCTTCGGCCAGGTCGGCGCGCAGGTTGTGGAGACCGCGGGCGAGGCTGGCGCCGCCCGAGCCCAGGGCCGCCGCCAGGGCCACCGGGTTGGTGGCGAGCCGGTTGGCGGGGTGCGCCGCCTCAAGCCAACGGCGCAGGGCGAAGCGCGCCGCGCGCCGGGGCCCGGGCGGCAGGTCGAGCAGGGCGATCAGGCGTTCGGTCCAGGCTTCCAGGGCGCGGTGCTGGTCGCGCGCGAGAGCAAAGAAGGGCGCGCTCCAGGGGTCGGCGGGATCGGCGGGCGCGGGAGTGGCCACGGCGCGGCTCCAGAGCCTCGCCTGCTCGCGCAGCAATTCCGCCTGCAGGGCCGTAAGCCGAGCGGGGTCCGTGCGCACGGCGCCCAGGTAGCCCTGCAACAGCGCCCGTGCCGCCGTGGCGGCGCCCGGCAGCGGCGGCAGCAGGGCGCCCAGGGCCGCCAGCAGTTGCGCCTCGAAGCCGCCGGCCTCGGGCGGCGGTGGGGCGTCGTTCACGGTGCCGGCCGTGGGCAGCCATGGGCCTGTGGCGCCGCCCGGCGTGGTCTAATACGGCGACCCCGTTCTGAATCCCGATCCATGTACATCGTTGCCATCGCCTGGTTGTACGTCACGCTGCTCATGGCCGCCACCGAGCCGAGCGTGGTGCGCGGCGTGCTCACCTTCGTGTTCTACGGGCTGGGCCCGCTGGCGCTGCTGTTGTGGTTGATGGGCGGCCCGCGGCGGCGGCGAGATCGCGCCCGGCGGGAGTCGGCCTCAAGCGCCGAATCGGTGGGCCAGCACTCCCACCAGCCAGATGGTGGTCACGCCCAGGCCGATGAGCAAGGTCTGGAACAGGGCGTCGGCGGGCGCCACGCGCCGGTGCAGGCCGGGGATAAGGTCGGCCACAGCCACATAGAGCATGCTGGCGGCGGCGATCGCCACCAGTGAGGGTACCCACTGCACGAGGGGCGTGAGCGCCAGCCAGGCAAGCGCGCCGCCCACCACCATGGCCAGCCCGGAGGCCAGGTTCCAGGCCAGCGCCCGGGCGCGGCTGAAGCCCGAGTCCAGCAGGATGAGGAAATTGGAGAGCTCCTGGGGCACCTCATGGGCAAGGATGGCCAGGGCCGTGACCACGCCCAGTTGAGTGTCGGCCAGGAAGGCTGCCGCCACCAGAACGCCATCCACGAAATTGTGGAAAGTGTCACCCAGCAGGATGAGCGCGCCGGCGCTGCGCCCGCCGTGGCCGTGGGAGTGGCCGTGGCCGGGGTCGTGGGCTTCACAGTCGCGCTGGTGGCAGTGGCGCCACAGCACGAGCTTCTCCAGCACGAAAAACAGCAGCAGACCCGCCAGCACCGTGGCGGAGGTGATTTGCGGGCTGCGGGCGCTCGCGAGGGCGTAGGGCAGAATGTCCAGGAACACAGCCCCCAGCAGGGTTCCCACGGCGAAGCTCACCAGCAGCGGCACGCTCGCCGCGCTCGCCCCCATGGACAGCGCCGCCGCCAGCAGCACCGATATCACTCCGCCGGCGAAGGTAAACAGCAGGATCTGGCCAAGCGCTTGCATACAAAACTGGGTTGCAAAAGCTGCGGAGTATACGCGGCGGGGTGTGGTTTTACTTCAGCCGCCCGGCTCGATCCAGACGAGCGCGGCCATGCGTCCGCCAGGGCGGTCACGGCGATGTGAGAAGAAGCGCGCCGGATTGGACACGGTGCACAGCCCGCCGCCGTGCATCGCCGAAACGCCGGCGGCACGCAGGCGGCGGCGCGCCAGAGCGAACAGGTCGGCCAGCCACTTGCCGGGCCCGTGGGGCTGGAAGGCACCGGCGCTGTCCGGGTCGTGACCCACGAAGGCCTCCCGGACCTCGCCGCCCACCTCGAAGCGGGCGGGGCCAATGGCTGGCCCCAGCCAAGCCAGCAACGTGCCGGCGGGCACAGGCATGGCGGCCACGGCGGCTTCGATCACGCCGCTGGCCAGCCCGCGCCAGCCGGCGTGGGCCGCGCCCACGGCCGAACCGTCCCGGGCGGCCAGCAGCACCGGCAGGCAGTCGGCCACCTGAACGCAGCACACCACCCCCGCAGTGGTGGTCCAGGCGGCGTCGGCCTCGGGCGGTGCATGGGTGGCCACGCCATCGGCGTGCACCACGGCGCGGCCATGCACCTGGCGCAGCCAGCGCGGCTCCTGGGGCAGCAGGCCCCGCAACAGGCTGCGGTTGACGCTCACGCGTGCCGGATCGTCGCCCACGGCAACGCCGAGGTTGAGGGAGTCCCAGGGCGGCGGGCTGGTGCCGCCCTGCCGGGTGGTCATGAGGGCGCGGATGCCCGGCGGCGCCGGCCAATCGGGCGCGAACACCCCCGGCGTGGGCGGAGCCGGGGGGCGGGTCACGGTGCGCGCAGGCGCTCGAGCAGCGCGGTGAAATCCGGCGGCGGCGGCGCTTCCCAGCCCATGACCTCGCCGGTGCGCGGGTGATGCAGGGCAAGGCGCCAGGCGTGCAACGCCTGGCGGGTGAAGCCGTTCACCCGCGCCGCCAGCAGCGCAGGCAGGGCGCGCGGCCCGTACACCGGGTCGCCCAGCAGCCCGTGCCCGATGCTGGCCAGATGCACTCGGATCTGGTGGGTACGGCCGGTTTCCAGCGCGCATTCCAGCAGCGTCCAGCCAGCACCTTGTTCGCGCACCAGCAGCCGGGTGCGCGCCTCGCGGCCACCCGCCACCACCGCCATGCGGGTGCGCTGGCGCGGGTCGCGGCCAATGGGTGCGTCCACGACGGTGTCGGCCGCCAGGCGCCCGAAGGCCACGGCCAGGTAGTTGCGCGACACGGTACGTGCCTGCAGCTGCCGCACCAGCGCCGTGTGTGCTTCGGGGGTGCGGGCCACCACCAGCAGGCCGCTGGTGTCCTTGTCGAGCCGGTGCACGATCCCCGCCCGCGGCAGCGTGGCGGCATCGGCGCCGCGGGCCAGCAGGGCGTTGAGCAGCGTGCCGCTCCAGTTGCCGCTGCCCGGATGCACCACCAGCCCCGCCGGCTTGTGGATCACCAGCAGGTCGGTATCTTCGTACACCACCGCAAGGGGCAGTGCCTCGGGTGTGGCGGCAAGGGTTGCGGTTGCCGGCTCGGGCTCCACTTGCACCTGCTCGCCCCCCCATACGCGGCGGCTGCGGGTGGCCGCGGCACCGTCCACCTGCACCCGGCCGGCATCGATCCAGCCCTGCAACCGGGCGCGCGAATGCTCGGGAAACAGCCGCGCCAGGGCCTGGTCCAGGCGCAGCCCGGCGCACGCCGCGGGAATGGCGGCGTGCACGGCTCGTGGCGGGAGTGGTGGGCTATACTCCTGCTCCCTTTCAAGGGCGGATGACATGAATCGCAGTGTAGCGGCAACCTTGGCGGTGCTGTGGGTCCTGCTGCTGGGCGCATGCGCCAGCGGACCCTCGGCAGACCCCTCGCGCGGCTGGACGGTGGAGAAGCTCTACGCCGAGGCCAAGGATGAACTCAACGGCGGCAATTACAAGAAGGCCGTGGAGTACTACGAAAAGCTCGAGTCGCGCTTCCCCTACGGCCGCTACGCCCAGCAGGCCGCCCTGGAAGTGGCCTATGCCTATTTCCGGCAACGCGAGTCGGCCTCGGCCATCGCCGCTTGCGACCGCTACATCAAGCTCTACCCCAACGCCCCGAACGTGGATTACGCTTATTACCTGAAGGGGCTGGTGAGCTTCAACGAAGACCTGGGGCTGATCGCCAAGCTCTCCAGCCAGGACATGACCGAGCGTGACCCGAAGGCCATGCAGGAGAGCTTCGACGCGCTGCGCGAGCTAGTGACGCGCTTCCCCGAAAGCAAGTACACGCCCGACGCGCTGCAGCGCATGCGCTACCTGGTGAACGCGCTCGCCGCCTACGAGGTGAAGGTGGCGGAGTACTACCTGCGGCGGCGCGCCTATGTGGCGGCGGTGAATCGCGCGCAGTCGGCCATCACCACCTTCGAGGCCGCGCCGGCCCTGGAACGCGCCTTCCTGGTGCTGATCCGCTCCTACCAGGCCATGGGCCTCACCGATCTGCAGCAGGACGCCGAGCGCCTGTTGCAGGCCAATTTCCCCGACTCGCCGCTGCTGAAGGAAACCCGCAGCGACGTAAGCTGGTGGCGGCGCCTGTACTAAGGCCGTGAGGGCGGGTCAGCCGCTCACCGAATAGCCGGCCGCTTCAATGGCCGCCCGCAGTGCCTGAGCGGTGGTGGCGGCAGGATCGAAGCGCACCCTGGCTTCGGGCGGATCAAGGGAAACCTGCGCCTCGGCCACGCCCGGCACGGCGCTCAGCACGCGGCGCACGCTGGCCACGCAGCCTCCGCAGGTCATGCCGCTCACGGCGATGGCGACGTTTTCCATGGTGGTGGGGCCTCGTGGTGATGGGAGCAATCGGCAAGCGGGCTGCGCGAATCTAGCGTACGGCCAGCTCCGGCCGGTCCCGAAACAGCTCCAGCGCCTCGGGATTGGCCAGCGCCTCGCGATTCTTCACTGGCCGGCCGTGCACCACGTCGCGCACCGCCAGTTCCACGATCTTGCCGCTCTTGGTGCGCGGGATGTCCGCCACCTGCAGCACCTTGGCGGGCACATGCCGCGGCGTGGTGTTGGCGCGGACGGTGTCCTTGATGCGCTTGACCAGCGCGTCGTCCAGCGCGAGGCCCTCGCGCAGGCGCACGAACAGCACCACGCGCACGTCTCTGTCCCAGTCCTGGCCGATCACCAGGCTCTCCACCACTTCCTCCAGCCGCTCCACCTGGCGATAGATCTCGGCGGTGCCGATGCGCACACCGCCCGGGTTGAGGGTGGCATCGGAGCGGCCGTAAATGATGCAGCTGCCCCGCGGCGTGAGCTCCATCCAGTCGCCATGGCACCACACGCCGGGGAAGCGCTCGAAGTAGGCGGTGCGGTACTTGGCGCCGCCGGGGTCGTTCCAGAACATCACCGGCATGGACGGGAAGGGCGCGCTGCACACCAGCTCGCCCTTCTGCCCCACCACCGCCTGGCCGTCGTCGTCGAACACCTCCACCTTCATGCCCAGCCCGCGGCACTGGATCTCGCCGCGCCACACCGGCAGCCACGGGCTGCCCAGCACGAAGCACGACACGATGTCGGTGCCGCCCGAAATGGACGACAGCAGCAGGTCGGACTTGATGTTGCGATAGACGTACTCGAAGCTCTCCGCCACCAGCGGGCTGCCGGTGGAGGTCATGGTGCGCAGGCTGGCCAGCGAATGGGTGCGGCGCGGCTCGAGACCGAGCTTGGCCAGCGCGTCGATGTACTTGGCCGAGGTGCCGAACACCGTCATGCGCTCCTCGTCGCAGTAGTTCCACAGCGCCGAGGCGCCCGGGTGGAAGGGCGAGCCGTCGTAGAGCAGCAGCGTGGCGCCACTGGCCAGCCCCGACACCAGCCAGTTCCACATCATCCAGCCGCAGGTGGTGAAGTAGAACAGGCGGTCGCCGCGCCTGAGGTCGGTCTGGAGCTGGTGCTCCTTGAGGTGTTGCAGCAGCGTGCCGCCCTGGCCGTGCACGATGCACTTGGGCACGCCCGTGGTGCCCGACGAGTAAAGGATGGCCAGGGGGTGATCGAAGGGCAGCTGGGCGAAGGCGATCTCGCCGGCGGCGAAGGGGGCGATGAAGTGGTCCAGGCGCACCGCGCGGGGCATGGCGGCCAGGTCGTGGCCATCGGCAACGTAGGGGATCACCACGGCGCGCCGCACCCCGGGCAGGGCGTCCAGCACCTGCGCGAGCTTGCCCAGGTTGTCATGGGTCTTGCCAGCGTAGAAGTAGCCATCCACCGACAGCAGCACCTTGGGCTCGATCTGCCCGAAACGGTCGAGGATGCCCTGCACGCCGAAGTCCGGCGAACACGACGACCAGATGGCCCCCAGGCTGGAGGTGGCCAGCAGGCCCACGATGGCCTCGGGCATGTTGGCCACGATGGCCGCTACCCGGTCGCCGGGGCCCACGCCCTCGGCGCGCAGCGCCTGGGCCAGGCGCGAGACGGCTTCGTGCAGCTCGCGGAAACTCAGGCTGCGGCGCACCCGGGTCTCGCCGCGGAACACTAGCGCGACGTCGTCATCGCGCCGGCGCAGCAGGTTCTCGGCGAAGTTGAGCCGCGCCTCGGGAAACCAGCGCGCCCCAGGCATGCGCTGGGCGTCGGCCAGCACGGTGGTGCCGCGCTGCGAGGCGATCACGCCGCAAAAATCCCACACCGTGCTCCAGAACTTCTCGGGGGCGCGCACCGACCAGTCGTACAGGCTCGCGTAGTCGTCGAAGCGGGCGCCGTGGTCCGCGGCCACGCGCTGGGCGAAACGGGCGAGGTTGGCCTCGGCCCTGCGTTGCGGGGAGGGCGACCAGAGCGGCTGCGGTTCCACGAAAGACTCCCGGGGGCGCTTGATGGGGGACGCGACTCTAGCCTAGCGGTGCTGCGGCGCGCAAACGCACGGCGGGCGGCTGACGCAGCCCGCGCCATGGCCTACGCTCACGGTTGTTCGAACCACGGGAGGGCGGGACATGAAGGGGCAGCGTTGGAAGGTCTGGCTGGCGGGGCTGCTGTGCGCGGTGGTCATGGATGCCGCGGCGCAAACCGCCGCACCCCCGCCGGGTTCGGCCTGGCGCCTGGTGATGCTGGTGCGCGATGGCCAGGAACAAACGCCCCCGGCGCTCGTGACGCTGGAGTTTCCCGGGAAAGGCGGTGTGGCCGGCTCGGCCGGCGTAAACCGCTACACCGGGCAGGTGCGCGTGGAGCCGGACGGCACGCTGCGCTGGTCGGCTCGCGGCCTGGCGTCCACCCGCATGGCGGGCGAGCCCGAGGCCATGGCCTTCGAGGCGCGTTACCTGCACGCGCTCATGCGCGCCACCTCGGCACGGGTGGGCGAGGACGGGCGGCTGGTGCTGGAGGATGCCGACGGCACCCGCTGGTTGTTGTTCGACCCCGAGCCCTGACAAGCCCGCGCCCCTAGGCCGCCGCTGAAGCGGCCTCGGGTGCGCCCAGCCGGCGGGAGAGGGTGCCCGTCGCAGCCTTGAGCCGCGCCGCGGGAGCGCCCGACCAGTCGGCGTCGAACTGCCCGCCGTGGCCCAGGGCGGTAAGGGCCAGCACCATGGTGCCGCGGTGATCGAAGACCGGTGCGGCCAGGGCATGGATACCCGGCAGCAACTGGCCTTTCACCCGGGCGATGCCGTGGCGGCGGGCTTCGGCGCGCAGGCGCTGCGCCCCGGCGCGATCGTGGGGCAGGTCGTCACGGCCAGCGCGGCGCGCCCGGGCGAGTTCTGCATCCAGCGCCTGGGCCACGGCCGCTTCGGGCATCCAGGCGGCGAAGGCGCGCCCCGTGGCCGAGGCCAGCAGCGGCATCACGGCGCCAGCGCGCAAGTGCACGTTCACGTCCCGGGCCGAGTCTTCCCAGCGCACGATGGTGGCGCCCTTGTTGCCCCACACCGCCAGGGCGACGGTGGCGTCAAGCTCGGCGGCCAGGGCCGGCAGAAGCGGCGTGGCCAGTCGCACGGGGTCGATGCGGGCCAGCGCCGCCAGGCCCAGCTCCAGGGCGCCGGCGCCCAGGTCGTAGTGGCTGGTGACCGGGTCCTGCTCGATCAGGCCGATGCGCTGGAAGCTCGCCAGGTAGCGGTGCGCCTTGGCCGGCGCCATGCCGGCCTCGGCTGCCAGGTCCTTGAGCATCATGGCGCGGCTGGCACGCGCCAGGGCGTGCAGCAGCCGGCCCGCCACTTCGAGCGACTGGATTCCCTGGGACGATTCGTTGCGGGCGGGCACGGCGGCGGCGAGGATGCGTTGACCAGATGCTAGGACCGAATTACGATCCGTTCAACTCGTTTCACTAATCATAATTCTTTCGATCCCTGCCTGCGGCGTTTACGTGGCTGAATTCCTGCAATTTTTGTTTTCCGGCGTCACCAGCGGCTCCATCTACGCCCTGGCGGCGCTGGGCTTCGCCATCATCTTCAACGCCAGCGGGGTGATCAACTTCGCCCAGGGCGAGTTCATCATGCTGGGCGGCATGGTGTCGGTGTTCCTGGCCGCCGCCGGGCTGGCGCTGCCCTTCGCGGTGCTCGGGGCCGTGCTGGTAGCGGTGGTAGCGGGGCTGGTGCTGGAAAAGGCGGCCATCGAGCCGGCCCGAAGCGCCGAGACCGTCACCCTCATCATCATCACCATCGGCGCGTCCATCCTCATTCAGGGCGTGGCGCAGATCGTGTTCGGCAAGGGGCAGCACGCGCTGCGGCCCTTCAGCGGCGAGGCGCCCATCGTGATCGGCGGCGCGAGCCTGCTGCCCCAGAGCCTGTGGGTGCTGGGCGTGTCGGCCCTCATGGTGGCGGGCCTGTGGCTGTTCTTCAACCGCACCCTGCCTGGCAAGGCCATGCTGGCGGTGTCGGCCAACCGGCTGGGGGCCGAGTTGGTGGGCATCGACATCCGGCGCACCTGGCTCACCGCCTTCGGCCTGTCGGGGGCCCTGGGGGCCGTGGCCGGCGCCCTGGCCGCGCCCATCACCATGACCTCCTACGACGCGGGGCTGATGCTCGGGCTCAAGGGCTTCGTGGCAGCCACGTTGGGCGGGCTGGGCAGCGGGCTGGGCGCCGTGGCCGGCGGCCTGATCCTCGGGCTGCTGGAGGCCATGACCGCGGGCTACGTGTCTTCGGCCTACAAGGACGCGGTACCCTTCGTGGCCATCCTGCTGGTGCTGTTCTTCCTGCCGCGCGGGCTGTTCGGCTCGCGCGCCGCCGAGCGGGTCTGAGCCGTGGCGCGCTGGCCGTGGCTGACAGGCTTCGCTCTGCTGCTGGCGGCGCTGCCCTGGGCGGTGCCCAACGCCTACCTGCTGGACGTGATCAATCGCATCGGCATCAACGCCATCGCCGTCATCGGCCTCAACCTGGTGATGGGCTACGCGGGCCAGGTGAGCCTGGGACACGCGGGTTTCTTCGGCATCGGGGCCTACGCCTCCGCGGTGCTCACGTCCCGCTACGGCTGGCCGCCGCTGGCCGCGCTGGCCGGCGGCATGGCGGGCGCGGGCGCGCTCGCCTTCGCGGTGGCGCGGCCCATCCTGCGGCTCAAGGGCCACTACCTGGCCATGGCGACCCTGGGCCTGGGCATCATCTTGTCCATCGTCATCACCAACGAGGCGGGCTTCACGGGCGGGCCCGACGGCATGCCCGTGGATGCGCTGTCGGTGGCGGGCTTCTCGCCCTCTGGCGAGCGGCAGTGGTACTTCGTCATCGCCGTGTGCCTGTGGTGCGCCGCGTGGCTTGCGGGCAACCTGGTGGATTCGCCCATGGGCCGGGCGCTGCGGGCCCTGCATGGCTCGGAGCCCGCGGCGCGCTCGGTGGGTGTTGACACCGCCCGCTACAAGGCGCGCGTGTTCGTGATCGCCGCGGTGCTGGCAAGCCTGTCCGGCTCGCTGTTCGCCCATTACGTGGGTTTCGTCACCCCGCAGGTGGCCAGCTTCATGCACTCCATCGAACTGGTGACCATGGCGGTGGTGGGCGGGCTGGCCTCCATCGGCGGCTCGGTGGCGGGCGCCGCGCTGCTCACCGTGCTGCCCCAGGCGCTGGCGGAGTTCGAGGGCTGGGAGATGGTGGCCTTCGGCGCGCTGCTCATCCTGGTGATGGTGCTCATGCCGCGTGGGTTGGTACCCACGCTGGCGCGCCGTTTCGGAGGCGCCCGTGCTCGCGCTTGAGGGCGTGGGCATGCGCTTCGGCGGCGTGCAGGCGCTGGCCGGCGTGGACTGGCGCGTGGACGCGGGCCGCGTGCACGCCGTGATCGGCCCCAACGGCGCTGGCAAGACCACGCTGTTCAACGTGATCACCGGGGTGTACCGGCCCACCCAGGGGTGCGTGCTGCTGGACGGGCAGGATGTCTCCGGCCTCCCGCCCGATCGCCTCGCGGCCCGCGGGCTGGCGCGCACCTTTCAGAACCTGCAGGTGGTGGGCGCCATGAGCGCCGAGGAAAACGTCATGCTGGGCGCGCACCTGTGCTTGTCCCAGGGCACGCTTGCCTCGCTGCTGCACCTGCCGGGCCTGCGCCGCGCCGATCGCGAGTGCCGTGCCGAGGCGCTGGAGTGGCTGCGCTTCACGGGTATCGCCGAGTACGCCGGGCGCCTCGCCGAGGCCATGCCCTACGGCGCGCTCAAGCGCCTGGAGATCGCGCGGGCCATGGCGGCGCGGCCGCGGGTGCTGTTCCTGGACGAGCCGGCGGCCGGCCTGAACCAGAGCGAGAAGCTCGCCATGCGCGAACTCATTCTCGCCATCGCCGACAAGGGCATCACGGTGGTGCTGGTGGAGCACGACATGAAGCTGGTGATGGGCGTGTCTGAGCACATCCTGGTTCTCGACTACGGCCGCAAGCTCGCCGAGGGCGCCGCTGCCGAGGTGCGCGCCAATCCCGAGGTGATCGCCGCCTATTTGGGCGAGGCGGAGGCCCACTGACATGGCCAGCGATCCCCACGGGCCGCTGCTGCAGGTGAGTGGCCTGGCCGCCGCCTACGGCCGCGTGCGCGCGCTGGAAGAGGTGTCCCTAGAGGTGGCCCAGGGCGCGCTGGTGGCACTGATCGGCGCCAACGGCGCCGGTAAGACCACCTTGCTGCGCACCCTGTCGGGCGTGCAGCCGGCCGCCGCCGGCGCCATCCGGCTCGACGGCGCCGACATCACCCGGGCCCGCCCGCGCGAGCGGGTGCGCGCCGGGCTTGCCCAGGTGCCCGAGGGCCGCCAGGTGTTCGGACCGCTGTCGGTGGAGGACAACCTGCGTCTCGGGGGCATCCTGCGCGACGCGGCCTCGTCCGAGCGCATCCTCGAGCGGGTGTGGGCGCTGTTTCCGGTGCTGCGCGAGAAGCGCCGACTGACCGCCGGCATGTTGTCCGGAGGGCAGCAGCAGATGGTGGCCATCGGACGGGCGCTCATGACCCAGCCGCGGCTGCTGCTGCTCGACGAGCCCAGCATGGGGCTTGCGCCCAAGCTGGTGGCGGAAGTGTTCGCCACCATCCGCCGGCTGCGGGAAGAGGGCACAAGCGTGCTGCTTGTGGAACAGAACGCCCACGCTGCGCTGTCCATTGCCGACCACGCGTACGTGCTGGAGACCGGGCGCATCGTCATGCAGGGCCCGGGCCGCGAACTGGCGGGCAACGCGCAGGTGCGCGAGGCCTATCTGGGAATGTGACCGACGGAGAATGTCCATGGAAAAGAAATTCGCCTCGCAGGCCGACCTGCAGGAGAAGAAGGTCAGCTTCACCCGCCTGGCAGACTGCGCCTACGCCTACACCGCCGAGGGCGATCCCAACACCGGCATCGTGATCGGCGACGACGCGGTGATGGTGATCGACACCCAGGCCACGCCGGTGATGGCGGGCGACGTGATCCGCCGCATCCGCGAGGTCACCGACAAGCCCATCAAGTGGGTGGTCATGTCCCACTACCACGCCGTGCGCGTGCTGGGCGCCAGCGCCTACGGCGCGCAGCACGTGGTGGCCAGCCGCGGCACCTGGGAGCTGATCCGCGAGCGCGGCGAGGCCGACATGAAGTCCGAGATCGAGCGCTTCCCGCGGCTGTTCCGCGCCGTGGAGTCGATCCCCGGGCTTACCTGGCCCGACATCGTGTTCGAGGACAAGCTCACCCTGTTCCTGGGCAGCCTCGAGGTGCAGCTGCTGCACCTGGGACGCGGCCACACCAAGGGCGACACCGTGGTGTGGCTGCCGCAGCAGAAGGTGCTGTTCAGCGGCGACCTGGTGGAGTACGCCGCCACGCCCTACACGGGCGATGCCTACCTCACCGACTGGCCGGCCACCCTGGACGCGCTGGCGGCGCTCGAACCCGAGAAGCTCGTGCCCGGGCGCGGCGACGCGCTGGTCACGCCCGAGCAGGTGGCCCGGGGCCTGGGCGACACGCGCGCCTTCGTGAGCGAGATGTTCGCCGCGGTGAAGGCGGGCGCCCAGGCGGGCAAGCCGCTGCGCGAGGTGTACCGCGCCACCTACGAGGCGCTCAGGCCCAAGTTCGGCCACTGGGTGATCTTCGACCACTGCATGCCCTTCGACGTGAGCCGCGCCTACGACGAGGCCACCGGCCACCGCGACCCGCGCATCTGGACCGCCCAGCGCGACAAGGAGATGTGGCTGGCCCTCGAGGGCTGACCGCGGGAGCGCGCCATGCCAGCCACCTACACCCCGCCCACCTACCCCTATCGCGCTCCGCCCGAGCTGAGCGGCGAGTTGCGCGTGCCGGTGGCCATCGTGGGCGCCGGCCCCGTGGGGCTGGCCTGCGCCCTTGAGATGGCCCTGGCGGGCGTGCGCGCGGTGGTGCTGGACGACAACGACACCGTGAGCACCGGCTCGCGGGCCATCTGCTACGCCAAGCGCACCCTGGAGATCCTCGACCGCTACGGCTGCGGCGAGCCGGTGGTGGAGCGGGGCATCGGCTGGCGCGTGGGCAAGGTGTTCCACGGCGAGCGCCTGGCCTACCAGTTCGACCTGCTGCCCGAGAGCGGCCACCGGCGCCCCGCCTTCGTGAACCTGCAGCAGTACCACCTGGAAGAAACGATGCTGGCGCGGCTGCTGGCGCTGGGCGGCGAGGTGCGCTGGAAAAACCGCGTGGCGGCCGTGGAGCAGGACGGGCAGGGCGCCGCCCTGTCGGTGGAGACCCCCGACGGCGATTACCGGGTGCGCGCCGACTGGGTGATTGCCTGCGACGGCGCCCGTAGCCCCATGCGCGAGTTCCTCGGCCTGGAGTGGAAGGGCCAGGTGTTCCGCGACCGCTTCCTGATCGCCGACGTGCACATGCGCGGCGACTATCCCACCGAGCGCTGGTTCTGGTTCGACCCGCCCTTCCACCGCAACCAGTCGGTGCTGCTGCACCGCCAGGCCGACGACGTGTGGCGCATCGATTTCCAGCTGGGCTGGGACGTCGATCCCGAGGAGGAGCGCAAGCCCGAGCGGGTGATTCCGCGCATCCGCGCCATGCTGGGCGACGACCGCCCCTTCACCCTGGAGTGGGTGTCCGTGTACACCTTTCAGTGCCGGCGCTTGGAGCGCTTCCTGCACGGGCGGGTGATCTTCGCCGGAGACGCAGCTCACCAGGTGTCGCCCTTCGGCGCCCGGGGCGCCAACTCCGGCATCCAGGATGCTGACAACCTGGGCTGGAAGCTCGCCCGCGTGGTGCGCGGCGAATCGCCCGCCGCGCTGCTGGAAACCTACAACACCGAGCGCGTGGCCGCCGCCGACGAGAACATCCTCAATTCCACCCGCTCCACCGACTTCATCACTCCCAAGAGCGCCGTGAGCAGGGTGTTCCGCGACGCCGTGCTCGACCTGGCCCGGGAGCACCCCTTCGCGCGGCGGCTGGTGAACAGCGGCCGGCTCTCGGCGCCCAGCACGTACGTGCCCGAGGGATTGCACACGGCGGATGCCGAAGCTTTCGACGGGCCCACGCGCCCCGGGGCGCCGCTCACCGACGCGCCCGTGCGCCGCCTGGGGCGCGAGGACTGGCTGCTGGCCTGCACGGGCGGGTGCTTCGATGCGCTGCTGTTCGCCTCGGCCCTGGACGCGCAGGTGGCGGCCGAGGTGCGGCGGCTGGGCGCGGCCCTGGAGACGGGCGCGCGCCTGAGCGTGGTGGTGCCGGCGGGCACCCGGCCCGAGGCGGCGGGGTTCGACGGCGTCCAGGTGCTCGAGGATGCCCAGGGGCTGGTGGCATCGCGGCTGGGCGCCGCGCCCGGCACCCTGGTGCTGCTGCGCCCCGACCAGCACCTGGCGGCGCGCTGGAAGCACTGGAACCCCGGCGCGGTGCGCCTGGCCCTGCGCCGCGCCCAGGGCCTTGCGGAGGCCGTGGCCCATGCCGCTTGAAACCGGACCCAACCTGGCCGCGCCCGACGACTTCTACCAGGCGCTCATCGACGCCCACGCCGGGCTCGACGAGGCCGCCAGCGCCGCGCTCAACGCCCGCCTGATCCTGCTGCTCGCCAACCACGTGGGCGACCTGGGCGTGCTGCGCGAGGCGCTCGCCGCCGCCCGCGCCGCCCTCGATCCGAAGGAGGAAGCACCATGAAACGCTGGATCACGCTGCCGCGCAGCGACGGGGAGTTCTCCCGCCAGGCCCACGCCGACCTGCCGCCGGGCACCTTCGAGCGCGAGGTGGGCAAGGAGGGTTTCTTCGGCCCGAGCGCCCACTTCCACCACCGCCATCCGCCCACCGCCTGGGAGCGCTTCGAAGGCCCGCTCGCGCCCCACGCCTACGACCTGAACCTGCTGCCGGCCAGGTCCAACGACCCCTGGCAGGCGGCGCCCTTCCTGCACAACGCCGACCTGAAGCTGCGCTGGTGGACCTGCGACACGGCCATGCCGCACCTGGCGCGCAACTCCGACGGCGACGAACTGCTGTTCGTGCATGCCGGCGCCGGCAGCCTGTTCTGCGACTGGGGCCACATGACCTACCGCGACGGCGACTACATCGTGCTGCCCCGCGGCGCCCTGTGGCGCATCGAGCCCGCCGAGCCCACCACCCTGCTGCTGCTGGAGTGCACCGAGGGCTCGTACCAGCTGCCCGAGAAGGGCATGCTCGGGCCCCACGCCATCTTCGACCCGGCGGTGCTGGAAACCCCGCGCATGGACGAGCTGTTCCGCCGCCAGCAGGGCGAGCAGCCCACGCGGGTGGTGGTAAAGCGGCGCGGGCGGCTCTCCACCATCGATTACCCCTTCAATCCGCTGGACGCCCTGGGCTGGCATGGCGACCTGGTGCCGGTGAAGGTGAACTGGCGCGACATCCGCCCGCTCATGAGCCACCGCTACCACCTGCCGCCCTCGGCCCACACCACCTTCGTGGGGCGTAACTTCGTGGTGTGCACCTTCGTGCCCCGGCCCATCGAATCCGACCCCGGCGCGCTCAAGGTGCCCTTCTTCCACAGCAACGACGACTACGACGAGATCATCTTCTATCACCGCGGCCAGTTCTTCTCCCGCGACAACATCCACCCCGGCATGGTGACCCTGCACCCGTGCGGCTTCACCCACGGGCCGCACCCCAAGGCCTTCGACATCGGCGCCAAGGCCGGTCGCAAGGAAACCGACGAGGTGGCGGTAATGATCGACACCCGCTTTCCCGTGGAGAGCGCGCCGCTGCCCGAGGGCGTGGAGTGGACGGGGTATGTGGATTCGTGGAAGCGCCGCGCCCCGGCCGGGGCCTGAAGCGGCCTCAGTGGCGGGTGCGCGGCTCGGGCGCGGTCAGCCAGCGGGCGGCGGCCGCCACCGCCGCGACCCCGCCTCCGAGCGCCCGCACGAGGCGGCCACCGCCGTCGAGCGTGTTCATCCGGGCCACCGCCACCGGGAAGCGAAGCTGCTGCCCGGCTCAAAGCGGAAGGTGGGGGGCTATGGGCAGGTGCCCTTCATCACAACGCAGACCGCTAGCGGCCGGCATGGGTGAAGGCGACGCCCAGGCGTGCCGCCAAGGCGCCGAGTTTCTTGTCTAGCGTCCAGAGCAATGCGTCCGGAGTCAGGAGGACGGAGGCGAGTAATGCCATATCCATGGCGCCACAGCCCGAGTCATGGAATTGCTGCTTTTCAATCAGGGCAAGTATCTCGTCGGTTGTCGCAACTATCGCCTGGCGCAGCTTCTTGAAATCGCCGATCGTGCGCTCGCGCGGCGCCGGTGGTGATCCGCACGCGATTTCGAGCACGATGAGCGGGTGACACAATACCTCGTCCATAGCAACCAGCGACTGCAGCACTGGGTTGGCGCGGCGGAAATGCGCAACCCATACCGATGTATCCGCGAGGACCAGGGTCACCGGCCCGGATTTTGTGCAGGCCGCCGACGGGGAACGTCGTTCATCGTGGGGGCTTTGCCGCCAAGAGCGGCAAGCCGTTTGCCCGCCTGCACTCGCACAAACACCTTCATCGCCTCACGAAACAGATCCCCCTTGTCCATTCCCGGATCGGCGACGTCCAATGCCTCCTGATAGAGATCATCATCAATGGTGACGGTTGTTCTCATGCGCGGCGTTCTCATCGAAAATGATGCATATTAGCATCACGAATGGCGCATGTGACGCGCAAAGTTGCCATGAACGCATGGCCTGCCTGAGCGATTGACGGTAGGTTTGCCGGTACATCGTGCTCGTGCGGAACGACGCGCTCGCTGGAACGAAGCGGAGGGTAACGAACACGGCCAGTTCACCGCTCCGGTCCACCACCGCAAGGATGGCGAGACTGGCGCCGCCCATCCCGAGTTGCTCACACCGGTGCTGGGCATCGTGCACCGGGTCATCACGGGGTTTCTGATCGAGCAGGTGGACCTGAGACGAGGTGCTGCCGACGCAGGCAGCGTCACGCTCATTCAGCGATTCGGCTCGGCAGGGAATCTCAATGTCCACCTGCACTGCCTGGTGCTCGCCCCGAACGCGAAGCTGCGTGGGGCGGTCATCCCGCAACCCGAGCAGAGGGACAATGCACCAGCGCACGAGCACGCGCACGGCCAGGCGGCGCGGATGAGCTGGGCACGGCTGCTCAAGCGCGTGTTCCACATCGACGTGGAGCGCTGCGCGTGCGGTGGG
>JADCHQ010000030.1 GCA_020248405.1 Rhodocyclaceae bacterium | reverse complement strand
CTGCCGAAGGCGCGCTGCAATGCGCACCTGGGCACGCTTGTCCAGCAGGGAGTCGAGCCAAACAACAAACTCTTCAGTCTGACGGACGGTGAACATGGCACGAGAGTATCCATGTGGAGACACGCCGTCAAGCCGGCTAGAACTTGCCTAGCGGTCTAACGTGCTAGCTCAGGGGCTCGCCGCTTGCGGCGCGTCCCTTGGAGCGCCGGGTTAGCCATCATGTTTCTGCTGCAGCAGCGAAAAGAAATTGAATAGTTGCTCCATCAGCCACGCGAAATCGTCGCGCATTTCATTCCAGATGTCGTCGGGGACGTCTAGATCGGCAGGAATCCTGGGATGCATGAGGAGATGCCTCTTGGTCAAAACCCGCTGTGCTCGAGGCCACTCGTTACCTCCGAAATTGGGGGCAGGTTCCAACTCGAACAGTTTGTATGCCACGCGAAGCGTGAGCTTGATTCGTTCATTGGCATCAAAACTTCTCTCCGACCGGAGAACTTCGGATTCTTTCTTGCCTATTTCTGGCGCTACGCACTCGAAGCTGACTGCGCACATTTCTCTGAGGCAGTGAGCATAACCCTCGATAAGGGACGCACTCGCGCGAATAAAATTGCGCCGCCAGTGTTGCGAGTCGTTCTCACCGTCAAGCAACGCGTTCATGTCTGCCAACAGAATATTCGACAGCTGAAAGTAATTGTCGAAGGCGGCATCCATTTTCTCCTGTGGAGTAAATGCAGTATTCATCATCAGACTAAGAGATGCGTATTGCGATGTATGTCAGCATGGTGGCGCAGAGCCAAAGAAGAAACTTTATGCCGTCGAGTCGTACGAGAATCAATCTTTGAATCGTCGCAGTGGCAGCAATGTCTTCACGAGCATAACAAGCTGCTTTAAGACCTTGTCGCACTGTATAGCGCATTTCACCGTTCTCATCCCGATGGGGGAACAGGTCGTCTTGCTTCATTGATTGGCGAGCCGACAATGCGGCTTCAAAGAAGTCTCGATCAGCAGCACTTTTCTTTTTGCCTCTTGTAGTTGTCGTTCGCAGAACTCTTCGTTCTCTTTATCAATTTGATCCCGTGTCTTATTCATGACTATGTTCCTTGCATTGAAGGAGATGTGCCACTAGCGGGCTAACGTGAAATAGGGGACCTAAAAGTCCCTTTAAAAACCGCCAAAGTGCTGTATATCGTATCAGTCATTTTTTCTACCCCCTTGATTTTCCAGGCCCGGCCTGCCCATTAGTAGGCCCTAAAACCGCCCCTCAAACCCACCTCGCACCGCAGGCCGCCGTGCCCGGCCCCCCCCCCGCTTTTTCGACCAGGTCCGCGAAAAGATCCGGCTCGAGTACGACAGTATCCGCACCGGGAACGCCTATGTCGACTGGGTGAAGTGCATCGTTACACATCACGGTCGCCGGCACCCTCGCGACCTGGGGCCTCGGGCGCGGCGGAAGCCCTCCTCACCCATCTGGCGGTGGTGAACAAGGTGGCCGCCCCCACCCAGGACGAGGTCCAGAGCGTGCTGCTTCTTCTTCTTGAACGGGCTCTTGGCACGCCACTGCCCTGTTTGGACGAGGTGGTCACAGCCCAGCAGTGGCGGTGGCCGCCCGTCGTGCCCAACCAGGGCGGACGGCGGGCCGGGTCCGCTGGGTGGGGCGCGTTGAGCCCGCTGTGATGCTGGCGGAACACCCGGACTGGGACAGCTTCTGGTATCGCGATGCGTGGCGGTTGTTTCCTGGGGCGCAGCATCGGCCGCAGGCTATGATCCCGCCCATGAAGCTCAATCCCGAGCAGGTGGCCATCCGCCTGGAGCAAGACCACGCCCAGCGGCGCCGGCTGGTGCCCTTTGCCCGCGAAGCGGGAGCGGTGACACTGGACGACGCCTACGCCATTCAGGATGCGCTGTGCGCGCGCCTGGCGCCGCGGCTGGGCGGCCACGCGGGGTGGAAGATCGGCCTCACCTCGCCGCGCATGCAGGCCATGTGCAACATCCCCCATCCGGTAGCGGGCCGGGTGTTCGCTGCGCGTTTGCATCCGTCGGGCGCGGTGCTGCCGCTGGGCGGCCTGCTGCGCATGGGGCTGGAGTTCGAGGTGTGCGTGCGCCTGGACCGCGCCCTGCCCGCCCGCCCAGCGCCGTGGACCAGGTCGGAGGTGGCCGCCGCCGTGGGCGCCGTGTGCGCCGCGGTGGAGGTGATCGACGACCGCCTCACCGACTATCCGCTGGATCCGCTGTCTCTCGTGGCCGACAACGCCTGGAATGAGGGTCTGGTGCTGGGCCCCTGGGCGAGCACGTGGCCCGATCTGGCCCATGTGCGCGGGGTGGTGGAGGCCGACGGTGTGGCCGTGGACGAGGGCCGGGGCAGCGACGTGCTGGGCCACCCCTTCGAGCCGCTCACCTGGCTGGCCAACCACCTGAGCGCCCGCGGCGAGGGCCTGGCCGCCGGTGAGCTGGTATCCACGGGCAGCCTGGTGACCACGCGCTTTCCCGCCACCGCCACCCGCTTCCGCTTTGTGCTCGAAGGCATTGGCGCCGTCGAGCTGCGGGTCACGGACTAGCTAGCAGCTCGCGGCCCGGGTCTGGGCCAGGGCATCGCGCGCGGCCCGCGCCAGCAGGATGTAGTCGGTGCACAGCCCGATAACGCGATAGCCCAGCTCCAGGTAGCGGCGGGCGTGGGCGGGCGTGTGGGCGTAGGCGCACAGGGCCACGGCGCGGTCGTTGCAGGCCCGCACCACCTGGGCGATGGCCGCCTGCACCTCCGGGTCGTCGATGCGGCCGGGCTTGCCCATGCTGCCGGACAGGTCGAAGGGCCCCATGAACACCGCATCGATGCCGGGCACGTCGAGAATGGCGTCGATGTTGCGTACCGCCTCCACATGCTCCACCTGCACGATGACGGCGATGTCGTCGTTGGCGCGCGCCATGTAGCCGTCGAAGTCGAGCTCGAAGCGCTGGGCGCGGGTAATGCCCACGCTGCGCACGCCCCGCGGCGGATACTTGCAGCGGCTGACGGCCAGGCGCGCATCCTCGGCGTTGTTCACCAGCGGCACGATCACGCCCGTGGCGCCGGCGTCGAGCACCTTCTTGAGGTGGGCTTCCTCGTTCCACGGCACCCGCACCACGCAGGGCACGCGGCTGTCCACGGCGGTGAGCAGGGTGAGCGCGTCGCGCGCGTCCATGGGCGCGTGCTCCAGATCGATGAACAGCCAGTCGTAGCCGGCGGCCACGAAGATCTCGGCGCTCTCGGGCAGCGGCATCTGCAACAGCGCGCCGATGAGCGGCCGGCGCTCTTGCAGCAATTGGCGGAAGGAAAGCGTGGCGCCGGGGGGCATGTCAGGCGGCGCGCGGCGCGGCGGGCTGGCCATGGGCCGAGCCCGCGAAGCCCGTGAACAAGGCAGGTGTTTTCATGTTGCGCAGGCTACACGGCAACGGCGGTGTTGTTAAGCACGGCAGGCAAGGCGCGCCGCGGAACGCCCGCGCCCGGCGTGGGTCCATGAGGGGCGCCTCCCGGCCCAGGCCGCCGGAGCGCATCATCTGCGTTTTTCCGAGGGACATCACTCATGACCTTTGCGTACTGGTGCGTGCTGATGGCCGCACTCATGCCATTGCTGTGGGCGGGGGCGGCCAAGTCGCGCCGCGATTTCGACAATGCCACGCCGCGCGACTGGCTTGCCGGGCTGGAGGGCTGGCGGCGCCGCGCCAATGCGGCCCAACTGAATTCGTGGGAGGCCTTTGCGCCCTTCGCCGCGGCGGTCATCATTGCCCATCTCGCCGGGGCCGCGCAGGGGTCCATCAACGCTCTCGCGGGGCTATTCGTGGCGGCGCGCCTCGCCTACGGCCTGCTCTACATCGCCAACTGGCCCGGGTTGCGCACCCTGGCCTGGCTCACGGGCTATGGCTGCGTCATCGGGCTGTTCGTGGCAGCAGCGTGAACATCAACCCGAGGTCATGGCCTGCAAAGCCGCGGAGCGGAACTCGCGCTTGTAGAGCACCAGCACCACCCAGCTCGTCAACCCCATGAACAGCCAGGGGTTCAAAAACCAGGACAGGGCGGCCAGCGCGAAGTAGTAGGCGCGCAGGCCGTTGTTGAAGCTCTCTGCGGCAAGGGTGGCCAGCTCGCCAGTGCGGCCCACGAAAGCCTCGTGCTCGGCCTCCGCGGCCTCGGGGGGCGGGGCGCTGCCCACCATCACCGAGCAGAAGTGATAAAGCCGCAGCGACCAGGTGAACTTGAACAGCGCGAAGGTGAAGATGCCCGCCAGCAGCAGGATCTTGATGTCCCACAGTTGCTCGGAGGCCACGCGGTTGAAGGGCAGCTCCGCCACCACCGAGGCCACTTTCTCGGTGGTGCCCAGCAGCGCCGCCAGGCCGCCCAGGATCAGCAGGGTGGTGGAGGCGAAGAACGTGGAGCCGTTGGAGAGGTTGGCCAGGATGGACACGTCCGAGATGCGCTGCTCGCGCTTGACGATGGCCGCCATCCAGGCGCGCCGGTACACGCCCATGCGCCCCACCAGGCTGGGCCGTCCGCGGCCCCGCCGGTCCGCCAGGCGCACATAGCCCACCCACCATACGAGGAACCAGAGCACGGCGAACCAGTCGGCGGTGGTCAGCGGCAGGCGCATCACGGCGGTCATGGAAACAGCGTGAGCACGCCGGCGTAGCCGTGCACCCGATTGCGAAAGATCTCGCCGCTGCCGTAGATGCCCACCAGCGGCACCTCTCCCAGCGCCTCCCGAATCATGTGCAGCTCCCGGGCTGGCTCCCCGAACAGGCCGCGGCCGCGGCCCAGGCAGGCATGGTAGACCGCGCCGCGGGGGCGGGTGTACAGGCCGCTTCGGATGCTCGAAAGCATGCGTGCCATGTCTTCGCCCGCGGCAAGCCCATCGCGGCGGCAGAACCTCAGGCGCGAGCCCTGGCGCACCTCTTCTGCGACGGCCACCAGGCCGCGTGCGGCATCGATGCCCGCGAGCGGGCGCACCAGGTAGTCCTCGCCCTGCTCGCCCGCGGGCAGCGCCGCGAACACCGTGTCCGCCGCCCCCTGGAGATCGGCCGTGGCGGCCAGAGCCGCGTCCTCCCGCATCACCTGCAACGCCGCACGGCCATCAAGCTGGATCACCACATTGCGCTCGGCACGGCTCACGCGCCGCCATGGTCCGACCGGGGTGCACCCCTGGGTGATTCGCGTGGCCACCATCACCTGGTCGGTGAACAGCACCCCCGAGACACCGCCCTCCACCACCGCGTCGGCAATCTGGGCATGGGCGCCGCGCGGACCGCTCAGGCCGCCCGCCACGAAGCCGCTGTCGAGCCGGCGCGAGATCTCCGCCACCAGCGCCGGGATCATGGCGTTGCGGGGGTCCCCGTGCAGCAGCGCGAAATGGCCGGCGGTTCCGCCCACGGTCAGCGGGTCACGGGCCAGGTCAGCCATGGATCGCAGCGAGGGCAGCACACGAAAACAGCCTGGCTCGAAGCAGCCCAGCATCACGGCGCAAGCGCCCTGATCCGCGTACTCCTGCCCGCCAGCGCAGACACTCGCGCCCACCGTGCCCACCCAGTGCTCCACGCGGGTGCGCGCCCGCAGCAACTCGAGGATCTCCGTCGCGCGGGCGGCGTAACGATCGCTCAAGTACAGGAAACCAAGGTTGGCACCCGCCGCGGCGGCGGTATCCAGCTGCTCCAGGCAATCGGCAACGGCGATGCGCCAGTGGGGCGAAGCGGCGTGGCCGAGCGCGAAGCCCGACGAGGCCACGCGGGTCTGCCGCGAAAACATGACATGCCCTCGAAGGGTTATGGCGGGGCCGAAACTATAATCGGTCTTTTCGCAAAGAGAGCCCGGCCATGAATCTTGACCGCGTGGGGCCCGGGAACAACGCCCCGGAGGAGGTGAACGTCATCATCGAGATCCCCATGAACGCGGATCCGGTGAAGTACGAGGTGGACAAGGAGACCGGTGCCATGTTTGTGGACCGCTTCATGTCCACCGCCATGCACTACCCTTGCAACTACGGCTACGTCCCGCACACGCTGTCCGGCGACGGCGATCCCGTGGACGTCCTCGTGCTCTCGCCCGTGCCCATCGTGACGGGCGCGGTGGTGCGCTGCCGCCCCGTGGGCATGCTGCGCATGACCGACGAGGCAGGCGAGGACACCAAGCTGCTGGCCGTCCCCGCGGACAAGCTCTCCCGGCTGTACCGCCACGTGAAGAGCATCTCCGACGTGCCCGAACTCTCCCTGAAGCAGATCGCCCACTTCTTCGAGCACTACAAGGACCTGGAGCCCAACAAGTGGGTCAAGGTGCAGGGCTGGTTCGGCGCGGAGCAGGCATTCCAGGAGATCACCGAGGGCATAGCCGCCTTCCAGAACGCGGTTCCCCGGCCGATGTTCTGAGGCGGGCTAGTAGTACGAAAACCCCAGGGTAAAGTAGACGGCCCACACACCGCCGCGCGCGTATCCATAGGATACGTAAGCCGGACCGATGGCGGTGTCGGTAGCCAGGAACAGCGAGCCCGATAACAGCTGCCTGGCGGAATCATCGACGCCGAAGCGGCCCAGCACCTGTCCCGTCTCCACCGACGCGCCCGCAATCAGGCTTGGCGCGACGATTGGCACCCCGGGCAGCCGGTAGTGATAGATGCCGCGCGCAAGCCAGTATTCGGGGCCCTGCAGCTGGTCGAGCTGGTAGCCGGAGAAGCGGAACGGCCCGCCCAGGCGAAAGACCTCATATAGCGGAGACTTCGTGCCCAACTGGGAGCCGGCGGAAAGGCCCGCGATGAACCGGTGGGAATCGAAGGCAACAGGTAGCGTGAGGACGGCCTCGCCGGTACGGTAGCGAGGGATTCCGTCCGTGATCACCAGTGAATCAAAGCCGCGCAGGTTGAAGAAGTAGCCTTGGGTCGGGAAAAAGGCGTTGTCGAGACGGTCCAGCGAAAGCTGCACGCGCGCACCGTTGCGATGGAAGATTTCCTCCGAAAAACCCGGAAGGGCCACGGAGGGGGAGGCACGAATCCTCAGGCGGCTGTAGCCCACCCGCAACTGGCCGTAGCGGCCCAGTTCGCTGCCCACGTCCAGCCCCACGCCGCTGCGGTCCAGGACATAGGTGGCCAGGAACTGGTCGTCGAAGGCGTAATCGAAGCGGCTCTGCTCGACGAAGGCGCGCGGCGCCACGAACAGCGCGCTGTGAGGGAAAAGAGGCTGGTAGAACTCGGTCACATACCGGTTGCTTCGGCCGATCGAGAATTCGTTGCGCCACTCCGCGCCGAAGTGATTGAGCCAGGTTGCCCGGTAAGCGCCCAGCAGGTTGAAGCGGGACTCGGAATCGGACCCCACCGTGCTGTAGAGCTGCAGCCCGAAGTTGAGATAGTTGGGACCCCAGGCTTTCTCCACGGGCCGCATGGCGAGCGCCCGGCGTCCGTCGGTGTCGAGCAGCTGGTAGTCGATGAACTGGTAGTCGCCACTGCCGTAGAGCCGGTCGGCAAGGGGACCAACCTCGGTCCGGGCGAGCGACTCGCCGCGGGCGGGCCGCATCTGATCCTTCACGACACCGGGATCCACCCGCTTCAGGCCCGACGTGTCCACCACCACCTCGTCCGGCGGCTGAACGGGGCCGGCGCGTTCCCCGCGCGCGGCGACGTAGGCCCTCCAGGCCCCGGGCGACAAGGAGAGCCGGGACAGCGCCCCTTCCATGGAGCGGGCCGCAGCGTCGCCGCGCTTGATCAGCTCCGCGCCTTGCCTGAAGCTGCCCGAGCTGAATCCCCGCAGGTCGGGCCTGACCAGCACGTCACGCGTGTCGTCCAGGGTAGCCAGCTGGACAGCCACGTTCTGGCGGCTGACCAGGGCGATCACCTCGCCGATGAAGCTGCTCACCGACTGGAGCTGTTCACGGCTGGGCGGCGGAAATTCGAGATTCACGGCGATCACCACGTCCGCCCCCATGGCCCGCACCACGTCCACGGGAAGGTTGCGGGCCACGAAGCCATCCACCAGCAGACGGCCATCGATCTCTTCCGGCGCGAAGGCGCCGGGCACCGCCATGCTGGCGCGCATGGCGCGCGCCAGGTCGCCGCGGTCGAGCACTGCCATCGCGCTGTTCTGCACGTCGGTAGCCACCGCCCGGAACGGAATGGGCAGGTGATCAAAGCTCTCGAGCACGGCGTAACCCACCACCTCCTGGAAGAAAGGCCTCAGCTTTCGACCCTGGACAACGCCGATGGGGGCCTTCACGCCGCTGCGATCCACACCGAGTTCCAGCCCCCAGAAGCCGCGCTTCTCCAGCTCCTTGCGGTAATACGTCCTGTTGGCTCTCTGCGCCTCGTCCACGAAGATGTCGTCCCAGGCCGCCTCCAGCACCAACCGCTCAAGCTCGGCCGGTGTGCGGCCCGAGGCATAGGCGCCGCCCACCAGCGCGCCGATGCTGGTGCCGGCGATGCAATCCACGGGCACGCGCAATTCCTCGATCACCCGCAGCACGCCAATGTGGGAAAACCCCAGGGCACCGCCTCCAGCCAGCACCAGCCCCACCCGGGGCCGGCCTGTCAGCTCGCTGGGCTGTCCGCATTGCGCCCCGGCTGCGGCGCACCACAGGGCAAACAGCGCCACGACGGCCGCGCGCAGCGGCGGGAAAAGCACGGATGGGCGTTGCATGGCGACAAGGCGTGGGCGGAAACCTCACTGTGCCACGGCCGCCGCGGCCCTGTCATCTCCGCCGGGCCGTCGCATCGGGCGCCTATAATTCTGTTCACCGCCTTCAGTGAACATCGAGGGATCACACGCCATGAGCACCGTCACAGACCGCCCGGCCACCGCCGCTTCGCCGCTGCTGCTGCGCGCCGATGCGGGCGGCATCACCACGCTCACCCTTAACCGTCCCAGCCAGTACAACGCCCTGTCGGCCACGCTGCTCGCGGATTTGCAGACGCAGCTGGAGGCCATCGGTAACGACGCCACGGTACGCGTGGTGGTGATCGCCGGCAGCGGCCCCGCCTTCTGCGCCGGCCACGACCTGAAGGAAATGCGCGCCCACGCGGAGCGATCCTTCTACGACGCGTTGTTCGAACAGTGCAGCCGTTTCATGCTCACCTTGGCCCGCATTCCTCAGCCGGTGATCGCGCGGGTTCACGGCATCGCCACGGCCGCCGGTTGCCAGTTGGTAGCCGCCTGCGACCTGGCGGTGTGCTCGGACAGCGCGCGCTTCGCCACCTCGGGCATCAACGTGGGGCTGTTCTGTTCAACGCCCGCCGTGGCGCTGACGCGCAATGTGCCGCGCAAGCGCGCCATGGAAATGCTGATGACCGGGGAATTCATCGACGCCGCCACAGCACGGGACTTCGGGCTGGTGAACCGCGTCGTGCCCCTGGAGCGGCTCGACGAGGAGGTGGGCCGCCTCGCCAGTGCCATTATTGCCAAGAGCCCGCTGGCGGTGGCCACGGGCAAGCGGCTGTTCTACCCGCAGCTTGAAGCCGGCGTGGAGGAGGCCTACCGCATGGCTGCCGAGGCCATGGCCTGCAACATGATGGGCGAGGACGCCCAGGCGGGTGTGGCGGCCTTCACCGACAAGCGGCCCATGCCCCCGTGGCAGGGCCGCTGATGGACAAGCCGCGCGAATCCTCGGCCTCGCCGCTGATGGTGGCGAAGGCGGTGTTCTGGAGCTTTCTGGGCATCCGCCGCAGCGGCGACTACCAGCGCGACGCGGTGCGCATCACGCCAGTGCAGGTGGTAATCGGCGGTCTGGTGGGCGCGCTGCTGTTCGTGCTCGCGCTGCTGGGTGTGGTCTGGCTGGTGACGCACTGAGGCTTCAAGGACCGTGTGGCGCGCCGCCTTGCTGGTGTTGGCAGTCTGCACCGCAGCCCTCGCCGCAGATGACGAGACTGCGGTGGCGGAGGCGTTGTCGCACCATTCCGCCGGACGTTTCGAGGAGGCGCGGGCCCTGCTCGAACCCGCGGCACGCGGCGGCAGCGCTGTGGCCTTCTACCACCTGGGCCTCATGAACGCGCGCGGCGAGGGTGGGGAGCGCGATCTTGCCGTTGCGGCGCGCCACATGCGGGCCGCGGCCGAAGGTGAACATGCCCACGCCCAGTTCCTGCTCGGCAACATGTACCTGAGGGGCGACGGCGTTGCCGCCGATCCGGTGCAGGCTCACCTGTGGTTGAGTCTTGCTGCGTCAAATGGCTGGTGGAAAGCCCGCGAGTTGCGGGAAAAGCTGGTGGCCGAGCGCATGACGCCCGCGCAGGTGGCCGAGGCGGCCCGCCTCTACAAGAAACGGCGTCTGCCGCAACCCGAACCCGAATAAGGGCTCTAACGACGCGCAATCACGGCGGCATTCGGTGGGACCGACCATTGCCGAAGCCGTGGCTCCGGGCACGGAACACGGGCCGGCACCCGGGCCGGCCCGCGAGACTTCACTTCTTGTAGGTTTCGGCCGCGGCGGAAATGTACTTCTCGGGGTCGGCGGCAAACTTCCACTTGCCCATCTCCCCGCCAAAACAGTAGGTCTTGCCATCGGGCCCCGTGTAGTTCACGGAGCAGTCGGTCTTGACCTTCTTGCCATTGGCGAGACCCCAAGCACAGTGATCCCCGAACTCGCCTGCCTGGGCAATACCCGCCGCGAGCACCAGAGCGCCGCCCGCAGCGGCCGCGAGAATGCGAAGCATGATTTCCTCCTGTTCGAAATGAACCCCGCCGCGCCACGTGACGCAGGCATTCCGACCGGAATGCGTCGTTTTGAGCACGGAGACGGCGCGGCGGTTCCTCAGGCGCTGCGAAAGCGCGTGGCGCGCACGAAGGCGATGGCCAGCATGGGCACCACCAGCCCGATCACCAGCGAGACGAGGAGCAGATCGCCCAGCTGGCTGTAGTCGGCGGGCGTCTTCACCAGGCCGGTGGCCTGGTCCTTGGTTTTCTGCTGCACGGTCCAGATCTGGTTCAGGTACTTCGTGCCCAGTTGCGCCAGCGACAGGGCGAGGTTGGTGAAGGAGGCCATGACCGCGAAGTAGGTGGCCTTGAGGCGGTCCGGTGCCGAGTTGGCGATCCACGCCAGCATAGGGATCATGGCCACCTGCCCCAGGGGCGACTCGAGGGCGGTGTCGATGACGGCGATGAAACGGGCGTCCACCACGCCGCCGGTATGCGCCGCGGTCCAGTGGTGGAAGCCGTGATACATGGCGAGGCTGGGCAGGGCCAGGATGGTACCCACGATGGTGAGGAAGCCCACCGTGTAGGCGATGGAGCGCTCGGCCATGAAGCGGCGGAACAGGAACATGCCCAGCAGCGCCAGGGAGGAACCGATCAGGGAAAGCTTGCTGAAGAAGGGCTCGTCGAAACGCAGCTCATCCATCATCCACCACGAGGCGCCCGCTCCGGGCCCGGGCATGGCTCGGAAGACGAAGATCACCAGGGCGGTGCCCACCAGGGTGCGGCGCGCCACGGGGTCGAGTTCGCGCACCAAGCGCAGCATCAGGAACAGCACGATGCCCATGGAGACGGTGAAGATGATCTCCTCCCGGAAGCGCACATTGGATGAGCCGATGGCAATGGACAGGGCGGCGAAGGCCAGGCCGCCGCCGAGGATCCACCAGTTCACCGGCGGGCGTTCCAGGTGCCCGTGAAGCTCCCGGTCCACCTCCACCGCGGAGAGGCCGCGATCACGCAACCGCCGCGCCTCGCGCCGGTGCAAATGCCCCGCCAGTACCACCCCAAGCACGGACACCAGGGGGATGATCAGCGCCAGCGTGTAAATCTGGCGGTACTTGGCGAGCTTGGCCGCCTCCGGGAGCGCAGCCGCGTCGGCGAACAGCGCCACATTGACGATGGAAACCAGGATGCCCCCGCCCACGATGGCCACCCGGCCCAGCGTCTGCATGGTGGTGTGGCCGAGGCGAAGCGCCGCTCCGTCCAGCGGCTTGCCCTGGTCATCGAAACGCGGCACCGCTTCCACGGTCATGGCGTCAGCCACCACGTCCTGCAGCACGTAGCCCACCGGCGCCAGCAGCGCCGAGAGCACGAACCAGCGATTGGCCGGCATGATGGCTTCCATGGCCGCCCGGTCGGTGAGCAGCCCCACCATGATGAGCACGCTGGTGGCAAGCAGCAGCGCCCCGGTGTAGACGAGCAGGCTCTTGCGCTTCCAGAGCAGGTCTACCAGGTGGCCCAGAGGCATCTTCAGCACCCAGGGCAAGCCCGCCCAGAAACCCAGGGCCGCCAGGTCCGCGGGCGTGAGCCCGAGGTACTCCTTGACGAAGAAGGTGCCGGCAATTCCCGTCAGGCCCGAGATGCCCGCGGCCATGTACACCATGAGCGGCGGCAGGTAGGACAACTGCAACTGGCGGCCGAGATCGACGATATTGCGGTCGATCCAGCCCATCAGGCCGCCCGCGGGAGCGCGGACGGTGGCGACTTGGGGCGAAGACATGGAAGGGCGCTCCCGGGTGGGTGAACTGAAGGCCTAAAGACCGCTCCGACCCCGGGGGAGTTCGCCAACCGCCCGCCTTGCCCCTGTCAGCCGGCCGGCGCGCCGGAGGACAGGGTGAGCATCAGCCCGTTCACCCGCCGCACGAAGGCCGCCGGATCCTCCAGCTGGCCGCCCTCGGCCAGCAGGGCCTGGTCGAACAGCACATGGCTCCAGTCGGCGAAGCGCTCGCCCTCGGGCTCGGCGTCCAGGCGTTTCACCAGCGGATGCCCGGGGTTGATTTCGAGGATGGGCTTGGAACCCGGCACCGCCTGGCCGGCGGCGCGCAGCAGGCGCTCGAGGTGGCCGCCCATGGCGTGGGCATCGGCCACCAGGCAGGCGGGCGAATCGGTGAGGCGGTGGGTGATACGCACTTCCTTCACACGCTCGCCCAGGGCCCTGGCCACCCGCTCCGCCAGGCCCTTCATCTGCTCGGCCTCGGTTTCGCGGGCCTTCTTCTCCGCTTCGTCCTCGAGCGCGCCCAGGTCGAGGTCGCCCTTGGCCACCGACTGCAAGGGCTTGCCCGCGAACTCCGTGAGGCTGGAGACCAGCCACTCGTCCACCCGGTCGGACAGCAGCAGCACGTCGATGCCCTTGCGCCGGAAGATCTCCAGGTGGGGAGAGTTGCGCGCCGCGGCGTGGCTGTCGGCGGTGACGTAGTAGATGCGATCCTGTCCCGGCTTCATGGCCGCCACATAATCGGCCAGCGAAACGTTCTGGACGTCGCCGTCGCCGCGGGTGGAGGCAAAGCGCAACAGCTTGGCGATGCGCTCGCGGTTGGCCGCATCCTCGCCGACGCCCTCCTTCAGCACCCGGCCGAAGGTGCCCCAGAAGGTGGCGTATTTGTCCTTGTCCTTTTCCGCCAGGTCCTCGAGCAGGCCCAGCACCTTCTTCACGGCGCCGCTGCGCATGGCTTCCAGATCGCGGGACTGCTGAAGGATCTCCCGCGAGACGTTGAGCGGCAGGTCCTGGGTATCCATCACGCCGCGCACGAATCGCAGGTAGGCAGGCATAAGCTGCTCGGCATCGTCCATGATGAACACCCGGCGAACGTAGAGCTTCACGCCGTGGCGGTGCTCGCGGTCCCACAGGTCGAAAGGCGCGCGCGCCGGCACGTACAGCAGCAGGTTGAACTCCTGGCGGCCCTCCACCCTGGCGTGCACCCAGGCGAGCGGCGCCTCAAAGTCATGGGCCACGTGGCGATAGAACTCCTGGTACTGCTCCTCGGAGATCTCGGCCTTGGCTCGCGCCCACAGGGCCGAGGCCTGGTTGACCTGCTCCTCTTCACCAGTGCTCGCCTGGGCGTCCTTGGCCTCGTCCCAGCTCTCCTTTTCCATGAGCACGGGCACGGTGATGTGGTCGGAGTAGCGCCGCAGGATCTCGCGCAGCTTCCAGCCGGCCAGCAGCTCGTCCTCGCCCTCGCGCAGGTGCAGGACCACGTCGGTGCCCCGCGACGGCTTGTCCACCGGCTCGAGGGTGTACTCGCCAGCGCCAGAGGATTCCCAGCGCACCCCCTGATCGGACCCGAGGCCGGCGCGGCGTGTGACCAGCGTGACACGCTCGGCCACGATGAAGGAGGAGTAGAAGCCCACGCCGAACTGACCGATGAGCCGCGAATCCTTGGCCTGATCGCCGGTGAGCGACCCGAAGAACTCGCGGGTGCCGGACTTGGCGATGGTGCCAATGTGCTGGATCACCTCGTCACGCGACATGCCGATGCCATTGTCGGAGATGGTGATGGTGCGCGCCGCCTTGTCGAAGCGCACGCGGATGCGCGGCTCGGGGTCGTCTTCCCACAGCTTGTGGTCGGCCAGGGCCTCGAAGCGCAACTTATCGGCTGCGTCGGAGGCGTTGGAGACCAGCTCGCGCAGGAAGATCTCCTTGTTGCTATACAGCGAGTGAATCATCAGGTCCAGCAACTGGCGGACTTCGGCCTGGAAGGACAGGGTTTCGGTGGTCATGGCATCTCTCGGTCGCATCAAAGGACAAACGCGCAAGGATATGGGGCCGCCCTGCCGCGCTTCAAGTGCCTGCGGCCGGGCCGATGCGGCGGCTAAGCGAGCGCCTCCCCGTTAGCGAGCGCCTGATCCAGCCCTCAGAAGCCCGGGCCCTGCGCGCCGAGACCAAGCCTCGCCGCCCTGACCACCCGCCACGCTGGAAACAGCCAGAGCTCCGGTGCTAAGCTTTACACATAACATCGTGAATCTAGACAGGCGCCGACGTTCGAAAAAGACGTCCGGCCATCCCGCCCGTGAGTCCTCCGGTTACGGGCAGCCTGCACAGTGCACGGCCCCCTGGTACGGCGATTCACCCGAACAAATTGGCGCCTCAGGCAGTGGGGCCTTCGGTGGCGGGGCATGAATCAACCCCGGCTTTTTATTTCTTTGCGAGAAACCATGACGCGGGCGAACGGCGAGTACAGTGTCCAGGAAGTTTCGGACATCCTCGGAGTGGGGATCGACAAGCTGCGCCGGTGGGACGCCCTGGGGGTGCTCGTTGCACGGCGCACGGAGGGTGGCCATCGCCGTTACGCGCGGGAGGTCGTGGATGCGCTGGCAGAGGCGGCCGCGGCCCGCGGGGAGCGATCGGACGAGGCTGGCAGCGCCGCCCCCCTGGGGCTGTTGCGCAACCCTCGTGTCGTTGAACTTCTGGTGGAGAGCGAGGAGCGTTACCGCACGCTGGTGGAGAGCTGCCTTGACCTCATCTGGACCGCGGACCCCCTGGGACGCCTGACTTTCGTCAGCGGCGCAGCCGAATCCCTGCTTGGCGCCAAGCCCCAGGCGTTGATCGGCCGCAGCTTGTTCGATTTCGACCTGGTGGAGGGCGCTGAGGCGAATCGCCGCTTGCTCGCCCTCCTTGGAGAATACGGGGTGGTGCGGCATCGCCTCACTGCCCTCACCGCGGCCGATGGAACCGAGCGCTGGGTTGGCATCAGCGCCGAGCTTCTGCGCGACGCGCGGGGCGGCGTTAGCGGGATTCGCGGCAGTCTTCGTGACGTCACCGAGTCACACCGTGCCACCGAGCGCATGGAGCGTCTCTCCCTGCACGACGCACTCACGGGCCTGCCCAACCGGCTGAGCTTGCAGCGCGCGCTGGAAGACACCATGGGCCCGGAGGAGACGGGCGCGGTGATCTTCATCGACCTCGACCATTTCCGGAACTTCAACAACACTGTGGGTTACCGCGAGGCGGACCGGGTCATCAAGGCCATCGGCGGTGTATTGCGCGAGTCGGCGCTGGATAACGGAGGCGAGGTATTTCGCATCGGCGGCGATACCTTCGCCGTGCGGGTGCATGGCGCCAGGCGTGCCGAAGCGGTGGACGTTGCGGAAGCGCTGCTGTCTCGGGTACGCCACTTCCCGCTGCAGACCGGCCAGGAACGCCGTGCCCACAGGCTCACGGCCTCCGCAGGCATTGCGGTGTATCCGTTCCAGGGCGGAGACGCCACGACGCTGCTGGCAGCGACCGACGTGGCCCTTCATCAAGCCAAGGATTTGGGCCGCAATCGCGCGGCGGTGTACAGCCAGGGCGGCGAAGCGCTCAAGTCGACCACTCTCCACGCGCTGTGGGCGAAGCAACTGCACGGGGCCATCCGCGACGGCCGGCTGGTGCTTTTCGTACAGCCCGTGGTTCGCCTTGCCGACCGCACGATCGTGCACCAGGAGGTCCTGGCGCGTTTGCGGGATCCGGACGGCAAGCTGCTGTTGCCCGGCCAGTTTCTCGATCCGGCCGAGTCCTTGGGAATGATCCAGCAAATCGATCTGCTGGTTGTGGAAAGCCTGATCAAGCGCCTCGAAGCGCCAGGAGGCTCACCCCTCAAGCACTTCGTGAACCTCTCCCATGTGAGCATCTCCGACCCATACTGGACGCGCCGTCTCTTTGCCCTGCTCCAGCATGCCGGGCCCGTTCGCCATCGCCTGGTGTTTGAGGTGAGCGAGTCGGCGGCGCTGACGGAGGTCAGTGTCACCAAGGGCTTCATCAAGGACCTGCGCCAGATCGGCTGCGAGTTCTCCCTGGACGACTTCGGCTCTGGCTTCACGTCGTTCCAGCATCTGCGCCGGTTCGACGTGGATTTTCTTAAGCTCGACGGCTGCGTTTCCCGGGACCTGGCGGCCAACCAATCCGACCCGGTGTTCGTGAAGGCGCTGTGCGATCTCGGCTGCAGCATTTCCAAGGGATTGATCGCGAAGAGTATCGAAACCCCGGAAGTGGCTGCCACGCTATCCGGCATTGGGGTGGAATACGGGCTGGGCCGTCTGTTTCGCCACCCGCACCCCATCGACGATGCCGATGATCGCGGCCCCGGTGAACTCGCACCCTCTGCGAGCGTCCTCCAGTGAGGGTCGGGACGCCATAGCGTGCCGCCGGGCCAGGGGAGTGGGCGCGACGCTACAGAGGCCCCACCGACTCGCCCCGGCCCAGCCGATCGGCCCACAACAAGCCGAGAATCGTCTTGACCTCGGTGATTCGCCCCTGCCCGACCCAGGCCAGGGCCTTGTCCAGGGGAACCACGAGGGTTTCCAGGAACTCGTCCACGTCGCGCGAGTGGCCGCGGAAGGACAGGCCCCGCGCAAGGAACAAATCGATGGCCTCGTCGGAGTAGCCCACGCAGGGATGCAGGGTGCACAGATGCTGCCAGTGCTCCGCCTCGTAGCCGGTTTCCTCGCGCAATTCACGCTTGGCGGTAACAAGCGGCACCTCGCCCGAGTCCAGCTTGCCGGC
Source organism: Rhodocyclaceae bacterium (assembly GCA_020248405.1). Taxonomy (GTDB): domain Bacteria; phylum Pseudomonadota; class Gammaproteobacteria; order Burkholderiales. The sequence goes on along the minus strand of JADCHQ010000030.1, from coordinate 31,170 downwards.
AGGCAACTCGTAAAAATGGCGCCTGAGGGGATACCGGAACTGTCGCTCCAGCAGCACCGCCCCATCCTCGAACAAGGGCAGGATGACCGCTGCGCCGGGGTGTAGCACGTACTCACGCAAGGCATGCTGCCCATTGGGTAGACGCACCGTATCTTCACGCACCTGCAGCAGCCGTCCCCGATAGATGGTAGTGGCCGCGAGCTCGTGCTCGGTAAAGTCGTCCTTGGCCTGCGGTTCGTCGCTCACAGCGAGCCCTGGATGGCCTTCTGGCACAGGGCCATCAGCCAGCCAGGCAACAGACCCACCGCCAGGGCGGCGAGTCCATTGATGGAGAGCAGCACCCGCACACCCATGTCCGCCGAGATGGGGGCGGTGTCGGAGGGCTCGTCGAAGTACATCAGCTTGACCATGCGCAGGTAGTAGAACGCGCCGATCAGGGACATGAGAACCGCCACGATGGCAAGCCAGACCTGCCCGGCTTGCACCACGGCCTCGATCACCGCCAGTTTGGCATAGAACCCCACGGTGGGCGGCACGCCAGCCATGGAAAACATCAGCAGGAGCATCAGGAATGCATACCAGGGGCTACGACGGTTCAGGCCCTTGAAGTCTTCCAAACGGTCGGCCTCGAACCCATCGCGGGCCAGCAGCAGGATCATGCCGAAGGCGCCAAGCCCGGTCATCGCATACACCATGGCATAGAACATGGCAGCCCCGTAGCCATCGGGACGGGCTGCGATGACGCCCAGCAACAGGAAGCCCATGTGGGAGATGGTGGAGTAGGCGAGCATGCGCTTCAGGTTGGTCTGGGCGATGGCAGCCACGTTGCCCACTGCGAGCGACGCCACCGCGAGCAGCGTGAGCATCTGGCGCCACTCCGCCACCAGCGCCGGCGCACCGAGGGTTTCCACCAGCAAGCGCATGACGAAGGCGAAAGCGGCAAGCTTCGGCGCGGTGCCGATGAACATGGTCACGGCGGTGGGTGCACCTTGGTAGACATCGGGCACCCACATGTGAAAAGGCACGGCGCCGAGCTTGAAGCCCACGCCCGCCACCAGGAACACCAATCCGAACATCAGGATGGTGCTGTTGGCGCGGCCTTCGGCGATGGTGGCAGCCACCTTTGGAATCTCGAGCTGCCCGGTGGCGCCATAGATCATGGACATGCCGTACAGCAGCAGCCCGGAAGCGAGCGCCCCCAGCACGAAGTACTTCATGGCCGCCTCGGTGGCATCGCGCGAGTCGCGCTGCAGTGCCACCAGCGCGTAGAGCGACAGGGACAACAGCTCGAGCCCGAGGTAGAGCATCAGCAGGTGATTGGCGGAGATCATCACCATCATGCCGAGAGCGGCAAACAGCACCAGGCAGAAGAATTCGCCCTTGAACAAGCCGCGCGCGGTGGCATAGCCGCGCGAGTAAACCACCACGACACCTGCCACCAGGCACACCGCAATCTTCAGGGCGTCGGCTAAGGGATCGTCCACGAACATGCCGTTCAGGGCAACGACGCGGCCCGGCATCGAGGACAGAGCGATCAGCCCGGCAGCCGCGGCCAGGGTGGCGAGCGCGAGGGCATAGCCGATGACCCGCTGCGATTCGCGCAGGAACAGGTCCACCACTAGAATCACGCACACCATCACCAGCACGAGGATCTCGGGCCAGACAGCCAGGTAGTCGGCGGCGGACAGGGTCACGCGCGGTCTCCGGGGATCAGGGCAGCTTGCTGCGCGCCGCCTGGGCGAGCAACTCGCTCACCGGGGCTTCCAGCACGGCGTTGAAGGGGGCGGGATACAAGCCCATGAATAGCGTGAGGGCTGCCAGCAGGCCCAGCAAGAGCCACTCACGCGGCTCCAGGTCCTGGAGGCCCGCCACGGCCGGGCTGGCCACGGCGCCGAAAATCACGCGCTTATACATCCACAGGGTGTAGGCGGCACCGAAGATCAGCGTGGTGGCCGCCAGCGCCGCGACCCAGAAATTCACCTTCACGGCCGCCAGCACCACCATGAACTCGCCCACGAATCCGCTGGTGCCGGGCAAGCCGGCGTTAGCCATGGCGAACAGCATGAAGAAGGCGGCGAACACGGGCATGCGGTTCACCACGCCGCCGTAGTCGGCAATTTGGCGCGAGTGCAGCCGGTCATAGAGGACCCCCACGCACAGGAACAGCGCACCGGACACGAAGCCGTGGGAGATCATCTGCAGGATCGCGCCCTGCATGCCGAGACGGTCGAACAGAAACACCCCCAGGGTCACGAAACCCATGTGGGCGATGGAGGAGTAGGCGATGAGTTTCTTCATGTCGGCCTGCACCAGGGCCACCAGGCCGATGTACACCACAGCCACCAGAGACAACCCGATCACCAATCCCGAGAGCGCGTGGCTGGCATCGGGCACGATTGGCAGGGAGAAGCGCAACAGGCCATAGCCGCCCAGCTTGAGCGCGATGGCTGCCAGCACCACGGAGCCCCCCGTGGGTGCCTCCACGTGGGCATCGGGCAGCCAGGTGTGCACCGGCCACATGGGCACCTTCACGGCGAATGCGGCCAGGAACGCCAGGAACACCGCGGTCTGAGCCGCCATGGACAGCGGGGTGCGATAGAGGTCTTCAAGGTCGAAGCTGCCGCCCGCCGCGTTGTAGAGGTACAGCAGCGCCACCAGCATGAGCAGCGAGCCGATGAGGGTGTAGAGGAAGAACTTGATCGCGGCGTACACGCGGTTGGGCCCGCCCCACACGCCGATGACGAGGAACAGCGGGATGAGCGTTGCCTCGAAGAACACGAAGAACAGCAGGGCGTCGCGAGCCGCGAACACGCCGTTCATCAGCCCCGACATGACCAGGAATGCCGCCATGTACTGGGCCACGCGCTGCTCGATCACTTTCCATCCGGCGATCACCACCAGCACGGTGGTGAAGGCGTTGAGCAGGATGAGAAGCAGGGAGATGCCGTCGATGCCCAGGTGGTAATGAACCCGGTAGCGCTCGATCCACAGCGCCTTTTCCGCGAACTGCATGCCGCTGGCGGCCACGTGGAAGCCGGTGACCAGCGGCACGCAGGCCAGCAGTCCCGCGAGGGCGCCGGCCAGCGCCAGCCAGCGGGCCGTGCCGGCGTTGCGATCGGACCCGGTGGCGAGCACCGCCAGGCCGGCAAAGATGGGAACCCAGATGACGAGGGTGAGGATCGGCATGGGCTCAGGCCATCCGCACGAAGAACAGGGTGAGCAGGGCGAACACGCCGATGATCATGACGAAGGCGTAGTGGTAGATGAGCCCCGACTGCACCCGGCGCGCCGCGCCCGCCAGCCAGCCCACCAGCCGCGCCGAGCCATTCACCAGGGCGCCGTCGATGATGGCCATGTCCCCCACCCGCCACAGCCCGCGGCCCAGGGCGCGCGCGCCGCCTGCGAACACGAAGGCGTAGATCTCGTCCAGGTAGTACTTGTTGAGCAGCAGCCGGTACAAGACGCCTGCGCGGGCGGCAATGGCGGCGGGAATTGCCGGTTTCACCAGGTACAGCAACCATGCGAGCGCCACGCCCGCCGCGGCAAGCCAGAAAGGCAGCGTGGCGAAGGCGTGCAGACCCATGGCGAGGGCGCCGTGGAAGTGCTCTGTCAGTTCCGCCATGGCACCGTGTCGAGCATCCACGTGGATGGCCCCGGCGAGGAAGTCGCCATGCAGCATGGGGCCGACGGCAACGAACCCGATCGCCAGCGACGGGATCGCCAGCAGCACCAGCGGCAGCGTCACCACCCACGGCGACTCGTGCGGCGGGCCGCCGTGGTGCCCGTGGTGATCGTGGCCATGGTGGTGATCGTGGGTGGCAGCGGTATCGAAGCGCTCCTTGCCGTGGAACACCAAGAAATACATGCGGAAGGAATAGAAGGCGGTGATGAACACACCGGCCGTCACCGCAAAGACCGCAAAGCCGGCGCCAGGAAGGTGCGAGGCGTGCACCGCCTCGATGATGCTGTCCTTGGAGTAGAAGCCCGACAGGAAAGGCGTGCCGATGAGCGCCAGCGATCCCGCCAGCGAAGTGATCCAGGTGACCGGCATCCAGCGGCGCAAGCCGCCCATGTGGCGGATGTCCTGGTCGTGATGCATACCCATGATCACCGAGCCGGCCGCCAGAAACAGCAGAGCCTTGAAGAAGGCGTGGGTCATGAGGTGGAAGATGGCCACGGAATAGGCCGACACGCCCAGTGCCACCGTCATATAGCCGAGCTGCGACAGCGTGGAGTAGGCCACCACGCGCTTGATGTCGTGTTGGACCATGCCCAGCAGGCCCATGAACAGCGCCGTGATGGCACCGGTGACCAGAACCACCGACAGCGCCGTGTCGGAGAGCTCGAACAGCGGCGACATGCGCGCCACCATGAAGATGCCCGCCGTCACCATGGTCGCCGCGTGAATCAGTGCCGAGATGGGCGTGGGGCCTTCCATGGAGTCGGGCAGCCACACGTGCAAGGGGAACTGCGCCGATTTGCCCATGGCGCCCACGAACAGCAGGATGCAGGTGACTGTGATGAGCGACCAGGGCGCATCGCCCCACAGGGTGATGGTTTCACCTGCCTTGGCGGGCGCGGCCGCGAACACGGCGGCGTAGTCGAGGGAGCCGAAATGCGCAAGCACCAGGCCGATGCCCAGCAGGAAGCCGAAATCCCCCACCCGGTTCACCAGGAAGGCCTTGAGGTTGGCGTAGATGGCCGTGGGCCGCGTGTACCAGAAGCCGATCAGCAGATAGGACACCAGCCCCACCGCCTCCCAGCCAAAAAACAGCTGCAGGAAGTTGTTGCTCATGACCAGCATGAGCATGGCGAAGGTGAACAACGAAATGTAGCTGAAGAAGCGCTGATAGCCCGGGTCATCGCGCATGTAGCCGATGGTGTAGATGTGTACCATCAGCGACACAGAAGTGACCACTAGCATCATGGTGGCGGTGAGCGCGTCGATGAGAAAACCCACTTCGAGCCTGAGATCGCCCGACACCATCCAGGTGTACACCGCGCCATTGAAAGTCTGCCCGGCAGCCACCTGCTGGAACACCAGCACCGCCCCGATGAGGGACACCAGCACACCGAGGATGGTGGCCACATGGGCGCCACGGCGGCCCACGACGCGGCCCAGCAGCCCGGCCAGGAGCGCGCCGGCCAGGGGCGCCAGGACAACCAGCAGACAAAGGCTTTTCATGGGGTCAACCCTTCAAGCCCTGGATGTCGTCCACGTTGATGGTGCGCAGGTTGCGGAACAGCACCACCAGGATGGCCAGCCCGATGGCGGACTCGGCCGCGGCCACGGTGAGGATGAAGAACACGAACACCTGGCCGGCATAGTCGCCCAGGAAGTGGGAGAAGGCGATGAAATTCAGGTTCACCGCCAGCAGCATGAGCTCGATGGCCATGAGCAGGATGATGACGTTCTTGCGATTCAGGAAGATGCCCACCACGGCGATGGCGAACAGCAGCGCCCCCAGGACCAGGTAATGGGACAAGGGCACCATGGTCACCCTTCCTTGCCGCCGCCGGCGGGTTTCTCGGCCGGCATGGACACCAGCCGCACGCGATCGGCGCGCTTCACCTTCACCTGGCGCGCGGGATCCTGGAACTTGCTGTCCTTGCGGGCACGCAGCGTCAGGGCAATGGCGGCCACGATAGCCACCAGCAGCAGCACCGCCGCCACTTCGAAGGGATAGACGTACTCGGTGTACACCAGGCGGCCCAGTTCCCGGGTGTTGCTGTAGTCCGCGGGCCGGGGCGAGGGCCGGGGCATGCCCTCCAGCGAAAAGTAGCGGCCCAGCAGGATGGTGGCCATCTCCAGCACCATGACCCCCGCCACCACGAGAGCGGGCACCAGGTAGTCCCAGTAGCCTTCCCGCAGCCGGTCGAGGTTGATGTCGAGCATCATCACCACGAACAGGAACAACACCATCACAGCGCCCACGTATACCAGCACCAGCACGATGGCGAGGAACTCGGCCTCCAGCAGCATCCACAAGCCTGCCGCGGTGACGAAGGCCAGCACCAGGAACAGCGCGGAATGCACTGGATTGCGGGCCGTGATGACGCGCAGGGCGGCGAACAGCAGGATGGCCGCGAAGGCGTAGAAGATGGCGGTCTGGAAGCTCATGGGGTGGGGTGGGATGGGTTCGGGCGACGGCCCCCGCGCAGGCGCCGCGGGCCGCTCGCGGCCCGGCTAGCGATAGGCGGCATCCGCGGCACGATCCGAGGCGATCTGGCGCTCGTAGCGGTCGCCGATGGCCAGAAGCATCTCTTTGGTGTAGACCAGATCACCGCGGCGCTCACCGTGGTATTCGAACAGGCGCGTCTCGACGATGCTGTCCACCGGGCAGGACTCCTCGCAGAAACCGCAGAAAATGCATTTGGTGAGGTCGATTTCGTAGCGCGTGGTGCGACGGGTGCCGTCGGTGCGCTGCTCCGATTCGATGGTGATGGCAAGCGCCGGGCACACCGCCTCGCACAGCTTGCAGGCGATGCAGCGCTCCTCGCCATTGGGATAACGGCGCAGGGCGTGCAGGCCGCGAAAGCGCGGGCTCTGGGGCGTTTTTTCGTCGGGGTACTGGATGGTGATCTTGCGCGCGAACAGATGCCGGCCGGTGAGCGCCATGCCGCGCAGCAGTTCGAAGAGCAGGAAGGTGCGGAAGAACTCGCGGATCGCGTTCACGGTATGGGCCTCAGTTCCACAGCCACAGCGGCGTACGCATCCACACGCCCACCACCAGCAGCCATACCAGCGTAACTGGGATGAACACCTTCCAGCCCAGACGCATAATTTGGTCGTAGCGGTAGCGCGGGAAGGTGGCGCGGAACCACAGGAAGAAAAACAGCCCGAACACCACCTTGAGCAGCAGCCAGTGGACCCCGCCGGGCAGGCCGGGAACGGGCGATAGCCACCCGCCGAGGAACATGATCGCCGCCAGCGTGGACACCAGGATCATGTTGGCGTACTCGGCCAGGAAGAAAATGGCGAAGGCCATACCCGAGTACTCCACGTGGAAGCCTGCCACGATCTCGGATTCGCCCTCGGCCACGTCGAAGGGTGCGCGGTTGGTCTCGGCCACCGCGGAAATCACGTACACCACGAACATGGGAAAAAGCGGGATCCAGTTCCAGGACAGCAGCCCTGCCCTGCCCTCCTGGGCGCGCACGATGTCGCCGAGATTGAGGCTGTTAGACATCATCAGCACGCCCACCAGCGCAAAGCCCATGGCAATTTCGTAGGCCACGATCTGGGCCGCGGAGCGCAGGCCGCCGAGGAAGGCGTACTTGGAATTGGAGGCCCAGCCGGCGATGATGACCCCATACACGCCCATGGAGGTGATGGCCAGCACGTAGAGAAGCCCCGCGTTCACGTCCGCCAGAACCAGGTGGGCGTCGAAGGGGATCACCGCCCAGGCCGCCAGGGCTGCCATGATGGAGATCACGGGCGCCAGCAGGAACAGGAAGCGGTTCGCGCCCGCCGGGATGATGATTTCCTTGGTGAGCAGCTTCAGCGCGTCGGCGATGGGTTGCAGCAGTCCGCGCGGCCCCACGCGGTTCGGCCCGATCCGCACCTGGATGTAGCCGATCACCTTGCGTTCGGCCAGGGTGAGATAGGCCACCGCACCCATGATGGGCAGCACGATGGCCACGATCTTGAGCGTGGTCCACACCAGGGGCCACGCCGGGCCGAGCAGTTGCTGGAAGAAATCCATGGCGGGGCTCAGGCGCTGGCGCGGGCCGGCTCGGCAGCGCGGGCCAGTTCCAGCGATCCGCCCAGCGGGCCGAGCGTGGCGGTGAGGGGATGGCCAGCGGGCAGACGCACGCACCCGGGCGCCAGGCGGTCGTCACGGGCGGCATACAGGACGGCGGCGGCATCGCCCTGGCGCACCTTGACCGCGGCGCCCGGATCGAGGCCCAGATCGGCAAGCGTGCTGGCGTGCATGGCGGCGGTGGGAACGGCCCCGTCGGCCGTGTGCTGCAGGGCCGGCGCACGGCGCACCAACGGGTCGGCGAAGTGTATGGGCACGTCACCCACGCGCTCGAGGCCGCCAAGGGCATCGGGCAGCGTGCCGTCCGGACCGGCGGCCAGGGTGTTATCGAGCCTGGCGGACAGGTCGGTGACGCCCGCGCCCAGCACCGCGTCGCGGACCTGTTCGGCGGAGTCGAATTGGAAACCTTCAAGGCCCAGGAGATTGCCCAGCACGCGCAGCACTTTCCAGGCGGGCCGGGTTTCGCCCAGTGGCGCCACCACGCCCTTGAAGGACTGCGCGCGGCCCTCGGTATTGACGAAAGTGCCGGCCGTCTCGGTGAAGGGGGCTACAGGCAGGATCACGTGGGCGTACTCGGTGGCGCGATGGGCGAAGGGCGACAGCGCCACCACGAAACGCGCGGCGCGCAGCGCCGCAAGTGCGGCGTGACCATCGGCCATGTCCAGTTCAGGCTCGGCGTGCAACAGCACATACGCCTCGCGCGGCTGGGCCATCATGGCGGCGGCGTCGAGGCCGGCCGGCGCAGGCACAGCGCCAGCCAGGTAACCGCCCACGCTGTTGGCAGCCTCGCCCAGGAAACCGTAGCGGGCGCCCAGGGCACGGGCCAGCGCCTGGCCAAGGCCATCGAGCAGGGCGGCGCTGGGATGATGCTGGGCGGCATTGCCGAGGAAGACGGCGCTATCGCCCGCGCTGTCGCACAAGCGGCGCGCCAGCGCCTCATCGTTCGCGCTGGGGACAACCCCGTGAAGCAGCGTGGCCACGGCCGGTTCGGGCATGAGCCCCTTCACGCGCAGCACCGCCGCGAGCACCGCGGCAAGCCGGCGCGGCAAGGCCGAGGGCCGGGCGGTGTCCACCACCGCGCCGGCGATGAGCGGATCATCGGCAAAACTGGTGAGCAGGCTCACGCGGGCGCCCGCCTTGGCCGCCTGCCGCAGGCGCTGGGCAAGCAGCGGGTGGTCCTTGCGCAGGTTGGAGCCCACCACCAGCACGCCCTTCAGGTGGTTGAGCGCGGCCACTGGCATGCCCAGCCAGGGTGCGCCGCGACGCCCGCCGTCCAGGGCGGCATCGGTGCGCCGCAGGCGGAAGTCTACGTGCGGCGTGCCAAGGCCGGCGGCCAGGCGCGCCGCAAGGTGCAGTTCTTCCAGCGTGGAATGGGGGCTCGCGAGAATGCCGATGCGGGCGGCGGAACCTTCGGCGCGCATGGCGCCAAGGCCCTGCACCACCGCCTCCAGCGCGCTCTGCCAGTCGGTTTCGACCCAGGCGCCGTCGCGGCGCACCAGCGGGCGGGTCAAGCGGTCGGTGCCGTTCAGCGCCTCATAGGAATAGCGGTCCTTGTCCGACAACCAGCACTCGTTCACCGCCTCGTTGTCTGCCGGAAGCACACGCATGACACGGTTGCCCTTGACCTGCACCACCAGGTTGGCGCCCAGGCCGCAGTGCGGGCTTACGCTGCGGCGGCGGGCCAGTTCCCAGGTGCGGGCGGAGTATCGGAACGGCCGGGAGGTGAGCGCGCCCACGGGGCACAGATCCACCATGTTGCCCGACAGTTCGGAATCGACGCCGCGGCCCACGAAGGCGAGAATCTCGGAGTGCTCGCCGCGTCCGGCCATGCCCAGTTCCATGACGCCCGCGATTTCCTGGCCGAAGCGCACGCAGCGCGTGCAGTGGATGCAGCGCGACATCTCCTCGGCCGCCACCAGCGGACCGATGTCCTTGCTGGGCACCACGCGCTTGACTTCCCGGTAGCGGGAGGCCGAGCCGCCGTAGCCCACGGCGAGGTCCTGCAATTGGCATTCGCCGCCCTGGTCGCAGATGGGGCAATCCAGAGGATGGTTGATGAGCAGGAACTCCATCACTCCCTTCTGCGCCTTCACGGCCTGGTCGGAGCGGGTCCAGACCTTCATGCCCTCCGTGGCGGGGGTGGCGCAGGCCGGCAGCGGCTTGGGCGCTTTTTCCACCTGTACCAGGCACATGCGGCAGTTGGCGGCGATGGAGAGCTTGCGATGCCAGCAGAAATGCGGCACGTACACGCCGAGGGCGCGGGTGGCAGCCATGACCATGGAGCCCTCGGGCACGGCCACGGGTTGACCGTCCACTTCGAGGTTGATCATCTTGGTGTCCACCATGGCTACCGCGCTCACGCCGCCTCGGCCAGCGGCGCGCCGTTCACCTGGCAGCGGCGGTGGTCGATGTGGTATTGGAACTCGTCGCGGAAGTGCTTGATGAAGGCACGCACCGGCATGGCGGCAGCGTCGCCCAGCGCGCAGATGGTGCGGCCCTGGATGTTGTCTGCCACGGCGTTGAGCAGATCGAGGTCTTCCGGGCGGCCCTGGCCGTGCTCGATGCGATGGACCATGCGGTAGAGCCATCCTGTGCCCTCCCGGCAGGGCGTGCACTGGCCGCAGGATTCTTCATAGTAGAAATAGGAAAGCCGCTCCAGGCAGCGCACCATGCAGCGGGTTTCATCCATGACGATCACCGCGCCCGAGCCGAGCATCGACCCCGCCTTGGCGATGGAGTCGTAATCCATGTCGGTGGCCATCATGACCTGGGCGGGGAGCACGGGCATGGAGGAGCCTCCGGGAATGACCGCCTTGAGCTGGCGCCCGCCGCGCATGCCGCCGGCCATCTCGAGCAGCGTGGCGAAGGGCGTGCCCATGCGCACCTCGTAGTTGCCGGGCCGCTCCACGTCGCCGGACACGGAGAAAATCTTGGTGCCACCGTTGTTGGGCTTGCCCAATGCCAGGTAGGCGTCGCCGCCGTGGTTGATGATCCAGGGAACGGCGGCAAAGGTTTCGGTGTTGTTGATGGTGGTAGGCTTGCCGTACAGGCCGAAGCTCGCCGGGAAGGGAGGCTTGAAGCGCGGTTGCCCTTTCTTGCCCTCGAGGGATTCGAGCAGCGCGGTCTCCTCGCCACAGATGTAGGCGCCCCAGCCGTGGTGGGCATGCAGCTGGAAGTCGAAACCGCTGCCGAGGATGTTCGAGCCCAGGTAGCCGGCCGTGCGGGCCTCATCGAGGGCTTCCTCGAAGCGCTCGTAGCATTCCCAGATCTCGCCGTGGATATAGTTGTAGCCCACGGAAATGCCCATGGCGTAAGCGCCGATGGCCATGCCTTCGATGACGATATGGGGGTTGTAGCGCAGGATGTCCCGGTCTTTGAAGGTACCGGGCTCGCCCTCGTCGGAATTACACACCAGGTAGCGCTGGCCGGTGTAGTTCTTGGGCATGAAGCTCCACTTGAGGCCGGTGGGGAAACCCGCCCCGCCTCGGCCACGCAGCACGCCCTTCTTGAGCTCGTCGATCACGGCGGCGGGCGTGATCTTCTCGGTGAGGATGCGCCGCAGGGCCTGGTAGCCGCCGCGGGATTCGTAATCCTTGAGCCGCCAGTTGGTGCCGTCCAGGCCCTTGAGGATGATGGCGTCGGGGCCGTAGGCATCCGCCGCAAAGGGCGGGCGGGAGGTGGGCATCACTTGGAGAGCTCCTCGAGCAAGGCGTCGATACGCCCCGGGGTCATGCCGGCCAGCATGCGCTTGTTGTTGTGCAGCAGCACCGGCGCATCCCCGCAGGCGCCGAGGCACTCGCCCTCCTTCAGGGAGAAGCGGCCGTCGGCAGTGGTCTCACCCCAGCCGAGGCCCAGTCTTGCCTTGAGGTGCTCGGCTGCCTCCAGGGCGCCGGACAGGGCGCAGGGCAGGTTGGTGCACAGACACAACTTGTGCCGCCCCGCCGGCCGCAGATCGTACATGTTGTAGAACGTGGCCACCTCGTACACGGCCACGGGCGCCATGCCCAGGTAGCCGGCCACCGCATCCATCAGCGCGCTGCTGAGGTGGCCGTGTTCGTCCTGGACGATGGTCAGGGCCGACATGACGGCAGACTGGCGCTGGTCGGCGGGATACTTGCCGAGCTCGCGGTCGATGCGGCGGCGGGCGTCTTCGGACAACATCAGCGGTCGATCTCCCCGAACACAACGTCCATGGTGCCGATGATGGCCACGGCATCGGCGATCATGTGGCCACGCGCCATTTCGTCCATGGCCGCCAGATGGGGGAATCCCGGCGCGCGGATCTTGAGGCGGTAGGGCTTGTTGGCGCCGTCTGAGACCAGGTAGATGCCGAATTCGCCCTTGGGCGCCTCCACCGCGCAATAGCACTCGCCCTCGGGGACGTGCAACCCCTCGGTGAACAGCTTGAAGTGGTGGATGAGTTCTTCCATGTTGGACTTCATGGCCACCCGCGATGGCGGCGCCACCTTGTGGTCGTCGGCGATCACCGGACCGGGATTGGCGCGCAGCCAGTCCACGCACTGACGAATGATGCGGTTCGACTGGCGCATTTCCTCGATGCGCACCAGGTAGCGGTCGTAGCAGTCGCCGTTGACGCCCACCGGAATATCGAAGTCCACCTGGCCGTATACCTCGTAGGGCTGCTTCTTGCGCAGGTCCCACGCAAACCCCGAACCGCGCAACATGGGGCCCGTGAAGCCCAGTTGCAGGGCGCGCTCGGGAGAGACCACGCCAATGCCCACGGTGCGCTGCTTCCAGATACGGTTGTCGGTGAGCAGCGTTTCGTACTCGTCCACCAGGCCGGGGAAGCGCTCGGTGAAGGCTTGAATGAAATCCAGCAGCGAGCCCTGACGGGTTTCATTGAGCGTCTTCACGTCCTGGGCGGAGCGCAGGCGCGACTCCTGGTACTGGGGCATACGATCGGGCAGATCGCGATACACGCCACCCGGCCTGTAGTAGGCGGCGTGCATGCGCGCGCCCGAGACCGCTTCGTAGCAGTCCATCAGGTCTTCACGCTCGCGAAAGCAATACAGGAACACCGTCATGGCGCCGATGTCCAGCCCGTGGGCGCCGAGCCACAGCAGGTGGTTGAGAACCCTGGTGATCTCGTCGAACATCACCCGGATGTAGCGGGCGCGGGGCGGCACCTCTATGCCCAGCAGCTTTTCAATGGCCATCACGTAGGCGTGCTCGTTACACATCATGGACACGTAGTCGAGCCGATCCATGTAGGGCACGCTCTGGATGAAGGTCCGTTGCTCGGCAAGCTTCTCCGTGCCCCGGTGCAGCAGTCCGATGTGCGGGTCGGCCCGCTCGATCACCTCGCCGTCCAGCTCCAGCACCAGCCGCAATACGCCGTGGGCCGCTGGGTGCTGCGGGCCGAAGTTCATGGTGAAGTTACGGATCTCGGCCATGCTCTACTCCACGTCGCCGTAGTGGGGTTCGCGCACCACCCGAGGCACGATTTCGCGCGGCTCGATGGTGACCGGCTGGTAAATGACGCGCTGCTGCTCCGGGTCGTAGCGCATCTCCACATGCCCGGAGACGGGGAAATCCTTGCGCAGCGGATGCCCGATGAAGCCGTAATCGGTAAGCAAGCGGCGCAGGTCTGGGTGACCCCTGAAGACGATGCCGACCATGTCGAAGGCCTCGCGCTCGAACCAGTTGGCCGAGGCCCATATGTCAACCACCGAATCCACCAACGGATAGTCGGGATCTTCCGAGAACACGCGCACCCGCAGCCGTTCGTTGCGGCTTACGGACAGCAGGTGCGCAACCACCGCGAAGCGCGGACCTTCGTGGGCGCCAGCGTGATTGCCGTAATCCACCCCGCACAAGTCGATGAGCTGCTCGAACCGCAGTTCGGCGTGATCGCGCAGCAGGGCTGCCGATTCAAGCCATGCCTCGGCACGGATGACGAGGGTCAGCTCGCCGCGGACAGCCTCGCTTCGCAGCACGGCATCGCCGAGAAGGCGCGCCGCGGCGGGGAGAACGTGTTCGGACATCTGGGTCAAGGCCGCTTCAGCGCGCGATGGTGTTGTTGCGGCGAATCTTGTTTTGCAACTGGATGATCCCGTAGAGCAGCGCCTCGGCGGTGGGCGGGCAGCCCGGAACGTACACATCCACCGGCACGATGCGGTCACAGCCACGCACCACCGAGTAGGAGTAGTGGTAGTAACCCCCGCCGTTGGCGCACGAACCCATGGAGATTACCCAACGCGGCTCTGCCATCTGGTCGTAGACCTTGCGCAGCGCGGGGGCCATCTTGTTGCAGAGGGTGCCCGCCACCAGCATCACGTCAGACTGGCGCGGGCTGGGCCGAAAGACGATGCCAAAACGATCGAGGTCGTAGCGGGACGCTCCCGCATGCATCATCTCCACGGCACAGCAGGCCAACCCGAAGGTCATGGGCCAAAGCGAGCCGGTGCGCGTCCAGTTGATGAGATCGTCCAGCCTCGCGGTGACGAAGCCCTTTTGCAGTTCGCCTTCGATACCCATGGTCTATACCCTTGCGGAGCGCGGATCGGACACGCGGTTGGACCGGAGAACCGGGCCTGGCGTTTCGCTCACTCCCAGTCGAGCGCCCCCTTCTTCCATTCGTACACGAAGCCCACCACGAGAATCGCCAGGAATACCACCATGGCCATGAAACCGAAATCACCGATGTCACGCAACACCACGGCCCAAGGGAAGAGGAACGCGATCTCGAGGTCGAAGAGAATGAACAGGATGGCCACGAGGTAATAGCGCACGTCGAACTTCATGCGCGCATCTTCGAAAGCCTCGAACCCGCACTCGTAGGGAGAGAGTTTTTCGGCATCTGGCCGGTGATGCCCTAGCAAGCGGGTGATGCCCCCCCCCAAGGCGATGGGCACCGCGCCCACCAGCAGGCCGATGAGGATGAACAGCAGAATCGGGAAGTAATTTTCAAGCATCGCGAATGTGCCGCAACTTTCCTGTCAGGGCTACATCGGCAACCTGGCGTGAGTTCTTAATACACACTCTTCTCCACGGTCGCCGCACCGCGATGCCGCCCTAGCGTTTCCCTGGTGCCGATGGGGAGACTCGAACTCCCACGGCTTTCGCCACTGCCCCCTCAAGACAGCGTGTCTACCAATTTCACCACATCGGCCCTGCCGAAGACGTGCCGGGAACTGCACGCCACCGTGTCACACCCGAATCTACTTTGGCACTTCTCCAGCTTTGGAACCGTCCGCGGGGGCGGGCGGAACCACTTCTTGCGTGACGGGTTGCCCCAGGATGGCGCTTCGCCGCTCGGTTCGATGGGCGGAAAGGTAGGTCAGCGTCAGGCTGGTGGCGAAAAAGACCGCGGTCAGGACTGCGGTGGTACGGCTGAGGAAGTTAGCGGACCCGCTGGCGCCAAACAGGCTTCCAGCCGATCCACTGCCAAAGGCGGCACCCATGTCCGCTCCCTTGCCATGCTGCAGCAGGACCAGCCCGATGATGACCGCGGCCACCAGCACATGAAAAATCAGCATTAAGGTCTGCATGTCTCTCTCAAGCGGCCACCGATGCGGCGCGCACGATCTCCAAAAATTCACCGGCCTGGAGCGATGCCCCGCCCACCAGTCCTCCGTCCACGTCTGGCATGGAAAACAGCGCTCGCGCGTTTCCAGCCTTGACACTGCCACCGTAGAGGATTCTCCACTCGGCGGCTCTACTCCCTAGCCGGCGCGCCATCAGGGCACGGATGAACGCGTGAACCTCCTGGGCTTGCTCGGGCGTTGCAGTGCGCCCGGTTCCAATGGCCCAGACCGGCTCATAGGCCAGCACCAACTCCTGCTCCCCCAGCCCGGCTGTAGCCAAAACAGCCTCCAGCTGAGCTTCTACAACACGTTCGGTAATACCTGACTCACGCTCATCAAGTTGTTCGCCGACGCACACCACCGGAACCAGACCGCCGCGCCAAGCTGCCTGCGCCTTGAGAGCCACCGTCTTGCTGGACTCGGCAAAAAGCGCCCGGCGTTCGGAATGCCCGACAATCACATAACGCGCACCGAACTCCGCCAACATAGCAGCCGAAACCTCGCCGGTGAAGGCGCCGGCATCGTGCTCGCTCAGGTTCTGTGCACCCCAGGCTACAACGGACCCCGACAATAATGATTCAGCCTGGGCCAGAAATGGCGCTGGCACAAGCACCGCACACTCAGCATGCTGCGACCGCACACCCTCCCGCACCGCCCCCAACAGGTCTTCGTTGGACCGGCGGCTGCCGTGCATTTTCCAGTTGCCAGCCACCAACTTGCGTCGCATGGAGAAAACCCTTACCCAAAAGCCTTTGGAGTTTACTCGTTGCGGTCGAGAGGGGTCAACGGCGCTGCGCTGCGCAATACAGCAACGGGGTATGCACAGGCGACTGCAAACCCCAAGAGCGTGCAGCGAGAGTCTTCGATTAAGAGGCTGTGAGCACCCGCTCACTTTCGACCGGCCGGGACTTCGAGGGTACTATGGGGCGCGCTGGCCAGCGCGGAGCTCAGCCGAACCGGCCAGTGATGTAGTCCTCGGTGGCCTTGTTCTTGGGCTTGAGAAAAATGGTGTCGGTGGCGTCGAACTCGATCATCTCGCCCAAGTACATGTAGGCGGTGAAATCCGACACCCGTGCCGCCTGCTGCATGTTGTGGGTCACGATGAGGATGGTGACCTTGTCCTTGAGGTCGGCAATGAGCTCTTCGATACTGGCAGTGGCAATGGGGTCCAGCGCCGACGTGGGTTCATCGAACAGCAAGATCTCGGGTTCGGTCGCCAGAGCGCGGGCGATGCAAAGCCGCTGCTGCTGGCCGCCCGACAGGTTGAAAGCGAGATCCTTGAGCCGGTCTTTTACTTCGTCCCACAGCGCGGCGCCACGCAGCGCCTGCTCCACCTTCTCATCCAGAACCTTCAGAGACCGAACGCCACGCACCCGCAAGCCGTAGGCTACGTTTTCGAAAATCGACTTGGGGAACGGATTGGGCTTCTGGAAAACCATGCTGATGCGCATGCGCACTTCGATGGGGTCAACCTGGGGGGCGAGCAGATTGGTATTGTCCGGAAACAGATTGATCTCGCCCGCATAGCGATTTCCAGGGTAGAGATCGTGCATGCGGTTAAAACACCGCAGGTAGGTAGATTTGCCGCAGCCTGACGGGCCAATGAGCGCGGTAACTTTTCGCTCGTAGATGGGCATGTTGATGCCCTTCAGGGCGTGAAACTCCCCGTAGTGGAAATTCAGGTTTTTTGCTTCGGCCTTGGGTTTAAGGTCGGCCTGAGTGGCACTGCCTTCGGTAACTTTTGACATGGGAGGCGGATCACCACTTGATGTTTTTGCGCAGGCGGTACCGAATCCAGATCGCCAGCGCGTTCATGGAAAGTGTCATCACCACCAGCACGAGCCCGGCAGCGGCTGCGTTATTGTGAAACGCCGCCTCCGGCCGTGACGTCCAGTTGAACATCTGGATCGGCATGACGGTGAAACCCGAGAACAGCCACTCGAAGCTCAGAAATGGCGCCTCGGCTTTGACGGGAGCCGGCGGCAAGAACGCGATGAAGGTTAGCGCCCCTATGGTGATCACCGGCGCAGTCTCGCCGATGGCACGGGCCATGCCGATGATGATCCCGGTCATGATGCCCGGCGCCGAATACGGGAGGATGTGGTCAGCCGTGGTCTGCCACTTGGTAGCACCCAGGGCATATGCACCCTCGCGGATCGCCCCGGGAATGGCGCGGATTGATTCGCGCGTGGCCACCACCACCACAGGCAGGATGAGCAGGGCGAGCGTCAATCCGGCCGACAGAATGCTCTGCCCGAATCCGAAGGTGTAGACGAACAGCCCGAGGGCCAGCAAGCCGTACACAATGGAAGGCACGCCCGCAAGGTTCGTGATGTTGATTTCGATCACATCCGTAATCCAGTTCCGCGGCGCGTACTCTTCCAGGTACACAGCCGCCGCCACGCCCACGGGGATGGCCGCCACGGCAGTCACCAGCATGACCAGGGTGGTGCCGACCCAAGCAGACAGGATGCCGGCGTGCTCTGCGCGCCGGGAGGGAAAATTCGTGAAAAACTC
Organism: Rhodocyclaceae bacterium; assembly: GCA_020248405.1. Lineage (GTDB taxonomy): Bacteria > Pseudomonadota > Gammaproteobacteria > Burkholderiales. The sequence continues at coordinate 13,343 of JADCHQ010000030.1, read as the reverse complement.
CAGACGGATGCGGGGCAGGCCGTCCATCACCATGCCCAGGAAGAGCACCATGAAAGTAAGCACCCCTACCATCAACGCCAGCACACCGACCGTGGCGAAGAACAAATCCCAGCGCTTGTGGCGCTGGATGAGGTCGCGAATTTCCTGAAGGTCTTGCTTGAGCATGTCAGTACGCCTGCCGGAAACGGCGCTTGAGCACATGCCCAAGGATGTTGAACATCAACGTGATGATCATCAACGTAAGGCCGGCTGCGAAAATGGTCTGGTAACCGACCGAGCCGTGGGGCAGATCACCAAGCGCCACCTGCACTATGAACGCCGTGATGGTGGCGGCAGGTTCGAGAGGATTCCAGGTGAGGTTGGGCTGCATGCCAGCAGCCACCGCAAGGATCATGGTTTCACCCACGGCACGCGATATGCCCAGGATGTAAGCCGCAGCGATACCCGACAGCGCCGCCGGGGTGACCACGCGAATCGCGGTCTGGAACCGCGTGGCGCCCATGGCGTAGGACCCCTCCCGCATGCTCATGGGCACCGAGCGCATGGCGTCTTCACTCACGGAACTGACGTAGGGAATGATCATCACGCCCATTACCAGCCCAGCGGACAAAAGATTGAAGCCGGGCAATTCAGGCATGAAGAACTGCAAGGCCGGGGTGACGTAGAGCAGCGCGAAGTAGCCGTATACCACCGTGGGTACGCCGCCCAGCAGCTCAAGGAAAGGCTTGGCCACCTCGCGAACGGAAAACGGGGCAAACTCGGACAGATATATGGCGATGATGGTGCCAAGCGGAATGGCCACGGCCAAAGCCACCAGGGAACTCACCAGCGTGCCCGACAGCAGCACCATGATGCCGTAGTGGGCATCGTCAAAAAGCGGCGTCCACTGGGTGTCGGTGAGGAAATCCCACAATGACACGTGTTCGAAGAAATGGATCGATTCGGTGACGAGGACCCAAACGATTCCGATCGTAACGAAGACCGAAAACAACGCACAAAGGAACAGAACGCTCTCGATGATGCGCTCTTTCACATTGCGTGAATGCCGCTTCACGAGCCGATCGCTGACATAGGTGTCGGCCACTACGCTGTCCCTGGGTTGGCTCATGGTGGATCGAAGGCGCGCGATTCTAGGCGAACCATCGTGCGCGGCATAGCCACGCTCGGCAGACAGCACGGGGGGTGTTGCCCCCCCCCCGCGCCACCTGCGGCCTCGCTTACAGCTTGGATTCCAGCTTCATCAGTTGCTCGATAGTGAGACCCACTTTATTCTCACCGCCAAACTTGGAGCCCACGACCTTCTTTGACGCCTGCTCCAGGTTGTAGGCATATGCCTTGGCGGGCAAAGGCACGTACTTCACCTCGGACACCAGTGCCTCGGCATTCTTCATGTAGAACTCAACGAATTCCCTGATCTCCGGCCGGTCGAGGGACTTAGAGTTGATATAGATGAAGATGGGGCGGGCAAGAGGCTGGTAGCTGCCATCCATCACCGTATCCGCACCGGGCAGAACCGCCTTGCCGGTGTTCGGATTGACGATGGGCACAGCCTTCAGCTTGTCGCGGTTTTCGTAGTAGTACGCGTAACCGAAATATCCCAAGCCGTTCACGTCCCGCGCGATACCCTGCACCAGAACGTTGTCGTCTTCCGAGGCGGTGAAATCGCCACGACTGGATTTCGCGCGGCCGTTGACGGCTTCGGTGAAGTAATCGAAGGTGCCAGAATCAGCCCCAGGCCCGAACAACTTCAGGGAAGAATCCGGCCAGGCGGAATTCACCTGCTTCCACTTCGTGACCTTGCCCTGGGCTGCCGGCTCCCACATCTTCTTGAGATCTGCGACTGTCAAAGCCTTGATCCAGTCGTTCTTGGGGTTCATGACCACCGTGAGCGCATCGTAGGCCACGGGCAGTTCCACGTACTGGATCCCGGCGCGTTTGCACTCCTCCATCTCGCGAGCGAGGATGGGCCTCGAGGCGTTCGACATGTCGGTTTCGCCGCGGCAAAACTTTTTGAAGCCGCCACCAGTGCCGGAGATTCCCACGGTCACCCTGATCTTGCCCTTCTTGGACTGCTGAAAGTCCTCGGCTACGGCCTCAGTGATGGGAAAAACCGTGGACGATCCATCGATCTTGATGGTTTCCTGGGCATGAGCGACATTGCAAACGACCGCCATACCGGCAACGGCGAGAGCGGACGGAACTGCCCGCGACAGACAGGGAAAACGGACCATGAAAATCCTCCTCGAGGAAAGGCGACACTTAAACGAGCCACAGGAGTCTAGCGACGCTATGTGACAGGTTGATTGCAGGCTCTCACGGCACAACTCGGGGCCCGCTAAGCCCGGGCGCGGCGATTATCCAGCGGCAACCCGTACCTCGCTGGCAAGAAAGTCGGCCAGAGCGCGCACTTCGGCGTCGGTTTCCCCCTCCACCATGACCCTCACCACAGGCTCAGTCCCGGAGGCGCGCAACAGAACCCGTCCACGACCAGCGAGGCTACGCTCAGCCTCGGCCACCGCGCGGGCCACGTTTCCATGAACACCCCACTCAAAGCCGCCGCGGGAAATGGGGACGTTCACCATCACCTGGGGCAGCAACTGGAGGTCCTCACAAGCCTGTGCAAGGCTTTGGCCGGACGCGCGCAGCGCGTGCAACACCTGAAGGGTCGAAACCAGGCCGTCTCCGGTGGTGTGGCGGTCAAGACACACGATGTGGCCGGAATTCTCTCCTCCCAGCAACCAGCCGCGTCGGCGCAGCAACTCGAGTACATGTCGGTCACCCACGGCGGCGCGAGCGAACGGCACACCCAGATCCTTAAACGACCGCTCAAGGCCGAAATTGGTCATGAGTGTCCCCACCACACCACCACCGAGCCGACCTTCGGCAAGCCTATGGCGAGCGATGACGTACAGCAACTGATCGCCATCGTAAAGCCTGCCATTCTCGTCGACCATGATCAGCCGATCGGCATCGCCGTCTAGGGCGCTGCCAAGGTCAGCGCCACGGGCCGGTACCTCCCGGGCTAACAACGCCGGGTAGGTCGCGCCGCAGCGGTCATTGATGTTCACTCCGTCTGGCTGAGCGGCAATCGCCTGGACCTCGGCGCCGAGTTCGTGCAATACAGGCCCAGCTACGTGGTACGCAGCACCGTTTGCGCAGTCCACGACCACCCGAAGTCCGCGAAGATCGCGCTCGGCCGGAAAAGTACTTTTGCAAAACTCAATGTAGCGCCCTGCCGCGTCGTTGATTCTGCGAGCCTTACCCAGGCGCGCCGCCGGCTGGCACACCACCGGCCCATCCAGCTGGGCTTCGATGGCGGACTCGACTTCGTCAGCCAGCTTGTACCCATCAGGCCCGAAAAACTTGATCCCGTTATCGTCAAAAGGATTGTGGGACGCACTGATGACGATACCGGCTGCCAGACGCAGTGCACGGGTGAGGTAGGCAATGGCTGGCGTGGGCATGGGGCCAGCCAGCAGCACATCAATGCCCGCAGCTGCCAGACCAGCTTCGAGCGCCGACTCCAGAAGGTAGCCGGATATGCGGGTGTCCTTGCCGATGAGCACGGCTGCATTGGTGCCAGCCGGTGCACCACTGGCAAGCACCCGCCCCGCCGCATTACCCAGTCGCAACACCCAGTCTGGCGTGATGGGCGCCTCGCCGACTTTCCCCCGGACACCGTCGGTGCCGAAATAGCGCCTGGGTGTCATTAGCAAAGCCTTTCATGCGAAGGATGTTCTTCCTGCACTGCTTTCCATACCGCCAGTGCATCCCGCGTTGCGGCCACATCATGCACCCGCACCACGGCCGCGCCCATAGCGACGGCTGTCAGGGCTGCTCCCACACTGGCGTGGACCCGCTCTGCCACGCCTCGCCCGGTAAGGGTGCCCAGCAGAGACTTGCGCGACAAGCCCGCCAACAGCGGCACCCCTGCGAAGGATCGCAGTTCCCGCAGGCGGCGCAGCAATGCAAGGTTGTGCTCGGCAGTCTTGCCGAACCCGAATCCCGGGTCGCCCAGAATGCGGCTGTGGCCAATACCCGCGGCCTCGCAGGCGGCAATGCGCTCCCTCAGAAAGCGGCCCACCTCCACCACTACGTCCTCATAGCCGGGTGAGAGTTGCATGGTGCTCGGATCGCCCTGCATGTGCATGACGCAGACAGCGGCTCGCGATGCCGCCACTGCGTCGATCGCGCCAGGGGAGCGCAAGCCTCGCACGTCGTTGATCATCGACGCGCCAGCTGCCAGGGCAGCGCGCATCACCTCGGGCTTGCTGGTGTCCACCGACACGGGGACATCACCGCTAGCGAGAGCCTCCACCACGGGCATCACCCGGTCCAACTCTTGCTGCGCACTCACTGCCATGGCCCCGGGCCGGGTGGACTCTCCACCCACATCCAGGATGTCCGCGCCCTGCTCCACCAAACGCCTAGCATGCTCCACGGCTTCCTCCACACCGGAGTATTCACCGCCATCAGAAAAGGAGTCCGGCGTGACGTTGACGATGCCCATCACCAGCGGGAGGTGGAGGCGCAGACTGAAACGACCCGCTTGCAGCACTTGGCTCACGGTATTACGGAATCGCGTCAACGACGCGGACCACTCACTCCGTTGCAGTTACCCGTAGGCGTTCAGGTTCCCTGAGCCGGCTGCGTGGTGGGCGCAGGGGTGGGCGTGTTGTCTTCGGAAGGCGGCTTGGTCGACGGAGGCGCCGCAGGTCTGGGCGGGCGCGGGGGCTTGCCCGCCATGATGTCGTTGACCTGATCGGCGTCGATGGTCTCCCACTCCAGCAAGGCGGCACTCATCGCCTCGACCTTGTCGCGATGTTCCTCAAGCAGGCGACGCGCGAGCGCGTACTGAGTGTCGATGATTCGACGGATCTCCGCGTCCACCTTCTGCATGGTGGCCTCGGACACGTTCTTGTGGGTGGTGATGGAGCGGCCGAGGAAAACCTCGCCCTCGTTCTCGCCGTACACCATGGGCCCCAGGTTGTCGGACATGCCCCATTCCGTGACCATGCGCCGCGCCAGGTCAGTGGCGCGCTGGAAATCGTTGGAGGCCCCCGTGGTCATCTGCTCCATGAACACTTCTTCGGCAATACGCCCACCGAACAACACGGAGATGTTCTGCAGAATGGTTTCACGCTCCATGCTGTAGCGGTCTTCCTGGGGAAGCTGCATGGTGACGCCCAGAGCACGGCCGCGCGGGATGATGGTCACCTTGTGAACGGGATCGGTGCGTGGAAGCAGCTTGGCCACCACTGCATGACCGGATTCGTGATACGCGGTATTGCGCCGTTCGTGCTCGGGCATGACCATGGACTTGCGCTCTGCGCCCATCATGATCTTGTCCTTCGCGCGCTCGAAATCGTCCATGTCCACCAGCCGCTTGCTGCCTCGGGCAGCGAACAGCGCCGCCTCGTTCACGAGATTGGCTAGGTCGGCGCCCGAAAAGCCTGGCGTGCCCCGTGCCAGCAAATCGGGGCGCACGTCGGGAGCAACGGGAACCTTGCGCATGTGAACCATGAGAATCTGTTCCCGGCCGCGGATATCCGGCAAGGGAACCACCACCTGGCGGTCGAAACGACCCGGGCGCAACAAGGCGGGGTCCAGCACGTCGGGGCGGTTGGTGGCGGCGATGACGATCACACCCGAGCTGGCCTCGAAGCCATCCATTTCCACCAGCAGCTGGTTGAGGGTCTGTTCGCGCTCATCGTTGCCACCGCCCAAGCCCGCGCCGCGTTGCCGGCCCACCGCATCGATTTCGTCAATGAACACGATGCAAGGCGCGTGCTTCTTGGCCTGCTCGAACATGTCTCGCACGCGTGCCGCGCCCACGCCCACGAACATCTCCACGAAGTCCGACCCGGAGATGGAGAAGAACGGCACCTTGGCTTCGCCGGCAATGGCGCGCGCCAGCAGCGTCTTGCCGGTGCCCGGACTGCCCACCATGAGAACGCCCCGGGGAATACGCCCGCCGAGCTTCTGAAACTTGCCCGGATCGCGAAGGAAGTCCACGAGCTCCGCCACCTCCTCCTTGGCCTCCTCACAGCCAGCCACGTCGCCGAAGGTGATGGGATTGGTGCTTTCGTCAAGCATGCGGGCGCGGCTTTTCCCGAAAGAGAACGCGCCGCCGCGACCGCCGCCTTGCATCTGGCGCATGAAGAAAATCCACACCCCGATCAACAGGAGCATCGGGAACCAGGACACGAAGATGTTCATCAACAGCGAGGGCTCTTCCTCCGGCTTGGCCTCGATGATGACGTTGTTCTTGAGCAGATCGCTCACCAGCCAGGGGTCGGAGGGCGAGTAGGTGGTGAAGCGCCGCCCCTCCGCAGACACGCCCTTGAGCACGCGACCTTCGATGGTGACCTTGGCAACACGGCCTTTCTTGACCTCCTCGATGAACTGGGAGTACTCCATCTGGGTCTGGGGGCTTTGCCGCTGGCTGAACTGGTTGAACACGGTCATCAGCACGAGCACGATGACGAGCCAGATGGCGATGTTCTTGACGAGATTGTTCAAAGTTGCTCCTAGATGCGATTGCGGCCGGCTGCGCCGGTCGCGCCGCGGTCACTACGCCTTGGTGCGATTCTAGTCCTGATTCGTTCCGGAGACCGCCGCGCCGCGCCAACCCCTGGCCAAGAGGTAAATCTCTGCGCTTCGCCCGCGCGAGGCTTGCGGTTTGCGCACCGCCACTTGGTCGAAACCCTCACGCAAGCGCCTTACCAGCCCGTCGAACGCCCCGCCATGGAACGCCTTGACCAACAGGGCGCCTCCGGGCCGCAGCCAGCGCCGTACCGCATCCAGGGCCGCCTCGGCGAGGCGCTCGCAGCGCGCCTGGTCAACCAGCCCTACGCCGGAGAGGTTGGGGGCCATATCCGACAAAACAAGATCGGCGGGCCGATTGCCAAGCACCCCCTCGATAAGGACCAGCATGGCTTCGTCCTCGAAATCCCCCTGAAGGAAGGTCACGCCGGCCAGGGGCGCCATGGGCAACAGGTCCACCGCCACCACCTGTCCGGAAGGAGCGACGGCCCGGGCCGCCACCTGCGACCAGCCGCCTGGAGACGCGCCTAGGTCGATCACGGTCATCCCGGGCCGTAGCAGACGATCCTTTTCATCCATCTGCAGAAGCTTGAAGGCCGCCCGGGAACGCCACCCCTCCGCCTTTGCCCGACGCACCCAGGGGTCGGTAACGTGCTCATGCATCCAAGCCTTGCTGGTTCTGGACCGCGACATCACCTAAACTTCATTCATTTTTCAAGGACTTCCTATGAGTCTATCGGCCACTGAACGGCGCGCCCTGAAGGCGCGCGCCCATGCCCTCGAACCCGTGGTCCGCATCGGCAGCCATGGTCTCACCCCCGCCGTGGAAAAGGAAATCGACCTCAGCCTGAGGGCGCATGAACTCATCAAGGTACACATCGCCGACGAGGATCGGGATACGAGACGCGCGCTGTTGAACCAGATCTGCGAGACCACGGGGGCTGAAGCCGTCCAGGCCATCGGCCGGATGTTGGTGCTGTGGCGCGAGTCGCCCCGCGACGTGGCGACGGCTCCTGCCAAGCCCCGCCGGCGCGGCGCCCGCATCCCGAAGCGTGCTTTCCAAGGAAGCTGAACCGACCCGATCCCGGGCTATCGGGCCGGCGCGCGCGCCGCCAGTAGAACCATGGGAAGGGCGAGCAATGCCTGGATCAAGTAGAGAATGCTCGCCACACCGTGCCAGGCAGCAAAGCGGTCGCGCAGCACGCTTTCCATCACCTCGCGCGGCAATGCCTCGGCCTTGAGCGTTGCCAGGATTGGCTGAACGCCAAATTGGCCTGCGGCGGTTAGAACCAGCATGGCCACCACCACCCAGAACAGGCCGGTCTTCAAGGCGGCAGGGCCGGTACGCGCCACGGCATGAATGAGGATGTAGAAGCCACAGCCAAGCCCTATCCAGGCGAGCAGCGTGAACATCTGACCGGCCAGGGCACCCGCAACTTGGCGGTCCGGTGCGGCGCGAAACAACAGCGGCGCCACCACCGCACCTGCAAACCACAGCCCGCCCGCCCAAAGGGCGACAGCCAGGGTGGACAACGCCGAAAACAGCCTTGCCATGGGTCGGCGGCCGAGTCCTAGACGTAGCGAACGTCGAGGATCTCGTACTCCTTGAGGCCCCCCGGCGCCTGCACTTCCGCCAGGTCGCCGGCGTACTTGCCGATCAGGGCCCGGGCGATGGGGGAACTGATGGAGATCTTGCCCTGCTTGATGTCGGCCTCATCGTCGCCAACGATCTGATAGGAGACCACCTCGTCGTTTCCCTGGTCCTGGAGATCCACCGTGGCGCCGAATACGCAACGCCCCTCGGCATCCAGCAGCCGCGGATCGATGATCTGCGCGTTGGCAAGCTTGCCTTCCACCTCGGCGATGCGACCCTCGATGAAGCTCTGCCGCTCCTTGGCCGCGTCGTACTCGGCGTTCTCCGAGAGATCGCCATGGGAGCGCGCCTCGGCAATGGCCGCGATGACCCGCTGCCTTTCCACGGTCTTGAGCTGGTGCAGTTCCTGGCGCAGCTTCTCGGCGCCGATCACGGTGAGCGGAAACTTGGCCAAAGGTCAGCTCCTCAAGTGGCGGGACGGTGCTTCAGTGCAGGCGCGCATGCAGGCGCTGCACCGAGTATGGTGCCAGTTCACCCATGCCCCGCATACCCGCGCAGGCAGCCTTCGCGCCGGCGATGGTGGTGTAGTAGGTGACCCTTGCTTGCAGCGCCGAGCGGCGAATGGAGTAGGAATCCTGAATCGCCGTACGCTGCTCCTCCACCGTGTTGACGATGATGGCGATCTCGCCGTTCTTGATCATGTCCACGATGTGCGGCCGGCCTTCCTTGACCTTGTTCACCGGCATGACCGTGATGCCGTTGTCGCTCAGGAAAGCGGCGGTGCCGCGGGTGGCAATCAGTTGAAAACCCAGCTCTTCGAGGACGCGCGCCACTTCAATCAGCTTGGGTTTGTCGGCATTGCGCACGCTCAGGAAGGCGCGCCCGGTCGAAGGAAGCTTCACGCCCGCGGCAAGCTGCGACTTAACGAATGCCTCGGCGAAGCTCTCGCCCACACCCATCACCTCGCCGGTGGATTTCATCTCCGGGCCCAGGATCGTGTCCACCCCGGGGAACTTGATGAAGGGGAATACCGCTTCCTTCACCGAGAAGTAGGGCGGCACCACTTCCCCCCCCACACCCTGTTTATCGAGAGTGCGGCCCACCATGCAACGCGCCGCGATCTTGGCAAGCGGCCGGCCGGTGGCCTTGGACACATAGGGTACGGTGCGCGAGGCCCGCGGATTGACCTCGAGAACGAACACCGTCTCGCCCTGGATAGCGAACTGCACGTTCATGAGCCCCACCACGTTCAAGCCCCGGGCAAGCGCCACCGTCTGCCGGCGTAGCTCGTCCTGGAGCGCCGGCGGCAAGCTGAAGGGCGGCAGTGAGCAGGCGGAATCACCGGAATGCACGCCCGCCTGCTCGATGTGCTCCATGATGCCGCCCACCAGCACGCGCTCGCCGTCGCACAGCGCATCCACGTCCACCTCGATGGCGTCATTCAGGAAGCGGTCGAGCAGCACCGGGCTGTCGTTGCTCACCTTGACCGCCTCGCGCATGTAGCGCTCCAGGTCGGACTGGTGGTGGACGATCTCCATCGCTCGACCGCCCAGCACGTACGAGGGCCGCACCACAAGGGGGTAGCCGATGTCGCGCGCCAGGGCGATGGCCTGCTCCGGCGCGCGGGCGGTGCGGTTGGGCGGTTGGCGCAGGCCCAGCTGCTCGAGGAGTTTCTGGAATCGCTCGCGGTCTTCGGCGCAGTCGATCATGTCCGGCGAGGTGCCCACGATGGGCACGCCGTTGGCTTCCAGGTCGCGCGCGAGCTTCAGCGGCGTCTGGCCGCCGTACTGCACGATGACGCCCTTGGGCTGCTCCACGTGCACGATCTCGAGCACGTCTTCGAGGGTGAGCGGTTCGAAATAAAGGCGGTCGGAGGTGTCGTAGTCGGTGGACACGGTCTCCGGGTTGCAATTGACCATGATGGTCTCAAAGCCATCCTCGCGCAGCGCCAGCGCCGCGTGCACGCAGCAGTAGTCGAACTCGATACCCTGGCCGATGCGGTTGGGCCCGCCGCCGAGCACCATGATCTTGTCCCGGCCGCTGGGCCGTGCCTCGCATTCCTCTTCGTAGGTGGAATACATGTAGGCCGTGCGCGTGTCGAACTCGCCCGCGCAGGTATCCACGCGCTTGAAGACGGGCCGCACGGCCATGCGGTGACGAGCCGCCCGGACCGCCGCATCGGTGGTACCCAGAAGCTTGGCAAGCCGCCGGTCAGAGAAGCCCTTGCGCTTCAGGGCGCGCAGTTCGTTTGCGCCGATGTCCTCGAGACGACGGTCATCGAGGTCCATCTCGATGCGCACGATCTCCTCGATCTGGGCGAGAAACCAGGGATCGATATGGGTCAGGGCATGGACTTCTTCGAGCGTGAAGCCGTTCTCGAAGGCATCGCCCACGTACCAGATGCGCTCGGGGCCGGGCTCGCCCAGCTCGGTTTCGATAGTTTCGCGATCAGTGGTCATCTGGTTGAGCCCGTCCACGCCCACCTCGAGCCCGCGCAGCGCTTTCTGCAGCGACTCCTGGAAGGTACGCCCCATGGCCATCACCTCGCCCACCGACTTCATCTGCGTGGTAAGCCGCTTGTCGGCCTGGGGAAACTTTTCGAAGGCAAAACGCGGAATCTTGGTGACCACGTAGTCAATGCTTGGCTCGAAGGACGCCGGGGTCGCGCCGCCGGTGATCTCGTTGCGCAACTCGTCCAGCGTGTAGCCCACGGCCAGCTTGGCCGCCACCTTGGCGATGGGAAAACCAGTGGCCTTGGAGGCAAGGGCCGAGGATCGCGACACGCGGGGATTCATCTCCACCACGATCATGCGTCCGTCGCGGGGGTCGATGGCGAACTGCACGTTGGAGCCGCCCGTCTCCACGCCGATCTCGCGCAGCACCGCAATGGAGGCGTCGCGCATAAGCTGGTATTCCTTGTCGGTGAGCGTCTGCGCTGGCGCCACCGTGATCGAGTCACCCGTGTGCACCCCCATGGGGTCCAGGTTCTCGATGGAGCAGATGATGATGCAGTTGTCCTTGCGGTCGCGCACCACCTCCATCTCGAATTCCTTCCAGCCGATGAGCGACTCCTCGATGAGCAGCTCGCGGGTGGGAGACGCTTCCAGGCCACGCTCGCAGATGGTGAGGAATTCCTCGCGGTTGTAGGCAATGCCGCCGCCCGAGCCGCCGAGGGTGAAGGAGGGACGGATGATGGTGGGAAAGCCCACTGCGGCCTGCACCTGCAACGCCTCTTCCAGGGAATGGGCGATGGCCGAGCGCGCCGAGCCCAGCCCGATGCGCGTCATGGCGGCCTTGAACTTTTCGCGATCCTCGGCCTTGTCGATGGCCTGGCGCGACGCGCCGATCATCTCCACGCCGTACTTCTCCAGCACGCCGTGCCGCGCCAGGTCCAGGGCGCAGTTGAGGGCCGTCTGGCCACCCATGGTGGGCAGCAGCGCATCAGGCCGTTCCAGTGCGATGATCTTTTCCACCATCTGCCACGTGACCGGCTCGATGTACGTGACATCGGCCATTTCCGGGTCGGTCATGATGGTGGCCGGATTGGAATTCACCAGGACGACGCGGTAGCCTTCTTCGCGCAGGGCCTTGCAGGCCTGGGCGCCGGAGTAGTCGAACTCGCAGGCCTGCCCGATGACGATGGGGCCGGCGCCGATGATGAGAATGGAATGGAGGTCGGTGCGCTTCGGCATGGATAGCGATCTAGCGGTGGTGCCGGTCCATCAGATCCACGAAGCGGTCGAACAGGTAGTCCACGTCGTGGGGCCCGGGGCTGGCTTCGGGGTGCCCCTGGAAACAGAAGGCAGGCACATCGGTGCGGACGAAGCCCTGCAGGGAACCGTCGAACAGCGACACGTGGGTGACGCGCGCCGTGGCGGGGAGAGAGCCGGGGTCCACCGCGAATCCGTGGTTCTGGCTGGTGATCATCACCCGCCCGCTGTCCAGGTCCTGCACCGGGTGGTTGGCGCCATGGTGCCCGAATTTCATTTTCAGCGTCCGCGCCCCGCTCGCGAGCCCCATGAGCTGGTGCCCGAGGCAGATGCCGAATAGCGGCACGGCTCGCGCCATGAAGTCGGAGATGGCGCGGATGGCGTAATCACAGGGCTGCGGATCTCCGGGGCCGTTGGAGAGGAACACGCCGTCGGGCGCCAGGGCAAGCGCCTCGCCGGCGCTCGTCTCGGCGGGCACCACGGTGACACGGCAGCCGCGCGCCACCAGCATGCGCAGGATGTTGCGCTTGACGCCGAAGTCGTAGGCAACCACATGACGGCGGGGCTCGGGGGGCGCGCCGAAACCGCGGCCGAGCTGCCACGCCGATTCGCGCCACTCGTAAGGCCGCTCACAACTGACCACCTTCGCCAGGTCCATGCCGGCCAGGCCAGGAAAAGCACGCGCCTCGGCAACGGCGCGGGCCTCGTCCACCTCGCCCGCCATCAGACAGCCGGCCTGGGCACCCCTCTCGCGCAGCACTCGCGTGAGCCGCCGGGTGTCGATGCCGGCAATGGCCGGCACGCTCTCCGCCAGAAGGTAATCGGACAAGCCGTGCTGCATGCGGAAATTGCTGGGTTGCGCGGGCACATCGCGCACCACCAGGCCGGCTGCGTGCACACGGGATGCCTCTACGTCCTCGCCGTTGGTGCCGGTGTTGCCGATATGCGGATAGGTAAGCGTGACCAACTGGCGGCAGTAGGACGGATCCGTGAGGATCTCCTGGTAACCGGTCATGGCGGTGTTGAACACCACCTCGCCCACCGCGAGACCGGGCGCACCGATGGATTCGCCGCGAAACACCGTCCCGTCGGCAAGCGCAAGAAGGGCGGGCGGACGGGCGGTCAAGGCTGCGAGGCTCCGGTGATACGCCGTCTTTCGCGGCGCCGAGATGTGCTGAGCGGGAGCGGCGCTCGCGCGCCGCTCCCGCTCACGGAAACTCGCGAATGTTACCGGGCCGCGACGAATCGTTCAAATCCCCGCGCGTTTTGGACCACGCGGGAGTGGGTACGCCGTTCCTTCAGCGGGCTTCTTGGAGGTGGCCGGGAGCTTCACCCGACCTGACGGCCCCTAGGGAAACTCTGAATAAATTCGCGCCATCGCTGTCATAGGCGTCGACCTGTTCTGAAGGAGCGTTACCCGATGAAGCCCAAGCAAAGCACATTGTCGTTGATGGGGTTTGATCGATTCGCCAAGACCACGCGCCGGGCGGCAT
>JADCHQ010000003.1 GCA_020248405.1 Rhodocyclaceae bacterium | reverse complement strand
TTCCTGCACGATGGACTGGGCCAGCACGGTGGCGGTGGTGGTGCCGTCCCCGGCCACGTCGGAGGTCTTGGAGGCCACTTCCTTCACCATCTGGGCGCCCATGTTCTCGAACTTGTCCTTCAGTTCGATCTCCTTGGCCACGGACACGCCGTCCTTGGTGATGGTGGGCGCGCCGAAGGAGCGCTCCAGCACCACGTTGCGGCCCTTGGGGCCGAGGGTCACCTTGACCGCGTCGGCCAGCACATTGACGCCGGCCACGATGCGGTGACGGGCGGAATCATGAAACTTGACTTCTTTTGCTGCCATTTCGAGTCTCTCCTAAAGGTCTTGAGGGCTGCGAGGCTCAGGCCTCGATCACGCCCATGATGTCTTCCTCGCGCATGACGAGGAGCTCTTCGCCTTCGACCTTAACGGTCTGGCCGGAGTACTTGCCGAACAGCACGCGGTCGCCCTTCTTCACTTCCAGGGCGCGCACCTTGCCGTCCTCGAGGATCTTGCCGGTGCCCACGGCGATGATTTCGCCCTGGTCGGGCTTTTCGGCGGCGGTGTCGGGAATCACGATGCCGGAGGCCGTCTTGCGCTCTTCCTCGAGGCGCTTGACGATGACACGGTCGTGCAGGGGACGAATCTTCAAGGCAATTCTCCTTGCGATTGAAGGGGTTGGCGGATATTTGCGGAGTGCCTGCCAGTGCTGGCGGCCGATGGCGGCCGCGTTGTTGTTAGCACTCGACAAGCAAGGCTGCTAATAATAGGTCGGCAAAGCCCGGGGAAGCAACTCTCCCGGACAACAGTGGCTTGCCAGGACCAGGACGGGCCACGACCGCGCCGGATGCGCCCCGCCGCCCGGCGCCGCCTTGCGGGACGGAGAACCCTGGCACTACTGGGTCAGCTGCGCAGTCGCACCCTGCCCAAAGCGATAGACAGTGCGCCGAGGCCGGTCCACGCGCGCTGGCACCGGCTCCACGGGGCAGGGCGGCTCGCGCGTGCCATCGGCGCGCAGGGTCATATCACCCGCCACCTCGCCCCAGATGCCGCCGTGCACGGGCCGGAACTGCCACATGAGGTAGCCTCGCCGGGCCGCCACGGCCAGCAGTTCGCCGGCGTCGGGCGCGTCGGCCACCACCACCTGGCTGCCCTCCAGCCCCCAGGGAAACTGCCCGAAGGCTTTCATGCAGTCCATGGCCTCGCGCGTTTCGGCGCCGGGGCGCACGCAGGAGGGGTGCTCGGCGCGCGCCACATCCCAGGCACCCAGCTCCCAGCCCGCCTCCAGTGCGGCGCGGTCGAGATCGAGCAGGTCGCCCCAGCGCTCGTTTACCTGCAGGGCAGAGCTGGGCACGGGCGTGTAGCGGATCGTCTCGGCCTGCGTCCCTTCCATGAGCCGCTCGCGCACGAAACCGTGCCAGTGCAGCGTCATGATGACCGGCGTGTCCGGACAGGGCACTGCCGCGAGGGTGATGGCCACCAGCGGTAACCCCGTGGCCGACAATTGCGACTCGATGCGTTCGAGCAATTCCATGCCTCCCCTCCCTTGAAAGAAGAAGACACCAGGCCATGCCACACGGGCCGACCCCCCTGAGGCCTGCGGGCCGGGCGGCGGCCGGCTCCGGCTCGGTGGTGCCCGGAAGCGGCGTGCCGCGCGGCGCTGCGCCCGGTCTCCGGCAAGATCGGCGCGCCTGCCGGAGACCTTGAGGCAGCCCGGCGCCGCCACGGATAATCCGGGCGTGGCGCGCATCGGGCGTGCCCCGCGCCCGTGCGGCCCCTTCGCAGGCCCCGTGGGCGTAAACCACGAACAGCAGCATAGCGAGCCGCGCCGCGGTTGTGTCGCAGCCGCGGCCTTCGAGTGCTAACAGGAAATGGCCATGCAGATCACCTTTCTTGGCGCAGCGCAGGAGGTCACTGGCTCCTGCTTTCTGGTGCAGACCTCCGCCTGCCGCTTCCTGGTGGACTGCGGCATGTTCCAGGGCGGGCGCGACGCTGATCACAAGAACCGCGAGGCGCTGAATTTCGATGTGCGCGACATCGACTTCGTGTTGCTCACCCACGCGCACATCGATCACTCGGGTCTGCTGCCGCGGCTGTCCATGCTGCACTACCGCGGCCCCGTGTACTGCACCGCACCCACCCGCGACCTGCTGGAGGTGATGCTGCTGGACAGCGCCCACATCCAGGAAAAGGAGGCGGAGTGGGAGGTGCGCCACCGCCACCGCGCGCGGCGTAGCCGCGAGCCCGATGGCGACGCGGCACCGCTGTACACCGTCACCCAGGCCTTGGAATCGCTCAAGCGGCTGCATGCCGTGGACTACGACACCGAACTGCGCCCCCAGGACAAGGTGCGCTGCCGGTTCCGCGATGCGGGGCACATCCTGGGTTCGGCTTTCATCGAGATCGCCGTGGAGGAAGGCGGCAGCACGCGCCGCGTGGTGTTCTCCGGCGACCTGGGCCAGCCCGGCCACCCGCTCATGCGCGACTATGCCCTGCCGGGGGCCGCCGACGCGCTGATCGTAGAATCCACCTACGGAAACCGGCTCCACAAGCCCATGGCAGAGACCCTCGACGAGCTGGCCGCCGCGCTCACCGAAACCCTGGCCGTGCGCCAGGGCAATGTGGTGATCCCGGCCTTCGCCGTGGGCCGCACCCAAGACCTACTCTACCTGCTGGTGCAACTGCACCGCGAGGGCCGGGTGCCGGACATGGAGATCTACGTGGATTCGCCCATGGCGCTCTCCGCCACCAAGGTGATGCTCAAGCACCACCGCGTGCTGGACAGCGACAGCGGCGATGTGTTTCGCTGGCTGCGCGAGTCCGGCAAACCGCGCATCCAGTTCACCCAGGAAGTGGAGGACTCCATCGCCCTCAACCGCATCGCCTCGGGCGCGGTGATCATCTCCGCCAGCGGCATGTGCGAGGCTGGCCGCATCAAGTACCACCTGCGCCAGAACCTGCCACGGGAGCAGAGTGCGGTGGTGATCGCGGGCTTCCAGGCCGGCGGCACCCTGGGCAGGCGGCTGGTGGACGGCGCCCGCACGGTTCGGCTGTTCGGCGACGAGGTGCCGGTGAAGGCCCGCATCCACACCATCGGCGGACTCTCCGCCCATGCCGATCAGGCTGGCCTGTTCCGCTGGCTGGGGGCCTTCCCCCGGCCGCCGGCGCAAACCTTCCTGGTGCATGGCGAGCAGTCCACCGCCGGCCTGTTCCGGGACGAGATCGTCAAGCGCCTGGCGTGGCCCGAGGTGCGGGTGCCTGCGCCGGGCGAGACGGTGAGCCTGTGAGGAGGTGGGGAGCGCGCCTGGCGCAGGCCGCCGCAGCGGCGCTGCTCTGCCTGGCGAGTCTGCCGTCGGCGGCCGTGCCGCCTGGCGTGGCGGCCGCCCTCAAGGCGGCCGGCGTGCCGCCGTCGGCGGCGGGACTGTACGTGGCCGATGCCTCGGGCCGGGTGCTGCTGGAGCACAACGCCGCGACGGCGCTCAACCCTGCCTCCACGATGAAGCTGGTCACCACGGCCGCCGCCCTGGAGCTGCTGGGCCCGGCGGCCACCTGGCGCACCGAGGCGCACCTGCTGGGGCGGCTGAGCAACGGCCGTCTGGATGGCGACCTGCTGCTGCGCGGCGGCGGCGACCCGCGGCTCACTCTGGAGAATCTCTGGCTTCTGTTGCGTGACCTGCGCGCCCGGGGACTGCGGGATATCGCCGGCGACCTGGTGATCGATCGCGGCGCCTTTGCCGTGGCCGATGTGGACCCGGCCGCCTTCGACGGTGAACTCACGCGCCCTTACAACCAGGGCCCGGACGCGCTGCTGCTGAATTTCCGCGCCGTGCGCCTCACCTTCATCCCCGATGCCGGCGCCCGCACCGTGCACATCCTGGCCGAGCCGCCACTGCCCGAACTGGGAATCGCCAACGAACTGGTGCTTGGCGACGGGCCGTGCGATGCATGGCCGGAGCGCGCCGAGGCCGACCTGGTGACCATGACGCTGCGCTTCAGAGGCAGCTTTGCGCTGGCCTGCGGCGAGCGCGTCCGGCACTACAGCCTGCTGCCGCCCCTGGACTACGCCCGCGCGCTGTTCGATCACCTGTGGCGTGGCGTGGGCGGCAGCTTCTCGGGCCGGGCGCGCCTGGGCGCCACACCGCCCGGCTCGCAGCCCTTCGCGGTATTCGAATCGCCCACACTGCTGGAGGTAGTACGCGACACCAACAAGAACAGCAACAACGTCATGGCGCGCCAGCTCTACCTGTCGCTGTCGGCGCGCAACGGCGCCCCGGCCACGCCGGAGCAGTCGCGCGCCGCGGTGGACGCCTGGCTGGCCGCGCGGGGCCTGGCCATGCCGGAGATGGTGCTGGAAAACGGCGCCGGTCTGTCGCGCCAGGAGCGACTGTCGGCCCGCGGCCTGGGACGGCTGCTGGCGGCCTTCTGGAACAGCCCGCTGGGTCCAGAGCTGGCAGCCTCGCTGCCGCTGGCTGGCTTGGACGGCACCCTGCGGCGGCGCTTCGCCGGCTCGCCCGCCGCAGGACGCGCCCATCTCAAGACGGGATTGCTGGATCAGGTGCGCGCCCTGGCAGGCTACGTGCACGGCGAGGGAGGCCGCACACTGGTGGTTGTGATCCTGATCAACCATGCCAACGCGGCCAGCGCGGCGCCGGCGCAGGAGGCGCTGGTGGAATGGGCGCTCTCGCAGGCAAACGCGGTGCCGCGCGGGCCTCGCGTGCCATAATTCCGAGTTCCCGCACGCCTGCTCCATGAACCCTCCCCTTCAGGTCGTCATCCTTGCCGCCGGCAAGGGCACGCGCATGAACAGTGCGCTGCCCAAGGTGCTGCACGAGCTGGCGGGTCAGCCGCTGCTGGGGCACGTGCTGGGGGCCGCCGCGGCCCTGGGCGCCGCCCGTACCGTGGTGGTGTATGGCCACGGCGGAGAGGCGGTGCCCAGCGCCTTCGCCGGCTCGGGCGCGCACTTCGTGCTGCAGGAGCCGCAGCTCGGCACCGGTCATGCGCTGCGCGAGGCCCTTCCGGCCCTGGCGCACGAGGGCATCACGCTGGTGCTGTACGGCGACGTGCCCCTGATCCAGCCCGACACCTTGCGCGCCGTGGTGTCTGGCGCCAGCGCGGGCTTGAGCGTGCTCACGGTAAAGCTGGACGACCCCACCGGCTATGGGCGCGTGGTGCGCGATGCCGCCGGCCGCGTGCTGCGCATCGTGGAACAGCGCGACGCCGATGCCCGCGTGGCGGCCCTGCGCGAGGTGAACACCGGCATCCTCGCCGCACCCGCGGGGCGCCTGGCCGCGTGGCTGGCCCGGCTGACCACCGACAATGCCCAGAGCGAGTATTACCTCACCGATGTGATCGCCCTGGCGGCGGCGGAGGGCGTGGCAGTGCACACCAGCCAGCCCGCGCAGCCGTGGGAGGTGATGGGCGTGAACAGCCGCGAGCAGCTGGCGGCCATGGAGCGCACGGTGCAGCGCGAAACCGCGCTGCGCCTGATGACCGCGGGCGTGAGCCTCGCCGATCCGCAGCGCCTGGACGTGCGCGGCACCCTCGACTGCGCGCCCGACGTGCACATCGACGTGGGTTGCATCTTCGAGGGCCGCGTGCAGGTGGGACCGGGAGCGCGCATCGGCCCCTATTGCGTGATCCGCGACAGCCGCATCGAGGCCGGCGCCCTGGTGGCAGCCTTTTCCCACCTGGAGGGCGCCCAGGTGGGGTCATCGGCACGGGTGGGCCCCTATGCGCGGCTGCGTCCCGGGGCGGTGCTGGGGCAGGCGGCGCACGTGGGCAATTTCGTGGAGATCAAGGCCACCTCCCTGGGCGAGGGCTCCAAGGCCAACCACCTGGCCTATCTGGGCGATGCTCACATCGGCCGCAACGTCAACGTGGGCGCGGGCACCATCACCTGCAACTACGACGGCGCCCACAAGCACCGCACGGTGATCGAGGACGACGCCTTCATCGGTTCGGACACCCAGCTCGTGGCGCCGGTGCGCGTGGGGCGCGGCGCCACCCTGGGAGCCGGCACCACCCTCACCAAGGATGCGCCCGAGGGCCAGCTCACCGTGTCGCGCGCCCGGCAATTGTCGGTACCGGGCTGGAAGCGGCCATCGAAAAACCCTTGAGCCGCGCGCCCGGGCCCGGCCTGTCCTGAGGAGCAACGTTTCCATGTGCGGCATCGTCGGCGCCATTGCCTCCCACGACATCGTTCCCGTGCTGCTGGAGGGCCTGCGGCGCCTCGAGTACCGCGGTTACGACTCGGCGGGCATGGCCCTGATCGACGGTGCCCTGCGCCGCCTGCGCAGCACCGGGAGGGTCGCCGAACTTGCCCGGCTCGCGGCCGAGCAACGCTTCCATGGCAACGCCGGCATCGCCCACACCCGCTGGGCCACCCACGGCGGGGTCAGCGAGCGCAACGCCCACCCCCACGTGAGTGGCGAGCGCATTGCCGTGGTGCACAACGGCATCATCGAGAACCACGAGGCCATCCGCCAGCGCCTCCAGGCCGAGGGCTACGGTTTTTCCTCGGACACCGACACCGAGGTGATTGCCCATCTGGTGCACAGCCATCTGCGACAGGGGGACGGCCTGCTGGCGGCGGTGCGCCGCGCCGTGGGCGAACTGGAGGGCGCCTACGCCATCGGTGTGGGCGATGCCCGCGATCCCGCTCGGCTGGTGTGTGCACGCCAGGGCGCTCCGCTGCTGCTCGGCGTGGCCGAGGGCGCGGCTTACTTCGCCTCCGATGCGTCGGCGCTCATCCCTGTTACCCGGCACATCGTGTATCTCGATGAGGGCGATGTGGCCGAGGTGACGCTCGCCGGCCTCCGCGTGCTCGACAGCGCGGGGCTCCCGGCGACGCGGGCGGTGCACGAGTCGCAACTGCGCGCCGACGACGTGGACCTGGGCCCCTACGCCCACTTCATGCAGAAGGAAATCTTCGAGCAGCCCGGCGCCGTGGCCAACACCCTGGAGCAGGTGGTGGCGGCGGGCGGTGCAGCGCCGGAAATTTTCGGCGAGTCGGCCAGGCCGGTGCTGGAAGGCGTTTCGCAGGTGACAGTGCTCGCCTGCGGCACCAGCTTCCATGCCGGCCTGGTGGCGCGCCACTGGCTTGAGGCCATCGCGGGCCTGCCCTGCACCGTGGAAGTGGCCAGCGAATACCGCTACCGCGACTCGGTGCCCGATCCGGACGCGCTGGTGGTGACCATCTCCCAGTCGGGCGAAACGGCGGACACCATCGCCGCGCTCAAGCACGCCCGCGGCCTGGGCCACCGGCGCACCCTCACGGTGTGCAACGTGCCGGAGAGCACTCTTACCCGCGAGTCGCTACTCAAATCCCTGACGCGGGCCGGCCCGGAGATCGGGGTGGCCTCCACCAAGGCCTTCACCACCCAGCTGGCGGCGCTGTTCACCCTGAGCCTCGCGCTGGCGCGGCTGCGCGGCCGCCTCACCCGAGAACGCGAAGCCGAGCTGCTGTCGCAACTGAAGCATCTGCCCGCGGCCCTGCAGCACGTGCTGGCGGTGGAGCCCCAGGTGCAGGGGTGGGCGCGGCGCTTCGCCTCCAAGCACCACGCACTGTTCCTGGGCCGGGGCATTCACCATCCCATCGCCCTGGAGGGCGCGCTCAAGCTCAAGGAGATCTCCTACATTCACGCCGAGGCCTACCCGGCGGGAGAGCTCAAGCACGGCCCGCTGGCCCTGGTAGATGAGGACATGCCGGTGGTGGCCATAGCCCCCAACGACGCGCTGGTGGAAAAGCTCAAGTCCAACCTCCAGGAAGTGCGCGCCCGCGGCGGCGAGCTGTACGTGGTGGCGGATCGCACCACGGGGCTGGAGCCCTCGGAGGGAGTGCACGTGATCCGGCTGAGCGACTACGCCGGGTGGCTGTCGCCCATCCTGCATGTGCTGCCGCTGCAATTGCTGGCCTACCACACCGCCGTGGCGCGCGGCACGGACGTGGACAAGCCCCGCAACCTGGCCAAGTCGGTGACGGTGGAGTAGCGCGGCTCGCCCGCGGGAAGCGCTCGCCATGGCCGTGATCGCCGTGTTCAACCAGAAGGGCGGGGTGGGCAAGACCACCACCGCCTTCAATCTTGCCGCGGCCCTGGCCCGGGACGGCCTGCGCCCGGTGGCCATCGACCTGGATCCGCAGTCGCACCTCACCATCGCCGCCGGCATCCGCCATGTGCCAGGCCCGGATAGCGTGTTCGGATTCTTCACCGCCGACACATCGCTCCAGAGCCTGTTGCGCGACACGCCAAGCGGCGTGCGCCTGGTGCCCTCCTCCCTTGGTCTGTCCAAGGTGGATGCACTGCACGGCTCGGATGCGGCCATTTCCCGCAAGCTGACCCGCGGCATCGAGGAGGCCGGCTGGACCCGAGAGCCACCGGTGCTGATCGACTGCTGCCCGATGCTGGGCGTGCTCACCTTGAACGCCCTGCTGGCCGCGCAGCAGGTGCTGATTCCGTTGTCGGCGGACTTCCTGTCGCTGCAAGGGGTACACCGCATCTCGGCTGCGCTGGATACCCTGGAGGCTCGCTCGGGCCGCCGCTTCCCGCGGCGCATCGTGGTGAGCCGCTACGACGCCCGGCGCAAGCTGTCGTTTCGCATCTATCGCGACCTGCAGGAGACCTATCCCGGGCTGGTGTGCGAAACGCGCATCCACGAGTGCGTATCGCTGGCCGAGGCGCCGCTGCACGGCAGTGACATCTTTGCCTACGCCCCCGGCAGCCAGGGCGCGGCAGACTTCAAGCTGCTGCGCGAGGAGTTGCAGGCGGCAGGCTTTTTCGGCTGATTCGTCCCGCCCGGGGCGGTTGCCGGGGGGTTGGGGCTGGCCGTTACAATTCCCTCCCGTCTCCAGGAGCAGGCCATGGCACGCCGAATTTCCCATCCTATCCGCCGCATGTTGGTCATGGCCGCGCTATGCGCTGGCGCTCTCGCCTCGAGCGCCTTCGCCAACATGGGCAGCGACGACAAGGCACCCGACGACCCCAACCTGGCGGCGGGCCGCAAGGCCATCGAAGCCCAGGACTGGACAGCCGCCATCCGGGCGCTTGAAAAGGCCGTGGCGTCGAACCCGGACAGCGCCGATGCCCATAACTGGCTGGGCTTCGCGCACCGCAAGCGCGGCAACTACCAGGCCGCCTTCGATGCCTACGGCCGGGCTCTGAAGCTCGACCCGCGCCACAAGGGTGCCCACGAGTACATCGGTGAGGCCTATCTCGCCACAGGCCAGCTCGCCAAGGCCGAGGCCCACGTGGCCGAGCTGGCGCGACTGTGCAGCCCCATCCCCTGCGAGGAACTGCGGCAGTTGAAGCGGGCGGTGGCGGAGTACCGGAAAAGCAACCCGTGAGCCGGACCATCCGGGCGGTGTTGTGGGATTTCGGTGGCGTGCTGAGCGCCAGCCCGTTCGAGGCCTTCGCCCGTTACGAGCTCTCGCGGGGATTGCCCAGCGGGTTCCTGCGCCGGGTGAATTCGATCAATCCCGACGGCAACGCCTGGGCGCGCCTGGAGCGGGCCGAGATTGGCACCGCCGACTTCGACACAGCCTTCGAGGCGGAATCCCGCGCTCTGGGCCATGCGGTGCCCGGGCGCCACATCCTGCCGCTGCTCTTTGGCGAGATCCGCCCTGCCATGGTGGCAGCGCTGCAGGCTTGCAAGGATGCCGGACTTAAGGTGGGCTGCATCACCAACAACGTGGGAACCTTCGGCCCAGAGACCGTGTCCCCGCAGCGAGCGTCCGAATGGCGCGATGCGGTGGCGCTGTTCCATGTGGTGGTGGAGTCCAGCCAGGTGGGCGTGCGCAAACCTGAGCCGGCCATCTACCGCATGGCCAGCGAACGTCTCGGCATCGCGCCCCAGGAGGCGGTGTATCTAGATGATCTGGGCATCAATCTCAAGCCGGCCCGCGCCATGGGCATGCACACCATCAAGGTCACCGAACCCGCGGCGGCGCTGCGCGAACTGGCGGCTGTCACTGGCTTGACCCTGCACTGACCGAATTGCCACCCATCATGCGCACCATCTTTTCTTCCGCGGACAGCACCCGCGCCCTGGCCGTGAAACGCTGGGGATACTTGTGTTTCCTGGTGACACCCGCCCTACCGCCCGCGGGCTGGCTGCTCGGGCGCATCACGGGTTGGGCCGACTCCTTCAGCTTTCTTACCTTGGTGGCGGTTTTCGGGCTTCTGCCGCTGGCGGACGCCCTCATCGGTGTGGACGCCAGCAGCCCGGCAGACGGCGACCAGGACAGCCTGGAGCACGACCCGTGGTACCGGCTGCTGCCGATGCTCGCCCTGCCGGTGTGCGCTGCCCTGCTGGCGTGGGGAACCTGGGTGTTCGTGCACGAGCCCTATGGCTGGGCGGGCAAGCTCGGCCACCTGTTGTCGGTGGGCGCCACCATGGGAATCGTGGGCATCACCGCTGCGCACGAACTGGTGCACAAGGCCGAGCGGCTGGACCAACGCTTTGGCGGCTGGCTGCTGGCGCTGGTGTGCTACGGCGGCTTCAAGGTGGAGCATGTGCGCGGTCATCACATGATGGTGTCCACGCCCGAGGATCGCTCCTCGGCGCGCTTCGGCCAGAGCATCTACGGCTTCCTGCCCCAAGCCTATCTGAGCAACTTCCTCTCGGCCTGGCGCCTGGAAG
The DNA here is from genome assembly GCA_020248405.1 of Rhodocyclaceae bacterium. GTDB lineage: Bacteria > Pseudomonadota > Gammaproteobacteria > Burkholderiales. Next base: position 160,938 of record JADCHQ010000003.1, on the reverse strand, counting down.
CGTGGCGTCTGCGCCAGGGCGGCTACCCGGCGTTGTCCCGGCGCAACGAGGTGTTGCGGCTGTCGTTGCTGTCGGTGGCGCTGTGCGCGGCTTCAGGCGCCCTGTTTGGCTGGCAAGGGGTGGTGTTTTTCCTGGCGCAGAGCTTCGTGGCCGTCACCGAACTGGAGATCGTCAACTACATCGAGCACTACGGTCTGCACCGGCGGCTGCTGCCCAATGGCCGCTGGGAGCGCATCGCGCCCGAGCATTCCTGGAATGCGCCGTGGCTGCTGTCCAACCTGTTCATATTGCAATTGCAGCGCCACTCCGACCACCACGCCGAGGCCCGCCGCCGCTACAGCGCCCTGCGCCACCATGAGGACGTGCCCACGCTGCCGGCCGGCTACGCACCCCTGATGCTGCTGGCGCTGGTGCCGCCGTTGTGGTTTCGGGTGATGAACCCGCGCGTGCGGGCCTGGTACAGCGACGACCCTGCTGCGCTGGCCGCTTAGGGTTCGCGCGGCCCGTTCATGTTCGGGCCGCCAGGCTTGGCAAGACGGGGTTTGCGCTTCGCACCCGCGAACACCCGATCGAACAGTGGGTTGGGCAGCACACGCAGGAGTTTCGCCACCACGCCCATGGGCCATGGAATGACGGCATAACCCTTGCCCGCGTCGATGGCGCGCACGAAGCGGCGGGCGGCGTCATCGGCATCCAGGATGAAGGGCATGGCATAGGGGTTGTTGGCGGTCATGGGTGTGCGAATGTAGCCAGGCGCGAGGGTTACGACCCGAACACCGCTGCCACGCAGCTCCACGCGCAGGCTTTCCAGGTACGCGATGGCGGCAGCTTTGGATGCACAGTAGGCGCCGGCACCCGGCAGTCCGCGGATGCCCGCCACGCTGGCGATGCCCACCAGGGTGCCCGAGCGCCGCGCGCGCATCGCCTGGAGAAAAGGCTGGAAGGTTTTCGCCAGACCCACCACGTTCACATCCATGATCCACTGCACCGTGTCCAGGTCGTCCGCCAGTTCGGTGAGAGTGCCGGCATTGACGCCGGCGTTTGCCACCACCACATCGGGCTCGCCGAACCGGTTGCAGAATTCACGGGCTGCCACGGCCAGAGCCGCGGCGTCGCGCACATCCGCTGGCCAGACGCCTGCCCTTCCTGGAAGACTCGCTGCCAGGGCGTCCAGGGGCTCGCTGCGGCGCGCCACCAGGCCAAGGGTTGCACCGCGAGCGGCGTAGACCCGAGCCAGCGCTGCTCCAATGCCGGAGGATGCCCCGGTGATGAACACCCGCTGCGCCTGAGCCAAGGCCCCCTCCACCCCTAACCCAAGGACCGGGGGCGGTGCCAAGCGCGCATGCTTCGCAGCCCGCCGCCGGGACCGGGTGCTACTTTCGTTCCTTGCGCTCCCGGGCGATCAGTTCGTCCAGGATCTTGGCGAACCTGGCGTAGTCGACGCTGTTGCCCACCACGGCATTGGCCGGGCCGGTGGCGTACTTGCCATTGACGATCACCGTGGGGGTTCCGGTGATGCGGTAGTTACGAGTGAGCTGAGCAGCCCGCTCCACCTTGTTGTTCACGCCAAAAGAGTCATAGGTCTCGGCGAACTTCTTGGCATCCAGGCCCGGCTGGGCCGCCACCCACCTGTCGAGCGCCGCACGGTCGGAGTAGAGCTTGAGCTGACGTTCGTGAATGGCCTCGTAGACCTTGTCGTGGAGACTATCGAGCAGGCCGAGCGCCTCAAGCGTGTAGAACAGACGCGCCTGGGGTTTACGCGACTCGTCCCAAACCGTGGGAACGTACCTGAAGGCCACATCCTTGGGCGCTCGTTTCTTCCAGGCGGACAGGTTGGGCTCGAGATCGTAGCAATGGCCGCAGCTGTACTGGAAAAACTCCAGCACCTCAACCTTGTCGGGGGTCTCAGTAGGTTGCTGGGCGGGCAATACCCGGTACTCCTTGTCTGAAAGAGACTGGGCCGGCGCGGCTGCAACGCCCAGCATCGAAACGGCAACAGCAATGGCAAAGAATCGAACAAGTCTGCTCAACATGATGACGGCTCCTGTCATTGCGCGCCTTCGGATCGCAGCGCGGACTGGTTCTCTTTGATGATTCGACCCTCGATCTGGTTCTTGCGCTTCACGTCCTCGAGGACATTCGAGGCGTCACCCCGGTTTGCAAAGGGGCCCAGACGAACCCGGTGGGCCATCTTGCCGCCCTCCAGCTGCACCGACTGGATGCGCGGTTCGAAGCCCGCCAGGACCAGCTGCACCTTGAGGGTATCGGCCTCGGCGGCGCTGGAAAGCGAAGCCACCTGGACGTAGAAAACCTGCTCCGCGGCAGCCAAAGGCACAGGGCCGGGCTTGGGTTCGCGACCGCCATCTCGACCATCCTTGGGTCCGCGCAGAATTTCGTGGAATTGCAGATCGTCCTTGCCTTCCTGGGGTTGCGGCGCCGCACCGCTGGCTGGCGCGGGTGCTGGCGAAGCAGCAGGAACCGGCTCCTTCTGAGCAGGGGCCGGCTCGGCCGCCTTGCGCTCAGCGAAAGGGCTTGGCGCGCGGTTGAGATAAAGCGCCACGCCGAGGGCTGCAGCCAACCCCACCAGAATGCCCATCACCAGGCCCGTGAGCAGGGGATTCACGCGCCGGGACTGCGGCGCCGCAGCACCGCGAGCGGAGTTGCCGCGGGTCTGGCGGGCCATCACATCTTCTCCGGCGCGCTCAGGCCGAGAATTGACAAGCCATTGCGCAGCACTTGCTGGGCCGCGGCAACCAGCGCCAGACGAGCCTCGCGCAACCCGGCATCCTCCACCAGAAGGCGGGTCGCGTTGTAGTAACCGTGAAACTCGCCGGCCAGCTCGCGCAGGTAAAAAGCCACCGCGTGGGGGGCAAAATCGCGTGCCGCCAGCTCGATCACGTCCGGATAGTCCATGAGCCTCGCCAATAGGGCTGTTTCGCGCCCATCTTCAAGACGCCCCAGGTCCACTGCTGCCAACGCCGCGGGGTCACCACCCCATTGGGCCAGCACGCCCGCAACCCGCGCGTGGGCATACTGGACGTAGTAGACGGGATTGTCGGCGCTTTGCGCACGCGCCAGATCGATATCGAAGTCAAGGTGCTGGTCACACTTGCGCCCCAGATAGAAGAAGCGCGTGGCGTCAACGCCGGCCTCCTCGAAGAGCTCTTCGAGAGTCACGTAGCTGCCGCTGCGTTTGCCCATGCGCACCGGCTCGCCACCGCGGTACAGCGCCACGAGCTGGATCAAAGGCACCACCAGGCGCTCCGGGTCCTGACCAAAGGCCGCAATAGCCGCCTTGACGCGGGGGATGTAGCCGTGATGATCGGCGCCCCAGACGTCGATGACCAGATCGAAGCCGCGTTCGAGCTTGTCGAAGTGGTAGGCGATGTCGGAAGCGAAGTAGGTGAACTGCCCATTATCGCGCCGCACCACGCGGTCCTTGTCGTCGCCAAAGGCGGTGGAACGGAACCACAGGGCGCCATCCTGGAGATACAGATGGCCAGACCGCTCGAGCGTTTCGAGCGCCTGGGCCACGCGGCCCGACTCGTGCAGCGAGCGTTCCGAATACCACATGTCGAAGCGTACGCCGAAGCGCCCGAGCACCTGACGGATCTCTTCGAGCTGGCGATCGAGCACGAAACGCGCGAGTTGGCCGAAACCGCTGCCGAGCAACTGGCGGGCTCGCTCGATGAGGGCATCCATGCGCGCCTCCAGGGCGGCTTCATCGCCCTGGACGGCTTCGGGCAGACCCGACAGCACCGCCTCGGCGGCGTGGCGCAGACGTTCACCTTCCACCGCTTTGAACTCCGCCGCGCGGGTGCGCACGTAGTCGCCCTGATAACCGTTGGCCGGGAAGGGCAACGCCTCACCGCACAGTTCGAGATAGCGTAGCCACGATGAAACCGCGAGGATGTCCATCTGCCGGCCCGCGTCGTTCACGTAGTACTCGCGCTGCACGTCAAAACCCGATGCCTCCAGCACATTGGCAAGGCTCGCACCATAGGCCGCGCCACGGCCGTGGCCCACGTGCAGCGGCCCGGTGGGGTTGGCAGACACGAATTCCACCTGCACTCGGCGGCCTGCCCCCAGAGTGCTGCGGCCATACCCGGCCCCCTGCGCCAGCACGCGCCGCACCACCGCCTGACGCGCGGCGGGGCGCAAATGGAAGTTGAGAAATCCCGCTCCCGCGATGTCAACCCTCTCCACTACGTCGGAGTCGGGCAACTGGTCCCGGATCAGCGTGGCTATTTCCCGCGGATTGCGCTTCAACAGCCGTGCGGCATGCATCGCCACGTTGCAGGCGTAGTCGCCATGCGCACCGCTCTTGGGACGCTCGAGCGACACGGGGATGCCGCGTGCCTCGGGGGTCACCACTTCGATGGACGTGGCCACGAGGCCCGCAAGATGGGCCTTGAGCTCAGCGATGGGCGCTTGGGACATGACGGGGAGACAACTCGGACAATCACAGAATTATACGGGGCCAGGCAACTTCCGGCCCCTGGCACTACACCTCCAAAGGATCCACGTCGATGCTCCAGTGCACTCGCTGCTCGGGCAGTCGTGGCAGCCAAGCGTCCAGCAGTCGATGCAGGGGAGGACGCGCGGTGGACTGGAGCAGCAGTTGACCGCGCCAGCGGCCCGCCACGCGCGCGGGGTTCGCGGGCACAGGGTCGTACATCACGATGTCCTCGGGGAGCGGCCCGGTACACCGGGCCGCCTCGCGAAGAAAATCGAACACAGCGTGCTCCTCGGCCGCCTCGGCTCGCAGCAACGCCTGATACAAAAAAGGGGGGAAGCCGCTGGCCTGGCGCACGGTGAGCTGGCCGCGCGCGAAACCGTCGTAGTCCTGCGCTTGTAGCGCGGCAAACAGCGGATGGGCGGGAAAGGCCGTCTGCACCAAAACCTGACCGGGGCGGTCGCCGCGTCCGGCACGTCCTGCAACCTGCAGCAGCAGCGCGAAAAGCCGCTCCTCGGCGCGAAAATCCGCTGCCATCAATCCCAGGTCGGCGCCCAGCACGCAAACCAGTGTGAGATTCGGGAAGTCGTGCCCCTTAGCAAGCATTTGCGTACCCACCAGAACGTCCAACTGATTGGCGTCGATGCGCTCACGCAGCGCCCGGAAGGCGCCGCGCCGGCGCGTGGCATCTCGGTCGATTCGCGCCACCCGAGCGGCAGGCAATCGCGCGGCCAGGACCTGTTCGAGGCGCTGTGTGCCCTCGCCGAGGGCACGCAAGTCCTGGCTGCCGCAGGCAGGACAGACCCGTGGGACGGCCTCGTGATGCCCGCACAGGTGGCAACGCAACCGCCGGCCCGGCGCGTGTACGGTCAGTCGCGCGCTACAGCGTTGGCAAGGCGCAACCCACCCGCAGGCTGGACACAGCAACGTGGGCGCAAACCCGCGGCGATTCAGGAACACCAGGCTCTGTTCTGCACGGGCCAGATTGTCGGCGAGCGCCTGCAGCAGCACGGGCGAAAGGCCGTTATCGAGGTTCACGCCGTGGACGTCGACGATGCGCACCGCGGGCGGCCTGCCCGAGGCGCGCGTGTCGAGGGTGAGGCGGCGATAGCGGCCAGCCTCGGCCTGGCGGAAGCTTTCGAGCGACGGCGTGGCCGAGCCAAGGATCACGGGAACGCCGCGCTGGCGGCCCAGAAACACCGCCAGGTCCCGGGCGTGATAGCGCAATCCCTCTTGTTGCTTGTAGGACGCGTCGTGCTCCTCATCCACAATCACTGCGGCGAGCCGGGGCAGCGGCGTAAACACAGCCAGGCGGGTGCCTGCCACGATGCCCACCTGGCCGGCAGCGGCCCGATCCCATCGCACCAGCCGCTCGCCCTCGGCGAGAGCGCTGTGCAGGGTCACCAACCGGCCTGCGCCGAAGCGCTCGGCCAGCTGGGCCTCGAGTTGCGGGGTGAGATTGATCTCCGGCACCAGCAACAACGCCTGCCCCCCTCCAGCGAGCACCGCCTCGAGGATGCGCAGGTACACCTCTGTCTTGCCACTGCCGGTGATGCCCTGCAGAAGAATTGTCTGAAAGCTGCCCAGGGCTGCGAGGACGGTATCCACCGCCGCTGCCTGGCCGGTGGTAAGCGTCGGCCCCGGCTGTGCACCGCTGGCAGGCGCCTCCCTGCCGGGCTCATGGGCTGGCTGGTCGGACGAACTCACCCAGCCCGCCGCCACCAGCGAGCGCAGCGCCCGTCGGGCGCCAGCACCACGAATGTCGTGATCCGCCAGCGCCCCCGCGGCGCGCAGGCGATCCAGCAACGCGCGCCGCGCCACGGAAGCGCGTGGCAGTCCTTCGGGCGCCTGCGCCGCCCCCGCGGCCGTAAGCCGAAAGACCACCGGCGTCGACAGTGCAGTCCCCTGGGTACGCCGTAGCGCGGTGGGGATGGCGCCCAGGAGAACCTCGCCCAGAGGATGGTGGTAGTAGCGGCTGCAGAAGAGACACAGATCCAGGATGTGGGCTGGCAGCGGTGGACGGGAGCGCACGATGCGAACCACTGGACGCAATCGCTCCGGCTCCACCTCGGAGGCGTGCGCGAGACCCACGATGATGCCCACGCGGCGGTTCGGCCCGAAGGGCACCAGCACGAGGCGGCCCAAATCTCCGCTGGTGGCATCGCTGGCCAGATAGTCGAAGGTGCGCGCCAGTGGCACATCCAGGGCGACCTGTACGATGGTCACGGTGGAGGTGTCCCAGGTCCTGAGACATACGCTGAAGTTAGCGCGCGAAGCTTGAGGAAACCCGAGGAAAAGGCCTCAAGCTCTCGTCGAGAAAAGGAAAAACCAGGGGCCCGAACCCTGTGGATAAATCTGTTAATTAACATTTGGCCCGGCTGTCAAGCGGTTTTTTCCAGGCAGCCCGGGGGGGCGCCATGCTATCGGGCGAGGAGAAGTATTTTCTATTTGAAACAGCTTGTTGCAACCACAACCCGAAGGCGGTGGCGGTTGCTGGCCGGAAAGTGACGCGATATTCGCGTCCTGTGCATAAGTCAAGCACTGGCGCGGATTCCCACGCCGTTGTGCCTGCGGATCAATGCCTGGCGCGGGATTCCGTGTGAACAGAGTCCACCAGAGCCGTTACGTTTTCCGGCGGGGTGAATCGGGAGATTCCATGTCCAAGGTTAAAGACGTGGCCCGTGCCTGAACCAAAGCTCTGGAGAACCTTGCCCGCTTCGCGCCGCACGACTTCAGGCCCGGCGAAGAGGACGGACGGGTCAAGGTTGCCCTGCAGGGCCACCCGGTCGCCCACACGGCGACGGGCCTCGCCCAGATCCACCGTCCAGTCCAGGCCAAGAGCATCGGCACCGATGTCCGCCATGGCCTCGAGCCATAACCCTCCCCCCTTGGTGAACACCACCACCGGCACGCGCTGGCCATCGCGCTCGCGGATGAGGCCCGCCACGATGCGCTGCATGTAGTCGAGGGAAAATTCGCGATAGGCCGCCGCGGACAGCGCCCCTCCCCAGGTGTCGAAGATCATGAGTGTCTGGGCACCCGCCTCCACCTGGGCATTCAGGTAGGCGGTGACGGCCTGGGCGTTCACCGCGAGCACTTTGTGCAGCAGGTCGGGCCGGGCATAGAGCATGGTCTTGACGCGCTCGAATTCCGTGCCGCCGCGGCCTTCGATCATGTAGCAGGCCAGTGTGAAAGGGCTGCCGGAGAAGCCGATGAGGGGCACCGAACCATCCAGGGCCTTGCGGATCTGGGATACGGCATCGAGCACGTAGCGAAGGTGGTCGTGGGGATCAGGGGCCGACAGGTCGTTGATCTCCCACTCGTCGCGCAGCGGCCGCTCGAATCGCGGACCCTCACCCTCGGCAAAGCGCAGGCCGAGACCCATGGCATCGGGGATGGTGAGAATGTCCGAGAACAGGATCGCCGCATCCAGGGGATAGCGCGCCAGCGGCTGCAGGGTGACTTCGGTGCAGAAATCAGGGCTTTTGCACAGATCGAGGAAACTGCCGGCCCTTGCGCGGGTGGCGTTGTACTCCGGCAGGTAGCGGCCTGCCTGGCGCATGATCCAGATGGGTGTGTAGGGCACCGGCTGGCGCAGCAGGGCGCGCAGCAGGGTGTCGTTGCGGGGGCGGGCAGCGGTCATGGACGTGGCCTGGTGAGTGCTGGGCAGCCTCGGCACGAGGCCCGGGCGCGGACGTCAGCGGGGCAGATCGCTGCACCCCATGAGGAATTCATCCACGGCCCGGGCACACTGGCGCCCTTCGCGAATGGCCCAAACCACCAGGGACTGACCGCGGCGCATGTCGCCTGCAGCAAAAACCTTGGGAACGCTGGTGGCGTAGCAGCCGCGACCCTCGGTGGCGGCGCGGGCGTTGCCGCGGCCATCCTTTGCCACGCCGAAGGAGTCGAGAATGCTGCCCACGGGCGCCACGAAACCCATGGCGAACAACACCAGATCTGCCTTGATTTCGAATTCCGAACCGGGCACCTCTATCATGCGCATCTGATCCTTGTCGTCCCGGACCCATTCCACGCGGCAGGCCACCAGGGCCGTGACATGGCCATCGCGGCCCTCGAAGCGCTTCGTGGACACGGCCCAGTCACGCTCGCAGCCTTCCTCGTGGGAAGAGGAGGTGCGCAGCTTGAGAGGCCAATAGGGCCAGGTGATGGACTTGTTTTCCTCCTCGGGCGGCTGGGGCAGCAGCTCGAACTGGGTTACCGAGGCGGCACCCTGGCGGTTGGAGGTGCCCACGCAATCAGAGCCGGTGTCGCCGCCGCCGATCACCACCACGTGCTTGCCCGTGGCAAGGATCTGGTTGCCCACGGTGTCTCCCGCCACCACCTTGTTCTGCAGCGGCAGGAAATCCATGGCGAAGTGGATGCCCTTGAACTCACGACCAGGCACCTGCAGGTCGCGCGGCTGCTCGGCGCCACCCGCCAGCACCACGGCGTCGAACTCCGACAAGAGTTGCTCGGGCGTCAACCGCGAGGCGGCCGCCACGGATACGGGCGAGGCGGATGGAATGTCGCCCACCAGCACGCCGGTGCGAAACTCGACTCCTTCGGCACGCATCTGCTCCGCGCGCCGGTCGATGTGCTGCTTTTCCATCTTGAAATCGGGAATGCCGTAGCGCAGCAATCCGCCGATGCGGTCGCTCTTCTCGAACACGGTGACCCCGTGGCCGGCGCGGGCCAGCTGCTGGGCGCACGCCAGGCCCGCAGGCCCCGAGCCCACCACCGCCACCCTGCGGCCGGTCTTGAGCGCTGGCGGCTGGGACACCACCCAACCCATTTCCCAGCCCTTGTCGATGATGGCATGCTCGATGGACTTGATGCCCACGGGGTCGTTGTTGATGTTGAGCGTGCAGGCCGCCTCACACGGCGCAGGGCAGACACGGCCGGTGAATTCGGGAAAGTTGTTGGTGGAATGGAGCGTATCCAGCGCCTCGCGCCAGCGCTGGCGGTAAACCAGGTCGTTCCAGTCCGGGATGATGTTATTGATGGGGCAGCCCTGCATGCAGAAGGGAATGCCGCAGTCCATGCAGCGGGCGCCCTGGATCTTGGCCTCGTCGTCGCTCAAGTGGCCGACGAACTCGCGGTAATGCTTGACGCGCTGCTGCGGCTGCTCGGAGGCTTCCGCCAGCCGCTGGAACTCCATGAAACCTGTGACCTTGCCCATGGTTGCTCGGTTGGTGTGGTGTCAATAATGAGGAATGAAGGGCTGCGCGCGCTAAGCGGCGATGCGGCGGCCCTTGGCGGCGAGCTCACCGAGCGCGCGGCGGTACTCGTTGGGGAAGACCTTCGTGAAGCGCCCGCGCCAGTCGGTCCAGTTGTCGAGGATTTCGCGGGCGCGCGCGCTGCCGGTGTACCGCGCGTGGTTGTCCACCAGACGCCGCAGCACGGCCTCGTCCGGTTCGCCCAGGTGCCAGATGTCGCGCGGCAAGCGGGCCTCCTGCTCGGCCTCGGTGACCAACGGCTCGAGACTCACCATGGCGGTGTTGCAGCGCGTGGCGAATCCGCCGTCCTCGTCAAGCACATAGGCGATGCCTCCGGACATGCCGGCAGCGAAGTTACGGCCGGTGGCACCCAACACAACCACGGTGCCGCCGGTCATGTATTCGCAACCGTGATCGCCAACCCCCTCCACCACGGCATGGGCGCCAGAATTACGCACACAGAACCGCTCGCCCGCCACGCCGCGGAAGTAGGCCTCGCCTGCAACGGCGCCGTACATGACCGTGTTGCCCACGATGATGTTGTCGCCAGGACGGCCTCGGAACTTGGGTGAGGGCTGCACGCTGATGCGGCCACCCGACAAGCCTTTGCCAACGTAGTCGTTGGCTTCACCGATGAGTTCGAGGGCGATGCCGCGCGCCAGGAAAGCGCCAAAGCTCTGGCCTGCGGAGCCGGCGAAGCGCACACGGATGGTGTCTTCGGGCAGGCCCTCGTGGCCGAAACGGCGCGCCACTTCCGAGGAGAGCATGGTGCCCACGGTGCGATTCACATTGCGGATGGGCATGTCGATGGCCACTGGCTCGCGACGTTCAAGGGCGGGCTTGGCCAGCTCGATGAGGCGGTGATCCAGGGCCTTCTCCAGACCGTGATCCTGGCGCTCGGCGTGATGCCGCGCCACGTCGGCCGGCATGGCCGGCGTGTGGAACACGCGCGAGAAGTCCAGGCCACGGGCCTTCCAGTGCTCGATGCCGCGGCGCATGTCCAGCAGGTCGGCGCGGCCGATGAGTTCATCCACGCGGCGGATACCCAGCTGGGCCATGTAGCCGCGCAGTTCCTCGGCCACGAAGAAGAAATAATTGACCACGTGCTCAGGCTGCCCCTTGAAACGCTTGCGCAGCTCCGGATCCTGGGTGGCCACACCCACCGGACAGGTGTTGAGGTGGCACTTGCGCATCATGATGCAACCCTCCACCACCAGAGGCGCGGTGGCGAAGCCGAATTCGTCGGCGCCCAGCAGCGCACCGATCAGCACATCACGGCCGGTCTTCATCTGCCCGTCCACCTGCACGGCGATGCGCCCGCGCAGACGGTTCAACACCAGCGTCTGCTGCGTCTCGGCGAGACCCAACTCCCAAGGGGTGCCGGCGTGCTTGATGGATGACCAGGGGCTCGCGCCCGTGCCGCCGTCATGACCGGCGATGGTGACGTGATCGGACTTGGCCTTGGACACGCCGGCTGCCACGGTGCCCACGCCGATCTCGGAAACCAGCTTCACGCTGATGGAGGCGCGCGGGTTGGCGTTCTTGAGGTCGTGGATGAGCTGGGCGAGATCTTCGATGGAGTAGATATCGTGGTGCGGCGGCGGCGAAATCAACCCCACGCCGGGCACCGAGAAACGCAACTCGGCGATGTACTCGGAGACCTTGTGGCCGGGCAACTGACCACCCTCCCCGGGCTTGGCGCCCTGGGCCATCTTGATCTGGATCTGATCCGCGCTTACCAGGTAATCGGTGGTGACACCGAAACGCCCCGAGGCCACCTGCTTGATGCGCGAGCGCAGGGAATCGCCTTCCTTGAGTTCGATGTCGCGCATGACGCGCTCTTGGCCCAGCCGAGAGGCGAGGGTTTCACCGGCCTTCACGAGGGCGTAGCGGCGCCGGTCTTCACCGCCCTCACCGGTGTTGGACTTGCCGCCGATGCGGTTCATGGCCACCGCAAGGGTGGTGTGCGCCTCGGTGGAAATGGAGCCCAGGGACATGGCGCCGGTGGCGAAGCGCTTGACAATGTCGCGCGCCGGCTCCACCTCGCCGATGGGGATGGACTTGGACGGATCCACGCGCAGGTCGAACAATCCGCGGAAGGTCATGTGCCGGCGGGACTGGTCGTTGATGATGCGCGCGTATTCCTGGTAGGTCTCGAAGCTGGCGGTGCGGGTGGCGTGCTGCAGCTTGGCGATGGCATCCGGCGTCCACATGTGCTCTTCGCCGCGGACGCGAAAAGCGTACTCACCGCCGGTATCCAGGGCCCCGGCCAGCACCGGGTCGTTGCCGAAGGCGGCGCGGTGGGCGCGGATTGCCTCCTCGGCCACTTCGAACACGCCGATGCCTTCCACCGTGGAGGTGGTGCCGGTGAAATACTTCTCCACCAGCGCCGAGGACAAGCCCACGGCCTCGAAGATCTGCGCGCCGGTGTAGGACATGTAGGTGGAGATGCCCATCTTGGACATCACCTTCATGAGGCCCTTGCCCACGGCCTTGATGTAGTTCTTGACGCCCTGGCCGCCCCGGGCGCCCTCGGGCAGCTCTTCGCCGGCCGCCAGGATGGTTTCCATGGCGAGGTAGGGGTGCACCGCCTCGGCGCCGTAGCCGCCCAGCAAGGCAAAGTGATGTACCTCGCGCGCCGAGCCCGTTTCCACCGCCAGGCCCGTGGAGGTGCGCAGCCCCTTGGCCACCAGGTGAAGGTGAATGGCCGAGGTGGCCAGCAGCGCCGGAATGGCCACTTGCTGGGCGCTCACGCGCCGGTCGGAAAGGGTGAGGATGTTGTAGCCCGAACGAACCGCGTCCACGGCTTCCGCGCACAGGCTCGCCAGGCGCGCTTCGATGGCCTGGTGGCCCCAGGCCACGGGGTAGCAGATGTCCAGTTCATAGGAGCGGAACTTGCCGCCCGTGTGCCGGGCGATGTGGCGCAGCTTCTCCATACCCTCGAAGTCGAGCACCGGCTGGGAAAGCTCGAGCCGCATGGGCGGGTTGATTTCGTCGATGCCCAGGAGGTTGGGTTTGGGGCCCACGAAGGACACCAGAGACATGACCAGCTCTTCGCGGATCGGGTCGATGGGCGGGTTGGTGACCTGGGCGAAGAGCTGCTTGAAGTAGTGATAGAGCGTCTTGTTCTTGTCGGACAACACGGCCAGGGGGGAATCGTTGCCCATCGAGCCGATGGACTCCTCGCCATCGCGCGCCATGGGCAGCAACTGGAATTTGAGGTCTTCCTGGGTCCAGGAGAAGGCCTGCTGTCGGTCCATGAGCGGCACGGCCGAGGGCTCGCGCGCCTCGGAGGGCTCGGGCAGGGCCTCGAAGCGCACGCGGATGCGATCGATCCACTCGCGGTAGGGCTTGGCCGCCGCCAGGGCGTCCTTGAGCTCCTTGTCATCGATGATGCGGCCCTGTTCCAGGTCCACCAGAAACATCTTGCCGGGCTGCAAGCGCCACTTCTTGACGATGCGATCCTCCGGCACGGGCAGCACACCGGCTTCGGAGGCCATGATCACCATGTCATCGTCGGTAACCAGGTAACGCGCCGGACGCAGTCCATTGCGATCAAGGGTGGCGCCGATCTGCCGCCCGTCGGTGAAGGCCACCGCAGCCGGCCCATCCCAAGGCTCCATCATGGCGGCGTGGTACTCGTAGAAGGCGCGGCGGCTGGCGTCCATGAGGCTGTGCTTTTCCCAGGCTTCGGGGATCAGCATCATCATGGCGTGGGCCAGGGAGTAGCCAGCCATCACCAGCAATTCAAGGGCGTTGTCGAAGGAGGCCGAATCGGACTGGCCGGGGTAGATTAGCGGCCAGAGCTTGTCCAGGTCGTGGTCTAGCACCGGCGAGGAGATGGCGCCTTCCCGGGCGCGCAACCAGTTGACGTTGCCGCGCAGGGTGTTGATCTCGCCGTTGTGGGCGATCATGCGGAAGGGGTGCGACAAATCCCAGGTGGGGAAGGTGTTGGTGGAGAAGCGCTGGTGTACGAGCGCCAGCGCCGAGGTGAGCCGCGGGTCGCTCAGGTCGCGGTAGTAGTTGCCCACCTGGTCGGCCAGCAACATGCCCTTGTACACCAGGGTGCGCGCCGAAAAGGACGGCACGTAGAATTCCTTGCCGTGCTCCAAGCGCAGCGCCTGGATGGCGTGGCCGGCGCGCTTGCGAACCACATAGAGCTTGCGCTCGAAGGCGTCGGTGACGGTGACGTCGGCACCGGCCCCCACGAAAATCTGGCGGATCACCGGCTCGATTCGCTTGACCGATTCGCCCAGCACCGAAGAGTCTCGTGGCACGTCGCGCCAGCCCAACACCACCTGACCCTCGGCGCGGGCGGCACGTTCGATCTCCTGCTCGCAGGCGATGCGGCTTGCCGGCTCCTGGGGAAGGAACACCATGCCCACGCCGTAGCGCCCGGGCGGAGGCAGTTCGACGCCCTGGGAGTCCATCTCTTCTCGCAGCAGCGCATCGGGAATCTGCAGCAGGATGCCCGCGCCATCGCCAGCCAGGGGGTCAGCCCCGACTGCGCCCCGGTGGGTAAGATTCCTGAGAATCTGCAAACCCTGCCCCACGACCGTGTGGCTTTTGTGCCCCCTGATGTGGGCAATGAAGCCCACGCCACAGGCGTCGTGTTCGTTGGCGGGATCGTACAGCCCCTCGGGCTGCGGACGATGGGGATGCTCCACGGCGTTTCCTCGAAAAATGAACTGCCCACGGCAAGCCTGGACGGCAGACCCGCGGGCGTAGCCACGCGACAGGGGCGGGCGGGCCTGGGCAGGGGGTCGAGATGTTACAGCGCCACCCCTGCCGCTTCAATCAGTTGCCCGAACCGTCGTCCACCAGGAACAGGCGGCGGTGCTCGCGGATGGCATAGCGGTCGGTCATGCCGGCGATGTAGTCGGCAATGGCGCGGGGCAGGTCATGCTCGCCGCGACGTTGGAACTCCGGCGGCAGCAGCCGGCGCTCGGACAGGAAGGCGGCGAACAGTTCACGCACGATGCGCTGGGACTTGAAGGTCATGCGCACCACGCGGTAGTGCCTGTAGAGGTTGTGGCGCAGGAAAGCCTTGAGCGCCTGCTGCTCGGCGCGCAGGGGCTCGCTGAAAGCGGCCAGGGCCGCGGCGGCCCGAACTTCGTCGATGCTGGCGGGGCGCGCCGCCTCGATGTTGGCGCGAGTCTGGCGGGTGAGGTCGGTCACCAGGGCGTTGATCATGCGGCGTACGGTTTCGTGCACCAGGCGGCGGTCTCGCAGCTCGGGAAAGGCAACGCGCACTTCCCGGAGGTGGCGGGCGAAAATCGGCACCTCCTCGAGCGCTTCGAGGTGGATGAGACCGGAGCGGATGCCGTCGTCCACGTCGTGGTTGTCGTAGGCGATTTCATCGGCCAGGTTGGCAAGTTGAGCTTCGAGGCCCGGCCTGAGGCCCAGCAGGAAGCGGGCGCCCACCTCGCCGAGCTTCTCGGCATTACGCCGCGAGCAGTGCTTGAGGACACCCTCGCGGGCTTCGAAGGTGAGATTCAGGCCGTCGAAGGCTCCATAGCGGCTCTCGAGGTGATCCACCACGCGCAGCGACTGCAGGTTGTGCTCGAAGCCACCGTGATCGCGCATGCATTCGTTGAGGGCATCCTGGCCCGCATGGCCAAAGGGCGTGTGGCCCAGGTCGTGGGCCAGCGCAATGGCTTCCACCAGGTCTTCGTTGAGGCCCAGCACGCGAGCAATGGAGCGGCCGATCTGCGCCACTTCGATGGAATGGGTGAGCCGGGTGCGGAACAGGTCACCCTCGTGGTTCACGAACACCTGGGTCTTGTATTCCAGCCGGCGAAAGGCGGCGGAATGGACGATGCGGTCGCGGTCGCGCTGGTATTCGCTGCGGCCCTCGGGCGGCGGCTCGGGAACGCGCCGGCCGCGCGAGGCGTGCGGTTGAGCCGCGTAGGGCGCTAGTTCAGGCATGGGCCGCGCGGGCGGCGAGAACGCGTTCCAACACGTCGCGGGAAACCGAATCGTCCAGGTACGCCGCGCCGATACGCTCGAGAAGAATGAAACGCAGCTTGCCGCCTTCCACCTTCTTGTCGTGCCCCATCAGGTCGATCCAGCGGTCGAGGCCGAACCGGGGTGCGGTCACGGGTAAACCGGCCCGCGCCACGAGCCGCTCGATGCGCC
Organism: Rhodocyclaceae bacterium; assembly: GCA_020248405.1. Classification (GTDB taxonomy): domain Bacteria; phylum Pseudomonadota; class Gammaproteobacteria; order Burkholderiales. Next base: position 145,128 of record JADCHQ010000003.1, on the reverse strand, counting down.
GCACGTCCGCCTCCTCAAGGTGGCCCAGTTCCCGGGACGCGCGCGCGGCCAACACCATGCCGGTGCCCACCGCCTCGCCGTGCAGCCAGGTGCCAAAGCCCAATCCGGCCTCGATGGCGTGGCCGAAGGTGTGGCCGAGGTTTAGCATCGCCCGTGGCCCCGTCTCGCGCTCGTCCACGGCCACCACCGCGGCCTTGCACTCACAGCAACGTTTAACCGCCTCTGCCATTGCGGCGCGATGGCGCGCCATCAGACGCTCCATGTTTTCTTCGAGCCATTGGAAGAACGGGGCGTCCATGATGAGTCCGTACTTGATCACCTCGGCAAGCCCGGCAGAGAGCTCGCGCGCCGGCAGCGTGTCGAGCACGGCGGTGTCGGCGATCACCGCGACCGGCTGGTGAAACGCGCCGATCATGTTCTTCCCGAGGGGATGATTGATGGCGGTCTTCCCGCCCACCGAGGAATCCACCTGGGCAAGCAGCGTGGTGGGCACCTGGATATACCTGACACCCCGAAGGTACGTGGCCGCTGCGAAACCCGTGATGTCGCCGACGACGCCGCCACCGAGGGCGATTAGCGTTGTCTTGCGCTCGCACCGTGCACCCAGTAGCGCATCGAAGATGCGGTTGAGCGTCTGCCAGTTCTTGTTTGCCTCGCCGTCGGGAACGACGACGGGCAGGACCTCCACCCCGGCGGCCTCGAGGGCACGTTGCAAGGGATCCAGGTACATGGGCCCAACCACATCGTTGGTGACGATGGCCACCCGCCGCTGGGGGAGATGAGGAAGATACAGCGATGCGTCTGCGAACGAACCCTCGCCGATATGAATCGGATAAGTGCGCGAGCCCAGGCCGACCGTGACGCTCAGCATGCGCCGCTCCCTTCAGGCGGGGCGGTTCGTTCGGCGAGCAGCCCCTCGAGTCGTGCCACCAACGCTTTCAGGCTTTGGGGGCTGGTGTCGATGGTTACGTGCGCGACCTCCTGATAGAGCGGGTCACGGGCGGCGAGCAACTCCGAGAGGCGGCGGCGAGGGTCGGAGGTTTGAAGTAGCGGCCGGTTGCGGTCATGGCGGGTCCGATGCCAAAGTTCCTCGACTCCCGCGCGCAGGTACACCACCGTACCGCGGTCGTGCAACACGGCACGGTTTTCAGGGCGCAACACCGCTCCCCCACCGGTGGCGAGAACGATATCCGCCTCACGGGTAAGTTCATCGATGATGGCGGCCTCACGGGCGCGAAACCCCTCCTCGCCCTCGATCTCGAAAATCACTGGTATGCGGACCCCGGTGCGGGATTCCATCACCTGATCGGAGTCCACGAAGCGCTTAGCCAGATGCTGGGCGAGCAACTTGCCAACCGAGGTCTTTCCGGCACCCATCATGCCAACGAGAAAGATCCTTCCCGTCTGCGTGCGAGAACACCCGGGGTCTGCATCATCCATGACCGGATTGTAGGACAGCGCGCAGTCGCCAAGAGGCCGCAGATCGGGCTGAGCCCGCGCCCTCATACCCCAGTTTGGCCGGGGAAACTTGCCCTCGAAATCAACGCGCCGTCAAATTGTCCTTGACGATGCGAGGTGTCACGAAGACGAGCAACTCCCGACGGTCGTTGAAGCGGCGCTCGTTGCGGAACAGGAACCCCAGCAGTGGAATATCGCCCAGCAAGGGCACTTTGTTTTGCTGGATGCTTTCGTCCTGGGTGTAAATACCGCCGATGCCAACCGTGCCGCCGTTTTCCACCAAAACCTCGGTGGTAACTTGCTTGGTGTCGATGGCGGGACCTGCGGTAGTGGTTGCGCCAACCGAGTCCTTATTCACGCTCAGCGTCATGATGACATTGTCGTCTGGCGTGATCTGCGGCCGGACTTTCAGGCGCAGGACAGCTTTGCGAAAGGTTATGGAGGTAGCCCCCGAAGCAGTGGCAGTCTGGAATGGAATCTCAGTTCCCTGCTCGATGTTGGCTTCCACGTTGTCAGCTGTAATGACCCGCGGGCTGGAGATGATCTTGCCGCGAGCATCCAACTGCAGTGCACTGATTTCTAGGTTGAGGAACCGCGTGAGCGCACTATTGAACAGCGTGAAGGTGAATTGACCTGCCGAGAGACCGGTTCCCAAAGAGGGAGCGGCGAGGTTAACCGACAAGGCATCCGGGAAGCCGGAGGTCGCGTAATCCTGCAATTGCCCGGTCTGGACACCCACGGACCGCAGGGCGCCGCCAACCACGAACTGGTTGTTGTCAGAACCGAAATCGTATCCACCCCCGGCGGCCCCGCGCGTTATAGTGCCCAGGCGAGCACCTATGGCGCGGCCAAAGGTATCGGTCGCTTCGACAATTCGCGCCTCGATTAGCACTTGCTTGACCGCGACGTCCACCTTCTTCACGAGCGCTGCAACTTCTTCCAGCTTTGTGGGGGTGTCTTGAACGAACACCGTGTTGGTGCGCACATCCACAACTGCGCTGCCACGCTTTGAGAGTACCTTGCCGGCCGGGTCGGCGAGGAGCTTTTGAAGCGTGTCGGCTTTCTGGTAATTCAGCTGGAAGCTCTCGGTGCGAATCGGTTCGAGTTCCTCAATCTGCTGCTGGGATTCGAGCAGCAATTTCTCTTTCGTGGCCAACTCGTCGCGAGGGGCGATCCAGACCACGTTGCCATTCTTGCGAAGATCGAGTCCCTTGGATTGCAGAATGATGTCGAGCGCCTGATCCCATGGGACATCCTTGAGTCTTAACGTCAGACTACCTGCAACCGTGTCGCTGGTGATGATGTTCAGGCCCGTAAAATCCGCTATCACCTGGAGGACGGCCCGTACCTCGACGTTTTGGAAATTGAGGGACAGTCGATCACCGATGTATCCGCGCGCGAGCGACCCTCCAATTTTGTTGGGGTCTTCCACCACAGGCTTGACTTCCACAATCAGCCGATTATCGGCCTGATAGGCGGTGTGTTCCCAGTTTCCGCGCGGCGATATCACCAGACGAGCGTTGACGCCTTGCTTGGAGGCCTCGACGGCATCCACCGGCGTGGCGAAGTCCATCACGTCCAGCCGTCGTTGCAAGTTGGCCGGTATCTCGGTCTGGAAGAAGTCGACGACAACCACCTTGCCCTGGCGGCGCAGGTCGATGCCAGTGGCACTGTCCGACATGTCGATCACTACCTGCCCTTCACCCCCCTTGCCTCGCCGGAAATCGACGTTCAGCAAAGAGTGTTGGGCATTCGACTTCGCCGGCGCAAAACCGGCCTCTGCGGCTGCGCGCGGCGCGGCGGTGGCGTCACCACCGCCGAGCAAGGTCAGGGTGTAGGTCTTCCCCTCGATGCCGGTTTCATACCGGAGGGGGCGGGAGAGATTGAGGACGACTCTGGTCCGGTTTCCGGATTGCCCAAGCCGAATGGAGCGCAGTTCGGCATTCCCTACCTCCTGTGTCGATTTACCAAGGGCATTGGACGTTCCCAGGAAATCAATGGCGACGCGCGCAGGGTTGCTGACGCTGAAGGCAAGTGGCGGTTGCACCAGCGGTTCGCGAGTCGTGATCTTCACGACAACTCTTCCCCCTTGGGAGGGTCGGACATCGATGGCTGAGATGGCATTAGACGCTGTTTCGTCGGCCCCATTCGCTGCATTCGCGATGGGCCAGGGAGAAGGGGCTACAAGGACTGCAAGCAGCGCCAGCGAGGCCCGGAGAGAAACTGCAAGGAGGGTTGTCATTTCTCGGACTCCTACTCATCGAGCAACTGGAGGCTGCTAGTCCGCTCGGACCAGACCCCCGCGTTGTCTTGAAGAACTTCTCTGAGCACGATGGAGGTCTCCGTTATCTTGGAAATAACCCCGAAGTTCTGGCCCAGGTAATTGCCGACTTTCACCTGGTAGATAACATTATCCGGGGTTCGGATGAGCGCAAAGATATTCTTGTTCTTGTCCTGCAGAGTACCTACCATTTTGAGATTCTCAAGCGGGAAACTCTCCAGATCCTCACGCATTTCCCGCTGTGCAGCCTTTGGCACTTCCTGGGCAGATCCAAAGTTCTCGTCCTTGCGGGGGCGAAACGGATCGGGAAGTTCAACGGCGTTGTAGGCAAACGGCTCGTAGGGCTTGACCTGCGGCAACGGTTCCACTCGCCCACGCAGGTTGGCACCCGAGGCGCGTACGAATTCGCGCAGGTCCTGATGTTCCTCTCCGCACCCAACCAGGATGATGATCGCCAGGGTCGGCACGCCCAGGCGCCGCGCGTTCATTTCTTCGCCTCCTTGACCGGCCTTTTCTTCTGGGCTTGTTGTTCGGAATCGTCCAGGTAGCGGTAGGTCTTGGCGGTGGCATCAAACATCAGTAAGCCGTCTTTTTCCGCTTGCAGTTGCAGGTCCGTGAGGGTGACGATTCGGGACAACTGAGAAACGTCGCTCGCGAATGCGCCAAAGTCATGATAGGCGCCTCGCAGCTTAAGAGTGATTGGTTTTTCGGCGTAGAACTCCGACACTGTTTCATTTAGGGCCGGAGCGAATAGCACGATCTTCAAGCCTCTGCTCAGGACGGCCTGGTTGATGTCATTCAGCAGCGCCTCCATCTCCGACTTGTTTGGCAGTTGCCGCAACATAGCCCCAAAGGTTTGCTCCACATCCTCAAGTTGCTTTCGGTATGCATCCAGGTTGATAGCCTGCGATTTTTTTTGGGTGAATGCCTCTCGCAGTTCAATTTCTTTCTTTCGCGCTGCCGCCAGATCGTTTATTTGTGATGACCAGTCAATGGAGTACCCGGCAAGCACCACCACGATGAGCAGCACGAGCAGCACACCGAGCTTCGGGAAGACAGGCCAACTGCCGATCTCGCGCGGATCGAGGCGACGCAGGTCGTTAAGGTTCATGGTGGCGTGACATCAGCTTTTCGGCTTTTGCGCCTTACCCTGTGGAGCCTCCGGCGACTTCTCGCGCGTGAGGTTCACGGTCAGGGTGAACTCGCTTAGATTCTGTTTCTCGCCGCCCCCCTCCTTCACCACCACGAGCGTGGGTGACTCAAGGAATGGCGACGCTTCCAGGTTCCGCATGAAGGTGGAGACCCGGGCATTCGATGTACTGTAGCCAACCACATTGACGCGGCTTCCAGTCTGCTTGACTTGCGTGAGGTACAGGCCGTCGGGGATCTGTCGAACAAGCTGGTCGAGCAACCGGACGGCTTCCGAGCGATTGAGCTGCAAGGATTCGACCACATTCTTGCGCTCGACCATGGCCTGAATTTGCTCCTTGAGCGTCTTGATTTCGGCGATTTGGCGGTCGAGAGCCGAAATCTCCCCTTCGAGGTACTGGTTACGTCCCCTCTGGTTATCCATTTGCCCGGCGAAGTAGGTGTGGACGAGCACAACAATCGCCAGGCCGAGACCGGCCGTCATGGCCACAAGGACGAAAAACTGGCGCTGGAGCGCCGCGCGTCTTTGCGCCCGGTGGGGCAACAAATTTACTGGGATCATGTTTCCAGCCGCCGCATCGCGAGACCACAAGCCACCATCAGCGCGGGGGCGTCCAGGGAGAGTTGGTGGCCCTTGACCCTGTCTGACTTGTCGATCGACTCGAAAGGATTTGCAACCCTGGTTTGCACCTGTGCGCGCTTTCCCACAACCCCGTCGAGCCCCGGCAGGGTAGAGCAACCGCCTGCCAGGACGATGTAATCGACCTCGTTAAACTGCGTCGAGGTAAAGAAAAACTGCAACGCGCGCGTGACTTCAAGCGCTAGCATTTCCATAAACGGATTCAGAACATCACGCTCGTAGTTTTGTGGAAGCCCGCCGTTTTTCTTGGCCGCCTCAGCCTCATCCGCCGAAAGGCTGAAGGCGCGTTGGATCTCCTGGGTTAGCTGGTCGCCGCCAAAGGGTTGCTCGCGCATGTACAGAGACTGCCTGTTGCGCAACACATTGACGGTCATGATGGATGCGCCCACGTCCACAAGGGCGACCGTTTGGTCCACACCGGCGTTAACTAGCTGGGATTCGATCAATTCAAACGCGTGTTGCGCTGCGAAGGAGTCGATATCCATGATCAAAGCCTTGAGACCAGAGGCCTCGGCGACCGCCACACGGTCTTCGATCTTTTCCTTGCGCGAAGCGGCAATGAGGACTTCAACCTCTTCGGGGTTGTCGACAACCGGCCCGATAATCTGAAAATCCAGGCTCACTTCGTCTAGGGCAAACGGAATGTACTGGTTGGCTTCCGACTCCACTTGCGTCTCGAGTTCTTGCTCGCGCAAGCCCGCCGGCACCGCGATCTTCTTGGTGATTACCGCAGCAGAGGGCAAGGCCATCGCAACAGCTTTCACGCGCGTTCCAAGTTTTTTCCAACCACGCTTGACTGCTTCAACCACCTCTTCGAGGTTCGCGACGTTGCCGTCCACCACTGCATCCTTCGGAAGCGGCTCAATGGCATACCGCTCCAGCCGGAGGCGCCCCTTGCCTCCCAGGCTCATTTCCACCAACTTGACAGCGGACGAACTGATGTCAAGCCCAATGAGCGGGGCGGCCTTCGGCTTAAAGGCCTTCGAGACCGCTTCGGAAATCCGGCCTAGATCGAATTTTTCCTTGAGCATCGGCTAGTTATAACATCATTATATTAAGCAGCATTAGATACCAGTCGCAACCGTAAATCAAGCTTCGAGAAACCGAAACTCGCTCCGGCAGGGGTAGGGCTGTGTCCCCTATAATTCACCATCGGTTTCATCAAGTAGCCCTCGAGAGGGCTTTCGGAGCGATTTTTCACGGTCATGCGCGCACGGCGGTGGATTTACCCCATCTTTGTCTCAGTTGCTGCGTTTCTGGCCGTCATCTTGCTCCTGGCCTGCGCAGTCGTGATTGCCTACCCCAAACTTCCCTCGCTGGAAGCGCTGACGGACTATCGGCCAAAGATGCCGCTTCGTGTCTTCAGTGCTGAAGGCGAGTTGATCGGGGAGTTTGGCGACGAACGCCGGGCACTGGTGAAAATCGGGGACGTACCCGCAAGCATGCGCGATGCCATCCTCGCGGCTGAAGACGAACGCTTTTATCAGCACGGCGGCATCGACTATGTGGGTGTTGCCCGGGCCATGCTTTCCAATTTCTTGCACGGCGGCGCCCGCCAGGGGGCAAGCACCATCACCATGCAGGTGGCGCGCAATTTCTTCTTGACGTCCGAAAAGACCTTCACGCGCAAGTTCAACGAAGCCCTGCTGGCTTTCAAGATCGAGCGTAACCTCAGCAAGGATGAAATCCTCCAGCTTTATGTCAACCAGATCTACCTGGGACAGCGGGCCTATGGCTTCGCTGCCGCAGCTCAAACCTACTTCGGCAAGCCGCTGAATCATTTGAGCCTTGCCGAAGCTGCGGTGCTCGCTGGGCTCCCAAAGGCGCCCTCGCGGTTCAACCCGGTAGTGAACTTCAATCGCAGCAAGCTGCGCCAGCAGTATGTCCTTCGCCGGATGCGGGAGCTGGACATGATCACGCCCGCCCAGCAGGAAGCGGCGTCGAAAGAGAAGCTGGTCGTTCAAACTCAGGCCCAGACTTTCGCCACCCGCGCCGATTTCCTGACTGAAATGGTGAGGCAATCGCTGTTCGAGCGCTACCGCGAAGACGCCTACGCTAAAGGCTACCGTGTCTACACGACCGTGCGCGTACGCGACCAAGATGCCGCCTACGCCGCGTTGCGCAAGGGCGTGCTCGATTACGATCGTCGCCACGGCTACCGTGGCGCGGAAACCATCCTGCCTCTGCCTAAACCAGGTTCCGAGGAAACCCTCGACGACCTTCTGGCCGAAGAATCGGAAAGCGACGACATCCTGCCTGGAATCGTTTTGTCGGCGGAGCCCAAGGTGGTGAAGGTCCATGCGAAGGGACTCGGGCCGGTGGAGGTTTCCGGTGAGGGACTCAAGTTCGCAGCCCGAATGTTGGGCGACAAGGCCGCCCCTGCGCGCCGCCTCCAACCAGGTGCGTTGATTCGCCTCCAAAGGGATGCAACCGGCCTTTGGCAGATCGCGCAGTTACCCCTGGTGGAGGCGGGATTCGTGGCGATGGACCCTCCCAGCGGGGCAGTACGCGCCTTGGTGGGCGGCTTTGATTTCCAGCGTAACAAGTTCAATCACGTCACCCAGGCCTGGCGCCAACCAGGTTCCACCTTCAAGCCTTTCGTCTACTCGGCGGCGCTGGAAAAGGGCTTCACTCCCGCCACCATCATCAACGATGCCCCGCTGAGCTTCGACGCCACCGAAACCGGCTCTTCAGCCTGGGAGCCAAAAAACTTCGATGGCACCTTCGAAGGCCCCATGCGCCTGCGCACGGCTCTAACAAAATCCAAGAACCTCGTCTCTATCCGCATTCTCCAGTCCATCGGACCCCAGTACGCCCAGGATTTCGTCTCGCGGTTCGGCTTCAGCCAGGATGCGATTCCGCCCTATCTCACCATGGCCCTGGGCGCAGGGTCGGTTACGGTGATGCAGATGGCCAGCGCGTATTCCGTGTTCGCCAATGGAGGATTCCTCGTCCAGCCGCACTTCATTGACCGTATCGAGGACGCACGGGGTAGCGTACTTTTTCGGGCGCAACCGGTCACCGTAGCGAACGGCGCGCCACGGGTGATCGATGCCAGAAACGCATTTGTGATGACCAGCATAATGCAGGACGTCGTGCGCGCCGGTACCGCGTCCAAGGCTCGTGCCCTTGGCCGTAACGACCTTGCGGGCAAGACTGGCACCACGAATGAGCAGGTGGACGCATGGTTTGCCGGCTTCACGCCTCGCCTCGCGGCAGTGGCCTGGGTGGGTTTCGACGCACCGCGCTCCCTGGGAGGAGGCGAGACGGGAGCGCAGGCAGCGCTGCCTATCTGGATTTCCTTCATGGACGTGGCCTTGAAGGGCGTGCCAGAGGAGCCCTGGAGTGTTCCGGAGGGCGTGGTGGCTGCATCGATCAACCCGGACACTGGTCTGCGTGATGGCCGCTCGCCAAACCGGGTCACGGATTTCTTCTTCCAGGAGTACCTGCCGCCAGAGGATGGCGGCGCAGGAAAACCGGGTTCTCACGAGGATCTCGACAATCAGGTGTACTGACACACGCGCCATGCCCCGAGATACCCAAAATTCCAGCAGGCAGATGCGGGCCCGCATTGCGCAGCTAGCCGCACGGTTGATTGCCGAGGAAGGGCTGGAGGATTATGGCACCGCGAAACGCAAGGCCGCCCGGCAACTGGGCGCCTCGGAGACCCGGAACCTGCCCGACAACACGGAGCTTGAGGCAGCGCTGCGGACCCACCAGGCGCTGTACCAGGCCAACGACCAGCCGCGGCAGTTGGCCCGGTTACGCGAAGCGGCCAAGCACATGATGCGCATGCTAGCGCGGTTCGACCCGCATCTCACGGGCGCGGTGCTTGCCGGTACCGCTGGCCGCTACACCCCGGTGGAGTTGCACTTGTTCGCTGACGACGGCAAGGAAGTCGAGTTTTTCCTCCTGAACGGCAAGTACGCCTATCGCCCTCGCGAGTCGCGCTTCTGGACGGGTAACCAGCTCAGGTCTGTGCCTGTTTTTGACCTCGAATCGGGTGGCGTGCCCTTCGCGCTATATGTTTTCCGGACCAGTGACCTTCGCCACACGGTGCGAGTCAACGCCGAAGGCCGCGCCATTGAGCGAAGCCGCATGGAGCAGATTTCTGCGACCCTTGTACAAGCTCAGGCGGGCACCACACGTCGATGACAGCGGGGCAAGGTAACGACGAGCGTTTCACGATCCGCTCCCCCGTGGGGGTGGCCTTCATTCTGAAGGCGGTGATGCAGGGTGGGGAGATGGTCACTGTGCAATGCGACGAAGGCCGCATCCTGCTGGTCACGAAGATTCTCGCGGTGAATCGTCAGGCAAATGAGGTGATGCTCGGGGCGGGGAAAGATAACAAGACCAACAACCGCCTTGTTGATGGGCGACTGGTGTTTTTCACCACATCCCAGGATCGCGTAAAAATCCAGTTCCAATCCGGGCGCGTAAGCCTGGTGGACTTCGACGGGTTGCCTGCACTGCGAATCGCCATGCCTGGGACGCTGCTCAAGTTTCAGCGCCGCGAGTACTACAGGGCGGACTTATCGTCTCTGACCAGGCCCGTGCGCTGCCGGCTAAGGCTTCCCACGGGCTCGATAGATGCAGTGGTGGTGGATATCAGCCTGGGCGGCGTACTCCTGGCGGGATACCCAGAGGCGGTACCGATGAAACCAGGGGCGCGGTTTGATGACGCCCGCATTGACCTCGGCAAGGCCGGCGCCTTTTCCGCCAGCCTCGTGGTGCGGAATGTTTCGGAAGTGGCGTTGCGAAATGGCATGCTGAGCCAACGCGCCGGATGCATGTTCATCCAACTTCCGCCTCAAGCCGAAGCGCTACTGCAACGCTACATCATGGGTCTCGATCGCGAGCGCCTGACCCGGGGTGTGGGTAATTGACCCTCAGGCGGGCCTGATTTCACCAGGCAACCACCCCATCCGCCTTCATCCATGCGGCAGCATCCAGCGCAAAGTAGGTGAGCACTCCATCGGCGCCTGCGCGCTTGAAGCCAAGCAGCGCCTCTAGCGCACAGGCACGCTCGTCGATCCAACCGTTCGCGGCAGCGGCTTTCAGCATGGCGTATTCGCCGCTCACCTGGTAGGCATAGGTCGGGCAACCAAAGGCGACCTTTACCCGCCGCACCACGTCGAGATAAGGCATGCCCGGCTTGACCATCACCATGTCGGCGCCCTCCTCCAGGTCAAGCCCGACTTCCCACAAGGCCTCGTCGCCGTTGCCCGGGTCCATCTGGTACGTGTGCTTGGATCCCTTGCCCAAGTTCCCCGCCGAGCCCACCGCATCGCGAAAAGGACCATAAAAGCTGGAAGCGTACTTGGCGGAATAGGCCATGATGCGTACGCGGTGCTGGCCGTTCCCATCCAGGTGGCTCCGGATGGCGCCAATTCGGCCGTCCATCATGTCGGAAGGGGCGACCACATCAACTCCGGCAGCTGCATGGCAAGCCGCCTGGCGGATCAGGACTGCGACAGTTTCGTCGTTGAGCACGTAGCCGCCAGCATCGATCAGCCCATCCTGTCCGTGGCTGGTGTAGGGGTCAAGGGCAATGTCGGTAATGACACCCAGTTCCGGAAATTGCCGCTTGAGCGCCGAAACCGTCCGCGGCACCAGTCCGTGTTCATTGAACGCCTCCTCAGCCCACTCCGTTTTCAGGACGGGATCAATGACCGGAAACAATGCGATGGCCGGTATACCCAAGGACACACAGCGCTCCGCCACCCTGAGCAACCGGTCAATGGTCATGCGCTCGACCCCGGGCATGGCGCCGACCGGTTCCGTCCGATTTTCGCCTTCGATCACGAAAACAGGATAGATCAAATCATTTGCGGTAAGTACATGCTCACGTACGAGACGACGCGAGAACGCGTCACGACGATTTCGCCGCATGCGTCTTTGAGGAAATCGGCCCAGGGGAGTCATGGCAGAGGCAGTGCTCCGAACAGTGGGCTATCTCGGCGGATGGCCGGTGCTTGCCCGGGTTGAGGGAAAAAACGACGCTGCACCGGCTGGACGGAACTTTTGTCCAACCCGAGGGTTCTCAGTGCACGGACGGCAACGTTCCCCGCTTCTCCTCCCTGAGCGGGTGCCTTGCACAAGGCTTTCACCCCCGGCTCGATTCGTCGTCGGCCGGGGGTTTTTCTTTGCTCTTCAGTCCGAGCCAGCATGCCAGTTTTTCCCGCGCGTCGGCCACGCCCTGGCGGTCAAGGCTCGAGAACAATTGCGCAGACGCTTCGCCCGGGCGCAACTGGAGCGATTTCCTGACAAGGTCCAACTGGCGCTTTGCTTCGTTACGAGTCAATTTGTCCGCTTTGGTAAGAAGAATATGAACCGCCTTGTCAGCGGGCAAGAACCAATCGAGCAATTGCACGTCCAGAGGCGTAAGAGGATGGCGCACATCCATGATTGCCACCAGGCCTACCAGAGAGCCGCGACCGGCCAGGTAGGAAGACACGACCTCGCCCCAACGGCGGCGCTCGCGCTCGGGTACCGCTGCATAGCCATACCCGGGCAGATCCACCAGCCGTCGCGCGGGCTCCACTTCGAAAAAGTTGATCAGTTGGGTGCGGCCTGGCGTCTTGCTCGAAAATGCCAGACGACGCTGGTCGGTCAGCGCATTGATGGCGCTTGACTTGCCGGCATTGGAACGACCCGCAAACGCAACCTCGATACCCTCGTCCGGAGGTAGCTCCCCAAGGCCGTGCGCGCTGGCGATGTAGCGTGCTCCATGAAAAGGATTTGCGCTCAACTGGAAAACCCCTTCGGCCCCCGGGCAGCGCTGGAGCAGGGGTGTGCCTGCCCAGTCACCGTGATTCCGATAGAATTCGCGACTTGCTCGATTGCCTTGAATCCTTTGCATGGTCCCGGCGCCAGCGTGGCGGACACATGAACCTGCGGGGATTTCGACGAACTGTTCACCAGGAGTTGCAGATGCCTCGTCTGATGTCGGCCGCCATGGCGTTTTCGTTGTGCGTGGCTTTGCAGGCCCATGCCGAGTCGGCCAAACCCGATCCCGCAAAGGGGCAGACCCTGTCCGCAGCTTGCGCTGCCTGTCACGGCGCGGATGGCAACAGTGTCATTCCGCTCAATCCCAGCCTCGCTCAGCAACATCCTGCCTACATCGCCAAGCAGCTCGCCAACTTCAAAAGTGGCGTCCGCGCGAACGCCATCATGGCAGGGATGGCCGCCGGACTTTCCAGCGAAGACATGGCGCACCTGGGCGCGTGGTTCGGCAGCCAAAAGGGGCGCCCCGCCGCCGCTCGCGACACCGCTTTGGTGGAACGCGGCCGCTCCCTTTACCGCGGCGGGGACGCTTCTCGCGGCCTTCCCGCATGCGCTGGATGTCACTCTCCCAACGGCGCTGGAATTCCCGACCAATTCCCCCGACTTTCGGGGCAGCACCCCGATTACACCATTGCCCAACTGAAGGCTTTCCGCGCTGGGGAGCGTGCCAACGACAACGCGGCGATGATGCGCTCCGTCGCCTCGAAGCTCACCGACGCGGAGATGTCGGCACTGGCGGAATTCCTGGCCGGGGTCCGCTAGAAGACGCGCCCCCCACCTCAGGGCGATGGTCTCGCCTTCGCCCGACATGGGGTGGTTCATCCCCTCATCCGCCCGAAGGCAATTCCAGCGGCCGCCACGGTCTTGCGGATCTCCTCCGCCCCATGGGCAGCAGACACGAAGCCTGCCTCGAAGGCTGAGGGCGCAAGATAGATGCCTTGTTCCAGCATCAGGTGAAAAAAGCGATTGAAGGCATCGCGATCGCTCTGGAGTACCTGCGCATAGGACTCTGGCGCGCGGTCTCGGAAAAAGACGCCGAACATGCCTCCCAACGCATCGGCGGAAAACGGCACTGAATGACGGCGCGCCTCCGCCGCCATGCCGTTCACGAGGGCGGCGGTGGTGCCGCTGAGCCGTTCGAAAAACCCCGGCTCGCTGACCAGGCGCAAGGTGGCGAGTCCTGCGGCCACGGCGACGGGATTCCCCGAGAGCGTTCCGGCCTGGTAGACGGGGCCGAGCGGCGCGAGCTTCTCCATGATGTCGCGTCGCCCGCCGAAAGCCCCAAGCGGCATTCCGCCACCCACCACCTTGCCCAGCGTGGTCAGGTCGGGGCGAATGCCAAACAGCCCCTGTGCACCCTGAGGCCCGACTCGAAACCCAGTCATCACCTCGTCGAATATCAGCACGGCACCATGCTTTTCGGTGAGCGCGCGCAGAGTTCGAAGGAATGACTCGCTGGGCCGAACGAAATTCATGTTGCCCACGACGGGCTCGAGAATGACCGCCGCGATTTCGTCGCCGCGGGAGGCAAACGTCTTCTCAAGACCTTCCACATCGTTGTAGTCCAGCACCAACGTGTGTCGGGTCGTATCGGCAGGAACGCCGGCGGAACTCGGCTGGCCAAAAGTGAGCAAACCCGAGCCGGCTTTCACGAGCAAGGCATCGGCGTGACCGTGATAGCAGCCCTCGAACTTGACCACCACGTCTCGCCCGGTAAAGCCACGAGCGGCTCGAATGGCGGTCATGGTGGCTTCGGTTCCGGAACTCACCAATCTGACCATCTCGAGCGAGGGCATCAGCCGAACCAGGGTCTGTGCCATCTCCAACTCACGCGCCGTGGGCGCGCCGAAGGACAGTCCATCGGCCGCTGCCTCTTGCACGGCTTGCACCACCTCGGGGTGGCAGTGCCCGAGAATCATGGGACCCCATGAACCCACGTAGTCGATGTACGCGTTTCCTTCCTCGTCCCACAGCCAGGCGCCCTTTCCGCGACGAAAGAAACGCGGTGTGCCGCCCACCGAGCGAAAAGCGCGTACGGGCGAATTGACGCCCCCGGGAATGACGCGTTGCGACTGCTCGAACAGCACTTCGTTGCGCGATTTCATGGTCAGGGCACCAGCGTTGAATGGCCGCCTTAAGCAGCTTGGAAGAACTCGACGTATTCGGCGGCCCGTGCCGCCGGATCCTCGGCCTCGAACAAATCGGTGATCACGGCCAGCGCATGGGCTCCGGCGGCCAGGAGTTGCGGGGCGCGGGCGCGCGTAACCCCGCCAATTGCCACAACGGCACAGTCGAGACTGGCGCGGGCTTCACCAAGCAGACCCAGGGGAGGCCGCACCGCCCCAGGTTTCACCGCCGATGGGAAGAAGCTACCGAACGCGACGTAGTCAGCACCCTCGGCGCGCAATCGCAGCGCGCGTTCCAGGCTGTCATAGCAGGAGACTCCCACCACACCATGGGGCAGCATGGCACGAGCCTCCGCCACACCGTTGTCCTCACGTCCAAGATGTACGCCAGCAGCCCCTACCTGCGCCGCGAGCCACGCGTCGTCATTGACGATCAGTGCCGCGCCAGCACTCTCACAAAGCTTCGACAACGCCGCCGCCTGTGACGCGCGATGTTCCGCGCTGGCGTCCTTGCAACGGTACTGCACCAGCCGGCAGCCGCCATCCAGGACACGGCCTACACGCCTCATGAGCCGGTTGGTATCGGTCTCCTGCGGTGTGATCGCGTAGAGCCCCGCTATCTGGACAGTCGCGCGAGGCGTGGCCGGAACAACACAAATCTGGGCACGTGGAAGTGGCACGCGGACGGTTTGCCATTAAAATGAGTTAATCCAAGGTGAAGCACGGACTGCGCTTTTCGCGAATCGCGGCGTGACAAGCGTCTCGCCGGTGCGGGCGGTCACCGAGGAAACGCCCATGTGCGCGACCCGCCACCAAACCTTCCAATTCTAGCCCATCGTCACCGTTCCATGCCCCCTACAGAAGCTCCCCACAAAACCTACATGTGCCTGATCTGCGGCTTCATCTACGACGAGGCCGCAGGCCTGCCCGAGGAGGGCATCCCAGCCGGTACGCGATGGGAAGATGTTCCCATGAACTGGGTTTGCCCCGAGTGCGGCGCGCGCAAGGAAGACTTTGAATTGGTTGAAATCTGAAACGTCCCGAGGCTGTCACCCATGAGAATCCTTCACACCATGTTGCGCGTCGGCGATCTTGACCGCTCCATCGACTTCTACTCCAACGTGCTCGGCATGCGGGTGCTTCGCCGCAGGGACTATCCCGACGGGCGCTTCACCCTGGCGTTCGTGGGCTACGGAAGCGAGGATGAGGAGTCCGTGCTCGAACTCACCCATAACTGGGACACCGCGAAGTATGAGCTCGGCACGGGGTACGGCCATGTGGCGCTGGAAGTGGACGACGCCTACAAGGCCTGCGACGAAGTGAAAAAGCGCGGCGGGCGCGTCACCCGGGAGGCGGGGCCGATGAAACACGGCACCACGGTGATTGCCTTCGTGGAAGACCCCGACGGCTACAAGATTGAATTCATTCAGAAGAAGAATCGCGTCGACTGAGCCAGTTGGCCGCTGCCACCCAGGCAGCCACCGGCAGAGTCTCGGGGCGTGCGCCGGGGTCGATTCCCAGCAACGCCATTTGCCGGGGTTCCAGCATCCCTGCCAGGGCGTTGCGCAACGTCTTGCGCCGCTGAGTGAACGCGCGTGTCACCACTTGGGCGAACAGCACTGGATCCGTTGCTGACTGAGGCAGGGGATTTAGCGGACGCATGAGCACAACCGCAGAATCCACCTTGGGAGGTGGGCGGAAAGCTTCGGGACCGACTTCAAAAAGCTTGTGCATGGCGAAGCGGTACTGGAGCATCACCGTAAGACGCCCGTATTCCGTGCTGCCTGGCATGGCCACCATGCGGTCCACCACCTCCTTCTGCAACATGAAATGGGCATCAGCGATCCGATCGCCCAACCCGGCAACGCGAAACAGCAAGGGAGTGGAGATGTTGTAGGGCAGGTTACCCACCAGCCTCAGGCGATTGCCCAGCGCGGCGAAGTCGAACTTCAGCGCGTCCGCTTCATGCACCACCAGCCGCTCCGGCGGCCATCGCGCCCGAAGCTTCGCCACGATATCGCGATCGATCTCCACCACGTGCAATCGATCCACACGGGTTAGCAACGGGGTTGTGAGCGCACCCAGCCCAGGTCCGATCTCTACCACGCATTCATCAGGCTGCGGCGCCACCGCCTCGACAATGCGGCGCACGCAGGTTGCGTCGACCAGGAAATGCTGGCCAAAGCGCTTGCGTGCCACGTGTGCGGTCACGGCGCGAGATCTGTCATGCCCAGCGCCATGGATACCGCTGCCCTCAGGCTGCCGGCATCGGCGCGGCCCGTGCCGGCAAGATCAAGCGCCGTGCCATGGTCGGGAGAAGTGCGAATCACCGGCAGGCCGAGGGTCACGTTCACACCCGCCCCGAAACTCGCGTGCTTGAGCACGGGCAAACCCTGGTCGTGGTACATGGCAAGCACCGCATCGGCGCGCTCCAGATACCGCTGCTGGAACAGAGTGTCGGCGGGCAACGGCCCTTCCAGTTGCATGCCTTGAGAGCGCAAGCGCTCCACAACCGGCGCGATGACCTCGATTTCCTCCCGCCCCAAATGGCCGGACTCGCCAGCATGCGGGTTGACCCCTGCCACGAGGATACGGGGGGCAGGAATTCCGAAGCGTTCCCGCAAGCCGCGTGCGAGGATGCGCAGCGTCTGCTCGAGCGCATCCTGGTTGATTGCATCGGCCACCGCACGCAGCGGCAAATGGGTGGTGGCGAGGGCTACTCGAAGCCCGCCACCCACGAGCAGCATCACCACACGCCGGACCCCCAGGCGGCCCGCCAGATACTCGGTGTGGCCGGAGAAGGGGATTCCCGCCTGCGCAATAACCGACTTCTGCACAGGCCCGGTCGTGAGCGCGGAAAACTCGCCACGCACACAGCCGTCGAGGGCGCAATCGATCAGAGACACGACCCACGGCGCGTTGGTGGGATCAGGAACGCCCGCGATGCAACGCGCGGCCATGGGCAGGTGCAGTATTGCGGGCGTCGGGCCACCTTCGCGCCAATCGGGCAGATCAAGCGTCAGGCCAAAACATGCGGCGCGCGACTCGAACAACCCGCGGTCCCCCACCAGCACTATGGGAAGCCCCTCCACCGCCATCGCCGCGCACAACTCAGGACCAATGCCGGCTGGCTCTCCGGCCGTCAGCGCGACTGGCGCGCGACTCAACGCTCTTCCAGGCGCAAGTCCACGTAAGCGCGGTCGCGCTGCTGACGAACCCATTCGGTGAACGCCTCGTCGGTCTTGCGCGCCTTGATAGCCTGCCGGGCCACCTGCCGCTGGCGCTCCGCGGTAAGGTCTTCCGTGCGCCGTTCCACCACCTGAATGAGATGCCAACCGAAAGGGGACTGCACCGGCCCGCTTAATTCGCCCGGTTTGAGCGCGTTCATGGCTTGCTCGAACTCCGGCACCGTGTCACCGGGGGACAGCCAGCCGAGATCTCCACCACGCGAGGCCGACCCATCCTCCGAACTGGCGCGGGCCATCTCGGCGAAATCCTCGCCTTGCAATATCCGGTCGCGGATCTGTTGCAGGCGGCGCACGGCATCGGCCTCCGCCACCACTTCATTGAGACGGATGAGGATGTGGCGCGCGCGCGTGCGCTCCACCACCACCTGCTGCACGCTGCCGCGACGATCCACCAGCTTCAGTATGTGAAAGCCGTTCGGGCTTCGCAACACGGGGGAGATCTCGCCTGGCTTCATGCCCACGACGGCCTGGGCGAAGATATTCGGTAACCGGCCCGTGTTGCGCCAGCCCAGGTCGCCGCCCTGAATCGCGTTGGGCGCGTCGGAGAAGGAGGCGGATACCTGCTTGAAATCCTCACCCTTGCGCAGCCGCGCCATGACCTCCTCGGCACGCGCGCGACGGGCCTGAATGGCCTCCGGACCCGAGGCTTCGGGAACGGTGATTAGGATGTGCAGCAGATTGAACTCGTCGTTCCTGCCGGACACCGCCTGATTGCGCAAATAACCCTCCACCTCGGCGTCCGACACCGTGATGCGGCTCTCCACCTCACGATCGCGCAGCCGCGAGGCAACGATGTCGGCGCGAACCTGCTCGCGGAATGCGCCGTACTCCACGCCGTCCTGCTCCAGGACAGTGCGAAACTCGGCTGCGGACATGCGGTTCTCTTGGGCAAGCCGGGTCACGGCGCGGTCGAGCTGGGTGTCATCCACCCGCACCCCCGTATCGCGCCCTGCCTGGTTAAGAATGCGGGTGGTGATCATGCGCTCCAGCAACTGCCTCTCGAGCAATTGCTGCTGAGGCAGCGGGGTACCCTGGCGAAGCAGTTGCCGGGAGGCGATGCGAACCTGCTCGTCGAGTTCGAGCCGGGTTATCACCTCGTTGTTGACGACGGCCACCACTCGATCAAGGCGCTTGGGATCAGCGGCATGTCCTGCCGAAAAAAGGGAGACGAGGACTGCGGCTGCTGCGAAGGGAAAACATGGCTTCATGGCGATGGGCGCCTCGATCACTGGGAGGGATAGTAGTCGTCCTGGTACTGGCCCTGGTTGAGGGTGTTGACGCGCTGGTACCCGATCACGTTTTGCCGCAGCACGCCCAGCGGGTTGGATCCGAGACTCGACAGACCGCTCAATTCAACCTGCAAGTAAATCGCGCGGTTCGACACCCCGGTGAAGGTGGCGAATTCCTGCACCACCAATCGCGCCAACCAGCAATCGGCATTGTATTCGAGGCCGGCAACCGTGGTGACGGCGCGCTGGTCCAGCAGCGAGTATGTATATCGGCCCACACCATACCAGCGCTCCGTGAGGGGCCACTGGCCGGACATGTCCACCTGCTCATAGCTGCCGCGCAGGTGGCGATAGCCAATGTTGAGCGTCGCGCCAGGCCTGGGGCTGTAGCGCGCCGTATAGGACTGCCGGTCCGGGCGGTTTTCGCTGATGTCGAGCCTCATGGCGGCGTCCAGATACCAGGCTTCAGACAGGCGCCCGCTCAGTGCCAGGAGCAAGTCCGAGCGGTTCTGGGTGGGCGCAACAGCGCCGGACGAGCTGCTCACTGCCGAGCCGGGAAGCGTGCTCTCGAGCGTGACCCGCTGCGGGGAGAGATAGAAGCGCTGCGCCACCGTTGCCTTGAGGCGCTCCTGTCCACTGCTGGGGTCGATGAAGCGCGACGACAGCGCGGCCGTGAACTGGTTGGCGTCGTTGATGCGATCGCCCCCCACGAATTGGTTCTCGGTGAAGATCTGGGCCAGGTTGAAGTCAGCCACGCCGGTGTCGAACACGGGCAACCGGCTCTGGTCGCGGTAGGGGATGTAGGTGTAATGGAGCCGCGGCTCCAGGGTCTGGATGTAAGCGCTGCCATTCAGGCGCGTGGTGCGCTCGAAGGTTACGGTGCTGTCCAGGCTGAAGATGGGCAGTGTGCGGGTGGCGTCGGAAACCCCCTGGCTGGTCAAATCGTATGCGGTGTAGTGCAGCCCCAACTTGGGCACCACGTTGACGAAGGCGGTCTGGAGCGGGTAGCTGATGCTCGGGTAAGCGATGACGCGCTGTCCGGTGATGAGCGTCGGGTGGGAGAAGTTCACGTATTCGGCCTGCATTCCCACGTCCAGGCCGCGCACGTTGGTCCCCTGGGCGTTAAACGTCACTTGCGGCAGGCGGAAATAGGGCGGGGTGATGGGTGCCTTCGGGTCCTGCAAAGTCTGGAAGGTCTGGGTGCGCACCAGCGCGTTCCACCAGCCGCCGTTGTAGGAAATCCCGGCGTCGCGCGGCAGGTTGGTCTGGGCGGTGACCGTCAGGCGGTTGGAAAGATCGACGAAGTAATTGTCGTCCGAGACCTTCTGCAAGTTGGCGAAAAAACTGACTCGTGGCGAGAGCATCTGGTTGTGCCGCAGGGACAAACCGTAACGGGTTTCCCCCTGGCGCTCCCGGTCGTTCTCCAAATACTGGCCGAGGAAAATACCGTTCAAGTCGCGCGTCATGTAGCGCACCTCGCTGTTCAGCATCAAGCCACGCTTGGCGAGCAGCCGCGGCGAGATGGTGGCATCGTAATTGGGCGCCAGGTTGAGATAGATGGGTTGCGTGAACTCGAATCCACTTCGACCAGACGTGCCCCAAAAAGGGCTCAGCAGCCCGGTCTTGCGGGCATCCGACAAGGGGAATTCAAGCCAGGGGAGGTAGAGAACGGGCACTTCACGCACCCGCAGGGTGGCTCCATGGGCGGTGCCTTTTTCCTTGTCCCGGTCGATGTTGAGCTTGCGCAGCGCCAGGTACCACTGCTTCTCGGGCACCTGGCAGGTGCTGTAGG
The DNA here is from genome assembly GCA_020248405.1 of Rhodocyclaceae bacterium. Taxonomy (GTDB): domain Bacteria; phylum Pseudomonadota; class Gammaproteobacteria; order Burkholderiales. Next base: position 124,419 of record JADCHQ010000003.1, on the reverse strand, counting down.
TGGTGCCCTCGGCGCGGTAGCGGTTGCGGCTGTCGAGCCATAACTTGTCGGCTTTGCCGCGCGCCTTGAGATCGCGGAAAAAATACTCCGACGAATCCGCCGAGCCGCTGTCGTTGCGCAGGTCGAAGACCAGGCGGTCCGTGTCCAGTATGTCTCCGCGCCGGTCAAGCCGCACGTTCCCCGTGGCCTCCACCTGCTCACCGCGCACGTCGTAACTCAGGGCGTCTGCCGACAGCACCCGCCCGCGGCTGCGCAGTTTCACGCGCCCCCGGGCATCCATCCGCTCATCCGTCCGGCCGGCAAGCGCGTCGGCTTCCAGAAAAAGGATGGGGTCGGTGCCCGCGTCTTCTTCCGGCGAACTCAACAGGAAGGATTGGGGCTTGAGCTTGAGGCCGGGCTGCTGCGCCAGAGCCAGCAGCGGCCCGGCGAGGACCACGGCGGCGAGCAAGCGCAGGGGAAAGATCATGAGAGGGTCACGAGACAGACGCCGTAAAATCGCACGATAGCTTAGTCTCGGCAATCCAGCCGCCTGCCCTTTACCCGGAATCTGTGGACCGCCTCGAGGAACTTCACGCTTTCGTACTGCGCGCGCTACCAGGCGTTGACTGCACGCCGGAGCCGGCGTCCGCCGATGCGAGCTTCAGGCGCTACTTCCGGATCCGCGACGGCGCCAGCAGCTGGATCGTGATGGACGCCCCGCCTGCGCACGAGGACTGCCGGCCGTTTATCCGGGTGGCTGGACTCATGCGCGAGGCAGGGCTCAATGCGCCTCAGGTGCTCGCCCAGGACCTGGAGGGCGGATTCCTGCTGCTAACCGACCTCGGGAATACAACGTTTCTTGCTGCTCTGCGCGCGGATCCTGAATTGCAGCGCCCGTTGTTCGAGTACGCCACCGACGCCCTGGTGCAATGGCAGTCAGCCACTAGCGATGGGGTACTGCCCCCCTACGACGAGATGCTGCTGCGGCGCGAACTGGGGCTCTTCCCCGATTGGTATCTCGGCTGCCACGCTGGGCTCGCCTTGTCGCCCGCGGAGCGGGAATCCCTAGACCAGGTGTTTGCGCGGGTGCTGGATTGTGTCCTCGCCCAGCCCAGGGTGTACGTGCACCGCGACTACATGCCGCGCAACCTGATGGTTTTCGAACCCAACCCCGGCATCCTCGACTTCCAGGACGCGGTATACGGCCCCATCACCTACGACGTGGCCTCGCTGTACCGCGATGCGTTTCTGAGTTGGGACGAGGAGGTAGTCCTGGATGGCACCATCCGCTTCTGGGAAAAGGCGCGTCGCGCGGGGCTGCCCGTGAGCCGGGACTTCGGCGAATTCTGGCGCGACGTGGAATGGATGGGGCTGCAGCGCCATCTCAAGGTGCTGGGTATCTTCGCACGGCTGCACCATCGCGACGGCAAGTCCGGCTACCTGGAGGACACGCCGCGCTTCGTCGGCTACGTGCGCGCCACGGCCTGCCGCTATGGCGCGCTGGCGCCCCTGCTCGGGCTGCTCGACCGCGCGGAGGGTGCCGCGGCGCCCGCCGGCGGCTACACCTTCTAGGCGCACCCGGCGTGCGCGCCATGATCCTGGCCGCGGGGCGCGGCGAGCGCATGCGCCCGCTCACCGATCGCGTACCCAAGCCGCTGCTGCCTGCCGGCGGTCGCGCGCTCATCGAGTGGCAGATCGCACGGCTGGTGCGCGCCGGGTTCACCGAGCTCGCCATCAACCACGCCCACCTGGGCGCCCAGATCGAGGCCGCCCTCGGCGACGGTGGCCGGCTGGGGGCGAGCATCCGCTATTCGCCGGAGGCCGTCGCCCTGGATACCGCCGGCGGCATCGCCACCGCCCTGCCGCTGCTGGGGGATGCCCCATTTGCGGTGGTAAACGGGGATGTCTACTGCGAGTACGATTTCGCGGGTCTGGCGGCGGGGGCCCGGAAGCTGGTAGCGCATCCCGGCGTGGACGCCCACCTCGTCCTGGTGGACAACCCCGCCCACAATCCCGGCGGCGACTTCGCCCTTCGCCACGGCCGCCTGGTGGAAGACGGCGTGCGCCTTACGTTCAGCGGCCTGGGGGTGTACCGGCCGGCGCTCTTCCAGGACATCGCCCCCGGCAGCCGTGCCGCCCTGGCCCCCTTGCTGCGCGCGGCGATGGCGCGCGGCCGGGTCTCGGCCGAGCACTTCCCGGGTTACTGGCTCGACGTGGGCACGCCCCAGCGGCTGGCAGCGCTCGACGCCCGCCTGCGGGAACAGCCCGGCGCACTCCTATAATTCATCCATGAACGCTCCCCTCCAAACCCCCGCCTCGCTCGCCCCCTTCGCCGACCGCCGCCGGCGCCTCGCCGCCGCCATGGGACAGGGAGTCGCCGTCATCGGCACGGCACCGGAGCGCACTCGCAATCGCGATGTGCAGCACCCCTTCCGATTCGACAGCTACTTTTATTACCTGACTGGCTTCACCGAACCCGAGTCCGTTCTCGTGCTGGTGGCCGGGGAGCAACCGCGCAGCATCCTGTTCTGCCGTCCCAAGGACATGGAGCGCGAGATCTGGGACGGCTATCGCTTCGGCCCCGAGGCGGCCCGCGACGCCTTCGGCGTGCACGAGGCCAGACCCATCGGCGAGCTCGACAAGGCCATGACCCGCCTGCTCTCCGACCAGCCTGCCCTGTACGCGGACGTGGGCAGCGACGCAGCCTGGGATGGCCGGCTCATCGAGTGGATCAACCGCGTGCGCGCACTGGCCCGCAGCGGCGTGACCGCGCCCGGCGAGATCCGCGACGTGCGCCGCATCCTCGACGAGATGCGCCTGCTGAAGGACGCCGCTGAGCTCGACGCCATGCGCCGCGCCGCGGCAATTTCGGCGCGCGCCCACGAGCGTGCCATGCGAACAACCCGCCCCGGACTGTTCGAGTACCAGGTGGAAGCCGAGCTGCTGCACGAGTTCCTGTCCGGCGGGTCCCTCTCGCCCGCCTACCCCAGCATCGTGGCCTCCGGGCCGAACGCCTGCGTACTGCACTACGTGGAGAACCGCCGCCGCCTCGAGGACGGGGACCTGCTGCTCATCGATGCGGGCTGCGAGCTGGAGGGCTATGCCTCCGACATCACCCGCACCTTTCCCGTGAACGGCCGCTTCAGCGGCGCGCAGCGCGACGTCTACGAGCTGGTGCTCGCCGCGCAAGCAGCCGCCATCGACGCCGTGAAGCCCGGCAATCACTGGGAGCAACCCCACGAGGCGGCACTGGCGGTGCTGGCGCGCGGCTTCGTCGATCTTGGGCTATGCAAAGGCTCGCCCGAGTCGGTGATCGAGTCGGGCGATTACCGCCGCTTCTACATGCACCGCACCGGCCACTGGCTGGGGCTGGACGTGCACGACGCGGGCGACTACAAGCGCGATGGCGCGTGGCGGCCGATGGAGCCCGGCATGGTGCTTACCGTGGAGCCGGGCTGCTACATCCGGCCCGCCGACAGCGTTCCGGAAACCCTCTGGAACATCGGCGTGCGCATAGAGGACGATGCCCTGGTCACCGCGGACGGGTGCGAGATCCTCACCGCCGCCACACCCAAGTCCGTGGCCGATGTGGAAGCCATCGTCGGTCGCGGCTGAGGCGGCCGGGGCGGTGGAGCATTTCCAGGTGGTGGTGGCGGGCGGCGGCCCGGTGGGACGCTTCACCGCGCTGGCGGCGGCCCGCGCGGGACTGTCGGTGGCGCAATTCGAGGCCAGGCCGAGGGGCGGCGAGGCCGGCGACCGCACCCTGGCACTGTCGCGCAACAGCTGGCTGCTCATGGACGCCGCCGGGCTGGGCCCTGCGGTGGACGCCATCGCCACGCCCATCGTGTCCATTCACGTGTCACAGCGCGGTCGGCTCGGCCGCACCGTCATGGAAGCCACCGATGCCGGTCTGCCAGCCCTGGGCCACGTGGTGGGGTACCGTGACCTGCTGGGCGCCCTGGAACCTGCCTTGCCCGCCGCCGGCGTAAAGATCACCTGGGATGCGCCCGTGACGGGCGCCACCTTCGAGCAGGATCGCTGGGCCGTTTCCACCGGCGCCGGCAACGTCAGTTGCGACGCGATCCTCATCGCCGACGGCGGGGCAGCGCTGCCCGGACAGCTCGGCTTCGAGATCCGCACCCGAGACTACGGCGCCAGCGCGCTGGTGGGGCGCGTGGAGACGGACCTCCCACCCTCGGGCAGGGCGTGGGAGCGCTTCACCCCGGCGGGTCCGCTTGCGTTGCTGCCAAGGGGCCGCGGCTACGCCCTGGTGTGGGTGGACGTCCCTGCCCGGGCCGAGGCCCTTGCCGCATTGCCGGAGCCGGTGTTCCTGGCGGCCCTGCAGGAAGCCTTCGGCTGGCGGGCGGGGCGCTTCACTGCGGCTTCGGACCGCGCCGCCTGGCCGCTTGCGCTGCGCACCGCGCACCCGCGCGCACGCGGCGCCGTGCTGCTGCTGGGCAACGCCGCCCAGACCCTTCATCCCGTGGCCGGCCAGGGCCTGAACCTGGGGCTGCGCGACGCGCACGCGGCGGTGGAACTGCTGCTGGCCGAGGGCCCTGGGGCGCTCGGGCGCTTCGAGACGCTACGACGCGCAGACCGCACCGCCACCATCGCCTTCACGGAAGGCCTGGTGCGCCTGTTCACCGCTGATGCCCCGCTGCTGCCCACCCTGCGCGGCGCGGGACTCACCGCCCTGGACCTCGCAGCGCCGCTGCGCGCAGGCTTCGCTCGCACGGTCTCCCTGGGCATTTCCTGAGCGCCCTCGCCGGGCGCGCACAACCGCGGTGCGGGCAGGGCGAGCGGCGAGCCTTTGTGATTACAATACCTGCCCTTTCGCCCTGGGCAGCCGGTGCAACGCCATGCAGGTAGGTCAATACCCCTTGCGCAACAGGCTGGCCTTGGCGCCCATGGCCGGGGTCACCGACCGGCCGTTCCGGCAATTGTGCAAGTCTCTCGGCGCCGGCTATGCCGTGTCCGAGATGGTGGCCTCCGACCCCCGCTTGCGTCATACCCCGAAGAGCCGCCGCCGCCGCAACCACGAGGGCGAGGTGGCGCCTGTGGCGGTGCAGATTGCCGGCGCGGACCCGGTGGCCATGGCCGAAGCGGCGCGCTTCAATGTGGACGAAGGCGCCCAGATCATCGACATCAACATGGGCTGCCCGGCGAAGAAGGTCTGCAACGTGGCGGCGGGCTCCGCACTGCTGCGCGACGAGGCGCTGGTGGCGCGCATCGTGGAGTCCGTGGTGGCGGCAGTGGAGGTGCCCGTCACGCTCAAGATCCGCACCGGCTGGGATCGTGCCAGCCGCAACGCGGTACGCGTGGCGCGCATCGCCGAAGCCGCCGGCGTCCACCTGTTGGCCGTGCACGGCCGCACCCGCGCCGATCTCTACGAGGGCAGCGCCGAGTACGACACCATCGCGGCGGTGAAAGCGGCGGTGTGCATCCCGGTGCTCGCCAACGGCGACGTTGATTCCCCGCGCAAGGCCCTCGAGGTGCTGGCCCGCACCGGCGCCGACGGCGTGATGATTGGCCGGGCCGCCCAGGGCCGTCCGTGGATTTTCCGCGAAATCGACCAGTTCCTGCGCGAAGGAACCCTGCCGCCGCCGCCGCCGCGCGCCGAGATTCACGGCATCCTGCGCAGCCACGTGCAGGCGCTGCACGCCTTCTACGGTGAGCTGGCGGGGGTGCGCATGGCTCGCAAGCACGTGGGCTGGACGGCGCGTGCGCTCGACAGCGCGGAAGGCTTGCGCCAGGCCTTCAACGTGCTGACCGACGCCGAAGCCCAACTACGCGCGCTGGACGATTTCTTCCTCGATCCGGAGCGCTTCGCGGCGCTGCCCGAGGCACTTGCCGCTTGAGAGCCAAGGCCCCTCCCCCCATCGACGAAACCGAGCTGGCGCGCTGCGTGCGCCGGGCGGTGGACAACTACATCCGCGATCTCGACGGCGAGCGCCCCGGCCCGATCTACGACATGGTGGTCCAGGCCGTGGAGCGGCCGCTGCTCGAGATGATCCTCGCCTACTCCGGTGGCAACCAGACCATCGCCGCCGAAGCGCTGGGCATGAACCGCAATACACTGAGAAAAAAGCTCAAGGCCCACGGCCTGCTGTAGAGATCAGCGCATCATGGCCCATTCCCGACAGGCGCTGATCAGCGTCTCCGACAAGACCGGTGCGGTGGACTTCGCCCGGGCGCTCGCGACCTTCGGTTATCGCATCCTGTCCACCGGCGGCACCGCGCAGCTGCTGGCGGAGGCGGGCATCCCGGTAACGGAAGTGGCCGACGTCACCGGCTTCCCGGAGATGCTCGACGGCCGCGTGAAGACGCTCCACCCCGGCATCCACGGCGGCATCCTGGCGCGCCGCGACCTGCCGGCGCACATGGACGCGCTGGCGGGGGCGGGCATCGGCACCATCGACGTGGTGGCCGTAAACCTGTATCCCTTCCGCCAGACGGTGGCCCGGGGCGACTGCAGTCTCGAAGAGGCCATCGAGAACATCGATATCGGCGGGCCGGCCATGGTGCGTGCTGCAGCCAAGAACCACGCCCATGTGGCGGTGCTCACCGACCCCGCCGACTATGCTGCCCTGGTGGCCGAGATGCAGGCCTCGGATGGCAACGTCAGCGCGGCGACGCGCTTCGCGCTGGCCTGCAAAGCCTTCAGCCACACCGCCAGCTATGACGGCGCCATCGCCAATTACCTCACGGCCGTGGGCGCCGGGGGCACCCGGACAGCTTTTCCCCGGCGCCTGAACCTCGCCTTCGAACTGGTGCAGCAATTGCGCTATGGCGAGAACCCGCACCAGCAGGCGGCTTTCTACCGTGACGCGGAACCCGCGCCCGGCACCCTGTCGCACTACCGGCAGCATCAGGGCAAAGATCTCTCCTACAACAACATCGCCGACGCCGACGCCGCCTGGGAGTGCGTGCGCAGCTTCGACGCGCCGGCGTGTGTGATCGTCAAGCACGCCAACCCCTGCGGCGTGGCCGTGGCGCACTCGCCCGCGCAGGCCTACCGCAACGCCTTCGAAACAGACCCCACGTCGGCTTTTGGCGGCATCATCGCTTTCAATCGCGCCGTGGGCCGCGTTGCGGCTGAGGCTGTCATCAGCCAGTTCGTGGAGGTGCTGATCGCGCCGGGTTTCGATGCCGCCGCGCTGGAAGTGCTGGCGTCCAAGGCTGGGGTGCGGGTGCTGGAGGTGCCTCCCGGCGAGAGCTTCAATGCATTCGACTTGAAGCGCGTGGGTGGGGGGCTTCTGGTGCAGGATTCCGACGCCCGCAACGTGGCGGCCTCGGACCTGCGTGTGGTGACCCGGCGTGCACCCACCGAGGCGCAACTGGCCGACTTGCTGTTCGCCTGGCGGGTGGCGAAGTTCGTCAAGTCAAACGCCATCGTGTTCTGTGGCGGCGGCCGTACCCTGGGCGTGGGTGCCGGCCAGATGAGCCGCATCGACTCGGCGCGCATCGCCTCCATCAAGGCGGACCATGCCAGGCTGTCCCTGGCGGATTCGGTGGTGGCCTCGGACGCCTTCTTCCCGTTCCGCGACGGCCTGGACGTGGTGGCCGATGCCGGTGCCGCGGCGGTCATCCAGCCCGGTGGTAGCGTGCGCGACGAAGAGGTGATCGCCGCCGCCGATGAGCGGGGCATCGCCATGGTGTTCACCGGCGTGCGCCACTTCCGGCATTGAGCTCCCCATGAACCTGATGGTGATCGGCGGGGGCGGGAGAGAGCATGCGCTTGCCTGGCGGCTGGCCCAGTCGCCGCGCGTGGCACGGGTGTACGTGGCGCCGGGCAACGCCGGCACGGCCCGCGAGGACGGGCTGTTCAACGTGCCCCTGTCGAGCATCCCGGCGCTGGTGGACTTCGCGCGGCGCGAGAGCGTGGCCCTCACCGTGGTGGGCCCCGAGGCGCCGCTGTCGGAGGGCGTGGTGGATGCCTTCCGGGCCGCCGGGCTGCGGATCTTCGGCCCCACCCGCCGCGCGGCCCAGCTGGAAGCCTCCAAGGACTTCGCCAAGCGCTTCATGGTCCGCCACGGCATTCCCACCGCGCGCTATAAAACCTTCACCGACGCCGCTGCCGCCCACGCCCATGTGGACGCCCAGGGCGCACCCATCGTGGTGAAGGCCGATGGGCTGGCTGCCGGCAAGGGGGTGGTGGTGGCCGCCACCGCGCAGGAGGCCCACGAAGCCATCGACGCCATGCTCGACGGCGGCGCCCTGGGGGCAGCCGGCGCGCGCGTGGTGATCGAGGAATGCATCGAAGGCGAGGAGGCCAGCTTCATCGTCATGGTGGATGGCCGGCATGTGCTGCCGCTCGCCTCCAGCCAGGATCACAAGCGCCTGCTGGATGGCGACCGCGGGCCCAACACCGGCGGCATGGGCGCCTATTCGCCGGCACCGGTGCTCACGCCCGCCCTGCACGCCCGCGTCATGCGCGAGGTGATCCAACCCGTGGTGAGCGGCATGGAGGCCGAGGGCGAGAGCTACACCGGCTTCCTCTACGCGGGCCTCATGATCACGCCCTCCGGCGAGTTGAAGGTGCTGGAGTTCAACTGCCGCATGGGCGATCCCGAAACACAACCCATCCTCATGCGGCTCAAGTCCGACCTGCACACGCTGGTGGAGCATGCCGTCAACGGCACCCTCGACCGGGCCGAAGCACAGTGGGACCGGCGCGTAGCGCTGGGCGTGGTGATGGCCGCCCACGGCTATCCCGCTGTACCGCGCAACGGCGACCCCATCACCGGCCTGCCCCGCGACGGCGACGACTTCCACGTGTTCCACGCCGGCACCGCCGCAGCCGACGGCCAGGTGGTCACCAGCGGCGGGCGCGTGCTGTGCATCACCGCCCTGGGCGACACGGTGCGCGTGGCCCAGCGACGCGCCTACGAGATCGCCGACCAGATCCGCTTCGCGGGCAGCCAGATGCGCCGCGACATTGGCCACCGTGCCATCGGGGCGCGGAGGAGCCAGCTGTGAACAGGCACGCCCCATCACCATGAGTGCAGCAGTGGACCTCGTGGCCGCCAAGGCCTTCTTCACGGGCCTGCAGGATTCCATCGTGGCCGGACTTTCCGACGCCGACGGACTGCGCTTCCGCCGCGATGCCTGGGAGCGCCCCGAGGGCGGCGGCGGCGCCTCCTGCCTGCTGGAGGAAGGCCGGTTGTTCGAGCGCGCCGGCGTGGCCTTCTCCCATGTGATGGGCGACAAGCTGCCCCCGTCTGCCAGCGCCGGGCGCCCGGAGCTGGCCGGCCGCGGTTTCGAGGCCATGGGCGTGTCGCTGGTGCTGCACCCGCGCAATCCCTTTGTCCCCACCGTGCACATGAACGTGCGCCTGTTCACCGCCTCGAAGGCAGGCGAGGCGCCGGTGTTCTGGTTCGGCGGCGGCATGGACCTCACGCCCTACTATGGGTTCGAGGAAGACGCCGTGCACTTTCACGCCACCTGCAAGGCGGCGCTGGATCCCTTCGGCGAAGCCTTCTACCCGCGCTTCAAGCGCTGGTGCGACCGCTACTTCTTCCTTAAGCACCGCAACGAGCCGCGCGGCATCGGCGGCATCTTCTTCGACGACCTGTCCGAGGACGGCTTCGACGCCGCCTTCGCGCTCACCCGCAGCGTGGGCGGGCACTTCCTCGAGGCCTATCTCCCCATTGTGGCGCGCCGGCGCGATCACGCCTGGGGCGAGCGCGAGCGCGACTTCCAGGCCTACCGCCGCGGCCGCTACGTGGAATTCAACCTGGTGTTCGACCGCGGCACGCTGTTCGGACTGCAGTCGGGCGGGCGCACCGAATCCATCCTCATGTCGCTGCCGCCCATCGTGAAATGGCGCTATGACTGGCACCCGGCCGCGGGCAGCCCGGAGGCGGCGCTCTACGAGCGTTTTCTCACCGGGCGCGACTGGATAGCGCTGCCACCGGAAGCCTGAAGCCCGCGGGCAGGCCCCGCGCCCGCGGTTCGCCGCCAGGGCCCCGGGGCCCGCGCGGCGCGCGGCTACTCCCCCAGATACGCCTGCCGCACCTGCGCGCTCGCCAGCAACGCGGCAGCACTGTCGGTGAGGGTGATGGCGCCGGATTCCATCACGTAGCCGCGGTTCGCCGCCTGCAGGGCCAGGCTGGCGTTTTGCTCCACCAGCAGCACGGTCACGCCCTCGGCGGAGATCATGCGGATCACCTCGAAGATCTTCTGCACCATCATGGGCGCGAGGCCCATGCTGGGCTCGTCCAGCAGCAGTAGGCGCGGGCGGCCCATGAGGGCGCGGCCGATGGCCAGCATCTGTTGCTCCCCGCCCGAGAGCGTGCCCGCCACCTGGGCGCGGCGCTCGTGCAGCCGCGGGAACAGTTCGAGCACCCGCGCCATGTCTGCCTTCACGGCCGCGCGGTCATGGCGGATGTAGGCGCCCATCTCCAGGTTCTCGCGCACCGTCAGCCGTGCGAACACGCCTCGGCCCTCGGGCACCAGCGCGATGCCCCTGGGCAGCAGGCGGTGCGAGGGCTCGCGGGTGATGGCGTGGCCATCGAAATGCACACTGCCGCTCGAAGGCCGCAGCATGCCGGCCAGCGCCTTGAGCGTGGTGGTCTTGCCGGCGCCGTTGGCGCCGATCAGCGCCACCAACTCGCCCTGCTCCACCGCGAGGTGGATGCCGCGCACCGCCACGATGCCGCCGTAGGACACCTCCAGCCCCTTCACTTCCAGCAGGCTCACGGCAATGCCTCAGGCAGCATGGGCCGCCTCCACTCCCAGGTAGGCGGCGATCACCGCGGGGTCGCGCTGCACCTCGCGGGGCGCGCCCTCGGCGATGCGCTTGCCGTAGTCGAGCACGGCCACCCGGTCGCACAGCCCCATGACCAGCTTCACGTCGTGCTCGATCAGCAGCACCGTGGTGCCGTCGGCGCGGATCCGGCCCACGAGCTGGCCCAGGGCGAGGCGCTCGGTGGGGTTCATGCCCGCGGCCGGCTCGTCCAGAGCCAGCAGCCTGGGCTCGGTGGCCAGGGCCCGGGCGATTTCCAGGCGGCGCTGATCGCCATAGGAAAGATTGCGGGCGATCACGTTGGAGTGGCGCTCCACGCCCACGTAGTGCAGCAGCGCGTGGGCGCGCTCCGCGATGGCCTTTTCCTCGGCGCGCGTGGCGGCCGTGCGCAGCATGGCCCCGAACACCCCGGCGCGGGTGCGCAGGTGTCGCCCCACCATCACGTTCTCCAGCGCGGTCATGTTGGCAAACAAGCGGATGTTCTGGAAGGTGCGCGCCACACCCGCGCGCACCACCCGATGGGGCTGCTTCAGCGGCAGGGGCGCGTCGTCCAGGCGCACCTCGCCCGCGTCGGGCACGTACAGGCCGGTGAGCACGTTGAACAGGGTGGTCTTGCCGGCGCCGTTGGGGCCGATGAGCCCGTAGATCTCGCCCCGGCCGATGGTGAGGGAGACCTCAGCCAGGGCCGTGAGGCCGCCGAAGCGCTTCACCACGCCGAGCACGTCCAGCAGCGGCGTGCTCATGGCACCTCGGGCCCGCGGCCCGCAGCAAACTCGCGCTTGCGTGCGCGGGACGGGAACAGTCCGGCGGGACGAAAGCGCATCATCAGCACCAGCGCCGCGCCGAACAGCAGCATGCGGATCACCTCGGGTTCGATCACCACCCGGCCCAGCACCCCCTTCTGCAGCGGCTCCACCGTGTGGCGCAGCAGCTCGGGCACGAAGGTGAGCAGCGCAGCGCCGAGCACCACACCCCAGACGTTGCCCATGCCGCCCAGCACCACCATCGCCAGTACCATGATGGACTCCACCAGCCCGAAGCTCTCGGGGCTGACGAACCCCTGCATGGCGGCGAACATGCCGCCGGCGATGCCGCCGAAGCTCGCGCCCATGGCAAAGGCCAGCAGCTTCACGTTGCGGGTGTCGATGCCCACCGCCTTGGCGGCCAGTTCGTCTTCGCGAATCGCCATCCAGGCGCGGCCGATGCGCGAGTCCTCCAGCCGCAGGTTGACCGCGATCACCACCACCATCACCACCAGCAGCAGGTAGTAGTACTTGATGGGCCCGCTGAAGGACAGCCCAAGCAAGGTCTCCGGTTTCGCGAAGCTGAAGGTGCCGATGCGAAACGGGTCGATGAGCGTCACGCCCTGGGGCCCGTTGGTGACGTTGAAGGGCTGCGACAGGTTGTTCATGAAGATGCGCACGATCTCGCCAAAGCCCAGCGTGACGATGGCCAGGTAGTCGCCGCGCAGCTTGAGGGTGGGCGCACCCAGCAACACGCCGGCCGCGCACGCCAGCAATGCGCCCATGGGCAGGATCACCCAGAAGGGCAGGTGCAAGCCGAAGTGCGGCGAGGCCAGCAGCGCGTAGGCATACGCCCCCACCGCGTAGAAGGCGATGTAGCCCAGGTCGAGCAGCCCGGCGAAGCCCACCACGATGTTCAGCCCGAGAGCGAGCAACGCGAACAGGATGGTGAGGTTGGTCACCCGCACCCAGGTGGTGCCCGCCTGGGCCAGCATGAAGGGCAGGATCAGCAGCACGCCAGCCAGTAGCGCGAGGCCCACCCACGGCTTGGTGCCGCGGCGGCGGAACAGGGCGCTCAGGGCATCGGCCATGGCCGCCTCAGGCGCGGTCCGAGACGCGTTCGCCCAACAACCCCGAGGGCCGGAACACCAGCACCACGATAAGCACCAAGAAGGCAAACACGTCCTGGTAGTTGCTGCCGAACAGCACCACGTGCCCATCCCGGGCGCAGCGCTCGGCCAGGGCGGTGGACAGGAAGCCCACGTGGCACAGGTCCGTCATCTCGCCGATGTAGCCCGTGCCCAGCGCCTCCACCACGCCCAGCAGGATGCCGCCCAGCATGGCGCCAGCCATGTTGCCGATGCCACCCAGCACGGCGGCGCAGAACGCCTTGAGCCCCAGCATGGCGCCGAAGGTGTAATGGACGATGCCGTAGTAGAGCCCGTTGAGCACCCCCGCCACGGCGCCGAGCCCCGCGCCGATCACGAAGGTGGTGGAAATCACCCGGTCGATGGGAATGCCCATCAGGCCAGCCACGGCAGGGTTTTCGGAAGTGGCGCGCATGGCCATGCCCAGCCGGGTGCGATACACCAGCAGCGTGAGGCCACCCATCAGCAGCAGGCAGGTGGCGATGATGATGATCTGCACCAGACTGATGGTGGCGCCCGCCACCTCGAACACCGGGTTGGGGAGAATCTGCGGAAAGGGCAGGGGATTGCGGCTGAAGATCATCAGGGCCACGTTCTGCAGAATGATGGAAATGCCGATGGCGGTGATGAGCGGCGCGAGCCGCGGTGCGCCGCGCAGCGGCCGGTAGGCCGCGCGCTCGATGCTCCAGCCCAGCAGCATGCACACTGGCACGGCTGAAGCCACGCCCGCCAGCACCACAACCGTGGGCGGCAGACCGGCCGAGCCGGCCAGCGCGCCGATGGTCCACAGTGCCACCATGCCGCCGATCATCACCACCTCGCCGTGGGCGAAGTTGATGAGCTGGATGATGCCGTACACCATGGTGTAGCCGAGCGCGACCACGGCATACACGCTGCCCAGCGTGAGGCCGTTGATGAGTTGCTGCAGGAAGATGTCCATGGGACGCAGAGTGTGCAGCAGGTGGCGGCGCTCGGAAACGAAAACAGCACCCGAGGGTGCCGTTTTCGTGCCGGGCCGCTGCGCGGGCGGGCTACTTCTTTTCTTCGGCCTTGGGGGCTTCGGCGGCGGGCGCCGGGGCCGCGGCGGGTGCCTCGGCGGGCTTCGCGCCCGCGGCGAATTCGGCGACGGGAATGGTCTTGCCACCCTTGATCACCGCCACGGGCTCGATCTTGCCGGCATTCATGGTGAAGATGGTCATCTCCGCGTCCTTTCGATCCCCCTTCTCGTCGAATTCGATGTGCCCGCTGGCGCCGTCGTACTGCAAGGCTTTCAGCGCCGGCAGGAACACAGCGGGATCGGTGGAGTCGGCCTTCTTCATGGCGGCGATGATCATGTTGGCCGCGTCGTAGGTGAAGGGTGCGTAGATGACGGGGTCGGCATTGAACTTCTTGCGATAGGCGTCGAGAAAGGCCGCGCTGGATGCCTGCACGGGAATGCCCGCCTGGGAACAGAGCAACCCCTCGGCGGCGGCGCCGGCAAGCTCCTGCATCTTGTCCGAGCACGCGCCGTCTCCGAAGGCAAACCGTGCCTTGATGCCCAGTTCGCGCGCCTGCTTCATGAGCGGGCCCGCACCGGAGTCCATGCCGCCATAGAACACCGCGTCAGGCGCCTTGCCCTTGATCTTGGTGAGCACGCCCTTCCAGTCGATGGTCTTGTCGGTACCCTTTTCCCGCGGCAGCACCTTCACGCCCGCCGCCTTGAGGCTCTTTTCCACCTCGTTGGCCAAGCCTTCGCCGTAGGCCGTGGCATCGTCGATGATGGCCACCAGCTTGGGCTTGGTCTCGGAGAGCAGATAGCTGGCGATGGCCGGGCCTTGCTGGTCGTCACGGCCCACGGTGCGAAAGGTGACGGCGAAACCCTGCTCGGTGAGCTTGGGATTGGTGGCCGAACCGGTGATGACCGGGATGCCGGCGGTGTTGTAGACCGGCGAGGCCGGAATGGCCACGCCCGAGTTCAGGTGGCCGATTACACCGGCGACCTTGGCATCGGCGAATTTCTGGGCGATCAGTGGCCCCTTGTTGGGGTTGCCTTCGTCGTCCTCGGACATGAGTTCGAATTTCACCGGCTTGCCGCCAATGGTGATGCCCTTGGAATTGGCTTCATCCACGGCTAGGCTCACGCCCGATTCATTGTCCTTGCCAAGGTGGGCAATGCCCCCGGTGAGGGGGGCGGAATGCCCCAATTTCACCGTGATGGCAGCTGGCGCGGCGGCAGGCGCGGCAGCCGGTGGTGGCGTTTGCTCCTGCTGACCGCAAGCCGCGAGAAACAGCGCCACGATGGCAGAGGCTGCGGCGATGGGGTGCGGACTGTTGGAAAAACGAGCCATGGAGAAATCCTCGAAAGACGGTTGATAGTATCTAACCTGTTGGCGATTATTCCCGTTCACCCCATGGCGGTCAATTTGGCGCCGCGCAATAACGCCCCGACAGAACGCGACAGCGTCCAGGGTGTTCCGTAGCAGCCCTCGACAAAGACGAGCCTAGAAGATCTCGGATCGAGGCTTGGAAAACAACGGCCCCAGAGAAACTTCCGTAGCGATCGGGCATTGAATCAAATCAGCCCGCTTCCAACGCGGCATGTTTGGCCATTCCGGATGCCGTCTGATATTTCTGCCAATGTTCGGTTTATAAAATAATGTTGAAAAGAAGCCATGAAACTCGTAATTTATAAAAAAAACAGAAAGCAGTTTCCTGATACTCAAGAAAGCCTCTTGAAACCCTGTTTTCCTCTTTATGCGTGAACCGCGCTTCTTAAAGGACATCGCACGTGGACGAATTGGAAAAGGTTTTAGCTCAGATTGCTGACCTGCAAACCAAAGCCCGGGAACTCCAGCAAAAGAAAAAATCCGCCGTGATTGAGGAAATCAAACTCAAGATCAAGCAATATGGCCTGACAGCCAGGGATTTGGGCTTAGGTTCATCATCGGCTCGAGACGTCGAGCGCAGAAGTGTGGCCATCAAATACCGGTCGGGCGACTACACTTGGACTGGTAGAGGCAGGAAACCCAAGTGGGTCGAGAAGCACCTCTCCAGCGGAGGATCGCTGGAAAGCTTGGCGGTGTGATGGCGCTGGCGCGGACGCTGTGCGACCAACGGCGGACGCGCCCGGGCTTCAAACACGCCGGGCTCAGCAACGGGCTGGCAGACTTCCCTGGCACTGCCAGCAGATGCTGGCGTGGCGCACACTGGCTAAATGCGCCACCGGACAAACCCTCTGCCGCAGCAAAAAAACGGCTGGGTCGCCCGATTACCGAAACGTGCCATGAACCAATGCTGCACAGACCAAAGGCGTTGCAGCTTATCGCCCTGATAACCGACGATCCCGGAGCCTGACGGCCAGCGGGCTACGCTTTCGAGAAATCAACTCCAGCCCTCACGATCGCGAACTTCGTCAACCGGAATACATTCCCGCAAAAGGCTGGAGGTAATGCTCAACGCCCAATATTTACTTGAGCGACAGGATCCAGTCCACCACCACCTTGAGGTCATCATCCTTCAGGTTGGGGTGGGGAGTCATAGGTACGGCACCCCAGTTCCCGGAGCCGCCCTTCTTGATCTTTTCCACTAGCATGGCCGGGGCCTTGGCGTCGCCAGCATACTTCTTGGCCACGTCCTTGTAAGACGGACCGACCAGCTTGGTGGCCTCGGCGTGGCAGGCCATGCAATCGCTGCCCTTCATGACAGCCTGGGCCTTGGCGGCATCGGCGTGGGCTGCCGCAGAGGCCAACAACCCGGCAGCTGCGAAGGCGACGGACAAAAGAGACGGCTTCATGGCGGAACTCTCCTCGAGAAATCGGACGTTACGAACTGCTACGGGATTCTAGGGGCTTTCCGGAGCCGGGGGAACTGCCCGCCCACGGGCGACCGCGCCCTGGCTACTGCTGGATCCGGTAAAACCCCAAGTTGACGCACAGGCAGGAACGCCACGCCTGGCCCAGGGGTTGACCGGCAGCCGCAACATATCTTTGGCCGGGCACCGGCTCACAGGCCCAATTCGGCCCACAGGGCATCCACCTTCCGGCAGACGGCCTCGTCCATGGCGATGGGCTTGCCCCATTCGCGGCTGGTCTCACCCGGCCACTTGTTGGTGGCATCGATGCCCATCTTTGAGCCCAGGCCCGACACCGGGCTGGCGAAATCCAGGTAGTCGATGGGGGTGTTGTCCACCAGCAACGTGTCCCGCGACGGATCCACCCGGGTGGTGAGCGCCCAGATCACCTCCTTCCAGTCGCGCACATCCACGTCCTCATCCACCACCACGATGAACTTGGTGTACATGAACTGGCGCAGGAAGGACCAGACGCCGAACATGACGCGTTTGGCGTGCCCCGGGTACTGCTTGCGCATGGAAACTACCGCCAGCCGGTAGGAGCAGCCCTCGGGGGGCAGGTAGAAGTCGGTGATCTCGGGGAACTGCTTCACCAGCAGCGGCACGAACACCTCGTTGAGCGCCACACCCAGGATGGCCGGCTCGTCGGGCGGCTTGCCCGTGTAGGTGGAGTGGTAGATGGGGTCGCGGCGCAGGGTGATGCGCTGCACGGTGAGCACGGGAAAGCGGTCCTGCTCGTTGTAGTAGCCGGTGTGATCGCCGAAGGGGCCTTCGAGTGCCGTATCGCCGGGCGCGAGCACGCCCTCCAGCACAATCTCGGCGCTGGCAGGCACCTGCAGGTCGCTGCCGAGGCACTTCACCAGTTCGGTCTTGGCGCCGCGCAGGAGGCCGGCGAACTGGTACTCGGAAAGCGAGTCGGGCACGGGGGTGACGGCACCCAGGATGGTGGCGGGGTCGGCGCCCAGGGCCACCGCCACCGGAAAGGGCTCGCCCGGCTTCTCGAGGCCATGGTCGCGGAAATCCAGCGCCCCGCCCCGGTGGGCCAGCCAGCGCATGATCAGCCGGTCGCGGCCGATCACCTGCTGGCGGTAGATGCCCAGATTCTGCCGGGCGCGGCGCGGACCGCGCGTGACCGTGAGGCCCCAGGTGACCAGCGGGCCAGCGTCCCCTGGCCAGCAGGTCTGCACCGGCAGGCGTCCCAGGTCCACGTCGGCGCCCTCCCACACCACTTCCTGGCAGGGCGCGCTGGACAGCACCTTGGGCGTCATGTGGAGCACCTGCTTCAGGATGGGCAGCTTGTCCCAAGCGTCCTTCAGCCCCCTGGGCGGCTCGGGCTCCTTGAGGTAGGCAAGCAGCTTTCCCACCTCGCGCAGCGCCGCCACCGAATCCACGCCCATGCCCATGGCCACGCGCTTCGGCGTGCCGAACAGGTTGCCCAGCACGGGCATGGAGAAGCCCGTCGGATTCTCGAACAGCAACGCCGGCCCGCCGGCGCGCAGCACCCGGTCGCAGATCTCGGTCATCTCCAGGCGCGGCGACACCGGCACGCGGATGCGCTTGAGTTCCCCGAGGGATTCCAGTTGCGCAAGAAAGTCGCGCAGGTCGCGGTAGCGCATGGGGTCACACCACCTGGCAGAGGCCGCCGTCCATGGGGACGATGGCGCCGGTGAGGTAGGCCGCGCGCGCCGAGGCGAGGAACAACGTCACCTGGGCGATGTCCTCGTTGGTGGCGTAGCGCCCGAGCGGCACCTTGGCCTGGCCCGCTGCGAGCACCTGCTCGCGGCCGAGGCCGCTGCGCTGCATCTCCAGCGCCAGCGCCTCCTCCAGCCGCTCGCCCATTACCGGGCCCGGGTTGATGGCGTTGATGCGCACGCCCTTGGGCCCGTACACCCCCGCCAGCCCCACGCTGGCCAGCATGAGCGCCGCATTGGCCGCGCCGCCCGGCAGGTGAATGGACGTGGCCATGCGCCCGCCCATGCCGATCACGTTCACCACCGCGCCGCCGCCATCGGCCGCGAGCGCCGGCAGCAGCGCGTCCATGGCGTGCACGTACGTGAAGTACTTGGCATCCATGGCGGCGTGCCAGGCCGCGGCGGTGAGCTGGTCGGGCGGCGTGCGCCGCGCCGCGCCGGCGGAATTCACCAGCACGTGGGGCTTGCCCAGCGCGGCGGCCACCTCTTCGGCCATGCGGGCAGCATCCTCCGGCCTGGAGAGGTCGGCCACGATGGTGGCTGGCGGGTAGTCGCCGGCGGAGTGCAGCCGCGCGGCGGCGACCCTGAGGTGCTCGGCGCTGCGCGACACCAGCGCCACACGCGCGCCTTCCGCCAGGAAGGCCGCGGCACAGGCGAAGCCGATGCCCTTGCTGCCGCCGGTGATCACCACTGCCTTGTCTTCGAGTTCGAGATCCACGCAAGAGTCCTTTCCGGGGTGGCGCAAGGCGCCGGCCCGCGCTACATGAGCGCGTCGGCCAGCACGCCGAGGAAAACGGCGCCGCCCACCCTGTTGTTGTCGAGGAAGGCGTGGAAGCAGCCTTCCCGGCTACGTTGGTGGATCATGCCGTACTGGCGCACGCACAGCAGCCCCGCCGCCACCAGGCCCGCATGGTAAGGCCAGCCCGCCCCATGGAGGTGACCCGTCACCGCCATCAGCGCCAGGAAACCCGCGTGGCAGAGCATCACCGCCGCTACGTCCCCGCGCCCGAACAGGATGGCGCTGGTGCGCAGGCCTAGCCTGAGGTCATCGTCGCGGTCCACCATGGCGTACTCGGTGTCGTAGGCAATGGTCCACAGCACGTTGGCGGCGAGCATGAGCCACGCTTCCTGGGGCACCCGGCCCTGCAGCGCGGCGTACGCCATGGGGATGCCGAAGCCGAAGGCAATGCCCAGGTAGGCCTGTGGAATGGCGAAGAAGCGCTTGGTGAAGGGGTAGGAGCCCGCCAGGAAGGCGGCCACCACGGACAGCTTCAGCACCAGCGGGTCGAGGGGCAGGATCAGGACGAAGGCCGCCAGGGCCAGCACGGCCGCCACCGCCAGCGCCTCGCGCGGGCTCACCTGGCGGGCGGCGAGCGGTCGCGTGCGGGTGCGCTCCACATGGGGGTCGAAGTCGCGGTCCGCGTAGTCGTTGATGGCGCAGCCAGCCGAGCGCATCAGCACCGTGCCGGCCACGAAGATGGCCACCACCAGCGCATCGGGCCGCCCGTGGCCCGCCAGCCACAGCGCCCAGAGCGTGGGCCACAGCAGGAGCAGGATGCCGATGGGCCTGTCCAGGCGCACCAGCCGCGCGTAGAGCGCGAGGCGCTCGCGCAGACCTGCGGCGGGCGCGCCGGGATCCACAGGCCCGGGCGCCTCAACGCGCCGCAATGGCGGTGAGGATCCCTTGCAGGATCGCCACCGGCGTGGGCGGACACCCGGGCACGGCCACGTCTACCGGGATCACGCTGGACACCCTGCCGCAGCTCGCGTAGCCCTCGCCGAAGATCCCCCCGGTGCAGCCGCAGTCGCCCAGCGCCACCACCAGCTTGGGATCGGGAACCGCGTCGTAGGTGCGCCTGAGCGCCGTCTCCATGTGGCGCGACACGGGTCCGGTCACCAGCAGCAGGTCGGCGTGACGCGGGCTGGCCGCCATGCGGATGCCGAGCTGTTCGAGGTTGTGCACCGGGTTGTTGGCGGCATGGATCTCCAGCTCGCAACCGTTGCACGAGCCGGCGTCCACGTGGCGGATCACCAGCGCCCCGCGGAAGCCGCGCAGCACCGCCGCCGTCAGCCGCTGCCGCACCTCGCGCAAGGCCTCGTCGGGTTCGGGCGGCGGCTCGGTGACGATGCCGGTGCAGGCGATCTGGCGCAGGAGTCGGTACACGGAAGGGCTCTCAGAGATCCACGCCAGCGTAGCTCAGGTTGAACGACTTGTTGATGAGCGGGAAGTCGGGGACGATGTTGCCAATCACGGCGTGCTCCAGGGCCGGCCAGTTCTGCCACGACGGATCGTGGGGATGGCAGCGGCGCACCCGGCAGTCCGCGCCGGTCTCCAGCGCCACCAGCACCTCGCCGCGCCAGCCCTCCACCCAGCCCAAGCCCAGGCCCGCTCGCGGCGCCGGCAGCGGCACGCGGCAGTCGCCTTCGGGCAGGTCGTCCAGCACGGCGCGCAGCAGCCGCAGCGACTCGGCGATCTCGTCGAAGCGCAGCGCCACCCGCGCGGCCACGTCGCCGCCCGTCTGGGTGCAGGCGCGCACGCCCAGTACATCCCAGGGCAGCACGGGAAAATCCACGCGCAGGTCGCGCGCCTGGCCGCTGGCGCGCGCCGCAATGCCCGTGAGCCCCAGGCGCAGCGCCAGGTCCGGGCTCAGCTGTCCGCAACCCCGGAAGCGGTCCTGAAGGCCGGCGTGTTCGTCGTAGACGGCACGCAACTCCAGCACCTCGGCCTCCAGTTCGGTCACGGCCTCGTGCAGATCGGCATGCTGCTCCGTGGCCAGGTCCACGCCCACACCGCCCGGCACAATGGCATCCATCAAGTAGCGATGACACCACAGGCGGGCGTTATCCTGCAGCCAGCACTCCTTCAGGCGGCCGAATTGCGCCAGCCCGAAGGCAAGCCCGGCGTCGTTGCCCAACATTCCCAGATCGCCAAGGTGGTTGGCGATGCGTTCGCGCTCCAGCAGCAGGGCGCGCAGCCACAGCGCCCGCGCCGGTAGCTGCACGCCCCAGGCGGCCTCCAGCGCCATGGCGTAGGCCCAGGCAACAGCCACCGTGGAATCGCCGCTCACCCGGCCCGCCAGGCGGTGCGCTTCGGCCGCCGCCAGGGTCTCGAAGCGTTTCTCGATGCCCTTGTGCTTATAGCCCAGCCGCTCCTCCAGGCGCAGCACCCGCTCGCCCAGCACCGAGAAGCGGAAGTGGCCTGGCTCGATGATGCCGGCGTGCACGGGGCCCACGGGGATTTCGTGAACGCCCTCTCCAGCCACGCTCACGAACGGATAGTCGTCGGGCACGGGCGCAAAGCTCTGGCGTGCCACGAAGTCGCGGCGCAGCGGATGCACGCCGGCGGGCCAGGCGCCATGGCGCAGCCACGGCCGGGGATCGCGTGCGACCTCGAACGCCACGCCCGACAGATCCGTGCAGGCGCGCTGCAGCCGCACCGCGGGCAGGAAGAGGTCGGAGAGATCGGGCGCCGAGGGGGCATCCCGGTTCGCCAGGGGCAGGCGCAGGAGCAGCAGCCCTTCCGCCCCGGCGAACGCCGCAAACGCCACGTGTCCCTCGCCCAGGTCGCGCCTGTCGGCCGCCCACAGGGACAGCAGCCGGCCGCCGCGGGCGCGCACCGCCGCGCCTGTGGCGCGCCAGCCGGCGGCGTCCACCTCGGCCAGCCGCGCCGGTATGGCCCCGGGCAGCGCGTTCATCCGAGCATGGACGCCGCCTGGCGATACCAGGCGGCGATCCAGGGCGGAATCCACAGACCCAGCAGCAGCACGATGGCCAGGTGCACGAACACGGGCGCGGTAAGCGGACGGTGCTTCAGCGGCTCGCCGGTGGGCTCGCCGAACACCATGGCCTGCACGCGCCCGAACACTGCCGCGAAGGCCACGCCCAGGGCCAGCAGCAGCACGGGCGCGGCCCACGGCTGGCGCCCCATGGCGGTGGTGAGGATCATGAACTCGGCGGTGAACACGCCGAAGGGCGGCACGCCCAGGATCGCAAGGGTGCCCAGCAACAGGCCCCATCCCACCGCCGGGCTGCGCGAGACCAGGCCGCGGATGCCGTCCATGGCTTGGGTGCCTGCTTTTTGGGCCGCGTGCCCCGCGGCGAAGAAGATCGCTGACTTGGTGAGCGAGTGCACGGTCATGTGCAGCAGCGCGGCGAAGCTCGCCACCGCCCCGCCCATGCCGAAGGCGAAGGTGATGAGTCCCATGTGCTCGATGGACGACCAGGCGAACAGCCGCTTCACGTCCCTTTGCCGCACCAGGAACAGCGCGGCCACCACCACCGTGAGCAGGCCGAAGCCCATCATCAGGCGTCCCGCCAGCGGCGTTCCCAGGGCACCGTCCACCAGCACCTTGCCGCGCACCACGGCGTAGAGGGCCACGTTGAGCAGCAGGCCGGAGAGCACCGCGGAGATGGGCGTGGGCCCCTCGGCGTGGGCATCGGGGAGCCAGTTGTGCAGCGGCACCAGCCCGACCTTGGTGCCGTAGCCCGTGAGCAGGAACACGAAGGCGATTGCGAGCACGCCGGGCTCGAGGCCCGACTTCACCGCCGCCAGGTGGGTCCACAGCAGCGCCGTGCCCCCGGCGCCCAGCGCCTTCTCGGCCGCCAGGTAGAGCAGGATGGTGCCGAACAGCGCCTGGGCGATGCCCACGCCGCACAGCAGGAAGTACTTCCAGGCCGCTTCGAGGCTGGCGGGCGTACGGTACAACGACACCAGCAGCACCGTGGCCAGCGTGGCGCCCTCCATGGCCACCCACAGGATGCCCAGGTTGTTGGTGGTGAGCGCGAGCTGCATGGTGAAGAGGAACAGCTGGTACATGGCGTGGTAGAGGCGCAGCCCGCGGGCGCCGATGCGCTCCCGGTCGGCCTCGGTGCGCATGTAGGGCCGGCTGAACAGAGCCGTGGTGAAACCCACGAATGCCGTCAGCACCACGAGGAAGACGTTGAAGGCGTCCAGGTGGAACTGCTCGCCGAAGGCCACCAGCGGGCCGCCGGCCACCACCTTCAGGGCGAGGCCGGCGGCGCACGCCAGGCCGGCACCGGCGAAGATCGCGTTCACTGCGGCGGCCTCGGGGCGCTCGCCCCGCAGCGCCAGCAGCGCGGCGCCGGCGAGGGGCAGCACCAGCAGCAGCAGCAGGCTCATCCGCGGTCCCCGAGTTTTTCCAGGTGCTCCACGTCCAGGCTGTCGAAGGTCTCGCGGATGCGGAAGAAGAAGATGCCGAACACCAGCACCCCCACCAGCACGTCCAGGGCGATGCCCAGCTCCACCACCATGGGCATGCCGTAGGTGGCGCCGGTGGCGGCGAAGAACAGCCCGTTCTCCAGCGAGAGGAAACCGATCACCTGGGCGATGGCCCGCCGGCGCGTGATCATCATGAGCAGCGAAAGCAGCACGCAGGCCATGGCGATGCCCAGCGTGCCTCGGGTGATGGTGCCGGCGAGTTCCGCCATGGGCAGGGCGAGATCGAAGGCCACCACCACCAGCGCGATCCCCACCAGCAGGGTGGTGGGCACGTTGACCAGGGGCTCCACGTCCCGGGCCACCGCGAGGCGCACGGCGAGCCTGCGCAGCACCAGTGGCAGCACCACGGCCTTGAGCAGCGCCGTGAGCCCCGCCGACCACCAGAGGTGGGCCTGACCCGTGCTCCACGCCACCACCGCCGTGCTGGCGGCCAACAGCGCGCCCTGGAACGCGAACAGGCCGATCAGCGCCATGAGCCGGCGCTGGGCGAGCATGGCGAAGGCCATCAGCAGCAGCAACGCCGCGAGCAGGTCGATCAGCTGGGCGGCGAGGCTCACCGCGGCGGCCCCTGCAGCAGCAGGATGAGCATGCCCAGCACCGCCAGCAGGAAGGCCATGCCCAGGAACTCGGGTGCCCGGAAGATGCGCATCTTGGCCGATACGGTTTCGAGAATGGCCAGGGCGAGACCGCCGATGAAAAGTTTGGCGGCCAGCGCGGCCAGCGCTGCGGGCACCAGGTCCCAGCGGCCCGCGGGCGATACGCCCCAGGGCGCGAACAGCGCGATGCCGATGCCGGCGTAGACCATCAGCTTGAGGGCGTGGGCCCATTCCATCAAGGCCAGGTAGCGCCCGGAGTACTCGAGCAGCATGGCCTCGTGGATCATGGTGAGTTCCAGGTGGGTGGCGGGGTTGTCCACGGGAATGCGCGCGTTCTCCGCCAGCAGCACCATGACGAAGGCCACCGCGGCGAAGGCGAGGCTGGGGTGCAGGGCGAAGGGCTGGTAGGCGAGCGTCTCGACGATGGTGGTGAGCGAGGTGGAGCCCACGATCAGCGAGGGCATGAAGAACACCATGAGCAGCGCCGGCTCGGCCAGGCCGGCCACCAGCATCTCGCGGCGCGCGCCCATGGAGCCGAAGGCCGTGCCCGCGTCCATGGCCGCCAGCGCCATGAAGACCCGAGCGGTGGCCAGCAGCCCCACCAGGGCGATCACGTCGGCGGCGGGCGCAAACGGCAGCCCCGTGGCCACCATGGGAACGATGCTCGCCGCCAGCACCATGCAGCCGAACACACAGTAGGGCGCGAAGCGCAACAGGAACGACGCATCGCGCGCCACCACCGACTCCTTCGCGAAGAGCTTGAGGAGCACCCGCCAGGGCTGCAGCAGCCCGGGTCAGCTGCGGTTGCCGAGCCAGGCGCGGCACTGGGCCACCCAGCCCGCCAGCAGCGGCGCGGACGCCACCGGCAGCAGCGTCTCGAGCAGTTGCGACGCCGCGAAGCCCGTCTCAGGCACGGATCACCAGCAGCAGGAACAGCAGCGTGGCGAAGCTGTAAACCAAGTACAGGTGCATGCGCCCGTGCTGCAGCGGCGCAAGCAGGGAGGACAGCCGGGCCACGGCCGCGGCCACCGGCAGGTACAGCCAGTGCCACAGCCGGTCGCTGGTGCGAGCCGCATAGCGCGGCGCCTCGTCGAAGGGGTCGGGCACCTCCCGCTCGATGCGGAAGAAGGGCTCGAAGATCTGCTTGACGGGCTGGCCAAAGCCCTCGGCGCTGTCCTGCATGCGCGCGGTCTGGGCCGGGAAGCCGCAGTCCCACGGATCGGCCAGACGGGTGCACCCGCGCCACGCGTGGCGCACCAGCAGCCAGGCCCCAGCGATGGCGGCGGCGATCACCGCCAGGAACAGCAGCGGCGAGTAGCTCGCCCGCTGCGCCGATACCGGCGCGAGGAACAGCCAGCCGCCCTCCAGGGGCGCGCCGATGCCCTCGCCCACCAGCAGCGCGGCCACGGGCTCGAGGGCGCGCAGCACCGGCACCGGAAGCAGTCCCAGCAGGACGCACGCCGCGGCCAGCGCCGCCAGGGACCAGCGTTCCCAGGGTCCGGCATCGCGCGCCTGCACCAGGCCTGGCTCTCGCGGGCGGCCCAGGAACACCACGCCGCCGGCTCGCCAGCCAGGTCTAAGCCCACCCGCAGCAGACCGTACACGGCGGTCTTGAGCATCACGCCGCTCATGAGCGCCGAAACCGGCGAGGGCGCCGCGGGGTGCGCCTCGGGCAACCACGCGTGCAGCGGCAGGAAGCCCGCCTTGGCGCCGAAGCCCAGCAACGCCTGCATGAAGGCCAGCCCCGCCCCGCCGGGTCCGCGCGCCGCCCCGCGCATGGCCTCGAAGGTGTATTGGCCCGCCCCGGCCTGCAACGCGCCGAAGGCAAGCAGGATGGCCCCCGCGCCCACGTGGGCCTGCAGCAGGTAGAGGAAACCGGCGCCACGGATCTCCGCCACCTTGTGGTCGGTCACCACCAGGAAGTAGGAGGCGAGCGCCATGGACTCCCAGGCCACCATGAAGAGGTAAGCATCGTCTGCCACCAGCACCAGCGCCATGGCCGCCAGGAACAGGTGCAGCTACAGGCAGGTGAGGCCCGGCTAGGAATCGGCGCCGCCGCGGAAATAGCCGGTGGAATAGGCCAGCACGCCGGCGGCGGCCAGCCCGAGCAGCAGCAGGAAGAACCCGGACAGCGCATCGGCGCGCAGGTGAAAGGGCAGATCGGGAAGGCCCAGCGGCAACCCCAGCGTCTGGGGCGGGGCGCCCAGGCACAGCCAGCCGCACCACGCCAGCAGCAGCGCGCCCGGCCGGATAGAGCGCGCGCACGGCGTCGCGCTCGCGGCCAAGCCACACGCCGACCATGCCGAGGATGATCCAGTAGGCCACCACGGCAAGGACACGGCAAGCGGCGAAAGGGTTGCGGCGCTCATGCGCGGGGACGCGTCACGATGCGATCGATCATATCGCAGCCGCCGGCGCGCCCGCCCCTTGCTCACGCAGCGCCGCAGGCGGCCCGCGCGTCACACGCGAAGCAGCGCGTCGCGCCCGCCGAGCCAGCGCTCCACGTGCGCACGGGCGGCCGGCTCGTGGTGTTCGAGAAGCCATGCGGCGGCGTCGCGCGCCGTTTCCAGCAGCGCCGCGTCGGCCACCAGATCGGCGAAGCGCAGCATCGGCACGCCGCTCTGCCGCGCGCCCAGCAGCTCGCCGGGGCCGCGCAGGCGCAGGTCTTCCCGGGCGATCTCGAAACCGTCGCTGTTCTCGTGAATGATCCGCAGCCGCTCCCGTGCCGTGGCGCCAAGCGGCTTCTGGTAGAGCAGCACGCAGGCGGATTCGGCCGAGCCGCGGCCCACCCGCCCGCGCAGCTGGTGCAACTGCGACAGCCCCATGCGCTCGGCGTGCTCGATCACCATCAGCGCGGCGTTGGGCACGTCCACGCCCACCTCGATCACCGTGGTGGCAACCAGCACCTGGACACGGCCGGCCTGGAACTGCGCCATCACGGCTGCCTTCTCGGCGGGAGAGAGGCGGCCGTGCACCAGGCCCACTTCGAGCCCCGGCAACGCCTCGGCCAGCACGGCGTGGGTGTCCAGGGCGGTCTTGAGCTGCAGCTGCTCCGACTCCTCGATGAGCGGACACACCCAGTAGGCCTGGCCGCCGGCCTCGCAGGCCTCGCGCACCCGCGCCAGCACCGCCTCGCGCCGCTCGTCCGACACCACCTTGGTCACCACCGGCTTGCGCCCCGGCGGCAGCGCGTCGATGACCGACACGTCCAGGTCGGCGTAGAAGCTCATGGCCAGCGTGCGCGGGATGGGCGTGGCGCTCATCATGAGCTGGTGCGGCAGCGCATCGCCGCCAGCGCCCTTGAGCCGCAGCGCCAGCCGCTGGTGCACGCCAAAGCGATGCTGCTCGTCCACGATGGCCAGCGCGAGCCTGGAGAAGCTGACCGACTCCTGGAACAGCGCGTGGGTGCCCACGGCCAGGGCCGCCCGGCCCTGCTCCACCGCCGCCAGCGCCTCGCGGCGCGCCTTGGCGCCCTGGCTGCCCGACAACCACGCCACCTCGACCCCGAGCGGCTCGAACCAGCCACGGAAGCGGGCGTAGTGCTGCTCGGCCAGGATTTCGGTGGGCGCCATCACGGCCGCCTGCCAGCCGTCCTGCACCGCGCAGGCGGCCGCCAGCGCCGCCACGATGGTCTTGCCGCTGCCCACGTCGCCCTGCAGCAGCCGTTGCATGGGGTGGGCGCGGGCGAGGTCCGCACGGATCTCGGCAAGCACCCGCTGCTGGGCCTCGGTGAGCCGGAAGGGCAGCGACGCCGCCAGCCGCTGCGCCAGCACGCCGCCGTCGCCGAGCGGCTCGGCCCGGGCGGCATCGCGCGAGCGGCGGTGCATGCGCATGGACAGCTGCTGGGCGAGCAGCTCGTCGAACTTGACCCGCTGCCACGCCGGGTGCGTGCGCTGCTCCAGGGCGTCGAGCCGCACGTCGGGCGGCGGGTCGTGCAGCAGCCGCACGGCCGCCTCGCAGGACGGCAGCCCGAGGCGCTTCACCAGCGCCGGGGGCAGAGGGTCGGACAGATCGCAGGTAGCGAGCGCCCTGGCCACCGCCTGGCGCAGCGCCGCCTGGGACAAACCCGCCGTGGTGGGATAAACCGGCGTGAGCCGTTCGGGCAAAGCCTCGCCGCCTCGCACCGCGCGGATGCGCGGATGGACCATCTCGGCGCCGAAGAACCCGGCCCGGATCTCGCCCGCCAGCCGCACTGGCGCGCCCGGCAGCAGTTGCCGCTGCTGGTTCGGGTAGAAGTGGATGAGCCGCACCACCAGCTCGCCGCTGGCATCGCACACCCGCGCCACCAGTTGCCGGCGCGGGCGATACTTGACGTCGGCGTCCACCACCGTTCCCTCCACCTGGGTGAACTCGCCGTGCGGCGCCTCGGCGATGGCGAACACGCGCGTCTCGTCCTCGTAGCGCAGCGGCAGGTGCAACACCAGATCGTCCAGACCGCGCAGCCCGAGCTTGCGCAACCGCTCGGCGAGCGCTGGCGCGAGGCCGTGGAATTCGCCCGCCGGCGCGCCGCGCGCCGCGCCCTCAGCCGTCGGCAAGGATGGCGTCCACCTCGACCGCGGCCCCGCGCGGCAGGCCGGCCACCTGGACTGTGGTGCGCGCCGGCCAGGGCTGGCGAAAGTAGCCGGACATGATCTCGTTGAGCTTCGGGAAATCCGCCATGTCCGTGAGGTAAACCTGCACCTTCACCGCATCGTCCAGGCTGCGGCCGGCGGCCACCGCCACCGCCTGCAGGTTGCGAAAAACCTGGTGGATCTGGGCCTCGATGCCTCCGGGCACCAGCGCCCCGGTGGCGGGATCGAGCGGCGTCTGTCCAGACAGGTACAGGAAACCCTGGCTGCGCATGGCCTGGGAGTAAATGCCGATGGCGGCAGGTGCGTCGGGGCTGTGGATGGGCTGGCGCATGAATACCTCGCAGGGGGTTGGTGGTGTCATGGTATGCGAGCCGGCCCGCCGTTCTCAATGCATGGCACCCGCGCGCCACGGCACCGGAGGCCATGGCGCGGGCTGCGGTGCGGCTTGGCCGGCTGGGGGCGCCGGGGCGGGGCCGGCGTCCGATGGGCGGCCATCGGGCGCCTGCCAGGCGTGATCCGGAGAGGCGCCGGGGGCGCTCGCGTCGCTCGTCAGCACGCGCTCCAGCTCCTCGCGCTCCTGCCGCGCGATGTCGATGAGCCGCTGGGTGTCGTCCACATGTCGCGCGCTGCGGCGCAAAAGATCCTCGTCGTGCGCCTTGAACCGCCGGGCGGCGCGGTGGGCCTCGAAGGGATGCATGCCTAGCCCGACGAGCAGTTGCTTGCCCAGGTCCACAGAGGCAGCGAAGACTTCGCGATACACATGCTCGACCCCGGCATTGATCAGCCGGTAGGCGTGAACACGGTCTCGGGCGCGGGCAAAGATCTGCAGTTGCGGGAAGTGACGCCGTGCCGTTTCCACGATCTGCAGCACCTTTTCGGGCTCGTCGATGGCAATCACCAGCGCCTGGGCCTCGGCGGCACCCGCTGCTTCCAGCAGGTCATGGCGCGAGGCGTCCCCGTAGTAGGTCCTGAAGCCAAACTTGCGCACCACCTCGATCTGCTCGGCGTCGTGATCGAGGACCACGGCGCGAATGCCGCTCGCCTGCAACAGGCGGCCCACGGTGATGCCGAAGCGGCCATGCCCGGCGATGATGACCCTGGCGCCCGTGTCTTCGATAGGCTCGCTGCCGCGGGCGCCGGGCTTGCTGGCGAATCGCGGCTGAATCACCCGCGCATCGAGGATCATCAGCAGCGGGGCGGCCGCCATGGACAGCGCCACCACGGCAACCAGCAGGCCCGATTGGCCAGGGTCGAGAAGACCCAGCCCCGCAGCGAAGGAAATCAGCACAAAGGCGAATTCACCGCCCTGCGCCAGCGCAAAGGAAAAGCGGCACGCGTCAGGCCCGCCCATGGCGAAAAGCCGCGCCAGCAGGAACATAATCCCGAACTTCAGCGCAATGAAGCCCAGCACCAACCCCGCCACCAGCAGCGGCTGGTGAAGCAACAGGGAGAAGTCGATGCCCGCGCCCACGGCGATGAAAAACACCGCCAGCAGCAGCCCTTTGAAGGGATCGAGGTCCATTTCCAGTTCGTGGCGATACTCGCTGTCGGCCAGCACCACCCCCGCGAGGAAGGTGCCGAGTGCCGCCGATAGCCCCACCAGCTGCATCAACAGCGCGATACCCACCACCATGACCAGCGCCAGGCCCACGAACACCTCCCGGCTCCCGGTGGCGGCCACCAGCCGAAACAACGGACGCGTGAGGAACCGGCCCGCCACGATGATGGCGCCCACTGCCGCCAGAACCGCCAGCGTCTGGGCCCACCGCGGAAGATCGCCGATCAGGGTCGCGCCGTGGGCGGACTGCGGGTTAACCGTGGCCAGCAAGGGCAGCAAGGCGAGGATGGGGATGACGGCAATGTCCTGGAACAACAGCACCGAGAAGCAGGACTGGCCTGCGGACGTCTTGAGCAGACCGCGCTCGCTGAGACTTTGCAGCACGATGGCGGTGGATGACATGGCGAGTATCAGGCCCGTGGTCAGGGCTGCCTGCCAGCCAAAGCCGAGCGCCAGGGCGCCCGCGCCCAGGGCCAGGGCGGTGGCCACCACCTGCAACCCGCCAAGTCCGATGATCGGACGGCGCAGCGCCCACAGCGTGGCGGGCCGCAACTCGAGCCCCACCAGGAACAGCATCACCACCACGCCGAATTCGGCGAAGTGCATCACGTCCGCACCCTCGCGGCCGATGAGCCCCAGCACCGACGGGCCGATCACCATGCCGGCCACCAGGTAGCCCAGCACCGACCCCAGGCCCAGGCGTGTGGCCAGCAGCGCCGCGATCACGGCGGCCGCGAGATAGATGAAAGCGCCCAGCAGCAGGTCCTGCGGGTGCATCAGCGCTTCGCGCTAAAGGCGGGCGGCAAGGTGAAGCCGGGCGCGAGCCGCGATAACGGGTCGATGGCGCCGTCACGCAGGCCCACGATCAGGTCCCGGTAGGTGCCGGCGGCCGCCGCCAGTTGCCCCGCCGGCAGCTGGCGGCCCGCATGGATCACGAAGGGGGCGAGATAGGCCATGGAGCAAAGATAGGCCGTCTGGTTGAAGGGGCTCAGCAACTCGGCGATCTCGAAGCGGTTGCGCCCGCCGTGCCGGTAGGCCTCCTGCGTGCCGCCGGTGGAAATGGCCGACAGCAGGAAACGCCCTGCGAGCCGGGTACCGCCCGGTCCATAGGCCCAGCCGTTCTCCAGCACCAGGTCCAGCCATTCCTTGAGGAGGGCGGGCGAGGAATACCAGTAGAACGGGTGTTGCAGGACGATCACATCGTGGTCCAGCAAGCGCTGCTGCTCGCGCGCCACGTGGATGTCGAAGTCCGGATATTCGGCGTACAGATCGGCGATGGTGACCCCATCAAGACCGCTGATGGCGCGGACCATGGCCCGCTGCACCACGGAGGCCTTGCTGCGCGGATGGGCGTGGAGCACCAGCAGTTTCATGTCCCGGACTCTGCCACACCGGCCTGCTCTCCGACAGCGCCGTGTCAGCAGCCCTGACCCGGGGGCGCCAGCACACACAGGCCGTCGCAGCCCCACCCTTCTGCCGCGGCGCAGCATGAGCGGTGCTAGCATGCGACCCGCACCCGCCATGAACCACGCTTCGCACGCCTCCAGCGCCGCAGGGGCCTCCGCCGACGGTGCCGCACCGGAGACGCCCGCGCAACACCGCCGCAGCAGCCTGGCGGCGCTGGCGCTGGGCGCCGTGGGCGTGGTGTTCGGCGACATCGGCACCAGCCCGCTGTACACCATGAAGGAGGCCTTCGGTCCCGCCCATGGTCTGGCGCTCACCCACGACAACGTGCTCGGCGTGCTGTCGCTGGTGTTCTGGTCGCTCATGAGTTTCGTCACCCTCAAGTACGTGGCGCTGGTGATGCGTGCCGACAACCGCGGCGAGGGCGGCATCATGGCGCTCATGTCGCTGGTGGTGGACACGGCTGCGCGCGGCTCGCGCGGACGCTGGTGGCTCATGAGCCTAGGGATGTTCGGGGCGGCGCTGTTCTACGGCGACAGCATGATCACGCCGGCCATCTCGGTGCTCTCGGCGGTGGAGGGCCTGTCCGTGGCAACGCCCGTGCTCGACCCCTACATCGTGCCCATCACCCTGGCGGTGATCGTGGTGCTGTTCGTGGTGCAGTTCAAGGGCACCGGCACGGTGGGCGCGTTGTTCGGGCCCATCACCCTGGTGTGGTTCCTGGTGCTGGCCGTTCTGGGAGTGACGCAGATCCTGCGCAACCCGCACGTGCTGCTGGCCCTCAACCCAGCCTGGGCGGCAGGATTTTTCCTCGACAACCGCCTGGCGGGGTTTCTTGCCCTGGGGGCGGTTGTGCTGGCGGTGACCGGCGCCGAAGCGCTGTATGCCGACATGGGGCACTTTGGCCGCGCGCCCATCCGGCTGGCCTGGTTCGCGGCGGTGTTTCCGGCGCTGGTGCTGAACTACTTCGGCCAGGGTGCGCTGCTGCTGTCGGACCCCACGGCCGCGGCACATCCCTTCTTTCGCATGGCGCCGGGCTGGGCCCTGTACCCGCTGGTGGCGCTTGCCACCGTGGCCACGGTGATCGCCTCCCAGGCGGTGATCTCGGGTGCCTACTCCCTCACCCGCCAGGCGATCCAGCTCGGCTACTGCCCGCGCCTGACCGTGCGGCACACCTCCGAGAAGCAGATGGGTCAGGTGTACATGCCCTGGATCAACTGGGCGCTGCTGGTGGCGGTGCTGGCGCTGGTGCTGGGCTTTGGCTCCTCGAGTGCCCTGGCCTCCGCCTATGGCATCGCCGTGACCGGCACCATGGCCATCGACACCATCCTGTTGTACTTCGTCATTGCGCGGGTATGGCGATGGGGCCGGTACACGGCCATGGTGCTGTGTGGCGTGCTGCTGGCCATCGATCTGGCCTTCCTGTGCGCCAATTCGGTGAAGGTGTTGCAGGGCGGCTGGTTTCCGCTCGCCATCGCGGCGGCGGTGTTCCTGGTGATTTCCACCTGGCGGCGCGGGCGCGAGCTGCTGTTCGACCGCCTGCGTCCCGGCGCCATTCCGGTGGAGCCCTTCCTCGCCTCCATCACGGCCCACCCGCCCCAGCGCGTGCCCGGCACGGCGGTGTTCCTCACCGCCGGGCGCGAGGGCGTCCCCCACGCCATGCTGCACAACCTCAGCCACAACAAGGTGCTGCACGAGCGCGTGGTGCTGCTCACGGTGCTGACGGAAAACGTGCCATACGTGGAGGACGCCCACCGGGTTGAAGTGTCGGAACTGGGCGCGGGCTTCTACCGCATGAGCGTGCGCTACGGCTTCAAGGACGATCCCGACCTGCCCCGCGCCCTGACGCTGCCCAACGCCCTGGGGCTTGAATTCGAGATGATGGAGACGTCGTTCTTCCTGTCGCGCCAGACCATCGTTCCCACCAGGGCGCCGGGGATGGCGCTGTGGCGCGAAAAGCTGTTTGCAGCGCTGTCGCGCAACTCCGGCAGTGCCACGGAGTTCTTCCACATCCCCACCAACCGCGTGGTGGAGCTGGGCACCCAGATCGAGATCTAGCCGCGGCCTTCGTTCAGTGCCGCGTCTTGGACTCGGGAAACATGTACACCTTGCCGCCCTTGGTGCGCGGCGGCGTTGGCTGCGCACCACGGCCGGCGGCGTCGGCCGCCGAGTCGAACACGATGGCCACCACCTTGCGCGAGGCGTCGCGATAGCAGCGCAGGCGCAGTTGGTCGATGTGCCAGTAGGGATCGGCCAGGCGGTCGCAACGCGCCAACTCCATCACGAAACCCCCGTCGGACAGCGCGATGCGCCGTGACTGGTGCTCGCTGCCCTGGATGACACGGCCAAAGTCGGGGGCCTCCACGCCCTCCGGCAGCAAGGACACCACCACCGGACGCGCAGGCTCTCCCAGCTCCGCGCGCTCGAACCCCACGCTCACCACAAAGGAGTCCATGCCCTTGTAGGACTCGGTCTCGCAGGTGTAGGCCTCGTGGTGAAAAACGAAAAAGCTGATGGCCGCCTGCCCCCACTTGAGCGCGGTCTCCACGGCGAAGGAAAGATCCCACTTGCCGGCCTTGAGGTCGGCCACCAACGCCCCCGTGCCGCCGCGCGCATGGCAGGTGACGGACAACCGGTCGCGCACCTTGAAACCGGCGAATTCCTCGAAGTCCGAGTGAGACATGTACTCGTAGGTCTCCTCGAGCCCGTCGGACATCTCGCCGCGCTCATAGGTCACGCGGCCGTCGTAGCCGGTGCCGTCGGGATAGATGTACTCCAGAGTGAAGCGTAGTTTCGGATATTCCTCAGACAGCATGCGCGCCAAGCCCAGCAGCGGCGTCCGGCTGGTGTAGAACTCGTAGGTGACCGAACCGTCTTCCGTGGAAACGAGATACACGGGGTGGCTGGAGTCGGCATAGTCACCCCAGCGCTCGCGGAGGTAAGCGCACAGGCGTCCCATGGTCCGCGCGGAATCCCTGAACAGCGGATCGGGCACGGGGTCGAACTCACCGAACTTCAGGAACCAGTCCACCTCGCTGCCCCAGCGCTCCGATTCTTCCAGGGCGCGGCGGAACTCGCGCAGGTCGGCGGGCTCGCCGTTCACCTGCAACAACTGGCGACAACCGGCTTCGCTGTCTTCGTCGGGAGAGTCGGGGAAATCGTC
Organism: Rhodocyclaceae bacterium; assembly: GCA_020248405.1. Lineage (GTDB taxonomy): Bacteria > Pseudomonadota > Gammaproteobacteria > Burkholderiales. Next base: position 89,751 of record JADCHQ010000003.1, on the reverse strand, counting down.
TTCGGACATGCTGCGGACGCAGGTGGAGGGAAATACTGCGGGCGACGAGTGTACAACAGGCCGCTCCCGGAACGGTCCTTGGGCGCCACTGCGTGATGGGCGGCTGCAGGAGCCCCGAGCCCGGGGCTTGAACCCCCACGCCCCCAAGCCCTAGGCGCGCTGCGCCTTGCGCCTTTGCAGCTCTTCCAGCCGGCCCATGAGTTCGCCCGCCCGCCGGGTATCCGCGGCAAAGCGGCTCGCGTGCGTGATGCAGCGCAGGGCCTCGCTGTAATGGCCGTGGTGCCAGCCGCGCTGCTCCAGCAACCGCACCAGCAGGCTGGCGTGGTTGTACAGCATCCGCGGGTTGTTGGGGAGCTTGGCGCGGGCCGCCTGCATGGCCTCCAGGGCCTCGTCCAGATGTCCTTCGGCGGCCAGGCGGGCGCTGCGGTCCATGCTTTCCACGGCGTCGCGGCACGACGACTCCAGCACCCGCCGTCCCTCTTCGGCCAAGCCGGCCTCTGAGAACGCCTCCTGGACGCGCGCCAGGATGTCACTGTCTTCATGGTGGTTGCGGGCAACGAACCCCAGCATGTCGGTGCCCAATTGCCTCTGGCCGCCGGCCAGCAGCACCTCCCCGAGGTGCAAAGTGCCGAGCGGACCGAGCAAGTGGTCGTTGGACGCCACCTGCCTGGCCAGATCGTCGACGAGCGCGCTCGCGAGCTCTGCATCGCCCTTCCGGCTGTGCACTTCCACCTCCACGGCCAAGGCCAGCAACCGCGCCTCCGTACCCTCGAAATCGCGCCGGATGGTGGCCAGCACCTTCAGCGCCTCGTCGATCTGGCCTGCTTCACTCAAAGTGCGCGCCAACCCGAGGTGAGCGGCCGGGGTGCGCAGGGCGGAATGGGTGTCCAACGCGATGGAACGCTGGAAAGCCTCCGTCGCGGTGTCCAGGTCGCCGCTGCGCAGGGACAATTCGCCCAGGCGCAACTGGCGGTAGGCCGAGCGTGACGAAACCTCCAGCGAACGCTGCAGCACGGCCCGGGCTTCACCAACATTGCCCTGACGATCGAGCACCCGCGACAGCCATTCGTACGCCTCCAGGTATGCGCCATTGATCTCGACGGTCTGCCTGAGAAGGTACGCCGCCTCATCCAGGCGCCCCTCTTGAAACGCCGCCTTGGCGAGCCCCGTGCGGGCCCAGGCCACCTCGCGGTCGGCCATCTGCCCCTCGTAGGTGGCGCGCGCGTCGGAAAGCCGGCCCAGACGCAGCTGGGTGTCGGCCTTGAGGCGGCGCAACTGCGCCACCGACGAGGGGTCTTGCGCCATGAGGCGATCGCATTCCTCGATGGCTTGCCCGAACGCACCCTCGCGCAGCGCTTTCTGGATGCTTCCCAGATCGCGTTTTCTCTTCAGCAAACGGGTCAGCCGCTGGTGCAGCACCGCCTCGGTGAAGGGCTTGATGAGATAGTCGTCGGGCTCATGCTCCACGATACCCATCACCATGTCCGGCGTCTTTTCGCCAGTGACGATGACGAACACCGTGGCCGGCCCGATGAAACGGCGGTGACGAGACTCCTCCAGAACCTGCTGGCCATTGCGGCCAAGCCCGAGGTTATGGTCGCACAGCACCACGTCGAACTTGGCCATGGAAAGCGCCTGCATGGCCTGGGTGCCGTTGGCAGCCACGCTAACCTTCCGGGCGCCGCAGCGGCGCAGCAGCTCTCGCAACACGCCGCACATGGGGTCGTAGTCTTCCACCACGAGGTAGCGCCGGGATGCAAAGTCGTCAGCGGGTGCCCCCACGATGCCGGCGCTCAGGGCAGTTGCAGGACGAAGCACGCGCCGCCGAGCTTGCCGCCGTTTTCCAGGCGAATGCGCCCAGCGCGCTCGTGGTGCCGGTGCAGTTCGGCAACGACCTGCGAGAAGTAGAGCCCCAGACCGGCGCTGCCCGCGGCGTGGTCCAGCCGGCCCACAGGACCCGAGGGCTGTCCAAGAATCGCTTCGGGGAAGCCCTCGCCATCGTCCTCGACTCGCAATTCCAGCCAGTCGTTGGGCCGCGCGATGGTCAGGTTCACCCTTCGGCGGGCGAAGCGCATCCCGTTGTGCAGGGCCTGCACCACGGCGCTGCTCACCAGATCACGGTCGAAGAACCCGGTCAGCCCTGGCGTCACTTCGGCCCGCACTTCCATGCCACGGGTCAAGGCAAGACCCTCGACCCAGGCCAGGGCCTCGGCGCCGAAGTCCGTCATGGCGTGCGCGCTCGGGTCGAAGGGATAGAAGTTCTGGTGGATGCGGTACAAGGCCATGGCCTGGACCAACTGGTTTCTGAGCCGCTGCAGCTGCCACAACGTGCTGGAGAGGCCGGCGCGTACCAACCCGCTGCCCTCCGGGGTGTGCACCATGGCCCGCTCAAGCTCGGCCGTCATCACACCCACCGAGTTCTTCATGTCGTGGATGGCTGAAACCAGATAGGTGGTGAGATCGAGTCTGCTTTCCTGAGCGTTCATGGCGTTCCTGCCTCGTTCATGTGAGGGGGCAAGAGCACAACCTCCGGGAAACAGGCCAACGCTCTTCCGCCGCCGAGCCCCGGACGCAATCCGCACATCCGCCCGTGCACCCCTGTTAACGGTCCGGCGTCGGCATACGCCGGACTTTATCGGCAACCCGAACCATCTCTTCAGTCCCCTATCTCCTTGTGCAGGGTGCCCTGCCCCCGAAACCATGAGGACATGGCCGCCGCCGGCAAACGAGCACCTGTGACCAGTCCGTGCACGCACACAGGCGCAAGGATGCTGCTCGTTGAATAACAAGGGCTTTTTCGAGCTCCAGGGCTCGCGGCGTGCTTCGAAGGCCGCCGGCAGCTGCGCGCCTGGAGGCCCGGCGACGCAGGCGCGCCGGGCGAAAAAACCCGGAGCAAGTCCGGGCTTGGGCGCGGTGGTGGAGACGAGGAGGATCGAACTCCCGACCTTCGCATTGCGAACGCGACGCTCTCCCAGCTGAGCTACGTCCCCACGGCGGGCCCGGATTTTACGCTGACTGGAACACCCGGGGCAATGCAGCCCCTTCGACGCCCCCGTCAGGCCGCAGCTGGCTTGCGTTGGTGGGCCCAGTAGAGCATGGCGAGACCAGCCAACACCATGGGAAGCGACAACCACTGGCCCATGCTCAGGTTACCCGCCAGCAGGCCCAGGAAAGTGTCGGGCTCGCGGGTGAACTCCACCAGGAAGCGCATGCTCCCGTAGCCCGTCAGGAACAACCCCGATACTGCGCCCACGGGCCGCGGGCGGGCGGAAAACCACCACAACAGCGCGAACAGCACCACGCCTTCCAGAGCGCACTCGTAGAGCTGTGAGGGGTGGCGCGACAGGGCGTCGACATTGGGGAATACCACCGCCCAGGGCAGGTCGGTGGGTCGCCCCCAGAGCTCGGCGTTGATGAAATTGCCAAAGCGCCCAAACCCCAGCCCCGGCGGCACCAGCGGGGCGATGAAATCCGTCACCACCAGCCAGCGCTTGCCACGACGCAGGGCAAACACCACCATGGCTACAAGCACGCCGAGGAAGCCGCCGTGGAAGGACATGCCACCCTCCCACACGGCGAACACCGACAGCGGACTGGCGGCATAGTCGGCGAACTTGTAGAACAGCACGTAGCCCAGCCGACCCCCCAGCACCACGCCGATCACGCAGTAGAACAGCAGGTCGTCGATGTCGCTGTAAGTCCACCCCAGATCGGGCCGGCGGCGGGCCCGATAACGGCCCAGGATCAGGCCAGCCACGAAACCCAGCAGGTACATCAGGCCGTACCAGCGCACGGCCAAGGGGCCGAGCTTCAGGGCGACGGGGTCGAATTGGGGGTGGATGAACATGCGGCAGGAAATGTGCCCGGAGGAGCCCGCGAATTATAGGCAGTCCCGGCGACGCCGCCGCCGCGCGCTCAGGGCAACTGCGCTGCAGGCATGCGCTGCAGGATGATGCCGGTCTTGTGCTCGAGCCAGGCCGTGGCCCGATGCCGGTCGTAGAAGCGCGGATTGGGCACCATGGCGGCCAGCCGGGCGGCCTGGACTGGCCTCAGGGCCTGGGCACTTTGCCCGAAGTAGTAGCGCGCCGCGGCCTCGGCGCCGAAAACACCCTCGCCCCATTCGATCACGTTGAGATAGATCTCCAGGATGCGCCGCTTGCTCATCACGGCCTCGAGCATGAGGGTGATCACCGCTTCCTGGGCCTTGCGCCACGGCGTGCGCCTTGAGGACAGGAACAGGTTCTTGGCAAGCTGCTGGCTGATGGTGGAGCCGCCGGCCACCACCTTGCCCTTCTTGAGATTCTTTTCGTAGGCCTTTTGCAGCGCTTCCCAGTCGAAACCCTCGTGCTCCACGAATTTCGCGTCCTCCGCGGCCACCACGGCGCGCTTCAGGTGCACGGAGATGTTTTCGTATGGTACCCAGCGGTGCTTGAGTTCCGCGCCCGGATCGCGGGCCTGAAGCACTTCGAGACGGTCTTCCATGAAGGCGGAGGTGGAGGGGTTGAAGCCGGTCCACCACACCACGCAGCCAAACATCCAGAGCTGGTATGCGAGAAGCGCGCCGCCCACTATCCAGAGCGCCGCCGACAGGCCGCGCCGCAGCGAACGCCCCATGGCCCTTCAGCAGCCGCGCAGCATGCGCAGCACCGGCGCCGTATCCGGACGCACGCCGCGCCACAGATGGAAGGATTCGGCGGCCTGTTCTACCAGCATGCCCAGCCCATCGCTGCGCGTGGCGGCACCCTGGCCGCGCGCCCAGGCGAGAAAGGGTGTCTCGTCCTTGCCATACATCATGTCGTAGGCCGTGCAACCCGAGGCGCACAGGCCCTCAGGCAAGGGCAACGCCTCGCCGGCAATGCTGGCCGCGGTGGCGTTGACGATCACGTCGAAGCTCTGGGCCGCCAAAGGCGCGAAACCGCTGCCGCGCACCGCACCGCCCGGGGCAACAGGACCAAAGCGCGCCGCCAGGGCCACCGCCTTTTCCACGGTGCGGTTGGCGATCACCAATTCGCGAACGCCTGCCTGCAGCAGCGGCAACACCACCCCTTGCGTGGCGCCGCCGGCGCCCGCCACCAGCACGCGCGCGCCCTCGAGCCGCACGCCCAGGTTGTGGCGAAGATCGCGCACCAGGCCCGCGCCGTCGGTGTTGTCGCCCAGCGCCAAGGCGTCGGGATCGAAGCGCAGGGTGTTCACCGCCCCGGCTGCCTCGGCGCGCGGCGTGCGCTGGCCGGCATAGGCGAAGGCGTCACGCTTGAAGGGGATGGTGACGTTGAGACCCAGGCCACCCTCGGCGCGAAAGGCGTCCACGGCGGCGGCGAACCCTTCCACCGGAGCCAGGATGCGGCCGTACACCAGGTCCTGTCCCGTCTGGCGGGCAAAAGCGGCGTGGATGTCGGGCGAGCGGCTGTGGGCCACGGGGTTGCCGATCACGGCGTAGCGGTCGGTCATGGCCGCGCCCTCATTCCGCCACCAGTTCGTCGCTGCGGGTGAAGGTCCACACGCGGGTGATGGAGAGGATGTCCACCTCGCTGCGGACCGCGGGCGGGAAGGGCTGGAAGGGCCCCGCCATCATGACGATGCGGCGGGCCGCGCGGTCGAGCACCTCGTGGCCGGAGGAGCGATCCACCTCGATTTTTTCCAGGCTGCCGTCGGCGCGAATGGAGACCGTGAGCAGTAACGAGCCGAAGATGCCTTGGCGCCGGGCTTCGCCGGGGAAATTCCGGGTACCGATCTTTTCAATGCGCTGCCGCCAGTCATCCACGTACTGGGCGTACACCACGCCCTCGGTGCGTGCACCGACAAACTTGCGCTTGGGGAGCTTTTGGTAATGATCCATCTGGCGCGCGATCTGGGCCTCCAGCCGCGCGATCTCCAGGCGGCGCTGCTCGGCCTCCGGCGTCTCGCGGGCAGCCTCGGATTCGCGGAGCTTCTGACGATTCCTGGCCCCGGGATCCACCGCCTTGTCGGACTTGAGCCGGGCAAGTAGTTTCAGCGCCTTGGCCTCGGCCTCCTCCACGCGCTGGGCGGCCAGGGACACCTCGTCCGAGGGGTCCTCCGGCAACACCGGCAGGTTAGTCTTGGCGCGACGGTCCAGTTCGGTGTTGCCCCCGCCGTCGAGATCGGACTGGGCAAGCGCGTCGGCCTTGAATGGCTTCTGGGCCGACTTGCTGTTCACGAGCACCACCTCCAGGGGAGGGGCGAGGTTTTCCAGCATGCGCCCATCGGGTGGCGCGAATTTCAACAGCAACAACCCGGCGTGCAGCACCAGCGACATGGCAATGGCCACTGGAAGCACCTGGCTGCCGGCAGGCGGCGGGGGCACCAACCCCTCGAGCGAGAGGCTCACTGCGGGCGCAGCCTTCAGGCGGGCCGGCACGAAGGCGGAGAAAACAGGCCGATCACGGACGGGATTGTAGGCCCCTCACGCCCGGGCCACGAAGTGGCAATCGAAGTCGAGGGTCAGGTAATCGATGTCGCGGATCTCCACCTCGACGGCGCTGCCGGGCGCCACATCCCCCGGCAACGAGGGCATGCGCGTGAACAACGGGATGCGCTCCAGCCGCACCAGGTTCTCGCGCAGCACCGTGGCCCGCGTGCGCCAGGCCGATTCCTGCTCCACCCAGCGCAGGCACCAGAAGCGCTCCATCTGGCGCTGGAACTCCCCGTAGGCCTCGTAGGCCGCCTCAAAATCGCGCACCACCACGCCCAGCTCGTCGGCGGCCCTGCGATAGGGCGGGTCTTCGCCCAGTGCGCGGGCGATGATCTGGCGCTGGTTCACCAGGTCCACATACCGGCGCAGCGGCGAACTGGACCAGGCGTACTGCTCCACGCCCAGCCCGTCGTGGGGCCCGGGAGCGGTGGACATGCGCGTCTTGCCGCCGTTTTGCACCCGGTAGATGGCAGGTACCCGCGCCGCCGCCAACTCGCCGCCCCAGTGGGCATTGGCCAGGATCATCAGCTCCGCCACCAGCCGGTCCATGGGCGAGCCGCGGCGCCGCTCGACGATACGCACCCGGCCCTGCTCCACGTAGAAGGCGTAGTCGCGCTTGTCCGGTGCCTGCTCGGGGCGGCCGCGCCCGGCCTCCAGGCGCAGCGCAAAGGCGTACAGCCGCGCCAGCTCCGGCCCGAAGGGAAAGTCCAGCGCGCCGGCGGCGATGGATTGCTCGTTGAACCGCGCCTCAATGTCGTCGTGGCGCAGGTTGGCGGCCACGTGTACCCGCTCCACCCGGGTCTCGAAGCCGATGGGCGCCAGGGCGTCGTCGAGGTGGGCATACAGCGACACCACGGCCCGCGCGCCGCCTTCGCGCAGGGTGTAGCGCTCGATCACCGCGTCCGGAAGCATGGTGATCTTGTCGCCCGGAATGTAGACGGTGGACTGGCGCGCCGCCGCCAGTTCGTCGAGCGTGCCGCCCGGCGCCAGCCCAAGGGCGGGCGCGGCGATGTGCACGCCCACCTGCCAGCCGCCGCCGGGCCGCGGTACCACCGACAGCGCGTCGTCGATTTCCGTGGTGCTCACGTCGTCGATGCTGAAGGCCTGCACGGGCGCGAGGGGCAGGTCGTCGTGGTCGGGCAGTGGTGCCACGGGCGCCACATGCACGCCAGCGGGAAAATGCTCCCGCAGGAAGCGCCGCAGGTGGTAGTCGTAGGGCGAGGGCACGGCGCCAGCGCGCGCCAGCAGGCGCAGCGGCGACAGGCCCGCCTGTCCGGCGGCCGCCTCCACGGCCTTGTATTCGATGCTGCCCCGGTCGGGTTCGTAGAGCAGTTCGTCCAGCAACGGGCGGAAGGCTTCGGGCAGCTCGCCCCGCGACAGCGCCGCCGCATAGGCCGCCTGGGCCTCGGCCTGCTGGCGCTTGCGCTCCACGCTGGCGAGGGCCGCCTTGAGCGACTCGGGCGGCGCGCTGCGATAGCGGCCCTTGCCTTTTTTGTAGAAGTGCATGGGCAGGCCGTGCAGGCGCAACAGCAGACCGGCCGATTCCACCTGCGTGGGCTGGTGACCGAAATACTCCCGCGCCAGCGCCTGGTAGTCGAACTCGTCCTGGGGCGCCACTTCCCACAGGAACTCCGGCTCGATGGCGGCCTCGACGCGGTGGGCGGCCTCCAGGAACCCGGCCAGGCCAGGTTCGCCAAAGCGCAGCAGCACGGCGCCAGCCTTCACCTTGGTGCGCTTGCCGTGCGGGGCTTCCACCTGCAGGGAGGAGACATTGTCGGCGAGCACGGTGCCGACCTTGAAGCCGCCGTCCTCTTCGTAGAACACGTGCATGGAAAGTGGCCGCGCGCGGGGGCGGGACGAACCCGCCGTGGTGGGGCGGGGATTATACGGGTGCGTCGGCGAAGGCCAGCACCTCGTGCAGATGCTGTTCGAACTGCAAGAAGCCGTGGTCGGAGCCCGCCACGATCAACTGCAGGGCGCCCGCGAAGCGCTCCACGGCGGCGCGATAGTCGAGTACCTCGTCACCGGTGGTGACCATGAGGAAGTAGCGCTCCATCCGGGTGGGCCGCTCCACGGCGAACCGCGCGTAGCCGGCCAGGTGCTCCCGGGTCAGTTCCCAGGTCTCACCCGTGTAGAGATTGGTCTGCGGGCCGAGGTAGCTCTCCAGCCCCGCGTGGGCACGCACCGCCGGGTTCACCAGCACCGCGCGACAGCCGTACCGCTCCGCCAGCCAGGTGGCGTAGAAGCCGCCCAGCGAGCTGCCCACCAGTGTCACCCGGCCGGGATCCACGCCAGCCAGCATCGACTCCGCCAACGCCATGGCCTCCACGGGATGATGGGGCAAGGCTGGGCAGACGAACTCGGCGGCGCGGCCGGCCGCGGACAGGAACTCACCGAGCTGGCGCGCCTTCACCGACGCGGGGGAACTGTTCAGGCCGTGCAGGTAGAGGAACACGCGGGCTTTCCGTTACAGTGCGGGCCGCGATTGTGCCACCGCGCGAAGACGCACCCATCAGGGCACGACGCCGTCACGGAGTCCGCATCGTCATCCCAACGGACCCGCCATGCCAGATATTCCGCGCAGGAACTTCCTCGCCGGCGCCGCGGCGCTCGCCGGCGCCCCGCTGCTCACCGTCGCCGCCGACGCGCCATCCTCCCGTCCCGAGATCGCCGCCCTCTCCCAGGGCCGGGTGGGTCAGTACCAGTCGGGCGTGTACCTGCTGCCCGCCACCGACGAGACGGTGCAGTGGGGCTGGTTCGACAACGCCGAGCCGCCGCGGGCGCGCATCCGCGACGGCGACACGGTGGTGATGGAAACGCAGATGGCCTCGCTCAACCGCATCCTGCCCGGCATGGATGTGCAGGGCATCACGAAGCTTCGGGTGGACAACCCCGGACGCGGCCCCCACACCATAACGGGCCCAATCTACGTGGAAGGCGCCATGCCGGGAGATGCGCTGGAGATCCGCATCAATCGCATCGTTCCTCGCTCCTATGGCGCCAACTGGAACCTGCCCGGGCCGCTGAAGCTGGGCCAGTTCCCCGAGGTGTTCACCGAGCCGCAGGTGAAGTGGTTCTACTTCGATCTGGCGCGGCGCCGCACCGAGTTCCTGCCCGGCATCGAAATCCCGATCCGGCCCTTTCCCGGCATCCTCGGCGTGGCCCGTGCCGAGCCCGGCCGGCACAGCACCGTGCCGCCGGGGCCCTTCGGCGGCAACCTGGACATCCGCGAGCTGGTGGAGGGCACCACGCTGCACCTGCCGGTGTTCGTGGACGGCGCCCTGCTGTGGTCCGGCGACAGCCACGCCGCCCAGGGCAACGGCGAGATCAACCTCACCGCCATCGAGACGGCCTTCAGCGAGCTGTCCCTCACGGTGAAGGTGCGCAAGGGCGCGGCGCTCGCGTGGCCGCGCATCGAGACGCCCACCCACTGGCTCACCACCGGCTACGACCGTAGCCTTAACCGCGCCCACGAACTGCTGGTGGAAGAGACGGTGAAATTCCTGCGCGAGTGGCGCGGCCTGTCGGGCGGCGACGCGCTGCGCTGGATGCAGCAGCACGGCGATGTGCGCGTGGCCGAGGTGGTGAACCAGGTGAAGGGGCTGTACTGCCTGCTGCCCAAGCGCCTGAAGGACCGCCCCGCGGCACGGCCCGCGAAGGACGTGCGCGGCGCCTTCGTCACGGTGGGCGAGGACGGCGACCTCATGCAGGCCATGAATCGTGCGGCGATGCCCATGATCGAGCGGCTGCAGGCCGAGAAGGGTCTCTCGGCACTGGACGCCTATTCACTCGCGAGCCTGGCCATGGACACCCGCGTGGGCCGCGCGGAGGCCGCTGGCGGCAAGACCGTGCACTGCCTGCTGCCGTTGTCCCTGTGGGTCTCGCCCTGATCGCCTCGGCGTATGGTCCGTGCCCCCCGGTTCCGTGGGCGGCAGCGACGGCCTCATCGGGCATCCCCGCGGGTTGATCCGGGCCGTCCATTCATCAGGACAACCGTGCCCCATGGAGCGCATGCACATGAGCGACGAACACGACCCATCGGTCCCACTTTCCCGGCGCGAGTTCCTCCAGGTGGTCGGCACCGGGGCGATGGCGCTGGGTCTAGGCGCGGGGGCTCCGGCGGCGAGCGCCGCGGCGGCTTCCTCGTCGGCCGCTGCGCGGAGCCGGCCAACGGCGAGCGGGTCAGGCCCCTACAACATCCTGTTCATCCTCACCGACCAGGAACGCTTCTTCCGCCCGGGCGAGTTGCCTGCAGGATTCGGCCTGCCCGCCCACGAGCGGCTCATGAGACGGGGAACCACCTTCGTCAATCACCGTATCAACTCCTGCGTGTGCACGCCGTCGCGCTCGGTGGTCTACACCGGCCAGCACATCCAGCACACGCGGATGTTCGACAACACGAACTTCCCCTGGATCGGCAGCCTGTCCCCCGAGATCCGCACCGTCGGCCACATGCTGCGGGAGGCGGGGTACTACACCGCGTACAAGGGCAAGTGGCATCTGACCAAGGAGTTCGAGACCGTCAACAGGCTCGGCGCCCCGCCGGTCAGGATCTTCACCGAGGAGATGGAGGCGTACGGGTTCAGCGACTACTTCGGCATCGGCGACCTCATCGCCCACACCCAGGGCGGCTTCCTCCACGATGGCGTGATCGCGTCCATGAGCGTGAGCTGGCTGCGCGGCAAGGGGCGCGAGCTCGCCGCCGAGGGCAAGCCCTGGTTCCTCGCCGTGAACCTGGTGAACCCGCACGACGTGATGTTCTACGACACCGATGCGCCGGGCGCGCCGCTGCGGCCCGAGCGCGGGCTCACGCACGTGGCGCGCGATCCCGCCGATCCGCTATACGCCAGGCAGTGGAACTTCAGGCTCCCGGCCAGCCATGCCCAGCCGCTCGACGCGCCCTGGCGCCCGCCCGCGCACCGTGACTTCCTGCGCTCCCATGACGCCCTGGTGGGGGAGATCCCCAACGAGTCGGCGCGCTGGCGCCGGCGGCACAACTACTACCTGAACTGCCTGCGCGACGTGGATCGCAACATCGCCACGGTGCTCGCCGAACTGGAGGCAGCCGGGCTATCGGACCGGACGATCGTGGTCCTCACCGCCGATCACGGCGACATGGACGGCGCCCACCAGCTCCACGCCAAGGGCGCCGTGGCGTACCGCGAGCAGAACCACGTCCCGCTCATCGTGGCCCACCCGGCGCACGCGGGCGGCCGGCAGTGCCGGGCGGTCACCACCCACCTCGACATCGCGCCCACGCTGGTCGCGTTCAGCGGCGCCGCACCCGAACAGAGAGCGAGGATCGTCAAGGGGCTCCCCGGGGCGGATTTCTCCGGTCTGCTGGCCGCTCCGGAGCGGGCGGGGGTCGACGCGGTGCGCGATGGCGCGCTGTTCAACTACAACATGTTCGCCTACCTCGACGGCGACTTCCTGCGCGCGGCGGTGGCCCACCTGAGCAAAGGCGGCAAGCCCGACGAACTGAAGCAGGCCGGCATCGTTCCCGACATGATGAAGCGCGGCGCCGTGCGCGCCGTCTACGACGGGCGCTACGTGTTCGCGCGCTATTTCTCCCCCAAACAGCACAACCGGCCGGAAAGCCTGGAGGCGCTGTACCGCCTGAACGACGTGGAGCTCTACGACACGAAGGTGGATCCGGTGGAGATGAACAATCTCGCCGCCGGAACCGGCCGGAACCGGGACCTGGTGGTCGCCATGAACGACAAGCTCAATCGGCTCATCGACGCCGAGGTGGGCGAGGACCGCGGGCAGATGCTGCCCGGCGGCATCGAGGCCGGGTGGGAAGTCACGCCGGAGACCATGGCGCCTTGAGTCGCGCGGCGCGACTTCGGCCACCGGAGTCGCGCCGCCGCTGACGCCGTGCAGCGCGGTACCGTCACGCAGCGGCTGGCGCCCGCTCCACCTCCAGCCCGCCGATTGCCTCGCGGATCGCATCATCCACCGTGTCCAGCGGCACGAACCGCAGCCGCGCCCGGGCCTCGGCAGGCACGTCCTCGAGGTCCTTGAGGTTGCGCCGCGGCAGCATCACGGTGCTGATGCCGGCGCGCAGCGCGGCGAGCGTCTTCTCCTTCACCCCGCCGATGGGCAGCACCTGGCCGCGCAGCGACACCTCGCCGGTCATGGCCACGTCGTGGCGCACGGACCGGCCGGTGAGCAGCGACAACAGGGCGAGCGTCATGGCCACGCCCGCGCTCGGCCCGTCCTTGGGCGTGGCCCCGGCGGGCACGTGCACGTGCACGTCCTCCTTCTCCAGCGACACGCCCAGCCGGGTCTTGGCCAGCGTGAGCGCCGCCTGGGCGGACTCCTTCATTACGTCGCCGAGCTGGCCGGTGAGGATGAGCCGCCCGCTGCCGGGCACGCGGCTCGCCTCGATGAACAGGATGTCCCCGCCCACCGGCGTCCACGCCAGGCCCGTGGCCACGCCCGGCTGGCCGGCGCGCAGCGCCACCTCGTTCTCGAACTTCGCCGCGCCGAGGATGCCGTGCAGTTCGGGCGCGCCGATGCGCACCGGCGCCTCCTCGCCTTCGGCGATGCGCACCGCCGCGTGGCGCAGCACCGCGCCAAGCTCGCGCTCCAGCGTCCGCACGCCGGCCTCCCTCGTGTAGTCGCGGATCACCGCCTCGATGGCCTCGTCGCTCACCTGAACCTGCTCCGGCGCCAGGCCGTTGGCCTCGAACTGGCGCGCCAGCAGGTGCCGCCGGGCGATGCCGAGCTTCTCCTCGCTGGTGTAACCGGGCAGCTGGATGATCTCCATGCGGTCGCGCAGCGGTCCGGGGATGGTGTCGAGCTGGTTGGCAGTGGCCACGAACAGCACCTGCGAGAGGTCGAAGTCCACGCCCAGATAGTTGTCGCGGAATTTCGTGTTCTGCTCGGGATCAAGCACCTCCAGCATGGCCGAGGCAGGATCGCCGTGAAAACCCCCGGCGCCCAGCTTGTCGATCTCGTCGAACAGCATCACCCCGCCACGGGAACCGGCGCGCTTCAGCGCCTGGATCACGCTGCCGGGCAGCGCGCCCACATAGGTGCGCCGGTGGCCGCGGATCTCCGCCTCGTCGTGCACACCGCCCAGGGCCACGCGCTGGAACACCTTGCCGGTGGCCCTGGCGATGGACTGGCCCAGCGAGGTCTTGCCCACGCCGGGCGGGCCCACGAAGCACAGGATGGGGCTGCGGCCCTCGGGCTTGAGCTTGCGCACCGCCAGGAACTCCACGATGCGCTTCTTCACCTTCTCGAGCCCGAAGTGGTCGGCGTCGAGGATGCGGCGCGCCTCGGCAAGGTCGATGGGCCGCGGCGCCTCCGGCTTCCAGGGCAGCTCCGCCATCCACTCCAGCCAGGTGCGCAGCATGCCGGCCTCGGCGCCGTTCTCGTTCATGCGCTTGAGCCGCTTCAACTCCTTGCGCGCGTGGGCCAGCGTCTCCTCGGGCATCCCGGCCTTTTCCAGGGACGCCGCCAGCTCGTCGATCTGTTCCTCGTCCTCGGCATCCTCGCCCAGTTCCTTGCGGATCTGGCGCATCTGCTCGCGCAGCACGTGCTCCTTCTGCCGCTGGTCGAACTCGATGCGGGTCTTGTCGCCGATTTCCTTTGACAGCTTCATCACCGCCACGCGTGCCGCCAGGGCATCGAGCACCCGGTCCAGGCGCCGGCGCAGGGAGAAGGTTTCGAGGATCTCCTGCTTCTCTTCCTTTCGCAGGTCCAGGAGGTTGGCCACCATGTCCGCCAGCAGGCCGGGCGATTCCACGCCCTGCACCACCGTGGCCAGTTCATCGGGCACCTGGGGCATCAGGCTGACGGCCTCCACGGCCTTCTCGCGCAGTTGCAGGAACCGCGCCTCGGTCTCGGGGCCCTCGTCGGCGGCCTCCTCAACGGCCGCCACCCGGGCCACCAGCCACGGCCAGCCCTCCAGGAACTCCAGCACCCGGAAGCGCTGCTCGCCCTGCACCATCAGGTGATGCGGGCCTTCCTGGGGCGCCACGTGGCGCACGATGCGCCCGGCCGTGCCCACCCAGTGCAGATCCGCCGGCCCCACCTCATCGGTGGCGGCATCGCGCTGGAGCAGGAAGCCCACCCGTTGCTCGCCTTGCACCGCGGCGCGCACTGCAGCCACGGACGAAGCGCGCCCTACGGCCAGCGGCGCCACCACGCCGGGGAACAGTACCGCGTTGCGCATGGGCAGCACGATGAGCGCATCGGCCGGAACGGGCCGCAACGGCCCGCGCCGGCCCTCGGGACCGGAAGCGGAGGGGCGGGAATCGTCCTGCCTGGAGAGCAGGTCGTGACTGGCGGGCGTGTCGTTCATGGCGTCGGGAAACCTTTCGCGCGCGGGCGCACTGGTGGCGCCCGGAACATGGCCGGGCGGCTCATGGTGCGCAGTTGATGGCGAAAGGCCGGGGTTTCAAGGACCCCGGCCAGGTGACCGCAGCCGCGAGGCGATCCCGCTACCGCAAACCCCCTCAACCGAACGGCCGCACCCCGATCCATGCGCCGTGGGCCCAGAACGCAAACCCCGCCCAGGCGGCGAGGCCGACGGCCACGGCCGCCATGGTGGCGCCGGCGGACCCGGCAGGATAAGCCTTGCCCTCGGCCCGGTCGCGCTGGCGCAACGCGCGGAATTCCAGAATGGCCCACAGCAGGAAGGCGCCGAACAGCACCACGTCGCCGAGCCGGCCGTTGGCCAGCAGATGGGCGAAGGCCCACAGCTTGGTGCCCAGCACCATGGGGTGGCGCAGCTTCGCCCGGATGGCATTGCCAGGCACGTAGGCCGCGGCCAGCAGAACGAAAGCGGGGATGGTAAAAAGGGTCGCAAGGTGCTTCAGTCCCGTGGGCGGATTCCAGAGGTCCACGGGCGATTGGCGGGTCAGGCCGTAGCCAACGATGACGAGCACGAAGCCCGCCAGAGATGCGAGCGAATACAAGCCCTTCCAGGGCCCTTCGCCCAAGCGCTTGATCATGCGCATGCGCCAGGCGTCGGCGAAGATGCGCACCGAGTGCACGCCGAGGAACAGCACGAGGCCGAGGATCAGTACCAGCATGAGTGTGCTCCCGTGAAAGGGTGAGGGTTGTCAGGATGGTAGCGCGGGTGGCAGTTCCACCGTGCCGCGGCCCAACTCCACCACGCAGCCGCTCACGCGAATGGCGCCATCGGCAGCCACCTCAAGGCCGATGCGGCAGGCGCGGCCGAGGCGGTCGCCCTGGTGCAGCTCCAGCCGGTGGGCCATGCCCGGCGCGGTGGCCACGAGCCAGCCGCCGAGGTTGGCGGCCGCCGACCCCGTGCCCGGATCCTCGGCCAGCACGCCGGGCTGCTTGCTGAAGAAGAAACGCACCGGCACCACGCCGTCGCGCGGCGGCGACCAGCAGTAGATCTTCACCACGCCCGCGTCGTTGGCGTGGCGCTCGGCGAGGGCGGCGTCGGGAAGGGCGCGCCGCAGCGCCGCCTCGGAGCGCAGGGGCACCAGCAGTTGCTCCATCCCGGTGTTCACGCGCAGGGCAGGGGCATCGAGGTCGGACTCGGCCAACCCCAGCAGGTCGGCCAGTTCTGCCGGGCCCGCCTCGGCCGCACGCCAGCGCGGCGCGTTGGCCGTGAGGGTGAACACGTCGCCCTCGGCCTGCACGGGAATCAGCCCGGCGAGCATTTCCAGCGTCAGCCGTTGGGTGCCAGTGCGTTCTCGCACCACCGCTGCCGTGCCAAGGGTGGGATGCCCCGCGAAGGGGAACTCGCCGCCCGGGGAGAAGATGCGCACCCGCGCGTCGGCCCGGTGGGAGGGCAGGAGGAAGGTGGTTTCGGAGAGGTTGAACTGCACGGCCAGGGCGAGCATCCGGGCATCGGTCAAGCCTCGGCCGTCCTCGAACACGCACAGCGGGTTGCCGGACAGCACCTCCCCGGCGGCGAACACGTTCACCAGACGGAAGGCGTATGTGTTCATGGCTTCCCCAGGCGATCGAGCAGCTTGCCATGCACGCCGCCGAAGCCGCCGTTGCTCATCACCAGCACCTGGTCGCCAGGACGCGCCTCGGCGGCCACGGCCTCCACCAGGGCATCCAGATCGTGAAAGGTGCGCGCAGCCTCGCCCAGTGGCGCGAGCGCATCGGCCGCATCCCAGCCCAGGTCCTTGGCGAAGCAGAACACCCGATCTGCGCCGCGCAGGCTGCCGGGCAGCGCCGCCTTCATGGTGCCAAGCTTCATGGTGTTGGAGCGCGGCTCCAGCACAGCCAGGATGCGTGAGGCGCCCACCCACGCCCGCAGGCCCGCGACGGTGGCTTCAATGGCGGTGGGGTGATGGGCAAAGTCGTCGTACACGGTCACGCCGCGAACCGTGCCGCGCACTTCCATGCGCCGCTTCACGCCCTGGAAACGTGACAGGGCCTCCACGGCCACGGCCACCGGTACCCCCGCGTGACGGGCGCAGGCCACGGCCGCCACGGCGTTGAGCCGGTTGTGGAGACCCAGCAGCGGCCAGCTCACCCGGCCCTGGGAGCGCCCCGCCAGCAGCACATCGAACGCGCCGGTGGCGTCGGCCTCGCCGGCGTCCCAGCCCGAGTCGAGCCCGAAGCGCTCCACCGGCGTCCAGCAGCCCCGCGCCAGCACCCGGTCGAGGCTTTGCCGGGCGTTGGCCACCACCAGGCCCTGTCCGGGCACGGTGCGCACCAGATGGTGGAACTGCGTCTCGATGGCAGCCAGGTCGGGGAAGATGTCGGCGTGGTCGAACTCCAGGTTGTTGAGCAGCGCGGTGCGTGGCCGGTAGTGGACGAATTTTGAGCGCTTGTCGAAGAAGGCTGTGTCGTACTCGTCGGCTTCGATGACGAAGAAGGGCGAGTTGGTCAGGCGCGCGGAGACGCCGAAGTCCTGCGGCACCCCGCCCACCAGGAAGCCGGGAGACAGCCCGGCGTACTCGAGGATCCACGCCAGCATGGAGGTGGTGGTGGTCTTGCCGTGGGTGCCCGCCACCGCCACCGTCCACTTGCCGCGCAGCACGTTCTCGGCCAGCCATTGAGGGCCCGACACGTAGGGCAGCCCGCGGTCGAGGATGGCCTCCATGAGCGGGTTGCCGCGGGAGACCACGTTGCCGATCACGAACAGATCGGGCTCGACGGCCAGTTGCGCGGGGCCCCAGCCCTCGGTGAGCGTGATGCCCTGGGCCTCGAGCTGCGTGCTCATGGGGGGGTACACGTTGGCGTCGCAGCCCGTGACGGTGTGGCCGGCCTGCCGGGCGATGACGGCGATGCCGCCCATGAAGGTGCCGCAGATGCCGAGGATGTGCAGGTGCATGGGGTTTCGTAGCAGGAGGGTGTCAGAGCAGGCGCGAGAGGTCGCCAGCGCTGGTGCCGAGCAGCGGACTGCGCAGGCCCCGGCCCAGGGCCAGCACCTTGAAGAGCTCGCCCATCTCGGCGGGGCTCAGCAGCCGCTGCGCCTGGGCGGCAAGGGGCAGGTAGCCGGCGGCGCGGGCGGGATCGGCGGCCTCCAGCAGCCCGGTGATGCCGCAATTCACCAGGAAACGCGCCTGCGTGGTGTAGCCCAGCAACTCGGCGCCGGCATCCACGGCGGCTTCAGCCATGGCCGTGAAGTCCACATGGGCGGTGATGTCGTTCAGGCCGGGGAGGTGGAAGGGGTCGGAATGCGCCCGTTGGCGGCGATGGCACATGAGCGTACCCGCGGAGCGTTGGGGGTGATAGTACTCGGCACGACCGAAACCGTAGTCCACGAACAACAGCAACCCCCGGGCAAGCCGGGCCGCGAGTGAAGCCACCAGCGCGCGCGCGCGCAACCCCATCTCGCTCACATAGGGCGCGGGCGGCAGCGGATCCAGCGCCGCCACGGCGGCACGCAGAGGGTCGGAGGCCAAGGGCCGGTCATCCCAGGCGAAGTCCCCGCCCGCCAGGGTGACGCCGCGCTCTCGCGGGCCCTCCTCGAGCCACGCCACCAGATGCACAGGCACGGCATCGAGCACTTCGTTGGCCAGCACCACGCCGGTGATGGCGTCCGGCAGGCGGTCGAGCCATTGGACGCGGTCCATGAGGTGGGGCACATGCTCGAGCAGGGTGGCACGCTGGCGGGCTCGCAGGTGCGCTGAGAGCTCGAGCAGCAGGTAGCGGCGCGGCAGGATGCCGTCCGCCTCGAGGGCCAGCAGCAGATCGGCCGCGAGCCGCCCGGTGCCCGGCCCCAGTTCCAGCACCTCGCCCGGCAGGCCGGCCAGCACCTGCCCCACCTGGCGCGCCAGGCAGCGGCCGAAGAGCGGCGAAATTTCGGGCGCGGTGAAGAAATCGCCCGCGCTGCCGAATTTCGCAGCCCCGCTGGCGTAGTAGCCCAAGCCGGGCTCATAGAGCGCCATGTCCATGTAGCGATCGAAGCCCATCCAGCCGCCAGCCTCGGCCACGGCCGCGCGGATGCGCTGCGTGAGCGCCCGGCTACGGGCAAGCTCGGCGTCGGGAATCGGGGCGTCGTGGGGTTTCAAGGGGCAGCCGGGTACAATGCAGCCCCTTTGCGCGGGGCGCTGGCCTGAGTGTGTCTGGCCGAAGGCCCGTATTTGACACCGAGGGCGGCGAACGATGCAAAACCGGGTGGTGCTGATCACGGGAGGAGCGCGGCGCGTGGGCGCGGCCATCTGCCGGCGCCTGCACGCCGAGGGCGCGTCGCTCATGATTCACTACCGGCGCTCCATGGCCGAGGCGCGCGCGTTGCAGGCGGAACTCAATGCCATCCGCGCAGACTCGGTGGCCCTCGCCCAGGCCGACCTTCTCAACATGGCGCACCTGCCAGCGCTGGTGAACGACACCGTGCAGCGCTTCGAACGCCTGGACGTGCTGGTGAACAACGCCTCCAGCTTCCACGCCACGCCGGTGGGCGAAATCGACGAGTCGGACTGGGACGATCTGGTGGGCACCAACCTCAAGACGCCACTGTTCCTGTCCCAGGCGGCGGCACCGCACCTGCGCCGGGCGGAAGGCTGCATCGTCAACATCGTGGATATCCACGTGGAGCGCCCGCTCAAGAACTACCTGGTATATAACGCCGCCAAGGGGGGGCTGGTGGCCCTTACCCGTTCCCTCGCCAGGGAACTGGGACCCGAGATCCGCGTCAATGGCGTGGCGCCAGGCCCCATCCTGTGGCCCGAGGACGAGACCTGGTCCGACGAGCTGGCGCGCCAGCGCATCGTCAACACCACATTGCTCAAACGCACCGGCGAGCCCGACGACATCGCCCGCGCCGTGCGCTTCCTGGTGTGCGATGCGCCCTACGTCACCGGGCAGATCCTCAACGTGGACGGCGGTCGCTCCGTCCACCTCTGAACCGCAGCAGCCGGAACCGTACCCCATGAGCGCCCTTTCCGACCCCCGACGGCGAGCCCACGAGAACAACAAGCTGGTGAAGCGCCTGCGCCGCCAGGTGGGCGAGGCCATTGCCGACTACAACATGATCGGCCCGGGCGACCGGGTGATGGTGTGCCTCTCCGGGGGCAAGGACAGCTACGGGCTGCTCGACATCCTGCTGGCGATGCGCGACTCGGCCCCGCTGCACTTCGATATCGTGGCCGTCAACCTCGACCAGCGCCACCCGGGCTACCCGGAGCACGTGCTGCCCGATTACCTGCGCTCGCTGGGCGTGGAGCACCGCATCGAGGTGCAGGACACCTACGGCGTGGTCAAGCGGTTGATCCCCGAGGGCCGCACCATGTGCTCGCTGTGCTCGCGGCTGCGCCGCGGCGTGCTCTACCGCGTGGCCTCGGAGATCGGCGCCACGCGCATCGCCCTGGGACACCACCGCGACGACATGCTGGTGACGCTGCTGCTCAACATGTTCTTCGGCTCGAAGCTGAAGGGCATGCCGCCCAAGCTCGTGTCCGACGACGGGCGCCACGTGGTGGTCCGGCCGCTCGCCTACGTGCGCGAGTCCGATCTGGTGGCCTATGCCGAGCTGCGGCAGTTCCCTATCATTCCCTGCGACCTGTGCGGCTCCCAGGACAACCTTCAGCGCGCCCAGGTCAAGGCCATGATCCACGACTGGGAGCGCAAGTACCCGGGGCGGCTGGACAACATGCTGCGCGCGCTGCAGAACGTGGTGCCCTCCCACCTGGCCGACCACGCGCTGCATGACTTCCGCAACCTGCGCGCCACCGGCTCGCCCGTGGCCGACGGCGACATTGCCTTCGACCACGAGCCGGTGGGCGAACCCCGGGTCATCCCCATCCGCGCTGCGAGAGAAGCATGAGCATCGCCGAGTTCTCGCCGTGGCCGGCGCTGGCCGGGGGCGCGCTCATCGGGCTGGCGGCGGCGCTCACCTGGTGGGGGCTGGGCCGCATTGCCGGCGTGTCCAACATCCTCGGCCAGCTGCTGGTGTTCCAGCGGGGTCACTGGGGCTGGCGGCTGGCCTTCGTGGCCGGCCTGCTGGGGACGGGAGCAGTGGCGAAGGCGCTGCTGGGCGACGCACTGCCCTTCCAGCTGGAGGGTG
This sequence comes from Rhodocyclaceae bacterium, assembly GCA_020248405.1. Taxonomy (GTDB): domain Bacteria; phylum Pseudomonadota; class Gammaproteobacteria; order Burkholderiales. The sequence continues at coordinate 68,863 of JADCHQ010000003.1, read as the reverse complement.
GCGCGGGCCGGATGATCCTCGCCGGGCTTCTGGTGGGTGTGGGCACCCAGCTCGGGTCGGGTTGCACCAGCGGCCATGGCGTCTGCGGAATCGCACGGCTCAGTCCGCGCTCGTTGGTGGCCACCCTGTGCTTCATGGCTTCGGGCATGGCGGCGGTGTTGGCCCTTTCGAGGATGGTCTGACCATGGCGAGGATCCTGTTTGCTTTCGGCGCAGGGGTGGTGTTCGCCATCGGCCTGCTGGTGGCGCAAATGACCAACCCCGCCAAGGTGACCGGCTTCCTGGACATCACGGGCCGGTGGGACCCAACCCTCGCCTTCGTCATGGGCGGCGCGCTGGTGGTGTTCGGTGCCAGCTGGTACCTGAGCCGCAGGCCGAGCGCCCGGCCGGTTCTCGAAGCAGCCTTCCAGCCGCCCAATGCACAAGTCATCGACTGGCGGCTGGTGGCGGGGAGCCTGGTGTTCGGGGTGGGCTGGGGTCTGGGCGGGTTCTGTCCCGGGCCGGCGCTGGTGAGTGCCGGCTTCGGCGATGCGCGCGTCTGGATCTTCGTGGGATCGATGCTGGCGGGCATGGTGGGGTTCAACGTGGCCACGGGTCGCAAGGGCTGACGAGCCAGGCTGCATCCGTTCATTCCGGGTTTCGCCGCCTCCACCACAGGGGAGGCGGCGAAACCCGAAAGTGTTTCTGGTAGCGCCCTCGCGGGCGAGGTTGGTAACGGCGGCGAAAGAACCTCACCCCGTGAACCCTGGCCTCGCAGCCAGATGGCCTCGCGGTACACCACGCCGTGTCTACCGGGTGGTTTCGGGCGCGTGCTCCGCCATGGCCCAATCCCGGGCGGCCATCCAGTTTTCGACAATACGTCCCATGCGAGCGATCATCAGCATGTTGAAAAGATGCATCAGACCAAGCACCAGCATGGTCACCCCGACCCGGGAGACCACGTCGACCACGACATTGGCGCCGGTCTGCCACCACATGTCGAGCCGCAGACAGACCACGCCAAGGTTGACGAGGTAGAAGCCGATCACCAGCAACCGGTTTGTGGAGCGGGCGAGTTCCTGATCCTGGCCGAAGCATCGGATGAGGAACATCTCCCCGCTCCGGGCCAGGCTGCGCGCAACCCAGATGGTCAGGGCGATTGAAACGGCGAGGTAGGCGGCATACGAGAGGTTTAGAACAAGCATGTCGGACGTCGGATTCATGGCAGTGCTCCGGTTGGAAACTGCGCTGAAGAATGGCGATCCGGCTCATCTCGATCTTCCGATCTTACGATTTCGGAGCAGGAAGTCCCCGCCGGACAGGGCTCAGCCCTCCTTGATGACCGCCAAGCGCTCGAGTTCGCGTCGCCGGTACTCTCCGGGGACGACGCCCACCTCGTCGCGGAAGGCCACGTAAAAGGTTGATTGGGAACCGAAACCCACCGACAAGCCAACAGACAACACGGATGCCCTGGGTTCCTCGACCAGCATCCGGCGTGCCGCGCAAACCCTGTGCTGGCGCACGAACCTCGAAAAGCCCACACCGTAGTGTGTGTTGATCAGTTCGGAGAGCTGGTGCGGACTGAGGCCGACGAGTTCCGCAGTCCGGGCCAGGTTCAAGGATTCGTCGCGGTACACATGCTCCTCCTCGAAAAGCGCCCGCAGCCGTCCGGTCACACTGGAGACATCAACCTTGTCGAGAAATGACCGGGCGTAACTGGCCTCGACAGCCTCACGGGTCTTGGTAACGATATCGGGCACCGCCCAGAGGAGCCACGTCACCAATGCAAACCCCAGCGCAATCTGGGTCGAGTAGATGAGCGCGTATTGCTCCCACCCGATGCCCATGGGCGCCGACAAACCGGTGCCCGCCCCGATCACACCCATCAGTGCAAAAAGCGCCAGCACGGGCAGCTCGATGCGAAACCATCGCCGAATCGCGCGCATGCGATAGAGCAGGGCGGCCAGATGCACCGCGAGTCCCGTGCCCATCGCGAGAGACACCGGAATCGCCAGATTTGGCGGGGTAAGCGAGCCAGCCACGAGCACCGCGGCAAACATGGGGACGACCGACCGCGTGACGTCGGGATCCGGCCGCAGGAGGCCGCGCAGCAGCACGTAAAAGGCGAAGCTCTGGATGAAGAGTACGGCGCCGTAAAGGCGGGGTGGGTATGCGCCGGGATCCAGCTGGGCTATGTGCACGTTCTGCCAGGCGGTGCAGGCAAGGCCCGCCAGCATGACGAACCCGGCGATCTTGGAGATCGGGGACAGGTCGAGGCCTCGCCAGGCGGTCGCCAGGCCGAGCGCGAGCAGCGCGGCGATGCCAACCGAGAACCCCCCCAGCGCAACCAGCAGTTCCTGCATTTCAGCGTCTCAGTGGTGAAGCCGTTTCGGACTCATCCGGCACCCGCCGCACTCGTCCCCCATTGCTCAAGGCAGTGATGGTCGAAGGGTCTCCAGGGCGAATTGATCATCGCGAAGCCTTCGATCCTAGATTTTCGACGGCACCTGGAGCGGGCCACCAGCCAATCGGGTTGCATGACCCTAGCCTGAATCTGCACCGGTAACCACCTCAACGCCGCGATGCTGGCCGACCCGGCGGTCAAGAACCGCGGCCCGCCCGCTCGACCGCGCGTGCCGCGCTGGAAACTCCAGACTGTGATCATTACACGACAGGCACTTGCGGAGCCTTGTGTCGAACTTGCGTGCTTTGGACGCAACGTGGTGAGCCGATGATCCGAAAGCCAGCTTGTCAAAATAATTTTGATAAGGCAAAGTCTGCCCTCTGTCTCAGCACCTGACCCCATGAACTGCGCCGAACGTCTTGTTAGCCATTTCGGATCCCAGGCCGAAGTCGCCCGTGCCCTGAAGCTCGACCGGGCGGTGGTGAGCAACTGGGTGAAGTCCGGCTACATTCCAGCGCGCTGGGCGGTGGAGGTGGAGGCGGTCACGGAGGGGGCGATCACCGCCCTCGAGGTTCTCAACGAAGCCACCCTGCGCCGCCCCGTGCGCGTGAAGTCGCGCGGGGAGGACGACAACAAACTGGCCTTTGCCACACCTGGGAGTGATGCCATGAATGCCTTCCTGCCCACCAAGCGCATCCAGTCTTTCCACCCGCCGCAGCGCACCCTCATGGGCCCCGGCCCCACCGAGATCCATCCTCGCGTGCTCACCACCATGAGCCAGCCGGCCATCGGCTACCTCGATCCCGTCTTCGTGGACATGATGGAGGAGCTCAAGTCGCTGCTGCGCTACGTCTACCAGACCAAGAACCCGCTCACTTTCCCGGTGTCGGGTCCCGGCTCCGTAGGCATGGAGTACTGCTTTGTGAACATGGTGGCGCCGGGCGACAAGGTGATCGTCATGCGCAACGGCGTGTTCGGCGGCCGGCAGCTCGAGAACGTCGAGCGCTGCGGCGGCGTGGCGGTGGTGATTGACCACGAGTGGGGCATGCCGTGCGATCCCCAGCGCCTGGAAGACGCCCTCAAGGCCAATCCCGACAGCAAGATTGTGTCCTTCGTGCACGCCGAGACCTCCACGGGCTGCCTGTCCGACGCGAAGTCACTGGTGGAAGTGGCCCACAAGTACGGCGCCCTGACCATCGTGGACGCAGTCACTTCCCTGGGCGGCTGCCCGGTGCTGGTGGATGAATGGGGCGTGGATGCCATCTACTCCGCGAGCCAGAAGTGCCTGTCGTGCACGCCTGGGCTTTCGCCTGTCTCCTTTTCCGATCGCGTGGTGGAACGGGTCAGGCAACGCAAGGACAAGGTGCACTCCTGGTTCATGGACATGAACCTGCTCTCCAGCTACTGGGGCAACACCAACCGCACCTATCACCACACGGCGCCCACCAATTCGCTGTTCGCGCTGCACGAGGCGCTGCTGCTGATCCGCGAGGAGACGCTGCAGGACTGCTGGGCGCGGCACCGCCGCCACCACGTGGCGCTCAAGGCGGGCCTGGAAGCCATGGGCCTTAAGTTCCTCGTGGCCGAGGAATGCCAGATTCCGCAGATGAACGCCGTGCGCGTGCCCGAGGGCGTGGACGAAGCCGAGGTGCGCAAGCGTCTGCTCAACGAGTTCAACCTCGAGATCGGCGCTGGCCTCGGCCCCCTGGCCGGCAAGATCTGGCGCTTCGGCATCATGGGTTACTCGTGCCGGCCCGACAACGTCATGCTGTGCCTGTCGGCGCTGGGTTCGGTGCTGCAGGACATGGGCTACCCGGTGCATGTGGGCGAGGCGGAGGGTGCCGCCCACGGCGCCTACGCCGCCATGCACGCCCACGCCGCGCAGCAGAAGAAGCGAGTCGCCTGAGTCGCTACCCCCACGGGCGCGGAGGCGGCCAGCCTCCGCTCGGCGACGGACGCCACCCTAGAACGGGTTTTCCCGTTGTGCCGCCATGCCGGCGGTAAGCTGGTCGAACAGTTCGTGCAGCGTCCGCCGCTGGGCGCTGATGGAGGCGAATAGCGACTTTTCGCGGCAGGCACCGTCTCCTGCCGCCACCACGCCCACCTGCCGCAGGACTGTGCCGCTGGCCACGAACACGGCGCCGCCCGAATCGCCTGGGCAGGCGTTCACGCGCTGCCCGCCGGAAATGCCGGCGTCCAGCCAGATGGCCGTGGAGTTCGCGCGGTCGTCCAGCCGCCAATCGGGCACTTGTGCAAAGCGCAGCCGGCCCTGGGTGCCATCGTCCGGGCGGCCCGTCTTGCCGTAGCCCGCCATCAGCAAACGCACACCGGGCTGGTTGCGTCCCAGCGCACCGAGGGCCACCGGCGTGTGAGTGTCGGGCGCGGCGCGGTGAAGCAACAGCAGCGCCAAGTCCACCCCGGCGATGTCGTCGTCGCCCAATCGGCGGTACGCACGGGCGGCCTGCTCGGCCTGACGCGGCGATCCACGCTTGCGCCACAGTTTCTCGAAGCCTGGATGCACCTGCAACGCCGCCACCTCACGGGTGGCGGAACGCCCTCCCGCCAGCGCCCGGTTCAATTCGGCGCCAAAGGCCACCACCACGCGCGCTTGCGGCTCGATCAGGCCAGCCACACAGTGTGCCGCCGTGAGCACCACTTCCGGATGCACCAGAGTCCCTGAGCAAATGCCACCTCCGCCATCGGCCGTGCGGTACTGGAAGGCAACCAGATGCGATGCCACTGTACGGGCCAATGGCGCGTCGGGTCTGCCCTCGGCCATGGCCTCCGACACCAGCACCCCGCCCGACAGGGCCCACGCCGGCGCGCCGGCGAGCGCACCTTGCAGCAGCAGCGCCCGCGCCAGCCATTGCAGCCACGGGACTGGCCGGGTGGCAATAGCATCAATGCGGCGGTCAGCCACCGCAGCACCCTATCGCGGCAACGGTTTCAGCCGCCGGGTGGCGTTGAGGAACCGGTCTGCATTTTGCCGGGCGTCCGGCAACGCATCGAAGCCAGGCCCCATGGCAACGGCCAGGCGGTCGAGGCGCTCGCCAGGGTTGGGATGGGTCTTGAACAACAGCGCCAGGTACGGGTCGTCGGCCTTGATCCTGGCGAGCGTCTGCAGGGCTTCCGGGAGGCCGAAGGGGTCGTAACCGGCGCGGGCGGCCAGCACCACGCCCATGCGGTCCGCCTCGAACTCGTCGCTCTTGTCCAGCCCGCGTGCATAGAGCTCCTGGGTTGGGCCCACGAGGGCGCTCACCAACTCGCGACTAGCGGTCCCGGCGGCGCCCGCCGCGGCCGTGGCGCCGAGCAGGTTCATGGCGGCGCTCTTGCGCAGCGCCTGCAAGTGATGGCGGCGCGTGACGTGGGCGATCTCGTGGCCCAGCACCCCGGCCAGTTCCGCCTCGCTATTGAGGGCATTGATCATCCCTCGGGTGACGATCACCACGCCACCCGGCGCGGCGAAGGCGTTGACGTGATCGCTGTCGTTCACCCCGAAGCGCCATGGCAGATCGGGTCGCTCCGACTGGCTCGCCACCCAGGTGCCCACGGCGTTCACGTAGCGCTGCAACTCCCCGTCGTCCACCAGGGGGCGCGCACCCAGCAGCGTCTCGGCCACCCCGCGGCCCATGGCCACCTCCTCGGGCTCGCTCACGCCGCCCGCGAGCTGCGTGACGCTCTTCACCAGTCCGTCCACACCGCCCACTCCGCGCATGAAGGCCTCTTGCTGCTGGGTGGCACACCCAGCCGCCAGCAGCGCCAAGCCGGCCGCGAACCACCACCCCGCGGCGAGGCGTGCGGGCCTCATTTCGCTCCCTTCACGGGTTTGCCGGCGGCGTCCACGTAGGGCACCGCTCGCGACGACAGGCGGCCGGCGGCCGCAAACTGCACCCCGGCGGCGGCTGGCATAGCGAAGCCGTCCATTTTTTGCAGCTGCTCGGGGCTGGGCTTGGCGGCCTTCAGGTCTTCTTCTGAGAACCCGCGCACCCCGGTGGTGGTGGTGGGCATGCCGCCGGGGCGCCTGCCAAAGCCAATGGCGGACAGGAAGCTGGTGTCGTTTTTCCTGCTGTCCACGTTGCCGAGGCGCACGTTGAGCATGCGCACCCAACCCTCGAACGCCGGGCTTTTCACCAGCATCCAGCCGCCCTGGCGCTGGGTCACGGTGACAAGCGTGCGCTCGGGCAGCTTGCCCACGGGCACGGCGTCGAGGAAGGGTTTGGCGCGCACCTCGGTCTCGCGCAGCGTGAAGCCGGTTTCGGGTGGTACACCGGATGCCTGGGCCGCTGCCGGGCCGACTGGCAACAGCCACGCCAGGAACAGCAGGAACCCAGGGAATCGGGGAGGTTTCATGGGCTTTCTCCTCGCGGGGGCGAGTCCGCGCGGCGCGGCTCAAACAAACGAACTTGCCGGGAGCGGCCTTTCACCGCAAAGCTGCCGTGATCCTCGAAGGCAAAGGCGGCTCCACAGCGCTGGACGGTTTCCTCGGACACCAGGATCCTGGCCACCCCCTTGGTGAGGCCCTCGATGCGGCTCGCCAGATTCACGGTGTCACCGATGGCGGTGTACTCGCGCCGTTGCGGCGAGCCGATTAGGCCCACCACCACAGTTCCGGAGTGCACGCCGATGCCGGCGTCGAAATCCTGCTCGCAGGCCCCGATCTCGCGCCGGAAGGCGGCCAGTTCATCGGCCAGCTCCAGCGCAGCAGCCACGGCATGGCGGGCGTGGTCGGGGTCGTCGGTGGGGGCACCCCAGAAGGCCATCATGGCATCACCGATGAATTTGTCGAGCGTGCCTCCGTGGCGAAAGATCACCGCCACCTGCCGCGAGAAGTAGCGGTTGAGCAACTCAACCACTTCCTGCGGGCTGCGCGACTCCGACAGGGCGGTGAAGCCGCGGATGTCGGAAAACAGCACCGTCAACTCGCGGCTCTCGCCCTGGCGCGCCAGCCCGCCCCGGGCCACCAGCTCGCGCACCACCACCGGGTTGACGAAGCGCGAGAACTCGCGCACCGCCGCCTCGCGCGAGCGCCGCTCTTCTCGGTAGCCGTGCAGCGCGCCCCCCAGGAACAACGCCCAGGCGAACGCCAGAGGCGTCATCACTGGCAACCACAGGCCCATGCCAGCGCCAAACCAGCTGCCGGCTAATAGCAGGGCGCTTGCCACGGCAAGCCCCGCACCGATGCGCAGCGTATTCACGCCCACCAGCTGCGCGGCGCCAAGCAACCCCAGGAGCGCGAATACCGCCACCGCCTCCGCCCAGGGGGGCGCGGCACGCAGCCAGGCGCGATTCTTCAGATCGTCGATGGCTGCCGCGAGGATCTCCACACCAGGTTGGCGGATGCTCACCGGGGTCATGCGCAGGTCGAACAGCCCGGTGGCGGTGGCACCGATGACCACCACCTTGTCACGAAACTCGTCGGGCGGGCGTTTCTTGCGCTCGCTGTTGAAATCCACGTACAGCTCACCGTAAGAAACCACCGGGTGGGCGGATTCCGCGCCCCGCCACGACAGGCGGATGTGGTCGCGATCTGGCAGGGGCCAACCCTGCTCGGCGGCGAGTCGCGCCGGCAGCGAGGGAATACGCCAGCCGTGGGCGCGCTCCCAGAGAAGATAGCGGCGGCCCACCCCATCGCGATCCTGGGTGAAATTGATCAGACCCAGGCGCCAGTTGTCGGGGTGGAGCGCCAAGGGCAGCAGCACGTCGATCTTGGCAACCGGGTCGGATCGCGTGCCTCGCACCGCGCCCAGGGCGGGGGCCAGGTCGACGATGGGCCGGCCGAAGGGATCGCCCACGGGATCGTGGCGCGCCGTACCGAAGTACACGTTGTCCTGGCGCGCCAGCACGCGATTGAAGGCCTGGTCGGAATCGGGCCGGAACACATCGGGCTCGCCGAACATCACGTCGAAGACGATCGCTCTGGGCTTCTGGGCCGCGATGCCCTCCACCAGTTCGCCGTGCACCGCGCGCGGCCAGGGCCAGCTGCCGGCAAACTCCGCCATCCCGGTCACCGAGACTTCGTCAATGGCAACAATGACGATGTCCGGATCTCCCGTGCGCGCCCGCGACTGAACCCGCAGAAAAGCATCCGCCACGCGGTTTGAGAACGCCTCGGTGGCGTGCAGCCAGAACAAATCGCTGGCTGCGGCCGCAACAGCCAGCGCGGCAAGCAGGAGGACAAAGCGGGCGCGGGTCGAAACCACGCTGGTCAGTCTACAGCCCCAGCCGCTGCCAGACGGTAGTGACGGCGCCCGCCTGGTTCAGGGTGTAGAAGTGCAGCCCGGGGGCGCCGTTGCGCAGCAGGTCGTCGCACAACCGGGTGACCACGTCCAGGCCGAAGGAGCGGATCGAGGCGGTGTCATCGCCGAAGGCTTCAAGCCTGCGGCGGATCCAGCGCGGAATCTCGGCGCCACAGGCATCCGAGAAGCGGGCCAGCTGGGTGAAGCGGGTGATTGGCATGATGCCCGGCACGATGGGCACCGCCACGCCGCGCGCCTCGCACTGCTCGCAGAAAAAATAGTAGGCATCCGTGTTGTAGAAGTACTGCGTGATCGCGGAACTCGCGCCGACCTGAACCTTGCGGGCAAAGTGGGCGAGGTCCTCGTCGGGTGAGCGGGCCTGGGGGTGGTATTCGGGGTAGGCAGCCACCTCCACGTGGAAGTGGTCGCCACAGTGCGCGCGGATGAAGCCGACCAGGTCCTCCGCGTGGCGGAATTCACCCATCTCCACCATGCCCGAAGGCAGGTCACCGCGCAGCGCCACGATGCGGCGGATGCCCGCATCGCGGTAGCGGTCCAACAGCTCGGCCACGCTGGCGCGGGTGGCGCCCACGCAAGACAAGTGCGGCGCCACGGCCAGGCCCTGGGACTGCAGGTCGAGCACCACGCCCAGGGTGCGCTCGCGGGTGGAGCCGCCAGCGCCGAAGGTTACGGAAAAGAACTCGGGGCGCAGCTGAGCGAGCTGGCTCACCGTCACGCGCAGCTTTTCCAGTCCCTCGGGAGTCTGGGGCGGGAACAGCTCGAAGGAGAAGGTGCGCGTGTTCATGGGCATCGACAGGAGACACCTCGAACGGCGCGCGCGCAATACGCGCGCCGTGTGCAGCATAGACCACTGGCCCTGTTTGCGGGGATCAGGCGCACGTGGCCACCCGCCCCCGGGAAGCAGGGATCAGTAGCGATAGTGGGCAGGCTTGTAGGGCCCCTCGGGCTCGACGCCGATGTAGCGCGCCTGGGCGTCGGTGAGTGCGGTGAGCTGGGCGTTGAGCTTCCTGAGCTGCAGCCGCGCCACCTTCTCGTCCAGGTGCTTGGGCAGCGTGTACACGCCCACCGGGTACTTCTCGGTGTTGGTGAACAGCTCGATCTGGGCGATGGTCTGGTTGGCGAAGGAGGAACTCATCACGTAGCTCGGGTGGCCGGTGCCGCACCCGAGGTTCACCAGCCGCCCCTTGGCCAGCATGATGATGCGCTTGCCATCGGGGAAGATGACGTGGTCCACCTGGGGCTTGATCTCCTCCCACTGGTACTTGCCCAGGGAGGCCACGTCGATCTCGTTGTCGAAGTGGCCGATGTTGCAGACGATGGCCTGGTCCTTCATCTTCGCCATGTGCTCGTGGGTGATCACGTGGAAGTTGCCGGTGGCGGTGACGAAGATGTCGGCCTTGTCGGCAGCGTAATCCATGGTCACCACGCGGTAGCCTTCCATGGCCGCCTGCAGGGCGCAGATGGGGTCGATCTCGGTCACCCACACCTGGGCCGACAGGGCCCGCAGCGCCTGGGCCGAGCCCTTGCCCACGTCGCCGTAGCCCGCCACCACGGCAATCTTGCCGGCGATCATCACGTCGGTAGCACGCTTGATGCCGTCCACCAGCGACTCACGGCACCCGTAGAGGTTGTCGAACTTGGACTTGGTGACCGAATCGTTCACGTTGATGGCGGGGAACTTGAGCATCCCGTCCTTGGCCATCTGGTAGAGGCGGTGCACGCCAGTGGTGGTCTCCTCGGTCACGCCCCTGATCTTCGCCAGGCGGGTGGAATACCACTTGGGGTCGCGGGCGAGCTTGGCCTTGATGGAGGCGAACAGGAAGGTCTCCTCCTCGCTGCCGGGATGGTTAAGCAGCGTGGCGTCGCTCTCGGCGCGGGTGCCCAGGTGCAGCAGCAGGGTGGCATCGCCGCCGTCGTCGAGGATCATGTTGCTGTAGCCGCCGTCGGACCACTCGAAGATGCGGTGGGTGTAGTCCCAGTAATCGGCCAGGGACTCGCCCTTCCAGGCGAACACCGGTGTGCCGGCGGCAGCGATGGCCGCGGCGGCGTGGTCCTGGGTAGAGAAGATGTTGCACGAGGCCCAGCGCACCTCGGCGCCGAGCGCCTGCAGCGTTTCGATGAGAACTGCGGTCTGGATGGTCATGTGCAGCGAGCCGGTGATGCGCGCACCGCGCAGGGGCTGCTGGCTGGCGTACTCCTCGCGGATCGCCATCAGGCCTGGCATCTCGGTCTCGGCGATGCGGATTTCCTTGCGGCCCCAGTCGGCAAGAGAAATGTCGGCAACCACGTGGTCGGCGACGGGCTTCAATTGGGTTACGGCGGACATGGTCACTCCTTGGTCAGGGGACCGGCCGGGGGAACGAAGCGAAACGGAGTTGCACCACGCTCGTCACCCGTGAGCCAGTCACGAGTCAACGAGCGCCGTTCAAGAAAAAGGCCTGAGCCTGGCGGACGAAGTATCCGTTGCAGCGCTCCTCAGGACAATTCCGAATATAGCGAAACCCGTGCCCGAAGTCATCGGGCCACCAAAAAATTTGCGGCGGCGCACAAAGCCTCGTATCCTCACATCTCTGCGCCGAAAAAGAGTCATCGGCGCTTCGTCCATCTCCCCTGACCTTTCTGCCCGGCTACGGCCCTGGGTTCCTCCGGTTGGCGGCGATGCCGTCGCCCAAATGAGCGACCCACCCCGCGTGCCCCCCCGGGTCACGCCGACGTACCGGAGTTCCATTGAACGAGTCTTCTCCTGCCGCCATTGGCGGTGCGCAACCCTCATTGTCTGCCGAAACCACCGGCGACACCTTCCAGGCTCTCGGACTGCACGACGCCCTGCCCCGCGCGGTGGCAGCGGCGGGCTACACCAAGCCCACCCCCGTCCAGGCCGCCACCATCCCTGCTGCTCTTGCTGGCGGCGACCTCATGGTTGCCTCCGCCACGGGTAGCGGCAAGACCGCGGCCTTTGTTCTTCCGGCCTTGAACCGTCTGCTCACCCGCCCCGTCAAGCCCATGCCGGGCGGCGGGCCGCGCATCCTGGTGCTTTGCCCCACCCGAGAATTGGCCCTGCAGGTAGCCCGTGCGGCGGAGAACTACGGCCGGACCTGCGCCTGCGTACGCCTCGCCACCGTGGTGGGCGGAGTTCCCTACCCGGCCCAGCTGCGGGCCGTGCGCGCGCCGCTCGACATGCTGGTGGCCACGCCCGGCCGATTGCTGGACCTGTTGCGCGGCGGCCGGATCTCCCTCAGCCGCGTGGAGATGCTGGTCCTTGACGAGGCCGACCGCATGCTGGACATGGGCTTCATCGAAGATATCGAAGCCATCGCTGCGGCCACCCCCTTCGCGCGTCAGACACTGCTGTTCTCCGCCACACTGGGCGGAGATGTGGCACGCCTGGCAGGCAACCTCCTGCGCGAGCCGCGCCGCCTCGAAATCGCCTCGCATCAGAAACGCCATGCCGATATCGAGCAGCGCCTGCACTGGGCCGACAACCGCGGCCACAAAGACAAGATGCTCTACTTCCTGTTGCGCGATGTCGCCATCGACCAGGCCATCGTGTTCACCGCGACGCAAATCGACGCCGAACGGCTGGCGCTGCGCCTGGCAGAAGAGGGCCATGCGGTGGCCGCGCTGCACGGCGGCATGCCCCAGTCGCAACGCAACCGCACGCTCAACGGCCTGCGGCGGGGCCAGTTGCGCGTGCTGGTGGCCACCGATGTGGCGGCGCGCGGCATCGACGTGCCGACCATCACCCACGTCTTCAATTATGGCCTGCCGCTCACCGCCGAGGAGTACGTGCACCGCATCGGCCGCACTGGCCGCGCGGGCCGGAGCGGCCTCGCCGTTACCTTCGCGGAACCCGACGACGTGCGGAAAATCCGCGCCATCGAACGCTTCACCACGCAACGCCTGCCGGTGGCGGTGATCGAGGGCATGGAAGGGCGTTTCAAGCCCGAAGCGCAGGCACCCCGCGGCGCGCGACCTGCCGGAGCGCGCCGTGGCGGCCGTCCCGGCGACGCCCGCACGCACCGGCACGAGCAACCGCCCCGCGCGCGCCGGGCCTGAAGCGGCGCCGCCAATACCCTTCCTCCCGGTGCAGGGTGGCGGGCATTGGTGTCAGTGAGTGGACGGGGGCGCGAGTGGTCGGCCTAGGTGCCCGCGGCCGCGCGCAACGCGTCCACCTTGTCCAGCGCTTCCCAGGTGAACTCCGGCTCGTCGCGGCCGAAGTGGCCGTAGGCGGCGGTTTTCAGGTAGATGGGCCGCAACAGGTCGAGCATCTGCACGATGCCCTTGGGCCGCAGGTCGAATTCCTCTTGCACGATCTCGGCCAGGCGCTCGTCGCTGATCTTGCCGGTGCCGGAAGTGGTGACCATCACCGAAGTGGGCCGTGCAACGCCGATGGCATAGGAAACCTGCACCAGGCACTTGCTGGCCAGGCCCGCGCCAACGATGTTCTTGGCCACATAGCGCGCCGCGTAGGCCGCTGACCGATCCACCTTGGAGGGATCCTTTCCGGAAAAGGCGCCCCCGCCGTGGGGTGCAGCGCCGCCATAGGTGTCCACGATGATCTTGCGCCCTGTCAGTCCGCAGTCGCCCTGGGGGCCACCGATCACGAAGCGTCCGGTGGGGTTGATGAAGTAGTTGACATCGCCTTTCGTCAGATTCTTCGGCAGCACAGGCTTGACGATCTCCTCGATCACCGCCTCGCGAATCTGGGCGTGTCCCATCTCGGGGGCGTGCTGGGTGGAAAGCACCACGGTGTCGATGCTGTGAGGCTTGCCATCCACGTAGCGCACCGTCACCTGGGACTTGGCATCGGGGCGCAGCCACGGCAGGCGGCCGTCCCGGCGCAGTTCGCTCTGCCGCTCCACCAGACGGTGGGCAAGATAGATCGCCAGGGGCATCAGCTGCGGCGTCTCGTCGCAGGCGTAGCCGAACATCAGGCCCTGGTCGCCGGCGCCCTGATCCAGGTCCAGCCCCCTGCCCTCGTCCACACCCTGGGCGATGTCCTGGCTCTGCTTGTCGTAGGCCACCAGCACCGCGCAACCCCGGTAGTCGATGCCGTAGTCGGTGTTGTCGTAGCCGATGCGCTTGATGGTGTCGCGCGCCACCTGCTGGTAGTCCACCACCGCGCCGGTGGTGATCTCGCCCGCCATCACCACCAAACCGGTGTTCACGAGAGTCTCGGCGGCTACCCGGGAGTGCTTGTCCTGGGATAAAATCGCGTCCAGTACTGCATCGGAAATCTGGTCCGCAACCTTGTCCGGGTGCCCCTCGGAGACAGACTCAGAAGTGAAGAGATAGTCGCCCATGCCAGCGGCCCTGTCTTGGTCATTTAAAAGAGGCCAAGCAGAATAGCAGAACCACCCCGTACCTCGATAGGATAGGTCGCCAACCCGGCGATGCTGGAAGCCCTGCTGCGGTTGATTGCCCGCCTCCCCCTGCCGGTACTGCACCGGGCAGGGGCGCTTGCCGGCTGGCTCGTCTACCGGCTGGCTCCGCGCTATGCCGGCATGCTGACCGACAACGTGGCCGCCAGCGGCATCGCCGATGACCCGCGCGTCTTCGAGCGCATCTGCCGAGCCGCCGTCTGCGAGACAGGCAAGGGCCTCATGGAATTGCCGGCCGTGTGGTTTCGCCCCGCCCAGCAGGCCGCCAGCCTGGTCGTGGAGCAACAGGGCTGGGAACTGGTGGAGCGCGCCCAGTCCGAGCGGCGCGGCATCCTGTTCCTGACGCCGCACCTGGGCTGTTTCGAAGTCTCCGCCCTGTACGCGGCACTGCGCATGCCCATCACCGTGCTCTACCGCCCGCCCAAGCTGAAATGGCTCGAACCGCTCATGCGCGCCGGCCGCAGCCGGGGCTACGGCAAGCTCGCGCCCACCACCCTGGGAGGGGTGCGCCAATTGCTGCGGGCGCTGCGCGCCGGCGAGGCCGTGGGCCTGCTGCCCGATCAGGTGCCTGGCAATGGCGAAGGGCTGTGGGCCGAATTCTTCGGCCGCCAGGCCTACACCATGACCCTGGTGGGCAAGTTGCAACGGGCCACCGGCTGCGCCGTGATCCTGGCCTTCGCGCGCCGGCTGCCCGGCGGTCGTGGCTTCCGTCTCGAATTGCGCGCCGTGCCCGACGACCTCTCCGGCACGGCCGGGGCAAGAAGACTCAATGCCGCTCTCGAAGCCCTCATCCGGGGCTGCCCCGAGCAATACCTGTGGAGCTACAACCGCTTCAAGGTGCCCGCGGGCGCCGAGCCGCCCCCATGACCACTCTGGCGGTGCGCGCGCTGCTGTCCTTGATGTGGCTGCTGCACTTCCTGCCCGTGCGCCTGCTGGCGCCGCTGGGCGCCGGCGCGGGCATGCTGCTGTTCGCCCTGTCGGCCGAGCGAAGACACGTGGCGCGCACCAACCTTCGGCTGTGCTTTCCGGATCGCAGTGACCAGTGGCACGAGCGCGTACTGCGGGCCCATTTCCGCTGCTTCGGCCGCAGCCTGCTGGAGAGTTCCATCGCCTGGTTCGGTTCGCCAGCGCGCCTGCGCCAGGTGGTGCGGGTGGAAGGACTGGAGCACCTTCACAACGCCGCAGAGAAGGGCTTCATCGGCCTGGTGCCGCACTTCTGCCCGCTGGACCTCGAAGGCATCCGCATGACCCTCGAATTCCGCGGCATGGCCGTGTATGCCCACCAGAAGAACCGCTACTTCGACACCTTCCTGCAGCGCGTGCGCTCGCGATTCAACGGCACCCGCATGGTGGCCCGCCAGGAAGGCGTCAAGGCCATCATCCGCGGCATGCGCGCGGGCTACGCGCTGCAGCTTTCGCCTGACATGGACCTGGGCGCGCGCGACGCGCTGTTCGTGCCCTTCTTTGGCGTGCCCGCCGCCACCGTTACGGTACTTTCGCGCCTGGCGCGGCTCACCGGCGCGGCGGTGGTGCCGCTGGTGATCCGCCAGGAGCCAGACGGCTACCGCATCCGCGTACACCCGCCCTGGCGGGACTACCCGGGCAGCGACGTGGAGACCGACACGCGCCGCATGAACGCCTTCATCGAGCAATGCGTTCTGGAGGCACCCGAGCAGTATCTCTGGCTGCACAAGCGCTTCAAGACCCGCCCCGATGGCGAAGCGCGCTTCTACTGAAGCACTTCCCGGGCACAGCTGACTTGGCCGAAGACATCCTCATCGAACCGCTGCGCGAGCACGACATCGCGGCGCTGGTGGCGCTGGCGCGCGACACCTGGATGCATCACTACCCGAGCATCATCGGCATGGCGCAGATAGAATACATGCTCGCCCAGCGCTACCAGCCCGAGGCCATCCGCGCCCAGCTGGCGCAGCCCGATCTGTGGTGGGATGTGCTGCGGCTCAATGGCCAGCTCGCCGCCTTCGCCGCCTACGAAACCGGACCCGCAGCCACAGACATGAAGATCGACAAGCTATACGCGCGCCACGACCTGCGCGGCCGCGGCATGGGCAGCGCCTTGCTGCGCCACGTGGCGGCCAGAGCGCGCGCCCGCGGCTGCACGCGGCTGTGGCTGCAAGTCAATCGCCACAACGCCTCGGCCATTGCCATGTACCTGAGCAACGGCCTGCGCATCGAGCGCGAGGCGGTGGCGGACATCGGCGGTGGATTCGTGATGGACGACTACATCATGGGTATGAGCCTGGCTGGGCCTCGTGCGGGGGCCGCGTGAAACTGCGCTTCGCCAAGATGCAGGGGGCGGGCAACGACTTCGTGGTGGTGGATGCCACCCGTACCCCCTTCTTGCTCGACGCGGCTGCCGTGCGCCATTTGTGCGACCGCCGTTTCGGCGTGGGCTGCGACCAGGTGCTGGTGGTGGAGAGCCCGCGCACGCCGGGCACCGATTTCTTCTACCGCATTTTCAACGCCGACGGCGGCGAGGTGCAGCAGTGCGGCAACGGCGCGCGCTGCTTCGCGCGCTTCGTGAGCGAGCGTGGGCTCGCCCGGGGCCGCGAGATCCGCGTGGAAACGGCCGCTGGCGTGATCGTGCCGCGCCTTGAAGCCGACGGTCAGGTCACCGTGAACATGGGCGTGCCCGAGCTCGATCCGGCCCGCATCCCTTTCCTGGCGCCGGCCAGGGCGCTGAGCTACCCGCTGGACGTGGCCGGCACCGTGCGCGAGGTCGGCGCCCTCTCCATGGGCAACCCCCACGCGGTGCAGGTGGTGGCCAGCACCGAGGCCACGCCAGTGGCGCTCGAAGGCCCGGCCATCGAGTCGCACCCGCGTTTTCCCGAGCGCGTCAACGCGGGCTTCATGCAAGCGCTCGACCGCCACGCCATCCGGTTGCGCGTATACGAACGTGGCAGCGGCGAGACGCTCGCCTGCGGCACCGGCGCCTGTGCCGCCGTGGTGTGGGGCATCCTGCGCGGGCTTCTCGACAGCCCGGTGCGCGTGGATACCCGCGGCGGCAGCCTGTCCATCGCCTGGGCCGGCGAGGGCAGCCCGGTTTTCATGACCGGCCCTGCACAGACTGTGTTCGAAGGCGAAATCGAACTTCCCGACCCGGCTGGCCGACCCCGGCAAGCCGCCTGAAACCCCCGAGGCGCACGATGCAACCCGAATCCCGGCAAGTCCTGCAATACCTGCGCGAGCACCCCGAGTTCTTCGACACCCATGCCGAGGCGCTGGCCGAGATATTCGTGCCCCACCCGCACGGCGGGCGCGCCATCCCCATCGCCGAGCGACAGATGGTCACCCTGCGCGACAAAAACCGCGCGCTCGAGGACAAACTGCTCGAGCTGGTGCAATACGGCCAGGAGAACGACGCCATCATCGCCCGGCTGCACCGCCTGGCGCTTGCCGTGATGGACGCGCGCAGCCTCGACGCGCTGCTGTCAGCGTTGTACTTCAACCTGCGCGAAGACTTCGCAGTGCCCCACGTGGCGCTGCGGCTGTGGGCCGAGGGCGCCTCGCTGCGCCCCGAGTTCGGCCCGCCCAGCCCCGAGGCGCGCGTGTTCGCCGAGAGCCTAGCGGCCCCCTACATCAGCCGCAACGCCTTGTTCGAGAGCGCACAGTGGTTCGGCGAGGATGAATTGCCGTTGCACTCCTTCGCCTATGTGGGGTTGGGCGCGCAGCAGCCCTTCGGCATGCTCGTTCTGGCCTCGGAGGACGAGGGCCGCTTCTACCCCGAGATGGGTACGGTGCACCTGCAGCGGCTGGGCGAGCTGGCAAGCGCGGCACTGGCGCGCTGGCTGCGCCCCTGATCCGCGCTTTCGCAAATCCCCGGGCCGTGAACCGCACCGCTTCCCGCGACACGCCAGTCGCCCCGCTTGCGCCGCCCGCCCAGGACGAGCAACTGGAGGACTATCTGTCGCATCTGGCACACACCCGCCGGCTCTCCCCGCTCACCGTGGAGAACTACCGTCGCGATCTGCGCGACCTGCTGCGGGTGACGGGCGAACGGCCCCTGGAAAGCCTCAAGGTCCATGACCTGCGCCGCGCCGTGGCCAGGCTGCACGCCGAAGGCCTTTCGGGGCGCAGCCTGGCACGCAAGCTGTCGGCGTGGCGGGGCATGTTCGGCTGGCTGGGCCGCGAAGGCGTCCTTACCTGCAACCCCGCCGCCGGGCTGAAGGCGCCACGCGCACCGCGCAAGCTACCCGCCTGCCTGTCTCCCGACCAGGCGGCGCGGCTGCTCGATGGCGAGGCCCACGGCGATGAGGCGCTCTGCGACCAGGCGCTCTTCGAGCTGATCTATTCCTCCGGGCTGCGGCTCGCCGAGGCCGCCGGGCTCGATCCGGCCGACGTGGACCTGCGCGAGGGCACGGTGCGCGTCACCGGCAAGGGCGCGAAGACGCGCGTGGTGCCCCTTGGCGCCAAGGCCGCCGCTGCCCTCGAAGCCTGGCTGCCGGCGCGCGAGCGCCGCGCCGCGCTAGGCGAAACCGCCCTGTTCCTGGGCGTGCGTGGCCGGCGCATCGCCCACCGTGCCGTGCAGAAGCGCCTCGACGCCCTGGCGCTCGCGCGTGGCCTCGGCACTCACGTCCATCCCCACGTGCTGCGGCACTCCTTCGCGTCGCACGTGTTGCAATCCAGCGGCGACCTGCGCGCCGTGCAGGAACTGCTTGGCCACGCCAGCATTTCCACCACCCAGGTATACACACACTTGGACTTCCAGCACCTGGCCCGGGTGTATGACGCCGCCCACCCCCGGGCACGCCGGAAATAGCATGCCGCGCATCCACCTCAAACCGGGCCGCGAGCGCTCGCTGGCTCGCCGCCATCCGTGGGTGTTCTCCGGGGCCATCGATCACGTGGAGGGTAACCCGGGGCCGGGCGAAGTGGTGGAGGTGCGCACCAGCCAGGGCGGGTTCGCGGCCTGGGCGGGCTACAGCCCGGACTCCCAGATCCGGGCGCGGGTCTGGGACTGGCACGAGCGCACTCGGGTGGACCAGGCTTTCATCGCGGCGCGCGTGGCGCGCGCCGTGGAGCTGCGCAAGTTCCTGGTGGAACCCGGCGCTCAGGCCGCCATCCGCCTGGCCAACGGTGAAGCCGACGGCCTGCCCGGAGTGGTGATCGACCGCTTCGCCGACACCCTGGTGCTGCAACTCACCAGCGCTGCGGCCTGGTGCTGGCGCGAGGCCATCACCCACGCCGCCCTGGAGGCCACGGGCCTGGAACGGGCCTTCGAGCGCTCCGATGCCGATGTGCTGGCGCTCGAAGGTCTGGCGCCGCGGGTGGCCGTGCTGGCCGGCCCCGAGCCCGCCGCGCCCTTCACCATCGAGGAAGCCGGACTCGCCTTTCAGGTGGACCCGCGCACCGGCCACAAGACCGGCTTCTACCTCGATCAGCGCGACAACCGCGCGCTGCTGCGCGATCTGGCCGAAGGCCGCGAGGTGCTCGACTGTTTCTGCTACAGCGGCGGCTTCGCGGTGAACGCCCTGGCTGCCGGTGCGGCCCACGTCACCGCCATCGACAGCTCCGGCGAGGCCATCGCGGCGGCGCGCCGCCACATCCGCATGAACGAGCTGCCCGAGGCGCGCGCCGACTTGATCGAGGCCGACGTGTTCCAGCAACTGCGCCGCTTCCGCGACCAGGGGCGTCGCTTCGACATCATCGTGCTCGACCCGCCCAAGTTCGCACCCACCGCCGCCCACGTGGAGCGCGCCGCGCGCGCCTACAAGGACATCAACCTGTGGGCCTTGCGGCTGCTGCGCCCCGGCGGCCTGCTGTTCACCTTTTCCTGCTCCGGCGGCGTGCCGCGCGAGCTGTTCCAGAAAATCGTGGCCGGCGCCGCCGTGGACGCCCAGGCCGATGCGCGCATCCTGCATCACATGGGCGCCGCGGCCGATCATCCCGTGGCGCTGGCCTTTCCTGAAGGCGACTATCTCAAGGGGCTGCTGTGCCAGACGGTCTGATCACCCGCGTGCTCGCCGTGCGCCACGGCGAGACCGCCTGGAACATCGCCGGGCGCATGCAAGGCCACCTGGACAGCGATCTGGACGCCAGCGGCCAGGCCCAGGCGGACGCCCTGGGGCGGCGCCTGGCGGCCGAGACCATCCACTGCATGTACGCGAGCGATCTGGGCCGCACGGTGGAGACGGCGCAGCGCATCGTGGCCTGCACCGCTCACGCCGTCACCCTGGATCCCGGCCTGCGGGAGCGCCATCTGGGCGTGTTCCAGGGCCTCACCGGCAGCGAGGCGCAGGTGCGCCACCCGGAACACTGGGCTCGCTTCCGTGCCCGCGACCCCGACCACGACGTGGACGGCGGTGAAAGCCTGCGCGCCTTCAGCGCCCGCGTGAACGGCGCCGCCGCCCGCCTGGCGGCGGCCCATCCCGGCCAGACGCTGCTGCTGGTCACCCACGGCGGTGCGCTCGACGTGATGTACCGCCACGCCACCGGCCTCGCGCTGGAGGCCCCGCGCAACTTCACGCTGCTCAACGCCAGCCTCAACGAGTTCCATGTGCGCCAGGGCCGCTGGACCGTGGTGCACTGGGGCGACGTGGAACACTTGGGCGTGCGCGACGCCATCGACGACGTCTGAGGCGCGCGGCGCCGTTGATGCCAGC
Source organism: Rhodocyclaceae bacterium (assembly GCA_020248405.1). GTDB lineage: Bacteria > Pseudomonadota > Gammaproteobacteria > Burkholderiales. Next base: position 48,220 of record JADCHQ010000003.1, on the reverse strand, counting down.
CAACGGCAAACGTTACACAGTTGCACCAGCTGCGCTAGACTCCGCGCCTTGCCCGCTCGCCACCACGAGCCGGCTGCCCGAGCCGAAGCCCCCACCGTGACCGCCCCCCTGCACCGCCTGCTGAGCCGCACCCTGCTCGCCCTGGCGCTGGTATTCGCCCAGCAGGTGGGGCTGGCGCATGCCGCCACTCATCTGGCCACCCACGGTCCCGACCACGAGCACCGTAAGGGCCTGAAGACCCAGGCCTGTGACGACTGTCTGTCCTTCGCCCAAGCGCAGGGCGCCGGACGGGCCACCCCTGCCACCCCGGCTCCGCGCCGGCCCCTCGCGGCGCGCGCTGCACACCCCGTGCAGGGCCGCGCGACGGCCCCGCCCCTCGCATTCCGCTCCCGGGCGCCCCCTGGCGCCACACGCGCTCTGACGTGACGCGCGGCCCGAACCCGTCGGGCCGCCGCGTTTCTTCGTGTCCACCGGGAGTGAACCATGCAGAAGACCCTACTCGCCACGGCGGTTGCCGTGGCGCTCGGCGTGCCCGCCGTCGCCGCGGCGCAGAACGCCGAGCTCGAACAGATCCGGCGCCAGATCCAAGAGCTGAAGGAGAACTACGAAGCGCGCATCAAGGCTCTGGAGAACCAGCTCAAGTCAGCGGAAAGCTCCGCCCGCAAGGCCGAGCAATCGGCCACCGAAGCCAGGGCCGCCGCCCAGAAGGCCGAAACCACCGCGGGCCGCGCCGAGCAAAGCGCCGGCAAGGCCGAGGATTCCGCCGTACAGGCAGCCCAGCGGCCCGTGTCCCAGAACGCCCTGAACCCGGCCGTGTCGCTCATACTCAACGGCACCTGGGGCCGCTATGGCAACGATCCCTCGGCGCAAATCACCGGCTTCCACGGCAGCGGGGCCAGCGAGATGCTGCCCCGCGGCGGGTCCCTGGGCGAATCCGAGCTGTTCATCTCGGGCAACATCGACCCCCGGTTCCGCGGCGCCTTCCTGGCGGCCCTCTCCCCTGAAGGCGTGGAAATCGAGGAGGCTTTCGTCGAGACCCTGTCCATCGGCAAGGGCGCCACCCTCAAGGGCGGACGCTTCTTCAGCGGCATGGGCTACTGGAACTCGGTGCATCCCCACGCCTGGGACTTCACCGACGCCTCCCTGGTGCAGCGCGCCTTCCTGGGCAAGAACTACGGCGACGACGGCGTGCAGTTGCGCTGGGTGGCGCCGCTGCCGGTGTTCGTGCAACTGGGCGCGGAACTCGGCCGGGGCAAAGACTTCGCCGGCATGGGCGAAGTGGAGCGCAACACCAACGGCAAGAGCTCGGAAGCGTTCTTCGCCAAGGTGGGCAGCGACATCGGCGTGTCCAACAGCTGGCAGCTGGGTGCCTCACACCTGCGCCAGCGCACCACCAACACGGGTGTGCCGATGTTCGACTACGACGACCTCACCGGCCTGGTGAACGTGTTCGCCGGCAGGCAGCGCATCACGGGGGCGGACTTCGTGTACAAATGGGCGCCCGAGGGCAACCCGCGCTACCGCAACTTCAGGTTCGTGGCCGAGTACTACCAGCGCAAGCTCGATGGCGACTTCACCTTCGACACCGCGACACTCGCGCTCACCGACCCGGCTAACGCCAAGCAGTCGGGCTGGTTCGCCCAGGGTGCCTACCAGTTCATGCCTTACTGGCGCGTGGGCCTGCGCTACGACCGGCTCTCCGCCGGCACGGTGAACCTCAATGCCAATGCCGCCAACCTGACGGCGCCCAGCTTCAACCCCACCCGCTGGACAACGATGGTGGACTGGAATCCCAGCGAGTTCAGCCGCATCCGCCTGCAGTACGCGCGCGACCGCTCGCGCCAGGATATCGCCACCGGGGAGACCATCTCCGACAACATCGTCTTCCTCCAGTACATCTACAGCCTCGGCGCGCACGGCGCGCACCGCTTCTAGAGCGGCCGGCAAAAAGGAAATCAGCCATGAAGACATTGATCCGCATCGCCCTCGCGGCGTCGCTCGCGGCCGGCCTGCCGGCCCGCGCCGCCCTCGAGGTGTTCGCCTGCGCGCCCGAATGGGGCTCTCTCGTGAAGGAACTGGCCGGTGAGCGCGCCAACGTGTACGTGGCCACCACCGCCACCCAGGACATCCACCGCATCCAGGCCCGCCCCAGCCTGATCGCCCGCGCCCGCATGGCCGACCTGGCCGTGTGCACCGGCGCCGAGCAGGAGGTGGGCTGGATGCCCATGGTGCGCAACCAGTCGGGCAACGACAAGATCCAGCTCGGCAAGCCAGGCTTCCTGGAAGTGGCCAACCACGTGCCGCGCATCGAGGTGCCCGCGGTGATCGACCGCGCCCTGGGCGATGTGCATCCCGTGGGCAATCCCCACATCCAGTGGGGGCCGCGCCAGATCCAGCTGGGGGCCAACGAAATCGCCAAGCGCCTGTCGCAGCTCGATCCAGCCGGGGATGCTGAGTACAAGCGTCGCCTGGCCGACTTCACCAGCCGCTGGAGCACAGCCACGGCGCGCTGGGCCGAGCAGGGCGCGCCGCTCAAGGGCGTGGCGGTGATCCAGCACCACAAGAACTACTCGTACCTGTTCGAGTTCCTGGGCATGCGCGAGGTGGGCTGGCTGGAACCCAAGCCGGGCGTGGAGCCCACCTCGTCCCACCTCAACGATCTGGTGCAGCAGCAGCAGGCGGAGCCAGCCCGCATGATCGTGCACTCCTCCTATCACGCCCCGGCACCTTCGAAGTGGCTGGCCGAGCGCATCAAGGCGCCGGCGGTCATGCTGCCGGCCACCGTGGGCGGCACGGAGGACTCGCGCGATCTGTTCGCCATGTACGACGCCGCCCTGAAGCGGCTGCTGGCCGCGCTGGGGTCTTGAGAGCACTCCTGGGTCACCCGTGTCCGCGGAGCCGCTGATCGCGCTTACCGACTTGCAGGCCGGCTACGACCGGCCGGTGGTCGGCCCGGTCTGCCTGCACGTGGCGCCGGGCGAGGTGGTGGCGCTGTGGGGGCCGAACGGCTGCGGCAAGACCACCCTGCTCAATGCCGTGGGCGGGAGCGCGAGGGTGTTCTCCGGGACGCTGGTGCGCCGCCCCGGCCTGCGGGTGGCGCACCAGCACCAGAACCCCCTGCCGCTGCACAACGTACCCCTGTCAGGCCGGGAACTGCTCGGCCTCACCCGCGCCGACCCGGGCAGCCTGCCCGACTCGGCGCGGCCTCTGCTCTCCCGCCGACTCTCCGAACTGTCGGGCGGACAGTTGCAGTTCCTGCAGGTCTGGGCAAGCCTCGCCTCGCCTGCCGCCTTGGTGCTGCTGGACGAACCCACCAACAACGTGGACCCCGGCGGCGTCGCCCTGCTGGAGGCCGCACTGCAAGGCCGCGAGGCCACCCGCGGCTTCGTCATCGTCAGCCACGACCGGCGTTTCGTGGAGTCAGTCGCCACCCGCGTCGTGGAGCTGCCGCGGCCATGAACGCGCTCAGCATCCACGACCCCCTGTTCCTTGTGCCCTTCCTCACCGGGCTGCTGCTCTCGGCGGTGCTGCCCCTGCTGGGCATGTACCTGCGGCTGCGCGAGGAGTGGCTCGCCGCCCTTGCCTTCGCGCAACTGGCAGCCGCGGGTTCGTTGGCGGCTGCGATCCGGGAACTGCCGGTGCTGCTGGGCAGCTTCGGGGCCGCGGGGCTCGCCGCCGCCGCCAAGTCATGGCTGTCCCGCTCGGGAAACAACGGCTATGCCCTGCTCATGGTGGGCGCCTGGGGCGCGGCCGTGCTGATGCTCGCCAACGCGCCCTTCGCCGACCACCTCGGACATGCTCTGTTCGACGGCCAGCTCTACTTCACCGCCACGGCGCACCTGTGGAGCGTGGCCGGGTTTTCCGCGCTGGCTGTGGCGGCGCTGCGGTGGCTGTCGCGCAAATTGCTCCTCGAGCGCATGTTCCCCGATTTCTTCCGCGCCAGCGGCCTGTCGCCGCGGCGCTACCACCTGATGTTCGATCTGCTGGTGGCCTCGGGCATCGCCGTGGCCACCGCCACCATCGGTGTGATGGCCGCCTTCAGCCTGGTGTTCGTGCCCTCCATGATCGCCTGGCAATGGGGGCGCAGCTGGAGGACCGCCCTGGCGGTATCCATGGCCACGGGCGTGGCGAGCTACGCCGCCGCCTTTGAACTGGCGCTGCACTACGACCAGCCCTTCGGGCCGGTGCTGGTGCTGTGCATGGTGGCCATGGCGGTGCTGTCCTGGGTGGCCGGGCTGATTCGCCGCTGACAGGGCGCCCCACCAGCCGGCGGGGTACGGCAGCAAGAAACTGCCCAACGGGGCATCAATGCCGCCTACACCTGGGACGGCGCCGACTGGCTCACCGCGCTCACCTACCGGCGCAGCGATGCGAGCGTGGTGAGGCAGTTGAGCTACTCCTACGACGCGGCAGGCCGCATGAGCCGTCTGGCCAGTTGCTGGTCAGCCGCCGGACGGTTACCCTCCTTGGGCTTCGCGCCGCACGCCCTTGCGCTGACGGCCACCGCACCCACACCCTAAGATGACCGCAACCGGCATTGAAGTCTCCGAGATGCGGGGACAAACGCTCCCCGAAGTGGAAGATGCGGCGATGCGCTTTGCCGCCGGACAGGACGATGAAGCGCGCGCCTTGCTCGAGCAGGCGGTGGCCGCCCATCCCGGCCAACGCCGCCCCTGGCTGATGTTGCTCGACCTGCTGGGCCTCGCCAACCGCTGGGGCGACTACGACGCTTCGCTCGCCCGGTACACCGCTGCCTTCGGCGCCGACCCGCCACGGGAGCGTGAACGAGCGCGGCGCGAGGCAGACCTGCCCGAGGCGCTGCGCGTCGGCGGCGACGCCTGCGTGGCCCTGCACGGCACGCTGGATGCTAAATCGCGGGCCCTAGTGGCACGCCTGCATGCAGCGGCCGCCCGGCACGCCCTGGTGCGCCTGGAGGTTTCGCGCCTCGCCTCGGTGGAGGCGGCCGGCGCGGGACTGCTCCACGAGGCTTTCTCAGCCGTGCTCGACGCCGGCAGCGGCGTGATGCTCACCGGCCATGACAATCTGCTGCGGCTGCTGCGCGCCTGTCTCGACGGGCAGCCCGGCGAGCGCCATTGCTGGGACCTGCTGCTCCTCGTGCATCGCCTGGCGGGAGACCAGGCGAGCTTCGAGCGCGACGCCCTGCAGGCCACCCTCGCCACCGACCGCCCTGCCCCGGAGTGGGAACCGCTGCTGGTACCCCAGCCGCCACCGGCCTCGGCGGGCAGCGAGCGCCGCGCGCAGCCGCGCTACTCGGGGCGCGAAGCCTTCGCCCTCACCTGCCGCATGACGGGCGCGCACGATCCGCAACTGGATGCGCTGGCGCGATTCGCACAGGACCGCGAGTACATCAACCTGGACCTGTCACGGCTCGACCGGCTCGATTTCGCCTGCGCCGTGCAGCTCGCCAACCAGATGCTCGCCCTGGCCAGCGCGGGGCGTACGGTGCGCCTGCTGCGCCCCAACGCGCTGGTGGCTGCGCTACTTGATCTTCTGCACCTCGACGCCATTACGATCATCGTCACCCCCCCAACCTGATGCCGCATGGGCCCCCCGCACAGCACTCCTCCGCCATGAACACCGACTTCCACGGCACCACCATCGTCAGCGTGCGCCGCGCCCAGCGCGTGGCCCTGGGCGGCGACGGCCAGGTCACGCTGGGCAACATCGTCATCAAGGCCACCGCGCGCAAGGTGCGCCGCCTGCACCACGACCGCGTGCTGGCGGGCTTCGCCGGCGGCACCGCCGATGCCTTCACGCTGTTCGAGCGCTTCGAGGCCAAGCTCGACAAACACCAGGGGCACCTGGTGCGCTCGGCCGTGGAGCTGGCCAAGGACTGGCGCACCGACCGCATCCTGCGCCGCCTGGAGGCCATGCTCGCCGTGGCCGACCGCGACAGCTCGCTCATCATCACCGGCAACGGCGACGTGCTCGAACCCGAATTCGGCCTCATGGCCATTGGCAGCGGCGGCGCCTACGCCCAGGCGGCGGCGCGAGCCCTGCTGGAGAACACCGAGCTGCCGCCCGCCGACATCGTGCGCAAGTCGCTCGCCATCGCCGGCGACCTGTGCATCTACACCAACCAGTCCCACACCATCGAGACGCTCGACTAGTTCCACCCGACCATGTCGCAGATGACTCCGCAGGAAATCGTCCACGAGCTGGACCGCCACATCGTGGGCCAGGACGGCGCCAAGCGCGCCGTGGCCATCGCACTGCGCAACCGCTGGCGCCGCCGCCAGGTGGCCGAGCCGCTGCGCCACGAGATCAGCCCGAAGAACATCCTCATGATCGGCCCCACGGGCGTGGGCAAGACGGAGATCGCGCGGCGTCTGGCGCGGCTCGCCGACGCGCCCTTCATCAAGGTGGAGGCCACCAAGTTCACCGAAGTGGGCTACGTGGGGCGCGATGTGGACACCATCATCCGCGATCTGGTGGAGGTGGCCATCAAGCAGACCCGCGAGCAGGAAATGCGCAAGGTGGCCACGCGCGCCCAGGACGCCGCCGAGGAGCGCATCCTCGATGCGTTGCTGCCGCCGCCGCGCTCCGGCCTCGGCGCGCCCGCAGCCGACAGCGACTCCGCCACCCGGCAGCGCTTTCGCAAGAAACTGCGTGAAGGCGAGTTGGACCAGAAAGACATCGACATCGAGGTGGCGGCGCCGGCGGCGCGCATGGAGTTCCTCGCGCCCCCGGGCATGGAAGATCTCACCCAGCAGATCCAGGGCATGTTCCAGAGCCTCGGCACGGGACGCCCGAAGCAGCGGCGGCTCAAGGTGTCCGAGGCGATGAAGCTGCTCGCGGAGGAAGAGGCCGCGCGGCTGGTGAACGAGGAGGAGCTGCGCACCCGCGCCGTGGCCTCGGTGGAATCCGACGGCATCGTGTTCCTCGACGAGATCGACAAGATCGCCAGCCGCGCCGATACGCACGGCGCGGACGTCTCGCGGCAGGGCGTGCAGCGCGACCTGCTGCCGCTGGTGGAGGGCACCACCGTGTCCACCAAGCACGGCATGGTGCGCACCGATCACATCCTGTTCATCGGCAGCGGCGCCTTCCACCTGTCGCGTCCGTCGGATCTGATCCCCGAGCTGCAGGGCCGCTTTCCGATCCGCGTGGAGCTCGCTTCGCTGTCGGTGCAGGACTTCGAGCGCATCCTCACCGCCACCGACGCCTGCCTCACGCGCCAGTACCAGGCGTTGCTCGCCACCGAGGGCGTGGCGGTGGAGTTTCGCCCCGAGGGCATCCAGCGGCTGGCCGAGATCGCCTGGCAGGTCAATGAGCGCACCGAGAACATCGGCGCGCGCCGGCTGCACACGGTGATGGAGAAGCTGCTCGAGGAAGTGTCCTTCGACGCCCCTAACCGCGATGGCCAGACGATCATGGTGGATGCCGGTTTCGTGAACGCCCGCTTGGCCGAAGTGGCCGCCACCGAAGACCTCTCCCGCTACGTTCTGTAGTTCCGTCATCGTGATTCCGCGCGCGCACTCTCGCACCAAACGGGTGCGAGAGTGCACGGTGTTGCGGGGCACGGATAAAATCGTGCGCCTTTGCAATCTCGCGGGTAATCCATGAGCTCCGGCACCACCTTCCTGCTCGAAGTCAATCCACGCATCCCGCGCCGCCTCGCGCGGCTCGAGGAACTGGCCTCCGACCTCTGGTACAGCTGGGACCGGCCCACCCGCCACCTGTTTTCGCGCCTGCATCCCAGCCTGTGGGACGCCGTGGGCCACAGCCCCAAGGCCTTCCTGAAGCGGGTTGACGAACAGCGCCTGTTGCAGGCGGCCGACGATCCGCTGTTCCTGAACACCTTCAACCGGGTGCTCTCGGCCTTCGACAGCTACCGGGACGAGCCGCTGCGCCGCAACGGCTCGGAGTGGCTGCGCCAGAACGATCTGGTGGCCTACTTCTGCGCCGAGTTCGGGTTCCACGAATCCATGCCCATCTACTCCGGCGGCCTGGGCATCCTCGCCGGCGACCACTGCAAGTCGGCCAGCGACATGCGCCTGCCCTTCGTGGGCGTGGGCCTGCTCTACCGCCAGGGCTACTTCCTCCAGACCATCGACGCCGACGGCAACCAGCACGCCACCTACACCGACTCGGACTTCGACGACCTGCCCGTGGCGCCGGTGCAGGGCCGCGACGGCGGCGAGGTTCTCGTGCCCGTGGACCTGCCGGGCCGCCGCGTGCTGGTCAAGGTCTGGCAGGCACGGGTCGGACACGTGAAGCTCGTCTTGCTCGACACCGACATCGAGGCCAACGCCGCGCCCGACCGCCACATCACCCACCGGCTCTACGGCGGCAACCGCACCGACCGCCTGGAGCAGGAGCTGGTGCTGGGCATTGGCGGGGTGCGGGCGCTGGCCGCCCTGGGGCTCGCGCCCACCGTGTGGCACATCAACGAGGGCCATGCCGCCTTCCTGGTGCTGGAACGCATGCGCGAACTGGTGGCCTCCGGCGTGGCGTTTGCCGCTGCTCTGGAGGCGGTGGCCTCCAACACCGTGTTCACCACCCATACCCCCGTGCCTGCCGGTCACGACCACTTCGACGAGGAAGTGATCCGCGCGCATTTCAAGGACTTCTGCGGCGAGCTGGGTATCGACGGCAGGGAACTGCTGGCGCTGGGCCGCATGGACGCCGCCGGCGATTTCAACATGACCACCCTGGCGGTGCGCGCCTCGCGTTTCCAGAACGGCGTCTCGCGCATCCACGGCGGCGTGTCCTCGCGCATCCTGGCGGGGCTGTGGCCGCAGCTCGAGCCCGGCGAAAACCCCCTCCAGTACGTCACCAACGGCGTGCACGTGCCCACCTTCCTGGCGCAAGAATGGGCAGACCAGTTCGATCGCTACCTGGGCTACGAGTGGTCTCAGCAGATCACCAATGCCGCATTCTGGGAGCAGATCGACCAGATTCCCGATCATGTCTTCTGGAGCGTGCGCCAGTCGCTCAAGGGGCACTTGCTTCACCTCGTGCGCCACCGCGTGGCCCAGCAGCATCTGCGCAACAACGGCTCCGAGGCTCACCTGGACCGGCTGCTGCGCTTCTGCGACCCGTCCAATCCCAACACCCTGGTCGTCGGCTTCGCGCGCCGCTTCGCCACCTACAAGCGCGCCACGCTGCTGTTTCACGACCTGGACTGGCTGCGGCGCCTCATCTGCGACGAGCACCGCCCGGTGCTGTTCCTCTTCGCCGGCAAGGCCCACCCGGCGGACGTGCCCGGTCAGGACCTGATCCGCCGCATCCACCACATCGCCTCCATGCCCGAGTTCGAGGGGCGGGTCCTGCTGCTGGAGAACTACGACCTCCGGCTGGCGCGGCGCCTGGTGTCGGGTGTGGATGTGTGGCTCAACAACCCGGTCTACCCCCTCGAAGCGAGCGGCACCTCGGGCATGAAGGCCGGCATCAACGGCGTGCTCAACCTGTCGGTGCGCGACGGCTGGTGGGACGAGGGCTACGACGGGCACAACGGCTGGGCCATCAAGCCGGTATCCGAATCTCTTGATGAGGGCCGGCGCGCCGCCGAGGAGGCCCGCACGCTGTACGAGCTGCTGCAGGATCAGGTGATCCCCGCATGGTTCACCCGCAACGAGATGGGCTTCTCGCACCACTGGGTGCGCATGGCCAAGCGCTCCATCGCCACCTTGCTGCCGCGCTACAGCGCCACGCGCATGGTCAACGAGTACGTGGGCCGCTTCTACCTGCCGGCCACGCGGCAGTGGCGGCGCTACAGCGAACAGGGCTTCGCCGGCGCGCGGTCGGTGGCCGACTGGAAGGCCCACGTGCGCGCCTGCTGGCACAGCGTGCGCCTGCGGCGGCTGGACGTGGCTCCCAAGCGCATTGCCTTCGGCGAGGGCCTGCGCCTCGAACTGGCGGTGTTTCTGGACGGCCTGGATCCCGCCGACGTGGTGGTGGAACTGGTCATGGCGCGCCACACCGACGTGGAACGCCACCGCCAGGACAGCACCCACCGCTTCGAGCCCGATGGCACCCGCACCGCGGAGGGCGAACACCGCCTCGCCCTGTCGCTCACGCCCGAGATGTGCGGCAAGCTCGAGTACCGGGTCCGCGTCTATCCCCACCACGAACTGCTCACCCACCCCCTTGAGATGGGGCTGATCCGGTGGTTGTGAGCGCCCCCGCCGAGGCGAGGCCCCGGAGCGCCTAGTACCCGGCGCTGCGATCCACCACGCCCTGGGGGGGCTCGCCGGCCTCGAGCCGCCGCAGGTTCTGGATCACCTGGGCGGCGGCTTCGGCGGCAAGGGTGATGCCCGCCACGTGGGGCGTGAGGACCACGCGCGGGTGGGTCCAGAAGGGATGCCCCGGCGGCAGCGGCTCCTCGGCGAACACGTCCAGCATGGCGCCGCCCAGGTGTCCGCCATCGAGGGCGGCCAGCAGGTCGGCCTCCACCAGATGGGCGCCGCGCGCCACGTTCACCAGGCAGGCGCCGGGCTGCAGGCGCGAGAAGAAACGCGCGTCGAGCAGGCCGCGCGTGGCGGGCGTGAGCGGCAGGAAGTTCACCACGATGCGCGCGCGCCGTTGCAGGGCTGCCAGTCCATCCTCGCCCCAGAGGCCATCCACGCCGGGGATGCGCCGCGGTGTGCGGCTCCAGCCGCACACGGGGAAACCGGCCGCCGCCACCAGACGCGCAGCCTCTGCCCCCAGCACCCCCAGGCCCAGCACGCCCACGACGCTGTCCTCTACGGCGTTGGGTTCTAGGATGCGCCACTGCCGGGCGCGCTGCTGCCGGGCGTATTCAGGCATGCGGCGATGGAAGTGCAGCACGGCGTACAGCGCGTACTCGGCCATCTGGCGGGCCAGCCCGCCGTCCACCAGCCGGGTGATGGGCACCGCAGGCAGGTCGGGATCCTCCAGCAACGCGTCCACGCCCGCGCCCAGGGACAGAATGGCGCGCAGATTGGGGAATTGCCGGTGCCAGCCGCGGGGCGGCTTCCACACCAGGGTGTAGTGCACTGCTTCGGGTGCGGGCACCTGGGGCCAGACATGGAAGGGCAAGGCCGGCAGCGCGCGGGCCAGGGCCTCGCGCCACGGCTGCGGGTCATCGGTGAGGCTGTAGAAGACGAGGCTCATGGAAGGGTGCGATGCGAGCAAAAAAATCGGCTTCGGTTGAGGGTAGCTTCACTTGGCTGGGCCAGCCAGCGCGGCGCGGCTCACCAGCGGTAGCCGAGGCTCATGACCAGTTGCCGGTCCACGCTGCGCCGCCCCGGCGCGGGGTGCCCGTCCCAGTCCACGTTCAGGCCCAGCGTCGCGGTGAACCCGGCGCGCAGCGGAAACCGCAGCCCCGACTGGGTGCGCAGAAAACTGGCGCGTGCATCCGAGAGGCCGACGAAGCCCTGATTGTTGTTGAAGAACTGCACCGCATCGGGCCATAGCCACCAGTCGAAGCGCGAGGCAAGCCGCAAGGCGTAGAAGCGTTCATCCAGGTCGCCGAAGTAGTCGGCGCGGACACGGTCGAGGCCGCCTTCGAAGGCCAGGCTGAGGGCGGGTGACTCGATCACCTGATGGCCGGCGCCGGCGCCCAGAGTGGCACGCAGGCGCAGGTCCTTGAAGCGGTCGTGTTCCAGCGTGCCGCCGCCGTAGCCATACCAGCGCTCGTCGATGAAGCGATCGTATTTGAGGGCCAGCACGGCGTTCATCTCGGTTTCGCTGCCGCGCTCGCTGGCTTCGCTGCCGCGGGCAGCAAAACCCCAGCGGTCGCGCCCGCGCCGCGCCACCACCTCGCCGTCGCCATTCAAGCGCCGTACCTCGGTATTGCCGCCGGAGTCGGACAGGCCCAGGTTCACCCGGCCGGTGATGCGCCAGTCGCGTTCCGTCACGCGGCCAGGCAGCATGACCTGTACTTGCAGGGGGTCCACGGGCACGGGCGCGGCGCCGGCGTCGGCCTGCACGGCGATGCGGCCCGATACGGGGCGCAGGGGGCCCACCAGGCGGGAGTAGTCCTTCATGACCACCGTGACCTCCCCGTCGGTGGCCACGGACTCGATGGCCTCGGCATCGATGGCCACCGTGCCCGCCCAGGGCGGGCGCAGCTCCACCTTGCCGTTGCGGATGCGCTCCACGCTGCCGGTGAGGCGATCGCCGTTCTTGAGCAGCACCACATCGGCGCGGGCGGCGCTGCACGGGAACAGCGAAACCGCCGCGAACAGCCACGCGGCGGCACTCTTCATGCCGACACCACCCGGCCGTCCAGCAGTTCGATCACCCGGTCGCAACGGCTTGCGAGCCGCGGGTCGTGGGTGACCAACAGAAAGGCCACCGCCTGATTGCGGTTGAACTCGCGCATCAGGGCAAAGGCCTCGTCGGCGCTCTTGGTGTCGAGATTCCCGGTGGGCTCGTCGGCCAGCACCAGCGGCGGCCGGCGCACCAGGGCGCGGGCGATGGCCACCCGCTGCTGCTGGCCGCCGGACAGGGCGCGCGGCGGCTTGTGGGCGTGCTCGCGCAACCCCATGCGCTCGAGCAACGCCAGGGCTTCCGCACGCATGGCCGCGTCGGCGCGGCCGGCGCCGATGATGCGGGGCATCATGACGTTTTCCACCGCTGTGAAGGCGGGGATGAGGTGGTGGAACTGGAACACGAAGCCCAGGCTCCGGCCGCGCAGCGCCGTGACGCTCGCCTCGTCATCGCCGTGCACCGTCTGGCCGTCCAGTTCAACCACTCCCGAAGTGGGACGCTCCAGCAATCCGACGATGTTGAGCAATGTGCTCTTGCCCGAGCCCGAGGGGCCGATGAGCGCGGCGAATTCGCCCCGCGCCAGGGTGAGGTCGATGCCGTGCAGCACCTCCACTTCTATGGGCGTGCCCAGGTTGTAGGACTTGCGCACCTGGGCCAGGCGCAGCACCGGCGTATCAGCCATGGCGGATGGCCTCCACCGGATCGAGCGAGGCGGCGCGGCGCGCTGGGATGGCCGCCGCCAGCACGCCCACGGCCAGCGCCACCGCCGCGGTGCCCGCCACCAGCTCCACGGTGACCTCGGGGCGGAACAGTACCGTGCCGTCGGGATTGCGGAACACCCGCGCGAAGGCCCGCGCCAGCGCCAGCCCGCCCAGGGCGCCGAGCCCGGCGCCCAGGGCGCCGAGGATCGCCCCCTGCAGAAGGAACACGCCCAGGATGGCGCGCCGCGAGGCGCCCATGGCCCGCAGGATGCCGATCTCACGCGACTTCTGCACCACCGACACCACCAGCACGCTGGCGATGCCCAGAGCTACGATCAGCACCACGAAGCCGCGGATCAGCCGGTTGGTGAGCGTCTGGTTCGACAGCGCCGCCAGCAGCTGGGCGTTGGTCTGCATCCACGACTCGGCCAGCGCGCCGGTCCGGCCCTCGATGCGCCGGGCGATGGCCTCGGCCTCGAACAGCCGGTCCACGCGGATGTCGATATTGGACACGCCACCGGCCAGGTCGAGCAGGTTCTGGGCGAGCTTGATGGCGATGAACACCCAGCGGCGGTTCAGGTCGCGCGCGCCCACGTCGAAGATGCCGGTGACCGTGACGACTTCGTCGCGGTCCTCGGCGGAGCGGATGCGCAGCTTGTCGCCCAGGGCGAGGCCCAGGTCCTTCGCCAGGTCGAGCCCGATGACGGCATCGGTGCCCTGCAGGGCGAAGCGCCCCTGCACCATGTAATCCGCCATGCGCACGATGCGCAGGAAGCGCGCCGTGTCCACACCCAGCAGCGCCACGGACTTGCTGGCGTCGCCGCGCACCGCGAAGGCCGGCCCCGAGGCCATGGGCGAGACGGCCACCACGCCGGGCACCGCCTCGATCAGGGGAATCATGGCCTGCCACTGGTCGATGGAGCGCAGCCGCTGGGCGCGGGTCTGCACCGTCCGGGCGGCGGCGCCGGAAGGCTCGAGAACCGTGCGGGTGCGCTCTTCGGGCGGGCGCATCACCACGTGCGCCTGGGTGCCCAGGGTGCGCACGATGATGCTCGATTGCAGCCCCGCGATCAGGGCCGCGAGGAAGATGCTCACCGCCACGCCCGCGGAGATGCCCGCCAGGATGAGCGCGGTCTGCATGCGGCCCTCGCGCAGGAAGCGCAGGGCCACCATGGCCTGGAAGGGCAGCGCTGGTGTCAACGCTGCGCGCGCACCCGCGTGCCCTCGCGCACGCGCGCCTCCGAGGGCGGCACCACCAGATCGCCGGCCCGCAACCCTTCGAGGATCTCCACCGAACCCACGCCCCGGGCGCCCAAGCGCAGCGCCGTGCGACGGGCATGCCCGTCGCGTAGCGCCAGCACCCAGGGGGCGCCGCCGCTGGCCTCGCGCACCGCCTCGGCCGGGAGCAGCAGCGCCTGGCGGCGGGTGGCCACGGCGATCTCGCCCGACACGGTCATGTCGGTGCGCAGGAACTCTGGCGGCGCGGGCACGCGCAGCTTCACTTCCACCGTGCCGCGCTGCGGATCCACCGCTGGCGCCACCGTCAGCACTTCGGCATCGAAAGCCTGGGAAGGGAAAGCGTCGCTGGACACCCGCGCGCGCAGCCCGGGCGCGAGCAGCGCGAGGTTCTTCTCGTCCACATTGAGCTGGACTTGCGGCTCGCCCACGGCGAGGGTGAAGAGCTTGTCGCCAGCCCGCACCAGATCGCCGGGCTCGGCGCCGCGGCGCAGCACCCGCCCCGCTGCGGGCGCGCGCACCTGGGTGTAATCGAGCTTCGCCTCGGCCAGGGCGAGGGCCGCCCGGGCCTGCTGCAGGCGCGCGGCCACCAGTTGCGCCTCGGCGCCTTTGGGGCGCGCCGCCTCTGCCTGGGCAAGAGCGCCCCGATACTGGGCCTCGGCGGTGTCGAGGGCCCGCTGGGCTTCGTCCATGCTCGCCTCGCTGTAGAAGCCCTGCCGGTGCAACTGCGCCACGCGGGTATGTTCCCGGCGGACCGCCTGGCGGTTCACCTCAGTCTGGCGCAACTGCTGCTCCGCCACTGGGCTGGCACTCGCACGTAATTGCTCGGCGCGCGCCTGCGCCTCGGCCAGGGCGGCGCGCGCCTGGGCCGAGGCGGCGCGCGCTTCATCGTCGCGCAGGCTCGCCAGCACGGCGCCGCCGGGCACGCGGTCGCCCTCCTGCACCGGGACCGCCGCGACCACGCCCGCCACCTGCGCACCCGCCTCCACCCGAGAGGCGGCGATGACCCGCCCGGTGGCCGCCACGGTGACCGCCAGATCGCCCTGCACCACTTCCACCACCTGGGCGCCCGTGCCCATGAACGCCAGCCCACCGAGGGCAAGCGCCGCCGTCACCGCCACGGCGGCAACGGCCAGCCACGGACGGGAGAGACGGAAAGAAGGCAGGGGCAAAGGGCGGGCTCGAGTGGGAGGCGCGGCAACCGTGGCGGCGCCCGGCGCATTCTAGCGGCACCACCCGCCACCTGGCGCAGCGCCTGCGAGGTCGTCTACGTGGACACGGTGGGGCTCCTGCGGCGGCCGTGGCGCCTGCGCCGGGGCGCCGTGCCTGCGACAGCGGGCGCCCTGGCGGCCGTTCATCGAAGCTCAGCGGCCTTGAGTTCGCGCTTCCACAGCAGCCGGCCGGCGGCGTCGTAGGCCTCCAGAGCAAGCACCCGCGCCGCCTTGGGCCCGGACAGCCGCAGCATGCCAAAGCTGCGCTGGGTGAGCAGGGTGCCGTCCACCAGGTCGGGATTGGTGCGCTCGTTGTCGCCGGGGTTGGTGGCCACGCCGCCGGTGAGCGGCGAGGAGGTGAACTCGTGCAGAGGGTAAGTACCAGGGCGCTCCAGGCGCAGCAACTGGGAGAAGTGCCGGTCGCCAGACAGAAACACCACGCCGGGGATTCGCCGCTCAGTGATCCAGTCGAGCAGTTCGCGGGCCTCGTCGGGGTAGTTCTGGAAGCTCTCGAAACGGCTCACGCGGTTCCAGAACTGAGTGCCGGCGGCCACGATACGGAACGTGGCGCGCGAGGACAGCAGCGCCTGCTTTAGCCATTCCAGTTGCGCGGCGCCGTAGAGGCGCTTGGCGGGGACCCTGGGGTAGTCGTTGGGGTAGCGGTACCAGCGGTCATCGAGCACGAACACTTCTGCATCGGCAAGAGAGAACTGGGTGAAGACCCCGGGAACACCGGGCAGCCCGTGGGCGGGATTGGGCCAGTAGCGGCGGAAGGCTTCGAGCGAGGCACCCTTGTGGATGAAGGAGCCGTCGGCGTCGTTGGGGCCGAAGTCGTGGTCGTCCCAGGTGGCGTAGTGGTGGGTGCCACGCCACAGCCCGGCGAGGGCAGGCTCCTCGCGATAGGCGCGATAGCGCGCGCTCATGCCTTCCAGGCTGGTCCATTCGGGCTCTCGAAGATACACGTTGTCCCCTAGCCAGAGCATGGCGTCGGGGCGGATGGCCGCAATGGCATCGAAGATGCCGTATTCGCCGCCCCAGGGGGTGCCGGGCCGGTCGAAGCGGTCGTTCAGGTAGCTGCAGGAGCCGAAGGCGAGGGTGGCCTCGGGCGGGTCGGTGCGGTACTGCCACAGCGGGCGAGTGCGAAACCCCCCTTCGGCCGCCTCGGTGCCGTCCACGCTCACACGGTAGCGATAGGCAGTGCCAGGCTCCAGGCCAGCCAGGCGCAGCACTGCGGTGAAGTCGCCCTCCTCGCTGGTGAGACGCTCAAGCTGGCGCAGCCGTGCCGGATCGGCTTCGGGGTGGTAGCGCACCGCCACCCGCCCTGCGCCACGGGTCTGGGCCCAGAGCACGAACAGCGACTGTTCCACCGGGCCGTGCATGAGCGACAACCGGGGCGCCTCGGCCATGGCCGGGCGTGACACGCCCAGGAATGCGAGCAGCACCAGGGGAAACAGCAAGAGGATGGCGCGGCGGCGCATGGGAACCTCCTACAGTGGGTGGAATGCCGCAGCATGGCACGGGGCCCTGCCGCTCGCATCCCCGCCTCGTCGATTACGGCGATGCCACCACGGCGCTTTTCACGGCCGGACAGGCGAGCGCCTCGAAATCCGCCGCCAGGGCGGCGGATGTTTCGCTCAAGCGGCGCTTCTGGGCATCGGTCATGAGGGACAACACCTGGGCGATCATGGCGAAGCTGCGGGCGCGGTTGATCTCGAGCTTGGCGCGCAGCGCCGGGGTGTACCAGCGCTCGGGCTCGGCGAACAGCGCCTCTAGCTGGGGCCGCAACACCTCGGGCTGGTCACGATGCTCGGCCAATGCCGCGCGCAAGCCAGCCTGCCAGCGTTCGCGGCTATGGAGCATCTCGGTTTGGGAGGGATCGAGCGCCGCGCTCCACCGGTCCACCACCTGACGCTGCTCCCGGGTGAGAGGCCCGGTCCAGAACTCCAGCCGCTCGCGGGTGCGCGCTGCCCGCGCCGCGGCCACATCCGCGTAGGCGGCGTCTACGAACTCCCGGCGGAACGTGCGGTTGCCCTTTTCCAGGGCACGGGCCAGTTGCTCGAGTTGCCGGTCGGTTAGGCTGGACGCCAGCAGCGCAAGCCGCGGGCTGGCCTCTTGCGCCATGGTGCGGCCAAAGCCACGCACGTCGGCAAAACGCGCTTCCACCTGGGCGGCCGTGATGCCTGTCCGCAACGCCGCATCCGCCTGCCGCAACCAGCCCGCATACGCCATTAGCTGGGTGCGGCAATGCCACTGCTTGAAATCCGCCAGCTGATTCGCCAGGGCCAGGGATTGGCGCTCCCCGAGCGGTACGTAGCCCTCGAGGGTCCAGGCCGCCACGCGCTCGGCCTGGCCGTAGGCAAACTGCACCCGCGAGCAACCCGGCGCAGCGAGCACCGCCATGAGGATGCTAGCGGCAATGAATCGGGCTCGTCTCATGACAGCCTAACGGACAACAGCAGGCTGGGCGGGGTTCCTCTGCGCCCACGAGGGACCACCCGCGGGACAT
Organism: Rhodocyclaceae bacterium; assembly: GCA_020248405.1. GTDB lineage: Bacteria > Pseudomonadota > Gammaproteobacteria > Burkholderiales. The sequence goes on along the minus strand of JADCHQ010000003.1, from coordinate 30,365 downwards.
GCCGGCGGCGCAAGCGGTCCCGGGGCCCGCGTCGTCTGGGCCCACGGCGGCCACGACAGGCGCGCTGTCTGCAGGCGCTGTGGCATATTCCAGCCATTGCGCCATTCCCGCTCACCCGAGCGGGGCGCCATCAAGGAGAACGATCATGCACCGCACAATCGCCGGGCCGCTCGCCGCGACTCTGCTGGCAACCATGGTGTGCATGCCCACGCAGGCCGCCGATACGAACCGCCCCAAACGACAGGACTCCGTGAGCCACTGCCGGCAGATTGCCAACGAAGAACGCTTGATGGGTGAGATTCGCAAGAGATTCCTGGACACCTGCCTCAAGGGCCAGGCGCCAACGGTGGCCGACCCCTCGAAACTTCCCCCCCAGGAACGCTCCGCCGTGTGCACCCAGGATGCGAGCGCGATGGCGCTCAAGGGTGAGGAGCAAGCGAAATTCATGCAGGACTGCATGAACGGCTGAAGGTCCGCTGCCCGCCCTTGCGCGGCGCACTGGCCGCTGGGCGGATTTGCGCGGACGCCGCGGGGGGCGTGGGGAAGCCTCAGGCGCCCAGTCTGCCCACCGTCACCCGCACGTCGTACTCGAACGCCACGCGGCCATGGCGCTGGTGTTGGTCCCATAGCGCTCGCAGGGCAGACATGTGTCCGGTGCGGTCTTCGCGCGGCACGAAGGAGCTGGACAGGTGCCGGGCCACCAGCCCCTCCCAATCGAACTCCTGGCGGTTGTCGAACACGAAACTCACCGGCACGGCCGGGGCGAAGAATTCCGCCAGCACCGCTTCGTCCACGTTGCGGTGCACCAACCTCAGGTACTCGGGGCAGTGGGCCACCAGCAGCGCCTCGTAGCCTTGCAGAAAGGGCGTGGCGTCCAGCCGCCGGTCGTTCCACACCAGGGCCACATGCCCGCCAGGGCGCAGGATGCGAATGAATTCGGCGCGGGCAAGCTGCCGGTCGAACCAGTGAAAGGCCTGGCCAGCGCTCACCAGATCGACGCTGGCGGCGGCAAGGCCGGTGGCCTCGGCACGCCCGCCCACGCTGGAGAAACGGCCGTGGGTGCCGAGCAGCGTGTCGCCCGCGGCGCGCATCTCGCCGTTGGGCTCCACCCCGATCACACGATGCCCGGCATCGAGAAACACTTTCGCAAGCAAGCCGGTGCCGCTGCCCACGTCGGCAATGGTGACCGCGTCATGCCACCCGCAGGCGGTGGCCAGGCGCACCGCCAGTTCGGGCGGATAACCGGGACGGGCGCGCACATAATCGGCTACGCGTCCGCTGAAGCGCGCCGTGGTGTCGGGAGGCGAAGATGGCATGGGGCTTGTAGGGCCGACGAAAGCCGGGCGCGTTGACAGGGTTTTTACCAGAGACATAGCATACTGGCCGCTCGTGACGCTTTCGGCGTCAAGGAAACCGACCGCAATCGCTCCATCGTGAGCGTCCGTGCTCGATCTCGATGCGCGGAGCCACAACATGCGGCGGACTCACCGGAGCAGGGAGGATTCACATGCGCTTCGTCTCGCTGACCGCCGTCGCGGCCCTGGCCATCCTGACCGCGGCGCCCGCGGTGGCCCAGGACACCATCAAGATCGGCATCGTGGTAGAGGCCACCGGGCCCAACGCCGAAGCCGGGGTGTTCACCCTCAACGGCGCCAAGCTCGCGCTCGAAGAAATCAACGCCGCCGGCGGCGTGCTGGGTAAGAGGCTCGAACTCAAGCCCGAGGACAACCAATCCACCAATCCCGGCACCGTGCTGGCCTTCTCCAAGCTGTTCGGCGAGAAGGGCATCGTGTCCATCATCGGCCCCATTCGCAGCACCCAGATCCAAGCGGCCTCGCCCACCATCGCCAAGGCTGGCATCCCCACCATGATCGGCGGCACCGACCCCAGCCTCACCAAGGTGAACAACCGCTGGGTGTTTCGCGGCCGGCCCAACGATTCCTACAGCTCCCGCGTGATCGCCGACTTCGGGGTCAACACCCTCAAGAAGCGGAAGTGGGCCATCGTACACTCCACCGACGCCTTCGGTTCGGGCGGGATGAACGCCCTCACCGCATCGCTCAAGGCGCTGGGCATCACGCCGGTGCTGGTGCAGGGCTACACCAACAACTCCCAGGACTTCACCCCCGTGGTGCTGGCGGTGAAGAAATCCGGCGCCGACATCATCGGCACTTACATGACCAACTCGCCGGACGTGGGCATCTTCGCCAAGCAGCTGCGCCAGTTGGGGGTTAGTGCCGACTGGGTGGGCTCGCCCTCGCTGGTGTCGGTGACAGCCATGGAGCTGGCAGGGCCGGCACTCAACGGCGTGCACAGCGTGGCCGACTTCACACCCGACGCCAGCGCCGAGTCCAAGGCCTACACGGCCAAGTACAAGGCGGCCTACAAGCTCGATCCGGATGTCTATTCCAGCTGGGCCTATGACGCCATGCGAATCCTGGCCCGTGCCATCGGCGATGCGAAAAGCACCGAGCCCGAGGCCATTCGCAAGGGCATCGTGGGCATCCAGGGCTGGAAGGGCGTGGAAGGCACCTACAGCTTCGACGACAAGGGCGACGGCCTGCGCGGCTACAACGTGGTGCGCATCGACAACGGCAAGGTGGGCTTCATCAAGCACATCGACTTCAAGGACTGAGGTCTTCAAGGGGAGAGCGGCTGCACCGCGCCGGAACCGGGCACTCGAGAACCCGGCCCGGCGCGGCCCGTGCCGCGAGACCCGCTGCCGTCCTTTGGTACCCCCCGTGCCCCCGACCCCGACCCCGAGCGCAAACCCTCCGTGGAAGCCCTGACCAACAACCTGCAGGTGATCTTCCAGGGCCTTGCCCTGGGCAGCATCTATGCACTCGTGGCGCTAGGCTTCGTGCTCATCATCCGCGCCACCAACGTGGTGAACTTCGCCCAGGGCGATTTCGCCATGCTGGGCGGCTATGCCATGGTGCTGTTTTTCTCGGCACTGGGCTGGCCCTACGCGCTGGCGCTGGTGGCGGCGCTGGTGGTGATGGCCATCTTCGGGGTGCTGTTCAACTACGGCGTGTACTACCCCCTGCGCCACCGCTCCTTCCTGCCGGTGCTCATCTCCACCCTGGGCGCCTCCATCTTCCTGCAAAACACGGTGCTGGCGGTGTTTGGCCCGCAACCCCGGCCGCTGGAGAAAACCCTGCCGGTGGACGGCATCAACGTGGGCGGGGTGTTCCTGGACAGCCAGTACCTGGTGATCCTGGCGGTGACGTTGCTGCTGGTGCTGGGCACCTACCTGTTTTTCGAGAAGACGCTGCTGGGCAAGAAGCTCCAGGCCACCTCCCAGGACAAGGACATGGCCCGCCTGCTGGGCATCCCCGTCGCGCTGATGATTTCCATCACTTTCATCTACAGTGCGGTGCTGGGCGGCATCGCCGGCGTGCTGGTGGGGCCGATCCTTTTCGTGTCCATCGGCATGGGCTCCATCATCGCCCTGAAGGCCTTTGCGGCCACCATCATCGGCGGCTTCGGCGACGTGACCGGCGCCATCGTGGGTGGGCTGCTGTTGGGCGTGATCGAAAGCCTGGCCGCCTACCACATCTCGGTGCCCTACAAGGACGCCTACGCCTTCCTGGCGCTGTTCCTGTTCCTGCTGGTGCGCCCGCAGGGCATCTTCGGCGAGAAGGTCTCGGAGAAGGCCTAGCCCCTCATGCCGCCGAAGATTTCCCGCCCCTGGCTGGTGGCGCTGGCCATCGTGGCCATAGCCCTGCCGCTTATCCCGTACCGCTTCGAGGTGAGCGCCTACGTGGTGCAGATGTTCATGCAGGCGGTGACTTACGCCATCGCGGTGCTGGGCCTGGTGGTGGTGCTGGGCTACACCGGCCAGATCAACCTGGCGCAGGCCGCCTTCTTCGGTCTGGGCGCCTACGGCGTGGCGCTGGGCACGGTGACGGGCGGCTGGAGCTTCTGGCTTTCGCTTGCCGCCGGCGCCGCCGTGGCTACCGGCGCCGGGCTCGCCCTGGGCCTTACCACCATCCGCCTGGGCGGCCACTACCTGGCCATGATCACCATCAGCTTCCAGCAGATCCTCGACCTGGTGCTGGTGAACTGGATCGAGGTGACCCGCGGCCCCGACGGCGTGGCGGGCATCCCGCGGCCCTCGCTGGCGGGCTTCGAACTGGCCGACGACCGGGCCTACCTGGTGTTCTGCGCGGCCGTGCTGTACGTCGTGGTGTTCGCCGTGTGGTGGCTTCCCCACACGCGGCTGGGCCGCGCCATGCGCTCGGTGCGCGAGAACGAACTGGCGGCCGAGGTGGTGGGCGTGCACACGCTGCGCACCAAGGTAGTGGCCTTCTCGCTGTCGGCGCTGCTGGGCGCCATCGGCGGCGGGCTGTACGCCGGCGGCTTCGCCTACATCAGCCCCGACAACTTCAACTTCGCCCGCTCGGTGGAATTTCTCACCGCCGTGCTGCTGGGCGGCGCCCAATCGCCCTTCGGCGGGGTGATCGGCACGCTCCTGATCGTGCAGATGCCCGAGTGGCTCAAGCACCTGCCGGAATCGCTGCGCTTCATCAAGGACGTGTATCTGGCGGTCTACGGCATCGGCGTGATCCTGATCATGGTGTTCCTGCCCGAGGGCATCTGGGGCCTCATCAAGGCGGCCCGGGCGCGCTTCGTCAAGCCCGTCGAGAAGACCGACACCACCGGCGTGGCGCCGCTCGACTTCGATGTACCGGGCGCCGCCGGCGGTCCGGTTCTGCGCGTCAAGGCGCTGTCCAAGCACTTTGGCGGCCTGAAGGCGGTGGACGGGATCGACATCGAGGTGGCGCGCGGCAGCGTGCATGCGCTCATCGGCCCGAACGGCTCGGGCAAGACCACCTCGCTCAACGTGGTAAGCGGCATCTACCGGCCAACTGCCGGACAGGTGATGCTAGGCGAGGAGGATGTGTCGCTGCTGCGCCCCCACCAGCGCGCCGGCCGCGGCATGGGCCGCACCTTTCAGAACATCCGCCTGTTCTCTACGCTCTCGGCGCTGGAGAACGTGATGGTGGGCGCGCAGCGCGACCGCAACCCCATCGGCCGGGGCAACCGGGCACTGCGGGCGCGGGCCATGAGCGCGCTGGCCTTCGTGGGCCTGGCCGATCGCGCCCACGTGATCGTGCGCAACCTGCCCTACGGCCACCAGCGGCTGGTGGAGATCGCCCGCGTGCTGGCCGGGCATCCGCGGCTGCTGCTGCTGGACGAACCGGCCGCGGGCCTCAACCAGACCGAAAAGATGGAGTTCGTCGACCTGCTCAGGCGCCTGCGCGGCCACGGCCTCACCATCTTCCTCATCGACCACGACATGGGGCTGGTGGAGAAGGTCTCCGACCGCATCACGGTGCTCAACTTCGGCCGCAAGATCGCCGAGGGCTCGCCCCAGGAAGTGCTGCGCAATCCCGACGTGATCGCCGCCTATCTCGGCACGGCGGGCAAGGTGAACTGATGGCTCTGCTGGAGCTGCGCGAGGTGGCGAGCGCCTATGGCAACGTGCAGGCGCTGCGCGGCGTGAGCCTGCGGGTGGAAGCCGGCGAGCTCGTGACCCTGCTGGGCGCCAACGGCGCGGGCAAGAGCACCACACTCAAGACCATCTCGGGGCTGATCGCGCCGGTACGCGGCGAAGTGCTCTTCGAGGGCCAACCCATCCACCGGCTGGGACCGGAGGCGGTGGCGCGGATGGGCATCAGCCACGTGCCCGAGGGCCGGCGCATCTTTCCCGGGCTGACGGTGCGGGAGAACATCCTGCTGGGCGGCTCCAACCGCAAGGGCGTGACACGCCGCCAGCTCGAAGCGGAGGCGGACGAGAAATTCCAGATTTTCCCTGAGATCCGCCCCTTCGAACACGCGCTCGGCTGGACGCTCTCAGGCGGCCAGCAGCAGATGCTGGCGGTGGCCCGCGGGCTGATGGCCAGGCCGAAGCTGCTGCTGCTGGACGAGCCCTCCCTGGGGCTCGCGCCGCTCATTGTGCAGAACCTGTTCGGCGCCATCCGCGACATCCGCGCCCGCGGTACCACCATCCTGCTGGTGGAGCAGAACGCCAACATGGCGCTGTCCGTGGCCGATCGCGGCTACGTGCTGGAAACCGGCACGCTGATTCTCGAGGGCAGCCCGCGAGAACTGCTCGACAACGAGGAGGTGCGCGCCGCCTACCTCGGCGGGCACCACGCCTGAGGGGGCGCGCCGCTGCGGACCCGGCAGCCTCTCAGTCCCGGTCACTTCACAGCCAGGAGCACAGCGCCATGAAGCTCTCCGCCCAGCAGCTCGCCCAATTCGCCGAACGCGGCTACATCACCGTCGCGGCGCTGTTCGACGGCGCCGAGATTCACGCGCTGCGTACCGCGCTCGCCCGCATCAAGGCGTCTTCCCATCAGCCGCAGGTGGTGCGCGAGCGCACCAATCAGTCGGTGCGCCTCGTCTACGGCGCGCATCTGTTCGACGACACCTGGAACCGCCTCGCCCATCACCCCCGGTGGATCGAGCCGGCCTGCCAGCTGCTGGGCGGCCACCTGTACATCCACCAGCTGCGCATCAATCCCAAGGCCGCCTTCGACGGCCAGGGCTGGTGGTGGCACCAGGACTATGCCACCTGGCGCTTCGAGGACGGCATGCAGGAACCGCGTGCGCTCATGATCGGGGTGTTCCTCGACGCCATGACCCCCGCCAACGGACCGCTCATGGTGATCCCGGGCTCGCACACCTACGGCCACATCGAACGCACCAGCCCCGACCAGGATTCCAGCGGCTATACCGTGATGGACATCCCGCGCGAAACCATCGAGAGGCTGGTGCAGGAGGGCGGCGGCATCGAAGCAGTCACCGGGCCGGCGGGCACAGCGCTGTTCATGCACTGCAACCTGGTGCACGGCTCCACAGGCAACATAACCCCCTTCGAGCGCACCATCGCCTATCTCAACGTGGCCTCGGTGGACAATCCCACCCGCAGCCACCGCGCCGAGTGGTTCGCCAACCGCGACTGCTCGCCGCTGCAGAGCCTCGACGACGACTGCCTGCGGCAGGCCGAGGCCACCGCCATCTGAAGGGGCAGCTGCGCCCGGGCTAGCATCACACCGCCACGGCCGGGACGGCCACGCCGCCCGGCCGCGCGCGCATCAGCCGAACACGCGGCCCGTGAGCAGCGGCAAGCTGTCGCGGATGAAGGCCTCGTCCACCCGATTGGAGGGTGTGAGACGGTTGATCAGGTCGGGCAGCTTCTCCGCCAATCCAGTCACCACGCGCTCGGGCGTGAGGTTGAGCTTGGCGGCCAGGGCGGCCACGCCTTCGCGGCCGCACACCTTCAGGACATCCTCGGGCGCGAGAGGCTCGTTTCTGCCGTCGGACAACCAGGACGCCACGTGATTGGCGTACCCCTGGCTCGCGAAGCGGTCCAGCAGGCCCTGCAGGCCACCCGGGTAATCCTCGATCAGCGTGAAAACCACGCTGTTGAACAGGTTGTTTGGGTGGCCCACTGCATCGAGATTCAGGCGTTCGGCAAGGCCGGTCAGCACGTCGCTCATCGGGATCTCCTCAGGATGGATTTGGCGTCGTCGTGTCACGCAAGCCGAGCGTATCCGACCCCGGCGCGCTTGTGCTTCGAAACGCACCGCAGCACGCCGGGGTGCTTCTCTATGGGCGCGCGGACGCACCAAGAACCGCTTGCGCCGCGCCCGCCACTTTCAGGACTGCATCGTGCGCAGCACCCGCAACGCCGCGCAGGCCGCACCGAAGCCGTTGTCGATGTTGGTCACCAGCAGCCCCGCAGCGCAGCTGGCCAGCATGGCGTTGAGTGCCGAGCTGCCCTTCTCGGCCACACCATAACCCACCGAGGAGGGGCAGCCGATCACCACGCCAGGCACCAGGCCGCCCACCACCGTGGGCAGGGCTGCATCCATGCCAGCCACCACGATCACCACCGGCATGGCCTTGATCTCGTCCAGTCGCTCCAGCAGCCGCCAGATGCCCGCCAGGCCCACGTCAGTCACCTCGAGCGCCGGCTCGCCGTACCATCCCAGCGTGCGCGAGATCTCGCGCACCAGGTTCACGTCCGAGGTGCCTGCCGCCACCACGGCCACACGCTTTGCGGTGTGCAATGGCTCGGGTTCGCCGAAGTAACCGGTGCGCGACAGGGCGTCGTACTGGATGCGGTCGCGGTGGTGGCCGGGCAGGGCATCGAGCTGTTCGGTGGACAGGCGCGTGATCAGGAAGCGCGCGTGCCGCTGGGCGGCCTGGTCGAGGATGGTGACGAGGTGGGCGGCCGTCTTGCCGCTGGCGAGGATGGCTTCCTCCAGGCCCATGCGGCTGCGGCGATCGAAATCGAGGCGGATGTCCTTGTGCAGATCCATTTGAAATTGCGCTTCCAGGGTGCCGCCGGATGGCGGCGTTGCAGAGCCGGACCGGGGGCGCGGCCCGGAGAGGTTCAGGCTGCGCCAGCGGTGCGCAGTTCGCGCACCAGGAAGGCGCTGCCGGTGCGATAGGGCGCGAAGCCCACGGCAAGCTCGATGCCGCGCTGCGCGAACAACTGCGCCACCTGGCCCGCTAGCGCATCGCGGCGCACGCGCTCGGTGCAGGCCAGCGTCTCGGCGTCGAGCTCGATCACCGCGCCAGCGGCGCGCACGCGGCAGCGCACGGTGCGCGGCGACAGGGCCGCGTCCACCAGCCGCTCCGCGGCGTGCACGGCGGCGAGCATGTCCGGGTGGATGGCGATGCCGGTCTCGATGCGGCTCGACAGGCAGGGCGAGGAAGGCAACTCGGCCACGCCGGCGAGGCCCAGGGTGCGCGCCAGCGCGCGCACGCCGGCCTTGGCGATGCCGGCCTCCACGAAGGGGTGGCGCACGCCGTGCTCGCGGGCGGCCTCCAGGCCCGGGCGGTACTCGCCCAGGTCGTCGGTGTTGGTGCCCGACACCACCTGCGCCGTGGTGCGCGGCGCGATGGCGCCGTACAGGCTGGTCTTGCAGAAGAAGCAGCGGTTCACCGGATTGGCGCGGTAGTCCTGGCGCGCGAACTCGCCGGCATCGATGATCTCGAGCGCCCAGCCCTCGCGGGCGGCGAGGTCACGGGTGCGCGCGGTGGCCTCGGGCGGCACGGCCGGCGAGGTGGCATGGAACATGGCCACGCGACCCGGCAAGCGGCGATGGGCAAAGCTTCCCAGGGTGAGGCTGTCCACACCGCCGCTCACGGCCACGGCGATGCTGCTCATGCCGCAGAGAACGCGCTCCAACGCCTCGGCCCGGGTGTCGTGCACGGCGCTCACTCGAGCCCCTCGTCCTCGGCAGCGCGACGCAGCGCGGCGCGCCCGGCAAGCCCCTCCACCTGCGCGGTGTCGTCGCTCTCGGCCTTGGCGGTGGCGGCCTGCGGCCGCTGCACCACCTTCACGCGCACGGCATGGTTGCCCACCAGCACCATGCGAAGGTCGCGCGGCAGCGTCTTGCGATGCACCACCTGGTAGCGCAGGCCGATGGTGGCAGTCTCGAGGAAGCAAGCGTCCGTCACTGCATGCAGCTGGGCGGGATCCGCCAGCACCTGGATGGAGGCGGCGATGCGGCCCTTCTTGCCGACCACGGGGCTGTGCAGCACGTCGACCACCGCCGGGTGGCTGCGCAGGTGATCCAGGGCGATGGCGAGGTCCTCGGGGGTCTGGTCGTCCACCTCGAAGACGATCACGGCCACGGGCGCATCGGCGGCGTCGGAGTCGGCGTCCACCGGCTCAAAGCACACCACCCGCAGCACGTTGGAAAGCCCGGGCAAGACCCTGGTCCCGAAGCCGTGGCCGGTGCGGCCGAGCCTCAGGGCGCCTCTGGGGCGTGCCTGGGTGCAGCCCAGGTGGCGCACGATGGCGGCACCCGTGGGCGTGACGCGCTCGCCAGCCACGCCGTCGTCGGCAAAGGCATAGCCCTCGAGCAGCATGGCCGCCGCCGGTACCGGAACGGGCAGCTTTCCATGGGCCGTCTTCACGAATCCCGAGCCCAGCGGCAGCGTGCCGATGGACCAGGACTGCGCACCCGTGGCATGGATCAGCCACGCGGCGCCCACGATGTCGGCGATGGAGTCCCACTCGCCCAGCTCGTGGAAGGACACCAGCTCGGTGGGCTTGCCGTGGATGCGGCCCTCCACCTCGGCCAGGCGTGTGAAGATGTCCACCGCACGGCGCTTTACCTCGGCATCGAGCGGCGCGGACAACAGGTGGGTGCGGATGTCGGCGAAGTCGCGGTGGGCGTGGTGGTGGTGGAGGCGGTGGACATGGCCGTGGCCCGGCACCGGGACGTCCACCCGGAAGCGGCTGCCGGTGAGCGCGTGGTCGGCGTGCGCCTCGAAGGCGCAGGCCACTTCCGCGGGCAGGCCGGCCGCGCGCACGGCCGCCAGCACGCCCTCGCGCAGGTGCGCGAAGGCGTCGGTCACGGCGGCGATGAACATGTCGCCCGCCACGCCGCCCACGGCGTCGAGGTGGATGTGCGAAACCATCGAAGGGCCCTCGCGGGGCGGACGCGCCGCGCTCAGACCTCCGCGCGGGCGTGCGCCCTGCCCAGCATGGGATAGAGCGAGCCCTTGGCATCGAACCGGAAGGCCTCGGGCTCGCCCGCCACCTCGAACAGCGAAGGGTTGGCGCGCACCAGGTCCATCATGGGCTCGGAGACGTGCAGGTCCATGACCTGCAGCGTGTTGGGGATGCGCACGATGCGCGTGTCCTGGGGCTTGACCCGCACCACCGTCTTGACCGCGAGCTGGATGGCCTCGCGGTCGGTGTTCATGATGATGGGGATCGCCGCACCGTCCAGGTAGGTGGAGGTGATGACGTTGGCGTAGGTCTTGGCGATGTCCATGTCGCGGTACAGGCGCATGGTGATCACGTCGGCCGAACCAAGCCCCGTGGCGTTGCCGTGGGTCTCGGGCGTGAGCCCCAGCACCACGATCTTCTTCACGAAGGGCTTCATGTTCCACTCCACGTTGCGGCAGTTGCGCCCCGTGATGTTGGGGTCCATGCCGGAGCCGGAGATGTTCTTGCCGATCTTCTCCACCACCAGCACGTCGATCTCGTCGAACTGCAACCGTGCCATCATGTCCTTGGCCTTTTGCTGCAGCACCGGCTCGCGCTCGAAGATGGCCGGGCCGGGCACGGCCTCGATGAGAGCCGTCTCGTCGGCGGCGTTCTCCACCATGGCCACGCCAAGCAGCACGTTGCGCTTGGACATGATCAGGCGCGCGGCCTCGGGCAGCAGGCGGCCGAAGGCATCCATGCCCTCGGTGTGCAGCTCGGTGGCGCCGATGATCTTGCCCATGCCGATGGTCATCATCTTCACGATGCCCGACTCGATGGGAGCGCGGAAGTTGGTGTGCGGCTTGACGCGGCACACCAGCACCACGCCGTCGGCGGCCGCCGCCAGCTTGTCCATGTAGACCGGCATGCCGGAGGGCAGACGCCCCAGTTCCACCACCTCCATCTGCGAGTGGACGGGACAGCCCACGCTCTGTTCGGTGATGCCGTAGCCCTCGAGCACCTCGCGCTGGCCCTCGGCGGTGGCGCCGCCGTGGCTGCCCATGGCGGGAAAGATGAAGGGCTTCGCGCCCAGCGCCTTGAGCTCCGCCACCACCTGCTTCGCGCACTCGGCCACGTTGGCAATGCCGCGGCTGCCGCAGCCCACGGCGATGCTCATGCCAGGCTTCACCTGGGCGCGCACCTCGGGCCGCTGGAACTGGGCCGCCACTTCCGCAGCCACGTCGTTCACGCGCGGGGTCTGGAACCTCTGCCGCACGTGGACCATGCGCGGCAGGGCAACGTCGAGTCCGCCCGCGATGTTGGTTTCGATGCGATCGCCGATCATGGCTTCACCCCTCCGATGGTTGTCATGGGCGCATGCCTGCGCCCGTGCCCGGCGTGCTCAAGCGCCGGGGCCCGCATTCTGCCACCCCCCGGGGGAGGCCGTCATATCAGCGTACAAAGCGGCGTAGCGGGCGGCCGAGGCGTCCCAGCTGAAGTCGCGGGCCATGCCGTTGCGCTGCAGGGCGCGCCACATGCGCCGGTTGGCAAAGGCCGCCGCGGCGCGGGTAAGCGCCTCCAGGAGCGCCTCGGGCGTGGGCTCGCGGAACAGGAAGCCCGTGGCCGTGCCCTCGGCGAGGGTGGCCGGCGCACAGTCGGTCACGGTGTCGGCCAGTCCGCCCGTGTCGCGGGCCACCACCGGCGTGCCGTAGCGCTGGCTGTACATCTGATTCAGGCCCGAGGGCTCGTAGCGCGACGGCATCACGAAGACGTCGGCGCCAGCCTCCAACAGGTGCGACAAGCCTTCGTCGAAACCCACCACCACGCCCACTTCGCCGGGGTGGCGCGTGGCGAGCTCGCGAAACGCCGCCTCCAGGGGCGCCTCGCCCGACCCCAGCACCGCCAGCTGCGCCGGCAGCGCCACCAGCTGGCTGGTCACCTCGGCCAGCAGGTCCAGGCCTTTCTGGTGGGCGAAGCGGCTGACCACCCCGAACAACGGCCGTCCCGGCCCGGGCGACAGGCCGAAGCGCTCGCGCAGCGCCGCGCGGTTGTCGTCCTTGCGCGCCAGCGTGCCGGGGCCATAGCGGCGGGCGATGAGCGGGTCGGTGCCCGGGTTCCATGCCGCCGTGTCGATGCCGTTCAGGACGCCGCTCAGGTAGCGGGACCGCCACGACAGCAGCCCCTGCATGCCGAAGCCCAGGGGCGCCTGCTGAATCTCCCGCGCGTAGGTGGGGCTCACAGTGCTCAGCCGGTCGGCGTGGAACAGGCCGGCCTTGAGGAAGGAGAGATTGCCGTGGAACTCGACCCCGTCGGGCTGGAACAGCGACCAGGGCAGGCCCAGGCGCTCCATGGCGGTGGCCGGAAACAGGCCCTGATAGGCGAGGTTGTGGATGGTCATGAGTGTGGCCGCCCGCGGGCCGGGCAGGATGGACAGCCAGCTCGGCGCGAGCCCGGTCTGCCAGTCGTTGCAGTGGAGCACCTGCGGCACCCAGTCGCGCCCCGGGCGCGCCAGCTCGGCCGCGGCGCGCGACAGCAGGCCGAAGCGAAAGTCGTTGTCGGGCCACTCGGCGCCCCCGGGCTGGTGGTACGGGCCGCCCTCGCGGGCGTAGAGGGCCGGGCAGTCCAGCACCAGCAGCGGGGTGCCGCCAGGCAGCGCCGACTCGAGCAGCCGCGCCACCGGGAAGGGCGGCAGCTCCAGCACCCCGGCCAGCCGCGCGCGGCCTTCCACCCAGCCCAGCACCGGGCCGTAGCCGGGCATGAGCACCCGCGCGTCCACACCGGCGCGGCGCAGCGCAGCGGGCAGCGCCGCGCTCACGTCGGCCAGGCCGCCGGTCTTCACCAGCGGCGTCGCCTCGGAGGTGGCGAACAGCACCTTCACCGCGAGGGTTCCAGGATCAAGGCGCCAAGCGGCGGCAGCGTGAGCACCGCGGAGAAGGGCTGGCCCATCCAGGCAAGCCGCTCCGCGTGCACGCCGGCGGCGTTGCCCACGTCGGCCCCGCGGTAGTGGCGCGAGTCGGAATTGAACAGCTCGCCGTAGAAGCCGCCCTGGGGCACGCCGATGCGATACCCCGGCCGGGGCACGGGCGTGAAGTTGAGCACCGCCAGCACAAAGCGGCCACCGCGCGCCCGGCGCAGCAGCGCAATCACCGACTGCTCGGCGTCGTGGCAGTCGATCCAGGCGAACCCGGCGGGCTCGAAGTCGAGCTCGTGCAGCGCCGGGTGATCGCGCACCAGGCGCATGAGGTCGCGGGTGCAGCGCTGCACGCCGGCATGCCAGTCGGTGCCCAGCAGGCCCCAGTCCAGCTCGCCGCCCGCGCGCCACTCCCGGCCCTGGCCGAACTCGCCGCCCATGAACAGCAGCTTGCGGCCCGGGCTCACAGCCTGCAGCGCCAGCAAAAGGCGCAGGTTGGCGAATTTCTGCCAGGTGTCGCCCGGCATCTTGTCCAGCAGCGAGCGCTTGCCGTGCACCACCTCGTCGTGGGACAGCGGCAGCAGGAAGTTCTCGCTGTAGGCGTAGAGCTGGCCGAAGGTGAGCCGGTCGTGGTGAAAGCGCCGGTGCACCGGGTCGTGGCTCATGTAGGCGAGCGTGTCGTTCATCCAGCCCATGTTCCACTTCAGCGAGAAGCCCAGGCCCCCCAGGTAGGCCGGCCTCGACACCATGGGCCACGCAGTGGATTCCTCGGCGAGCGTGAGCGCGCCGGGGAAGTCGCGGTGCACCAGGGTGTTGAGCTCGCGCAGGAAATCGATGGCCTCCAGGTTCTCGCGCCCGCCGTGGCGGTTGGGCAGCCACGCGCCCTCGCGCCGCGAATAGTCGAGATAGAGCATGGAGGCCACCGCGTCCACGCGCAGGCCGTCCACGTGGAACTCCGACAGCCAGAACGCCGCCGAGGACAGCAGGAAGCTGCGCACCTCGTTGCGGCCGAAGTTGAACACGTGGGTGCCCCAGTCGGCGTGCAGCCCGAGGCGCGGGTCCTGATGTTCGTAGAGCGCCGTGCCGTCGAAGCGCGCCAGCGCCCAGTCGTCCTGGGGGAAGTGGGCCGGCACCCAGTCGAGGATCACCCCGAGCCCGGCCTGGTGGCAGCGGTCCACGAAGGCACGGAAGTCGTCGGGCGAGCCATGCCGGCCGGTGGGCGCGAAGTAGCCAGTGCACTGGTAGCCCCAGGACTCGTCCAGCGGGTGCTCGGTGACGGGCAGCAGCTCCAGATGCGTGAAGCCCATGTCCAGCGCGTAGGCAACCAAATCCTCCGCCAGCTCGCCCCAGTTCCAAAAGCGCCCGCCGGGATGGCGCTTCCAGGAACCGGCGTGGACCTCGTAGATGTTGAGCGGCGCGCGCAGCCAGTCGCGGGTGGCACGCCCCTGCATCCAGGCGGCATCACCCCAGGCGTGGGCCGGCGGCGCGGTGACGCGGGCCGCGGTGCCGGGGCGCAACTCGAAGGCCTGGCCGTAGGGATCGGTCTTGAGCAGCACGGCGCCGCTGTCCCGATGGCGGATCTCGAACTTGTACAGCGTGCCGGGACCGAGGCCCGGGACGAACAGCTCCCACAGGCCGCTGCCGCCGTGCACCTGCATGGGATGGCAGCGCCCGTCCCAGCCATTGAAGTCGCCCACCACGCTGACCCGCTCGGCGTTGGGGGCCCAGCACGCGAAACGCACGCCGGAAGCGCCACCGCGGGTGCGGCAGTGGGCCCCCAGCACCCGCCAGGCCTGCGTCAGGCGGCCCTCGTTGAACAGGTGGCAGTCCTGCGAGCCGATCTCCGGGGCGAAGCTCCACGGGCTCACCACCTGGGTGCGCGTGTCGCCGCGCAGCACCTCCACCGCGGGCGCTTCGCGCGGCGGATCATCGCCGCGCCACTCGAACACGCCGTCGCCGAGGTCGCGCATGGGCCGGGGATCGCCCTCGCCCCGCAGCCAGGCGGCGCGGGCGTGCGGGTCGAAGTGGCGCACCACCCACTGGCGCGCCTCGCGATGGCGGCCGAGATAGCCATTGGGGTCGTGCAGCCGCCCGTCACGCAGCGCTTCGATGCGCGGGTCTGTCATGGTGCGCTCACGCGGAGAAATCCGTTCACCGGGGGGACGAATCGAGCGGCTATTATAAGAACTGTCCGCCGCCGCCCGCGGCGCGGCGCCTCGCGCAGGACCGCTCCCATGGCCACCGACTCCAACGCCCGCTTCGTGAGCCGCCTCACCAAGGACAGCTACGCTCTGGTGCTGGCGGGCGGCCGCGGCTCGCGGCTGCGCGACCTGACGGACTGGCGCGCCAAGCCCGCCGTGCCCTTCGGCGGCAAGTTCCGCATCGTGGATTTCGTGCTGTCCAATTGCGTCAATTCCGGCGTGCGCAAGATCGGCATCGCCACCCAGTACAAGGCCCACAGCCTGATCCGCCACGTGCAGCGCGGCTGGAGCTTCCTGGACGGTCGCTTCGACGAATTCGTGGACGTACTGCCCGCCTCCCAGCGGCTGGACGAGGGCTGGTACGAAGGCACCGCCGATGCGGTGTTCCAGAACCTGGACATCATCCGCGCCCACAAGCCCGCGTTCGTGCTGGTGCTGGGGGGAGACCACATCTACAAGATGGATTACGGCACCATGCTGGCCGAACACGTGTCGCGCCAGGCGGACCTCACCGTGGCCTGCATCGAGGTGCCAGTGCCGGAGGCCAGCGCCTTCGGCGTGATGGGGGTGGACGCCGACTGGCGCGTGCGCGACTTCCAGGAAAAGCCCGCCGCACCCCGCGAGATTCCCGGGCGCCCAGGCATGGCCCTGGCGAGCATGGGCATCTACATCTTCAACGCGCCGTTCCTCTACGAACAGCTGATCCGCGACACCGACACGCCCGGCTCCACCCACGACTTCGGCCGCGACATCATTCCCTACCTGGTGCCGCGCTACCGGGTGTTCGCGCACGACTTCCGCGACAGCTGCGTGGGCTCCAAGGAGGGCCAGGCCTACTGGCGCGACGTGGGCACGGTGGACGCCTTCTGGGAAGCCAACCTCGACCTGGCGCGGGTGGACCCAGATCTCAACATGTACGACGAGGACTGGCCCATCTGGACCTGGCAGGAACAGCTGCCGCCGGCGAAGTTCGTGTTCGACGATGCGCAACGGCGCGGCCTGGCGGTGGATTCGCTGGTGTCGGGCGGCTGCGTGGTGAGCGGCTCGCGCGTGGCGCGCTCGGTGCTGTTCTCCAAGGTGCGGGTGCACAGCTTCGCCTCGGTGGAGGACTCGGTAATCCTGCCCGAGGTCACCGTGGGCCGCTACGCCAAGCTGCGCCGCTGCGTGGTGGACAAGCGCTGCCACCTGCCCGAGGGTCTGGAGGTGGGCTTCGACCACGAGGCCGACCGGCGGCGCTTCCACGTCACCGAACGCGGCATCACGCTGATCACCCCCGAGATGCTCGGCCAGGAGACGCCCCATCAGCGCTGATACCGCAGCGACGCGGCTGGTGCTGCTGTGGCACATGCACCAGCCCGATTTTCGCGAGGGCCCGGGCGGCCGCTTCAGGCTGCCGTGGGTGTACCTGCACGCGGTGAAGGATTACGCCGACATGGCCGCGCACCTGGAACGCCACCCGCGGGTGCGGGCCGTGGTGAATTTCGTGCCCGTGCTGTGCGAACAGCTCGAGGACTACGCCGCCGCCTTCGCGGCCAGCGAACTGCGCGACCCGCTGCTGGAGGCGCTGGCGCGTCCCGACCTGGAAGGTCTCGATGCCGCCGGACGCGAGTTTCTGCTCGACCGCTGCTTCCGCGCCAATCACGCCAAGATGATCGAGCCCTTCCCCGCCTATCGGCGCCTGCGCGAACTGTTTCGCCATGCTGAATCCCTGGGGACAGGCGCGCTCGACTACCTCTCGGGCCAGTACTTCGCCGACCTGGTCACCTGGTACCACCTGGCCTGGACGGGCGAGACCGTGCGCCGCCGCCACGCCAGCGTGGTGGAGCTCATGTCCAAGGGGCAGGGCTTCACGGCGAGCGACCGGCTGCGGCTGCTGGCGGTTTACCAGGAGGTGGTGAGCGGCGTGTTGCCGCGCTGGCGGGCGCTTGCCGAGCGCGGCCAGGTGGAGCTGTCCTGCACGCCCCACGACCATCCGCTGGGGCCGTTGCTGCTCGACTTCGCCGCTGCCCGCGAAAGCCAGCCCGCGCTGTCCCTGCCGCTATCGCACTGCTATCCGGGTGGCCGCACCCGCCTGGAGGCCCACCTGGATCGCGCACTGCGCAGCCACGCGCAGCGCTTCGGCGCGCGGCCCCAGGGGGTATGGCCGGCAGAGGGTGCCGTTTCGGAGTCCGTGCTCGACCTGCTGGCTGCCGCCGGCGTGCGCTGGACCGCCAGCGGCGAGGGCGTGCTGCATGCGAGCCTCGAAGCCGCCGGCCGCGGCGGGGAAAGCATTCGCGCGCCCTACCGGGGCCACCGCTGGCGCGACACCGGCCTGAGCGTGTTCTTCCGCGATGACCGCCTCTCCGACCTGGTGGGGTTCGAGTACAGCGACTGGCACGGGCGCGACGCGGCTGGCCATTTCCTCGAACAGGTCCGCGCCGTGGGCGCCGCCGCGCCCCCGGGCGAAGCCACCGTGGTGAGTGTCATCCTCGATGGCGAAAACGCCTGGGAGTACTACCCCTACAACGGCTACTTCTTCTTCGAGGATCTCTACGGCGCCCTGGAGAGCCACGCCGGCATTCGCACCACCACCTTCGCCGAGGTGGTGGAAGAGGGCCCGGCGCCCGGCGCACCCCTGCAGAGCTTGCGCGCCGGCAGCTGGGTGTACGGCAATCTCTCCACCTGGATCGGGTCGGCCGAAAAGAATCGCGCCTGGGATCTGCTGTGCGAGGCCAAGCGCCACTACGACCTGGTGATGGCCAGCGCGCGCCTGGATGCCGCGGCGGCGCGCGCCGCCGAACGCCAGCTGGCGGTGTGCGAAAGCTCCGACTGGTTCTGGTGGCTGGGCGACTACAACCCCGGCGCCGCCGTGGCCAGCATGGAACAGGTGTTCCGCGCCAACCTCGCGGCGCTGTACCGGCTGCTGCAACTGCCGGCGCCGGCGGCCCTCGATACGCCGCTCAGCCACGGCGGCGGCGAAGCCGAACTTGGCGGCGCCATGCGCCGCGCCTCCTGAAGGCCGCTGCGTGACCCGCTCCATTTCTCTGCTGTTCGGGGTGCACGCCCACCAGCCCGCGGGCAACTTCACCGGGGTGGTGGAGGAAGCCCACGAAAAATCCTACCGGCCGTTCCTGCGGACGGTGTACCGCTATCCGGAGTTCCGCTTCGCCATACACCTGAGCGGCTGGCTGCTCGAACAACTGCTGGAGCGCCATCCCGAAGACCTGGCACTGTTGCGCCACATGGTGAGCCGCGGCCAGTGCGAGCTGTTCGGCGGCGGCGACATGGAGCCGGTGCTGGCGGCCATTCCGGCGCGCGACCGGCTGTCGCAGATCGAGGCGCTGTCGTCGCGGCTGGAAGCGGGCCTGGGCGCGCGGCCGCAAGGCGCCTGGCTCACCGAGCGGGTGTGGGAATCCTCGGTGGTCACAGCGCTGCACGCCGCCGGCCTGCGCTACGTGATGGTGGACGACTACCACTTCCTGTGCGCCGGCCTCGACGCCGCGGCGCTGGGCGGCTGGTTCTCCACCGAGGAAGGCGGAGAGCGGCTCGACCTGTTTCCCATCTCCGAAGCGCTGCGCTACCGCCTGCCCTTCGCGCCCGCCCGAGAGGCGGTGGCATGGATCGAATCGCAGGCGCGCGAAGGCGGCGGTGAGGCAGCCATCTATTTCGATGACATCGAGAAATTCGGCATCTGGCCCGACACCTTCGAGTGGGTGTTCGAACAGCGCTGGCTGGAGCATTTCATCGAGGGCGTGCTCGCCTCGCCGGTGATCCGCACGCGCCACTTCGCCGAGTTTCACCGCGAACAGCACGGCCGCGGCGTGGTGTATCTGCCCGCCACCTCGTACCTGGAAATGGGCGAGTGGTCGCTGCCGGCGGCGCGCGCCGCCGACTACGCGGCGCTGCTCGAGGCCCAGAAGGCAGCCGGCCACTACGAACGCTTCAAGCCTTTCCTGCGGGGCGGCATCTGGCGCAACTTCATGAGCCGCTACCCCGAGGCCAACTGGATGCACAAGCGCATGCTCGGCCTGTCGGAGCGGCTCGCCGCGCTGCCCCGGGCCGATGCACGGCTGCGCGCGCTGCTGCACCGGGGCCAGGCCAACGACGCCTACTGGCACGGCCTGTTCGGCGGGCTGTACCTGCCGCACCTGCGCCGCGCGGTGTGGAATGCGCTGCTGTCGCTGGAGCGCGAGCTGGAGCAGCTCGCCCCTTCCGCGCCGGCGGCGCGACAGGATGCCGACCTGGACGGCCACGACGAGTTGCTGCTGCGCGCGCCCGGCCTGGTGGCGGCGCTGCGCGACGACGGTCACGCGGCGCTGGTGGAGTTCTCCTCCCTGCCGCTGGCGCACAACTTCGGCGACTCGCTCACGCGGCGCGTGGAGCACTACCACGGACGCATCGGCGAACAGGCCTCGTCCCATGCGGGCGAGGGCATCGCCTCCGCGCACGACCGGGTTGCCTTCCGCCACGCCATCACCCGCGCCGATGCCGAACCCGACGCTCGCAACCGCGCCCTGTTCCTCGACGCCTGGGAGTCCCGCGAGGGCGCCGCCACATGGCCCCGCTACCGGCCCACGCGCGGCGAGGAGGCCGGGTTCCATGCCCCGGTGGCGGGCGGGACGGTGCACAAGCGCTATGTTTTCCACGACGGTGCGCTGGCGGTGTCCTGGCAACTGGAGCCCGGGGACGCGGGCACCTGGTGCAGCGAGCTGAACCTCGCCATGCCAAGCTGCGACGGCTTCCTGGGCCGCTACCGCGGCGAGGACGGCGTGCTGGGCGGTTTCGGCGAGCGCCATGTGCTGGAGAACTGCGCCCGCCTGCGTCTGGAGGACGGCGTGCTGGGCGGCGGCCTGGAAGTGCTGATGGACCCGCCGGCGCGGGTCACGGCGCAGCCGCTTCACACCGTGTCCCAGTCGGAGGCCGGTTTCGAGAAGGTGATGCAGGCGGCCACCCTGGAGCTGCGCTGGCCTGTGGCCCCCGGCCGCGCCACGGTGTCGGTACGGCTGCGGCCCTTCCAGGGCGTTGACCCCTGAAGGCGCCCGGCACGCCGGGCTTGTAACCACTGGTGACAGAAAGGCGTCAACCACGTTGACGCCCGCGCCGTTGCGCCCCATGCTTGGCTCAGCAAACCCAGAAACAACAGAAACAAAATGCCCCGGTGCCGGGGCGGAGCCTGACCGATTCCAAGGATTTTTCCAGCGGCCGCCCGGCCTTGCGCAGCAACCGGCGCCGCCCGAACAGGAGGACACCCCGCCGCCATCGCCCCCGCCAGGCCCCATCGAGAAATCCCGCAACGAGGAGCACGAAGATGCAGACGCAACTGCAGATCACTTTCCGCGACACACCCCACTCCGATGCGCTCGAAAACCACATCCGCGAGAAGGTGCGCAAGCTCGAATCGATCTTCGACCACATTCAGGGCTGTCACGTGACTGTGGAGCAGCCCCACCGCCACAAGCACCAGGGCAAGCACTTCTGCGTGCACATCGACCTTCGGGTGCCCGGCTCCGAACTGGTGGCCAACCTGCACCACCACGAAGACCCCTACGTAGCCCTGCGCGACGCCTTCGACGCCGCCAAACGCCAGCTGGAAGACTACACCCAGCGCCTGCGCGGCGAGGTGAAGCGGCACGATAACGGCCGGCGCGAGCCCGCGGTCGAAGACACGGGAACGCAACCCCACGAGTCCTGAAACGGTCTACGCCGTTCCACACCGCGAGGGGCAGCCGAGGCTGCCCCTCGTCGCTTTAAGATCGGCCCTCGCTGAAGAAAATCACGGGGGAGAGCATGAAAAAGACAGCCGCCGAATTGCGCAGCCAGCGCTGGTTCGCCACCCAGGACTTGCGCGGCTTCGGCCACCGCAGCCGCATCCTGCAGCTCGGCCACGAGCGCGAGGACATGGAGGGCAAGCCGGTCATCGCCATCCTCAACACCTGGAGCGAGGTGAACCACTGCCACTCGCACCTGCGCGAACGCGCCGAGGAGGTAAAACGCGGCGTGTGGCAGGCAGGCGGATTCCCCATCGAGATGCCGGCCATCTCGCTCGCCGAAGTGTTCCAGAAACCCACCACCATGATGTACCGCAACCTGCTGGCCATGGAGACCGAAGAGCTGCTGCGCTCCTATCCGGTGGACGGCTGCGTGCTCATGGGCGGCTGCGACAAGACCGGCCCCGGGCTGCTCATGGGCGCCATCAGCATGAACCTGCCCGCCATCTTCGTGCCCGCCGGCCCCATGCTGCGCGGCAACTGGCAGGGCCGCACCCTGGGCTCGGGCTCGGACGCGTGGAAGTACTGGGACGAGCTGCGCGCCGGCCGCATCACCGAGCGCGACTGGCAGCAGATCGAGGAGGGCATCTCGCGCTCGCCGGGCACCTGCATGACCATGGGCACGGCTTCCACCATGACCGGCATCATCGAGACCCTGGGCTTTTCCCTGCCCTCGGCCAGCACCATTCCGGCGGTGGACTCCGGCCACGCGCGCATGGCCAAGGCGAGCGGCCGGCGCATCGTAGAAATGGTGTGGGAAGACCTCACGCCGCGCCGCATCCTCTCGCCCCAGTCCGTGGACAACGCCATCCGCGTGCTCATGGCCCTGGGCGGCTCCACCAACGCGCTCATCCACGTGATCGCCATGGCCGGCCGCGCCGGCATCCCGCTCAACCTCGACCGCTTCGAGGAACTCGGCCGCCAGACCCCCTACCTGGTGAACATGCGTCCGGCTGGCCAGTACCTGATGGAAGACTTCCACTACGCCGGCGGCATGGCGGCGCTCATGGAAGGCATGGGCGCGCTGCTGCACCGCGATGCGCTCACCTGCACGGGCCGCACCCTGGGCGAGAACGTGGCCAATGCGCGCATCCACCTGCCCGACGTGATCCGCACCCCCGGCAACCCCATCCAGCCCGAGGGCGGGCTGCGCGTGCTGCGCGGCAACCTCGCGCCCGACGGCGCGGTCATCAAGGCCAACGCCGCCGATCCGCGCCTGCTGCAGCACACCGGCCGCGCGGTGGTGTTCGACAACTACGACCAAATGGCCGCGCGCATCGACAGCCCCGACCTGGATGTGGACGCCGACTCGGTGCTCATCCTGCGCAACGCCGGGCCCCTGGGCGGCCCCGGCATGCCCGAGTGGGGCATGCTGCCGATCCCCAAGAAGCTGCTGCGCCAGGGCGTGCGCGACATGGTGCGCATCTCCGATGCGCGCATGAGCGGCACCAGCTACGGCACCTGCGTGCTGCACGTGGCGCCCGAGAGCTTTGTGGGCGGGCCCCTAGCCCTGGTGCGCGAGGGCGACCTGGTGCGCCTGGACGTAGCCGCGCGCCGCCTCGACCTGCTGGTGAGCGAAGAGGAGATGACCGCGCGCCGCGCCGCCTGGCAGCCCCCCGCGCCGCGCTTCGCCCGCGGGTATGGGGCCATCTTCTCGAAGCACATCCGCCAGGCGCCTCAGGGCTGCGACTTCGACTTCCTGGAAGGCACGGCGCCCACGGCGGAGCCGGAGATTCACTAGCCGGCTGGCGGCCCCCGGCGCGGCCTCGAGACCTTTGGATCAATACAGTCATCGTGGCTAGCCGCGGTGATTTCGGAAAGTTCGACTCGGTTTGTTTTCCTAGTGGTGTTTCTTTTCAGCCAGACGATTTTGTGAATCGAGGTTACCCGCATGTTCGATCGTCTTCCAGCTTCCGCTTCTGATTTCTACCAGCTCGTTCTCGGAACCACTCTGCGTGCGATCAAGGAAACCCATCTTACGGATAACTTTGACCACGAAAGATTCGGTCCGGACGGGGTTGATCGATCACGGGACTTTCGTCCCCAAGACCGGGTCTTTTACTTCGACTGGTTTTTTCGAACCCACTCTGCCCTGTTCGATGCTTACCAGAGGCTGGCCGATGATCATTCGAGAATGCTGCTGCTCCACCTCATTGCTTATCGTCTGGGGGGGCATCAGAGCGTCCGGATTCCGCTGTCCTTTGGACGTGACAGGCCGAACGATCGGTCGGCCTACTTCGATGCCGAGGCGTCACAGCCCAGCCAGTTGAGCATTGCCGGCATGTTTGGCGCACTGAAACACTTTGATTTTGTTTTCGAAGGGATACGTTACAAGGCGGACTGCATCGGTCTTGAATACTGCCTCTACCGCAAGCAGTACTTTTTCAGCCGTGATGGCATAAGGATCGCCCCTCAACTCGGGGACCATGTGATTGATGGCGGTGCATGCCTTGGAGACTCAGCGGTGGTTTTCGCCAATGCGGCAGGGTCAGAGGGCAAGGTCTACGCGTTTGATCCCGTTCAGGAACACATCGACGTCATCGACCATAACGCTCGGCAAAACCCTGGCCTGCAGATTCAGTCCATGCCTTTCGGGTTGTCGGATGTCGATGTCTTCGAGGAGCCCATAAGTCTGAAGGCGTACGCCCCTGGCTTTCGCTGCGACGGACAATCCGTGCCACTGGCCAGTATCGATTCCCTGGTCGCGTCTGGCGCCATCGCACAAGTGGATTTCATTAAGTTCGACATAGAAGGATCCGAGCTGAATGCCCTGAGGGGCGCCACATCCACCATTCAAAAATTTCGACCGAAGCTTGCTATTTCCGTGTACCACAAGCCAGATGATTTGTTCGAGATCCCCATCTATCTCAGCAATACCTTTCCTTTTTACCGGATGTACCTCGACCATTATTCAATCCACTCGGAGGAGACCGTTTGTTACTGTGTCGATGGCTCCGGTGCGCGATAGGCAAGGCCGGGCATCCGAATAGCGCAAGGTCAAGCGGAGGTCTTGAGGTCACGCATGGCGCGCCGCCCCCGGCATTTTCGACTGGCCGAAGCAGCGGGCAACGATCATGAAGGCCGTGCATCTTGAACGACCTCGCCGGACGCACGGGTTCTTCATCTTCACCGGAATCCCGTGCCAGCGTGGCTTCCCGTGTTGCGCCGTGTGGTTTGGCGCCAATTCTTCACATAAACGTTCTTGGACCCATTCAGGCCGGGGGGCCACGCGGGTGATGCACACACCCCACGGGCATCTCCCGCAGCAGCCCGCAAGTCCCGCTTACAGCACCATGCAACGCACCCTCAAGTTCATCCACATCGCAACCTCGGCCGCTTTCCTGGGCTCGCTGGCGGCAGCCGCCGCCCTAGCCGTGGCGGCAGCCCGCGACCCAGCCCAGTTGCCGGCCCTGCGCGGCGCTATCGCCTGGGTGCTGTGGCGCGTGAGCGTGCCCGCGGTGCTGCTGCTGTGGGTGAGCGGCGCGCTGGCCATGCTGTCGCGCCAGGCCTACATGGACGCACGCTGGGTATGGGTGAAGCTGGTGGCGGGCAGCATGGCCGCCGCGGTGGTGATGGTGATCGCGGCACCGGCGGCCGACCTGGCCGCCGATCTGGCGCGGCGCGCCGCCACAGGCCAGCCGGTGGGCGCTGCGCTGGCCGCGGCTCTGGCGCGCGAGGCGCTCTGGACGGGCGTGGCCGCCGCCACCGGGCTGGCGGCCATGGCCTTGGGGGTGTGGCGGCCACGGCTGGGAGGCCGATAGCCCGGCTACGGGGAATGGCGGCCCGGCCACGGCCCCCCAAGTTCGACACCCGCAGCCCTTTTTCTGTAGCTCCAGGGTGTCACCTTTCGGCATAAAGAAGCCACCGCGTTGTCGGCGTAATCAGGCCACTTGGCGGCCGGATCGGCTGGTCTGATTCTCGGCATATACAGGCCAGCCGTTTTCGGCATATTGCGGCGACTGCCGGGCCACGAGCATCTCGATCTGATCACCTCCACCGGTACCGTGCGGGCTTTTGTCCGCGGGAGGCGCCGGTTGCCAGACGGAGAATCGAGATGTTTCAGTACCGTCAAGTGCTCGCGCAGTTGCGCGCGGGCGACACCGACCGGGAAGTGAGCCGCTGCGGGCTGATGGGCCGGGCGAAGGTGGCGGCGTTGCGGGCACTCGCCGCCGAGCAGGGCTGGCTCGAGCCCGAGCGCGCGTTGCCCGACAAAGCCGAACTGGTGGCGCTGGTGGCGCCAGCGCGGCGCGCAGCCAGCACGGTGAGCAGCGTGGAACCGTGGCGACCGCTACCTGCGCATGCTGCTCACGCACGGCGCACGAACGGTGCTGCTCGCGGCCAAGGTGGACACCCAGGCCGGACGCGAGCCCGACAGCCTGCGCCGCTGGGCGCTTGGCGTTCAGGCGCGAAGCAATCACAACAAGGCCGCCTGCGCCCTGGCCAACACGATGGCCCGCATTTGCTACGCCACGCTGCGCGATGGCGAGCCCTACGGTCCCGTCACGCGCATGAACAAGAAGATCGAGCGCACTGCCTTCGCGCTGCCAGGCTAAGCCCTCGACGAACCTTTCAGCACAACATCAACCCGCCACGCCGACCAATCCCACCGCCGCTTGCACAAGAGACACGATCGCCCATCATGGCAACCAGGGTCGCCCCCACACCGAATGACGCCGATAACCCTTCCGGCAGCTTTACGCCTGCCGCTCGTAGCGATTGGGGCTTCGGTGTTGCAGATTCCACGTCGGCACGGGCCACGTCGAGCCCACTTCAGATGCCGGATATACGACTGCAGGCTTCACCCCAACGGCCAGATCTATCGATCAGTCTCTTCTCGAATGGGGGGAGTCCATATATGTAGGGTTATGCGTCGAGCGGTTCATTGCTCAGGCTGTTTTGGTGGATAAACGGTCCACGTGGATAGAAAGTCTGGATCGACAACTACCTCGCCAGTGCCCTTGAGTTTGTAGTGGCCTGGCGCTGCCGGCTCAAGGCGTGAGAGATCAGGAGGAACCCACCGTTCTTCACCGGTACCGGTCAGGCGAAGGATGATGCCTTCGTCGCGGCTGGCGCGGACGATTTCACCGTGAAATTGCTTAAGGCCGGTGATTTTCTCGTTGCGATCGCAATGTGTAACACCAACGAGGAGGCGTTTGCCAATAATGGCCTTCGCTTCCTCCTCATCGAAGTACGGTTCCCAATGCTCGGACGTGTATTCAGTCATGACGCATAACGAGGCTGTAGAAAAAGTCGCTGAACTCTAACGGGCCAAGAATACAGGGGTACGTCACCCCTCCCGCGGGTCGTAGCGTTCGATAGAGCGCGTCCTGCGAGGTCAATTCTGGTCTCATTTTCAACGCTCCGCGAAAGAGGACTTTTTCTACAGCTTTAACGTTCGAGGTAACCTGCCCGCGGAGGCAGGACTTGCAAGCCCGGAACCCGACGATAGTACAGGTGGTACGGACCGGGCTTACAAGGCCTGCCGTAGCGGGTCAGGTTGAGAGAGGGGATAGGCCACGCTGCATTACGCTGCCAATTCAATGTATTCGACCGTGCTGGTCGGCAGCGGCACTGGAAGACCGTCTTCCTTCATGCCTTCGATATGGAAGGATACCGCCTCTCGAATCTCTCGCTCGACCTCTTCCAGCGTCGCGCCAGTAGCAACACATCCGGGCAGATCAGGAACGTAGGCCGAGTAGTTGCCTTCGGCACGTTCGATCACAATAGCGTAGCGCATCTTGACCTCACTTCTTAAAGCCAGCTTGTTTGAGCATGCTGTTCTGAGTTCCTGGCGCCAGGTCATCATTCGGCTTGCCCGGGACGGTGACGCGTCCGGGTTTGCTTTCGTGCTTGTACTGGCGGTGGCTGCCTCGCTGGGCTACGAGGATCCAACCATCCTCCAGCAGCAGGCGCAGGATCTCTGAGACCTTCATCTTCTACGGATACTGGCTCTGGCGCAACACCCGTGCTTGGGCGCTCCGAGCGAGAAGTCGGTGGCCCTGCGTGGCCCAAGGAAAGTCTGAGAAAGTCTCGGCGATTTTGGTCTCATCGTCAGACAGGAACAAGACGGGGTAATCGATGAGCCAGATGCGTTTTGGGGATGCGGAGTACGCCGGCAAACGGAAGAAGACGCGCCGGGACGTATTCCTCGAAGAGATGGAACAGGTAGTGCCCTGGAAGTCGCTGCTGGCCTTGATCGAGCCGTTGTATCCGATGACGCAACGATCATCGCCGCGCCGAGCTCGACGAAGAGCGCGGCGGGCGAACGCGATCCGGAGATGCACCAGGCGAAGAAGGGGCCTCTCTTGAAATCCGAGTGGGTGGAGAGGGAGGCTGGATGGGGCTACCAAGGGGCAGAGGTGCACCACCGGTCGCCCCGCGAAACGCGGGTCAAGGTCGGGCGGCATGCAGTCTGCCGCGCGGCGGAGCGCACCCTTGACGCCCGAAATCAGTGATTTACGCTCTTCGATGGCCGGGAAACAGCGCACCTGAGCTTCCCGGCCATAGAGACCAAGGCAGTTGGCATTCATGGCCAAGGTTTTCCGATCCACCCACTCGAAATTTCGCAGAGCCACAATTTGGCTTAAGTTGCAGCATGAGTTCCCCCAAGATGATTGCGTTCAGGGTAGGGAATGGGCGGTCCAACGAACGAGTTGAGCGGCCGACACCAGCGGCGCGCGGCAGGATGCAGCATAGCGAACAGCATCCTGCCGCGCGCCGCTGGTGGAGGTCAGCTCGAACGCCAGGTTATGCCGCAATTTAGCCACCAACCGGCGAGCATACTTCGACCAAAGTTCCGTCTGGACATCGGACGTAGGAGACAACTTGCCCCCATGGCTTGGTCTCAGGTTCTTTCAACTCGGTGGCTCCAGCTGCTAGGGCTTTAGCGTGCGCCTCGACAACATACGGCGTAACCAACGCTATTTCGATGCCAATAGGCTTGCTGGATTCACTTGCAGCGACAAAACCCGTTGGAAAGTTCGCATTCCCAAGCTCGTGCGATGCAAAGGCGAGCGTTGTTTCTCCCGTTTCAAGTTCGCCATAGTCGCCCGACTCATGCAAAAAACGGCGTGATAAGCCGAATGCATTTTCAAAGAACGACAACGATTCAGCGACGTTAGGGACGTAGATTATTGTGTAGCCTAGTTTCATGAGTCGTCCTGTTTGGATGCCTGCAGAGCAAGCGATAAGTATTGAGCTAACTTTTTGTCCTTGATCTGAGCGACAGACATCAACTTGACGTGCCGACGCCCCTTTCCTGACCCTTCAAGAAACCCGAAAATGTCAGTGATCTTTGCGCCGTTCCTGAATTCGACAGTTACGTGCGTTTTGTAGGCGAAGACCCCACCAAATTGAACTCCCGACCGAAATAGGATGCCGCCGTACTTAACCTCTTCCAAAGTTGTTTCAAAAGTCTTCTGTACTAAGGCTCGAACGGCCTCGACGATCTCATAGTTTTGTTCGCTCACAAGACGGATATCTTCAAGCAGCGCCTGAACAGATTTATTTTTCATGTTGTGTCGAGCCCCTAGTCTGCTGCGTGCTTTGCGGCATAACGGATAAGTTCAGCGGTGAGCGTAGCTAATCCGCTGGAACGTAGGGTTAGGCCGCACCTGCGCCGCCTGCTCGACGTGGATTACGAATGGCTCGTTTGTACTTTTCCTGATACGCGCGGCGTTGCCTCGTGACTTCGTACAGAACGATGCCTGTGGTTGTTCCCAGATTCAGACTTTCGATGATTCCGAACATTGGAATGGAAATGCAACACTCGCTACCCGCAACGGCTTCTTCGCTCACTCCGCGCGACTCATTGCCGAACCAGACTGCCAACTTGGGATGGGTGTAGTCTGCTTCGTGGAGAACGTAGTTCTTCATGCCCTTCACATGGGGAGATGTGACGATTGATGTGAACCGATTCTTCGCCAGGTGGGCGAGGCATGCTTCCGTGCTGTCGAAGCGCTTGACGAAACTCCACTTGATCGCCGAGACCGACGTCTCCGAAAGAGATTTGCGTTGCCTCATGTCCTGCCAGTCATCAGGAAGGGCCCGACGCGAATCAACGATGTAGGTCTTCTCGACGCCGAGGGCGTTCACGTTTCGGATGACCGTTCCGATGTTCCTGATGTCCATCGGGTTCTCAAGCACGGCGACTAGGTTTTTGCAGCGATATTGCTTAATGGCCTTAGCTCGCTGGCGCAGCGGGGTCTCTGGAGTGTCGACTGGAGTCATTGCTGAATGTGCGGGCTAACGTGGAAGTAACCGGCACCGGAGCGCCAGCGGAGGAAACCCAAATGCGCAGCATTTGGGTGTCCGGTTGACTGCCTGGTTAGCTAGCGGCGCCGACATTTTTGCTAAGAAACGCAGACGACGACGGACACAGATTGGAAAACTGCGGCGTGGCCTGAATGGCCGGAGGCGCAGCCGTGCGAGCGGCTGGCGAATAGCCGAGCCCTAAGAAGAACCCTTCAGCCGTGGTTGTGAGAAGAAACAGCTCCTTGATGCCATGAGCTGCGGCTTGTGACTCGACGAACGCCACCAATTTGTGCGCAATGCCAGAAGAGCGAAAGGCCGGAGCGACCGCCAGCGAACGCAACAAGCCAAAGGGAGGGTGTATCTCTAGGCCGACGACGCCAACCAGAGCACCACCCGAACGGACACCGAAAAAGGAAATTGATGCCGAGGGCGTGATGTCGGAGACGGGCAGCCCGCACTCAGCCAGCAAGGGCAGCACTTCCTGAACAGATGCGAGCGGTTCAATATTCATAGCGGATACGGCTAACGTTCGAGCTAAGCTGCCCGCGGAGGCAGGCTTTGTAAGCCCGGTACGCGACGATAGTACGACTGGCGTGGACCGGGCTTACAAAGCCTGCCGTAGCGGGTCAGCTTGAGTGAAGGGATGAACTCCCCCCGGCTTTTTCTCGGCATCATCGTGCCAGCTGGCCTCATGTGGTGTGGGGTGTCAGCGATCAAGCAAGGGGAGCCCGAAATGAATGCTACTACCGTCTCCAAAGCCGATGCCGCCGTGATCGGCGTTGACCTGG
>JADCHQ010000029.1 GCA_020248405.1 Rhodocyclaceae bacterium | reverse complement strand
GGCACCAACGCGGGTACGTATCTCGATACCCTCTCGGGCGCCACCGGCACGGGGCTGGGCAACTACTCCATCACCTACGTCAACGGCGCACTCACCATCACCCCGGCGCCGCTCACCATCCAGGGCGCCACCACCAGCACCACCTACACCGCTGGCGCCCAGACCAACACCTTCAGCGCCTCCGGCCTGCTGGGCTCGGACAGCGTCGCCAGCGTGAGCGGGCGCGCCTCCGGCACCAACGCGGGTACGTATCTCGATACCCTCTCGGGCGCCACCGGCACGGGGCTGGGCAACTACTCCATCACCTACGTCAACGGCGCACTCACCATCACCCCGGCGCCGCTCACCATGCCGCAGCCCGCACCCAACGCCAACGATAGGGCGCAGATCGATATCAGAAGACTCACCAGCGTGCCCGATGCAGTGCGCCTGGAGGTCACACCATCATTCGTCTTCAGGCTGGTCTTGCCTCTGGTCCCGCCACGAGAGCAGCCCTTGTCCACCTTGCCACAGACGCATCCGGGCTTCTGATCCGGATCATCGGTGCGTCATGCCCACCCCTCCCGGAGGAGCGCAGGCTCAGGCAGTGCGGATGTCCAGTACCTTGAGGCAAAGCAGCTTGCACGGTGGCTCAATCGCCCTGGGAGCGGCAGTCTTTGGCGGTACCATCATGGTTGAGCCTCAGGCGGCGGCCGGCCCGCAGCCCTCGTCTTCAAGGAGAAACACGGCACCATGAGCATCGCACCCGAGTCACGGCAACGCCTTGCCGACGCCCTGCGCCACCGCCGCTCCGAGCTGCTGGCGCAGGTGCGCGCGGAACTGGCGGCCTCCGATGAGCAGCATCTGGCAGACCTGGCAGGCAAAGTCCACGACGCGGGGGATGAGTCGGTGGCCGATCTGCTGGCCGACCTGGATGCGGCCCGCATGGACCGGCAGGTGGAGGAACTGCGCCACATTCAGCAGGCCCTGGCACGTATGGTCGAGGGCAGCTACGGGGTATGCGGCGATTGCGGCGAGAACATCGCGCTGGCACGCCTTGAGGCCCAGCCCGCCGCGAGCCGCTGCATCGCCTGCCAGGATCGCCACGACCACGCCTCCGGCGCTGCTGCCGCGCCGCGCCTGTGAGAGCGGCACGGATGCGCCGCGCGGCGCGCGACCGCCTCCCCTGCCCCACGATGATCCACGACCTGCTCATCGCCCAGAAGCCCCTGCCCCAGGGCTTCGAATTCCACTACGCCGAGGCCTCCACGCCCGAGCGCGCGCTGTGTGGCGAGGCGGTGAGCCCGACCCAGATTCCGCCTGCCTTCTACGGCGTGGACTCGGCCATCGAAGGACGCTGGTGCCTGCGCTGCGAGACACTGCAACGCCGTGCCGCGGCGCTGGCCTTCAAGGTGCCGGAGGCCGACGGCGACGCGCCCTGCGTGTAGCGGCGCCCTTCAGAACAGACCCGAGCGCTCCAGGGCCTCGACCGCGCTGCGCGACCAGGCGCGGATGATCTGCGTCTCCACACCGGGGTTGTGGTACCAGTCCCCCAGCCGCTCCACGCGGCCCATGATTTTTTCTGCGGCAAAAAAGGCGCTGCGCTCGCGCCCCAATTGCTCGGCGTCGCGACGGTCGATGAGGAAGGCCGCGAAGTCCATGCCAGCGCACGATTCGAGCCGCTGCACCTGCTCGTCGGTGTCGCCGCTGTCAGTGATGCCGCCGTAGCAGGCCCCCACCACGCGCTCCATCTCCGCCGGGCCGCCCTGGCGGTAGCTGGCCACCACGGCGCCCACGGCAGCCTCGATGTTGGCGTCGTGGTCCCAATCGGCGCCCCGCGCGGGGGCAGCGCACACAACGAGCAGGGCGCCCGTTGCCACCAGCATGTCGAGCTTCATCCGGGTCTCCCGCGGGGCATGTCTACCCCCGGCCGGAATGCCGGGGGCAACGCCCCCCGTACAGTGCCACCCGCCGGGCCGGCATGCAAACACCCGCAGAGCGCGGGCCGTTCCCGCCACGCGGCCTGTGGCTTCCCTGTCCGGGGACGCCCTGGCAGCGCACGCGGAGCCCACCGCCTGCTGTTTCAACCCTCCACCTTGAGCACGGTGAATCACCCACAGTCCGCCCTGCCGCGCCAGGGACGGCGCACCAAGGCCGTGCGCCCCCCCGCGGCGCACGGCCACCGCCCGGTGCGCATCGCTGCGGCGGCAGACTTGCCGCGAGCGTTGAACTCCCTGATACAACGAAGCTTTACCCCACGGTCCTGGTCCGGGCATCATCCCTGCGTCACTGCAGCGTCGCAGTCGCATACCATCGATTATCCGAACACCTTGAACAGGCGCGCGGCGCACGCCGCCACGAGCCATCCCGCCCCAACCCTCCCCAAGGAAGACCCCATGGCCAGGAAGGATTACGAAAACAGCGATGCGTATCAGGACGACGTGAAGCAACTGCACAGCATGGGCTACGCGCAGGAGTTGTCGCGGCGCATGGGCGGGTTCCAGAACTTCGCCATCTCGTTCTCGATCATCTGCATCCTGGCCGGTGGCATCACGGCCTTCCCGCTCTCCCTCAGCGCCACCGGCGGCGCGAGCGTGGGTTTCGGCTGGCCCCTGGCGTGCCTGTTCGCCCTGCTGGTAGCCGCGGCCATGGGACAGATCGCCTCCTCCTATCCCACCGCGGGCGGCATCTATCACTGGTCCTCGCTGCTCGGCGGACGCGGCTACGGCTGGGTAGCCGCTTGGTTCAACCTGCTGGGCCTGCTGTTCGTGGTGTCGTCGGTGAACTTCGGCGTGTTCCTGCTGTTCCGCGACCTGTTCCTCGGGGAAGTGCTGGGCCTGGACATCAAGGCCATGGGGTGGGTGACCGAAGGCGCCTTCGATTCGGGCTGGTGGATCCAGACGCTGTTCATCGCCGCGCTGACGGTGACCCAGGCGACCCTCAACCACGTGGGCATCCGCGCCACCACCATCCTCACCGACTTCAGCGGCTACCTTATCTTCGTGGTGGCGGTGCTCCTGACCCTCGGCCTGCTCGCCTACGCCCCGTCGCTCGACTTCAGCCGGCTGTTCACCTTCTCCAACTTCTCCGGCGAGGCCGGCGGCAGCGTCTGGCCCACGGCGATGCAGAGCACCATGGCCGTGTTCATGCTCGGGCTGCTGCAGGGCGTCTACACGGTGACGGGCTTCGACGCCTCGGCCCACACGGCCGAGGAAACACGCAATGCGTCCCGCGAGGCGCCCCGCGGCATGATCCACTCCGTGTTCTGGTCGTTCCTGTTCGGCTACGTGATGCTGTGCGCCTTCATCCTGGCCATGCCCAGCGTCGAAGAGGGCGCCAAGCAGGGCTGGAACGCCTTCCCGTGGCTGATGAACGAGTCGGCCATGCCCAAGGTGTTCAAGGACATCCTGATCATCGGCATCGTGGTGGCCAACTACATCTGCGCGCTGGCCGGCCTCACCTCCACCTCCCGGATGATGTACGCCTTCGCGCGTGACGGCGGCCTGCCCTTTTCCAAGTCTCTCGCCCACGTCAGCCGGCAGTACCGCACGCCCGCCAACGCCATCTGGTGGGCCGGCATCCTGTCGGTGGTCGCCACCCTCTACGGCGACGCCTTCGTGGTGCTGTCCACCGGCTGCGCGGTGTTCCTGTACATCTCATACATCCTGCCGATCGCCGCGGGACTTCGCGCCGAGATGAAGGGCCGCTGGGCGCACAAGGGGCCCTTCAACCTCGGCGCCGCCTCCCGGGTTGTGTCGGTGCTGGCCGTGATCGGCGCGGCCATCCTCGTGGTGGTGGGGATCCAGCCGCCCAACGAAAAGGTGGGCTATCTCACCGCCGGGATGCTGCTGGCCATGGCCATCATCTGGGCGGCGTTCGAGTCGCGCCGCTTCAAGGGCCCGCCCATCGGCGACATGGTGGCCCAGCGGCGCAAGGAGATCGAGGCCACCGAGAAGGCGCTCGACGCCTAGCACGCGAATTCCGGCCGCGGACGGGGCCATTGCCCCGTCCATTTTTCGTAGGATGCGCCCATGCAATGCGACGTGGCCATCATCGGCGGCGGGGTGGTGGGCCTCGCCATCCTGCGCAGGCTGTCCATGGGCGGGGTCACCGCCGTGCTGCTCGAGAAGGGTGCCGACATCCTGTCGGGAGCGAGCAAGGGCAACAGCGCTCTGCTGCATACCGGTTTCGACGCCCCGCCCGGCAGCCTCGAGCTCGCCTGCATGCGCGCGGGCTACGCTGAGTACCTCGAGATTCGGGAGCGCCTCAACCTGCCCCTGGTGGAGACCGGCGGCCTGGTGGTGGCGTGGACGCCGGCCGAGGCCGCACGCCTTCCGGCCATCCTCGCGCAGGCTCACGGCAACGGGGTGGTAGACGCCGCCCTGATGGATGCGCCGGCGCTCCACGCGCGCGAACCGGGCCTGGCGCCGGGCGCGCTCGGAGCCGTGCTGGTGCCCGGCGAGCACGTCATCGACGGCTGGTCCGCCCCGCTCGCCTACGCCCACCAGGCAATGGCCCACGGCGCGGCCATCCTGCGCGGCTGCACGGTGGAGGGCGGCGAGCGCGAGGGCGATGCCTGGGTGCTGGCCACCAGCCGCGGCGAGGTGCGCGCGCCGGTGGTGATCAACGCCGCCGGTCTGTATGCCGACCACGTGGAGCGCATCGCGCGCACGCCGCCCTTCACGATCCGGCCGCGCAAGGGACAGTTCGTGGTGTTCGACAAGACGGCGTGGCCGCTCGTGAACGCCATCATCCTGCCGGTGCCTACCGAGCGCACCAAGGGCGTGCTGGTGTGCCGCACGGCCTACGGCAACGTGCTGGCCGGCCCCACCGCCGAAGATGTGGACGAACGCGAATCGCCCACGGTGGACGAGGCGGTCCTCGAGTGGCTGGTGCGCAAGGCACGGGCGCTCGTGCCCGGGCTGGCCGGCCACGGTGTCAACGCGGTGTACGCGGGCCTTCGCCCCGCCACCGAATCCAAGGACTACCGCATCGAGGCGCTAGCCGACCGAGGCTGGATCACGGTGGCTGGCATCCGCTCCACCGGGCTCACCGGCTCCCTGGGCATCGCCTCTCACGTGGCAGGGCTGTACGCGCGGCACTTCGGAGCCCTGCGCGAGGCGCCGGTGCCAGTGTGGACGCCGGTGCCCAACCTGTGCGAGACAGGTCAACGGCCCTGGCAGGCCGCCGCCCCCGGCGAGG
This sequence comes from Rhodocyclaceae bacterium, assembly GCA_020248405.1. Taxonomy (GTDB): domain Bacteria; phylum Pseudomonadota; class Gammaproteobacteria; order Burkholderiales. Next base: position 44,232 of record JADCHQ010000029.1, on the reverse strand, counting down.
TCGTCTGCCACTGCGAACTGGTGACACGCCACGAGATCGAGGCCGCCCTTTCGGGCCCTCTGCCCGCCGGCGACCTGGGCGGCCTGAAACGGCGCACCCGCTGCCTGATGGGGCGCTGCCAGGGCTTCTACTGCGGCTGGCGGGTGATGCAGCTCGCCGCCGGGAGGCTCCCGGACGCCTGCGCCGAGCCCCTGGCCCCATGAGCGCGCACGAGGTGATCATCGTGGGCGGCGGCCCGGCCGGGCTGGCGGCGGCCGCCGAACTGCACCGGCTGGGCATTCGCGACACCGTGGTGCTAGAGCGCGAGCAGCACGCTGGCGGCGTGCCGCGCCACTGCCGGCACCGGGGCTTCGGCTGGGTGGAGTTCCGCCGCATTCTCACAGGGCCGGCCTACGCCCAACGGCTGCTGGAACACGCGGCCGGTGCAGTGGTGCGCACCGGCACCACCGTCACGGCCATCGGGTCGGGCGGAGCGGTGCAGGTGGCGGGGCCCGGCGGCCGCGAGACGCTGCGCGCGGCGCGCGTGCTGCTGGCCACGGGCGCGCGCGAGACGCCGCGCGCCGCACGGCTGGTGTCGGGCACACGCCCATGGGGCGTGTTCACCACGGGCACGCTGCAGCAGATGGTCTACCTGGCCGGACTGCGGCCGTGCCGGCGCGCGGTGGTGGTGGGAAGCGAGCTGGTGGCCTTCTCAAGCCTGCTCACCCTGCGCCACGCGGGCGCGCGCGCCGTGGCCCTGCTGGAGGAGTCGGGCACCGTGCTGGCGCCAGGGCCGGCCCGGTTGGTGGCGCGCGCGGTGTTCGGCACGCGGGTGATCACCGGCGCCCGCGTGGTGGCCATTCAGGGTGCGCCACGGGTCACGGGTGTGGAAATCGAGCACCCGGGCGGGCGCGAGACCATTGCCTGCGACGGCGTGGTGTTCAGCGGCCGCTTCGTGCCGGAAACAGCGCTGCTGCGGCCGAGCCATCTTGAGGTGGACCCCGGCTGCGGCGGCCCGGTGGTGGACCAGTACGCGCGCACCACGGATCCCATCTATCTGGCCGCAGGCAACCTGCTGCGGCCGGTGGAGGCCTCCTGGACCGCCTGGGCGGAGGGCCGCGCCGCGGCCCGGGTAATTGCCGCGAGCCTGCGAGGCACCCTGCCAGAGGCGCATCACCACACCCGCCTCGAACCCGCCGGCAGCGTGCGCTACATCTCGCCACAGCGCATTGCCCACCCTGCACCGCTGCCGGCGGCGCTGCCGTTCAACCTGCGCGTGGACCACCCGCTGCGCGGCCGCCTGCGGGTGATGGCGGACTCCCGCGAGCTGTGGGGCGAGCGGCGCACGCTCCTGCCCGAGCGCCGCGTGCTGCTGCCTCTGCCCGCCGGGCGCATGGCCGCGGTGGCGGAGGCGATGGTGGAGGTGGCGGACCCGGTCGCGCTCTGACCCCTTCGCGGGGCAGAATCGCGGTAACGGACAACGCAATCACGGACCCATCCCCATGTCGGAAGAGGAAGACCACCCGCGCTTCGTGGTGGCGATCGACCAGGGCACCACGGCCACCAAGGCACACCAGCTGTTTCTCGACGGCGAGTTCCAGCCTGTGGCCTCCCTGGAGCACCGCCAGATCTATCCCCAGCCCGGCTGGGTGGAACACGACCCTGTGGAGCTGCTTGCCAAGCTGCGCCAGTGCCTGGACTACGCCCAGGGCGCCGACGCCGTGGCCCTGGACAACCAGGGCGAGACAGTGGTGGCCTGGAATGCCGACACCGGCGAGCCGGTGTGCAACGCCATCGTCTGGCAGGACAACCGCACCCGCGAGGCCCTCGACCGGCTCAAGGCCGACGGCGCCGAGGCCCTCACCCTGGAGCGCGCCGGGCTGCCGCTGGATCCCTATTTTTCCGCCTCGAAGCTGCGCTGGATTCTCGACCACGTACCGGCCGCCAGAACGCTGGCAAACACCGGCCGGCTGCGGCTGGGCACGAGCGATGCCTTCTTCCTCGACAGGCTGTGCGGCAGATATGCCACCGACGTCACCACGGCCTCGCGCACCAGCCTCATGAACCTCGCCACCGGACAGTGGGACCCGGAGCTTTGCCGGCTGTTCGGGGTGCCCATGGAGCTGCTGCCCTCCATTGTGCCCACGGTGCACGAGCACGGCGTCATCCGCGGCACGCGCCTGCCGCTGGTGGCCAGCGTGGTGGACCAGCAGGCGGCCCTCATGGGCCACGGCTGCCACGCGCCCGGCGACGTGAAGATCACTTTCGGCACGGGCGCCTTCGCCCTCGCCCTGTCTGGAGAAGCGCCCGTGCGCGGCACCGGCGCGGGCATCCTGCCCACCGTGGCCTGGCGCATTGGCGCGCGCACCACCTACGCAATCGACGGCGGCGTCTACAACGCCGGCTCGGCCCTCGACTGGGCGAAGCGGCTGGGACTGTTCTCCACCTTCCGCGAACTGCGCGAGATCGGCGGCACCCCGGCGCTGGAGCGCGGGCTGGTGTTCGTGCCGGCGCTCTCGGGGCTGGCGTGTCCCTACTGGGACCGCAGCGCGGCCGGCATGTGGCTCGGCATGGGCCTGGACACGAGCGCCACCGATCTGCTGCAGGCGCTTCTGGAAGGCGTGGCGCTGCGCACAGCGCAGGCCCTGGCTGCCCTGGACCGGCACGTGCCCCTGAAGGCGCAGGTGTCCGTGGACGGCGGACTTTCGCTCAACCCCTATTTCTGCGGGTTCCTGGCCCGCGCGCTGGGTCGCACGGTGGTGGTGCCATCCACCCCGGACCTCACCGGGTTGGGCTGCGCGCAGTTCGCCTTCGTGGGCGCGGGCCACGGGCCGGTGGAGACGCTCCCGCCAGTGGCGCCGCCGGACCGGGTGGTGCACCCCGAAGCTCCGCTGCCTCCCGAGATGCACGCGCGCTTCGCGGAAGCCGTGTCGCGCACCCGCGGCTGGCGCGCCGCCTGACTCCCGACGGCGGCCCTGCTGATGGCCAGCGCCCGCGACGTCCTCCTGCTGGGCCTGGACTTCGGCTCCACCACCAGCAGCCTGCTGCTCGCCTCGGCGCGGCTGGAGGCCGGCGGGGCCGGTGGTCGCTCTGCCCTGGGCACGCCCGTGGTGCGCTTCCAGCCCGATCCTGTGTTCACGCCCTACCGCGCCGAGGTCATCGACGAACTGGCGCTGGCGGAGCAGATCGATGCGTGGCTCGCGCCCGCAGGCGTGGGTCCGGAAGAATTGTTCGCCACCGGCTGCCTCGTCACGGGCCTGGCCGCGAGCCGGTCCAACGCGGCCGCCATCGCAGCACTGGTGGAACGGCGCTTCGGCGAGGGCGTGATCGCGCGCGCCGACGACCCCTGCCTCGAATCCTGGCTCGCCTTCCTGGGCAGCTGCGAGTGGCTGTCCCGGGCCGAGCCGGCGCGCGCCGTGCTCAACCTTGACATCGGTGGCGGCACCACCAACCCGGCGCTGGGACGCGGCGGCGCGGTGCTGGCCACGGGCTCGTGCTTCGTGGGTGCGCGCCATTTCCGCTTCGCGCCGGGCAGCTACCGCCTGGCTGGCCTGTCGGCCTGGGGCGAGCGGCTGGCGGGGGCCCTGGAGGTGGACGCGCGCCCGGGCGAGGAAATGCCCGAGGCCGCGCGCAGCCGGGTGCTGGATGCGTTCATCAGTGCGCTGGAAGCCATGGCCAGCGGCGCACAGGACTTTTTCGCCACGCCGCCCGGCAGCCTGCTCGCTCAAGTGCCCTTCACTCCGGGCACCCTGCCCGCGGACACGGTGCTCGCCTTTTCGGGAGGCGTGGGCGAGCTGGTCTACCGCCTGGCAGCTGGCGAGGCAGTGCCCGGCACCACCCACTATGGCGACCTGGGCATCGACCTGGCCCGTCGCATCGTCGCGTCGCCGCGTCTGTCGCGCCACCTGCGCAGCCACGTGCCCGAGCACCGCGGCCGCGCCACCGTCTACGGCATCACCCTGCACGCCACCGAGGTGTCCGGCACCAGCGTGCACCTGCCCGACGCGGCCTGGCTGCCCTTGCGGGACCTGCCGGTGGTGGCACGCATCGGGCCCGGAAGCACGCCGGCCGAGCTTGCCGCCGCGGCCAGCCTCGCTGCCCGGCGCCCGGCGGGCGCCTGCCTGCAGCTGGTGGACGACGCGGGTCTCGGACGAGATGCCCTGCGCCACTTCGCCGCCCGCCTGGCCGCCGCGTTCTCGGCCCTGCCGTCCACCCAGCCCGTGGTGCTGCTGTGCGCTGGCAACCACGGCAAGACCCTGGGCAGCTATGCCAGCGACTGGGGACGCCGCGGGCCGCGCCTGATCGTGATCGACGAATTGCCCGACCGCAGGGCACACTTCTGCAACCTGGGCCGCCCGCGCCACGGCGTGGTGCCGGTGTCCTTCTACGGGGTCGGCTGACCGGCGCCCGCGACGGAGCTACGCCATGCATGCCCCCACACCCCTTGCCCGCATCGCCGTGCCACCACCGCGGCCGGACGAGACCTACACCACCACGGTGCTGGAGCGCCGCTTCGCCTTTACCGGCCTGAAGGCACTGCTCGGCGCGGCAGACCTGTCCAAGGCCGGCGACCGCGTGGCTGGGCTGGCGGCGCCCGACGAGGTCACGCGCGAGGCGGCGCGCGCGATTCTTTCGGATCTCACGCTTCGCCACCTGCATGAGCGCCCGCTCACCAATGCGCGCGGTGAGGTGGACAGCGTCATGCGCGTGAACTACGACATCGACCAGGCGCAGTTCGAGGCCGTGGCCGGTCTCACGCTGGGCGAACTCAAGGATCGCCTGCTGGCGGCATCGCCAGCGGCGGTGGCCGCCATCGGCCGCGGCCTCACGGGGGTGATGGCCGCCGCGTTGGCCAAGCTCATGGACGTGCACGAGCTCATCCTCGTGGCGCGCAAGCTCAAGCCCTCGGCGCGGGCGCGCACCCTCACCGGGGTGCGCGGCACGCTGTCCTCGCGGCTGCAGCCCAACCACCCGGCCGACAACCCCGACGGCATCGCGGCGCTCATCTACACCGGCCTGTCCATGGGCACGGGCGACATGCTGATCGGCATCAACCCGGCCATCGACACGGTGGACAACGTGGATGCCCTGCTGCGGCTCGCCGACCGCATCCGCCGCGCGCTCGAGGTGCCCACCCAGATCTGCGTGCTGTCGCACGTGAAGACCCAACTGGCCTGCCTCGAGCGCGGCGCGCCCGTGGAGATCCTTTTCCAGAGCCTCGCCGGCACGGAGCGTGTGCTCACCGGCGAGTTCGACTGCACGGTGGAACTGCTCGACCGGGCCTACCAGGAGATGGCATCCCGCGGCGCGCTGGCCGGCTCGGCGGAGAACTGGATGTACTTCGAAACCGGCCAGGGCAGCGAGCTCACCTACGGCAAGCACGAGGGCATGGACATGACCACCTGCGAGGCGCTGTGCTACGGCCTCGCGCGCCGCTGGCGGCCCTACATGGTGAACAACGTCACCGGCTTCATCGGGCCCGAGACCCATCTGGACAACTTCGAGATGATCTTCTCGAACCTGCAGGACCACTTCATGGGCAAGCTGCTGGGCCTGCCCATGGGCATGGCGCCGTGCTACACGCTGCACTCGCGCACCGGCATCGAGGGCCACCAGATGGCCACCCAGCTGCTGGCCGCCGCGGGCGCCAACTTCTTCATGGACGTCTACCTCACGGCCGACCGCATGCTCGCCTACTTCGACACCTCGGGCCATGACGACCAGACCCTGCGCGAGGTGCACGGCCTGAAGCCCGCGCCCGAGTACCTGCGCTGGGCGGTGGCGCGCGGCATCTTCGCCGAGCAGGCCGACGGCACGGTGGAGCGCGGACCGAACTGGGGCAACCCCCGGGTGTTCGTGGCCTCGGAGGCCGAGTGGCAGCGGCTGCTCGCAAGCCTGCCTGCGGCCCACGGCCACGACAACGTCGGGCCTCGCCCGGCCAACCACGTCTCGCGCCGCCTGCGGGCCAATCTCGCTGTGGCGCGCGAAGCCATCCACGCCGAGCTGGACCTGCCGGTGGTTGAAGGCATCGCGCTTCGCTGGCTGCGCACCGCCGCGGCCGACAAGGCGTCGCACCTCAACGACCCGGAACTGGGAACGCGCCTGGACGATGAGCTCCGCCGCCACCTCTCACCCGAGGGCGCCGATGTGCAGATCGTGATCTCCGACGGCCTCTCGGCGGAGGCGATCCACCACAACGTGCCCGATATGCTGCCGGTGCTCATGGATGGCCTGCGGGCGCGCAACCTGCGCCTCGGCCAGCCCATCGTCGCGCCGCTGGGGCGCGTGAAACTCGCCGAGGCGGTGGCCGAGGCATTGCAGAGCAGGCTCGTGATCATGCTCATCGGCGAGCGCCCGGGCGGCGATGCCCTCGCCTCGCGCAGCATGTCCGCGTACATGGCCTACCGCATCGAGGACGGGCACGTGCTCGAGCACGCGGTGCGCGTCAGCGGCAACCCGCACATCCGCTACGAGTACACCGTGGTGTCCAACATCTACGCGGGCGGGCTGCCACCGCTGGAGGCGGGCAGCGTGGTGGCCGAGAAGGCCGCCCGCATCCTCGATCGGCGCGCGGCCGGCAACCGCCTGGAATCCCTGATGCGGGAGGGGTGAAAATTGTCCTGGACGAGGCGGCCTCGAAGCCGGCTTCTTCGCAGAGTTTCCAGGGGTTGTACGGCCCGTCGCTGGACAAAGAAAAATCCGGTCGACGCCCGCCCCGGCAGGGAAGTATGCTGCCCTCGGCGCGAACGTTCCGGCGCCATGTGACAGCGGTCCAGCGAGGGGGGGGCCGGCACATGATGCAATCATCGGACGAGGATTCCGGTTCCCGCGATTGCGGGAATCTGTCGCGTGGCGCCGATGGCGTGAGCCACGCCCCCGGTTCAGGCAGCGCCGCGGAGCGGCACGCCTGCGAGCAGGCTTTGCTGGATGCGCTCTCCCGCCAGCAACTCGGACGGCTCCTGGCCACCATCGAAACGGAGGTGGTGCCTCGCCTGGTGGACGCCCACCGGCGCGTGGGCAACGCCGAGGCCCTGCACCAGTTCCACAGCCACACCGCACCCGAAGGCGCGGTGGATCACCTGGTGGCGTTGCTGCTGCGCGACCGCGTTGCCGAGGCGGCCGTATGGCTGGAAACCCTGGTGGACGACGGCACCTCCGTGGAAGCGGTGTACCTGGCCATCCTCCAGCCGGCGGCGCGCCGCTTCGGAGAGCGCTGGGAGCAGGACACCTCCGACTTCGCCCAGGTGACCATCGCCCTGTGGCGCCTGCAGGAACTCATGTACGGCCTGCACGCGGCCTTCCTCGACGACGCCATTCCCGACGTGCAGGTACGCCGCATCCTGCTTGCGCCCGCCGCGGGCTCGCAGCACACCTTCGGCATGCTCATGGTGGCGGAGTTTTTCCGCCGCGCCGGCTGGGGCGTGTGGGGCGATCCCACCGCCTCCGAACGGGAAGTCGCCGCCGCGGTGCGCGAAGAGTGGTTCGACGTGGTGGGCATTTCCCTGGGCATCGCGGACCACCTGCCTCTGGCCGCCAGCACGGTGCGCGCGGTGCGCAAGGCCTCGCGCAATCCCGACGTGGTGATTCTGTTGGGGGGCCCGGCGATGCTGCGCAACCCCCAATTCGTGACCGTGGCGGGCGCCGACACCATGGCCGTGGATGCCGCCGAAGCCGTGGCGGTGGCGGAGCGCCTGGTGCCGCACCCCCCACCGGCAAGCGCGGCCAACTAGCCCGCCTCGAACCCCACCACGACGCGCGCCTGCACCCAGGCGGCCAGCGCGGCACCCAGGTCGAAACGCTCATCGGCCGCAAGCGCCGCCTCCAGGCAGCGGGCCAGCGTAAGCCCCGCCTTCGCCGCCGCCAGGAACGCGTGCGGGCCTGCCTCCACCGGAACCGCCACGGCAAGCCACCGGGGACGCTGCACCAGCGCGTGGTGCGGGCCGGGCGCGAAGCGCACCTCCAGCGGACCGGTGTGCTCGGGCTGGTGCACCGCCCAGATGCGCGCCACCGGGTAGGCAGACGAGACCATGGCGCAGGCCGGATGCAGCCGCAGGCGAAGGCTTGCCTGGACATGCGCCGGCACGGCAGCGAGCGCCGCCGGATCGAGGGGCGGCGGCTCGGCGGCGTAGTGGGCGCGGTGCAGCGCCCACTCCAGGCGCGCCACGTCAGGCAGGTAAGGCAGTTCCCGGGCGGGCTCGCAGCCCGCCAGGAATTCGGCGAGGGCGGCGCCGTAGCCGTTGAGGTCGCCACTGTCCGGAGGCTGCGCGCGGTGCAAGTCGCGCGCCAGCGCCGCGAAGAACTCTTCGCCCACCAGTTGCCGGATTACGGGATAGGCGCTCTCCAGCGCCTTGCGGGCGGCCGACAGGCTGTTGTTGCGGTAAAGGGCCAGGCGGCGCTCCAGGTCTGACCGGGGGTGCAACAGCCCTGGCGGCACGCCCTCGCCGCGCAGCACCGCGGCGAAGGCCGCCTGCAGCGCGGCCAGTTCAGCCATGGCCGCCACCCGCGGCGGGCGCGTGGACAGCAGCAATCGCCTCCGCCCGCCGCGCCTGCTCCAGCAGAACCTCCAGGGCGGGCAGATCGTTGTCCCACTCCACCAGCGTGGGCACCGCACCCAGCCGCGCGCATGCCTGCCCGTACAGCGCCCACACCGCCTCGCACACCCGCGAGCCATGGTCGTCCACCAGCAGGCCGCCCAGGTCGGTGTGGCCGGCCACATGGATCTCGCCCACGGAGCCGGGCACCACACGGGCCAGCTCGGCGGCCGCATCGGCGCCGTGGTTCACGGCGTTCACGTACAGATTGTTCACATCCAGCAGCAGCCCGCAGCCGGTGCGTGCCGCCAGCTCGGCCAGGAACTCCATCTCAGTCATGGCAGAGTCGGCCCAGGTCACGTAGCTGGAGACGTTTTCCACGAGGATGGGACGGCCCAGGCGCTCCTGCACCCGCGACACATGCCCGGCCATGAGGGTCAGGGCCTCGCCGGTGAAAGGCATGGGCAGCAGGTCGTTGAAGTGCTCGCCGCCGCTGGCGCCCCAGCACAGGTGCTCGGACACCAGCGCGGGCTCGATGCGCGCCACCAGCCCGGCGAGCCGGTCGAGGTGGCTCTGCCACACCCCATCGGCGCTGCCCAGGGACAACCCGACGCCGTGCAGGCTCACAGGATGGCGCGCCCGCACTTGCTCCAGCGCGTGCAGGTCGAACCCGCCGTCGCCGAAGTAGTTTTCGCTGTGAACCTCCACCCAGCGCACGGCGGGATCGCCGTGAAGAAAATCGCGGTAGTGCGCAGCGCGCAGGCCGATGCCGGCGCCGCGCGGAGCCCAGGCGTGCGAGGCGGCAGGATGCGGCATGCTGGACGGGGAAAGAACTGCACCGCGGGACGGACGGCGCAGCGCCGCCCCGGGGCGCGGCCGGCGCTACATCTTCACGTACTTGAGCTTCCCGCCGAGCTGCTCGCAGGTGCCCTTGGCCACGAACTTCCACTCCTCGGGCGCGTTGTCGGCCTTGGCCTGGCCGGCGCAGGAATGGCTGCCGGTGGCGCTGGCGCAGTCGTTGCCGCCCTTCTTGGCCACGCCGTAGCACTTCTCCTTGCCGTCCTTCTTGAGGTCCTTCATGTCGTCGGCGGCAAGCGCCCCGCCAGCGCAGGACAGCGCCATGAGGCCTGCCAGGGCGGAACGGATGATGAAGGGGTGATCCATGTTGCCTCCTCGGTTCGTGAACGGGGCGCGCCCGGAATGGACCGCCGCGCGACACGGATTCAACCACAGGTAGCCAGTCTGCACGCGCCTTCATCGCGGCGGCACGACGGCAGCGATGCGCGCACAATCGCGCCATGGACACCACACTGCTGCTGATTGGCGCCACCGGGATGGTGGGCCGCGCCACCCTGGGGCGGGCGCTCGCAGAGCCGCTCGTGAAACGTATCGTCGCGCCTACCCGCCGGCCTCTGGCGGCCGTGGCGCGGGTGGAAAACCCCGTGGTGGACTTCGCAGCGCTGCCCCAGGAGGCGCCGTGGTGGCGCGCCGATGCCGTCATCTGCACCCTGGGCACGACGCTGCGCCAGGCGGGTTCGCAGACGGCGTTCCGCCAGGTGGACCACGATCATGTGATGGCCGCCGCCCGGCTTGCCCGTGCCGCCGGCACGCCCTGCTTCGTGCTCAACTCCTCGCTGGGCGCCGATCCGGCCGGCTCCACCTTCTACCTGCGGGTGAAGGGCGAACTGGAGCGCGACCTGCGCGGCCTGGGCTTCGACTCCTTCACCACCGTGCGGCCGTCCTTTTTGGACGGCGGGCCGCGCCCCGACAAGCGCCCCGGCGAGGCGGCCGCGCTGTGGGTCGGCCGGCTGCTGGGGCCGCTGTTGCCCCGGCGCATCCGGCCCGTACCCGTGGACCGTGTGGCCGCGGCGCTGCTCGAGGCGGCGCTGGCGGCCCCGCCGGGCTTCCACGCGGTGGAATCGGAGACGCTGCACCCGCCCTGAAACGGCGCTGGGATCAAATGCCCGCCAGCGTTGTCAACGCCGAGCCTCCTGCCCCGGGCGCGCGCCCGGATTCCCACTCCGACCCTTGCGAGACCCCCATGCCCCTCCTCAAGATCAACGGCAAGACCTTCGATGTGAACGTGGAGGCCGACATGCCCCTGCTGTGGGTGCTGCGCGACGAGCTCGGCCTCACCGGTACCAAGTACGGCTGCGGCGTGGCCGCGTGCGGCGCCTGCACGGTGCATCTGGACGGGCAGGCCATGCGCGCCTGCGTGCTGCCGGTAGCGGCCGCCGAGGGGCGTGACATCGTCACCATCGAGGGCCTGTCGCCCGACGGCAACCACCCCGTGCAACGTGCCTGGGTGGCCCACCAGGTGCCCCAGTGCGGTTATTGCCAGAGCGGCATGGTGATGGCCGCCGCCGCGCTGCTGGAGAACACCCCGAAGCCCACCGACGCCGATATCGACGCCGCGATGACCAACATCTGCCGCTGCGGCACCTATGTGCGCGTGCGCGAGGCCATCCGCCTGGCGGCCTCCACCACCCCCGCCCGGAGCTGACCCCATGAACGCCATCCTCAATCCCGAACGCCGCGCGTTCCTGGTGAAGTCCGCTGCCGCCGCGGGCGGCCTCGCCATCGGCGTGCGGCTGCTGCCCGACGCCAGCGCGGCTGGCGCGGCCGAGGGCCTCACCGAGGTCACCCACTGGATCGTCATCGAACCCGACGACTCGGTGACCGTACGCATCGCCCGCTCCGAACTGGGCCAGGGCACCTTCACCGGCCTGCCCATGCTGGTGGCCGAGGAGCTGGAGTGCGACTGGAGCAAGGTGCGCGCCGAGTACGCCGACGTGAACGAGCACATCCGCCGCAACCGCGTCTTCGGTTCCATGAGCACGGGCGGCTCGCGCGGCATCCGGGACTCGCACAAGTACATGCGGGAGGCCGGCGCGGCGGCGCGCCAGATGCTCGTGGCGGCCGCCGCCCAGCAGTGGGGCGTGGAGGCCTCCGAGCTGGGCGTGGCCAAGGGCGTGGTGTTCCACACACCCAGCGGACGTGCGGCGCGCTTCGGCCAGCTGGCCGGGGCGGCCTCGAAGCTGCCCGTTCCCAAGGAACCGGCGCTCAAGGACCCCGCCCAGTGGAAGCTCGTCGGCACCTCGCCGCCGCGCTTTGACATCCCCGCAAAGACCACCGGTGCGCAGGTATACGCGGCCGACGTGCGGCTGCCCGGCATGCTGCACGCGTCGGTCATGCAGTGCCCGGTGTTCGGCGGCAAGCTCAAGGCCCACGATGCCTCCAAGGTAATCGCCCGGCGCGGCGTGCAGCGCGTGGTGGCCGGCCCCGACTGGGTGGCCGTGGTGGCCGATAACTGGTGGCGCGCCAATGAGGCCCTCAAGGCGCTGCCGGTGGAATGGGACACCGGCGAGCATGGCGCCACGGACGACGCCGCCATCGAGCGTTTCCTGCGCACCGGCCTAGCGGCCGCCGAGGTGCCCGTGGCGCGCAAGGACGGCGACGCGGCCGCGGCCTTCGCGGGCGCGGCAAAGATCATCGAGGCCGAGTACTCGTGCGGTTTCCTGAACCACGCCACCCTCGAGCCGCAGTGCGCCGCCGCGCGGGTCACCGACGACCGCGTAGAGGTGTGGGTGGGCACCCAGAATGGCGAGACCACCATCGCCGCCGCCTCGGAAGTCTCGGGCGTGCCGCTGGACAAGGTGATCGTCCACAAGATGCACGCTGGCGGCGGGTTCGGCCGGCGCGGGCCGCACCAGGAGTACACCAAGCAGGCGGTGCTGATCGCCCGCGAGATGCCCGGCACGCCCGTGCGGGTGCAGTGGTCGCGCGAGGAGGACATGCGCCAGGGCCGCTACCGCCCGGTGTCCATCGTGAAGCAGCGCGCCGCCCTGGACGCCCAGGGCAACTGGATCGGCTGGCACGTGCGCCAGGCCGACCAGTCCATCATGATCACCATCGTGCCCGACAACGTAAAGAACGGGCTCGACCCCATCAACACGCGCAGCTTTTCCGACAACCCCTACTCGGTGCCCCACTTCGTCAACGAGTACGCCATGCGCAACCCGCATGTGCCGCCGGGCTTCTGGCGCGCCGTGGCGCACACCCAGAACCCGTTCTACCGCGAGTGCTTCATCGACGAGATCGCCCACGCCACCGGCCGCGACCCCTACGCCCTGCGCCGCCCGCTGCTGGAGAAGAAGCCCAGGGACCTGGCCTGCCTGGACGCCGTGGCCAGGGCCATCGGCTGGGGCGCCCCGGCGCCCAAGGGCGTATTCCGCGGCATCGCCGTGCAGGACTCCTACGGCAGCTACTCGGCGGCAGCCGTCGAGCTGTCCATGAAGGGCGACAAGGGCATCCAGGTGCGGCGCGTGGTGGTGGCGCTGGACAGCGGCCACGTGGTGCATCGCGATGCGGTGGAGGCCCAGATCCAGAGCGGCGTGATCTGGGGCCTGTCCATGAGCATGCACGAGGACATCACCATCAAGGATGGCCGCGTGCAGCAGTCGAACTTCACCGACTACCCGGTGCTGCGGCTGGCGGAAACGCCGCCCGCGGTGGAATCCATCATCATGCCCTCGGGCGGCTTCTGGGGCGGCGTGGGCGAACCTCCCATCGCCGCGGTGCCGGCGGCGCTGTGTAACGCGCTGTTCGCCGCCACGGGCGTGCGGGTGCGCGCGCTGCCGTTGCGCAAGCTCGGCTACTTCTACGCCTGAGGCGAGGATGGGTGCGTCGTCATTCCCCGAGCTGGCGCACCCGTCCCGGCCAGTGCGGCGGCGCCTGCTCGCCGGCCTGGCGGGCGCCGCGCTCGCCCTGCGTGCCGTACCGCCGGCCCATGCGACCCCCGAGGCGCTGGCGGCGGCCCTGACCGAGACCTTCGGCGCCCGGCCCCTCCAGCCCGGCCGGGTGCGCATCGAAGTGCCGCAACTCTCCGAGGACGGCAACGTGGTGCCGGTCAACCTCGCGGTGGAGAGCCCCATGAGCGCCGAGGACCACGTGCGCGCCATCCACCTGTTCGCGGAAAGGAACAACCAGCCCCGGGTGATCGAGTTCCGGCTCACGCCAGCCATGGGCCTCGCCCGGGTCTCCTGCCGCATCCGGCTGTCGGCCTCGCAGCGCATCCAGGCCGTGGCCGAAATGAACGACGGCACCCTGTGGACCGCCGCCGCCGAGGTGGAAGTGACCAACGCGGGGTGCGGGTTGTGAGGGGGGTGAGCCACCCCGGGCGCTCCTGCCCGCAGGCTGCGGCGCGCGGTGGGGCGCCATGAGCCGCATGGGCCGCGCCCGCGTGCGCATGCCGGCCGCCGCACGGCGCGGCGAGATCATCGAGATCCGCGCCCAGGTTGAACACCCCAACGATTCGGGCTTGCGCGCCGACCACATGGGCGTGACGATCCCGCGGCACATCGTCACCCGCTTTCGCTGCGTCTTCGAGGGCGAGCTGGTGTTCGAGGCGACGCTGCGGCCCGCCGTGTCCACCAACCCGCTGCTGCAGTTCCCGTTCCGCGCCGACCGCGGCGGGGAGTTCGAATTCGAGTGGACCGACGATCAGGGCGGGCAGGCGCTGGTACGCCAGCGGCTCGAGGTGGCGGCTACCCCAGCAGCGCCTCCAGGCTAGCCGTAACCCTGAGACTCGGCAAAGGCCCGCCCCCCGCCCGGTGCCGCGGTGGCCCTTCCCCGGCCATGCCGGGTTACGATTCCAGCCTGTCCCAGACACCCGCTGGAGCTGCACCGTGCAGACCCCCGACCCCGATTACTCGGCCTGGATCGGCCGCACCGAGACCGTCGAGGACTTCATCGCCCCGGCGCCGCCGCGCCAGGCGGCGGTAACCCTGGGGCGCGACCCGGCCGCGTTCCGCGACGGGGCAAGGTTGCCGGCGTTGTGGCACTGGTTTCACTTTCCCGCGCTCATTCCGCTCTCGGGCCTGGACGAGGACGGCCACGAGAAGCGCGGCGCCTTCATGCCGCCGGTGCAACTGCCTCGGCGCATGTTCGCCGGGGCGCGCATGCGCTTCCACGCGCCGCTGCGCGTCGGCGCACCCGCCGCCCTCACCCGCACCATCACCAGCATCATCTCCAAGAGCGGCCGCACCGGCGCGCTGGTGTTCACCACCGTGGACGTGCGCATCACCCAGGGCGATGCGTTGTGCATCGAGGAGCAGCAGGACATCGTCTACCGCGGCTTCGGCGATCCGGTGGCGGCGCCGCCGGTGCGCGACCCCGAACCCCTGCCGCCGGGCGGCTTCGGCGATCTCGTCACGCCCGCCGGCGCGCTGCTGTTCCGCTTCTCGTCCCTCACCTGGAATGCCCACCGCATCCACCTCGACCGCGACTGGTGCCGGCAGGTTGAGGGCTATCCGGGGCTGATCGTGCACGGCCCGCTGCAGGCGGTGCTGCTGGCGGGTATGGCCGAGTCGCGCGCCAGCCGCCCCCTCAGCGGCTTCGAGTTCCGCAGCGAGGCGCCCATCTTCGACCTCGCGCCATTCGAATTGCGCGGCGCACCAACCGAGGGGGGGTTCGCCCTGGAGACGCGCCGCAGCGACGGCGTGGTGTGCATGCGCGCCACCGCCCGCGTCACCTGACCCACCCCGCGGCGGCAGTGTCCACCGTCATGCGTGCGGCGTAGGACAACCGGAACATTCCCGCGCCGCCCCGGTCCATGCGCAGTTCTTCGCAGCGCCTCGGCCTCCGGGGCATCACCCGTCTCGTACGCCCCACCAGCCCCTCCGAGGAGTCTCCATGAGTTCAGCCGGCATCGCCCCCGCCACCGAAGCTTCGCAAGGCCTCGTTCCGGTCTCCCCGCAGCAGGCGCGGGTCAATCCGCTGACCTCACGCGCCCGGTGGCAGACGGCCCGGGATGCCTGCCTGGCCGACCCGGGGGCCTTCCATGGGGCGATCGCGAAGCGCGAGGTCCACTGGCTGTTTCCCGACCACGGCCCGGCGGGCGCCTGGCTGCACTGGGACCAGTCCCAGGGCGCATGGACCGGATGGGACGCCGCCACCGCCGCGCCGGTGAAGGCGGCCTGGCCCGAGAGCCACGCCCCCTGGCGCAAGGCCTTCGACGACGCCGAGGCGCCCTTCTACCGCTGGTTCTCCGGCGGCCTCACCAACGCCTGCTTCAACGAGGTGGACCGCCACGTGCTCGCCGGCCATGGCGCCGAACCGGCGCTGTGGTTCGAGGGCGACCGCTGGGACCAGTCCCTGGACGGCGGCCGGGGGGGGCCGGTGGTGTCCTATGCCGTGAGCCGCAAACAGCTGCTGCTGGAGACCGCCAAGTGCGCCCTGGCGCTGCGCCAGCTGGGCGTGGCGCGGGGGGACCGGGTGGCCATCAACATGCCCAACATTCCCGAGCAGGTGTTCTGGACCGAGGCCTGCAAGCGGCTGGGCATCGTCTACACGCCCGTGTTCGGCGGCTTCAGCGACAAGACCCTTTCCGACCGCATCCACAACGCCGGGGCCAAGGTGGTGATCACCGCCGACGGCGGCTACCGCAACGCCCAGATCGTGGCCTTCAAGGAGGTCTACACCGACCCGGCCCTGGACGCCTACGTGCCCGCCGAGGTGGCTGTGGCCCAGGTGGAGAAGGCGGCTGGCACGCTGGGCCTGTCGGGCACGCTGCGCGAGGCGATCCTGGCGGGCGCGCGCAAGGCCGTGGAGGGCGAGATCACCCTGGAGCGCTCCGACGTGATGCGCGGCGTGGGCCGGGCGCTGGAGGCCATCGGCGGGCTGCCCGCCGCCGAGGCGAGCCGCATCCGCACCGCCATCGCCTCCGCGCTGGTGGCCACGCCGCCGCGCGTGCAGGCGGTGGTAGTGGTGCGCCACACGGCGCAGCCCGACCTGGTGTGGCGGCCCGAGCGCGACCGCTGGGCCCACGAGCTCACCGGTGCCGGACTGGCCACGCTGCTGGAGGCGGCCCGGCGCGCCGGGCACGCCGTGGCCGATGAGGCGGCGCTGCTCGCCCTGGATGACCGCGCCTTCGTGGCGGCGCTCTGGGCGGCGGCCCCGCCCGAGGCGGTGGACGCGGAGTTTCCGCTGTTCTTCATCTACACCTCCGGCTCCACCGGCAAGCCCAAGGGCGTGGTGCACGTGCACGGCGGCTATGTCGCCGGCGTGGCGCACACCATGCGCGTGGTGTTCGACGCCGAGCCCGGCGACACCATCTACGTGGTGGCCGACCCGGGCTGGATCACCGGCCAGTCCTACATGATCTGCGGCGCGCTGGCCGCCCGCGTGACCACCGTCATTGGCGAAGGGGCGCCCGTGTTCCCCAGCGCCGGGCGCTTCGCCAGCATCATCGAGCGCTACGGCGTGAAGATCTTCAAGGCTGGCGTCACCTTCCTCAAGTCCGTGATGACCGATCCGCAGAACGTGGCCGACGTGAAGCAGTACCGCCGCGACTCCCTGCGCGTGGCCACCTTCTGCGCCGAACCCACCTCGCCGTCCGTGCAGGCCTTCGGGATGGACCTGGTGACGCCGTGGTACATCAACTCCTACTGGGCCACGGAGCACGGCGGCATCGTGTGGTC
This sequence comes from Rhodocyclaceae bacterium, assembly GCA_020248405.1. Taxonomy (GTDB): domain Bacteria; phylum Pseudomonadota; class Gammaproteobacteria; order Burkholderiales. The sequence continues at coordinate 27,242 of JADCHQ010000029.1, read as the reverse complement.
GCACTTCTTCGGCAACGGCGAGTTCCCGCTGCGCGCCGATGCCCACACCTACCCGCTGCCCTGGATCATGGGCGACGTGTGGCTGCCCGAGGGCGAACCCGATGCCTCGGGCCGGGTGCAGGCGCGCCCCGCGGAGCTGGGCGAGAAGGGCGAGATCGTCATCGCCGCGCCCTACCCCTACCTGGCGCGCACCATCTGGGGCGACGAAGCCGGCTTCCGCGTAGAAGGCCGCGGCGTGGCCGCTTCGTGGAAGGGCGACTTCGAGCGCTACGCCAAGACCTACTGGACGCGCTGGCAGGGCCGCTTCGCCTACACCCAGGGCGACTTCGCGGTGAAGTACGACGACGGCGGCTTCAGCCTGCACGGCCGCTCCGACGACGTGATCAACGTCTCGGGCCACCGCCTGGGCACCGAGGAGATCGAGGGCGCCATCCTGCGCGACAAGCAGGTCAACCCCGACTCGCCCGTGGGCAACGTGATCGTGGTGGGTGCGCCCCACGCCCAGAAGGGCCTCACGCCGCTTGCCTTCGTGAAGCCCGCCCCCGGGCGCAAGCTCTCCGCCGACGACCGCCGCCGCCTGATCGAGACCGTGCGCCAGGAGAAGGGCGCCGTGGCCGTGCCGGAGGATTTCGTGGAGGTGACCCAGTTCCCCGAAACCCGCAGCGGCAAGTACATGCGCCGCATGGTGCGCGCCCTGGTGGAGGGCACCGACGTGGGCGACACCTCCACGCTGCGCAATCCCGAGTCCATCCCCGAACTGCGCGCCGCCATCGCCGAGTGGACGGCCCGCCAGAAGGTGGCCGACGAGCAGCAGCTCTTCGAGGACTTCCGCTACTTCCGCATCCAGTACCACGCCGTGGCGCCGGACGCGCGCATCGCCCTGGTGACGGTCACCAACCCGCCGGTGAACGCGCTCAACGAACGCGCCCTGGACGAACTCAATATCGTGGTGGACCACGTGGCGCGGCGCGCCGACGTGAAGGCCGTGGTGTTCACCGGCCAGGGCACGGCGTCCTTCGTGGCCGGCGCGGACATCCGCCAGATGCTGGAGGACGTGCGCACCCTGGACGAGGCGCTGCCGCTGCCCAACAACGCCCACCTGGCCTTCCGGAAAATCGAGGCCATGGACAAGCCCGCCATCGCCGCCATCAACGGCGTGGCCCTGGGCGGGGGCATGGAGTTCGCCATGGCCTGCCACGTACGCGTGGCCGAGCCGCTGGCCACCTTCGGCCAGCCGGAGGTGCGCCTGAACCTGCTGCCCGGCTACGGCGGCACCCAGCGCCTGCCCCGGCTGCTGGAGGCCGCGGGGCACCCCTCGCCGCTGGTGCGGGCGCTGGAGATCGTGCTGGGCGGGCGCACCGTGTCCGCCGGCGAAGTGGCCGCCGACGGGCTGGTGCAGGCGCTGGCCGGCGACGGCGAGGACGTGGTGAGCCTGGCCACGCGCCTGGCCCACGAATACCTGGCAGCGCCCGCGGGCGACGGGCTGGTGGCGAAGACCTTCGCCGCGCGCAAGGCCGCCACGGGCGCGTGGCAGTCTCCGGGCCGGGCCTCCATGGACGCGGCGCTGGCCGATGCCGAGGTGAAGCGGCTGCTGCTGCAGGCCGACAAGGTGGGCCGCACCGCTGCAGCCGGACGCATCCTCGACGCGCTCGGCACGGGCTGGACGCGCGGCATCGACGCCGGCCTGGAGCGCGAGGCGCGGCTGTTCGCCGAGGCGGTGGTGGATCCCGCTGGCGGCAAGGCGGGCATCAAGGCCTTCCTGGACAAAAAGGCCGCGCCCCTTCCCACGCGGCGCGCCACCGCCCCCGAGGGCGAGCGCATCGCGCAACTGCAGTCCCAGGGCCGGCTTCTGCCCGTGGGCAGCCCTTTCTATCCCGGCCTCACGCCCCTGCCCGACTGGCAGTACGGCCACGCCGTCATCAAGGACCCGGTCACCGGCGCGCTGGCCCACGGACTGCCGAAGGATGCCGAGCGCGAGATCATCGCGCCCGTGCCGCGGCCCGGTCCCAACGAGGCTCTGGTGTACGTGCTTGCCTCGGAGGTGAACTTCAACGATATCTGGGCCATCACCGGCATTCCCGTCACGCCCTTTGACAACCACGACCTGGACTACCAGGTGACGGGCTCGGGCGGCGTGGGCCTGGTGGCGGCCATGGGCTCGGAGGTGAAGCGCGAAGGCCGCCTCAAGGTGGGCGACCTGGTGACCATCTACTCCGGCCAGAGCGACCTGCTTTCGCCGCTGGCCGGCCGCGACCCCATGTACGCGGGCTTCTCCATCCAGGGCTACGAAACCGACACGGGCAGCCACCAGCAGTTCCTGCTGGTGCAGGGGCCGCAGCTTCACCCGCTGCCGCCCGATCTCACGCTCGAGGCCGCGGGCTCCTATGTGCTCAATCTGGGCACTGTGGTGCGGGCGCTGTTCACCACCCTGGAAGTGCTGCCGGGCCGTACCGTGTTCGTGGAGGGCGCGGCCACCGGCACCGGCCTCGAGGCGCTCAAGAGCGCCGCGCGCAACGGCCTCACCGCCGTGGGGCTGGTATCCAACGACGAGCGCGCGGCCTACGTGAAGACCCAGGGCGCCGCCGGCGCCATCAACCGCAAGGACCCGCGCTGGGCCAACGCCTTCACGCCCGTGCCCGCGGGGGCCGAGGCCATCGCCGCGTGGGAACGCCAGGGCGAGGGCCTGCTGGAGGCCATGCGCGCCCAGACCAGCGGCCGGCTGGCGGACTACGCCGTCTCGCACGCCGGACAGGAGGCCTTCCCGCGCTCCTTCCAGATGCTGGGCGACGGCGGCACCCTCACCTTCTACGGCGCCACCAGCGGCTACTGGTTCTCCTTCGTGGGCAAGCGCGGCAGCGCCAGCCCCGAGGAAATGCTGCGCCGCGCGCGGCTGCGCGCCGGCGAAGCGGTGTTGCTGTACTACGGCGCCGGCACGCAAGAGCTCGTGGACGCCGTGGGCCTGGAGGCCATCGAGGCGGTGCGGGCGCTGGGCGGGCGGCTGGTGGTGGCCACCACCAGCGACGCCCAGCGCGAGTTCGTGCAGTCCCTGGGCTTCGGCGATGCGGTGAAGGGCGTGGTGTCGCTGGAGGAGATCCGCCGCAAGGAAGGCGCCGACTTCGACTGGCCCGAGGCGCTGCCGCCGCTGCCCGATGCCAAGCGCGAGACCATGAAGTTCAAGGAGGCGGTGCGCGACTTCCAGGACCGCACCATGAAGCCCTTCGGCTCGGCCGTGGGCAAGTCGCTGCGCTCCGCCGACAACCCGCGCGGCTATCCGGACCTCATCATCGAACGCGCCGGACACGACGCGCTGGCGGCGTCCACCTCATTGGTGAAGCCCTTCATCGGCCGCGTGGTGTACTGCGAGGACATGGGCGAGCGCCGCTACACCTTCTACGCACCTCAGGTGTGGATGCGCCAGCGCCGCATCCTCATGCCCACCGCCGCCATCGCCGGCACCCACCTGTGCAACGCCTTCGAGGTGGCGCGCATGAACGACATGATCGCCGCCGGCCAACTGGAGGTGACCCCGCCCACCGTGGTGCCCTGGGAGGATCTGCCCAAGGCCCACCAGGCCATGTGGGACAACACCCACGCCGGCGCCACCTACGTGGTGAACCACGCTCTGCCGCGGGTGGGCATCCGCACCAGGGACGAGCTGTATCAGGAGTGGGCGGCGCGCTGAAGACGCAAGCGGCGGCCAGGCTGGAGAGGCAGGGCAATGCAGGTGGTATCGCCGCGACGCTCGGCCTCTTTTCAGGCGAATTGGTCCCCCGCTCCGTTCCCTGATACATTCAAAGGCATGCGGACTCCCGCTCTCATGAACGTCCACGCGTGACCATCGCATGGCAACTTCGCAGTCACGGTTCGTACCCTCCGACCTGCAACGCCTGTACGAAGTGCATAGCTTCCGCCACGCTGCTGAAGTTCTGGCGAGCGGTTGCAGGGAGGAATACGAGGAGCTGCTTGACGCGTTGCGCGGATTCCGTTTCACCACCCAGGACATCCTGGCGCTGGGCGGCAACGAATTCACCATTCATTCCGAAACAGGTGTCGGCGTTACTGCGCCCCAAGGGCTGGTTCGAGACTCGCATCAAAGGTGACCTGCTGGTCACCCTTGAAGTGAAAGACGAGGCGAAATACAAGCCGGTGACGCGCACCATTGCGAAGAACGTTGCGGCGTTTCTCGACGGATACAAAGCGGATTACGTCAAGAACCAGGTGGCCTTTGACCTGGAGTGGAATTCCAAGGACCAGACCTTCGAGCGCGATCTTTATGCGTTCAGGGCATTTCACGAATGCGGGGTGATCAGCGCCGCCGTGCTGCTGACCCGCAGCGAGTCACTCAACGCGGTGTTCAAGCAGCTGCAAGTAATGCCCAAATACGGCGCAAGCACCACCTGGATGGGTAAACTGCTCTACAGGTTGAATGCCAACCGCAATGGCGGATGCCCCGTGCTGGTCTTCGGCATCACCCCGGAACTGATCTCGGACTGGAAGCCGCAATGAACACGACCAAGTTGTTCGCGCGCGAATTGCTTGCGCAGTACGGATCGCGGCGTTACGGCACGATTCTCGCCGACCCTCCATGGCAGTTTCAGAATCGCACGGGGAAAATGGCGCCGGAGCACAAGCGACTATCGCGCTATTCCACCATGACGCTCGACGACATTAAGGCGCTGCCGGTGACCAATCTAGCGGCTGAGGTATGCCATCTCTACCTCTGGGTGCCCAACGCGCTGCTGCCGGAAGGTCTGGCAGTCATGCACGCATGGGGGTTCCACTACAAAAGCAACATCGTCTGGCACAAGGTGCGCAAGGATGGCGGCCCCGACGGGCGCGGCGTGGGCTTCTATTTCAGGAACGTCACCGAGCTTGTACTGTTCGGCGTTCGTGGCAAAAATGCTCGCACACTTCCGCCCGGCCGCCGGCAAGTCAACATCATCAAGTCCATCAAGCGCGAGCACTCGCGCAAACCCGACGAGACCTACGATCTCATCGAGGCGTGCAGTCCCGGGCCCTTTCTGGAATTGTTCGCACGCGGTGGCCGCGACGGCTGGGACGCCTGGGGTGATCAGGCCGTCGACTATGCACCCACTTGGCCGACCTACGGCAACCATTCTCAGGCCGAGCGCAAGCCGACGCCGCCTCCCGCCCAACGGCGGCTTTCTCTCGATTGAACTGTGGCTTGGTGGGCCCCGGCGACGGTTCACTGCCGTCCCGGGGCCAATAGCCGGTTAGCCACCCACCGGAGGCGATCAGCCTACGCAAGGCAATGGCGCGCTCTCGTGCAATCGGCCAGCCGGCGACGCGCTTTACGGTTGTTGCAGCCGGTACCGTACTTAGCGGGGGCTAAACGCCCCTGCCATCCGCGAGGCGCCCGTGTGGCATTTCGCCCGCCAGCGCGGGAAGGTCACGGATTCGCGAAGGCGTACGGCCCGCCGGCCTCCAGCGCGCGGCGATAGGCAGGACGCGACTGCATGCGCGCCACATACTCGCGAAGCCTCACGAGCCCGTCCCCCGCGAGACCGGCGTACAGGGCGAACTCCAGGGGAAACAGCATCTGCACGTCGGCCGCGCTGAACGCCTCGCCGGCGAGGCAGGCGCTGCGGCCCAATTCGGCCTCCACCAGGTCGAGCTCCGCCCGGATCATGGCCTCCACACGCTCCTGCATGGCCCTGGCGGCCTCGCCCACACGGGTGAGATACAGCCGCCCCACCAGGTGCAGCATGATGGTGCCCTCCGCGAAGTGCAGCCAGTGGAGGTAGCGGATGTGCTCGGGCGTGCCGCGCGGCGGGACGAGTTGTCCGTTGCCGTGGCGCTCCGCCAGATACTCCACGATGGCGCCGGATTCGGCGAGCACCAGGTCGCCATCTTGGATGACCGGGGACTTGCCGAGCGGATGGATGGCGCGCAGCTCCGGCGGGGCAAGGTTGGTCTTCGCGTCACGCTGGTAACGCTCCACCCGGTAGGGCAGGTTCAACTCTTCGAGCAACCACAGGATGCGCTGGGAACGGGAGTTGTTCAGATGGTGCAGAATGATCATCGATGTTTTCCAGTCGGATTCGGGGGCAGCCACGGGCGCGAGGCGGCAGTGAATTTCGATCGAAAGTATCCCATGACAATAGCGTTCTCAACGATTCCCCGGGAACGATTTGCGACCAGACGAGGACTTCTGAATGGCACAGGCGGTGGTGATCGAGCAATACGGCGGACCCGAGGTTCTGAAAATCAAGGAGGTGCCGGTGGGGCCGCCGCGGGCGAACGAGGTGCGGCTGCGGCACACCAGCATCGGCGTGAACTTCCACGACGTGTATGTCCGTTCAGGCCTCTACAAGACGCTGCAGCTGCCGGGCATCCCCGGCATCGAGGCGGCGGGGGTGGTGACGGAATGCGGCTCCGCGGTCACGCGTTGGAAGGTGGGCGAGCGCGTGGCCTACGTCACCGGCGCCTACGGGGTGTATGCGTCGGAGCGTGTCATCGATGCGGCGCAACTGCTGCGGATTCCCGCCGGAGTGAGTGACGAGGTGGCGGCCTCGGCGCTGCTGCGCGGCCTCACCGTGGAGATGCTGCTGCGGCGTGTGCATCACCTCACCCCAGGGTCATGGATTCTCGTGCAGGCGGCGGCGGGCGGAGTGGGCCAGTTGCTGTGCCAGTGGGCCTCGCACATGGGCGCCACGGTCATCGGCACCGTGGCCGACGACGAGCAGGACCGCGCCGCCGCCGCCGCGGGTTGCCACCACCGCATCCATTTCAAGCGCGAGACTGTGGTGGAGCGGGTTCGAGAACTGACCAATGGAAAGGGCGTGAGCGTTGCCTACGACGGCGTGGGCAAGGACACCTTCGCCGGCTCCCTCGACTGCCTCGACTACTGCGGCCACCTGGTGAACTTCGGCCAATCCTCGGGCTCGGTGCCGCCCTTCGAGGTGTCGCGCCTGGCGGCGAGATCCAGCAGCCTGTCACGCCCCATCGTCTTCCACTATGTGCGCGAGGCGGCGCAGCGGGAAGAGATGGCGGCCAACGTGTTCCGCGCCCTGGAACAGGGCTGGCTCACGGTCAAGCCGGCGCGCACGTTCCCGCTGGCCGACGCCGCCGAAAGCCACCGCGTGATCGAGGCGGCTGGCGCCACGGTGCCGCTGGTGCTGGTGCCGTGAGGGCGGGGGCCGCCAGCATGGCCACGGACGAGCTACCGCGGGTAGACAGCCGCGCAAAGGACGACCGAAACAAAAAACGGGCGGCGCAATGAGTGCAGCGGGGTGACAGCCAGAGACGTCGACCCCTGGCGGTCGACATCAGCCCCGCGAGGGCGCGGTTCGTTGCACGCGCTGCGCCTCCAGCAGCGCCAGCAGGCCGGCGTGCGACTGCTCGAGCTTGTCCTCTCTCCACTTCCGCCCAGTCCAGACGGTCCTGGGCCCACGCACGCCAGGCATAGGCTTGCCCGTTCGCCGCTCGTAGGCCTCCCCGGCCGCATACATGAGTTCCTCGCACTGCAGGTTGCCCTCCAGCGCAACAGCGCCCAGGAGATCCTCCGGGCCGCGCAGCGCGGCCTCGAAGACTTCGCGGCCCTGCGCCACGATCCACGCGCGGAAGTAGTCGAAGGCATCGTCGGAGCAGCCGCCGCGCGCCAGGTACGCCAACGCCCAGAGATCGTGAGAGGCCAACTGTGCAACAGCAGTCTGCAGGTGCTTCTGGAACGCCACCAGTGCCTCGCCCGTGCAGGCCAGCAGCCCCTGCTCCAACGCATCCAGGAAGCCCGCCATGTCCGCCGCCCCGCTGCTTGCTGCCTCCAAGAGCGCCCAGAAGCGCTCCCCGGTCATGGGCTGCTCGCTCAGCGGAGGCAGCGGCGCCCGCTCGTTCGCGTGCAGCTTGCGGACCTCCTGCAGCAGCCGATCCCTCTGCGCGGTCTTGCCCAGCCGATGCATGGCGTTTAGCCAGTCATCCAGCAGCCGCATCGCCTCGCCCTTGTCTTCCGCGGCTCTCGCCATGCCTCCCCAGTCCCCGGCCTCGGCGTTACGCCATGCCTTCCAGAAGCTGCGAATCCGGCCGCGCACCAGTGGACGGTACAGATCATCGATCGCCTCCGCACGGCCAGCCTCCTCGAGTTCCATTCTGACCCACCGGATCAGGTCGAAGCTGCTCACCATCTGACGGGGTTCCTCTCCCTCGTGCAGCGCGGCCGAGAGTTCGTCCACACGCCCGGCGTGGAGGAAATCGATGAACACATCCACCCCCAGGCGCTGCACTTCGTGTCCGGTCAGTTCGCGGCCCGCGGCGGCTTGCTGCCGCTCGACAGCAGCGTCCCATGTGTCGCGGTAGCTCACCCTGTTCGTCATGCTTCCTCCGCCCCGGACAAACGCACACACAAGAACCAGGGCTCATTTCGCCTGCCGCACGCGTGCAGCGCTGGTTGCCGGCCGCAACGCTCGCCAGGCCACGCCGGGGCATGGCCCGGAAAAATCGGCCCCTACCCCCGCCGCGGCACCAGCGCGGTGTAGTCGAAGTCCAGCACCACCGCCGGGTCGTAGTTGCCCTGGGCGTCCTTGTAGGGGAAACCGGCGCAGCTCCGGTCCTTGGCGGCCACCAGCCGCAGGCGCAGGGCGCCCAGATCCCCGCGGCCTGGCAGAGGCTCGGCGGACAGCACTTCCGACCACGCATACACCGTGTCGCCGCCGAAGCACGGCGCCACGTGGCGGCCGCCGTGGATGGCGGCGATGCGCAGGGCGTTGGCCAGGCCGTTGAAGGACAGGGCGCGGGCGATGCTGATGATGTGGCCGCCGTACACGATGCGCTTGCCGAACCGGCCGGCCTTTTCCACGTGCAGGTTGAAGTGCACGCGCGCGGTGTTCTGGTACAGGCGCGCGGCGGACATGTGATCGGCGTCTTCCAGGGTCATGGCGTCCACGTGGTCGATGCGCTCGCCGGGCTGGTAGTCCTCCCAGAACCAGGGGCTGCCCGAGAGGGCGGTGTCGTAGGCCTGGATGCGCAGCCCCTCGGGCACGGTGAGTTCGGCCACGGGCACCGACTCGGGCAGCGAGGGCACCACGGGCTCCGGGGCCTGGGCGTCGCTGCGCTTTCGCACCATCACCCAGCGGCAGTAGTCGAGCACCGTTTCGCCGCGCTGGTTGGTGCCCACCGAGCGCACGTACACGTTGCCGGTCTTGCCATCCTTGTTCTGCTTGAGCCCGATCACCGTGGAGGTGGTGGCCACGGTGTCGCCGGGATACAGGTACGCGCCGAAGCGGCAGGCGGCGTAGCCCAGATTGGCTATGGCGTTGAGCGACACGTCCGGCACGGTCTTGCCGAACACCAGGTGGAAAGCCAGCAGATCGTCCACCGGCGCGCGCGGCAGGCCCAGCGCGTGGGCGAAGGTGTCGGCGCTGTGCAGCGCGAAGCGGCTGCCGGTGAGCGAGATGTAATTGGAGACGTCGCCCTCGGTGACGGTACGCGGCGTGGCGTGGACGATGGTCTCGCCGAGGCGGAAGTCCTCGAAGAAGCGGCCGGGGTCGGTCTTGCCTTGCATGTCACAGTCCGTAGGCGGCGGCCAGCTCGGGATCCTTGCGCGCCACCAGCTTCGCCAGGTCCACCATCACCTTGGCCTGCCGCCAGGTGGCGTCGTCCTGCATCTTGCCGTCGATCATCACCGCGCCGGTGCCATCGGGCATGGCTTCGAGGATGCGTTTGGCGAACAGCACCTCCTTCACGTCGGGGCTGAACACGCGCCGCGCGATGGTGATCTGCCCCGGGTGCAGCGACCAGGCGCCCACGCAGCCCATGAGGAAGGCGTTGCGGAACTGCGACTCACAGGCCGCGTCGTCATCGAAATCGCCGAAGGGGCCGTAGAAGGGGCGGATGCCGGCGGCCACGCAGGCGTCCACCATGCGCCCCATGGTGTAGTGCCACAGGTCCTGCTGGGAGAAGGTGCGCTCCGCCTTGCCCGGATCGGGATCGGCCAGCACACCGTAGAAGGGGTGGCCGCCGCCCACACGGGTGGTCTTCATGCCGCGCGAGGCCGCCAGATCGGCCGGCCCCAGGGACATGCCGTGCATGCGCGGGCTGGCGGTAGCGATGGCCTCCACGTTGGCTACGCCCTGGGCGGTTTCCAAAAGGGCGTGGATGAGGATGGGCTGCTTCACGCCGTGGCGCGCCTCGAGCTGGGCGAGCAGTTGGTCCATGTAGTGGATGTCCCAGGGGCCCTCCACCTTGGGCACCATGATCACGTCGAGCCGGTCGCCCACGCCGCCCACCACCTCGAACAGGTCGTCGAGGATCCACGGGCTGTTGAGGGCGTTTACCCGCGTCCACAGCGCCGTGTCGCCCAGGTCAGCCGCCCGCACCGCCTCGATGAAACCGCGCCGCGCCGCCTGCTTGGACTCGATGGGGATGGCGTCTTCCAGGTTGCCGCACAGCACGTCCACCTTGCGGGCCAGCTCGGGCAGCTTGGCGCGGATCTTCTCCACGTGCGGCGGGAAGAAGTGGACCATGCGCTCGGGCCGCACGGGCAGCTCGCGCAGCGGATCCGGGGCGCCCACGGCGAGCGGGCGGTAGAAGTGGTTGGGAAGCTTCATGGCGTCCTCTCGGGTTGGCGGCGCGGCGGCCGGTGCGCAGCGGCGGTCAGATCACGCGCTGCTTGCGAAGCTCGGCGATGGCGGCCGCGTCCAGGCCCAGCAGACCGCCGAGGATCTCCTCGGTGTGCTCACCCAGCTTCGGGCCCAGCGAGCGGATGCTGCCGGGGGTCTCGGACAGGCGCGGCACCACGTTGGGCACGATCAGGGTTTCGCCGATGGTGGGCTCGTCCATGGCCACCAGGTTGCGGCGGGCGTGGAACTGGCGGTCGCCGAAGATATCGGCGATGTCGTTGAGCGGTCCCGCTGGCGCGCGGCTCTCGAAGCAGCGCTTGAGCACCTCGGCGCGGGTCAGGGCACCACACCAGTCGCGCACGATCTCGTTCACCTCGTGGCGGTGCTCCAGGCGGGTCTTCTGCTCGCCGTACACGCTGCTGGAGGCGAGCTCGGGCCGCTGCATGGCATCGGCCAGGCGCTCGAACAGCTTGTCGGTGGTACAGGCAATGGCCACCCACTTGCCATCCCGGGTCTGGAAGTGGCCGTAGGGGCAGGCCACCTCGATGTGGGGCCCCTTGCGCTCGCGCACCGTGCCGTACATGGCGTAGGCGGGCGCCAGCTCCTCGCTGCAGCGGAACACCGACTCGTACAGGCCAATGTCGATGTACTGGCCGCGGCCGGTCTCGTCGCGGTAGCGCAGCGCCATGAGCACGCCCGCGCAGCCGTACAGCCCGGAGAGATAGTCGCCCAGCGTGGTGGAGCCGGGGGTCACCGGCGTGCCGCGCGGCATGCCTGCCAGGTAGGACAGGCCGCCCACCGCGTGGGCGATGCGCGCGAAGCCGGGCCGGTCCTTGTACGGGCCGGTCTGGCCGTAGCCGGTGATGCGCAGCATGATCAGGCGCGGGTTGATCCCGGAGAGCACGTCCCAGCCCACGCCCCATTTCTCAAGGGTGCCGGGGCGGAAGTTCTCGCACAGGATGTCGCTCTTGGCGATCAGGTCCTTGAACACCTGCACGCCCTGGGCCTTGTGCAGGTCGATGGTGACCGAGCGCTTGTTGCGGCCCTCGGACAGCCACGTGAGCGTGTCCTTGCGCGCCGTGGGCGTGCCGAAGGCGCGGCACGGATCGCCGCCCACCGGGTGCTCCACCTTGATCACGTCGGCGCCGAACTCGCCCAGGATGGTGGCGCAGAAGGGCGCGGCGATCACCGTGGCCGCATCCACCACGCGGATGCCCGCGAGCGGAAGCTGCGGGGCTTCGGAAGGTTCCATTTTCGGGGTGCTCCTGGTGCGCCGTGCACGCGGCATCAGAGAATGCGTTTCTTGCGTAACGCCGCGATCTCGTCGGCGTTCAGACCGAGCAGGCCGTTCATCACCTCGTAGGTGGCGTTGCCCAGCGGCGGGCCGAGGTTGGTGATGCGCCCGGGCGTCTCGGACATGCGCGGCACCACGCAGGGTACGGTCACGGGGCCGATGCCCTCGGCCTCCACCTCGGTGAGATTGCCGCGCGCCTGGAAGTGCTCGTCCTCGAAGATGTCGGCGATGCTGTTCAGTTTGCCAACCGGCACCTCCCCTTCGATGCAGCGGCGCATGAGCTCGTCGCGGTCCATCGAGGCGGCCCACTCCGTGACCAGGGCGTTGACCTCCTCGCGCGCCGCCAGCCGCTTGGCCTGCTCGCCATAGAGCGCCGGCGAGAGCAGGTCGGGGCGCTCCATCACGTGGCAGAAGCGCTCGAACATCTTCTGGGTGGTGGTGGCGATGGCCACCCACTTGCCGTCGCGGGTACGGAAGTGGCCGTGGGGCACGGCCACGTAGCTGCCCGAGCCCTCCGCCTCGCGCACCTTGCCGTACAGGCCGTAGGCGGGCGCCAGTTCGTCGAGGATGCGAAACACCGCCTCGTAGGTGCCCAGGTCGATCACCTGGCCGCGGCCGGTCTTCTGCTTGTGGCGCAGGGCGATGAGAATGCCGATGGCGCCGTAGAGGCCGGAGACGTAATCGCCCAGGGGCGAGGTGCCCGGCACCACCGGCGTCTCGCCGGGAAAGCCCGCCAGATACGAAAGCCCGCTGAAAGCGTGGGCGATGTGCGAGAAGCCCGGCCTCCGGCGGTAGGGGCCGCTCTGGCCGTAGCCGGAGACGCGCAGCACCACCAGCCCCGGGTTGGCCTCGCGCAGCCGCTCGGTCGTGATACCCCAGCCTTCCAGCGTGCCGGGGCGGAAGTTCTCCACCAGCACGTCGCACTTGGCCACCAGGCGCAGAAATAGCGCCACGCCCTGCTCCTGGCGCAGATCGAGCGTGACGGACTTGCGGTTGCGCGCCTCCGACAGCCACGCCAGCGTCGCGTCGTGGCGCTTGGTGGGCACGCCGAAGCGGCGCATGGGGTCGCCCGCGATGGGGTGCTCCACCTTGAGGATCTCGGCGCCGAACTCACCGAGAATGGAGGCTGCGTACGGTCCCGCCAGGAAGGTGCCCACATCCACCACCCGCACCCCTGAAAGCGGCAAGCGCGCTTCCGCCGTGCCCGCGCTTGCTGCATTCTCCGCATCCGAAGCCTGCATACGAGCCTCCACTTGACGCCCGTCGCAAGGTCGTCGGGCGGGGCAAGGGTAACAACGCGCGCCCGGGCCGTGCAATCGAATGTTTCCACCAGGCGCCGATGTTGCGATGCGGCGATTTCCACAACCGGCGCACCGGCGCCACAGGGCGAGCATTCATGAACACCAACATCCTCTCCGGGCTGCGCGTGGTGGAAGGCGCAGCCTTCGTGGCCAGCCCCTCCTGCGGCATGACCCTGTCGCAACTGGGCGCGGACGTGATCCGCTTCGATCCGCTGGAAGGCGGCCTGGACGCACGCCGCTGGCCCGTGACGCGCGAGGGCCGCAGCCTGTTCTGGGCCGGCCTCAACAAGGGCAAGCGCTCCATCGCCGTGAACCTGCGCTCGCCCGAGGGCCAGGAACTGCTCACAGGTCTGATCGCAGCGCCCGGCGAGGGCGGCGGCATCTTCAGCACCAACCTGCCCGCCACCGGCTGGATGAGCTACGACAAGCTGCGCGCGAGGCGCGCCGATCTCGTCATGGTGAACGTGCTGGGCAATGCCGACGGCACATCGGCCGTGGACTACACGGTCAACTGCGCCACTGGCTTTCCCTTCGCCACCGGGCCCGCCCACGGCGAGGTGGCGGTGAACCCGGTCAATCACGTGCTGCCCGCGTGGGACCTGCTCACGGGTATGGCCGCCGCCCTGGCCATCGTGGCGGCCGAGCGCCACCGCCGCCTCACCGGCGCCGGACAACTGGTGCGTGTGCCCCTGGCCGACATTGCCTTCGCCACCGTGGCCAACCTGGGCTGGCTTGCCAAGGCGCAAGTCAACCAGGAGGACCACTTCGCCGTGGGCAACTACCTGTACGGCGCATACGGTTCCGAATTCCGTCTGCGCGATGGCCGCTACTGCTACGTGGTGGGCCTTACACGGCGTATGTGGGACGAGCTGTGCAAGGCCACCGGCACCACCGAGCGCATGAGCTCCCTGGGCCAGGCCTTCGGCGCCGACCTCTCCCGCGAGGGCGAGCGCTACCGGGTGCGCCACGCCATCACCGCGCTGCTCGCGCCTTGGTTCGAAACGCGCACCCTGGCCGAGGTGGAAAGCGCCTTCGCCGGCACCGGCGTGTGCTGGGGTCCGTACCGCAGCTTCCGCCAGTTGCTGGACGAAGACCCGCGGGTGTCGGAGGCCAATCCGCTGTTCGCCACCCTGGACCAGCCCGGCATCGGGCCGAGCCTCGTAGCGGGTTCGCCGCTGCAGTTTTCCGCCACGTCTGCCGAGGCACCGCGGGGCGCGCCCCGGCTTGGCGAGCACACCGACGAAGTGCTCGCCACGCTGCTGGGCCTGTCGGACGGCCAGATCGGCGCCCTGCGGGACCGTGGCGTGGTGGGCGGCCCCATCGACCTGGGTGCCTGAGCGTGCCCCTGGCCGTCCGGCTTGCGCGGCCCGGCACCGCCGCCAGCCGCGCCACCCGTCATGCCGCATCGCAGCAGGTGATGCGCGCGTCATGGCTCTCCGGCGTCCTGCTCTTGACTAGGACAAACGCCGTGATACGTTTCGTCTGATTGGCGAGCAAGGCGCCGGCCGGGCCAAACATGCCTGTTCCGCCATCCCTTGCGTGCCCCGGCCGTCCACGACCCCGGTGACGCCGCCCACTCCCCGAATGCCCACCCACCGAGGATCGCCCGCATGCCGCGCACTCCCAAAGGACTCTCTTCCGCCGATTCCGCCGCCGCAGCCGTGCCCTCGGGCCGGCTCGCCGGGAAAGTGGCGCTGATCACCGGCGCCGCGGGAAACATCGGCGAGACCATCGTGCAGCGCTATCTGGAAGAGGGCGCCCAGGTGGCCATGGTGGGGCGCAACCGCGAGAAGCTCGAGGAGGCGCGCCGCCGACTGCTCAAGCGCACCGGCATGCCCGCCAGCCAGGCGCTGGTGCTGCCCTTCGACGCCGCCGATCCAGGTCAGGTGCGCGCCGGCATGGAAACCGCCATGGAAAAACTCGGCCGCATCGACATCGTGGTGAACAACGCCGGCTCGGCGGGTCCCAAGCAGAAGCTGCACGACGTGCCCCTCACCCGCGAGGAGCTGGAGGCGCTGCGCGCCGCTGGCGCCACCGACACCGAAACCGCCCGCGACGCCGCCGGCAACCTGCTGGGCCTCACCTGGAACGTGGTGCGCGCCGCCGCCCCGCACCTTCAGCCCGGCGCGAGCATCATCAATGTGTCCACCATCTTCTCCCGCACCCGCTACTACGGCCGCACCGCCTACGTGGTGCCCAAGGCGGCGCTCAACGCCCTGTCTCGCCAGCTGGCGCAGCAGCTCGGCCCGCGCGGCATCCGCGTGAACACCGTGTTCCCCGGCCCCATCGAGAGCGAACGCATCCGCACCGTGTTCGACGCCATGGACCGGCTGCGCAAGGTGGAGGCAGGTACCACCGCCGCCGACTTCCTCGACACCATGGCGCTGTCGCGCCCGGGCGAGGACGGCACGCCCCACAAGGACCTGCCCGGGGTGGAGGACGTGGCCAACACGCTGGTATTCCTCGGCTCGGACGAATCGCGCGCCTTCAGCAGCCAGGGCTTCGAAGTGACCAACGGCATGGCGGTGCCGCAGGAATCCCAGTCCACGTGGGTGTCGCGGCCGGAGCTGCGCACCCTGGACGGCACCGGCGTCACCATCCTGGTGGCCGCAGGCGACCAGGTCACCGACGCACTCGCCATCGCCCGTATCCAGGCCGGCTGCGGCGCCACGGTGCTGCTGGGCCTGGGCTCGGAGGAAATCGTGCAGGCCGCCGAGGCGGCGCTGCAGGACGACGAGGCCGACCGGCGCATCCGCCCGGTGCTGTTCGACCGCCGCCGGCCCGAGACCCTCACCGCGCTGCTGAGCCAGTCCGATGCGAGCAATCGCGTGCTGCACGGCGCCATCGTGCTGCCGGCCTTCGGGCCGTGGCGCTACCAGGCACCGCTGGCCGAGGCGAGCGACTCGGACGTGGAGTCGTTCCTGGGCGGCGAGCTGTGCGGCGCCATCGCCATCGCCCGCGCGCTCACGCGCTTCTGGAAGGACACCGTGCCCGCGGGCAGCTATCCGTGCGCGGTGTTCATGTCCAACGGCGACGACGGCGCGGGCAATGCCTACGCCGACGTGCTGCGCGCAGCCGTGGAAGAGCTGGCGCGGGTGTGGCGCGACGAGAGCCAGACCCAGGAGCGCGCCGGCGAGCGGCGCTGCGCCGAGTGGTCCAACCAGATCGTGCGCTGGTGCAATGCCGAGCAGGAGGGGCTGGCCTTCGCCGCCAGCCAGGCCGCACGGCTGCTCTACACCAAGCGGCGCATCGCCCAGGTGAACCTGTACCTGCCGGCCTCCATCGTGGACGCTACCGGCTCGGCGCGCGTGGGCTTCGGCTGGATCGAGTCGCTCATGGGCCTGCACCTGGGCAAGGTGGCCCTCATCACCGGGGGCTCGGCCGGCATCGGCGGGCAGCTCGGCCGGCTGTTGGCCATCGCCGGGGCGCGCGTGATGCTCACCGCCCGCCGCGAGGATCAGTTGCGCGAGATGCGCGATTCCATCGTGCGCGAGCTCGAGGACGTCGGCTACTACCGCCCGCAGGAGCGGGTGCGCATGCTCGCCGACGTGGACGTGGGCAGCGAGGCCTCGCTGGCCGGGGCGCTCGCCGCCACGCTCGAGGCGTTCGGCCGCGTGGACTTCCTCATCAACAACGCCGGCGTGGCCGGTGCCGAGCAGATG
This sequence comes from Rhodocyclaceae bacterium, assembly GCA_020248405.1. GTDB lineage: Bacteria > Pseudomonadota > Gammaproteobacteria > Burkholderiales. Next base: position 10,411 of record JADCHQ010000029.1, on the reverse strand, counting down.
GTGGTGGACATGGACCCCGCGGTGTGGCGCGCCACCCTCGAGGCCAACCTTATCTCGAACTACTCGCTCATCGAGAAGGTGGTGCCGCTCATGAAGAAGCAGGGCAGCGGCTACATCCTCAACGTCAGCTCCTACTTCGGCGGCGAGAAGTACATCGCCGTGCCCTACCCCAACCGCGCCGATTACGCGGTCTCCAAGGCCGGACAGCGCGCGCTGGTGGAAAACATGGCGCGCTTCGTGGGGCCCGAGATCCAGATCAACGCCATCGCCCCCGGTCCCGTGGAGGGGCAGCGCCTCAAGGGCAAGGACGGCAAGGCCGGGCTGTTCGACCGCCGCGCCAAGCTCATCCTCGAGAATAAGCGCCTCAACCAGTTGCACGGCGCCGTGCTCAGGGCGGTGGAAGGCGGCACCCCGGTGAAGGACATCCTCGCCGCCCTGGCCAGCAACGACCTGGGCCTGCTGGGCAAGGAGGGGGCCATCGAGGCGCTGCACAAGTTCGCCGCCCAGGCGGCGCGCGACAGCGGCGCCGACGACGAGCCCCTGCACTCCTCGCTGCGCTTCGTGATGACGAACGCCATGGCGCTGCGGCTGGTGGCGCGGCTGCGCAACGGCTGCCTGCTGCTCGACCCCGCCGCCCATGCCGCCGCCGAGCAGTGGGCGCGCGCGCTGCCCGAGCCGCCCGAGCCCTTCGTTGACCCCACCGCCATCGCCGCCGAGGCCGAGAAAATCCGCAAGGGCGTGCTCGGCATGCTGCACCTGAAGCGCATGCCCACCGAGACCGACGTGGCGCTGGCCACCGTGTTCTTCATGGCCGACCGCGCCATCTCCGGCGAAACCTTCGAGCCCTCCGGCGGCCTGCACCAGGAGCGCACCATCACCGAGCGCGAGCTGTTCGGTCGCGCCAGGCCCGAGCGGGTGCGCCGCATGGAGGGCGAGACGGTGTGGATGATCGGCGAGCACCTGGTGGAGCCCATCGCCGAATGCGCCCGCCTGTTCCTCGCCGAGGGCCACGTGGGCAACATCCTCATGCTCACGCGCACCGATGCCGCTGGCGAGGCCATCCGCAAGGCGCTGCACCGCGCCCTGGGCCACGACCGCATCACCTACCTCACCGTGGGCGACGACCTGGACGCGGGCATGGACGAGGCCTTCCGCCGCGCCGGCGCCCCGGCCTCGGTGATCTCCACGCCCTTCACGCCCATTCCGCGGGCGCTGTTCGGCATCGACGGCAAGGACCACCTCGACGCCGCCGGCTTCGGCGAGCTGGTGGAGGGCAATCTCACGCACCACTTCCGCGTGGCGCGGCGGGTGTCGCTTTTCAAGAACACCCGGCTCATCCTGTGCTCCCCCGACGTGCCTGTGGGCGGCAGCCCGGCGCAGTTCGCCATGGCCAACTTCGTCAAGACCACGCTGCACGCGCTCACCGCCACCCTGGGCGTGGAAAACGAGCGGCTCTACACCTACGTGCCGGTGAACCAGGTGAACCTCACGCGGCGCATGCGCAGCGAGGAGCCGCGCGACGCCGCCGAGCAGGCCGAGGAATACGGCCGCTTCGCCCACGCCGCGCTGCTGGCCGCCGCGCCCATCGCCGAGGCGCAGGAAAGCCGCTACCGGGCCCGCATCTACCGCGGCCTCGCCATCACCGTCTGAGGCGGTGCGTACCCGTGCGGCGGTCCTTGGGCTCGCCTCTGGCGGGCGCAGCGCCTCTTTTCCGGCGGCCGCCGCCCGCGGCCCCGTCCTTCCCGGCTGAACCCCAGGAGTCCCCCGAATGATCGTCCGGCCCTTTCACACTGTCGCCGTGGTGAACCGCGGTGAAGCCGCCGTGCGCTTCATGCGCTCAGCCCGCACCTGGCAGCGGGAGCGGCGCGAACCGCTCGACGTGGTGGCGCTCTACACCCACGCCGATGCCGATGCGCCCTTCGTGCGCCTGGCCACGCGCGCCGTGTGCCTGGGCGAGGCGTTGGTGCCCGGTACCGAAGGCAAGCCGCGCAGCGCTTATCTGGACCACGCCCGGGTGCTCGACCTGGCCGTGCAGGCCGGCGCCGATGCGGTGTGGCCCGGTTGGGGTTTCGTGGCGGAGAGCCCCGAGTTCGCCGAGGCCTGCGCCGCGCGCGGCCTGGTGTTCATCGGCCCCAGCGCCAACTCCATGCGCATGCTGGGCGACAAGGTGGCGGCCAAGCGGCTCGCCGAACAGGCGGGTGTGCCGGTGTCGCCCTGGTCGGGCGAGCCGGTGGCCGATCCGCGGGTGGCCGAGGCCATCGCCGAGCGCATCGGCTATCCCGTGCTGCTCAAGGCCTCCGCCGGCGGCGGCGGCCGCGGCATCCGCCGCGTGGACAGCAGCGCGGAACTGGCGGCGGCCTTCCAGGGTGCAACCACCGAGGCCGCCGCCGCCTTCGGCGATCCGGCGGTGTTCGTGGAAGCCTTCGTGCCCGTGGCGCGCCATGTGGAGGTGCAGGTGCTGGCCGACACCCACGGCACGGTGTGGGCGCTGGGCACCCGCGACTGTTCGCTGCAGCGCCGCCACCAGAAGCTGCTGGAAGAGGCGCCCGCGCCGGGGCTGACCCCCGAGGTGGAGCAGGGCCTGTGCGAATCGGCCATCCGCCTGGCCAAGGCCTGCCGCTACGCCGGCGCGGGCACCGCCGAGTACCTGCTGCTGCCCGACGGCAAGACCTATTACTTCCTGGAGATGAACACCCGCCTGCAGGTGGAGCACACGGTCACCGAGGAGATCTTCGGAGTGGACCTGGTGGAGCTGCAGATGCGCGTGGCGCGCGGCGAGGCGCTCGACCCGGCCGGGCCGCCGCCGGCGCGCGGCGCCGCCATCGAGGCGCGCCTGAACGCCGAGGACCCCGACGAAGGCTTCGCGCCACGTGCCGGGCGGCTGGCGCGCTTCACCCCGCCCCAGGGGCCCGGCGTGCGGGTGGACTCCGGCTACGAGGCCGGCGGCGAGGTGCCCACGGCCTTCGATTCCATGCTCGCCAAGATCATCGCCCGCGGCGAAGACCGCGAGCAGGCTCTGGTGCGGCTCGCCTCGGCGCTGCGCGACACGGTGATCGTGCTCGAGTCGGGCCTCACGAACCGCTCGCTGCTGCTGGAGGTGCTGGAGGACACGCCCTTCCGCCAGGCGCCCGTGTCCACGCGCTGGCTGGACGGCTATGTCACCGAGCGCCGGCGCCCCGTTGCGCGGGCGCATCTGGCGGTGGCGCTGGCCGCCGCCGCCCTGGGCGACTATCGCCAGGTGCGCCGCGGCTTCATCGCCAACTTCCTGGCCGAGGCCCAGCGCGGCCTGCCGCGCAGCATTCCCGAGCCCGGCCCGGTGGCGCTGCGCTACCAGGTGGACCACCAGCCCGTGAGCGTGGAGATGTCGGTGGTGGGCCCCGAGGAGTTGCGGCTGCGCTGCGGCGAGTGGACCAGCCTGCTGCGGGCCCGCTCCACTGGCGAGCGCACCCTCGTCATCGACATGGGCGGGCGCCGCTACGCCATTCAGCACGTGCCCACGGCCACAGAGGTGTACGTGGAGGTGGAGGGCGTGGCTCACCGCTTCCGCCGCGTCTCCGACGGGCGCGTACGCGCCCCCCTGCCCGCCTCCGTGGCCCAGGTGCACGTGCAGCCCGGCGAGCGCGTGAGCGCTGGCCAGCGACTGGTGACCATCGAAGTGATGAAGATGGAAAGCGCCGTGGAGGCGCCCTCCGCGGGCACGGTACGCGCCGTGCACGTACGCGTGGCGAGCCAGGTGGCCGCGGGCGAAGTGCTGGTGGAGCTGGAGGAATCGGGCGAGCAGGCAGAGCCGGCGCCCGCGCTGCTGGAGCTGCCGACGGTGGCCGCCGCCGAGGCGGTGGATCCGCTGCGCGTGCTGGAGGGCCGGCTGCTGGGCTTCGACGTATCCGAGGCCGAGGCGGCTCAGGCCCTCAAGGCCCTGGAGCACGACAGCGCCCCGCCCCGCGGCCGCCTGCTGCGCCTGCTGCGCGCCGGCGTGATCCTCGAGCAGCTCTGGAAGACCGGCCCCTACGACGACGCCCGCAACGACGCGCGCGAGAGCAGCCTGGAGCAGCTCACCTGGTTCGTGCACCACCGGCACGTGGAAGAAGAACGCCTGTCGCCGCGCTTCGTGCGCCGGCTGCACCGCTTTCTCGAGCTGCACGGCATTACCGAAGTGGAAGACGGCTTGCCGCTGCAGATCGCCCTGCTGCGCCTGTTCCAGTCGCGCCACCAGGACCGCGGCGACGCCCCCAGCCTGGCGCTGGCGCTGCTGCACGGGCTGGCGCGGTCCAGCCCCGATCCCGGCGATGCGCCCTCCGTGCAACGGGACACCGAACAGCGCGTGATCTTCGAGAAGCTCGCCAACGAGGCCGTGCAGCGCCTCGACCTGCAGGTGGCCACCGCGGCGTGGAACCTGATCTACCGCTGGTTCGACGAACCGGCCCGCCACCAGCAACAGGAAGAGCACGCCGCCGCGGCCCTGGGCGGCCTGGCGCGCCTGGCTGCCGCCGCGCCCGGCGAGCGCGCCGCGTTGCACGATCAACTTCTGGCCCTGCCGCGCGCGGCGCTGGCGCGGGCGCTCACCGCGCCCGACTCGCCCCTGGACGGCCAGGCCACCCTGGCGCTCCTGCTGGCCAGCCTGCATGGCGGCGGGCCCCAGGAAGCCGAACCCCCGCTGCCCGGCGCCGTGCCCCGCCGCCGCGCCCAGACGCGCGACGGCCATGGCGTGACCGGCCTGTTGCTGGCGTCCTCGGCGCAATTGCCGCAAGCGCTCGCCGCGCTGCCCGAGGACGCCGAGGTGGAAGCGCTGCTGCTCGCCTCGCCACAACTCACCGACCTGGAAACGGCCGCTGCTACGCCCCGCGGACGCTTCACCATCCTGTGGAGTGAGGATGGCGAGCTTCGCACCCGCAGCTACGTGCGCGAGGGCACGGCCATGCGCGAGGACGCACGGCTGCGCGACAGTCATCCCGACAGCCCGGTAGCCCACGAGCTGTCGCGCTTCGGCGCCTTCAATTTGTCGCGCCTGCCCGACCCGCCCGGCATCCTGATGCTGCGCGCCTCGGCGCCTGGCGACGATCGCATGCTGGCGCTGGCCGAGGTGGAGCGCTTCGACCCCGAGGTGGACGGCCACTTCATACGCGTGCCGGCCTTCGAGCAGGTGTTCCTAGAAACCGCCCAGGCGCTGCGGGTGAGCCTGCGCGCCGCGGGCCCCAAGGCCCCGGCGCTGAACCGCATGGCGCTGTGCATCGGCCCGGTGGTGGCGCTCCGGCGCGAGCAGCTACACGCGCTCGCAGAGCGGCTGCTGCCCTCCACCTTCGATCTGGGCCTGGAGAAGATCTCGCTGTTGGGCCGCTTCGACCTGGGCGACGGCCAGCCGGCCCACGAGCTTACCGTGGAGTGGCGCGACCCCATCACCCTGGGACCGCGGGTGGAGCTGGTGCTGCCGCGCACCCGGCCCGTGGCGGTGCGCACCGCCTACGAGCAGAAGGTGCTCACGGCACGGCGCCGCCGGCTGTTCTATCCGTACGAACTGGTGGCCTGGCTCACCATGCGCGAGGGCACGCAGGCCGAGAAACGCGGCCACTTCGAGGAACTGGACCTGGACGATGCCGGCGGCGCACTGGTGCCGGTGCCGGGGCGGGCCTATGGCGAGAACCGCGCCAATGTGGTGGTGGGCCTCATCACCAACGGTTCGCCGCGCTTCCCCGAGGGCCTGCGCCGGGTGCTGCTGATCGGCGATCCCACCAAGGAGATGGGCTCCCTGGGCGAGCCGGAATGCCGGCGCGTGGTGGCGGCCATCGACTACGCCGAGCAGCAGCGCCTGCCGGTGGAGTGGGTGGCGCTGTCGGGCGGCGCCAAGATCGCCTTCGACTCGGGCACGGAGAACCTCGACTGGACCGCTGCGGTGCTGCGGCGGATCGTGGAATTCACCGCCCGTGGCGGCGTGATGCACCTGCTGGTGGACGGCCCCTGCGTGGGCGCCCAGTCCTACTGGAACGCCGAGGCCACCATGCTCATGCACTGCAAGGGCACGCTCATCATGACCCCGCGGGGCTACATGGTGCTCACGGGCAAGCAGGCCCTCGAAGTGTCGGGCTCGGTGTCCGGCGCCACCAATGAAGCCATCGGCGGCCTGGACATCATGGAGCCCAACGGCCAGGCGCAATACACGGCACCCGACCTGTACGGCGCCTACCAGCTGCTGCTGCGCCACTACGAGTACACCTACGTGGCCCCGGGCGAGCGGCTGGCGCGCGCGGCGCTCAGCGCCGATCCCGCCGCCCGCGACGTGACCGCGGCGCCCTACTCGGGCAGCGGCGGCTTCGCCACCGTGGGCGAGATCTTCAGCGAGACCGGTAACCCCGGCCGCAAGCGGCCCTTCTCCATCCGGCCGGTGATCGAGGCGGTGCTCGACCAGGACGCCCCGCCGCTGGAGCGCTGGAGCGGCATGGCAGGCGGCGAGACAGCGGTGGCCATGCACGGCCAGCTCGGCGGCCAGCCCGTCACCGTGATCGGCATCGAGTCCACACCCCTGCCGCGGCGCGGGCCACGTCCCGTGGACGGCCCCGGCACCTGGGCGAGCGGCACCCTCTTCCCCCACTCCTCGCGCAAGGTGGCACGCGCCATCCGCGCCTCGAGCGGCATCGCCCCGGTGGTGGTGCTGGCCAACCTGTCAGGCTTCGACGGCTCACCCGAATCGCTGCGAGAGCGTCAACTGGAGTACGGCGCCGAGATCGGGCGGGCGGTGGTGGAGTTCGACGGCCCGATGATCTTCTGCGTCATCGCGCGCTACCACGGCGGCGCCTACGTGGTGTTCTCCAAACGGCTCTCCGAGCGCCTGGATGTGAGCGCCCTGCAGGGCAGCTACGCCAGCGTCATCGGCGGCAGCGCGGCGGCAGCGGTGATCTTCGCCCGGCGCGTGGAGGACACCGCCCTGGCCGATCCGCGGGTGGTGGCTGCACGAGCGGCCCTGGGCACGGGCAACAGCCACGAGCGCCGCGTAGCTCAGGAAGCCTACGAATCCGCCCTGGCTGCCGCCGACGCCGACGCGCGCACCACCCTGGGCCGTGAATTCGACCAGGTGCACAGCGTCGAGCGCGCCCTTGCAGTGGGCTCGCTGGACACCATCCTGCCGGCCCGCGAACTTCGCCCGGCGCTGGTAGAACGCCTGCGGGGCGAGATCGCCAGGTGGACTGACGGCCGGTAGCGAACCGGGCTGCCCCCGAGGGGTTCACCCCGGGGCGCCGGGTGCGGCCCGGGGTGGATCAGTCCGCCAGCGCCAGCCCGTCGGGGCTGACGGCCTTGCACAGTTTTTCGTCGACGCTGGCCATGGCGAAGCGCCGTTGGCGGGCCAGTTCGAGACAGGTGGCGACAGATACCGACAGCCCATGGGCGCAGGCAAGCCTTGCCGCGCGGACCGCGGCAGGGGCATCGGCCGGCGCGATGGCGATGGGCAGCGCCCCGAAAGCCTCTTCGAGCTCATCGGCCGCGCTCGCCGAATTGCGGCGCCGCCGTTGCGCCATGAGCAGCGCGTTTGTCACTTCGAAGGGCGGCACCGCGGGCGCCTGGTCCCTTCGGGACTCGGAGGCGCCGGAGCCGCTACACTGCACACGTCACGAACGCGCCCCGAGAGCCCGCCATGCACGTCAATCCCATCGAGCTGCAGCACATCGAGTACGGTCCCGTCCCCGAGGACTGTTCCGCGCTGGAGTGGCAAACCCGCGTGGAGCTGGCGGCCTGCTATCGGCTGGTGCGCCACCACGGCTGGGATTCACAGGTATACAACCACATCACCGCGCGCATCCCCGGCACCGAACACATCCTCATCAACGCCTTCGGGCTGGCCTATGACGAAATCCGGGCATCCAACCTGGTGAAGATCGATCTGGCGGGCAACAAGGCGGCCGATTCGCCCTACCCCATCAACCACGCCGGCGCCGTGATCCACACCGCCATCCACGCAGCGCGCCCCGACCTGCAGTGCGTGGCTCACACCCACTCGCCCAACGCCGTGGCCCTGGCTGCGGTGGAAACGGATTTCGTGCCCTTGTCCCAGGAGGGCTGCCAGTTTCACGAGCGCGTGGGGTACCACGCCTTCGAGGGAATCGCGCTCGACGAGGACGAGAAGCGGCGGCTGGTGGAGGATCTGGGGCCCGCGAATCACACCCTGGTGCTGCGCAACCACGGCGTGGTGGTGTGCGGCCCCAGCATCACCTGGGCCTGGGTGCGGCTGTACCAGTTCGAGGTGGCCGCCGGCGTGCAACTGCGCGCCATGGCCGCTGGCCAGCTAAACCGCATCCCGCCTGCGGTAATGGCGCGTACCCGCCAGCAGTTCGAGGGCGGCGACGCGCAGGCCGGCGCCGCCGTTCGTCACCCCGAATGGCCGGCAGCGCTACGCATGCTCGACCGCGTGGACGACTCTTACAGGACTTGACGAGTCGAGAAACAGCCCGGCCTTCGGGGCACCGCGGCTCAACGCAGCAGCAGGACCCACACTGCCGGCGGCACCGCCGCACCCCGCAAAGCGGCACACCCAGCGTCGGCCGAGCCAACGCCCGCGGAGGGCGGTGCCACCACCCAAAGGAAGCGCGCGAAAAAGCCGTCGGCCAGCGTGCGCGCCGCGCTGTCAAGCAGCCGCGAAACCCGCCTGGGCGAACTTGCCGGCCACGGTGTCGAGGTGATCTTCGGCAAAGCGGATGCTGCCGGGACTGCCCATGGCGGGGCAAGACCTTCTCCGGCCTCATTGCGCCGGGGTAGCCACTGCCCACGAACACAGGAACATTGTTTGAGCCGGAGTTGACGACCGCTACGCGGCCATGTCAGGCGGTCACTTCACCTGCGTTGTCGCCGACGCCACCTTGGCCCCGGTTGGGCAAGGTCTGCAGCGGCACTGCGACGGGGCCTTAGACGCGCAGTTTGCAGCTTCTCCTCCCGGCCGGACACAGTGCACAAGCCGAGCACCTGTCTGGCTGGAGCTGGGACCCAAAGCGATTCGATAGGTGCATGAGGCCGCTCTCAGCCACGCGGCGGAGCGTGCGCGTGCGCGTCCGTTTCCGCGTTCGCAAGCCAGCTCGTGTCCTGGTCTTCCACCAGATGGCCTGGGCGCGTGAGAAGTTTCATCAGCTGCGCTTTGATCTGGTCGAGCACGCTCGTGAACGCATCCCAGTGGGGGCCGCGGATCGGCGCTGGTGGCCATCGCGCTGGGCAGGGTGCTGGCCTCTCCCGCCATGGGGCTTCTGGCCGGAGGCATCGCCCGCAAAAATCCTACCCCTGTGTTCGACCCGGCTGCCGGCGCCGCCTCCCCAGCGCGCCGATGATCATCGACATGGCTGGCGCCAGCAGGCCGGCTGCCGCCGAACCGCCACCACCAAGCATGCCGAGCAACGGCGTCGAGCGGAACTCGGCTTCCAGCGATTCGCCAGCCATGGCGCGGATCTCCTCGGCCAGCTGCAGTTCCGGACCAGGCTTGGCGAGGGCGGCCAGCGCCATCGCCGCTACCGCGAGCATCAGGTTGATGAAACCAAGGCCTATGGGTGTCCAGACCGGCCCCCACAGCGGACTCAGCCAGGCGAACAGGCCCATATTGAGGAACACGAGCCCCAGCCCGGCGAACAACAGCGCGAAGGCCAGCATGGTGCCGCGCCGGGCGGCGAAGGTCAGCTTGGCCTGGATCACCAGAATCTCGGCGCGCAACATGAGGCGAATCTGGCGGGAAAGCGTGGTCATGGTCATGGAAGTGCCTCCGTTACCGCGCGGTGAGCCGGCCGATGAGAATGCCCAGCGCCAGCGCCCCGGCGATGGTCGCCACAGGGTGTTCGGCCACCGTCTCCTCGGCATCGGCCAGCATGTCTTGCACCAGGCGGTTGAGTTCCGCTAGTTGAGTGCTCCATGGGCCCGCTCCGGCCGACCCGGCTTCGCCCTCGGCCGGGCCTGCCTGCTGCCGCAGCAGGGAAAGCTCCGCCCGGATGGCGTCCAACTCTGCCTTGAGACCGCTGCTGGCTGTCATGCCGCTCTCCTTTTTTCATGATCTCCTTCGTGCCTTACCGGCAGGCCTTTCGCCTTGACCTGCCGCAAACTGTCCCTCACTGGTACGTGCGGCCAGGGGCTGCATGGAGTCCTGCGTTGCATGGACTCCTGCGGCTGCATAACCATGAGGGCAGTGCCGTCGCGGCATGGTCTCTTCACTTTAAGGAACGTCTGATCAAACGTGCGCAAAGTTCGACATAGTCGACCCGGTGCAGATTTCTGCGCGATTGCGCTGTCCCCTGCTGTCTTTTTTTCCCCTCGAGCCACCTCGCGGCACCCCGAAGGCCCATTTCGGGCGGACTACGCCTGTGCGCGCGCCAGCAAGTGGCCGCGTACGACGTACAAGTTCGCCAGGGCGCACGTCACGAACAGCCGGTTGGCGTTCTTCTCCAGCCCCCGGTAG
>JADCHQ010000028.1 GCA_020248405.1 Rhodocyclaceae bacterium | reverse complement strand
TTCGGCCTGCGCCACGCCACGCTTGAGCATCCGCGCGCCCTTCACGCGCCGCGCATCCAGCGCCTCCAGATTCCGCTTCGTTGCCATCACTCGCCCTCGACAAGATACCTGTCGCCGTAACGCGTGAGGGTACAAAACGGTAGTCATACATTTACCGGATTATCAATAAACGGTATTTCCCGCGAGGCTGCACTTACATGCACCGCATTTTCCGTGCCTTGCGCGGTCAACCGAGAGCGCCCCGGCCGCAGTCTTCCTTCGCAGGGGCGATTCAAGCGCGGCGTGCGCCTGGATCGGCGCTCACCGGCCGCAGCCCGACGCCCCAGGCGTGCGCTGGCCGGACAAGTCTGTCGGTTTTGCTGCGCAACCGTGGTGGCGCTTCTCCCGAATTAGGCAGCCTTATCGAGCGGTAACCGCCGCGGCGGCGCCCGCCGGAGGGCGCGAGCCGGGTGGCTCCGGCCTGCCGTGCGAGGAGCCCTACAGCATCCGGTCAGCCACCATGCCGTCGAACAGCAACTGGACTAGGCGCTCCATCTGGACGCCACGTCCGCGCTCCAGCGAACTCTCCACGGCGCCGGTCCACAGCAGCGTGCCCTCGCGGGCATCGAACAGCCGCGAGGTGGTGCTCGACCAAGCGGCACCCTCGATGCGCGTGGGCGCATATTCCGTGGCCACCCAGGTGCCCGAATACCATCCATACATGCCGACGCCGCTGGTGCCCACGGCCACCGTGCCCCCCGAGATCTTCGACCGGCTGCGCTCGACGGCGCCCTCGCGGGTGATGAGCACGGCATCCACTTGCGCGCGGGAGACCGCCTCGCGTAGTTGCGCCTCTTCCACCCGCCCGTCGGGCAGGGCCTCGTAGCTCACCACGGCCTTCACACCGCGGGTGGCGAGCTTCGCAGCCATGGTGTCCTCATAGACGCGCCGCAACACCTTGTCGTAGGTGACGCCCACCACCATCACGCTGCGGGCGGGGTTCGCGACGGCGGAATCGGCACCGTGGTGCGCCAGTCGGTGGGTGGCGCAGGCGCCCAGCAGGAGCGCGGCCACCATGGCCACGCCGCCGCGCAACGGCATGCTCGTCATGTTCGCTCTCCTGGCTCGAAAGCGCCGCAGTGTACAGGGCGGCGGTGGCGCGAGCAGCGCGGCGCCGCTAGCATTGCGCCTCCCGCGCCTCCCGCGCCACCGCGCATCGCCCCCCTTTCTTCCCGAGGATCGTTCATGTCCCAGTCCCTGCGCGCCGCCTTTGTCACGTTGCTCGTGCTGCTGTCGCCCGCCTGCGCGCTGCGCGACAAGACCACTCTCGAAGCGAGCTGGGCGGCGGCCGGGCGCGGCGGCACCAGCCTGGGCAAGGTGGCCATCATCACCGTGGCCGACAGCGAGTTCGTGCAGGCCGAGGTGCAGCAGAGGCTCGCGAAGGGCTTGCGCGAGCGCGGTGTCAACGCCGTCGCCACCGGCCGCTACTTCACCCGCTACACCGACGAGGAACGGGAGCGTTTCCGCGCCTCGGTTCAGGCCTCGGGCGCCGACACCATCCTGCTGGCTCGCGTGACCTCCCGCGAGACCCGCGTGCGCGAAGTGCCCGACACCATCATGGGGCCCGCCAACATGCCCGCGAACACCTCGCTGGACGTGTACGGCGCCTTCGTGGTGTACGGCGGGCTGGGCCGCCCGATGCCCCAGGCCGACTTCGCGCCCACCACGGTCGCTAGCGAAGCCTCGCTCTACGAGGGCGCGGAGAGAAAGCTCTCGTGGAGCGCGAAGATTCGCACCCGCAACGCCGGCACGGGGGATCGCGCCGCGGCACTCGACGAGTACGTGGGCGTGGTGCTCGGCGCCATGGAGAAGGACGGCGTCATCCGGCGGCCCTGAGGCCGCTCGGCTGGCCGCCCGCGTACAGCCGGGCAAAGGCCGCCAGCTGGTTCACCGACTCGGTGGCCTCGGGCACCAGGCCCGCGTAGAGCTGAAAGTCGTGCCACATGCACTCGAACTCGCGCAACTCGCAGGCCACCCCTGCCTGGGCGCAGGCAGCCCGCAGCCGCCGCGCATCGTCGCGCAGCAGCTCCTGCCCGGCGGCGTGCACGAGCATGGGCGGCAGCGCGGCAAGACCGGCCTGCAGGGGTGAAAGCAGCCCGCCGCTGCGAGCGTGCCGGGCGGCATAGGCTACCGCGCAACTGTCCAGCCACGGGGCACTGAGCATCGGGTCGTCCGGCACGGGGGCGAGGCGGGTGTTGGTGAGGTCCGCCCAGGGCGAGATGAGCGCAAGCCCGGCGGGTTGCGCCGCACCGCCGGCGCGACGCGCCACACACAGCGAAAGCGCCAACCCGGCTCCGGCGGAATCGCCCGCCACCACCACCCGGGGCGCCGGCAGGCCGCTGGTCTCCAGCGCGTCGAGTACCGCCGCCGCATCCTCTAGCGCCGCAGGGTGCGGATGCTCGGGCGCGAGGCGGTAGTTCGGCGCCACCACGGTCAACCCCGAGGCTTTCGCCAGCCGGCTGGTGATGGCCCGATGGATACGCGCGCTTCCCAGCACGAACCCCCCGCCGTGGAGATAGAGGATCAGCCCGGCGCCAGCGGCGCGCGGCACCACGCGCTCGCAGGGAACACCCCCGAGAACGGCGGTCTCGAACCGCACGCCGCGCGCCGCCGGCAGCACCGCGGTGGCCAAGGCCACCCAGCGGCGCTGGACGGCCACCGGCACGGCGGGCCGAAGTGCAGGCCTGATCAGACTCGCCACCAGCAGGCGGGCCAGCGACGCTGGCCAGGAACGGCCCATGAGGCCCCCCCCCTTCAGCGCGGCGCCAGCCGCGCGTAGTGCTCGGCGTCGAAACGCCGCAGCGCGCCGCGGTAGCTGAAAGTGGAGCCGGACCAGTTGCTGGTGATTCGTCCGCCGGGGCCCTGGTACCAGTTGCCGCATCCACCCGTGCTCCACACCGTGCGGCCCAGCGCCTGCTGCAGACGGGCGTTCCACTGGGACTCGGCCTCGGGCAGCACCTCCAGCGCCTCGCCGGGAGCGGCCCGTAGCGCGCGCAACGCGCCCAGCACATAGCCGATCTGGCTTTCGGTCATGTAGAGGATTGAGTTGTGACCGAGGTTGGTGTTGGGCCCGTAGAGCATGAACAGGTTGGGAAATCCGTGCACCGTCACGCCGCGGTAGGCATAGGCGCCCTCGCGCCAGGCCTCGGACAGGGTGCGGCCATCACGCCCCGCGATCTCGAAGGTGCCGTTGAAGGTCTGGGAGGCAAAACCCGTGGCCAGCACCAGCACGTCAGCCTCATGACGCCCTCCGTCGACGGTGCGCACGTGGTCGGGGCCCACGGACGCGATGGCCTCGGTGACCACCTCGCAGTGGGGTTGCGTGACGGCGCCGTAGAAGCCGTTGTCCACCAGAATGCGCTTGCAGCCCAGGGCATAGGAGGGCGTGAGCTTGCGCCGCAGCGCCGGGTCGCGCACCCGCAGCCACAGGTGGGCCAGGCACAACTGGCGCACCACCGCTCCAAGGACCGGCAGCGCGTAGAGCGACAGGCCGAGGAATTCCTGCACCGCGAAGACGGTGCCGCGCGACAACCAGCGCAGCGGCGGCACGTGCCCGTAGAGCCACGACTCCCAGCGCGGCGCGGGCCGGTCGGGGCGCGGCAGCACATAGGGCGGGGTGCGCTGGAACAGCGTTACCCGGATGGCACGCGACACCGCCTGGGGCAGCAACTGGGCCGCGCTGGCGCCCGTGCCGATCACGGCCACCCGCCGGCCTTGCAGATCCACGCCGGGATCCCAACGCGCCGAGTGCAGGCATGGCCCGGTGAAGGACGCCAGGCCCGCAATGTCCGGCAGCCTGGGCACGCTCAGCTGCCCCGTGGCGGTGATCAGCGCGCGGGCGCTGATCACCTCGCCGTGGAGGGTATGGATGCGCCAGCAGGCCGCGGTGCCGTCCCAGTGCGCCGTTCGCACCCCGCAGTTAAGGCGCAGATGCGGCTCGATGCCGTGCTTGCTCACGCAATGCCGCTGGTAGCGCAGGATGTCCGGCTGGCGGGCGTAGAAGCGCGGGAAAGGAAATCCCGGCTCGAAGGAAAAGCTGTACAGCACCGAAGGCACGTCGCAGGCCGCGTTGGGGTAGGTGTTGTCGCGCCAGGTGCCGCCGATGCCAGCCTCGCGCTCCAGCAGCAGGAAGTCGTGGATGCCCGCCTGCTTGAGGCGGATGGCCATGCCAATGCCGGCAAAACCGCCGCCCACGATGACTGCCGCCAGCGGCGCGCTGGCCCGGGGGGGCGCTTCAGACACGCTTCGTCTCCCTGGCAGCATCGATGGCCGCGCCGCTCCCAGGCCCCGGCAACTCGTCTGCCCGCGGCGCAAGACCATAGGGCGCCACCAGCTTCCATACGTGCGCCGGCACCATGGCGCGCAGGCGTGCGCGGCGCTCGCGGCGCAGATGTACCACCGTTTCGATGGCCTTCATCTCCACCCGCGCGCGGGCAAACTCCAGGCCCCGCGGCCCGATGCGCGGCATGAGCCAGCCCACCACCGGGCGCAACCACGCCGGCATGCGGCGCAGCGGCAGGCCGCCCGCGGCGCGCAGGGTGTTGGCCAGGAACCCGCGCACCGGCCCGCCGCGCCGGCCCGCGCTGCCCGGCTCGGACAACCGAACTTCGCCTTCGAGCAGGCCGAGCAACTCCTCGCCGCGTTGGTTGCGCACCAGCAGCCACTGCTCGCCCTGACCGCCCATGTAGCCCACGGTGAGGTCGGCCAGCACGTTGGTGTAGTCCACGCAGGTGCGGCAGGTGAGGGGGAAGAAGTCCGCCGGCAGTTGCGAAAGCGGCAGCATCAGGAACGGGATCTCGCGCACGCCGCCGTCGCGAAACCGCAGCTCCACGTGGTAGTCGGCGCGAAACTCCAGGTAGGTGATGGATTCCGGCTGCGGCGACAGCAGCGCCAGGAACTGGTGGAAGCGCTCGGTGGTGGTGTTGTCGGAGCAGGGCGTGCCGATGACGTACAGCCGCTCGAAGCCGTATTCGCGCTCCAGCGCGCGCAGGGCATACACCTGGCAGGGGATGCCGATCACCGCCAGTCGCCGGTAGCCGCACGCCCGGGCGGGCTCGATCAGCGCCAGCAGCGGCGCGTAGCCCATGCGCATGCCGCGGCAGCGCGCCATGTCCTCGGGGCGCGTCACCAGCACGGGCATGGGGCGCCAGGGGTCCTCGGGGTGGGGCGCCATGGCCAGCACCGCATCCACCGCGCCGGTTTCCAGCAACCGCTCGCCCAGGCGCGTGGCGATGCCGGTCCACTGGGCACCCGGCCGGGGCAGTGCGAGCGAGGCGCGCAGCATGCGCCGCAGCGGGCCGAAGTGCAGCTCGTCGGGGCGCGAGGGGTCGCGGGGGCGACCGTGCACCTGGGCTTCCAAGGCGGGGTAGTCGGGGCGGATGAACTGGCAGGCCCGCCCGCAGCGCTTCGGGTCGCCGCTGCGGGAGATGCCGCAATCGGTGCAAAGGTCGCGCGGCGCGGCGGCAGCGAGGGGCGGGCTCCACAAGGTGCCGTCAGCGTGCTCCGGGTGGCCCAAAACCTCTCCTTCGCCCGCACCGCACCGGGCGGGCCGTTGTAGTGACCGTGACGCGCCTGGCTGCCGCGCTTCAGCGGCGGCGGCGCACCTCGTAGCCCACCTCGCAATCGTCGTGCGCCTGAAGCTTGGTGATGCGCAACTGGACCGCCACCACTTCCGGGTGCCCGAAGCACATGGCAAGGATCCGCTCGGCGAGGGTCTCGAGCAGATTCACGTGGCCGGCGGCGACGATGTCGAGGATGCCCTGGCGCAAGCAATCGTAGTCGAGCACATCCTGCAGCCGGTCTCGCAGTTCCGCCGACGGCCGCAGCGAAACCTCCAGATCGAAGCGCACCTGCTGGCCGCGGCCGTGCTCGTGGTCGTATACGCCGACGCGCGCCTGGGCCAGGAAGTTGCGCAGGAACAGCGAACGCAGGTCGGATTGATCCTCGCGGCGCCTGGCCAGGGGATGAATGTTCAGGATAGGTTCCATCAGGTCCGTGACGGGGCGGGGGCGGCGCCCGCAAGCAGGGGAGCCGGGATGCTACACCACGGCAAGGTGTTGACTGCGCGGCGCCGCTGCACGCAGTACTGCCGCGCCCATGCCATGTGTGCAGCCTTGCACGCGGCGAGCGCCAGCCTCACTCAGTACCCCCGGGACGCCTCTTCTTCCACTCCCCGGTGCACCGTCTCCGGCCCCAGGTACACCGCCAGCGCGGTGAGCAGCGCCAGCAGCATCATGTAGCCCGCCACGGCCCAGGGCTCGCCGACGGCCCACAGCAGCAGCCAGGCGGCGATGAAGGGCGCCGGGCCGCCCGCGAGGATGGAGCCGATTTCCCGCGCCAGGGCGAAGCCGCTGTAGCGCAGCCGCGCCCCGAACAGCTCGGCGAAGTAGGCCGCCTGCGGGCCGAACATGGCACCCACACCCACTGCCACGCCCAGGATCAGCGCCAGCCAGATAAGCGGCGGGCTCCGGGTGTTCACCATCATGAAGAAGGGTACGGCGAAGGCAGCGGAGAACAGCGCCCCGCCCATGTACACCGGGCGTCGGCCCACCTTGTCGGAGAGCCAGGAAAAGAACGGGATGGTGAGCAGCTGCACGCCGTAGGCCAGCATGTTGCCCTGCAGGACCAGGGTCTTGGGCAGGTGCAGCTGCTGGGTCATGTAGTTGAGCGCGAACACCGGGAACAGGTAGCCCAGGCCGTTCTCCGCCAGGCGCGCGCCCACCACGACGGCGAACTCGCGCGGGTGGCGCCGCACCGCCTCGATGACCGGCGATCGGGCCGCCTTGTTGCGGGCGGCAATCTCGCTGAACACGGGCGTCTCGCTCACCCGGGCGCGGATGTAGAAGCCCACCAAGATGAGCACCAAGCTGAGCAGGAAAGGCACGCGCCAGCCCCAGGCGAGGAAGTCCTCCCGCGGCAGGGCGGCGAACAGCGCGAACACGCCGTTGGCGAGCAGGATGCCCACCGTCACGCCCAGGGGCGCCACGCTGCCGAACAGGCCGCGCCGGCCAGGGGGCGCGTGCTCCACCGCCATGATCACCGCACCGCCGTACTCGGCCCCGGCGCCGAAGCCCTGCACCAGCCGCAGCGCCACCAGCAGAACCGGCGCCCACAGGCCCGCCGTGGCATAGGTGGGCAGCAGGCCGATGAGGAAGGTGCCCGCGCCCACCAGCATGAGGGTGATCACCAGCACCGGCTTGCGGCCGATGCGATCGCCCAGGTGGCCGAACACCAGGCCGCCGAAGGGCCGCGCCACGAAGCCCACGCCAAAGGTGGCGAAGGCCAGCAGCGTGCCCACTGCCGGATCGGATTTCGGGAAGAACAGCTCGCCGAACACCAGCGCAGCGGCCGTGCCGTAGATAAAAAAATCGTACCACTCCAGCGCCGAGCCCACCGCCGACGCCATCAGCACCCGCCTGACGGACCTGTCCACCGGAGCCTCCCCCCATGGTGACCGGACGGCAGCGCCGGTGACTTGTGCCCATCGCCTGAGCGCGGCCTGCCGGAAGGGTAACGCAATCCGCCACGGCGCGCCCGCAGGCCGGGCCACCGGCCGTGCGATCATTCCGTCCCGCGTTTGCACCCGTCCATAAGGAGAAAACACCATGCTGCTCGACGTCCGCACCTATACCTGCCGCCCCGGCACCATCAAGAAGCACCTGGCGCTCTACGAGAAGATGGGCAAGGGCCCGCAGACCCGCCACCTGGGCCAGCCCTTCGCCTACCTGGTCACCGAGACCGGCGACGTGAACCAGTACCTCCACATCTGGGCCTACGAGAATGCGGGCGACCGCGAGAAGCGCCGCGCCGCCATGTGGGCCGACCCGGAGTGGATCGCCTACACCGAGGAGAGCGCGAAGCTCGGCGCCCTGGAAAAGCAGGAGAACCGGCTGATGACGCCGGTGAGTTTCTTTCCGCTGACGCGCTGACCGGCCGGAGATTCCCATGCGCACTTTCGCCGCCGGGCTTCTCGCCCTTGCCGCCCTACCCGCCGCCGCCGCTGACCTTGGCACTCGTCTCGATTCCCTCGCCGACGCCCTCGAGCCGAAGGTCATCGCCTGGCGCCGCGACATCCATCAGCACCCCGAGCTGGGCAACCGCGAGGTGCGCACCGCGGGCCTGGCGGCGGAGCACCTGAAGGCGCTGGGCTACGAGGTGCTCACGGGCGTGGCGCGCACCGGCGTGGTGGCGGTGCTGCGCGGCGGCAGGCCCGGGCCGGTGGTGGCGCTGCGCGCCGACATGGACGCGCTGCCCGTGACCGAGGAGGTGGACCTGCCCTTCGCCTCGAAGGCGCGCACCACCTTCGCCGGCAAGGAGACGGGCGTGATGCATGCCTGCGGCCACGACACCCACGTGGCCATGCTCATGGGCGCAGCCGAGGCCTTCGCCGCCGTGCGCGACGAGTTGCCGGGCACGGTGCTGCTTCTGTTCCAGCCCTCCGAGGAGGGCCCGCCACCTGGCGAGAAGGGCGGCGCGACGCTGATGATCGAGGAGGGCGCCCTGGACAACCCGAAGCCCGCGGTGATCTTCGGGCTGCACATCGGCTCCATGCTCAACGTGGGGCAGATCGGCTACCGCCCGGGTGCGGCCATGGCGGCGGCCGACGTGCTGCGCATCACGGTGAAGGGGCGCCAGACCCACGGCGCGGCGCCCTGGGCGGGCGTGGACCCCATCGTGGTGTCGGCGCAGATCGTGCTGGGCCTGCAGACCATCGTGAGCCGGCAGGTGAACATCACCCGCGAGCCGGTAGTGGTGACCATCGGCGGCATCGACGGGGGCATCCGCTTCAACATCATCCCCGACAAGGTCACCATGGTGGGCACCATCCGCAGCTTCGACGAGGCGGTGCGCGAGGACGTGCACCGCCGCATCCGCCTCACCGCCGAGAACATCGCCGAGGCCGCGGGCGCGGTGGCCGAGGTGGAGATCGAGAAGCCCTACGCCGTGACGGTGAACGATCCGATCCTCACCGCCGCCATGCTGCCCACGCTCAAGCGCGTGGCCGGCGCGCAGAACGTGCAGGAGCGCGAGCGCGTGATGGGCGCGGAGGACTTCTCGTTCTACGGCCAGAAGGTGCCGGGGCTGTTCCTGTTCCTCGGCGGGACGCCGGTGGGGCAGGACGCGGCGAAGGCGCCGTCGAACCACTCGCCGAAGTTCTCCATCGACGAGTCGGCGCTCAAGCTGGGGGTGCGCACGCTGCTGCACATGACGGTGGACTACATGCAGGCGCGGTGAATCCCGTCCGCCGGGTCTCGGCTGCCCCGGCGGCGGGAAGCGGCAGGTTGCCGGCACGAACCCGGCCCGCGCGCGAAGTTGCTGGTTGCAGGCCTGACCCTGGCCTACTTGTGGTCGATGCCGATCTCGCGCTTCGCGAACCGCCAGCCCGCGGTGGTCTTCACGAAGCGGTCACGGTACTCGCCCGTGTGGACCACGCGAGGCGTGGTCTCGGCAGCGTACTGGTAGGTCACCAGGAACACCGTGACGCCTTCGACCACACCGTCCTCGACCACCCTCAGCAGGGTGTTGGTCTGGAAGTGACGGGTCTTGATCACGCCGTCCTTCTCGAAGGTCTCGAAGCGCGACCTTGCCCAGGCCCTGCGCTCGTCGTTCGACTTGATCTCGCGCGCGAGCTTGTCGAGGATGAACAGGGTCAGGGGCGCGTCCTCGGTGAACAGGGCCGTCCAGGCCTCGGCCTGGCGATCGTCGTAGTTGCGGCCGTAGCGGGAGATCAGGTCCTGGATCTCGAGCCGGTCTTCCACGGAGGGCGTGTCGTGCGGGAACGCGGGGGCGCTGAGCAGCGCACCCAGGATCCCGCAGACCAGCAACGTCGCACGCATCCACATCGCCATCTTGTTCATCGATCGTCTCCTCGATAACGGTTGAAGCTCAGGTGGCACTGCTACTGGCACCGGGCGGGCTTTCCTTCAGGCGGGCCTGCGGGTGCAGGACCAGTTCCCGGAACGACGCGACCGCTAGCAGCAGGAAGGCGATCGCGCAGGCCCGGTAGGTGAGCCGGGCCCACGCGTCGGTCGCGTTGCGGAAAACGCGGGCCACGAGCGCCGCGCAGACGAAAGACCACGCGATGGAAGAGCCCATGAAGCCCGCGAAGAAGATGCCGTAGTGGGTGGCCGCGGGCTCGTGCACCCCCACGGCGCCCATGGCGCTGCCGAGCGCCGCCCAGTACGCGATGTTCTGGGGGTTGGTGACGGACAGCAGGACCCCCGCGCGCAGCGCGTCCCTCGCGGCGGCAGACGCATCGACCTGCTGCCGGAACTCCACGTTCGCCGCACGCCAGGCATCGAAGGACAGCCACAGCAGGTACAGGATGCCGGCGATCCCGACGGGAACGCGCAGGTGCTCCGCCTGGACGAGAAGCCCCACCCCCACGAGTCCCAGCACCGCCCAGAGCGCGTCGCCCACGAGCGAGCCGATCTGGACGAGCAATGCCGGCCGATATCCGCCGCGCACGCCCTGGCGGATGGTCTCGGCGAAGACGGCACCCGGGGCGGCGTTGAAGACCAGGCCGAGGGCGAACGCGGAGATGAACAGGGCGAGCATGTGGAGGAAACGGTATGCACGGCAGCGCCCGGGCTTGGGTCGAAGCGTCGTGGGCGCGCGATTATCACCCGTCCGGGCGTCACGGCCGAGCACGGTCAACCAGCCCGGCCGCCGCCGCGGTTGCCGATTTTCGTTAACGCCCCCCATGACGGGCGGGTAGCCTTCACTGGCCTTAAACCCCGCGGGCCCAGTGCCCGCGCCCGCGTCGCCATCCCGCCCCCCAGACAGGAGCCGTCCATGAACGCACCGTCGTCTCGTCGTCGCCAGATCCTCCTCGGGGCCTCGGCCCTGCCCCTCGTCGCGACCGTGGGCAGCACGCGCGCCGCGCCCAGCGGCCCGCCCGTCGTCATCGGCCTGCCCCTGGCCCGCAGCGGCCCCGCCGGCGTGGCCGACCACCAGGACCACTGGAACGGCGCCATGCTGGCCGTGGAGGAGATCAACGCCGCCGGCGGCGTGCTCGGCCGCCCGCTGGAGCTGAAGGTGGTGGACACGGACATCATGACGCCCGAGGGCACCCAGGCCGCGTTCCGCAAGCTCGCCGAACTGAAGGTGCACGCGGTGTCCTCGCCCTTCGTGCTGATCCCCCAGCCCGCCATCGAGGGCCTCGGGGCCCACAAGGCGCCCTACCTCCACGGCAACACCCAGGAGGCGGGCGTGGAGCTGGTGCGCAAGAACCCGCAGAAGTACTGGAACGTCTTCCAGGTGGACCCCTCGGAAATCAACTACGGGCTGATGTTCCCCACCTTCCTCGAGGAGCTAGCCGCCTCGGGCGCGTGGAAGCCGAGCAACAACAAGGTGCACATCATCCAGGAGCAGATTGCCTACACCCAGACGATATCCAAGTACGCCCAGGAGGCCTTCAAGAAGTCGAAGTTCGAGGTGGTGAAGGTCACCGACATCCAGTTCCCGGTGCAGGACTGGGGTCCCGTGGTGCAGGACATCAAGAAGACCGGCGCCGGCGTGGTGATGGTGAACCACTGGGTGGCCGCCGAGTTTGCGGCCTTCTGCCAGAACTTCGTGGCCAACCCCACCAAGGGCGCGCTGGTGTACCTGCAGTACGGCCCCTCGCAGCCGGAGTTCCTGCAGCTCGCCGGCCCCGCGGCCGAGGGCTTCATCTGGAGCACGGTGCTGGGCGTGTACGCCGACAAGAAGGGCAACGAGTTCCGCGCCAAGTACAAGAAGAAGTACCCGGGCGTGATGGGCCTGGCCTACACCGGCATGGGCTACGACTCGGTGTACATGCTCGCCGCCGCCTGGCAGAAGGTGGGCAGCCCCGACAAGTTCAAGGAAGTCTGCGACCACCTGCGCAAGACGCCCTTCCGCGGCGTCACCGGCGTGTCGGCCATGAACAACGACGGCCAGGTGGGCGTGCACTACCCGCTGCAGACCAAGGACCTGGACAAGGGCATGGCCCAGCTCTACCTGCAGGTGCAGAACGGCGAGCACAAGATCATCGGGCCCGGCCCGCTGAAGGAGAGCGCGTTCCGCAAGGCCGCCTGGATGTAAGGCCCCCGGCGCCGGACGACACCGCGAAGCACCCATGAGCACGGCGTCGTTCGGCGAGCCGATCTTCGGCTGCGAGGCGATCGGCCTGTCGCTGGGCGGGCGCCAGATCATCGACGACCTGTCGCTGTCGGTGGCCCCGCACGAGATCCTCGGGGTGATCGGCCCCAACGGCGCCGGCAAGACCAGCCTGTTCGAGGTGCTCTCGGGCCGCTACCGGCCGCAGCGCGGCCGGGTGCGGCTGCGCGGCCAGGACATCACCGCGCTGCCCATCCACCGCCGCGCCCGGCTGGGCATCGCGCGCACCTACCAGTCGCCCGTGGTGCCCACCGCGCTCACGGTGGCCGAGGTGCTCAAGGCCGCGCGCGAGGCCTTCCCGCCCTGGCTCACCCGGCACCACGCCGAGTGGGCCTGCCACCTGGTGGGCCTCAAGGTGCCCGAGGACACGCCGGCCGGCGCGCTCGAGACCCTGAACCGCCGCAAGCTGCTGCTCGCCTGCCTGCTCATGCGCCGCCCCGCGGTGGTGCTCATGGACGAGCCCGCCGCGGGCCTCATCAACTCGGAGATCGACGAGGTGGACGCCATCGTGCGCGTGCTGGCCAAGGAGATGGGCATGGCGGTGATCGTGGTGGAGCACCGCCTCGAGCTGCTGGCCGCCATCGCCGACCGCATCGCCGTGATGGACCTAGGCCGCAAGATCGCCGAGGGCGTGCCCGAGCACGTGTTCGAGGACCCTGCCGTGCGCGCGGCCTACTTCGACGTGGCCGCCTGAGCATGCAGCACGAGATCCTGAAGGTGAGCGGCCTGTCGGCCGGCTACGGGCCTCTGCGGGTGCTGCACGACCTCGACCTGTCCATCCACGCCGGCGAGCGGGTGGGCATCGTGGGCCTGAACGGCCACGGCAAGTCCACGCTGTTCCGCGCCATCGCCGGGCTCACCGACTGGCAGAGCGGCTCGGTGCTGCTCGACGGCGTGGAGGTGGGCGGCAAGCGCAGCCAGGGCCCGGGCCGCCACACCCACCGCATCGTGCGCCGCGGCCTCGCCCTCATGCCCCAGGGGGATGCCATCTTCCACGGCCTGACCGTGGCGGAGCACCTGGACTCGGGGGCCTACACCACCGCGGCATGGCGAGCGCGCCGAGAGCGCCGCGAGCAGGTGCTGGAGATCTTCCCGCCGCTGCGCAAGCTGCTCGACGTGCCCGTGGGCCGGCTCTCCGGCGGCGAGCGGCGCATGGTGTCGCTGGGCCGGGGCCTCATGACCGACGCGAAGCTCTACCTGGTGGACGAGCCCTCCCTGGGGCTTGCGCCCAAGATCAGCAAGGTCATGATCGACGCGCTCATGCGCATCAACCTCGACCACGGCGCCATGGTGATCGCCGAGCAGAACCTCTCGCTGCTCGAGGGCCGCGTCACGCGCCTGCTGGGCATGCACGGCGGCAAGCTCAAGCGCGGCACCGACCTGCCCATCGGCCGCAACGCCGCCATGGAGATCTGAGCCGTGATCGACGGGTACGTCATCGTCTCCGCGGTCACGCTGGCGTCCATCTACGGTCTGCTGGCCATCGGCATCTCCATCATCTGGTCGAGCCTGGGCATGCTCAACATGGCCTTCGGATTCACCTTCGCCGCCGCCGGCTACGGCGCGTGGTACGCCGCCCAGCAGTTCCCGGACAGCGCAGCGGCAGTGCTGGCCGGCGGCATCCTCACCGGCGCGCTGGTGGGTGCGCTCGTGTGCGCCGTGGCCTTCATCCCGCTGCACGACAAGCCCAACTTCACGGTGCGCGCGCTGATCGCTACCCTGGCCATCAGCCTGCTGGGCACCCAGGCGCTGCTGGCGGTCTTCGGGCCGCGGGTGAAGGCGCTGCCCAAGGTCTTCGGCCCGAAGACCTTCGAGCTCACCGAGGACGTGGTGATCACCGCCGACAAGCTCGGCTCGGTGGCCAGCTCCATCGTGCTGCTGCTGCTGGTGCTCGCGTGGATGAAGACCAGCCGGCGCGGCCTGGAGATCCGCGCCATGATGCAGAATCCGGAGGGTGCCGCGCTGGTGGGCATCGGCGTGCGCAGCACCGCCTTCGCGGTGATGGCCGTCACCGGCGCGCTGGCCGGCCTGGCCGCGGTGCTGCTGTCCCAGACCTACTTCGTGAGCCCCTACTCGGGCCTGCTGCCGCTCATCAAGGGCCTGATCGTGGCACTGGCCGGCGGCCTGGGCAGCGTGTCGGGCGCGCTCATCGCCGCCTGCCTGCTGGGCTTCGTGGAGGCGGCCACCTCGGCGGTGCTGGGCGGGCAGTACGTGCTCATCACCCAGTTCGCCCTGATCATCGCCATCCTGCTGGTGCGCCCGCGGGGCATCGGCGGCCTGCTGGACGAGACCCGCGAATGAGCGCCCCCGAGGACACGCCCGTGGGCGGCTGGCGCAACCCGCAGCTCGAGCACGACCCCGCGCGCGCCAAGGTGCGCCCGGTGCTCTCGGCGGTAGGCCGGCGGCGCTGGTGGTTCAAGCTCAAGGGCGGCGGCGATCGCCTCTGGCGCCGGGTGCGCTACCCCTTCACCCGCCGCACGGTGCTGCGCATCCGCGGCGAGTACAACCCCAAGACCCTGGCGCGCGAGCGCACGGTGGTGGACAAGCGGCCCATCTGGTGGCTGATCGGGCTCACCCTGCTCGCTGTGCTGCCGCCGCTGTCGGGCAACACGAGCCTGCTCTCGGCGGCCACCATCTTCGCCATCTACGCCTCGATCAACCTGGTGTGGATGCTGATCATCGGCACGGCGGGGATCTTCTCGCTGGCCACCCTGGCGGTGGTGGGCGCCTCGGCCTACGGCGCGGCGTGGCTGTCCATCCAGCACGGGCTGCCGTGGTGGGGGATGATCAGCACGGGCGCGGGCCTGGGCCTGGCCTTCGGCGTGATCGTGGCCCTGCCCGCGATCCGCCTGGAGGGCTTCTACTACGCGCTGCTCACCCTGGGGCTGGTGGAGCTGTGCCGGGTGTACGTGGTGCAGTCCAAGGTGTTCGGCTCGGCCACGGGCGGCCTGTACGGCGCCGACACCTACGTGCCCGAGGCGCTGCAGGACAGCGACGGCGCCGTGCTGCTGGGCTATGCCGCGGCCTTCGTGATGCTACTGGCCATGCTGGGCCTGTACCGGCTGGTGAACGGCCAGCGCCTGGGCCGGCTGCTGCGCACCGCGCGCGAGGACGAGGCCTTCGCCGAGGCCGTGGGCATCGGCTACGACCGGGCCCGGGTGCAGGTGTTCCTGATCTCCTCGGTGGCCCTGGGCGCCATCGGCGGCTTCTACGCCTCGCACTTCAAGGGCGTCTCGCCGTCGATCTTCTCCACCGACCAGCTGCTGCTGATGCTGGCCATGATCGTCATCGGCGGCATCGGCACGGCCGAGGGCGCGGTGGTGGGCACGCTCATCGTGGTGCTGCTGGACAAGCTGCTCATCGAGTGGGGCCCCATGCGGCTGGTGCTCATCGGGCTGATCATGCTGGGCACCGTGCTGTTCACGCGCGGCGGCCTGTTCGGCATCAAGTCGCAGTTCCGCGCCTGGCGCGAACGCAGGAAGAGCGAGCGGCGCGCCGCGCGCACGGAGAAAGGAGGCGAGGTCGTGCCCGAGGAAGCCACGGACATCCACGACAAGCAAGCGATCTACTACCGGCGGCAGGACAAGCTGATCCGCGACTACCTCAGGACGCTCGTCACCGACGAGCTCATCGAGGAGCACCGGCGCAAGCCCCTGGGCCAGCACAGCGAGGCGCTGGAGCGCGTGCTCAATTACTTCCGCCGCGGGCCGGTGCCCGACAAGTACGCGGTGATGGCCATCAAGCCCTTCGAGGCCTACCGCGTGGTGGCGCTGGCGGGCCGGCGCGGCGTGCCGCCGCGGCTGGTGGACGACCGCGTGTACCCCACGCTGGAGGAGGCCTACCACGCGGTCTTCCTGCGGCGCGTGAACGACCTGCTCGAGTCCTGACCCATGTCACGCATCAAGATCTTCGGCTACGCGGACCGCATCAGCGCGCGTCCTGGCGACCCCATCGAAATCATGGTGAGCGCGGAGGGCACGGACGCGGTGCAGGCCCAGCTCGTGCGGCTCATCCACGGCGACGAGAACCCCGCCGGGCCCGGCTTCGTGGAGCGCGAGGTGGCGTGGTTGGGCAACGGCTGGCACGCGGCGCGCAAGCAGTACGCCCAGCTGGGCTCCTTCCTGCGGGTGCCCGACCCCGAGGGCCGCCTGGCGCTGCCGGGCAGCTTCACGTTGCACGCCTTCATCCACCCGGGCCTGCCTGCGGCGGGCCGGCAGACGGTGATGGGGCGCTGGTGCATGGAGACGGCCACGGGCTACGGCCTAGGGATCAATGCCGAGGGCCACGCCGAGCTGTGGATCGGCGACGGCGCCACGGTGGACTACGTGGCGGCCGAGGTGCCGCTGTTCGCCCACTGCTGGTACTTCGTGGCCGCCACCTACGATGCCTCCAGCCGCATGGCCACGCTCTACCAGGAGGCGGTGATCAACCGCTACAACAGCCTGCTGGGCCACGTGGCCCCCATCGACTACGGCTCGCACGTGTCGCTGCGCCTGCGGGTGCAGCCGCGCCACGGCGCGGACATCCCCTTCCTGATCGCCGGCGCCTCGGACCGCAACGAGGCCCGCGGGCGCTTCGTGGCCCAGTGCTACAACGGCAAGATCGACCGCTGCGGCGTGCACGCGCGCGTGCTCTCGCGCGCCGAGCTCGACGCGCTGCGCGGCGGCGCCGAGCCGCCCGCCGACGCCGTGGTGGCGCGGTGGGACACCACCCGCGGCTACACCGACCGCGGCATCGGCGACCTCGTGGAGGATACGGGGCCCCACGGGCTGCACGGCCGCGGGTTCAACCGCCCGGTGCGGGCCATGACCGGGTGGAACTGGAACGGCCGGGACGACAACTTCCGCCTCGCCCCGGAGCAGTACGGCGGCATCGAGTTCCACGAGGACGCCCTGATCGACTGCCAGTGGCAGCCCACGCTCACCGCCGCCCTGCCCGAGGACCTGCGCAGCGGCGTGTACGCGGTGCGCCTGCGCGCCGGGGAGGCGGGCAACGCGGCCGAGGAGCACGTGGTGTTCTTTGTGCGCCCCCGCGCACCCGCCGGGCGCATCTGCATGCTCATGCCCACCTCGAGCTACCTGGCCTACGCAAACGAGCACCTGTCCTTCGATGCGCCCATCGCGCAGGTGATCACGGCGCATTCGATCATCGTGGCCGAGCCCGACATCGAGATGTACAAGAATCGCGAGTTCGGGCTGTCCACCTACGACCTGCACGCCGACGGCGCGGGCGTGTGCTACTCGTCCTACCGCCGTCCCATCGTGAACATGCGCCCGCGCCACCGCATGCCCGCCACCGGGCTGCCTTGGCAGTTCCCCGCCGACCTGTCCATCGTGTACTGGCTGGAGAAGATGGGCTACGACTACGACGTGCTCACCGACGAGGACCTGCACCGCGACGGCGCGACGGCGCTGCAGCCCTACCGCATGGTGATCAACGGCACGCACGCCGAGTACTACTCGGAGCGCATGCTCGACGCCACCGAGGACTACCTCGCCCGCGGCGGGCGGGTGCTCTACCTGTCCGGCAACGGCTACTACTGGGTGTGCGCCTACCGCGACGAGGAACCGTGGGTGATGGAAGTGCGCAAGCTCGACTCGGGCTCGCGCGCCTGGCAGGCACGCCCCGGCGAGCACTATCTCGCCACCACCGGCGAGCGCAGCGGCCTGTGGCGCAACCGCGGCCGCCCGCCGCAAAAGGTGGTGGGCACCGGGTTCACCTCCGAGGGCATGGACGAGTCACGCCCCTACCGGCGCATGCCGGACAGCTACCACCGCTCAGTGGCCTGGATCTTCGAGGGCGTGGAAGGCGAGACCATCGGCGACTTCGGCCTGGCGCTGGGCGGCGCCGCGGGCGTGGAGATCGACCGCTACGACCTGTCGCTCGGGACGCCGCCGCACGCCCGCATCCTCGCCTCCAGCGAGGGCCACTCGGACAACTACCCCAAGGTGGCCGAAGAGATCATGTACAACTTCCCGGGCATGGGTGGCACCCAGGACCCGCAGATCCGCGCCGACATGGTGTACTTCACCACGCCCAATCACGGCGCCGTGTTCGCGCCCTCGTCCATCGCCTGGGGCCAGGCGCTGCCTTGCAACGACTGCGACAACAACGTCTCGCGAGTGATGAAGAACGTGGTCGAGGCCTTTCTGAAGGAAGGCCCGTTGCCGGGCGGGGCTTGGATCGCGGAGGAGAAGCACTGGCAGTAGCCGCCGGCGGGGGCGGCACCGGCGTTCAGGCGCGTGCGGCGCGCAAGGTCTCGGAGGGAAGTTCCCCGAACATCCGGCGGTAGTCCGCCGAGAACTGGCTCAAGTGCCAGAAACCCCAGCGTGCCGCCACGTCGCCGATGCGCACGCCGGTGGGATGATTACGCAGTTCGCGGCGCACCCCGTTGAGGCGGATGGCGCGCAGGTACTGCACCGGGTTCACCCCCAGCACGTCCTGGAAGCAGTACTGCAGCGTGCGCCGGCTCACGCACAGGAACTCGCACAGCTCGGTGACCGTCACCGGGGTCTCGCGCCGGTCGAGGACGTACGCCTTGGCGCGCTCCACCAGCCGGCTGCGCGCGTCGCGCGAGGCCGCGTGGCTGATGCCGCTATCACCGCTCACCACCGCAGAGAGCGTGCCTGCCAGGGCCGAGACCACGCTGCGCTGCGCGTTGGGCTGGCGAAAGGGCGTGCTGTCGACCTCAATGGCCGTGAACAGCTCGCGCAGGTACGTGCGGAGCTCGTCGATGTCGGCGCAACGCCGAAACAGGCGCGGCGGCGCCGCCGCGGCGTCCTGGAGCGACCGATCCCCCGTGGCCGCTGCGCTGGTCTCGACCCAGTCGCGCGACAGCGCGATGCCCACCACGTCAAGACAGCGAGGCGTGCGGAACAGGAAGTCGGTGTCACAGCCCAGGGAGAACGCACCGCCTTGCGCGAGCGGCGAGCCCTGAATGGCCCCCTCGCCCTGGTTGTCCAGCACGACCCCGAATACCCAGGCCCCCGTCCAGGCGCGGCCCGCCTGGTGAACGATCTGGTTGGTGACCTCCCTAAAGAGCTGGGTGCCGCCCAGCCAGACGTCCGTGAGCCGGCCTTCGAAGCCGCCAGGGGTGAGCTGCTCATAGCGCTGGTCCCAGGCGCGCAGCGACTCGGCATGCTCGTCGGCGTCGCGCGTGATGCGCGAAGCGCAGGAGAACTCGGCCACCGGGGTACAGGCGGCGAAGGGGCTGCACGATCTGGGAATATCCTGGGCCACGAGTTGCGGATTCGCCACCACCCTGCTCCACAAAGTTCGATCATCCGACCGGCGTTTCGCACGAGGGCGGCGGACCCTGCCGGCGTGTGGCGTATAGGAACTGCCGTGGTGCAAGCGCGCCGCCACGACCGAGCTGCGTGGAGGATACCTTCGCCGCGCTCCCTGGGGCAAGAAAGGCCAGCCTCGCGCGGCCGTCCGCGGTAATCCAGGCGCATCAGGCGCCGGTGAAGGCCATCATGCCGCGATCCCGTGGGCAACAGGACGGATGAAGCCCCCGCCAATCCCCGAGGATGCCATCGGCGTTCAGAGAACGGCCAGGTGGAAGCGGCGGCGCAAGTCCGCGAGCTCAGGCGCGTGGCGGGCGTGCACGGCTCGACACGCATGCGCTACCCTTTCAGCTGGCGGCCGCACTCGGCCAACATCACGGAAGGAAGTCCACATGAAGGTCTCGTGCAATGACCTGTACACCGCGCTGCGCACCGAGCTGGCCACGGTACTGAAGGAGCTGGGATTCACCCGGGCGAAGGACAGCCGCCTGGGTTGGCAGAGGTCCACGGCCACGGGGCGGGTGGCGGTGTTTTTCCAGTGCAACAAGCGGGGATGGGACGAGTCCTGGGGGTCCAAATTCACGGTCGAATTCGAACGAACCGACCCGCAGGCGCGGGCCGTAGAACGCGCGGACCGGATAGGCTATCTCCTGGAGGGCTTCCCGGAGCTGGATGAGCTGAGGCGCTGCAACAACGCGGTCATCGAGCGCTTGCCTGGCACCAGAGAGGGGAAGCTTGTGGCGACCCGTCTGCCGGACGGCACCGACTTCGTCGCGGTCGGCGAGCGTGCCGACCCGGAGCCGGCCATCTACGGCCGTGATCTCTGGCTCGTCTATCACTCGATGGAAGACGTCAGGCAGTGGGCCGCCTACTTCAAGCGCAACCTCGTGCACTTCATCTCGCTCTTCGAGGAAGGCATCCTCAGCGAACAACGCAGGGTGCGCATGCGGTTCGATGCGTTCGCGTCCCGCGTGCGGGCATGCCCTGACGCGGGCGAGAAGGCGCGGATGTTCGAGGAATACGCGCGCTCGGAGACCGACCCGCACTTCGCTGCCGGAGCGATGGAATGGGCGAGGCTGCTGCGGGAAACGACGGGCAACGCTGCATCCCAAGGGGCCAGGGACTCTGGAGCGCCAGATAGGTAACGCGCTTGCGCTCCCAGGGCGGCTGGCTTTCGCGTCCGAGTGCAGGGCGCGCCAACACCTCGAACATCCGGCCGCGGCGCGTCCCGATCAATAGCCCGCCAGAGCAGGGGAACCCACGCGCGGAGAGATCATGGGCAGGGGGCGTATCGGGCCTGCGCTCCCCCAACGGCTTGCGTTGCCGACACCGTCCTCTCGTATCCTTTCCCTGCTTACCATAGAGGCCTGAAGCAACACTGCGCGAAGATGAAAGGCTTTCTTTTCCTCGTTGGCCCGCTTCCCTTCATGGCCCTGGCCATCGCCACGGCCGGGCTTGCCGCAGGCTGCGCCATGTTCGTTCATGGGGCCGTTTTCAGCCCGTGGCTTACGGCCGTTGCCACCGCCTGGCGTTACCCCCTGGCCGGCATCGCGCTGGCGGCCAGCTACTACATTTACGGCCTGTCGCTGCTGCTGATCGCGCCTCTCGTCAACTTTCTGCTCGGCGGGCGTTTGAAGCCCTATCGCGGCTCGACCGTTTCGCTGACGGCACTGCGCTGGTACGTGCACTGCACGATGACGCTGTTGGTACGCTACACCTTCCTCGAATTCGTTACCCCCTCGCCGTTCGCGCTCGCGTACTACCGGCTGATGGGGATGAAGATCGGCAGGAACGTCACCATCAACTCCACCGCCATCGCCGACCCCTCCCTCATCGAACTGGGCGATGGCGCCACCATCGGCGGCTCGGCGAGTGTGCTGGCCCACTACGCGCAGGGCGGCTATCTGGTCGTTGCCCCGGTCAGGATCGGTGCGGGCGCCACCATCGGGCTGCGCGCCATCGTCATGGGCGGCGCTGAAGTCGGTGCCGGGGCCAAAGTGCTCGCTGGCTCCTTGGTGTTACCCAAATCGCGTATCGCCGCTGGTGAAACCTGGGCCGGAATCCCGGCCAAGCCCGTGGACCTGAGGCGCGACAGGGGCAAACCGATGGACGCGGCCGAGGAGGGTTAGGGGCACGCCTGGCAAGTCGCCGCTGCGGGCTTCATGTCCATGACTTCGCTCTTCACCTTCGACAGCATCTGGCTGCGCCTGCTAACCGTCTGCGCCGCCCTGGGGCTGTGGTTCTTCACCCAACGCCTGATCGGCGGGCGCTCGCTCGCCGACAGCGCGCCCTACGATCACTTGCACGTGGTCACCGCCAACGCGAACGCCTGGCTCAACGCCCGCCCGCGCGCCGCCAACGCCTTGTTGATCGCCACCTCGCTGCTGATCGACGCTACCACCCTGTCCGTGCTGGCACTGGCGCTTTTTGGCGATTCGTTCACACCCTTCTGGGGTCTGCTCGGGCTGTTCGTCTTGCGGCAGGTCAGCCAGGCCACGGTGGCGTTGCCCCCTCCGCCTGGCATCATCTGGCGTTACCCGGGTTTCCCCTCGCTCTTCGTCACCTATGAAGTCGGTAGCGATTTCTTCTTCTCGGGCCACACGGCGCTCGCCGTCTACGGCGCGGTGCAACTGGCCACCCTTGGAATCCCCGCGCTCACGGTTGCGGCGATCATCGTCGCCGTGCTGGAGATGGCCGCCGTCATCGCCCTGCGCGCCCACTGGACCATGGACGTTCTCACCGGCCTGTTGGCGGCACTGCTGGCGGGCGTGCTGGTCTGGCCAGGGTAGGCGCGGCAATCGCCAACGGGCTGCCGCGCTGGGATGGACCCTGTGGCGGCGCGCACCGGGCACGGCAGGAGGCTCGCGGGCCCCGAGGCGATGCAAGGGGGGCCACACCACGGCGTTTTCGGATGACAATTCCGCTGCCGGCGCACCGGTTGCAAAGATGGTCCAACACCCCGCGACCGGCATCTTCGTGGAGGGAGTCGCGATGCATGGCACCACAGTGACCACCAGCGACGGATTTCCGTTGCACGCCACCACCTTCGGCCATGGGGCGGGCTGTCGCAGCGCGGTGCTGATCGCGCCGGCCATGGGCGTGGAGCAGCACTACTACGCCGCCTTCGCGCAGTGGCTCGCCGAGCAGGGGTTCTTCGTGGTCACCTTCGACTACCGCGGCATCGGCCATTCGCGCCCGTCGCAGCACCGGCGCTCGCTGCGCGGCTTCGACGCCGACGTAATGACCTGGGCAAAGCGCGACTGCGCGGCGATGGTGGAGTTCGTGGCCGCGCGGGCGGCCGGGCGGCCGGTGCTGTGGATCGGCCACAGCCTGGGCGGACAAATCCTGCCGCTGGTGCCCAATCGCGAGCGCGTCTGCGCCATGCTGACGGTGGCCTCGGGCAGCGGCTATTGGCTGCAGAACGCACTGAAGCTGCGGATGATCGTGTGGTGGCTGTGGTTTGTCTTGGTGCCGGTGTCGCTGAGGCTCTACGGCTACTTCCCGGGCCGGCGCTTTCGCAAGGTGGGCGATCTTCCCGCGGGCGTCATCCGGCAGTGGCGCCGCTGGTGCCTGCACCGCGACTACGTGGTGGGCTTCGAGGGCGAGGCCACCCGGCGCCGCTACGCCCAGGTGACCACGCCCATTTTGTCCTTGAGCTTCACCGACGACGAATTCATGTCCCGCGCCAACATCGAATCGCTGCACGGCTTCTACAGCGGCGCGCCGCGCGAAATGCAGCGCATCAGCCCGCGGGATATCGGAGTGCGGGGGATCGGGCACTTCGGATTTTTTCGCAAGCGTTTTGCCGACACGCTATGGCCGCGGGCGGGCGCGTGGCTGGCGGCATGGACGCGCTAGACACCCCGCGTTGTTGCCAGTCCAAGGGCATGGCGGGAGAAACCGTCACGTGGTCCGCGCGGGTTGCCTGACGCCCAACCGGCTCGGCGCCATGCCCTGCGCCGCGTCCAGCGAGGCCCGGGCACGCTGGGGTACCGGCGCCGAGGCCGCGCCCGGCGGACATCACGGAGGGAAGCCCCGATGAAGGTCTCGTGCAGGGACCTGTACGCGGCGCTGCGCACCGAACTGGCGCCGCTGCTGGAGGGCCTGGGATTCACCCGGGTGAAGGAACCCCGCCTGGGCTGGGCGCGTTCCACCAACGCGGGTCGGGTGGCGGTGTTCTTCCAGTGCGACAAGTGGGGCTGGGACGAATCGTGGGGCGCCCGGTTCACGGTGGAGTTCGAACGCTCCGACCCGCAGGCGCAGGCCGGGGGACGGGCGGACAGGATCGGCTACCTCCTGGAGGGCTTCCCGGCGCTGGATGAGCTGAGGCGCTGCAACAACGCGGTCATCGAGCGCCTGCCGGGCACCACGGGCGGGAAGCTGGTGGTGGCGCGCCTCCCGGACGGGACCGACTTCGTCGCGGTGGGCGTGCAGGCCGACCCGGAGCCCGCCATCTACGGCCGCGATCTCTGGCTCAGCTATCACTCGGTCGAGGACGCAAGGCAGTGGGCCGGGTACTTCAAGCGCAACCTGGTGCACTTCATCACGCTGTTCGAGGGTGGGGTCCTCAGCGAACAGCGCCAGGCACGCGCCAGGTTCGATGCGTGCGCGTCCCGCGTGCAGGCGTGCCGGGACGTGGAGGAGAGAGCCCGGATGCTCGAAGCGTACGCGCGCGCGGAAACCGACCCGCATTTCGCGTCGGGAGCGTTGCAGTGGCTGGGATACCTGCGCGAGCAGGCTGGCGGTGCGCGGTCCGGGGGATCCCCCCAGCCCGGACCGGACCGCCTCCCGCCATGACCCATCCACGCACCACCCTCCTCGCCCTCCTCTGCCTCGCCCTGCTCGGGCTGCCTGCCCGGGCGCAACTCATCGAGCGCCGCGTGGACATCTTCAGTGAGGGCGTGCGAATGGGCGGCTACGTGCTAACCCCGC
>JADCHQ010000027.1 GCA_020248405.1 Rhodocyclaceae bacterium | reverse complement strand
GGGGTACCAGGGCGAGCTCTCCTGGCCCGCGAGCCATCGCCAGCAGCCGCCATGGCGCGACAGCACCCACACCGGGCGGGCCAGGGCGCCAGCCAGATGGGCGACGGCAGTATCCACGGAGATCACCAGATCGAGCGCCGCAACCAGCGCAGCGGTGTCGGCGAAATCCCACAGCTCCGCCGTCCAGTCGGCGATGGCGAAGGGAGTATCGGGTGCGTGCGCCTCGGCGGCACGCGTGTTTTTCTGCAAGCTGATGAAACTCACGCCCGGTACCTGCGCCAGTGGTGCGAATTGCCGTAGCGGTACGCTTCGCCGACGGTCTACCCGGTAGCCCTGGGGGTGCTCTGGGTGAGCGTCGCCCGCCCACACCAGGCCCACCCGAAGACCAGGAAGGGCATCCACGCGGCTTTGCCACCGCGCAACACGTACCGGGTCCGGCTGGAAATAGGGCACTGCGGCGGGTACGACGTCCGAGGCGCCGAGCAGGTGCGGCAGCGACAGCAGCGCGGCGTGGTAGTGATAGGGTGGCGGTGTTTCGCCCAGCGCCAACACCTCCACGCCGGCCAGGGTGGTGGCCAGCGCGCGCAGGGGCGGTTGAACCAGCAGGGCAACGCGCGCACCCCGATCAGCCAGTAGCGGCGCATAGCGCGCGAACTGCAGCGTGTCCCCAAACCCCTGCTCTGCCACCACGGCTACCGTTTTGCCGCTGACATCCTCGCCTCTCCAGGAAGGTCCAGGCGGTGCGAGTCGGATTGCCTTGATGTCGTTGGTATCGAAGCGCGATTCAAAGTCGGCGAAGCCCTCGGTGTAACGGCCATGCTTGAGCAACACGAAGCTTCGGCCCAGGCGGGCTTCAGCATGATCGGGCGTCTGGAGGAGGATGCTGTCGAAGCACTCCAGCGCAGCGTCGAACTCTTCCAGCTCATAGTGCGCCCACCCGCGCCCGGCGCGTGCACTCCGCGAATCGGCACCGAGATTTTCGGCAGCATGGTAGGCGCCCACGGCGCCGGCGGGATCGTCCAGCTCAGCCAGCACGGTGGCCAGATTGAAGTGCGCCTCGGCAAAACCAGGCCGCAAGGCGATGGCCTCGCGCAGCCACTCCACCGCCGCGTCGCGCTCGCCGCGTGCGTCGGCCACCAGCGCGAGGTTGTAGGGCATTTCGGCGTAGCCCGGATCCAGCGTCCACGCTTGCCGGAAATCGCTCTCTGCAGCCGTCAGCCGGCCCGCGGAGAAATGCTCCAGGCCACGCTCGGCGAGCTGGCGCGGCGTGAGGGCGGGCACACCGGTCTCTATGCGACGCCAGCCGTGCCAGATCACGACACGCAGGCCTCGCGGAAAAACCGCTCGAATTCGAGCACCACGTGATCGTCCTCGAAAAGCACCGCGCTGCGCGCCGCAACCTCACGTCGCGCCGCATGGCGAAACTCGGGGTCTTTGGCGAGCCGAACGGCAATTTGGACATATTGGTTCGCGTCCTGGGCCACGCAAGCATCCCAGCCCATGCGTTGGTACATGCCGCTGGTGTGCCGGCCCCGCTGCAGCGCACGCGGCCAGGTCACCACCGGAACGCCTGCGGAAAAGGCGTCCAGGGAGTTGTTCATCCCGTTGAAATGGATTGGGTCGAGCATCGCATCGGTGAGGCGCATGAGCGCGAGATAGCGGGGCAGCGGCTGCTGGGGCAGCACGCGCAGCCGCCCGGCATGGGGACCGAGGGCGCGTTCAAGGCGCTTGCGCAGCAGCCGTGTCCATCGAGGCTGGGACGAGTCCACCAGCACCACCTCGCCTCGCGTATCCGTGTCAAGGATGGCGCGCAGCAGGTCATCGAACTCCGGGTGCCAGCGGAAATGGGAGTGCGGGCAGAAGTACAGCGGTCGGTCCGAGGGCAGCCCAAGGCTGTCGCGGCTGAGGCTGGGGTCGGGCGTGGGTGGCCGCAGATACCAGGCGAGCGTACCGGCCTGGCGGGCGAGCCACAGGCGCTCGCTGTAGTGCTCTTGCGCCACGGGCGGTTCGTACAGATCGCTGGAGATGAACCAGTCCATGTTCGGGATACCCGTGGTGTCGGGGTGTCCGAAGGAGACGCACTGGACCGGGGCGAGCCGCGCGAAAGCCAGGTAGTAGGCGAAAGGATCGAGCCCGATTTCCTGGAAGAAAAGCGCATCCAGTTCCAGTGCTGCCACGGCCTCGCGGGCGGGTTGCAGGGCCAAGGGCAGCACCAGATTATGGTCGGCGGCAGCACGAATGGCGCGCGCCGTATCGTCGTCCGACACCGGCGGAATGTGGATGCAGATCACCTCGAAGTCCGTGCGTGAAAAACGCTCGATCAAGCCGCGGCTGGTCTTGCCGATGGAGTGGGCCCGCAGGAAGCGCGACAGGAAGCCGATGCGCAGCCGGCCGGGGCGGCGCGTCCGGCCGATGTGGGGGGCTGTCCAGGCAAGCGAGGGACAGGCACTCAGGTAGGTTCGCGCAATTCGATCCTGTAGTTCGCGGTCGCACGCACCGTGATAGGCAAGATGAAAGCCGGCAGTACCCACCTCTGCGTGCGGATTTCCCAGCCGCACTCCGTCCGCCTCAATGGCATCGAGCGCTGGCGCGATGCGGCCACGGGCCTCGGCAATTTCCTCCAGGCTTGCGGCAATGACCGGCAGCACCAGCGCATGGCGAAATCGAGCTCCGGCCGAGCCTGCCGCGGCGGCTGCGGCAAAGCCTGCCATGGCCTCGCGCCAGCGACCTGTCTCCTGTAAGGCCTGGGCGTGGTTGGTCATGGCGTTGGTGTGCCTGGGGTCAATCGCCAAGGCGTGGGCAAAGGCCTCCACCGCCTCCTCCACCCGCCCCATGGCCTGCAGGCTGGCGCCGCGGTTGTTGTGCGCGCCGGCGAATTCGGGATCGATGGACAGGGCTCGATCGAAGGCGGCAAGGGCCTCGGCCAGGCGCCACTGTCCGTGGAGCGCCACGCCTAGACTGTCGTGCAGCCGCGAATCCTCGGGACACAGTGTGCAGGCGAGGGAAAAAGCTTCGAGGGCCAAGGCGTGCTGGCCGGTGGCGCGCAGCGCATGGCCCAAATCGCATCTCAGGTTGGCATCCTCGGGGCTGTTGGCAACAGCTCTTGCGAGCGTATCAACCGCCTCCTCCGGCTGGCCGGCTTCCAGCAGCGCCACGCCGAGGGCATGCAGTGTGGCGGCATCCTTTGGATCGAGGCGTGCCGCTTCTTCCCACGCGGCAATGGCGTCCTCGAGGTGACCCAGGACACGGGCGCTCAATCCCTTGGAGTAGGCGAAGGCAGCCTGGGCCGGGTCGGCACGACGCGCCCGAGAAAACCATTCGAGCGCCGTGTCGTGCGAGCCGCGTAATGCCTCGGCAAGGCCGCGCAGATGAAGCGCAGCGGCATGGTCCGCATGCCGCTGCAAGGCCTGCTCGGCGGCCCGTTGCGCACCGTCTGCATCGCCCGCCTGCACGCGCGCGACGGCTTCTGTCAGGAGCTCGTCCAGGGGAGACGCATGGGCCGTGGCGCTTGGTTTTCCCCGCAGGCGACCCAGCAGATCATTCAGCATGGCGACACCAGCGCCCGGCAGGCCTGCTCGAAGTCGCGCGCAAACCCTGCGGCATCGGCCAGGGGGCTGGCAGCCACCGAGGCCCGAAGGCCGGCGCGTACCCGCGCCAGGGTTGGCCGGTCGGCCGCCAGTTGCGTGGCGACGGTCACGAACTCGGCAGGAGTTCGCGCCACCCATTCCGGATGTCCGGCGCGTGCAAGGATGCTCGCGCCCACCCTTGCGGCATGGCGGTTTCCCGCCAGCGTGATTACAGGCACACCCATCCACAGCGCTTCGCAAGTGGTGGTGGTGCCGTTGTAGGGGATGCTGTCCAGGGCCACGTCCACTGCACCATAGCGCGTCAGGTGCGAGGCCGAGTCGGGTGTGGCGCCTTCGAGCACGAGGTTCCGGAATTCTCCTCCGGCAGCGTGGAAGCGCTCGCGTAGCCGCTGCGCGGCAAGCGGCCGTTCCAGGCCACGGGCCTTCACCAGCAGTCGAGCGCGAGGCACGGCGCGCAGCACGTCGGCCCATAGCGCCAGGGTGGCGTCTGACAGCTTGGCCAGGTGATTGAAGCATCCGAAAGTGACGAACTCGCTCGCGGCCGCCGGGAGTGGTGCCACCGGCGGCGCTTCGCGCCGCACCGGCTGACACAGGAAGCCCGGCAAGCGCACCAGCTGCTCGCTGTGTCTGGTATCGGCTTCCCCGGGTGGGTCGGCCATGGCATCTGTAAAGCGCGCGTCCATGGCGGCAAGGCCCGTGCCGTCGGGGTAGCCAAGCCAGGTGGCCTGAACGGGGGCCACCCGCAGGGCGAACACCGGCAGGCGGTTGCCGCCGGTGTGGCCGGAGAGATCGATGCAAAGGTGCAAGCGGTCGGCGCGAATACACTCCGCACAGCCGCTGTCGTCCAGAGAAGCCACCATGCGCCAGGTGTGAGCCAGTGCGCGCAGGCGTGCGGTCTGGGCATCGTCGAGGGTGCCCGCGTGGTAACAGTAAACGTGTACCTTGTGGGGGTCGAGGTGGGCAAACAACGGTTCCAGGAATGCTGCCACCACGTGGTAGCCAAAGTCCGCCGACACGAACCCCACCCGCAACGGGCCGTCGAGCGGCGGTGGTGTCTGCACCGCAGCTTCGGCAAAGCGGGCGCCGAAGGTGAAGTGCGCATCGGCGATCGCGATGGCATCGACGTCATCGCGGTACTGCATCGTGAGCAGGCGGGCGGAAGCGATGGAGTGATTGCCGGGGTCAGCCTCCAGGGCCCGCTCGAACAGTTCGCACGCCTCCCGCACCATGCCCTGCGCACGCAGCGCTATCGCAAGGTTGAACAGAACCCGCGGCTCGCGGGGGGCCATGTCCATCGCCGGCCGCAGTACGGCCTCTGCGCCGGCTGCATCACCGGTATTGAGCAGCAGCGCGGCGAGATTCACGGCGATTGGCGGGTTGCCGGGGTCGCGCTGGGCAGCAGCCTGAAGGAGCAACAGCGCTGCCGCCGTGTCGCCGCTTTGCTCCAAGCTATCGGCGAGGTTCAATGCTGCTGCCGTCAGCGACGGGTCGGCTGCCGTGGCGCGGTCGAAGGCGGCCTTGGCCTGTTCCGGGTGGCCGGTGGCTCGCAACAGCAGGCCCAGGTTGTTCCAGGCTGGGGCCAGCCCGGGTTCCAGAGCCAGCGCAGCGCGGTAATGCCGTTCCGCGTCTGCCGCGCGACCCAGGTCGGCGTAAGCATCGGCCAGCGCCTTCAGGCCGGCAGCACGATCGCGGTCATGGGGTGGAGCGGACTCCAAAAGGTGGCACGCACCTTGCAGGTCGCCTCGGAGGATGGTGTCCAGAACGCGTTCGAGAAGCGTCTCGACGGCCACCACGCCAGATGATTTCGGCGCCAGCAAGCCCCGCAGCCAGCGAAGTGTGGCGCTGGGCCTCCGTGACGGCGCCCGGACTC
Organism: Rhodocyclaceae bacterium; assembly: GCA_020248405.1. Lineage (GTDB taxonomy): Bacteria > Pseudomonadota > Gammaproteobacteria > Burkholderiales. The sequence goes on along the minus strand of JADCHQ010000027.1, from coordinate 70,481 downwards.
GTGCCATAAGAGATGTCAGTTGCGGTTGGTGTGGATGGTCGAAAGGCATATGCCGCTAGTACCATCTCGTTTGATCGATTTTCAGAATAGCAAATGGAGTGCCATTCATGTTCGGTTGGTTCGATACCCGCAAAGTCGATGATTTCGCCAAGAACCTCGCCGTGGATCTTTCGCGGCGTTTTCCGCCCGCCAGCGAGGCGCGCACCGACAAGGGTGCGGCCAATCAGCTTGCGGTGGTGACTGAAGGGCTGTACGCACGTGCGCTGCGGTTTCACCAGGAGAATCGGCTGGGTGTGTTCCGCAAGGCGAAGCTCGGCAATACCTTCCGCTGGCAACTCGAGGAATTGGGCTACACCCGTGAGTTTGCCGAGAAGGTCACCAAGGGCCTCGTGGTGCGTCTGGCGAGCAAGCGCTGACGACCTACGCGCCGCTCGCAGCGGGGCCTGCGAGGCACCAGCGCCGCCAGGCGGCCCGGTATGCAGCCTCCAACTCGCGCGCGAACCCGGTCTCGTCCATGATCGCCGAGGCCGTCATGCGGGCCCGCAGCGAAGCGCGCAACTGCTCCAGGCAATCGGGCTGTTGCGTGGTCTTGATGGCGAGGTCCACCCATTGGGCCTCGTCCTGGGCGATCCAGTCACCAAGGTCGAGGTTGCGCAGGATGCTGACTCCCACCCGCGAGACGTGCGCCCGGCCCGCCAACGTGATGCAGGGCACCCCCATCCACAGGCTGTGCAGCGTGGTGGTAGTGCCGTTGTAGGGAAAGCTGTCCAGGGCCACGTCCACCTCGCGGTGCCAGAGGAGGAAGCGCTCATGGCTGTCGCGGGAGCGCAACTCCACCCGTGCGGGATCCACGCCGCCGGCGGCGAACTGCGCCAACAGTGCCTCGCGGGCGTGCCCATGGGGTACGGCCGTCATGAGCAACCGGCTGTCCGGCACGGCTATCAGCAGGCGCACCAGGGCCGCGCGCATGGGCTCGCTCACCTTGGAAAAGCTGTTGAAACTGGCGAAGGTGACATGGCCGTTGCGCGTTGCAGGCAGCGTGCCGGGATCGGGGGCGTCAGGCGAAGGGCGGAAACTCATGAAGAACCCCGGCAGCACCACGGCTCGGCTGGCGTCGTGCTGGCCGGTGAGGTCTTCTGCGATGAACGTGTCGGTGATCCAGCCATCCACTGCTGGCAGGCCGGGGGAGTCGGGGTAGCCCAGCCAGGACAGCTGTACCGGCGCGGGCCGTTGGGCAAACGTAGGCAGGGCGCTATCGTCAAAGTGACCCTTGAGGTCCACCAGGATGTCGATACCGTCTGCGCGAATCTGCTGCGCCAGTTCTTGCGCGTCAAGGCCCTGTGCCGGCCGCCAGACATCGGCGGCGCTTTCGAAGCACGACGACATGCCATCGCGGCTAACGGTGCGGTCATAGCACCACACCTCCACCGACGCTCGGTCGTGGCGTTCCAGCAAGGGGAGCAGGAAGTAGCCGATGACGTGGCTCATGAAGTCGTTGGACACGTAGCCCACCCGCAGGCGGCGCAGGGGGTCGCGGTCGTTGGTGTGCGGCGCGAGGTCGAGGGCATTGAACAGGGCGGCATAGCGGCTATGCGCCGCGGTGGACTCCTGGGCGCTGGCGGGCGCGGCGTACAGCCGGGCCGCCAGCCAGTCGGACCAGGCCTGTGGCGTGTTGCCCGTCTCGGCGGAGGTGCGGTAGTGATCAAGCGCCGTGGCCACCTCGCCTCGCGAATCCAGGGCGAATGCCAAGCGGCCATGGGCGCGGGCATCCCCTGGCGCGGCGCGTACCGCATCGCGATAGGCCTCGATGGCGCCGTCGAGGCGGCCGCGTCCCATGCGCGTGATGCCCAGCAACTGGTGAAGCTGCGCGTCCTGGGGTGCATGGCGCAAGCGGCCTTCGAGGGCGGCCTCGGCTTCCACCAGGCGACCCTGGGCGTGCAATACCGCCACAGGATTACTAGTGGGATCAATGCGCCAGTCCAGGGTGCGCAGCAGTTGCCAATACTCTACCGCCTCCTCGTGCCTCCCCCCGGCGCCCAGTGCCATGAGCAGGCGCTGGCTGGCTGCACCGTTGGCGGGATCCAGGGCGAGCGCTGCGCGCAGGCTCTCGGTGGCCTCGGCAAAGCGACTGCCTTGCAGGTGCACTTCCGCCAGCGTGAGGTGGGCTTCGCGCAGCAAGGGGTCCGCTTCGAGGGCCTGCTCTAGCCGCTCGCGGGCAAGGTCGAATTCGCCTCCGCGACAGTGCAGCACGGCCCGCAAGTGCAGCGCATGGGCCAGTCCGGGTTCGCGGCGTAGCAGATCATCCAGAGCCGCCGCGGCGTGGGCATCGCGGCCTTGCGCCAGAGTTTCTCGCGCGGCAGCAAGTCGTGACGCCGCATCATCGGCGCGGCCGGTCAGGCCTCGAAACCACCGCAGCATCAACGCCGGTACACGTTGGCCTGCAGCGGCAGGCCGTTGGATAGCGAGGCATGGAAGTATTCCAGGTCGTTGAAGGCCTCGCTGCCCATGGGGAAGGGTTCGGCGCGCACCTGCTCCATGCAGCGTGTAAAGCGCATGTGCTGCGTGTAGAGCTGCTCGGCACCGCGCCAGATGGGAAAGTGCACGGCCTGACCCACCGCTGGCGACAGGGTTTCCATGCGCATCACCGCCCCGGCGTTGTGCAGGTGGCAGGTGGCGCACGCGAAGTTCATCTGTCCCATACGGCGAAAGAACAGGCGGCGGCCGTTTTCATAGTGCCGCTGGGCGCCAGGGCCCTGCACGCGGACGTCCAGGGGCATGCCATCGGACAGGCTGCGCGCCCAGGCGGTGAGCAGACCCATGGTGGCGCGGTCGTCGTGGCGGTACTCGGGCTCGCCGTTCGTGCGGCGGCAGCCATTGAGCGCCATTTCGAAGGTGACGATGCGATCCTCGGCCGGTTCGTAGTAGGGGTAGCGCCCGGCGATCATCCGGCCGCCCTGGGGCAGGCAGTCGGCATAGGTTTGGCCATTGCGAAACGGTGTTTCCCACAATACCCGACCGCGCTCCACCTCTGGAAGGAAGGGCGGAAAGGACATGATGTCCTGGTAGTGCTGACGGGCGGAGGCGCTGCCGATAAAGCCGCCAAGCACGTAGTTGGTCACGGCGACCCCGGGGAAGCTGCGGGCGTGGGCTGCCAGGAAGGTTGCCCGGTCACTCTCGGGCGAGGCCTGGGCGAGCAGGCCGCCAGGTGCGCACAGTAGGCCCAGCAGCAGCCCCGTGGTGGCGCGGCGCATCACTTGATCACCACCTCCAGCGAATTGCTCTCACCGCGGTTGTCTTCCCACAGCACAGCCACCCGATCACCGGCGTGCGCCCCGGTGATGCGCAGTTCCAGGAACGGGTTGCGCGACACCGAGCGGCTGGTCTGGGCATCCAGGACCGGGCGCCCGTTGTGACTGACCATCACGTGGCTGATGTAGTGAATGGGTACCAGTTCGCCTGTAACCGCGTCCTTGCGCAGCCCGGTTTCCATGGGATGGGGCATGAGTATCTTCACTATTGCCACCTCGCCCTCCAGGGCGGTGCGCATGCGGATGGCTTCGGGCATGGACGTGTTCCTATCCAGCGCAGCCGCCCAGGGTGACCTTGGTTTCGCGCCGTGTCATGTAGAGCCGCTCCCCAGCCAGCACCACCACGCGCAAGAACGCCGAATCGGCCATCTTGATGCGCACTCCCAGGCGGGGCTCCAAGCCGGGACGCAGGTCGAAACGCGCCACCAGCGGCTGGGGATTTTTTTCGGCGAACAGCCAGACGGTGCGGGTGTCCGGCAGGCGCGAGAGGATTTCCACGTGAACGATGGCGCTGTTCTCGGCAAGATCCGGCGCCTTGAGCTCGATGGCGTCGCTCGGCTGCGCACCGGCAGTGCCGGAAGCCGCCAGGGCGTCGTCGAGGGTCTTGGCGTCGAAGGCAACGGCATCGCGAGCGGCGGCCATGGCCCTGGGCCAGGGGAACAGGCCTGCCACCGCCGCGGCCAGGGCGGCAAGGCCGCCTAGCGCAGCGCGGCGGCGGGTGGTGGAAGCCGAGGCGGTGCGGGGCATGGGCATCACAGGGAAAGAAGATAGTCCACTACCCGGTCGATTTCCCGGTCGGTGAGGATGCGGTGCCGCCCGTACAAGGGCATCAGCGTGCGCGGGTTGCGCACCGAGGGGTCGGCCACCTGGGCGCGCAAGGTGGTGCGGTCAGGGAAGCGGCGCGCCACGTCCTTCAGGGCCGGCCCAAGATTGGCTTCGGTTTGGGCTGTGGGGTCGGCGGGTGCGCGATGGCACGCGAGACAGTTGCCGCGCAACTGATCGTGGGCAATGGTACGGCCTTCCTCCACCTCCCCCGCGGTGGCGGGCAGCGCAAGGCAGCAAAGCGTCAGAGCGGCGGTGCACTTCACAACGTTTGAGACCCCAGCGGCTGCCTAGGGTTCGGCCGCCAGCCAGTGGCCCGACTTGCCGCCGCGCTTTTCCAGCAGACGCACCGATTCGATCCTCATCCCCCGGTCGATGGCCTTACACATGTCGTAGACGGTCAGCAGCCCAACGGTGGCCGCGGTGAGCGCCTCCATCTCCACCCCGGTGCGGCCGAAACACTCGGCCGTGGCGGTGCACTCCACGGCGTTGTCGGTTTCCGAGATAGAGAACTCCACTGCCACGCGGGTGAGTGGCAAGGGGTGGCACAGGGGAATCAATTCGGCGGTACGCTTGGCGCCCTGGATGGCGGCAATGCGCGCCACGCCAAGCACATCGCCCTTGGTGGCGGTGCCGTCGCGGATGCGCGCCAAGGTGTCCGGCAACATGCGAATGCGACCGCTTGCCACAGCCAGCCGCGCGGTTTCGCCCTTGGCGCCCACGTCTACCATGTGGGCGCGGCCTTGGGCGTCGAAGTGGGTCAACTCGCTCATGGAAATCGCAACAGGGTGATTACGCAGCAGCGGTGCGATCCGCGGCCCGGCGCCGCATTACCGGACGGGCCGAACCATTGCCACGGATATTCGATCATAGCAGGGTCATGAAACCCGCTTTCGTTTCGTTTTGCCTGCTGGCCGCCCTGTTGGCGGGCGCCGCGCGCGGCCAGGACCTGCCCGAGCTCGGCGATGCCGCCGCGGCCACGCTGTCGCCCGCCCAGGAGCGGGCCATCGGCTATTCCATGCTGCGCCAGTTGCGCGAGCTGCCCGCGTTTCTTGAAGACCCCGACGTCACCGATTACCTCACCAGCACCGGCTATCGGCTGGTGGCAGCAAGCCCCGACTCGCGCATTGACTTCACCTTCTTTGCGCTGCGCGACAGCACCGTGAATGCCTTCGCCATGCCCGGCGGATTCATCGGTGTTCACACCGGGTTGATTCTCACCGCCCAAAGCGAGTCGGAACTGGCCGCCGTGCTGGCCCACGAAGTGGCGCACGTTACCCAGCGGCACATCGCGCGCCTCGTGGCGCAGCAGGAGCGCGCGGGCATGCTGTCCATGGCGGCGGTGGCACTTGCCATTCTCGCGGCACGCTCCAACCCCCAGGCCGCCGCAGGCGTGATGGCAGGCGCCCAGGCCCAGCAGCTTGCCAGCCGGCTTGCCTTCACCCGCGACAATGAGCGCGAGGCCGACCGTGTGGGAGTGATGATCCTCGAGCGCGCGGGTTTCGACCCCCACGCCATGCCGGTGTTTCTCGAGCGCATGCAGCGCGCCACGCGGCTATTCGATTCAGGCAACTACCCGTCCTACATGCGTACCCATCCCGTGACCTATGAGCGCATCGCGGATGTTCAGAACCGTACCTTCACACTTCCTTACCGGCAGATTCCGGATTCCATCGAGTTCCATCTGGTGCGCGCCAAGCTGCGCGCCCAGCAGGGCGAGGCCACCGCTGCCGTAGCTTTCTTCGACGACTTGCTGACCGAGCGCAAGTTCAACAGCGAGGCCGGAGCACGCTTCGGCCTCGTGCAGGCCCTGTTGCGCAATGGTGATCTGGCCCGCGCTGAGCGAGAGCTGCCAGCCGTGATGAAGGCCACGGGCCCCCACCCCATGGTCGTTGCATTGCGAGCCAGGCTGCTTGTTGCTCGCAAGGACAACGCTGGCGCCCTGGCCTTGTTGGCTGAGGGGGTGAAGACCTTCCCCGGCGCAAGATCGCTGGTGTACGACTACGCGGAGTCGTTGTTGACAGCCGGCAGGACGGAGGAGGCGATCGTCGCCACGGATGCCCAATTGATGCGAGATCAGAACGACGGAAGGCTCTATGAACTCCAGGCACGAGCCTTTTCGATGCAGGGCAAAGCCCTGATGAAGCACAAATCTCTCGCCGAAGCCTATCTAGTGCGCGGTAACCTGCTGCTTGCCATCGAACAGCTTCAGCTTGCTGTGGGCGTGGGCGATGGCGACTTCTACCAGCTTTCCAGCGCGGAGGCGAGGCTCAGGGAGTTGCGCAGCATCGCTGCGAATTTGCCTAAGAAGTAGCACCGGTTGTCGATTTCCCCGGGCCGCCAGCGGCTTTTGGCTACAATCGGGCGCTGCAAACGGAGTTGACGCGGTGTCACACACCCCGCCATCACATGGAAAGAATCGGCAAGTACGAGATCATCAGGCAGATCGGATCTGGGGCCACGAGCGTGGTCTATCTTGCTGATGATCCTTTCACCGGGCGCAAGGTTGCCATCAAGCGCGTCAGAACCGAGGTTCTCGGCGACAGCGATTTGGGCCAACGCTTTCGCCGCTTGTTTCTCGCCGAGGCTTCCCTGGCGGGAAAGCTGCGCCATCCGCACATTGTGTCGATTTACGACGCCGAGGCGACCGAACAGGACAGTTACATCGCCATGGAGTACGTGCCCGGCGGCACGCTCGAGCAGTATTGCCGTGTGGACAACCTCCTGCCTTTGGCGCGAACTGTCGAACTGATGTTCAAGTGTTGCAAGGCGCTTGACTTCGCCCATCGCTTCGGCGTCATCCACCGGGACATCAAACCAGCCAATATCCTCATCGGCGATCTGGACGAGATCAAGATCTCCGATTTCGGGGCGGCGTTGTCGATTTCCGCCGAGACCACCCAGGTGAGCGGGGTTGGCTCGCCTGCATACATGTCCCCCGAGCAGGTTCGAGACCAGCATTTGAATCTTCAAACGGACATTTTTTCCCTCGGTGTGGTGACGTACCAGCTGCTCACCGGCCACCTGCCCTTCAAGGGCACCAACAATTTTTCGATGATCTACCAGATCATCAATGTCGATCCGCTTCCGCCCTCGGCTTATCGTCATGAAGTCCCGTCCGTACTGGATGCCATCGTCAAGAAGGCGCTGGCCAAGAGCTGCGACGAACGCTATCGGACCTGGGGTGAATTTTCGGCCGAACTTGCCAGCACCTTCGCTGAACTGCACGACGCAGCTCGAGATCTGTCCAATAGCGAGAAGTTCGATGCGCTCCGGTCGCTTGCGTTTTTCCGCGACTTCGGCGACGTCGACTTGTGGCAGGTGGTGCGAATTTCCAAGTGGTCGCGTCACGCTCCGGGCACCCAGATCATTCGCGAGGGCGAGGCTGGGAGTTCATTTTTCATTCTGGCGGCCGGCGAGGTGAAGATCACGAAATCCGGGCGGCTCTTAAATGTTCTTGGCGCCGGGGAGTGCTTTGGCGAAATGAGTCACCTCGGCACTGGGGACTCCCACCGCAGCGCCAGCGTGGCGGCCCACACCGACGTGACGCTGATCGAGATCGCCGATGATTCGCTCGCTAGGTCAGGCGAGAGTTGCCGGAACCGGTTCAATGCGGCATTCCTGCGCTTGCTGGTGGAGCGGCTACAGGCTGCCAATATCCGGGTGGCGCGCCTGTTGATGGAGCGGAGCGCGGCGCTTTCCTGAGGGAGGCCGCAGAACCCGAGCGCATAACATGACCGATGCCATTGCCCACGACGTGGAAGTGGATGCCCGTGGACTAAACTGCCCGCTGCCCATACTGCGTACAAAGAAGGCTCTCAATGCCATGACTTCGGGGCAAGTGCTGCGGATACTGGCCACCGACCCTGGTTCGGTGCGCGACTTCCAGGCCTTCTCCCGGCAGACGGGGAATGCCTTGCTCGCCAGCAGCGCCGAGGGCGAGGAATTTCATTTTCTGTTGCGCAAGAAGTGAGCATCGGCAAAGCCCATACTGGCGGCCCGCTGGAGGGCTTCGACCGGGTCATCGGAGGCCTCGATCGCGGCTTGCGCACGCTCTTTTCCGCTGTGCCGGCGCGCCGTCCCGATCCGGGTGCCGGACTGCCCGAGGCTGAACTGACAGAGGCGGAGCGCCATCTTGGCGCGGCGCTGATGCGCGTCAATCACTGTGGCGAGGTGTGTGCCCAAGCCCTATACCAGGGCCAACTGCTTACGGCCCGGGACCCGCGAACGCGTGCCATGTTGAGCGAGGCTGCCGACGAAGAGCTTGACCACCTTGCCTGGACTCGCGCCCGGATCGAGGCGCTTGGGGGCAGTTCAAGCGTTCTGGATCCACTGTTCTACGCAGGTTCCTTTGCACTGGGCGCATTGTCTGGCGTAGCCGGTGACCGCTGGAACATGGGCTTTCTGGCCGAAACCGAGCGGGGCGTGGAACGGCATCTGAGCAACCATCTGGAGCGATTGCCCGCCGCCGATGCGCGTAGCCGGGCCGTGCTCAAGCGCATGCGTGAGGAGGAGTCTTCCCATGCCCGCAATGCGATTGTGCAGGGTGGTGCGCCTTTGCCTGCGCCAGCGCGCTTGGCAATGCGTCTCATGGCCAGGGTGATGACTGGCGCCACCTTCAGGCTCTGACGCTCAGACTCCGCCAGGCGAAGCCTCCACGATTTCGAAGTCGTGGCTTAATTGGGCGGTTTTTCCCAGCATGATGGAGGCGGAACAATACTTTTCCGCCGACAGCGCGATCGCACGTTCCACCGCCTCGGGCTTCACGCCGCGGCCCTTGACGGTGAAATGGAAGTGAATGCGCGTAAACACCTTCGGGTCTGTCGAAGCGCGCTCGGCGTCCACATCCACCAGCACCTCGCTAACCTCCTGACGGGCCTTGCGCAGGATCGCCACCACGTCGTAAGCCGTGCAACCGCCCGTTCCGGCCAACACGGTTTCCATGGGTCGAGGGCCGAGGTTGCAGCCTCCGCTTTCCGGCGCGCCGTCCATGGTAAGGGTGTGGCCGCTCTCGGTGGTGGCGCGAAACGCCACGGCATCAAGCCACTGGATGCGGACTTTCATGGGTGCTCCTGTCGGGAAGGCTGATTGTAGCGGCTGCGCCCTGCGGCATCATCGGACGCAGGCGCCGAGACGAACAGAAAAATTTGTCTAAGCATCAATTGGTTAGCGTGCTGTAGCGAGACATTGCCAGTCGACGGCGCTATACTTGTCATTTTTCGTCGCGGTTCGAGGACTACCATGGGCGATTCAAGTAAGGAAGGGCAAGCGAAGCCGGCAAGTAGCTCACGCCGGTACCTGCTGTGGGCCACCGGCGCCGTGGGCGCGGTGGGTGCGATATCGGTGGCGGTGCCGTTCGTGAGCAGCATGTTGCCCAGCGCCCGTGCGCGCGCCGCTGGTGCCCCTGTGGAGGTCGACGTTTCGCGGCTCGAGCCCGGCATGATGGTCACCGTCGAATGGCGTGGCCAGCCGGTGTGGATCGTTCATCGCACCCAGGAGATGATCGAGGCCATCCCGAAGTGGGCCGACAGGCTCGCCGATCCCGATTCGAGCCAGCCGTTGCAGCCGGCCTACGTGGACAAGAATACCCGCGCTATCAAGCCCGATTACCTGGTGCTGGTGGGCATTTGTTCCCACCTTGGCTGTTCGCCGTCGGAAAAACTCAAGGCGGGCCCCGACAGTGGCCTGGGAGCCGACTGGCTGGGTGGTTTCTACTGCCCCTGCCACGGGTCAAAGTTCGATGTGTCTGGCCGCGTGCTCAAGGGCATGCCGGCGCCCAACAACCTCAAGGTGCCTCCGTACCGTTACCTCACCGACACCAGGATTCTGGTGGGCGAAGACAGCAAGGGAGCCTGAGTCCATGAGCAGCAACACCAAGACCGGCGCACTGGTTCAGTGGATCGACGAGCGATTTCCGCTCACGTCGCTCTGGAAGGAGCACCTGTCCGAATACTACGCGCCGAAGAATTTCAACTTCTGGTACTACTTCGGCTCCCTCGCGTTGCTGGTGCTGGTGATCCAGATCCTGTCGGGGATCTTCCTCACCATGCACTACAAACCCGATGCCTCCCAGGCCTTTGGCTCGGTGGAGTACATCATGCGCGATGTGCCCTGGGGCTGGCTGGTGCGCTATATTCACTCCACGGGTGCTTCCATGTTTTTCGTGGTGGTGTATTTGCACATGCTGCGCGGCCTGCTGTACGGCTCGTACCGCAAGCCCCGCGAGCTGGTCTGGATTTTCGGTGTGCTGATCTACCTCTGCCTTATGGCGGAGGCCTTCTTCGGCTACCTGTTGCCCTGGGGCCAAATGTCCTACTGGGGCGCGCAGGTGATCGTCAACCTCTTCAGCGCTGTGCCCTTCATTGGCGAAGACCTGTCCATCTGGATCCGCGGCGACTACGTGGTTTCGGATGCCACCCTGAACCGGTTCTTCGCCTTTCACGTGATCGCCATTCCCCTGGTGCTGGTGGGTCTCGTTGCGGCGCATATCATCGCGCTGCACGAGGTGGGGTCCAACAATCCCGATGGCGTGGACATCAAGAAGAACAAGGATCCAAAGACGGGCATCCCGCTCGATGGCATTCCCTTCCACCCCTACTACACGGTGAAGGACATCGTGGGAGTGGTGGTCTTCCTGATGGTGTTTTCCATCATCGTGTTCTTCATGCCTGAGCTGGGCGGCTATTTCCTTGAGTACAACAACTTCATTCCGGCCGACCCTCTGAAGACCCCGGCGCACATCGCGCCCGTGTGGTACTTCACGCCCTACTACGCCATGTTGCGCGCGGTGCCCGCCATGTTCGGGTCGCAGTTCCCGGGCGTAGTGGTGATGGGGGCTGCGGTGCTGATCTTCTTCGCCCTTCCCTGGCTGGATCGCGGCAAGGTCAAGTCCATCCGCTATCGCGGCCCGAGATATAAGGCGGCCCTGGCGGGATTCATCGTCAGCTTCGTCATCCTCGGATGGCTGGGGGTCGAGCCCACCGACTTCCTCGGCAAGGTGCCGGGTACTTCGCTGGAAGTGGCCACGCTGTTGGCGCGTGTCTTCACCCTGGCATATTTCGCCTTCTTCGTGCTCATGCCCTGGTTCACTGCCAACGACACGGAAAAGCCCGAACCGCAACGGGTGACTTGGTGAGCGCCATGCGAATCCTCAAAACCCTCGTCCTCGCCGCCGCCTTTCCGGTCGTGGCCTTCGCCGCCGGTGGCCATGTGGCTCTCGACCGTGCGCCCATCGATAATCACGACACGGCCTCGTTGCAACGCGGCGCCAAGCTGTTCGTGAACTACTGCATGGGTTGCCACGGCGCGCAGTACATGCGCTACAACCGGCTCACCGACCTTGGCATTACCGAGCAGCAGATCAAGGACAACCTGATGTTCAACGCCGACAAGGTGGGTGAACCCATGCTGTCGTCCATGGACGCAAAGGCCGCGGCCAAGTGGTTCGGCGCCCAGCCGCCGGATTTGTCCGTGGTGGCCCGCTCGCGCGGCGCCGACTGGCTCTACACTTATCTGCGCACCTACTACCGCGACGATTCCAGGGCCACCGGGTGGAACAACCTAGCCTTCCCCAACGTGGGCATGCCCCATGTGCTGTGGGAGCTGCAGGGGACCCAGGAGCTTGAGGCACGCGAAGGTTCGGGCGACGGCCATGGCGCCTCCCATGCGGCGCCATCGCTCAAGCTGGTTTCTGCTGGCGCCATGCCTCCCAAGCAGTACGACGCCGCGGTGGCGGACCTGGTGAATTTCCTTGTTTACTTGGGCGAACCCGCCCGTACCCATCGGGTGCAATTGGGGATGCTCGTACTGCTGTTCCTCGGCGTGTTGTTCGTCGTCGCCTATCCGCTCAAGAAGGAGTTCTGGAAGGACATCCACTGAGGAAGCGGACCTCACCGATTCCCCATTCCCGAGCCCCAACCATGATGACCCTCTATTCAGGTACCACCTGCCCCTTCAGCCAGCGTTGCCGCATCGTGCTCTACGAAAAGGGCATGGACTTTCAGATCGTGGATGTGGATCTGTTCAACAAGCCCGAAGACCTCGCGGTGATGAATCCGTACAACCGCACTCCCGTTCTGGTGGAGCGCGACCTCATCCTGTACGAATCCAACATCATCAACGAGTACATCGACGACAGGTTTCCCCATCCGCAGCTCATGCCCGCGGATCCGGTGACCCGTGCCCGCGCGCGTCTGTTTCTGTTCCGCTTCGAGCACGAATTGTTCGTGAACATCGAGCCGCTGGAAAAGGGCAACCAGAAGGCCGCTGACAAGGCGCGCCAGAGCGTGCGCGACAGCCTCACGCAGATCGCGCCGGTGTTCACCAAACAGAAGTTCATGCTGGGTGACGAGTATTCCATGTTGGACGTGGCCATCGCGCCGCTGCTGTGGCGTCTGGACTACTACGGCGTCCAGTTGCCCAAGACCGCGGCGCCGCTGCTCAAGTACGCCGAGCGGCTGTTCAGCCGGCCGGCATTCATCGAAGCGCTCACGCCGGCCGAGAAAGTGATGCGCAAGTGAATCCCCCCTCCACCACTCCCTACCTGATCAGAGCGATCTACGAGTGGTGCGTGGACAACGGCTTCACCCCTTACCTTGCAGTGCGCGTGAACGAAGACACCCGCGTGCCCATGGAGTACGTTCGCAACGGTGAGATCGTCCTCAACGTGAGCGGCGATGCCACCCGCGACCTGACTCTGGGCAACCAGCTGATCCAGTTCTCGGCCCGCTTCAATGGCGTGTCACGCGAGATCAGCGTACCGGTGGAGGCGGTGAGCGGGATTTTCGCCAAGGAAAGCGGCCAGGGGTTGGCGTTCGAGCAACCGTCGCCCATTCCGGTGGCGGACAGCGCACCGCCCGAGCTGCCGCCCGACGACAAGCCACCGCCTCCTCCGGCCAGGCCGAAGTTGCAGGTGGTCAAGTAACCCTGTCCTCAGGGCGCATCGCAGGTTTCGGTTCGGTCTCGCTTGCTTCGGACGGTTAAACTTCAGCGTCGCGGGCCGGCTTAGCTCAGCAGGTAGAGCAGCTGATTTGTAATCAGAAGGTCACGGGTTCGATTCCTGTAGCCGGCACCACAGTCCAGGTCCAGCAAAGCGCGCAGGGCTGGTGTGTCTTTTCGTGGCGCTCCCCGGGGAGCCAGGGTCCAGGTTGGCCTAAGCCCTTTGACCCCCGATGGGTTGCCGACGTCCAGGCACTCGCGAGCTTGTCATGGTGACGGCCTAAAGTGCCCGGCGCTGTCGCGGGTGCCGCGCGGGCCTGACCTCAGCCACTTCCCGGCTATGCACTGCTGGCCGGTCCTGTTCGCGGAGCCAAGCATGCATGACCCTTACGATTCCAATTGCAATCCATCCACCGGGCTTTCGTTCCAGCAGGTGATGGCGGTCAGCCCGTCGCGGCGTCGCCTGCTCGGCGGCGGGATTGTCGCCGCTGCCGCTGCCCTGACGGGTGCTGCGCCCGGTTTGCGGCTGGCGCGGGCGGCAGTGTCTTCACCGCTGTTGGGTTTCGAGCCCGTGCCGGTGGCCTCGGACGATGTGGTGCACGTGCCGCGCGGCTACGTGGCAGAAGTCATCTACGCCTGGGGTGATCCCGTTTCCGATGGACCGACCTTTGCCCAAGATGCCTCCAACAGCGCTGCAGACCAGGAACTGCAGGCCGGCATGCACCACGATGGGATGCATTTCTTTGCCATGCCTGCCCAGCCCGGTGAGCGTCAACGGGGCCTGCTGGCGGTGAACCATGAATACGCCGACGACGGGCTGTTGCACCCCGACGGCATGCGCACCTGGACACCCGACAAGGTGCGCAAGAGCCAGGCGGCCCACGGGGTGTCCGTTGTGGAACTGCGCCAGCGCGCCGATGGCGGCTGGGAGGTGGTGCGGCCTTCGCGCTACGGCCGGCGCATCACCGCATCCACGCCCATGTCCATTGCCGGCCCAGCCACCGGACACCCGTGGATGCGCACCGCCGCTGATTCCGCCGGCACACGGGTGCTGGGCACGTTCAACAACTGTGCCAACGGATTCACCCCCTGGGGTACCTACCTCACTTGCGAGGAAAACTTCTACGCCTATTTCGCGCACGGTGGGGATGTGCCGGTGGCGCAGCGCCGCTACGGCATCACCGCCAAGGGCCATGGATACCGCTGGCACGAGCACGACGAGCGCTTCGATGCCCAGCGCCATCCCCACGAACCCAACCGCTTCGGTTGGGTGGTGGAGATCGATCCCTTCGACCCGGCTTCGGTGCCGGTAAAGCGCACCGCCCTGGGCCGTTTCTGCCACGAGGGCGCAGCCCACGCGCTGGCGCGCGATGGCCGGGTGGTGGTCTACATGGGCGACGACGCCCGCGGCGAGTACATCTACAAGTTCGTGAGCGCCCGCCCCTTCGATCCTGCTGGTGCCGCAGCCAACCGCGACTTGCTGGACGAGGGCACATTGTATGTGGCGCGTTTCGGAGCGGGTGGCACCGGCCAATGGCTGGCGCTGCGCCACGGCGACAACGGCCTCACGGCAGACCACGGTTTTCCGGGCCAGGCCGAGGTGCTCATCCATGCCCGTCAGGCCGCAGACCGCGTTGGGGCCACCATGATGGACCGGCCCGAATGGATGGCCGTGCACCCGCGCTCGGGCGAGGTGTACTGCTCGCTCACCAACAACACCAAGCGCGGCGGCGCCACGGTGAACGCCGCCGATGGCAGCACGCCCGCGGGATCGTCCAGCCCGCCCGTGGATGCCGCCAATCCGCGCGCCGACAACGCCTTCGGCCACATCATCCGCTGGCGCGAGGAGGGCGGTGATGCTGCCGCCGAGTCTTTCGAATGGGACGTGTTTATCCTGTGCGGCGACCCTGCACACCCCGATGCCGCCAAGCGCGGCACGGTCAACGGCGACGCCTTCGGCAGCCCCGACGGGCTGTGGGTGGATGCCGATGGCAGGTTGTGGATCGAGACCGACATTTCGCCCACGTCGCTCTACAAGGGCGACTATGCTGCGCTCGGCAACAACGCCATGCTGTGCGCCGACACCGTCAGCGGCGAAGTGCGCCGTTTCCTCACCGGCCCGCGCGGCTGCGAGATCGCCGGCGTGATCCAGGCGACCGACCGGCGTACCCTCTTCGTGAACATCCAGCACCCTGGCGAGACTCCGGGCGAGCGCAGCAACCCGGACGCGCCCAGCTCCATCAGCGCCTGGCCCGGGGGCGGGCGGCCCCGCTCGGCCACCCTCGCCATCCGCCGGCTCGATGGTGGCGTCATCGGCGCCTGACGAAGCGCCGGACGCCCTCCACCGCGTGCGCGCAGACCCCGTTGGGCGGCACGTCCGCGTTGGGCCATGGGCTATACTCAGGCGCTCTCTTGCCCTAATGCCGCGCCCATCGCGTCCATGAAAATCCACGAATACCAAGCCAAGGAAATCCTGCGCCGCTTCGGCGTGGCGACACCGCGCAGCGTGCCGTGCTTCAGTGTGGACGAAGCGGTGGACGCGGCGCGCCAGCTGGGCGGCCCCGTCTGGGTGGTGAAGGCGCAGATCCACGCCGGGGGCCGCGGCAAGGGCGGCGGCGTGAAGGTGGCGCGATCCATCGACGAAGTGCGTGACTTGGCCGGCAAGATCCTCGGAATGCAGCTCAAGACCCACCAGACCGGGCCGGAAGGGCAGACGGTGCGCCGGTTGCTCATCGAGGAGGGCGCGGATATCCGCAAGGAGCTCTACCTTGGCCTGGTGGTGGACCGGGTGAGCCAGAGATATGTGCTCATGGCCAGCGCGGAGGGCGGCATGGATATCGAGGAAGTGGCCGCCCACACGCCGGAAAAAATTCACAAGGCAATCGTGGATCCAGTCGTGGGTCTGCGGGATGCCGACGCCGACGACCTGGCGCGCCGCATCGGCATCCCGGAGGTCTCGCTCTCCGAGGCGCGCGCCGTGCTGCAAGGGTTGTACCGCGCCTGCTGGGAAAGCGACGCGGCGCTGGCCGAGATCAACCCCCTCATCCTCACCGGCCAGGGCCGCGTGGTTGCCCTGGATGCGAAGATGAACTTCGACGCCAACGCCCTGTTTCGCCACCCCGACATCGTGGCCATGCGCGATCTGGACGAGGAGGACCCGGCCGAGATCGAGGCCTCCAAGTTTGATCTCTCCTACATCTCCCTGGACGGTGACATCGGTTGCCTGGTCAATGGCGCCGGCCTTGCCATGGCCACCATGGACACGATCAAGCTCTATGGCGGAAGCCCCGCCAACTTCCTCGACGTGGGCGGCGGCGCCACCGCCGAGAAGGTCACCGAAGCCTTCAAGATCATGCTGCGCAATCCGGGCCTCAAGGCGATCCTGGTGAACATCTTCGGCGGCATCATGAAATGCGACACCATCGCCACCGGGGTGGTTACCGCCGCTCGCGAAGTCAAGCTCGCCGTGCCGCTGGTGGTTCGCATGAAGGGCACCAACGAGGACCTTGGCAAGAAGATCCTGGCCGAATCCGGCCTGCCGATCATCGCCGCCGACAACATGGCCCAGGCGGCCGAGCGCGTGGTGGCGGCCGCGCTCGGCGCGGCCGCCACCACGCGGCCCGGACACCTTCCCGAGACGGACCATGGCTATCCTCGTTGACAAGAACACTCGCGTCGTTACCCAGGGCATCACCGGCAAGACCGGGCAGTTCCACACCCGCATGTGCCGCGAATACGCCAATGGCGCCCAGTGCTTCGTTGCCGGGGTCAACCCGCGAAAGGCTGGCGAGGACTTCGAGGGCATTTCCATCTTCGCCAGCGTACGCGAAGCGAAGGACAGCACCGGCGCAAGCGTCTCTGTGATTTACGTGCCTCCCGCGGGCGCGGCGGCGGCCATCTGGGAAGCCGTGGAGGCGGATCTCGACCTGGCCATCTGCATTACCGAGGGCATTCCGGTGCGCGACATGATCGAGGTGCGCGAGCGCATGCGGCGGGAGAATCGCCGCACCCTGCTGCTGGGGCCCAACTGCCCGGGCGTGATCACCCCCGAGGAAATCAAGATCGGCATCATGCCCGGCCACATCCACCGTAAGGGCCGCATCGGCGTGGTGTCGCGCTCGGGCACCCTCACCTACGAGGCGGTGGCGCAGCTCACGGAACTTGGCCTCGGGCAATCCACCGCCGTGGGCATCGGCGGCGATCCGGTGAACGGGCTGAAGCACATCGACGTGCTCAAGCTGTTCATGGACGATCCCGATACCGACGCCGTCATCATGATCGGCGAAATCGGCGGCTCCGACGAGGAGGCCGCGGCCGAGTGGTATCGCACCAATGCGCGCAAGCCGGTGGTGGGCTTCATCGCCGGGGTCACCGCGCCGCCTGGCAAGCGCATGGGTCACGCCGGGGCCATCATCTCCGGCGGCAAGGGCACGGCGCAGGAAAAACTTGCCGTCATGGAGGCCTGCGGCATTCGTGTCACGAAGAACCCGGCCGAAATGGGACGCCTGTTGCGCTCCGTTCTCTGAGAGCCATGCGCCGCATCCTGATTGCCATCGACGGGTCGGACAACGCGCTGCGCGCCGTGCGCCAAGTCGTATCGCTGGCACCTGAATTGCGCGCCCCGCCGCAACTGCTGCTCGCAAACGTGCAGCCCGTGGTGGTGTCCGGAGGGGTTCGCACCTTTGTCAACGCCGATCAGATCGACGCCTGGTATCGCAGCGAGGGCGAGAAGGCGCTGGCGGGTGCACGCGACCTGCTAGCCGCCGCCGGCCTTGCCCACGAGCATCACATCGTCGTGGGTGACCCGGCGGAAACGCTGGCGCGCATGGCACGCGAGCGCGGCTGCGACCTGATCGTCATCGGCACCCGTGGCATGAGTGCCATCGGCAACCTGCTCATGGGCTCCGTGGCCACCAAGGTGCTGCAGCTGGCCGACGCGCCGGTGTTATTGGTGCGATGAAGCCTCGGGCGCCGAGGGAGCGGCAGCGCCGCCTTCTGTTGTTGCTCCGGTTTGCGCCCCGCTGCGATTGATGCGGTTAACCAGCACACGCAGGAACGCGCGGTTGAACTTCATCTGGGTGCGCTCGGACGCTTCGCGCAGACCTTGAGCCTTGACTTCCATAACCAAGCAGTTGCCGCGGGACAGGATGGTGGTGCCGCGAGGGGCAACCCCCTCCTCGAAGTACAGCATGTGTCCGAAGCAATGGCCCGCTTGCATGGATTCCAGCGTCTTGCAGTTGCGGCATGCGAGCGCTTCTCCAGAGGCGAGCACGAAAAAACCGTCGCTGATTTCACCTTCGCGAAGAATGACGCTGCCGGCCCCGTGGCTCTGCCACCGCGCCAGGCGCATCGTCTCCCACAGCTCCACGTCCAGGAAGTCGCGAAAGAACGGCAACCCCCGCAGGATGCCGAAGTGTTCTGCCTCCGGCACGGCATTGTCCGGAAGCCTCAGATGCTTGAAGGCGCGAGCCAGGTCGCGGCTCACCTCGTTCCAGACCGGATAGCGGCTGGACAGGTCTTTCGACAAAGCCTGAAGCACTATGCGCTCCAGTGGCTCGGGCAGATCGCGCCGGTGCACCGACGGGGGTACCGGGTCGATATGTGCGATCTGGTAGGCCAGGCTGTTGCGGTTGGAGCCTTCGAACGGCAGGCGGCCCGTGAGCAACTGGTAGAGCACCACGCCCAGGGAGTAGATGTCGGTTTGTTGGGTGAGGGGCTTTTCCAGCACCTGCTCCGGCGACATGTAGGCCGGTGAGCCGATGCCGCTCAGGCAGGTGTGCTCCGCGTGGTCATAGCGGGCGGCGCCAAAATCGCTCACCTTGATCTCGGTGCCGGCGGTGAGCAGGATGTTGGCGGGCTTCACGTCACAGTGGATGACGCCTTGCCGGCCGGCGTAGTCCAGCGCCTGGCTCGCCTTGAAGCCGATTTCCACCACTTGTTCCATGGGTAGCAGCGACTCGGGGCTGCAGTAGCGCCTCAGCGTGTGCCCGGGCACATACTCCATCACCACGTAGGACAGTTCGTCCTCGGACACGGCATCGTGGATGGCCACGATGTGGGGATGGGAGAGTTTGCCCGCCAGTGCAGCCTCGTTCATGAACACCCGCTGAAAGCGGCTGCGTAGCCGTGGGTCGACACTGGCTTCGTGATCGATCATCTTGATCGCCACGCGACGGGCAAAAAAGGAATCATCCGCCAGGAACACACGGCTGGTGGCGCCGCGGCCCAGTTCCCGCAGGATGTGGTATTTCCCGATCCGCGGGGGCAGGGTGTCCTCGAAGTGACGATCGGAGGTGGCGGCTAATTCCATGCGCTCGTTAACGGCCGCATGGCACGCGGGCTTTAGCGCCAGAGCCCAGTGCAGGGCGTTGCGCCCATCGGGCCGCAGTGCTGGCCGGGAGCTCGTTCAGTTGAGGAACGGCACCCGCATGCCCCGGGCCACCGCCGGTCGCGCGCCGAGGGCCTCGAACCATCGTCGCACGTGGGGAAAATCTGCCAACTCCACGCGGTGCCATTCATGGCGGGCCACCCATGGATAGGTGGCCATGTCGGCCACGGAATACTCGTCCGCGAGATGCTCGTGGATGGCAAGATGACTGTCGAGCACGCCATAGAGTCGGCGCGTCTCGCCGGTATAGCGCTCGATGGCATAGGGCACGGGTTCCTTGGCGGCGCGCAGGAAGTGGTGCGCCTGACCGAACATGGGCCCCACGCCCGCCATCTGGAACATCAGCCACTGCAGCGCCTCGAAGCGCCGCCGCTCCTCCCGGGGCAGGAAGCGGCCCGTCTTCTGGGCGAGGTACAGGAGGATGGCGCCCGACTCGAACAGCGTGAAGGGCGCGCCATCGGGGCCGTTGGCATCCACGATGGCGGGGATCTTGCCGTTCGGGTTGATAGCGCGAAACGCGGGCAGATCCTGCTCGGCCTTGCCGATGTCCACCGCATGCACCCGGTAGGGCAGGCCGCACTCCTCCAGCATGATGGAGACCTTGCGGCCGTTGGGCGTGCCCCAGGTATAGAGGTCCAGCATGCGCGTCGCTCCGGATCGGGAAAGGCGCGAGGGTAGCCCGGAAACGACGCGGGCAGGCGCATGCGCCTGCCTGCGATCCCGGCCGATGAGCAGCTACTTCTTGCTGCCGTGCTTGTCCTTCATGGACTTCATGAAGGCCTGGATCTCATCGAGACTGACGGCGCCGTCCTTGTCGGTGTCGATGGCCTCGAAGTGCTTCGCCACGCCCGGCATGGCGGTGGCCTCGGCCTTGTCGAGGGTGCCGTCGGCATCTTTGTCAGCGGCCTTGAACTTTGCGTCGCCCTTGGCGTGCATCTCCTTGCCCTTGGCGTTCATGCCAGCGTGAATCTCCTCGAGGGTGACGGTGCCGTCCTTGTCGGCGTCGATGGCCTCGAAGTGCTTTGCCACGCCCGGCATGGCAGCGGCCTCGGCCTTGTCGAGGGTGCCGTCGGCGTCCTTGTCGGCGGCCTTGAACTTTGCCTCCAGCTTCTTCATCTGGCCTTCGTCGGCCTGCTCGGCTCCCGCGGCGAAGGCGAGGCCAAGTGCAACGGCAAGAGCGAGTTTGCGCATGATGGGGCTCCTTGTGTGCAGCATTGGGAAGGGGGCGACGGGCAGCGCTGCGCCCGAAGGTGTTTCTGCGCCCCCAACGGCCGCGAATCAGGAAGGGTTGACGTGAGTTGCATGCGTGATCGCGGACAGCCGGGCGGCCCGGATGCGCTCCGGGATGGCACGGGGGTCGTCACGCGCGGCGGCAATGGCCGCGGCGTCCACGGCAAGGCTTGCAGCCAGGGCGGCCTGCAGCCGGGCGGCCTGGGGAAAGGGAACATCCGCGGCCCCGGGGCGGCCCTGCACGTCCACCCGGGCTACGGCCAGTAGTTGGGCGAAGCGCTCCGGGCGGCGCCAGGCATCGGTCGCCGTGAGCAGCGCCAGCACGGCTGCGGCGTCGAGGGCGAGGGCGCGCTGCACGGTGCCCAGCCATCGAGCGGCGAGCGCCGCCAGGTCGCGGCAGTCGTTCGGTGCCCGGATGCGTTCGGAGACCGCGCGCGCCACCGCCACCGCGTCCCCGCCGGGACCCGCGGCCCGCTCAGACTGATGCATCAGCAGCGCATAGCGCACCTCCAGTGGCTGGCCGATGGCCGCGGCGTGGTCCAGCACGTGCAGGATGTGGTGGCCCGCATCGCCGTCTGCATCGGCCAGCGCGAACAGGTGCTCCACCTCGGGCAGCACCCGCGACAGCGCGCCACAGGCGCGCAGCACCTCGAACATGCGCGCTGGCCGCGCTTCCATCAGGCCGCGAGACAGCTCCTGCCAGACTCGTTCTGGCACCAGGTGGTCCGCCTCGCCATCGGCCACCATGGCCTTCATGAGCGCCATGGTCTGGGGCGCCACCACGAAGCCGAAACGCGCCGCAAAGCGCGCCACGCGCAGGATGCGCACCGGATCCTCGGCAAAGGCCGGGCCCACGTGCCGCAGGACTCCCAGGCGCAAATCGTGCAGACCGTCGAAGGGGTCCACCAGCGTACCGTCCGCGCGACGGGCGATGGCGTTGATGGTGAGATCGCGCCGCGCCAGGTCCTGGTCGAGGGTCACCTCTGGCGAGGCGTGAACCACGAAGCCCCGGTAGCCGTGGCCGGATTTGCGCTCAGTGCGGGCGAGCGCGTATTCCTCGTGGGTATCGGGGTGCAGGAACACCGGGAAGTCCTTGCCCACGGGACGGAACCCGAGGGCCTCGAGTTGCGCCGGTTGCGCGCCCACCACCACCCAGTCGCGATCCTGCACTGTTCGCCCCAGCAGTTCGTCGCGCACTGATCCGCCCACCTGGAAGATTTCCATGCTTCGCGGCAGGTCCCGCGCCGCTAGCGGCCGGCGCGGCCGCGCATGAGATCGTGGCGGGCGAGGCGGGAAGCGCCGGTCAGGTAGGAGGGCGCCACCGCCTCAAGGGCGGTCGGGCGAAACCCGAACACCTCGGGGAAGCCGCATCCGCAAACGTTGTCCACGGACATGGAGCGCACATTGTCGAGCGTCATGAGCCGCCCGGGCAGCCGCTCCAGTAGGGCCGCCTGCAGCCTGGCGAGTCTCGGGGGCAAGGGCAGGATCGTGCGGCGCAGGCCGATCGTCGCGCAGGTCAGCTGCACCAGGTCCGCCAGGGTGTAGGTGGTGGGGCCGCACAGGTCGTAGCTGTTGCCTGCCGTGGCCGGATCGTTTACGCAGTGAACCGCGGCGCGGGCCACGTCCTCCACCCAGATGGGCTGGAAGCGGGCGCCCGCGCAGCCCAGCGGCAGCACCGGAAAGGCGCGGGCCAGCCGGGCGAAGAGCGTCAGAAAACCGTCGCCGCGTCCGAAGATCACCGAGGGCCGAAGGATGGTCACCGCCAGCCCCTCGCGCGCACCAGCTTTCACGGCGGCCTCGCCGCGGCCCTTGCTGCGCTGGTAGTTGCTTGGAGCCCCCGGGCCGGCGCCCAGGGCGCTCACATGCACCAGCCGGGGCACGGCCTCGGCAAGGCAGGTACGCACGATGCGCGTGGGCAGCTGCTCGTGGTTGCGCGCATAGCCCTGACCGCCGGCATCGTGCAGCACGCCCACCAGGTTCACCACCGCGTCGCAACCACGCACGCTCTGGGCCAGTGCCCCATCCTCATGCACATCAGCGTTGAACACCTCGGCCGTGGGCAGGAGGATCAGCTCGCGCTTGGCGCGCTCGCGATGACGGGTGGGAATACGCACGGTGATGCCGCGCGCGGCCAGCTGCATGGCCACGTTGCGGCCCAGGAAGCCTGAGCCTCCCACCAGGCAGACACGGCGGATGATCATGTTCCTTGGCTGTGTGATCGGGACGTTGAATGTCGGGCCGCTGGCACCAAGGCCACGTCGCGTCCCGATACTGGATTCTAGCCCACCGAAATGGCGGGCTCCTCTCGCACGTTCAGGGCTCGCCGGTGGCGGCGCCGGTCGCGGCCGCGGTGCGCGGCGCGATGGTGCCGATGCGGGCGCGCAACTGGACGAGGGAGTGGCCGAACTGGCGCGCGTACTGGTGGGCGTTGGCCATCACCTTGCGCACGTAGTCGCGGGTTTCGGTGAAGGGGATGGTGTCGATGTACACGGCGCCCTCCAGGGCGCGATCGGCACGCCACGCCTGGGCCCGCCCGGGCCCTGCGTTGTAGGCCGCCGAGGCGAGTACCGGACTGCCGTCCAGGCGCGTCAGCATTTCCTTGAGGTAGAAGGTGCCTAAGCTCACGTTGGCGTCCACCGCGTCTTCCACGGCATGGCGCCATTGCTTCAGGCCCATGCGCGCCGCCACCCAGCGCGCGGTGGTGGGCATGATCTGCATCAGGCCGGCGGCGCCGGCGCTGGAGCGCGCCGTGGGCACGAAGCGGCTTTCCTGGCGGACCAGGCCGTAGAGCAGCGCTTCGTCCACGTTCATGTCGCGTGCGGAGGCACGCAACAGTTCCGGATAGGGCACCGGATAACGCAACTCGAAGTTGACCAATTGCGTCGAGCGTTCGGCAGTGGCGATGGAGCGCTCGTACCAGCCCTCGCGGCGCGCCACTTCGGCCGCGGCGATGAGCAGCGGATCCGCCATGTCGCGCACGGCCCAGATCCACTCCATATTGCCCTCGTAGCGCAGCCCCAGCCGATACCATGCCAGCGCCCGCTGGATTGCCGGCATGCGTTGCACCGTGTCGATGTCCGCCGCGAGCGGCAGCTGGTTGCGCGCCGGCGTAGAGATGCCCAGTTCCTCTGCGGCGAGCTGGCCATGGAAGTTTTGCTCCCGGGCCAGCACGGTGAACAGCGCCTCGGACTCGAAGGAACGACCCACCGCGGCCATGGCGCGCGCGCGCCAGTAGCGCCATGGCGGCCTCTCACGCTCCTCGGAGTCCATGCGCGCCGTGTAGTCGAGCACGCGTGGCCAGTCGCCACCGCGTAGCGCCGCCCGCGCCGCCCAGGCGAGTTGCGTGTTTTCCAGCGGAGCGCCCTCTGCCAGTGTGTACCAGTCGAGGGCCTCTGGCTGGTGCCGCCGCGCCGCCGCAACGGCGATCAGGCCCCAGCCGTGCGCCCGGTCTTGCGCCGGCAGGCGCGTGCCAATCTGCGTCCACAGTTGCGCAGCCCCCGGCGGTGCGCTCGCGGCCATGCGGCCGAGGGCGAACAGCGCCACCTCGCGCTGGGCGCGCGAATCCAGCCGAAGGCCGCGGGCCTCGAGAAAGCGCTGCGGGTTTTTCGCGGCCGCCTCCACCAACTTCGGATCCGGGCGCCGTGCCGCGGGCAGCAGCGCCGCCACTGACTTGGCAAGGCTTGCATTGCCCGCGGAGAAGGCCATCCGAAGACGCGCCCAGACGTCGTTTTCGGTCAATGCGCCCGCTGCCAGTGCCAGCGCGGCCGCTTCCATGCAGGCGGCGGGCAGCTCGCCGCCTGCCAGCCACAGGGCGCGTGCGTCGCGCCCCACGGTGGCATCGCGCGCCGCCATCCGTGGCACCCAGGAGAGGCAACGCAGCTCCGTGTCAGGTTCCGTCAGGGCTGGAAACTCACGTTGGAATTCGTCCCAGGCGTTCGTTCGGGCAAGCTGGCGCAACCAGTCGGCGCGCAGCCGATTGGCGGGCAGCTGGCCAGCGTAGCGTTCGAGGTAGGCGCGCACGGCGCCAGATGGCTGCTCGGCCAGCCGCAAGCGCAACTGCCAGTACTCCGCCCAAGGGGCAAGCGGGTGGCCTTGCAGCCGTGCCACGAGACCATCGAGGGTGGGACCCTGCCCCTTCTGGAAGGCCTCGCGGGCAGCTAGAAACTCAGCGTCGCCAGTCTGCGAACGCGCCTCGCCCGCCAGCAGGGCAAACGAGCACAGAAGCAAAGCGGTCGTCGGGCGGATCACAGGAACAGGTGCGCGGCGGGATTGCCTGTTTCGTCCCAATGCGGGTAATTGAGTTCCCTCAGGAAGCGCTTGAAGGCCCCCCGATCCCTGGGGGGCACCTGCACCCCGGCCAGCACCCGGCCATGGTCGGCACCGTGATTGCGGTAGTGGAACAGGCTGATGTTCCAGCCGGGGCTCATGGCATCGAGAAACTGCATCAGGGCGCCGGGGCGTTCCGGAAACTGGAACCGGTAGAGAACTTCGTGCTCCACCTCGGGGGAGCGGCCGCCAACCATGTGACGGACATGCAGCTTGGCCAGCTCGTTGTCGCTGAAATCTCGCGCCTCCAGACCAGCCGCCCTGAGGGATCGCACCAGAGCCCTGACCTCGGCCCGCCCCTCCACCTGCAATCCCACGAACACATGGGCCTCGGCGGGATCGTGGAATCGGTAGTTGAATTCGGTCACGTTGCGCCGGCCGATGAGCTGGCAGAAGCGCCGGAAGCTCCCCGGCCGCTCGGGAATGGTGACCGCCAGCACCGCTTCGCGCCGCTCTCCGATCTCGGCCTGCTCGGCGACGAAGCGCAGCCGGTCGAAGTTCATGTTCGCGCCACAGGCGATGGCCACCAGGGTGCGATTGCGCGCCCGGTGGGTCTCCACCCAGGCCTTGGCGCCCGCCACCGCCAGCGCCCCGGCGGGTTCCAGGACCACGCGGGTTTCCTCGAACACGTCCTTGATGGCGGCGCAGATGGCGTCGTTGTCCACCAGCACCATCTCGTCCACGTGGCGGCGCGCCAGCCTGAAGGTTTCTTCGCCAGGCTGGCGTACCGCCACGCCGTCGGCGAACAGGCCCACCTGGGCCAGGCGTACTCGCTGACCGGCGGCCAGGGAGCGCGCCATGGAGTCGGCGTCCACGGGCTCCACCCCTACGATGCGCACCTCGGGGCGCAGCCGCTTCACGTAGGCCGCCACGCCGGCGATCAGGCCACCGCCGCCCACCGCCACGAATATGGCGTCCAGCGGGCCGCCGTGCTGCTGCAGGATCTCGCGGGCGATGGTGCCCTGGCCGGCGATCACGTCCGGATCGTCATAGGGGTGCACCAGGGTGTAGCCGTGCTTGGCGGCCAGCGCCAGGGCGTGGGCACCGGCCTCGTCGTAGGAGTCGCCCGACAACACCACCTTGGCGCCACGGGCGGCCACCGCGTCCACCTTGATGCGTGGCGTGGTCACCGGCATCACGATCACCGCCTTGCAGCCCAGGTGCCATGCCGAAAGGGCCACGCCCTGGGCATGGTTGCCCGCCGAGGCGGCGATCACGCCGCGCCGCAATTGCGCGCGGCTCAGCCGCGACATCTTGTTGTAGGCGCCGCGGATCTTGAAGGAAAACACCGGCTGCAAGTCCTCGCGCTTGAGCAGCAGGGTGTTGCCCAGGCGCCGGGAAAGCAGCGGCGCAGGATCGAGAGGCGTCTCCACCGCCACGTCGTAGACGCGGGCGGTGAGGATGCGCTCCAGGTAGTCGTCGGTCATGGGCAGGGCGCCGGCGCGGGCCGGGCAGCGGTGGGAGGGAAAGCCGGACCTAGGGTAGCAAATGTGGTGACGGCGCCCCCAGGTGCGTTGAGACCGTGCCGCCCTCGTTCTATGCTTGCGCAACGCCATCAGCCCCGGACACCATGGATCAGGACCAACAGAAACAGGCAGCCGCCGAGGCCGCCATAGCCCACTTGCCCGACGACGCCGTCATCGGCGTGGGCACCGGCTCCACCGCCAATCGCTTCATCGATGCCCTGGGCCGCATCCGCCAGCGCGTGCGCGGCGCCGTGGCCAGCTCCGAGGCCTCGGCGGCGCGCCTGAAGGCCCTGGGCATCGAGGTGCTGGACCTGAATGCCGTGGCCGATCTGCCGGTTTACGTGGATGGCGCCGACGAGATCACCGAGTCCCTGGCCATGATCAAGGGCGGTGGCGGTGCGTTGACCCGCGAGAAGATCGTCGGCGCCGTGGCGCGGCGCTTCATCTGCATCGCGGACGCCTCCAAGCTCGTGGGACGCCTGGGCCGCTTCCCTTTGCCGGTGGAGGTGATTCCCATGGCCCGCTCCCACGTGGGCCGGCAGCTCGTGCGTCTGGGTGGCCATCCCGAGTGGCGCCAGGGCGCCGTCACGGACAACGGTAACTGGATCCTGGACGTACACGGTTTGTCCATCCCGGATCCCGCGGCCCTGGAGGCCGAGATCGATGCCATCGCGGGAGTGGTGAGCGTGGGCCTGTTCGCCCGGCGCCCGGCAGACCTCCTGCTCCTGGGCACATCCGGGGGCGTGCGGACGCTGGCGCGCATGCCATGAACCTGTCACAGTCCATGTGTAGCTTCCGCAGGTTTAAGGCCGACGCCGGGGCCGCCTTCAGGGATACACGACCATGACATCTTCCGAACACACCTCCAAGCAGTTTGATGCAGAACTCGAGGCTGTCCGCGCCCGGGTGCTGCAGATGGGCGGGCTGGTAGAGGAGCAGATCCGGCTTGCCGTGGAAGCGTTGCTGTCGGGCGACTCGGAGTTGTCCAACTCCGTGGTCAACAACGACCACGCCGTCAATGCGCTCGAAGTGGCCATCGACGAGGATTGCAGCACCATCATCGCCCGCCGGCAGCCCACTGCCGGCGACCTGCGAATGATCATGACGGTGGTGAAGACGATCACCGACCTCGAGCGCATCGGCGACGAGGCTGCCAAGATCGCCCGCATGGCTAGGCTGATCGGCGGCAACGACCGGCTGACGCAGCCGCGCTTCCACGAGATCCGGCGCATGGCCGGCATGGCCGCGGAGATGCTCCACAAGGCCCTGGACGCTTTCGCGCGCCTGGACATCACGGCCTCGGCCGAGGTGGTGCGCCAGGACCAGCTCGTGGATGACGAGTTCCGCGGCATCCTCCGTCACCTCATCACCTTCATGATGGAAGACCCGCGCACCATCTCGGCCTCCATCGAGATCCTGTTCACCGCCAAGGCCATCGAGCGCATCGGCGATCACTCCAAGAACATCTGCGAGTACGTGATTTACATGGTGAAGGGCAAGGACGTGCGCCACACCAGCGTCGAGGAAATCGAGCGCGAGATCATGGGCTGAGGCTGTCGGTCATGATCGCCACCGTCGTCCCGGACGCGTCGCCGTGCCCGCCAGCTCCACTTCCCGGAGAGCACCTGCTTGGATGAAGTCCTGACGGCGCGGCCGCTGGCGCACCCCACGCCTGGCGCTGCTGGCCCCGCGGTGGTGGCCGCCGTGGACCTGGGCTCCAACTCTTTTAGGCTCCAGGTGGGCCGGGTGGTGGACGAGCAGATCTACCCGCTGGACAGCCTGCGAGAGCCGGTGCGCCTGGCTGCTGGGCTGGGCCCCGACAAGCGGCTCGACGAGCCTTCCCAGCAGCGCGCCCTCGATGCCCTGCGCCGGTTTGGGGAACGGTTGCGCGGGTTTGAAGAGGCATCGGTTCGCGCCGTGGGCACCAACACCTTGCGGGTGGCCAAGAATGCCCGCGACTTCCTGCGCCGCGCCGAGATGGCGCTGGGCTTCCCCATCGAGGTGGTGGCCGGCAAGGAAGAGGCGCGCCTGATCTACCTCGGCGTGTCCCACAGCCTCCCGCCCACTGCCGAGCGACGCATGGTGGTGGACATCGGCGGCGGCTCCACCGAGTTCATCATCGGCAGCGGCTACCAGCCGCGCAAGCTGGAAAGCCTCTACATGGGCTGCGTGAGCTTCACCCTGCGCTATTTCGAGGGCGGACGCATCACCAAGAGCGGCCTCAAGCAGGCCGAGACGGCCGCGCGCATCGAACTCCAGACCATCGAGCGCGGCTTCTCGCGCGGTCACTGGAAGCAGGCGGTCGGTTCCTCGGGCACCGCCCGCGCGCTGGGCGACCTGATCCAGGCCAACGGCTGGGGCGATGGCAGCATCACCGCCGAGGGCATGGAACGCTTGCGCGCCCATCTTCTCAAGGCGGGTGACGTGGAGCGCATCGCCCTGCCCGGGCTCAAGTCCGACCGTGCCCAGGTGCTGCCCGGCGGATTCGCCATCATGAGCGCCATCTTCGGCGAGCTTGGCGTTGACCGAATGATCCTGGCCACCGGGGCCATGCGCCAGGGAATCCTCTACGACATGGTGGGCCGCTTCCATCACCATGACATGCGCGAGGTCACGGTGCGCCAGTTCATGAAGCGCTACCACGTGGATGCCGCCCAGGCGCGGCGCGTGGAGCCGTTGGCGCTGGAGTTTCACCGCGCGCTGGCTCATCGCCGGGAAGCCCACGACGACACACGGAGCCAGCTGGTGGCATGGGCCGCGCGTCTGCACGAGATCGGCCTGTCGGTGGCGCACACGGGGTACCACAAGCATTCGGCCTACATTCTCGGCAACGCCGACATGCCCGGCTTCTCGAAGATGGAACAGGCGCACTTGGCACTTCTGGTGCTCGCCCATCGCGGCACCCTCGACAAGGTCAAGCCCCTGGTGACCGACCCCAACGACTGGCCCGTGATCATGTCTCTGCGTCTGGCCACCCTGTTCCACCGCACCCGCGGGCCCGTGGCGCTGCCGGCCATCGAGGCGGCCTGGCGGGACGGGGGTTTCGAACTGGACCTGCCGCTCGACTGGCTGTCCCGCTACCCCCTTACCGCGGCCGCCTTGCGCAGCGAGATCCGGGAATGGCGCGCCCTCGGTTTTGATCTCGACGTGCCCGTTCTCGACGCCCTCGAAGGCTCGTTCGATCCGGTGGTGGACTGACCAGCGGCGTCAGTCCAGCAGGTCGGGATTCATCACCGCGCGCAGCACCACCTGGACGCTGTCGCCGCGCACCCGCAGGGCAAGCCACCAAAGGGCGCCTTTCTTCACACTGAAATCCGTCGCGCGCCCGGCCAGCAGCAAGCTTGCCACCTGACCAAGAGTGGGTTGATGTCCCACCACCAGCGCCGCGCCGTGCGCCTCGGGCCAGCCGGCGGCGGCCAGCACTGCCTCGGGCGCCGCGCCAGGTGCAAGCGCGGGCACCACTTCGAAGTCGCGCGCCAGGGCAGCCACGGTTTCCCGGGTGCGCACCGCCGGGCTCACAAGAATGCGGGCCTGATGCGGCAGACGGGGTTCGAGCCAGCGCGCCAGCGCGGCAGCCTGGCGGCGGCCCTTGTCGGTAAGAGGGCGTTGCAGATCGGGCAAGCCATCCCGGGCCTCGGCGTGGCGCCACAGCAGCAGTTCCATCACGGCTTCTCCGCGGGGCGGGACGATCGCCAAAAGGGGCGCGCCGCCTCGAAGCGCGACCAGGCGTGGGACAGGTGGCCGATGCCGGCCGCAGCGCGCGCCGCGCTCCAGCCCCGCACAAGTCCGGCGGCGTGGGAGAGCTGGGCCGCATCGCCGCCGTTGAGTTCGGCCAGCAGCCGCGCCGTCACGGCGGCGTCGTTCAGGCTGCCGAGAATTTCCTGCAACTCTGCCGTGGCTGCGATGTAGTCGCGCACCGCGCCCCGGCGAAACAGCCGTTGCAGGAACTCGGCTGCGTAACGCAGCTTTTTCACCTCGATGCGCAGGGCGTGCAATGCGGTCTCGTCCAGCGCCCCCAGGCCGCGGCCAGCCCGGCGGACGCGCCGCGCCTGACGGGCAAGCAGCAGGGCGGCGAATTCCGGCAACGGCAGCGCCTCGCGGGCGCGCCCTGCTTCGTCCAGCGCCGCCCGCCAGGGCCGGGCGGCCAGGGCGCTGCCCAGGTCGAGGAGCAGGCACGTGTAGGCCGGGCCGGCCATGGTCTCCAGCGCGGCCGCACGCGCCTGGGCACGGCGCGCCGCAGCCAGTTGCAGCAGTCTCGGCAGGCCAGGCGCGTCACCCAGCGCTGCGCATACCGGCGGCGCCGTCTCGGTGCAGAACACGTCCCAGTCGCGGGCCTCCCCCAGGCTGGCGGCGTTGGTGCGCAGGGCCTGGAGCAGGTCGGCCACCGGCGGGCGCGGCATCACCGGCCGGAACAGTGCAAAGGCGCTGCGCAGGCGCCGCAAGGCCACCCGTGCCTGGTGGATAAACTCGGGGTCGTCGCTGGCCAGCACGCCTGGCTCATTGTCCTGCAACTGCATCAGGCAGGAGGCGGCGATGGCCTCAAAGGCCGCCGTTACATCCATGTCCGGGTGCAGCCGCGGCGCCTGGGCGCGAGCGGGCGCCACTGCCGCGGCGGGCGGGTCCAGCAATGCAAAACCGCGCTCGGCCTTGGAGTGCCGGCACACGCGTAATGACAGCGCGGGCAGCAGACTGCGGGCGAAGGCGAACAGCCCTCCCGGTTCGCCGGACTCGAGTTCCAGTTCCAGCTCGCACAGTGGCGCCTCACGCCCCGACTGCGTGGCCACGATTCGGCCCAGGTCGACGCACAGCAGAGCCCGGGTGCCCCCGCCCAACTGGAGCTGCCGGGTGGTACGGCGGAAATCGGTGGCGAACACCGGCTGCAGCCGGGCGCGCAGCGCCGCGTCGGCGAACAGCGCTGCCGCTGGCGTTTGCGACAGCGCCACGAAATTGATGATCTGCGCCGCCGCTGGCGCTTCGAATTCGCTGCGCTCGTGCAGGGCGCCGCGCACCCGACCTTCGGTCTTGAGGGTCTGGACCCAGCGCGCGCCGCTGCGCCGCAGCCTCAGCGCCACCCCGTGACGCGCCAGATCGCGCTGCGGGGTGTCGTAGTAGACGCTGTGCAACTGCCGCGATCCGGGCCGCCCCCGCGTGGCCGCCGCCACCGAAGCCAGCCGCCCCAGCCGCGGGATCTGGTCCGGCGGCAGCAGCAGCTTGAGCTCGATCTCTACGGCCATGGTGCTTGCCGGGAGGGGCGCGCCTAGCGGGCCCCGCCAGGCGCGGAGAACTGCTCCAGCAGTTCGCGCTGGGCGCAGCGCACCCGCCCGCCACGCACGGGGGTGCGCTGCCGGTAGCTGCCGTCGGATTGCATCTCCCAGGCCTGGGTGTTGTCCTCCAGGTAGGGCTTCAAGGCCTCGGCGATGACGCGCCGCTTGAGTCGCGCGTCAAGCACCGGAAAGCACAGTTCGATGCGGCGAAAGAAATTGCGGTCCATCCAGTCGGCGCTGGAGAGGTACACGCTATCGCTGGAGCGGAAGTGGAATACCCGGTGGTGCTCCAGGAAACGGCCGATGACCGAGCGCACGCGGATGTTCTCCGACAGTCCGGGAATGCCTGGGCGCAGGGCGCACACGCCGCGCACGATGAGGTCGATCTTCACGCCCGCACGCGAGGCCTCGTAGAGCTCGTAGATGGTCTCGGGTTCGAGAAGCGCGTTCATCTTGGCGGTGATGCCGGCCGGCTTGCCCTCGCGAGCCTGGGCGGCCTCGTGGGCGATGGCCTCCATCAGCCTCGGATGCAGCGTGAAGGGCGACTGCCAGACGTGGGTGTGGCGGCCAGCCCTGCCAAGGCCGGTGAGCTGCAGGAACACATCGTTCACGTCGGACGTCATGTCCTCGTCGCAGGTAAGCAGCCCGAAATCGGTGTACAGGGTGGCGGTGCGCGAATGGTAGTTCCCGGTACCCAGGTGCACGTAGCGGCGCAGGCGGCCATCCTCGCGCCGCACGACCATGGCCATCTTGGCGTGGGTCTTGTGACCCACCACGCCATACACCACGTGCGCGCCCACTTCCTCGAGACGCGAGGCCCAGTTGACGTTGGTCTCTTCATCGAAGCGCGCCAGCAGCTCCACCACCACCGTCACCGCCTTGCCGTTGCGAGCCGCGCGGATGAGGTGCTCCATGAGCTCGGAATCAGCGCCGGTGCGATACACCGTCTGCTTGATGGCCACCACCGCCGGGTCGGAGGCGGCCTGCTCGATGAAGTTGACCACGGGCTTGAAGGACTGGAAGGGATGATGCAACAGGATGTCACCCTTGCGGATGGCGGCGAACATCTCGCCGGGCCGCGCCAGCTGCGCAGGGATGCCGGGAATGAAGGGCTTGAACTTGAGATCGGGCCTGTCCACCCTGTCGGGCACCTGCATCAGCCGCACCAGGTTCACTGGCCCGGTCACCTGATAGAGCTCCTGTTCGCCGAGGCCGAACTGCTGCAGCAGGAACTCGGACATGTGCGGGGGACACAGGTCGGCTACTTCCAGGCGCACGGCGTCGCCAAAGTTGCGCTGCGGCAGTTCGCCCTGCAACGCGGTGCGCAGGTTCTTGATCTCTTCCTCGTCCACGAACAGATCGCTGTTGCGGGTGACGCGGAACTGGTAGCAGCCCTTCACCTCCATGCCCGCGAACAACTCGTTCACATGGGCGTGCAGGATGGAGGACAGGAACACGAAGCCCCAGTCACAACCGGAAATGCCGGGCGGCAGCGCCACGAAGCGAGGCAGCGCCCGCGGCGCCTGCACGATGGCGATGTTGGAGTTGCGGCCAAAGGCGTCCTTCCCGGACAGTTCCACGGCGAAGTTGAGGCTCTTGTTGAGCAGCCGCGGGAAGGGATGCGCGGGGTCAAGCCCGATGGGCGTGAGCACCGGCATCACCTCGTGCATGAAGAACTCGCGTATCCAGTCGCGCTGGGCTTCGCTCCATTCCCGCCGCCGCAGGAAGCGGATGCCCTCCGCGGCCAGGGCGGGAAACAGCTCCTCGTTGAGAATCCGGTACTGTCGCGCCATCAGTTCGTGGGCTTGGCGCGATACCTCCGCGAGCACCTCGCGCGGTGCCAGGCCGTCGGGGCCGATGCCCTCGGCACCCAGGTCCACCTGCGCCTTGAGACCCGCCACGCGAATCTCGAAGAACTCGTCCAGGTTGCTGCCGGTGATGCACAGGAAGCGCAACCGCTCCAGCAGCGGCACCTCCGCGTCCTGGGCCTGGGCAAGCACGCGGCGGTTGAATTCGAGCAGGCCCAGTTCGCGATTGAGCAGCGCGCGCTCCGCCGCGGCCTCGTTGCCGAGCACCGCCCCCGCCTCCTCTTGGACCGAAGGCGCTTGGGGAGCGGGTGCTTTCTCCATGGTCATGGAGAGGTCGGCGCAACCCAGCCGCTGGCGGTATCGGCGCCCGGACCGAAGAAGTGCGCCTCCATCTGCTGCTCCAGGTATTTGCGCGCCTTGGGGTCGGAGAGGTTGAGGCGGTTTTCGTTCACCAGCATCTTCTGGTGCTCGAGCCACTGCTTCCAGGCTTCCTTGGAAACGGACTCGAAAAGCCTGCGGCCAAGGGGCCCCGGATAGGGCGGAAAATCCAGCCCCTCGGCCTCGCGGCCGAGCTTGATGCAGTGAACGTTTCGTGACATGGCGGCTCCCGGGCGGCGGCCCAGCCGTGTAAGGGCCGAAGATTATCCACGAAGCGGCGCGCGCGTTGCCACCTTGCGCGGGGAGCGCCCGCCTGGGCGCCGCGCGACGCTAACGCAGCGCCTTGCCCAGCACCTTTGAGCGGCGTTGCAGGTTGTAGAGTTCGCGTCGCTGCGACGGCAGGCTGTCGATGTCGATCTCGGTGAAGCCGTTTTCCACGAACCAGTGGGCGGTGCGGGTGGTGAGCACGAACAGCCGTTCCAGCCGGGCGCGGCGGGCGCGCGCTTCGATGGCCCGCAGCAGGCGCTCGCCCGCACCGGTGCCGCGGTAGGTGGGGTGTACCGCCAGGCATGCCAGCTCGCCGGCGCGATCGTCCGGGAAGTGATACAGCGCCGCGCAGCCCACGATGCGTCCATCGTGCTCGAGCACGGTGAAGCGGCCGATCTCGCGCTCGAGCAGTTCGCGCGGGCGCTTCACCAGCGTGCCGTCCACCTCCAGCGGCTCGATCAGGCCGATCACGCCCCCCACGTCGTCCACGGTGGCGGTGCGCACGGTCTGCAGCGGGTCCTGGGTGACCATGGTGCCCACCCCCTCGTGGGTGAACAGTTCCAGCAGCAGCGCGCCGTCCTGGTGCCGGCTGATGAGGTGGGCACGCTTGACGCCACCGTGGCAGGCGCGCGCCGCGAAGGGCAGGTACAGGCCGGCGTCGCCTCGCGGCGGCCGGCGCCCCGCCATCACCCGCTCCGCGTCGCTCACCGTGAGCTCGCGCACCAGGTCTCCCTCGCCGTCGACCACGCCGGGCTCGTCCATGAGGAACACCAGCTTGTCGGCCGCCAGCGCGTGGGCCACGTGGCAGGCCGTGTCCTCGAGAGTGAGGTTGAAAATTTCGCCGGTGGGTGAAAACCCCAGCGAGGACAGCAGCACCAGTTCGCCGTCGTCCAGGCGGTTGCGGATCGCCTCGGCGTTGACCTTGCGCACTTCGCCTGTATATAGCATGTCCACGCCGTCCACCACCCCCACCGGCTGGGCCACCACGAAGTTGCCCCCCGAGACGCGGATGGTGGCGTTGGCCATGGGCGAGTTGGGCAGGCCCATGGACAGCAGCGCCTCGATCTCCATGCGCAGCCGGCCACTGGCTTCCTTCACGTCGGCCAGGGCGGGCTCATCGGTGACGCGCATGTCGCGCACGTACTGGATGCGCGCGCCGCGGGCCTTGAGGCGCGCTTCTATCTGAGGACGCGCGCCGTGCACCAGCACCAGCCGCACACCCAGCGAAGCCAGCAGGTTCAGGTCGTGGGTGAGCGACACGAAGCGGCCGTCGGCCACCACTTCGCCGCCGAAGGCCACCACGAAGGTGCGTCCGCGAAACGCGTGGATGTAGGGCGCCGCGGCCCGAAACCAGTGCACGAACGGCACGTCGCCGTCCGCGGCCTGCGGCAAGAGCGGAGAATCCACAGCCTGCCGGTGCCGCTAGCGCGGCGCCATCCGGATGGCGCCGTCCAGGCGGATGGTCTCGCCGTTGAGCATGGTGTTCTCGACGATGTGCTTCACCAGCGCGGCGAATTCCGGTGGCTTGCCCAGCCGGGGCGGAAAGGGGACTTGGGCGCCGAGCGACTTCTGTGCCTCTTCGGGCAATCCGGCCATCATGGGCGTCTCGAACAGCCCCGGCGCAATGGTGACCACGCGAATGCCAAAGCGCGCGAGCTCGCGCGCCACCGGCAGCGTCATGCCCACCACACCCGCCTTGGAAGCGGCATAGGCAGGCTGGCCCACCTGGCCATCGAACGCCGCCACGGAGGCGGTGTTCACGATTACGCCGCGTTCGCCTTCCGGTCCGGGTTCACCCCGGGCCATGGCCTCCGCGGCCAGTCGCAGCATGTTGAAGCTGCCCACCAGGTTGATGTTGAGCACACGCACGAACTTGTCCAGCGGGTGTGGCCCATCCTTACCCAGCACCTTCATGGGCACACCCACCCCGGCGCAATTCACCAGGCCGTGCAGGCCGCCAAAGCGCGTCAGTGCCGCCTGAACGGCGCGGCGACCGTGTTCCTCGGAACTGACATCGCATTCCACGAAAGTGGCGCGATGCCCGAGTTGCGCGGCCAGCGCTTCCCCGAGAACGGCATTGACGTCGGCGATCACGGCGTTGCCACCGCTGGCCACGAGGGTTTCGACAGTGGCGGCGCCCAGGCCGGAACTGCCCCCGGTGACGATGAAGGTGCGGTTAGAGATCTCCATGGCGTTGGTCCGGATAGGGGTTCGAGGAAGTTCTTCGGCTGAGAAGTGTAGAGGATACCGCTCAGAAATCGCCCCAGAGGGTCTGGATCGCGGCGAGCGCCGCCACGGCGGCGGTTTCGGTGCGAAGGATGCGCGGCCCCAGCCGCACGTCCTGGAATCCACGCGAGCGCGCCATGGCCAGTTCGGTCTGATCCAGGCCGCCCTCGGGCCCCACCAGCAGCATTGCTGCCGCGGGCGCGGCGAGCGTCTTCAGCGCCAGATTCGCAGAGGCTGCCAGGGCGAGCCTTGGCTCGTCGGCGCCAGCGGCACCGAGGCCGCCGAGCCAGTGGTCGAAGTCCACGGGTTCGTCCACCGGGGGGATTTGATTGCGCCCGCACTGCTCGCAGGCCGCCACGCAAAGTTGCTGCCAATGCTGGCGTCGCCGGGCGCCTCGCTCCGCCCCGAGCTTCACGACGCTGCGCCGGGTGAATACGGGCACCACGCGGGCGATACCGAGCTCCACGCACTTGCGCACCGTGTAATCCATGCGCTCGCTGCTGGAAATACCTTGCACCAGGGTGACCCGGACGGGCGACTCGCGCTCCACCGCCCGATGGGTGCTGGCGAGCACGCGCACCTGGCCGCGCGCCACGGCCACGACCCGGCCGAGATACTCCCCGCCGTCGCCGTCGAACAGCGTTACTGCGTCGTCCACCGCGAGGCGCAGCACGCGAATCGCGTGGTGTGCGGTGTCCGGCGGCAGCAGCGTTTCCGCGCCCGGGCTCAACGGCCCGGGGACGTGAAACCGGGCGCCGGACTTGGGCTCCCGCTCGGTACCGCCGAATCTCTTCATGCTAGCATTGTGCCATGCAAAAACGCTTTGTTTATGAGTACTTGTAGTAATCGTGGGGTATCGTGACCATGGCGTCCAGGGAGTTGCGCATGCCCTTGTCCAGCCCCGATGCGGCGCTGCTTCCCGCGCTCTGTGATGTGGTGCGGATGGTGGCCGCCACCGAGGTGATGCCGCGCTACCTCAAGGTGGCGCATCAGCGAAAGTCCGATGGCAGCCTCTTCACCGCCGCCGACCTGGCGGCCCAGGCGGCGCTGGTGGAGCGCCTGCAGGCGCTTTGTCCGGTGCCGGTGGTGGCCGAAGAGATGAGCCGCGAGGAACAGGCCGGCCACTGGCTGGAGGGCGAGCAGGGCCTGTGGTGCATCGACCCCATCGATGGCACCTCGAACTTCGTCAATGGCGTGCCGTACTTTGCCGTGTCGGTGGCCCTCATGCGCCTTGGCCGCCCGGTGCTGGGTGTGGTTCACGACCCGGTGGCGGGTGAAACCTTCTACGCCGCCGCCGGCGGCGGTGCCTTTCTCGACGGCGAGCCCCTGCCCATCAAGGGTTTCGTGCCGCAATTGCGCAATGCCATGGCTGGCGCCGATCTCAAGCGCGTGCCCAAGGCGCTCGCGTCGGCCATCGTGGATCGGCCTCCTTTCGGTTCGCTGCGCAGCTTCGGGGCCGGAACGCTGGAATGGTGCTACGTGGCCGCCGGGCGCATGGATGTGTACCTGCACGGAGGGCAGAAGCTGTGGGACTATGCCGCCGGCAGCCTCATCCTGGCCGAGGCCGGGGGATCGATGGCGGGCTTGCATGGCGACGACTTCTGGGCTGCCCCGCTGTGGCAGCGGGGCGTGGTGGCGGCCCTCGACCAGGGGCTGTTCGAGCAGTGGCGTGGCTGGGTGGCCGCGCACCTGCCCGAGGGGCGAAAGCAGCATCGCACTTGATCCCCGGCACCGCGCCCGGTATCGTCAGCGGCTTTTCAGTGCGGGGCGCGATTCGGTCCGTGCCTTGCACCCGGATTCACCGCGCCTGCCGCGCGGCCTTTTTTTCGCGGTTATCACCGGACTCGCCTCGAAGAACCTCCATGGAAATCACCGGCGCCGAAATCACCGTTCGCTGCCTGCAGGACGAAGGTGTCGAATTCATCTTCGGCTATCCCGGCGGCGCGGTGCTGCACATCTACGATGAGCTGTTCAAGCAGGATCGTGTCAAGCACATCCTGGTGCGGCACGAGCAGGCCGCCGTGCATGCCGCCGACGGCTACGCGCGCGCCTGCCAGAAGCCGGGCGTGTGCCTGGTCACCTCCGGCCCCGGGGTAACCAACGCGGTCACCGGCATCGCAACCGCTTACCTCGATTCCATTCCCATGGTGGTGGTGACCGGGCAGGTTCCCACCCACGCCATCGGCCAGGACGCCTTCCAGGAAGTGGATACCGTGGGCATCACTCGCCCGTGCGTGAAGCACAACTTCCTGGTGAAGGACGTGCGCGATCTCGCCGCCACCATCAAGAAGGCCTTCTACATCGCCACCACCGGGCGGCCCGGGCCGGTGCTGGTGGACATTCCCAAGGACGTGACCACTGCGCGCTGCGAGTACGCTTATCCCGACAAGGTGGAGCTACGCTCCTACAACCCGGTGGTCAAGGGCCATGCGGGCCAGATCAAGAAAGCCATGGCTCTGCTGCTCGAGGCCCGGCGGCCCATGATCTACACCGGCGGAGGCATCGTGTTGGGCGAGGCGGCCGCGGAGTTGGCGCAGCTGGTGCGCGCACTGGGCTTCCCCTGCACCAACACCCTCATGGGCCTGGGCGGTTTCCCCGCCACCGACCCGCAGTTCCTCGGCATGCTGGGCATGCATGGCACCTACGAGGCCAACATGGCCATGCAGCATTGCGACGTGCTGCTCGCCGTGGGGGCGCGCTTCGACGACCGGGTCATCGGCAACCCCAAGCACTTTTATCAGGAAGAGCGCCGCATCATTCACGTGGATGTGGACCCGTCCTCCATCTCCAAGCGCGTCAAGGTGGACGTGCCCATCGTGGGCAACGTGAAGGAAGTGCTGGCGGAAATGAACCGCCAGCTGGCCGCCAGCGGGCACGGCCCCGACGCCGCGGCGGTCAAGGCGTGGTGGACGCAGATCGATCTGTGGAAGGGGCGCGATTGCCTCAAGTTCGACCGCGGCAGCGCCATCATCAAGCCGCAGATGGTGATCGAGAAGCTCTACGAGGTCACCGCAGGCGATGCCTTCGTCACCTCGGATGTGGGACAGCACCAGATGTGGGCCGCGCAGTTCTACAAATTCGACAAGCCGCGCCGCTGGATCAACTCCGGCGGCCTGGGCACCATGGGTTTCGGCCTGCCTGCGGCCATGGGCGTGCAGCTTGCCCACCCGGGCGCTCCGGTGGTGTGCGTCACCGGCGAGGCCTCCATCCAGATGTGCATTCAGGAACTGTCCACCTGCAAGCAGTACCGCATGCCCATCAAGATCGTCAATCTTAATAACCGCTACATGGGCATGGTGCGGCAGTGGCAGGAGTTCTTCCATGGCAACCGCTACGCCGAGTCGTACATGGATGCGCTGCCCGATTTCGTGAAGCTCGCCGAAAGCTACGGTCACGTGGGCATGCGCATCGACAAGCCCGCAGACATCGAGTCCGCCCTGAAGGAAGCCTTCGCCCGCAAGGACCAGCTCGTGTTCCTCGATTTCGTCACCGACCAGACCGAGAACGTCTTCCCGATGGTGCCTGGCGGCAAGGGCCTGTCGGAGATGATTCTCGTCTGAGTCCCGCGTCCACGCCATGAGACACATCATCTCCCTGTTGCTCGAAAACGAGGCCGGCGCCCTGTCGCGCGTGGCCGGGCTGTTCTCCGCACGCGGCTACAACATCGAATCGCTCACTGTCGCCCCCACCGAAGACCCGACGCTGTCGCGCATGACCATCGTCACCACCGGTTCGGACGACGTGATCGAGCAGATCACCAAGCAGCTCAACAAGCTGGTGGACGTGGTCAAGGTGGTGGATCTCTCCGAGGGCGATCACATCGAGCGCGAGCTCATGCTCGTGAAGGTGCGCGCCTCGGGCAAGGACCGCGAGGAGATGAAGCGCATGGCCGATATCTTTCGCGGCCGCATCCTCGATGTCACCGACAAGAGCTACACCATCGAGCTCACCGGCACCGGGCAGAAGCTCGATGCCTTCCTGGATGCGATCGAGGAAGGCGTGGTGCTCGAGACCGTGCGCACCGGTGCCTCGGGCATCGGGCGCGGCGAGCGCATCCTGCGCATCTGACGGCCCGCCACGCCGGGCCATGAACAACCCATAGGCATCGGGGAGAAACCATGAAAGTCTTCTACGA
Source organism: Rhodocyclaceae bacterium (assembly GCA_020248405.1). GTDB lineage: Bacteria > Pseudomonadota > Gammaproteobacteria > Burkholderiales. Next base: position 29,926 of record JADCHQ010000027.1, on the reverse strand, counting down.
CAAGGACGCAGACCTGTCGCTGATCAAGGGCAGGAAGGTGGCGGTACTGGGTTATGGTTCGCAGGGCCACGCCCACGCCCTCAATCTCAAGGACTCGGGCGTCAAGGTCACCGTGGGGCTGCGCGCTGGCGGCGCTTCCTGGGACAAGGCCAAGAAGGCCGGTCTGGCAGTCAAGGAAATGGGCGAGGCGGTCAAGGGTGCCGACTTCGTCATGCTGCTGCTGCCCGATGAGCACATCGCCAAGGTGTACCGCGAAGAGGTGGAACCCAACCTCAAAAAGGGCGGCACGGTGGGCTTCGCCCACGGTTTCAACATCCATTACGGCCAGGTGACACCGCGCCCCGATATGGACGTGGTGATGATCGCCCCGAAGGCGCCCGGCCACACGGTGCGCGCCACCTATGCCCAGGGCGGCGGTGTGCCCTGCCTGATCGCCATCGCCCAGAACCCCACTAAGAAGGCCCGTGACCACGCCCTGTCCTACGCGGCCGCCATTGGCGGCGGCAAGGCGGGCGTGATCGAAACCACCTTCAAGGAAGAGACCGAGACCGACCTGTTCGGCGAGCAGGTGGTGTTGTGCGGCGGCACTTCGGCGCTCATCCAGGCGGGCTTCGAGGTGCTGGTGGAAGCTGGCTACGCACCCGAGATGGCGTACTTCGAATGCCTGCACGAACTCAAGCTCATCGTCGACCTCATCTACGAGGGTGGCATCGCCAACATGCGCTACTCCATCTCCAACAACGCGGAGTATGGCGATTTCACGCGCGGTCCGCGCATCATCACCGAGCAGACCAAGGAAGAGATGCGCCGCATCCTGACCGAGATCCAGACCGGCCGGTATGCCCAGGAATTCCTGCTGGAGAACCAGACCGGGGCCGTCAAGCTGGGCGCCATGCGGCGCATCGGCCGCGAGCACCCCATCGAGACTGTGGGCGCCAAGCTGCGCGACATGATGCCGTGGATCCGCAAGAACCGGCTGGTGGACACCAGCCGCAACTGATGGCGGCCAGGGGGCGGGCGGCGCCGGCTCCCCGCGATTCATGAGCTATCCCCACCCCATCATCGCCCGCGAAGGCTGGCCCTTTCTGGCGCTGGCCGTGGCGGTCGCGGTGATCGTCACGGCGCTGGCGGCGTGGTGGTCGCTGCCCTTCTGGTTGGCGGCGCTGTTCGTGCTGCAATTCTTCCGCGACCCGCCGCGCCCGGTTCCGGCCGAGGCGGGCGCCGTGCTCTCGCCGGCCGATGGCCGCATCGTTGCCGTGGGTCGGACCCGTGATCCCTACCTGAACCGCGAGGCGCTCAAGATCTCGGTGTTCATGAACGTCTTCAACGTGCATTCCAATCGCAGTCCGGTGGACGGCGAGGTGCGCTACGCCTGGTACAACCCCGGCAGCTTCCTCAACGCGGCGCTGGACAAGGCTTCCGAGCAGAACGAGCGCAACGCGCTGCTCATCGTCACCGCCTCCGGTGCCCAGATCACCTGCGTGCAGGTGGCCGGCCTCATCGCGCGGCGAATCCTTTGCTACGTGAAGACCGGCGACCGTCTGTCGCGCGGCCAGCGCTACGGTTTCATCCGCTTCGGCTCCCGCGTGGATCTCTACCTGCCACCCGATGCGCGGCCTCGGGCGGTGGTGGGTGACGTGGTTCACGCCACCAGTTCGGTGCTTGCCGAACTGCCCCAGTCCCCCGCGCAGCCGTGAAGCCCCAGCGCCCGGGCGGCAAGTGGCTCGCCAAGGGCCGTTTCCGTCCCGGCATTTTCTGGCTTCCCAACGCCATTACCACCGCGGCGCTGTTCGCGGGCTTCTACGCCATCGTGCAGGCCATGAACGGCCGCTTCGCTGCCGCCGCCGCCGCCATCTTCGTGGCCATGGTGTTCGACGGCCTCGATGGCCGTGTGGCGCGGCTCACCCGCACCCAGAGCGCCTTCGGCGCCGAGTTCGACTCGCTCTCCGACATGGTGGCCTTCGGCGCCGCGCCCGCGCTGGTGATGTACGAGTGGGCCATGCGCGACCTCGGCCGACTGGGCTGGGCGGCGGCCTTTGCCTATTGCGCCTGCGCGGCGCTACGGCTCGCGCGCTTCAACACCAATATCGCCGTGGTGGACAAACGCTTTTTCCAGGGTTTGCCCAGTCCCGCCGCCGCTGCCCTGGTGGCTGGGTTTGTCTGGGCCATGGTCACCTTCCAGATCATGCCCGTCCAGGTGAAGTGGTTCGCCGTGGCGGTGACGGTGTTCGCTGCGGCCACCATGGTGAGCAACGTACCCTTCTACAGCGGCAAGGACATCAACATGCGGCGCAGCGTGCCTTTCTGGGCGGTGGTGCTGATCGCGCTGGGCGTGATGGGGCTGTTCTCCTTTGCCGAAAACCTGCCGGAGCTGTTGTTCGTCCTGGCGCTGGCGTATGGCCTGTCGGGCTATCTGTGGTGGGCGGTGACGCGCCTGCGGCGCCGTCCGCCGCCCGTGCCGCCAGCGGGCTGAGCCGCACCGCCGCACTTGCCCGTCCAGGGGGAAGTCCTTATAGTCTGTGCATGTGCCTCGCAGCCGCACTCTTTGCCCGCCTCGGGCTTGTTGCCGCCGTCAGCCGCCTGCTGCCGGCCGGGCTGCTGCTGCGCGTTCGCGCGCACTGAACCCCACCCCCCTTCCAGCAGTGCCCCGATCCGGATCCCTCGGTCCGGAACCCGCCATGCCATTGGCCATCGCCGCTGCGCCCCGTCATGGTTGCCTGCGGCGGCAAGCCTGAGGAGAGCACCATGACCGACCGCCTCATCATCTTCGACACCACCTTGCGCGACGGCGAGCAAAGCCCCGGCGCCTCCATGACGCGCGAGGAAAAGCTGCGCATCGCCCGGCAACTGGAAAAGCTGCGTGTGGACGTGATCGAGGCCGGTTTTCCGGCCGCATCCAACGGCGATTTCGAAGCCGTGCGCGCCGTCGCCTGCGCCATCCGCGACTCGCGGGTGTGCGGCCTGGCGCGCGCCAACGAGCACGACATCCGCCGCGCTGGAGAAGCGCTTCGCGAGGCGGCCGCGGGGCGCATCCACACCTTCATCGCCACCTCGCCAATCCACATGGAGCGCAAGCTGCGCATGCAGCCCGATCAGGTGATCGAGGCCGCGGTCAAGGCCGTGCGGCTGGCCCGGGGCCTGAGCGAAGACGTGGAGTTCTCCCCGGAGGACGCAGGCCGCTCCGAGATCGATTTCCTCTGCCGCATACTCGAGCAGGTGATCGCCGCCGGCGCGGGCACCATCAACATTCCCGACACCGTGGGCTACACCATGCCCGAGCAGTTCGGGGCCCTCATCCGCACGCTGCGCGAACGCATCTCCAACGCCGACAAGGTGGTCTGGTCGGTGCACTGCCACAACGACCTAGGGCTTGCCGTGGCCAACTCGCTGTCGGCGGTCATGAACGGCGCGCGCCAGGTGGAGTGCACCGTCAACGGCCTTGGCGAACGCGCCGGCAATGCCTCCCTCGAGGAGATCGTCATGGCCGTGCGCACGCGGCGCGACTTCTTTCCCTGCGACACGGGCATCGACGCCACCCAGATCGTGCCGGCCTCCAAGCTCGTCTCCGGCATCACCGGGTTTCCGGTGCAGCCCAACAAGGCCATCGTGGGCGCCAACGCCTTCGCCCATGAGTCGGGCATCCACCAGGACGGCGTGCTCAAGAGCCGCGAAACCTACGAGATCATGCGTGCCGAGGACGTGGGCTGGAGCAACAACAAGCTCGTCCTGGGCAAGCTCTCGGGCCGCAACGCCTTCCGCCAGCGGCTCAAGGAGCTGGGCATCGAGCTCGAGACCGAGGAGGCGCTCAACGCCGCCTTCACCCGCTTCAAGGACCTGGCCGACAAGAAGTCCGAGATCTTCGACGAAGATCTGATGATGCTGGTGCAGGACGAGGCCGTCACCCAGGAGCGCGAGCACTTCCGCCTGCTGTCCATGATGGTCCATTCCGAGACCGGCGAGACGCCCACGGCACGCGTGGTGCTGGCTGAAGGCGAGGCCGAGCGCAAGGCCGAGGCGCCCGGCAGCGGCCCCGTGGACGCCACCTTCCGCGCCATCGAGTCCATGGTGGGCAGTGGCGCCGAGCTGCAACTGTTCTCCGTGAACAGCATCACCAGCGGCACCGACGCCCAGGGCGAGGTGACGGTGCGGCTGAAGAAGGATGGCCGCATCGTCAACGGCGCGGGCGCGGATACCGACATCGTGGTGGCCTCGGCCAAGGCCTACCTGAATGCCCTCAACAAGCTTCATTCCAAGCTCGAGCGCGCCCATCCCCAGGTGTGAGGCGCGCGCCGCCACGGGGGGCGGCGCGCCTTCCGTCGTGGCGGCGCTCTCCACTATGCTCGGGCCCGTGAAGGCAAACACGCAGCAATGATGGCCGAATCCGGGGCGACCGGGCCGCATCGCATTCTCATCGCCGGCGGCGGTGCCGGCGGGCTCGAGCTGGCCACCCGCCTGGGCGACAAGCTCGGGCGGCGCGGCTTGGCCCGCATCACCCTCATCGACCGCGCCCGCACCCACCTGTGGAAGCCGCTGTTGCACCAGGTGGCCGCGGGCAGCATGGACCTGAACGACCACGCCCTCGACTACCTAGCCCAGGCGCGCTGGCACGGTTTCGAGTTCCAGCTCGGCCGCATGGAGGGCCTCGACCGCGCAGCCCGGCGCGTATGGCTCGCGCCTTTGCTCGACACGGAATCCGGCGCCCAGGTGCTGCCGCGCCGCGCCATCGGCTACGACACCCTAGTGATCGCCGTGGGCAGCCACACCAACGACTTCGGCACGCCCGGAGCAGCCCAGCACGCCATTGCCCTCGATACGCCGGAGCAGGCCGAACGCTTTCGCACCCGGTTGCTCAACGCCTGCCTGCGCGCCAATGCCCAGGATGCCGCGCTAGCCCCGGAGCAACTGCACGTGGCCATCATCGGCGCCGGTGCCACCGGAGTGGAACTGTCGGCCGAACTGCACAACACCACGCGCGAACTGGTGGCCTTCGGACTCGACCGCATCGTCCCCGAGCGCGACCTGAAGATCACCCTGGTGGAGGCCGCGCCGCGCATCCTGCCGGCGCTGCCTGAGCGGTTGTCCGCGGCTACCGAGGGGCTGTTGCGCCGCCTCAACGTGCAGGTTCTCACGGGCGAGCGCGTGACCGAGGTCAGCGCCGCCGGGCTTCGCACCGCCTCCGGCCGCGAAGTGCGTGCCGAGCTGGTGGTGTGGGCTGCCGGCATCAAGGCACCCGAATTCCTCGCCGGGCTCGACGGCCTCGAGACCAACCGCCTCAACCAGTTGCTGGTGAACCCCAACCTGCAGGTGCCGGGCGATGCGCGCATCTTCGCCCTGGGCGACTGCGCCGCCTGTCCCTGGCCGGAGAAGAACGCCTGGGTGCCGCCGCGCGCCCAGTCGGCTCATCAGCAGGCCTCGCACCTGGTGAAGTGGCTTCCCCGTCATCTGCGCGGCGAGCCCGTGCCCCCGTGGCGCTATCGCGACTTCGGCTCGCTGGTGTCCCTGGGCGCCTACAGCACCGTGGGCAGCCTGATGGGTAGCATCAGCCGCGGCTCGCTCATGATCGAGGGCATGTTCGCCGGCCTGATGTACAAGTCGCTCTACAAGCTGCACGAGCTGGCGCTGCACGGCTTCGTCAAGGTGGCGCTGGACACGGTGGCGCGCACCATCTCGCGGCGCACCGAGCCGCACGTCAAGCTGCACTGAGGGTCATGGCGCCGCACGCACCGCGCCGGGGGTTCGCATGGGGGGCGGCGCTGTGGCTGCTGGCCGGCTGCACGCCCCTGCAGTACCAGCCCCGACCCCTGGAGCCTGGCCCCGCCGCCCAAGCCTACGCCGCCCGCACCCTGGGCGACCCGGGTCTGCGCGACTACCTCGCCGCCCAGGGCAGTGCCGTGCAGCCCTGGCCGCCCGCCCAGTGGGATCTGGCCGCCCTGTCGCTCGCCTCGGTGTACTGGCACCCCGAAGTCGCCCTGGCCCAGGCGCGGCTCGCGGTGGCCGTGGCCGAGACCGCCACGTCCCGCACCCGCCAGCCCTATACCCTGACAGCGCGGCCCGAGTACAACGGCAAGGCCTCCGCGGGCGAGAAGCCCTGGGGCCTGGGTGTGCTGGTGGGGCTGCCCGTGGACCTGGGCAACAAGCGCGCTGCCCGCACCGCGCAGCTCGAACGCCAGCAGGAGGCCGCCGAACTCGAAGTGGCCGCTGCCGCCTGGCGGGTGCGCAGCCGGCTGCGCCGCCATTTCGTGGAGTTCTACGTGGCCGAGCGCACGGTCCAGGCCCTCGCCGCCGAGCAGCGCTCGCGCGAGAGCCTGGTGGCGCTGGCCGAGCGCCGCGAGCAGGCGGGGTGGTCCGCGCCGGCGGACACCGCTGCCGCGCGGGCTCGCAGCGCCGAGGGTGAAGTGGCGCTCGCCCGGGCGCGATTGCGGCGCGAGCAGGCCCTGGCGGGCGTGGCCGAGGCCGCCGGGGTGCCGCTGGATGCGCTGCGGCGCGAGCGGCTGGACTTCTCGGCCCTCGAAGCCCCCGTGGCGCCGCCGGCCGACGATGCATTGCGCCGCGCGGCGCTGCTCAACCGCATCGACCTGCGCCGCAAGCTCGCCGACTACGCCGTGGCCGAGGCGGCGCTGAAGCTCGAGGTGGCGCGCCAGTATCCGGACATCACGCTGGTGCCGGGCTACTTCTGGGACGCCGACGAGGCCATCTGGTCCCTGGCCGCGCTGGGCCTCGTGCCGGCGCAGGCGCGCACCCGCGCCCTGGTGCGCGAGGCCGAGGCGCGGCGCGAGGCCGAGCAGCGCGCTTTCCTGGCGCTGCAGGCAGCGGTGATTTCCGAGGCCGCCGGGGCGTCGGCGCGCTACCGCGGCGCCTGGGAAACCCTGGGCGCGGCGCGCCTCCAGATTCACACGGCGCGCGCTCGCCACGCCCACGTGGCGCGACAGTTCGAGCGTGGCCATGCCGACCGCATGGAGCTGGAGCAGTCGCAACTGGACGCCTTGGTGGCCGAGCGCGGCGCGGTGGTGGCCATGCTGGAGACCCAGCAGGGCCTGTCGGCCCTGGAAGACGCGCTGCAGCGGCCGCTCGACAATCCCGACCTTGCGGCCGCGGCGCCCGCCCAGCCCGGCGTGCCCCCGGCCGCCGATCCCGCCCTGAACCCTGCCCTGCTCGACAATGACTGATTCCTTGCGCTCTCGCCGAGGCATTGCCTGGACGGCGCTGTCCGGCCTGCTGGTGGTGGCGCTGGTGGCCGCCGTGGTGTGGCTTGGACGTGACGAATACCGCGGGCTCGCGCGGCGCGCCGACGAGACCATCGGCAGCGGCACCGTGGCCGACGAAAAGATTGGCCCGCGCCGCCTGCGGTTGCCCGAGGCCGAGCGGCGCATGGCCGGCATTGCCACGGCGCCGCTGGCGTCAGCCCGGGCCGAGCCCTCTGCACCAGTGCAGGGCACGGTGGCCGACCCTCGCCCGCTGGTGGAGGCGCGCGGCCGCTACCTTGCCCAGGCCGCCCAGGTGCGCGCCCTGAAGCCCGCGCTGGCTGCCGCCGAGGCGGACTACCAGCGCGCCCTGGCGCTGTTTCGCGATGACCGCAATGTGGCGGAGCGCACCGTCCAGGCCGCCGAGGCCCAGGCGCGGATAGCGCGCGAGCAACTGGCCGGCGCCGAGGCTGTGCTGCGAGCCCAGGCCGACAGCCTGCGGGCGGAGTTCGGGCCGGTGCTGGCGGAAATGGCCATCAACCCCGCCAGCGCGGCGCTGGCGGCGCTGCTCGACGGCCGCGAGGTGTTGGTGACCCTGGCCGTGCCCGCCGAGCTGGAACCGGCGGTGGCGCGCCGGCCCGTGTCCGTGGAGCCCGCTGGGGGCGGAGCGCGCCGCCCGGCCCGCCTGCTGTCCGCCGCGCCTGCCGCCGCCGGCGCCCTGGCCGGGGCGTCCTATTGGTTTCGCACCGGCGCAGCCGGGCTGCGGGCCGGCATGCGGGTGGTGGGTCACGTGTCCACCGGCGGCGCGCCGCGCCAAGGGGTGGTGGTGCCGGCCACGGCGGTGGTCTGGCACGCCGGCCGTTCCTGGGTGTACGTGGCCGCCGCGGAGGCCGATGAATTCGAGCGGCTGCCCGTGACCCTCGGCGAGGCGGCGCCCGGGGGCTGGTTCGCCACCGGCGGCCTGGAGGTCGGGCAACAGGCAGTGGTCACGGGCGCGCAACTGCTCCTGTCGGAGGAGCTCGAGTACCAGATCCGCAACGAGAACGAAGATTGATCTCCGCCATCGTCCGCTTCTCGATCCGCTTCCCCGGCGTGGTGGTGGCGCTGGCGCTGATGCTCGTGGCGGCGGGCATCTTCGAGCTTCAGCGCGCCCGCATGGACGTGTTTCCGGAGTTCTCGCCCACCCAGGTGGTGATCCAGGCCGAGGCGGCCGGCCTGTCGGCCGAACTGGTGGAGACCCTCGTCACCGCGCCCCTGGAACAGGCGCTGCTGGGGGTCACCGGGGTGGAGTCCATCCGCGCCCAGTCCATTCCCGGGTTGTCGGTGGTGACCGTGCTGTTCGAGGACGGTTCTGACATCCACCTCAATCGCCAGCTGGTGGCTGAGCGGGTGAGCGCCGCCGCGGCGCGGGTGCCCGCGGGTGTGGGTCAGCCGCAACTCACGCCGCTTACCTCTTCGGCCAGCACCGTGCTGGGCATCGGCCTCACTTCAACTTCGCGCAGCCTGGCCGACCTGCGCAGCCTGGCCGACTGGGTGGTGCGCCCGCACCTCATGGCCGTGGAGGGCGTGGCCGAAGTGAACGTGTTCGGCGGCGCGGTGCGCCAGTGGCAGGTGCGCGTGGACCCACGGCGCCTGGAGCGCCACGGGCTCGCCCTGGAAGACGTGGTGGCAGCGGCGCGACGTGCCACGGGCGTGCTCTCGGCGGGCCACCTGCCGGGCGCCAACCAGCGCATCGGCATCCTCACCGAAGGCCAGCCCGCCGACGTGGGTGAACTGGGCGGGGTGGTGGTGCGCGAATCCGCCGGCCAGCGGGTGCGGCTGGGCGACGTGGCCACGGTGGTGGAAGGGGCTGCCCCGCCCATCAGCGCGGCCGCCATCGATGGGCGTGAGGGCGTGTTCCTGATGGTGCAGGGCCAGCTGGGCTCCAACACCCTGGCGGTGTCGCGTGCCCTGGAGGCCGCCCTGGACGAGCTGCGCCCGTTGTTGGCCCGCGAGCAGACAACGCTGCACGACGCGCTGTTCCGGCCCGCCAACTTCATCGAAACCGCCGTGGGCAACATCCGCTTCGACGTGCTGGTGGGCTCCTCGCTGGTGGTGCTGGTGCTGTTCCTGTTCCTCTATAACGCGCGCACCGCCCTGATCTGCACCACGGCCATCCCGGTGTCGCTGCTGGGCGCGGTGCTGGTGCTGGGCGCCCTGGGCGAACCGCTCAACATCATGGTGCTGGGCGGCCTGGCCATCGCCCTGGGCGAGGTGGTGGACGACGCCATCATCGACACCGAGAACATCTTCCGCCGGCTGCGCGAGAACCGCGCCGCGGGCAATCCGCTCAGTGACGCCGAGGTGGCGCTGGCGGCCAGCGTGGAAGTGCGCGGCTCGGTGGTTTATGCCACCTTCGTCGTGGCGCTGGTGTTCGTGCCGCTGCTCACCTTCGGCGGCATTGGCGGCAAGCTGTTCGCGCCCCTGGGGCTCGCCTATATCCTTGCCATCCTGGTGTCGCTCGCCACCGCCATGACCCTCACGCCGGCGCTGTGCGTGCTGTTGCTGGCCCGCGGCTCGCTGCAGGCGGCCGATCCGCCCTTCGTGCGCCGCGTCCGCCCGGGCTACGAGGCGCTGCTGCGGCGCATCGAGCAGCGCCCTGGCCGGGTGCTGGGCACGGCCGGCGTGGCCATCGCCGCCGGACTGGCCTTGCTGCCGCTGTTCTCGGGCGAGTTCATTCCGTCGCTCAAGGAAGGCCACTACGTGATCCACATGACCGCCGTACCCGGCACCTCCGAGCAGGAGACCCTGCGCATCGGCAACCGCGTCACGGCGGCGCTCAAGGGCATCGATGGGGTGAAGTCGGTGGCGCAATGGGTGGGTCGCTCGCAGAACGGCGCCGACACCTTCGGCCCCCACTACAGCGAATTCGAGGTGGAAGTGGGCGCCCTGGACGGCGCCGCCCAGGCGCGCATCCTGCGCCGCATCCGCGAGATTCTGGCGGGCATGGACGGCGCCTTCCCGGGGTTGTCCTTCTCGGTCAACACCTTCCTCACCGAGCGCATCGAAGAGACCATTGCCGGCTTCCCCGCGGCGCTGGCCGTGAACCTTCATGGCCCCGATCTCGACCGGCTCGATGCCGATGCCCGCCAGTTGGCCGAGGCCGTGGCCGCCGTGCCCGGCGCGCGGGACGTGCAGGTGCAGGCGCCGCCCGGCATGCCGCAGCTGAGTGTGCGGCTGCGCCAGGACCGGCTGGCCGCCTTTGGCCTGGCGCCGCTGGACGTGCTCGAAACGGTGCACGCCGCCTACGAAGGCGCCGTGAGCGGGCAGATCCGCCAGGGCGGGCAGGTGATCGACGTGGTAACGGTGCTCGACCCCGAGTGGCGCCGTGCCCCGCACCAGGTGGAGAAACTGCCCGTGCGCACCCCCTCGGGGGCGGTGGTGCGGCTGGGCGATCTGGCCGACGTTTTCATGTCCGCCGGCCGCTACAAGATCCTTCACCTGGGCGGCAAGCGCATCCAGAGCATCACCGCCAACCAGGAGGGCCGCGACCTGGACGACTTCGCCGCCGACGTGCGCGCCGCCCTCGCCAAGGTGAGCCTCGGAGAGGGCAGCTACGTGGTGATCTCCGGCGAAGCCGAAGCGGCGGTGAAGGCCCGCGAGCGGCTGCTGTTCCACTCGGCGCTGGCGGGTTTTGGCATCTTCGTGTTGCTCTACCTGGCCTTCAACAACCTGCGCAATCTCGGGCTCGCCTTCCTCAACCTGCCCTTCGCGCTGGTGGGCGGGGTGGTGGCGGTGATGCTGTCGGGCGGCTGGATGACGCTGGGCTCTCTGGTGGGCTTCGCCACGCTGTTCGGCATCACTCTGCGCAATTCCATCATGCTGGTGTCCCACTACCAGCACCTCGTGGCGCGGGAGGGCCTGCCGTGGAACCTGGAGACCATGGTGCGCGGCGCCGCCGAGCGGCTACCCTCCATCCTCATGACGGCGCTGGTGACCTCGCTGGGTCTGCTGCCCCTTGCCCTGGGCTCCGGCCAGCCGGGCCGCGAGATCGAGGGCCCCATGGCCACCATCATCCTCGGCGGCCTGGTCACCTCTACGGTGCTCAACCTGCTCATCCTGCCCACGGTGCTGTTGCACTTCGGGCGCTTCACGCCCGATCAGAACAGCAGCAGCGAGGCGACGGCGAAGTAGTTCCGCAGCGACAGGGTGTCCTGGATGATGGCGCCCAGCCGCCCTCTGCCGAAGGCAGGGTCGCGGCCGCTGCGGGCCTCGCCCCGCACAAGCTCGGCTAGGGACGCCCGCGACAGCGACAGCCCTGCGCACTGCGACGGCCTTGGCCTGGGTGCCGATGGCATCGGCCAGGCAGACCATGGCGGGCACGAAGCAGGCGAGTGCCACCATCTGATCGAGCTGCGCCTCGAAGAAGGCCGTGGAGCGGCGGCACCTTTCGCCCGAGGGCCCGCCCCGAAAACAAAGCTCCATCCGCGTGGATTTGAATCGCTCCGCCCGCGATCGTATGCTGTGGAGCCCGATCGGCACCGCGGGCGCGGCGGCGTTGCCGTTGCCTGGCAGCCGACCCCCGACCTTGTGGAGGCTGTCCATGGCCACCGTGGAAATCACCCGCGACAACTTCGAATCCATCGTCACCGGCAACCCCATGGTCATCGTGGATTTCTGGGCGCCTTGGTGCGGTCCGTGCCGCGCCTTCGCGCCGGTGTTCGAGGCCGCTTCGCAGAAGCACGAGGGCGTGGTGTTCGCCAAGCTCAACACCGAAGACAACCCGGAGATCGCGCAGCACTTCGGCATCCAGGCCATTCCCACCCTGATGGCGTTTCGCGAGCAAGTGATCGTATTCTCCCAGCCGGGCGCCATGATGGGCGGCGGGCTCGACCGGCTGGTGGCCGAGGTGCAGGCGCTGGACATGGCGCAGGTGCACGCGGAGCTGGCGGCGCAGGCAGGCGATGGCGATGCCGCCTGAGGCCGAGGGGCTCCATCCCGTGGGCGACCGCCCCGCCTTCGAGGCGGCGCTGGGGCTGCCCGGCCTGGCGGCCTTCGCGGTGGCATCAGACGACCATACCTCGCGCTCGTTTCTCGAGGCGGTATTGCGGCTGCGCGGGCGCGTGGACGGCGTGCGCTGGCACCAGCTGCAGGACCTGGAGGTTGCGCGCATGCTGGGCGTGGAGCAACCGCCGGGGCTGGTGCTGTTCCGCGAGGGGGTGGGGCTCTATGCCGAGCGCTTCACCGCCGGTGAGGTGGTGCTGGAGGCGCTGCTTCGCCGGGCGGCAAGCCTGGACATGGGGCCCGTGCATCGCGAAATGGAGCAGGCCCGGGCGGCCGAGGCCTCGCTTGCGGCGCACCGCGTGTGTCCCGTGGCGCGTCGCGGCCCCATGCCGCGCTGAACCGTAGAGTTTCCACCCGGTTCACCCCGCTCGGGCGGGTGATGTTTCAGTGGGCGGCGAAAGCGCGGCACGCTCCCCGGGGCGCTTCCTTGAACCGACCGCGCCGGGCAGCGCGCAGGGCCAGCGGCGCTCCGCCGCCCGTCGCGTGGCCCACGTGAGGCGTTCGGGCTATCATTGCGGCGGACGCTGACCAACAGATCAGCAGCGAGAGGCGCGATGGGGAACGCGCCCGGGCGGTTCCTTCTTTCCACCCAGGCCAGCCCGTCCGGCGCCCGCCGGCGGCCCGGCCTTCGCACTCACAAAAACCCGACTGCCGAGGCCTGCCAGCGATGCGAAGTCTTTCCTTTCCGCTTGTCGTCCTGATTGCGCTGTTGCTTGCCGCCTGCGGCAACAAGGCCGAGGCCCCGCCCGGCAAGCCTGCCGACGGTGCCGCCAAGCCCGGGGACGCGAAGCCCTCCGATGGCAAGCCTGCCGCAGGTCCCGCGGGCGGGGGCGCGGCCAAACCGCCCATGGCGCTACCGGTGAAGGCCGTGGCCGTCACGGTGGGCCCCTTCAGCACCGATGTGACAGCCGTGGGCTCGCTGCTGGCGGACGAATCAGTACTGATCCGCTCTGAGATCGACGGGCGCGTCACCGTCCTGCATTTCGAGGAGGGACAGGCCGTGGCCAAGGGCGCACGGCTGGTGTCCTTCGATGCCTCCGAGTACCAGGCCGCCCTGGCTGCCAGCAGCGCCGAGTTGCGCACCAAGACCTCCGACCACGAACGCGCCAAGGACCTGCTCGCCAAGGGCTTCGTGAGCGTCGAGGTGGTGGACCGCGCGCGCGGTGCCATGGAAGTGGCCGCGGCGCGGGTCCAGCAGGACCAGGCGCGGCTGGCCAAGACCGCCATCTTCGCGCCGTTCTCCGGGGTGATGGGCCTGCGCCAGATCAGCCCTGGCGCCTACCTCAAGACTGGCGACAACATCGCGCGCGTGGAGAGCATTGCCTCCATCAAGCTCGATTTCCGCGTGCCGGAAACCTACGTGGGCCGCATCGCCCGCGGGCAACCCGTGGCGGTGAGTCTCGATGCCTTTCCCGGCGAGCAGTTTCAGGGCCGCATTTTCGCCATCGAGCCGCTGGTGGACGAGAAGTCGCGCACGGTGCTGGCGCGAGCCCATGTGCCCAATACCGGCGGCAAGCTCAAGCCCGGCCTGTTCGCGCGGGTTTCGGTGCAACTGGACAAGCGCGAGCAGGCCATTTCCATTCCCGAGCAATCCATCGTTCCCCAGGGCAAGGACACCTTCGTCTACAAGGTGCTCGACAACGGCGCCAAGACCCAGATCACCAAGGTGCAGATCGGCGGGCGCCGTCCCGGCGTGGTGGAAATCACCGGCGGGCTCGCCGCTGGCGACATGGTGGTCACGGAGGGCGCGTTGAAGCTCGCCATGATGCCGCCCGGCGCCCCCGTGATGGTGCTGCCGGCGGCGGGCGGCCCGCCCGCGCCCGGCGGTCCTCCGGCACCCGGCGCCGCCCCCGCTGCAGCCGCGCCTGCCAAGCCCGCCGAAGGCGACAAGAAGGGCGGCTGAGCGCCGCCGCCCCCGCAACGCAACGGGAGACCGCCAATGGTCCTGTCCGAAATATCCGTCAAGCGCCCGGTGCTCGCCACCGTGATGAGCCTCGTGATCGTGCTGGTGGGCATCATGGCCTACCAGCGCCTGGCGGTGCGCGAGTACCCCAACATCGACTCGCCGGTGGTTTCGGTGCGCACCATCTACAAGGGTGCCAGCGCCCAGGTGATCGAGTCGGCCATCACCCAGCCTCTCGAGGACTCCCTCTCCGGCATCGAGGGCATCAAGACGATCAAGTCTGTGTCGCGCGAGGAGGTGTCCACCATCACGGTCACCTTCAAGAACAACCGCCGTGCCGACGATGCCGCCAACGACGTGCGCGACCGCGTGGCCCGGGTGCGCAACCTCATGCCCGAGGCCGCCAACGAGCCCATCGTGGCGAAGGTGGAGGCCGACGCCCAGGCCATCCTGTGGCTTGCCTTCTCCAGCGACCGCCACAACCAGCTCGAACTCTCCGACTACGCCGACCGCTACATCGCCGACCAGCTGAAGAGCGTGGAGGGGGTGGCGAGCGTGATCATCGGCGGCGAGCGCAAGGTGGCCATGCGCGTCTGGCTCGACCGTGAGCGTCTCGCCGCCATGGCTCTCACCGTGCAGGACGTGGAGAACGCGCTGCGCCGCCAGAACATCGAGGTGCCCGGCGGGCGCATCGAGAGCACCATGCGCGAGTTCACGGTGCTGGCGGAAACCGATCTGCAGAAGCCCGAGCAGTTCAACAACATGATCATCACCGAGGCGAACGGCTACCCCGTGCGCCTGCGCGACGTGGGCCGCGCCGAGATCGGCGCCTTCGACGACCGCAACATCGTGCGCGTCAACGGCAACGACGCCATCGGCCTGGGCATCGTCAAGCAGTCCACCGCCAACACCCTGGGCGTGGCCCAGGGAGTGAAGAAGCTGCTGCCGCGCGTGAACGACGGCCTGCAGCCGGGCATGAGCCTCAAGGCCGCCTTCGACACCTCCATCTTCATCGAAGAGTCCATTTCGGCGGTGCAGCGGACCATGCTGGAAGCACTGGCGCTGGTGGTGCTGGTGATCTTCGTGTTCCTGCGCTCGCTGCGCGCCACGCTCATTCCGGTGGTCACCATCCCCGTGTCGCTCATCGGCGGCCTGTTCTTCCTGTGGGTGCTGGGCTTCTCCATCAACGTGCTCACGCTGCTGGGCCTGGTGCTGGCCATTGGCCTGGTGGTGGACGACGCCATCGTGGTGCTGGAGAACATCCACCGCCACATCGAGGAGGGGATGACCCCCTTCCAGGCGGCGCTGAAGGGTTCCAAGGAAATCGGCTTCGCGGTGGTGGCCATGACCATCACCCTGGCGGCGGTGTTTGCGCCGCTGGCCTTCATGCAGGGCACCACCGGCAAGCTGTTCACGGAGTTCGCCCTCACGGTGGCCGCGGCGGTGATCGTGTCGGGCTTCGTGGCGCTCACGCTAACGCCCATGATGTGCTCCAAGGTGCTCAAGTCCCACAGTGGCCACGGGCGCCTCTACCAGTTCACGGAGCGCTTCTTCGAAGGCATGAACCGCGCCTATGCCGGCGCCCTGCGCTTCACGTTGCGCACGCGCTGGCTGGTGGTGCTGGTGTTCCTGGGTGTGGCGGCGGCCATGGTGTTCCTGTTCCTGCAACTCAAGAAGGAACTCTCGCCCCTTGAAGACCGGGGCTGGTTCATGAGCTTCGTGGTGGCGCCCGAGGGATCCACCCTGCAGTACACCGATGGCTACATGCTCACCGTGCAGAAGATGCTCATGGGCGTGCCGGAGGTGAAGACGCTGTTTGCCGTGACGGCGCCGGGGCTGGAACGCCCCAACCCGGTGAACTTCGGCATCGGCTTCGCGGTGCTGGACCGCTGGAGCCAGCGCGAGCGCAGCCAGTTCAAGATCACCGAAGAGCTCAAGGGAAAGCTGTTTGGCGGCCTGCCAGGGGTGCTGGCCTTCACCGTGAACCCGCCATCCCTGGGCCAGAATTTCCGCCAGAAGGCCATGCAGTACGTGGTGTATGGCAATTCCTACGAGCAGTTGCAGGGCCACGTGGGCAAGATCATGGCCAAGGCCCGCAGCTATCCCGGCCTCACCGCCCTGGACACGGACCTCAAGCTCAACAAGCCCCAGCTCGCCGTGGAGGTGGACCGCGAGAAAGCCGCCGCCGTGGGCGTGGAAGTGGACACCATCGGCCGCACCATGGAAACCCTGCTGGGCGGGCGGCAGGTGACGCGCTTCAAGCGCGAAGGCAAGCAGTACGACGTGGTGGTGCAGCTGGAGAACAAGGACCGCGTGCGCCCCGATGATCTCACCGCCATCTACGTGCGCGGCTCCGACGGCCGCCTCAACCAGCTCTCCAACCTGGTGGCGGTGAAGGAGACCGTGGCGCCCAAGGAGCTGAATCACTTCAACCGCCTGCGCGCCGCGGTGATCGACGGCAACATCAACCCCGGGTACACCATGGGCCAGGTGCTCGAGTTCATGGACGGCACCGTGAAGGAAGAGCTGGCCGGCGCGGTACAGACCGACCTGGACGGCCAGTCGCGCGAATTCCGCGAAGCCGGTGCCGAGATCGTGCTCACCTTTGTGCTGGCGCTGGCCTTCATCTACCTGGTGCTGGCGGCGCAGTTCGAGAGCTTCGTGGGGCCCTTCGTCATCATGCTCACGGTGCCCCTGGCCATGACCGGCGCCTTGCTCGCCCTGTACATCGACTCCAAGACCGGCCGCGGCGGCACGCTCAACGTGTACTCCCAGATCGGGCTGGTGATGCTGGTGGGCCTGATCACCAAGCACGGCATCCTGATCGTGGAATTCGCCAACCAGCTGCGCCGTACCGGCCGCGACAAGGTGGAGGCGGTGGTGGAAGCGGCCACCCTGCGGCTGCGCCCCATCCTCATGACCACGGGCGCCATGGTGCTGGGCGCCGTGCCGCTCATGATCGCCAAGGGCGCCGGTGCCGAGACCCGTCACCCCATCGGATCGGTCATCGTGGGCGGGCTGCTGCTGGGCACGCTGCTCACCCTGTTCGTGGTGCCCACCTTCTACACGTTGCTGGTGCGTCGGGTGAAGAGCGCCGAAGAAGCCGAGGCCGACCGCGTGCTGGCTGCCCATCCGCTGGGCGAGCAACTGCCCTGAGCCGGTTTTTTTCTGCGTGGCGGGGGTGGCCATGACCCGGTCGGACTGGCGCACCCCCGTGGTGGTGCTGGTGTGCGGCGCGGCCGTGCTCTCCCTTTCCATGGGGTCGCGCCAGACCCTGGGTTTGTTCCTGCTGCCCATGAGCCAGGATTACGGCTGGGGGCGCTCCACCTTCGCCTTCGCCATGGCGCTGTCCAACCTGCTGTGGGGCGCGCTGCAACCCTTCGTGGGCGCGGTGGTGGACCGCCACGGGGCAGGCCGCGTCACCGCACTCAGCGCCGTGCTGTTCGCCGCCGCGCTGGCGCTCATGGCCCACGCCGCCAACCCGTGGCTGCTGGACCTGAGCGCCGGACTGATGCTGGGTGCCGCCCTGTCGGGCACCACCTTCAGCGTCATCCTGGGCGTGGTGGGGCGCGCCTACCCGCCCGAGCGGCGCAGCGTGGCGCTGGGCATCGCCACGGCGGGCGGTTCCTTCGGGCAGTTCGTCATGTTGCCCTTCACGGGCGCCCTGATCGCGTCCCTGGGCTGGAAAGGAGCGCTCTACGCCCTGGCGGCCAGCGTGCTGGTGATCGTACCCCTGGCCGTCGCGCTGGTGGAAAGCCGCGGCCACCACAGCCACGGGGCTGGCGCGCCGCAGCCGCTGGGCGCGGCGCTGCGCGAGGCGGCGGGGCACGGCGGCTTCTGGCTGCTCACGGCGGGCTATTTCGTGTGCGGCTTCCACGTGGCCTTCATCCAGGTGCACCTGCCCGCCTACCTGCTGGATTCAGGACTGGCGCCCGGTGTGGGCGCCCTGGGGCTGGCGCTCATCGGGCTGTTCAACATCGCCGGCTCCTTCCTGGCGGGCTGGCTGGGCGGGCGTGCCAGCAAGCGCTACCTGCTGACCGGCATCTATCTGGCGCGGGCGGTGGTGATCGGGGTTTTCCTGTGGATGCCGCTCACGCCCTCGTCGGTGTATCTGTTCGCCGCCGGCATCGGTTTCCTGTGGCTGGGCACGGTGCCGCTCACCAATGGGCTGGTGGCGCAGATTTTCGGTGTGCGCCATCTGGCCATGCTCTCGGGCATCGTGTTCTTCAGTCATCAGCTGGGCGCGTTCCTGGGCGTGTGGCTGGGCGGGCTGGCCTTCGACGCCACGGGCAGCTACCGCGCGGTGTGGCTGGTGGCCGTGGGCCTGGGCGTGCTGGCCGGGCTGGTGAACCTGCCCATCGACGAGCGGCCGGTGCGGCGCCCCGGCGCGGTGGCGGCGGATGCGCCGTGAGTGCCCCGGCGCCCCAGACGCCCCGCCGCGGTCCGGCTTCCCTGGACCTGCGCTGGCGCCTGGCGCGCTGGGTGGTGGTGGCGGTGCTGGCGGCGTTGCTGGCGCTTGCCCTCCGCGGCTACCTGTCGCCGGTGGCGGCGCTGGAGTTTGGCAACCTGCGGCTGTGCTGAGGGTGCGCGGTGTCGTTGCCTTGAAACTCAGCCCCCGAGACCGGATGTTGGTCTGAGCGCCGCGTCGGCGCCGTCGGCCCCTTCTTTCAGGACCATTTCATGATTGCCTTGCGCCGGGCCGCTGACCGCGGCCACGCCAACCACGGGTGGCTGGACAGCCGCCACACCTTCTCCTTCGCCGACTACTACGACCCGCAGGAGATGGGTTTTGGCAGCCTGCGGGTCATCAACGAAGACCGCGTGGCACCCGCCATGGGCTTCGGCACCCATCCGCACCGCGACATGGAGATCATCAGCTACGTGCTGGCGGGCGCACTGGAGCATCGCGACAGCCTGGGCACGGGCTCGGTGATCCGGCCCGGTGACGTGCAGCGCATGAGCGCTGGGACGGGCGTCACCCACAGCGAGTTCAACGCCTCCAGGTCCGAGCCCGTTCACTTTCTGCAGATCTGGATCGAGCCGGCGCAGCGCGGCGTGCAGCCCGGCTACGAGCAGAAGCATTTCCCCCACGAGGAGAAGCGCGGCAGGCTGCGTCTGGTGGCTTCGCCCGACGGCGCCCAGGGTTCGGTGGCCATCCACCAGCAGGCGTGGGTGCACGCGCTGCTGCTCGACGGCGGCGAGCGCGTGGCGCATCCGCTGCCGCCCGGGAACCTCGCCTACGTGCACGTGGCGCGCGGCGCACTGGTTGTGAACGGACAAGCCCTTGGCCCCGGCGACGGCCTCAAGGTGACGGCCGAGGCCGAACTGACGTTCGAGCAGGGCCGCGGCGCGGAGGTGTTGCTGTTCCAGATGGCGCCTCCAGCCCATGGATGAGCCCGCGCAGCGCGCCGTGCGCGCGGTGGTGCCCGGCCGCAAGGCGCAGCCTGCGCCGGGGTTGCTGGTGGATCGCCCCTTTCCCGGCCCCGAGGTGGACTTCGTCGACCCGTGGCTGATGCTCGATCATTTCGGTCCGGAGCGCATCGCGCCCGGTGAGTCGGGCGGGCTCAACCCCCATCCCCATCGCGGTTTCGAAACGGTCACCCTCATCCTCGAAGGCGCCATGGAGCACCAGGATTCCTCGGGTGGGCGTGGCCTCATCGAGCCCGGCGGCGTGCAGTGGATGACCGCCGCCTCGGGCATCGTGCATGCCGAGTACCGCGCGCCTGACCTGGTGCGCCGGGGCGGCACGCTGCACGGGGTGCAGTTGTGGCTCAACCTGCCCCGCGCCCGCAAGATGGACCCGCCCGGCTATCAGGACTTGCCCGCGACGCGCATTCCGGTGGTGGAGTCCCCCGGCGCGCGCGTGCGCGTGATTGCCGGCCGGCACGCCGGGGTCCAAGGTCCGGCGCGCAGCTTCACCCCGGTGACGCTGCTGCACGTGATGCTCGACGCCGGCGGCAGCGCGGCGCTGCGCCTCCCCGAAGGTCACAACGCGCTGGTCTACGTGGTGGAGGGCGCCGCCCAGGTACAGGCGCGTGACGTGCCCGCCCGCGCCATGGCGCTGTTCGATGGGCGCGGCGAGGCCGTGGCGCTGGGCGCCGGGCAGCCGGCGCAGTTGCTGGTGCTGGCCGGCGAGCCCATCGGCGAGCCGGTGGTGTCCTGGGGGCCCTTCGTAATGAACAGCCGCGAGGAAATCCTGCAAGCCCGTGACGACTACTTGGCCGGCCGCATGGGCTCGCTCGATACCGCCGTCTGAACCCGACACAGCGCGGGGAGCGGCAAGGGCGGCGCGACCAGCGCCTGCGCCCCCTCGCAGACCCGCGTCCGATGCTCCCCTCGATCGCCAACCCTCGCGGATCGAATACACTCATCCCCCTCCCCCAAACCCGTTCCGCGCACCACCTGACACAGGAAAGAAGCTCTGACCGTGAGTCTCCTCCAGTCCCTGGGCCGCTGGCTGCGCCTGGACGCCTTTCCGCTGGAACGCTACCGCGATCGCTTCATCGAGCGTCTCAGCATGCTGGCGACCCTCATCCTGTCGCCTTTCGTGGTCTACCAGCTCAGCCGCCAAGAGTGGCTGTTGGCGGCGGTGATCGTCTTCGCCCAGGTGGTGATGTTGACCGACGGACTGGCGGCGCGCCGCGGCACCAAACCCCCTGTGCCCTACGAATTGGCCGGGTGCGCCCTGGCGGCGGCCATGTGCGTTTCCTCGTGGTTGCAGGGCGTCGTCGCCCTTTTCTGGGCTTTCCCGATCGTGCTGGTCTACTACATGACCATGCGACGCGGCACGGCCTTGCTGTTGACCACATTGCTGGTGCTTGCGGTCGGGTCGATCGCTGGCTGGAACGTCGGCGCGCCCATCGCTGCGCGGCTGGTGGCGTCGCTCGTGTTCACGGCGATCATTGCCGGTGCGCTGCTCAACGTGATGGAGGATCAGCAGCAGGCCCTGGAGCGCCAGGCCATCACCGACGCGCTCACGGGCGCCTTCAACCGCCGCCATTTCGATGCTGAGCTGAGCCGCATCGAGGCGGGCGGCCGGGCGTTCAAGGAAAGCACCCTGTTGAGCCTCGACATCGACCACTTCAAGCGCATCAACGACACGCACGGCCACGCCGCAGGCGACGAAGTGCTGCGCCGCGTGGCGGAGGAAATCGTTACACGCAAGCGCCTGGACGACGTGCTGTTTCGCACCGGCGGCGAAGAATTCATGCTGTTATTGCCCGGCACGGGCGCAGAGGAGGCATTGATCCTGGCGGAGGCGCTGCGCAAGCTGATCGAGCAGGCGCAACTGCTGCCCGAAGAGCACGTCACGGTGAGCATCGGGGTGGCTGCGCACCTGCCGGGCGAGGGGTTGGGGGAGTGGGCGAAGCGCTCGGATGCGGCCCTCTACGAGGCCAAGCGCCAGGGGCGCAATCGCGTGGTCAGCGCGCCCGGTGCATCGCGGGCATCCAGCGTATAGCGCGGCCTCTCAGGCAGCCCGGGGTGGCAAGGCAGCTCCTTGCCGGCAAGCCCTTGAGAAGGTTCAGCGCAGCGACCGCAACGTGGTGCGGCAGAGCTCGAGGTGGGCGTCGTCCAGGCGTCCGTCCACAGCCACTTCCACCACCGTCTCGAGCACCAGCGCCGCCATCTGGGTGTCGTTGCGTGCGCGTGCGAGCGCCTCGCGAAGGTCGGCGATGAGTTTGTCGCGCGCGTCGAGCTCGCGCACCAGCGGGTCCCAGTGGGCCGAGCGGTGCCGGTCCAGCAGCGACTCGATCACGGCGTCGCTGGCGGCCAGAAACTCGGGATTGAAGTTGCGCAGCCCCAGGTCCCGCAGGCCGGGCATGGTGGCGAGGGTTCCATCGGTGACGCGTTCGAACCCCATGCTCCAGCCGGCGAACTGTCGCGCGGTGATGGGCTCGCGGCGCAGGATCTTCAGGGCTGTGTGCCGCGGGTCCCTGGCGATCCTGTCCAGGAGAGCGTCCACCGCTGCCTCGTCGCCTTCGATCGACTGCAGGAACGTGTCATTGCCGAACAGCAGCATGCCTGTGAGCCCTTTGGCCGTGTTGTTGCGGTGGCACTGCGACAGCAGGGCCACCAGGGCATCTGCCGATAGCGGTTCGGTTGCCCTGCTGAGGTAGGTGACACGGATCATCGTTTCGAACCCTGCGATAAAGACCACACGAAACTTACTGCATCGCAGCACAACGGGGAAGGGGCGCGTTCGTCCCCGGCCCCCCAGGGCAGGTGCCTGGCGCGATAGCCCGCATCCCCGCATCCCCGCCAACGGAATCCGGACTGACCAATCCGGTCAGGGCTCGGGCGGGTAACATCCGGTGCGATTCGTGCTCATTGGCGCCTCACCAAAGGGTTCCATCGCTGCACAACCATGGAGACATGCCCCATGCCCCGCGCCATCCTGTCCGTTGCCCTGTGTGCCGTGCTGCTCTTGCCCGCACTCCCCGTGGGCGCCCAGACCATCAACGCACTGGTGTGGTGCGACCACACCGACGCCGCCTTCCTGAAGGGTTTCACCGACAAGACGAAGATCAAGGTTAACGTGAAGGACTACGAGGGCACCGGCACCGCGCTGGCGCTGCTGGAGCAGTCCAGGCCCGGCGACTGGGACGTGTTCGTGGTGGATTCCACCGACGTGCGCCGGGTGGTGGAGCGCAAGCTGCTGGCGGAACTGGATGCGAAGGATTTCCCCATGGCCGACATCCCCGAGGCCGTGCGCCTGCCCGAGTACCATTCGGTGGGGGGCAAGCTCTACGCGGTGCCCGAGAAATTCGGCTACAACGCCATCGCCTTCGACCGATCGAAGCTGCCCGCGGACAAGGCGCGCGACATTTCCACGCTGTGGAATCCGGCCAGCAAGGGCAAGGTGGCCATCTACGATTACTACCTGCCGGTGATCGGGGAGATCGCCATCGCCCTGGGCAAGAAGCCCCAGTCGCTCACGGCCGCCGACCTGCCCGCCATCAAGGAGAAGCTCAAGGCCATCCGCGCCAACGCAGCCCTGGTGGGCGACGTCACCACCTCGCAGACGGCGCTCGCCACCGGCCAGGTGGCCATGGTGGCCGGCGGCGGAGAGTTCCTGGTGGCTGGCCTGCAGGCCGAGAAGCCCAACCTCGACTGGGTGCTGCCCGACGTGGGCGGCATCCGCTGGCAGCAGGCCATCGGCGTGTTCGCCGCCTCGAAGAAGAAGAAGGAGGCCACCGCCTTCATCCAGTACGTGCTCTCGCCCGAGGGGCAGGCGAGGCTCGCCACTTCCTCGTGCTACTGGGGCGTGCCGGCCAATTCGAAGGCCGCGCTCACGGACCGGCAGAAGAAGACCCTGCGCTGGGACGAGCAGCCGAAGTTCCTCGCCCGGTCCCATCCCTATCCCTCGCCTTCCGAGTCGCTGGACAAGGCGATGCAGGACCTGTGGGCCGACGTGCTGCAGAAATGAGGCCCGCGCGGCGCGCGGTGCGCGCCGCGTGAGGGCGGGCCTCGTCGCGGGCGGCGCGGCGCGGGTGTTCGTGGAAGCGCTGGGCGCGCGACGCGACGCACGGCGCGGTCTCGCGCTTGCGGCGCCGGCGCTGCTGTGGACGGCCGCGTTCTTCCTGCTGCCCTCCGGGGCCATCGTGCTGTGGAGCCTGTTCCGCCGCGAGGGCGCGGAACTGGTCACCGATCCCTCGCTCGACAACTACCGGCGTTTCCTAGACAACGACAGCTTCCGGCTGGCCATGTGGAATTCCATCGAGGTCACGCTGCTGGTGACGGTGCTCTCGGTGCTGCTGGCCTACCCGCTGGCCTGGGCAATTGCCAACCGCGTGGCCCCGGCGCGCCAGCGCCTGTGGCTCATGCTGGCGGTGCTGCCCTTCTGGACGTCGTACGTGGTGCGCTCCTACGCGTGGCTGCTGGTGCTCGCGCCCGAGGGCGTGGTGAACCGTGCGCTCATGGCGCTCGGGCTGGCCCGGGAGCCGCTTGCCCTGTCCTTCAACCAGGGCGCCACGGTCACGGGCTTCGTGCACTTCTTTGTCATGCTGTGCACCCTCACCATCTACGCGAGCCTGGTTCGCATCGACCCGAGGCTGCGGCTTGCGGCCGCCGACCTGGGGGCAAGCGGTGCGCAGACCTTCCTGCGCGTAACGCTGCCGCTGTCGGCGCCGGGCGTCGCGGCGGGGGCCTTCCTCACCTTCGTGATCTGCATCGGCGACTACGTGACGCCGCAGATCCTGGGCGGCAACACGCAGCTGCTGCTGCCCCAGGTGATCCTGCTGCAGATCAGCCGTCGCGCCGACATCCCCATGGCCGCCGCGCTTTCGGTGGTGGTGCTGCTGCTGGTGACGGCGGCCTACCTGGCGCTGGCGCGCTGGCTCACCACGAGGCGCGCATGAAGCGGGCGGCGCCATGATGGCGGCCCTGGCCCGCCACGGCACCGCGGCCCTGGTGATGGGGCCGCTGTTCGCCTTCATCTACCTGCCCGTGGCCGTGCTGGTGCTGTTCTCGCTGCACGCGGGCTCGGTGCCGGTGCCGCCCTTCGAGGGGCCGTCGCTGCATTGGTATCGCGCCGTGCTCGACAACGACCGCGTCACCGGCGCGGCGTGGAACTCGCTGCTGGTGGGCGTGCTCTCCTCGGCGCTGGCCACCCTGCTGGCCACGCTGGCGGCCTGGGGCCTGGCGCGCCACCGCGTGCCGGGTGCGCGCGCCCTGGAGGCGCTGCTCTACCTGCCCCTGGCGGTGTCCTACCTGGTGATCGGCGTGGGCCTGCTGGTGGCCTTTTCGACCGCAGGGATCGGCAAGTCCCTCTGGGCGGTGGGCATCGGCCACGTGGTGCTCAACCTGCCGCTGGCCTTCGCGGTGGTGTATGGGCAGTGCGACCCCGGGCAGGCAAGGCTCGAGCAGGCCGCGCGCGACCTGGGCGCCAGCGAAGCGCAGGTGTTCACGCGCGTCACCGTGCCGCTGCTGCGTCCTGCGATACTGAGCGCCTTCCTGCTGTCGCTCACCTTTTCCTGGGACGAGTTCATCGTGGCCTTCCTGCTGTCGGGCTTCGACCCCACGCTGCCGGTGGTGATCTGGGGCATGCTGCGCACCGGCCTGAATCCCGCCACCAACGCCGCGGGCACGCTGGTGTTCCTGGTGTCGCTGGCGGCGGGCATGGCGTTCGAGCTGTTCCTCGTGGGGCGAAGGGCAAGGTGAGCGCGGCGGCGGAGCTGGCTCTGGAGGGCCTCACCAAGCGCTACGAGGGCGCGGTGGCGGTGGACGCGGTGTCTCTCACCGTGCCGCGGGGCAGCTACGTGGTGCTGCTGGGTCCATCGGGCTCGGGCAAGACCACGGTGCTCAACATGCTGGGCGGTTTCACCCTGCCCACCGCGGGCTGCATCCGGGTGGGCGGCGCGGACATAACCACGGCGCCCCCGGCGAAGCGGCCCACCGCCACGGTGTTCCAGGACTACGCACTCTTTCCCCACCTCACCGTGGCCGGCAACGTCGGCTTCGGCCTGTCGGTGCGCGGCATGGGCCGGGGCGAGATCGCGCGGCACGTGGCCGCTGCCCTGGCGCTCGTGGGGCTGGCGGGCTACGGCCCGCGCGGCATCGCCCAAGCCTCCGGCGGGCAGCGCCAGCGCATCGCGCTTGCCCGCGCCCTGGTGACCGAGCCGGCCATCCTGCTGTTGGACGAACCGCTGGGCGCCCTCGACCTGAGCCTGCGCCGCCAGATGCAGGACGAGCTGCGCCGCATCCAGCGCACCGAGGGGCGCACCTTCGTGCACGTCACCCACGACCAGGAAGAGGCCATGGCCATCGCCGACCTGATCGTCATCATGAACGCCGGACGCATTGAGGACATGGGCCCGCCTGCCCGCCTGTACGAGCGGCCGCGCACCCGCTTTGCCGCCCGCTTCCTGGGCGAGAGCTCGCTGCTGGAGGGCACCGTGGCTGCGGCGGGCGCTGGCCGCATCGCCGTGGACACGCCCTGCGGCCGCCTGGAGGTGGAGGGCGAGCGCGCCCCCGGCAGCAGCGTCACGCTGGCGCTGCGCCCGGAGGCCGTGCGCGTGGGTGCGGGCCGCCCCGGCGAGCTGGCGCTGGGCGAGCTGGCCGTGGAGGAGGTGGTGTTCCAGGGCGGCTTCGTGCGCGTCACCGGCACGGTGGCCGGCGGCGGGCGCCTGCTGGCCAAGGTGGATCCGCAGTCGCTGCCCGCGGGCGTGGCGCGCGTGCCCGCCACCGTGCGCGCCGGTGGCCTGGTGCTGCTGGAGGACTGACCGTGGCCGCCACACGTGTCGAGGCCACCCCCGCCCAGTGGTGGCGCGTGCGCCGCCTGGAGCACGGCGTGACCCACGTGGACGAGCCCTTCATCGATGCCTTCTACCGCTGCAACGTGTGGCACGTGCGCGGCCGCGACCGCGACCTGCTGGTGGACAGCGGCATGGGCGTGGTGGGTCTCACGGACCACCTGCCCTGGCTGCGCGAGCGCGCGGTGCTGGCCGTGGCGAGCCACGCGCACTTCGACCACGTGGGCAACCACCACCAGTTCCCCCAGCGCCTATGCCACCCCGCCGAGGCCCACATCCTGGCCGAGCCGCGCGGCGACTGGAACCTGGCGGACCGCTTCGCGGTGGTGGAGATGTTCGAGCGCCTCCCGCCCGGGGGCTACGAGCAGGCCCGCTACCGGGTGACGCCCGCGCCCGCCACGAGGCTGGTGGAGGCGGGCGACGTGATCGACCTGGGGAATCGCGTGTTCGAGGTGCTGCACGTACCCGGCCACTCGCCCGGCTCCATCGCCCTGTGGGAGCGCGCCTCCGGCGTGCTGTTCTCGGGCGACGCCGTGTACGACGGGCCGCTGGTGGACGACGCCTACCACTCCGACCGCCGCGCGTACGTGGAGAGCATGCTGCGGTTGCGCGAGCTGCCCGTGAGCGTGGTTCATGGCGGGCACTTCCTCAGCTTCGGGGGCGAACGCTACCGCCAGCTCATCGACGAGTACGTGGCCGGGCGGCGCGCGCCGGGCTGTCCGCACGGTGGCTGACATGCTCTCGGTGCGGGACCTGCACAGGCGCTTCGAGGGCGCCTCCGGCCGGCGCGAGGTGCTCGCCGGCGTGTGGCTTGAGCTGGCCGCGGGCGACTACGTGGCCATCATGGGCGAGTCGGGCGTGGGCAAGTCCACGCTGCTCAACCTCATCGCCGGGCTGGACGTGCCCGACTCGGGTTCCATCGCCATCGACGGCCAGGACCTGGCCGGACTGGACGACGACGCGCTCACGGTGTTGCGGCGGCAGAAGCTGGGCTTCGTGTTCCAGGCCTTCCACGTGCTGCCCTACCTGAGCGTGCACGACAACGTGGCGCTGCCGCTGTCGTTGCTGGGCGTGGCCGAGCGCCAGCTGCGCGCTCGGGTGGAGGAGATGCTGGAGCAGGTGGGGCTGGGCGATCGCGGTGCCAGCCTGCCGCGGGAGCTTTCCGGCGGGGAGCTGCAGCGCGTGGCCATCGCGCGGGCCCTGGTGCACCGCCCAAAGCTGCTGCTGGCCGACGAGCCCACGGGAAACCTCGATCTGGAGACGGCGCGGGCGGTGCTGGAGTTGCTACGCCACAGCGTACGCGAAGCGGGCGCCGCCGGCATACTCGTGACCCACTCGCCCGAGGCGGCGGCAACGGCAGACCGGGTGATGATTCTGGGGGCCGACGGCATGCGTCAGCGCCCGGACGCCCCGGCCCCGTAATCTGAACGCAGCGACCTGCGTGTGTTGCTTCATCACCGCCGTCATTCCGACGGGCGTCCGTTTGCGAATGGGAGTTTCAAACGGCCTTTTCTGCAGGCAGGCACTGTGTTTCCCGTGCCCCCCAGGCAACCGTGCGCCGCAAGGCGAAGAATCCCTCCTTGAAGCAGCAATTCAAGCGCGGCTTTGGCCCGGATCAGCTTTCACCCGCCGCGATTTGACGCCCTCGCACGACCACGGGCCGTGCACGACCTTCGGTTGTGCTGCGGAACGGTTGTCGTGCTGCTCCCGGATCAGGCTGCTTCGTCCAGTGAAAACTCCCGCACCGCGTCGCTTGCGGGATGACCGCCGCACGCAGATGACGGCGGGCGGCGAGGAGGAGCGAGGTTCACCCCATGCCCGGCGAGCCACTGCCTCCGTGCAGATGATCGCTCCCTGGGGGCACCGCGCGGGGACTGCCGCGGCGGCGTCTCAGGGGCAGGGCCGGGTCTTGGCCCAGGCAGCGACCGCATCCTCGGCCATGCCGGCGGGCGGGCGCAGGAGGCAGATCGCGTGGTCGCCGACGAGGCCGAGCGCGACCAGATCGCCGCGAGCGGTACCCTTCAGCTCCGGCCCGGGCAGGCGGACCCGGACGCCCTGTTCGCCTGCGCGCCCTTCCAGCACATGTGCATCCGGCAGGTAGCCCGCGATCGAGGGAGATCGACGGATGCCGAAAGGGCCCGGCCCCTCGGCATGCACACTCGTCACGCGAGGCACGAGAAAGCGGTCGGGCGTCCGTCCGGCAGCCCCCTGCCAGCCGATCGGCTCTGAGGGGGAAGACAGGATCGTCATGACGTGACCCTCGGCGCGGGCCTCGGGCCCGGACGGGAGAAGCAGCAAGGCAACGGTCGCACAACCGGCAGCCGCGGCGCGCCAGCCGGAACGCATCGTCAGCGCGTGGACCCGAAACTGAAGGGGGAGCCAGGCCTCAGCCGGTTCGCATGCTGGCTGCCAGCGTAGGTAACCACCTTCATCGGATATCCGCCTCCCGCCTTCGAGATGAAGGCGAATAAGAATTTCAAACGGCGTTTGCAGCAGGCCCGCACTTTATTCCCCGCCCCCCGACAGGCAACCGTGCGCCGCGAGGCGAAGGAACCCCATTGAAGCAGCAATTCAAGCGCGGCTTCGGCCCGGATCAGACTTCACCCGCCGCGATTTGACGCCCTCGCGCGATCACGGGCCGAGCAGGTCCGTCGGTTCTGCCGCGGAACCGTCGTCGTGCGCTCCGGTCAGGCTGCGTAGTCGAGCGAAAACTCCCGCGCCGCCTGGCGTTGCATGCGCTTTTGCGGGTGCATTACGCTGTCGGCCGCGCCGTCAGCGCCTGGCCTCCCCCGGCCCGTAATCCGAATGGAGCGCATTGCGTGTGTTACTTCATCACCGCCGTCATTCCGAAGGGCGTCCGTTTGCCGGATGCCCAAACGGCGGCCGAACGCCACGGCCGCAAGCTCGAACCGATCCACAACCCAGGGGTGCAGCACCAGCTTCACACCGGGGAAGTCCTCTGCCTCACCACGGCGGGTCATTGCGACTGCGGGACGGCGCTGGGGGCAAAGGCCCAATCCCTCGACAGGAGCTCGAATGAGCCCGACTCCAAGTCCCGCAAGCGCGCGGTGCGCGGCTGGAGCGCCGCGAAACTCGAGCGCGCGCTGCGCGACAGCCGCCGTACCGGGCCCGACAGTCGGGCTGCGGCGGAAATCGCTAACTGGGTAGGTCTGCTGGCCGCAATGCGCGACTGCGGGCTTCCTTACCTGTGCGTCCTCCTGCACGCCTACGACAGCAGCGTGGCGGACGAGCCCATCGAGATTCGCGGCCGCGTAGTGGTGGCGCCTGGCAGCGCGCGGGAGGCGCTGGAATCCATGGCCGAGGACACGCTATATGAATTCCGGTTTGCGGCTGCGGCCCCGGGTTTGCGGCGCGGCGCTTGAGGCGGCGCGAGTCTGCTCTGCCGCCGCAGGGCGGGAATGTCGTCGATGGGCGCGAAGCGCAGGAAGGCCTCGCTCACGGGCGCGCCGCGCAGGTTGCCCACCACCCGCGCGCCGGGGTCGGGGGAAGCCGGCTCGCCGCGGGCGCGGCGTGCCCGGCGCGGTGCC
>JADCHQ010000026.1 GCA_020248405.1 Rhodocyclaceae bacterium | reverse complement strand
GTTGACACTGATGCGGCCCGTTACCATGCCGGCGACGAGCGGGGTGAAGGTGACACTCAATGTGCACGAGCCGCTCGGCTGCAGTGGGATGGTGGTGGAACAGTCGGATGTGTACCCAAAGTCGCCGATGCTACTGATGCTGAAGATGGTAAACGGCCCGTTGCCGGTGTTAGTAATGGTGATGACTTGTGCGGCGCTGGTGGTGCCGATGTTTTGGTTGCCGAAATTCAGCGTATTCGTCGACAGGCTGATGACCGCGCTGATGGGTATCTCGACACTCATGGCGGTGGCGAAATTGGCCTGCCCCGCCGCATTAGTGGCCTGAACGGTGAATGTATACGTGCCAAGAGTGGTGGGGGTTCCTGATATCGCGCCACTGCTGGCGTTCAGAGTGAGCCCGGGTGGCAAGCTGCCGGATACAATGGACCAAGCGATGGGTCCGGTGCCAGTGGCGATGAAGCCATAACTGAAGGGCTGGCCTTGCAGACCGTTCGGCGGCGCGGTACTTGTGATCACCGGTGGCGTGCCTGCCGAGCATGCAGTCGCGCCCGCAGGAGATGTTTGTCCCATCGGACAAGCAATCTGCGCCGTCGCACCCGATGTTGGCACGTAGAAATTCGCACTCGCGAGAATACAAGCAGATTGGCCTGCGCTCGGCTGGTAGCGGCCAGGTGCACACGAGGACGCTGCAGACGCGCCGGATGTGGCGACAAACGAGCCAGCGGGCGACAGCGTGCACGCAGTCGCCCCCGCAGTCGCGCTGAACGTACCGATGCTGCACGCCGTTTGCGCAGTCGCCCCCGTTCCACTCACGAAGTAGCCAGGGCTCGCCGCTGTGCAAGGCGTGTTGCCCGTCCCGGAATAGCTCCCCGCACTGCAAGGTGCGGGTACCGCCGTAACCGTCAAACTAAACGGCGTGGCGTTGCTATTGCCAGCGGCGGTAACGATCAAGCCAGGGTTGATGCTGCCCGAGTACACCGCTGCGCTGGCACTGGTGATGGTGACACTGAAGGTACACGAGCCACTGGCAGGGATGGTGAAGCTGGTGGTGGTGGCGGAAGAGGCGGCACCAGGTGTGGCTGATGGTGTGGCACCAGCACAGGTGGACGTTGCGTTCGGCGACGGTGCATTGACCAAACCCGGTATGTAATTGAAGACGAAGGCCGCGCCCGTCAGTGGTTCGGGATTCGGATTGGTGACCGTCAGGGTGCCCACCGAGTTGCCATTCACGGCAATCGACGAGGGTGATGTGGCGAAGGTGATGGTGGGTGGGCCGGGGGTATAGCCGGTGCCACTGAGCGTGATGACGTGTGGGCTACCGGGTGCATTGCTGGTGATGCCGTAGGTGGCTGAACGCGCCCCGGCAGCACCCGGGGTGAAGGCGAGGATAACGGTGCAGGTGCCAGCCGGGGGGACTGGGGCTGCGGTGCTACACGTGCCGGTGTTGGCGAAGTCCGTTGCATTCGCACCACCAAAGGCCAAGGCACTGAAGTTGAGGTTGGCCGTGCCGCTGTTGGTGATGGTGAGGGTTTGACTGGTACTGGTGGTGCTAACGGCTTGGGGAGAAAAGGTGAAGGCTGTCGCGCTTGGGCTAAAGGCCGGTGCGGCTGCCGCTGTGATTGTGATGGTCGCGCTTTGCGTTGCATTTGGTGTTACCCCGTTGGCCGCCTGCACGGTGAAGCTAAAGCTCCCCGATGCCGTCGGCGTACCAGAGAGGACTCCGGTGCTGCTATTGAGCGTAATGCCCGCAGGCAAGGCGCCTGCTGAAACTGTCCAGGTCATCGCCGCCGGAACGCCCGTGGCCACAAACGTATGGCTGTAGTCGATACCGACGGTACCTGACGGCGGCGCACTGCTGGTGATGGTGGGGGCCAGCGGTGGCGGGGTGAGGCCGGTGACCTGCACCGGAGTGGTGCTATTGGTGGTGCTACCGTTGCCGAGTTGGCCGTATAAGTTATCTCCCCAGCACTGCACGCCGCCATTCACCACCGCGCAGCTGTGGGTTTGACCCGCCGCCGCTGCCGTGACCCCGCTGGTAAGCCCGGTGACTTGCACCGGAGTGGTGCTAGTGGTGGTGCTACCGTTGCCGAGTTGGCCGTTGCCGTTATATCCCCAGCACTGCACACCGCCATTCACCACCGCGCAGCTGTGGTTGCTTCCCGCCGCCGCCGCCGTGACCCCGCTGGTAAGCCCGGTGACTTGCACGGGGGTGGTGCTATTGGTGGTGCTGCCGTTGCCGAGTTGGCCGTTGAAGTTAGCTCCCCAGCACTGCAATCCGCCATTCACCACCGCGCAGCTGTGGGATGAACCCGCCGCCACCGCCGTGACCCCGCTGGTGAGGCCGGTGACCTGCACCGGAGTGGTGCTATTGGTGGTGCTGCCGTTGCCGAGTTGGCCGTCGAAGTTATTTCCCCAGCACTGCACACCGCCATTCACCACCGCGCAGCTGTGGGATGAACCCGCCGCCACCGCCGTGACCCCGCTGGTGAGGCCGGTGACCTGCACCGGAGTGGTGCTATTGGTGGTGCTGCCGTTGCCGAGT
>JADCHQ010000025.1 GCA_020248405.1 Rhodocyclaceae bacterium | reverse complement strand
GAACTGGTTTGCTCGCATCCAGCGCGACGTGATCACGCGCGGGGTCTTCACCAGCGTCAAGGACCTCGACAAGAAGCTCATGCGATACATCAGGGAACACAACAAGCACCCCAAGCCATTGAAGTGGATCTACGACAATCCTGATCATCGAATCCGGTACGATTCATCTGGTTCGATGGACTAGCATGCTTCATACAGGCCGCAGCACCGCAGCCATGACCCCCGCCATCACCGCCAGCAACGTCACCTACATCTACCCCGGCACCCGGGCGCTGGACGATGCGTCCTTCACCATCCCGCGCGGCAGCGTGACGGCGCTGGTGGGGCCCAATGGCGCGGGAAAGACCACCCTGCTCAGATGCCTCGCCGGCCTGGACCGGCCCCTCACCGGCGCCATCCAGGTGGCTGGCATCGACGTGCTCGAAGACCCGCGCGCGGCCCACGCGCGCATGGGGTACCTGTCGGATTTCTTCGGCATTTACGAAGCGCTTACCGTCCGGCAGTGCCTGTCCCACGCTGCCAGCGGGCATGGCGTCCCGGCGCCAGCGCTGCGAACCACCGTTGAACGCACCGCGGCGCGCCTGAACCTGGGAGACCGCCTGCACCAGCGCTGCTCGGAACTGTCGCGGGGCTTGCGCCAGCGCGTGGCCATCGGCCAAGCCATTGTGCACACGCCCGAAGTGCTGCTGCTGGACGAACCGGCGGCCGGTCTCGACCCCGAGGCGCGGCACACGCTGGCGGGGCTGTTCACGCAGTTGTGCGCCGAAGGCATGACGCTGGTGGTTTCCTCCCACATCCTCGCGGAGCTCGACGAATACTCCACCCACATGCTGGTGCTGCGCGGCGGCCGGATCGTCGAACATCGTGCGCTGGCGGCGCCGTACGCTGGCGGACAACGGGTGCGCGTGGTGCTGGCCGCCGAACAGCAGGACTGGCACGCGGCCCTGAAGGAGATGGAGGGAGTGCAGGTCATGGAGCACACCCCACGCGAGGCGGTGCTGCTGATCGCCGGCAACGCCGCGGACCAGGCGCGGGTGCTGCGGGCGCTGGTGGAAGCCGGCATCGCGGTGGCTGCCTTTGCCGGGGAAAGCGAAAACCTGCACGACTCCTACCTGCGTACCGTACAGGGAGCGCCGCGGCCGTGAATCCGGAATTCAAACGCAATCTCTGGCTGGAGTTTTCGCTCCACCGGTTGGTGGCGGCGCCCGTGGTGATCGCGCTGGTGCTGCTGCTGGTGGCCGCCGTGAGCAAGGACAACCCGCTGCGGAACATGGCCCAGGTCAGCGGCGGGGGTTTCGTTCTGGCGGTGCTTTTCTGGGGTGCTCACCTGGCGGGCGGCAGCGTGTCCACGGAGGTGAGCGAGCGCACCTGGGATACGCAGCGCATGTCCGCCATCGGCCCGTGGACCATGACCTGGGGCAAGCTGCTCGGGGCGCCGGCCTTCGCCTGGTACATGGGCCTGATGCTGCTGCCGGTGTTCGTGGTGTGCGGGCAGGTCAACCCGGGCTTGCCGGCGCTGCGGCTGGCGCTGTTGCTCGTGGCGGCAGCGGTGTTGCTGCATGCCGTTGCCCTCAACTTCAGCATCTACGCCGCGCGCAAGCAGCTACGGTACCGAGGCGCGAGCGTGTTGATCTTCGTCTGGCTGTTGTCCCTGGTGCTGGCACCCGCTGTGCGGCTGGGCGATCACATCGGCGCGCAAATGCATTGGTGGGGCGCGGCCTTCGATGCGGTCAACTTCGCGCTGGCGAGCACCGGGGCGTTCGCGGCGTGGGCCGTGCTGGGCGCGTACCGCTCCATGTGTACCGCCTTGGAGATTCGTACCCGGCCATGGACCCTGCCCGCGTTCATCCTGTTTTCCGCGATCTGGATCAGCGGCCTTTTGCAGGGAGATGAGCCCGGCCTCTTCCACGGGCCGTTCGGGGTGCTGCTGTGCGCGGTGGCGATTTCCGGTGCGTTCAGTTACGCCCTGCTGCTCGCGGAGCCTGGGGGCGCCTCGGCCTGGCAGCAACTGCGGATGCGGCTGCGCGCGCGAAACCCCCGCCAGGCGCTGGAGGCGGCGCCGGTATGGCTGGTGGCCATCGCCACTGGGCTGCTGCTGGGCATCATCGCCACCTTCGCTTCCGCCGGCGATCCCGCCACCAGCAGCATCTTACCCCTGGCTGCCATGCTGTTCGTGGTGCGAGACGCGGCCATCTTCCAGTTCTTCGCGCTGGCGCGGCAGCCGCGTCGCGCGGAGGCCACCGCCCTGTTCTACCTGGTGGTGCTGTACGGCTTGCTGCCGGGCTTGCTGACCGCGGTGCAGGCCCAGTGGCTGGCGCAGTGGGTATTGCCGCGGCTCTTCAGCCACAGCGACGAGGCCATGATGGTCATGCTGGTGCAGGCCGGCATTGCCATTGCCGTGGCCTGGCAGCGGTGGAAGACGGTGCATGCACCCGACACGGAACAGGCGGTCTTGCTCTCACGCCCCTGAGCGCCCCCGCTCTTGGGACAGCAACCCGGGGGCACGGGGAATACCGCAGCAGCGCGCGGAAAGGCCCTCTGGGCGTCCGCTTCGCAGGCCAACGGCAAGACCCTTCGCCTCTGCCGGCCAGAGCGCGCCCGCGTGCGCGGCGTGATGCCGCCGGACGCCAACCTGACCTTCGACGCGGCGAAACTCGAAATCGACCGCTGGAGAAGGGCTGGTCGCGTCAGATTTCCGGCTTGCCCTCGAAAGCCGACTTCTCCACATGACTCCACCGCTCTCTGCCGGGTGGAGGCTTGTGGTTAAAGGCGCCGTGCAGGGCTATCAGCTTCAAGAGCTCGGTCGCCACCTCGATGGGGAAGCCTTGCCGCTCCTGGCGTTCGGGCAACATCAATTCTTCCAGGTAGAGATCGAGTTGATGGGAACCCCAAAGCTCGTCGATACGGGCCAGGATACGCGGGAATCGCGCCTCGACCGCCTTCGGGTAGCTATCGGCTTGCGCGCCCAGCTTTTTCATGAGAGCGGCGCGCATCGCCGCCACGTCATGCGTGTTGCTCTCCTCGCCCATATCCCATGCCCTCCGGTCCACCGATGGCCGGGCCGGAGCCGCTTCCCAGCCTCGGAACTACCATACACACCTCGTTGCAGCGATGCAACCGCCCGCCCTGGAGCTCGGGAGCCCTGAAGGACCTCGACCTTACGAAAGCGCCTGGTTCGCCCTGCAGGTATCCGGGAATCCCTTGCGGTCGATCACCCCCCAGCTCGCTTTCGTTCTTGCCCTCGGAATGCTTTCGAGTCTCGCGCCCGCTACCGCACTCATCCTGAACGAGGGCGGAATCATCGACCTCGCATCCTCGAAAACGGGCACCCGGTCATTTGCCTTCCGCAAGGGGGGCCCTCAAGCATGATTCGCTTACGTTAATCCCCGCCGCCATGGGCAACGTAACCCCCTCGATCCATGAACTGCGCGCCTCCGGACCGGCGCAGCCCGCAAGAACCGCGGCGCTGCTTGCAGTACGTTGCATTTCCACCGGGCGGCGTGGGCGGCACATCCCGGCAAGAGGCGCCCATCACGTCTCCCAGAGAGCAGAGCTGGGCCCAAACACAGGGATGCCTCCGTTCGGCGAGCCGGCCCTGCTCAGCCTGGCGTGATGCCGTTCATCCGAAACAGGCCCGGACAACGCCGCCCTCCACCCTGAGCGCCGCGCCGTTCGTGGCCGGTGCCAGAGGGCTGCAGACATAGGCAACCATGTTGGCCACCTCATCGGGCGTGGCGTAGCGCTTCAGCAGGGAGCTCGGCCGCACCTTCTCAAAAACTCCTTCTCGACCTCGTCGATGGGTTTACCTGGCGCGCGGCGCGCGATGGCCGCCCGATTCCCGTCCGACAACGTAGGGCCTGGCAGGACGGCATTCACGGTCACGCCCGTACCCGCGCAAGTCTCTGCCAGCCCCCGCGAGACGGCCAGTTGCGCCGTCTTGGTCATTCCGTAGTGAATCATGTCGCCGGGGATCTGGATGCCGCTTTCGCTGCTGATGAAGACGATCCGGCCCCAATCGCGCTGCTTGATCCCGGGAAGATAGGCACGGGCAAGGCGTACCCCGCTCATGACGTTGACCTTGAAGTAGCGCTGCCAGTCGGCATCGGCAATCTGGTCGAACGCCTCGCGCTCGAAGATGCCCAGGTTGTTCACCAGGATGTCCACCTGGGGAAAGCGGCTCGCCAGCGCTCCAGCGACATCCGCGGTGGAAAGATCGCCGCCAAAGCCGTGAACCTGAGCCCCGGGGGCGGACACCTCGATGCGCGCGATCGCCTCGGAGACCGCGCTGTCGCTACGGCCGTTGACGATGACGCGCGCGCCCTCCAGGGCGAGGAGGCGAGCGATCGTGAACCCAATACCCTTGGTGGAGCCGGAGATGAATGCAACCTTGGGGTCGAATTTGAGATCCATGGCAGGCTGGCGGTGTGGGAGTTGGAAAATCCCGATCGCCGTGACGGGTCGGCTGCACATCAACCCGCACATCACGCAAGCAGCGCAACCCGGGTGTAATGCCTATCAAGGGCCACGAGGCCGCCCTCGGCGCGGCACGGTTGCCACCCGCCGCCGCAACATCGGTGGAACCGGCCGACGTCCGGCAGCGTTTAAGAGGGGGCCATCAGCGGGTGAACTCACTGTATTCCCCATACGGCGTGCGCGATCGGGAGCACGCCGCCGTTGAGTTCGTGCATCCAGCCAGGCCCCACGACGGCCAGGTGCGGCGCACGGACCGGCAGGTCAGCCAGGATCGCGCAGGACCTCCATCAGGGCGTCATGGAAGCGGTCGGGCGCCTCCACCTGGGGAGAGTGACCCAGGTCGGGAAACTCCACCAGCATTGCGCCGGGGATGGCCGCGGCGGCACGGCGGCCGAGCACGGGGTAGTCGCCAAGCCGCTGTGCGATTTCGGCTCGCGCACGGGCAGCGCCGGGTGCGGTGCGGTCCATGCTGCCGATGAACAGCGCGGTGGGGACGCGCAGGTGCGGAAACTCGTACAGCACCGGCTGGGTAGCGATCATGTCCGAGGCAAGAGCCTGGTTCCAGGCCACGCGCTCCCGGCCGCTGCCGCCGTACAGCCCCGCGGCCATGTCCACCCACTGGTCGTACTCGGGCTTCCAGCGTCCGTTGTAGTAGTACCTGAGCTGATAGTTGCGGATGGTCTCGGCCGTGGTACGCAATTCGTTGCGGTAGGATTGGTCCACCGTGGCATAGGGCACGCCCTCTGCCAGCCAGTCCTCCAACCCGAGGGGGTTCACCATGACCAGGCGCTCCACACTGCCCGGGAACATGAGCGCATGGCGCGCGGCCAGCATGCCACCCATGGAATGGCCAACCACGATGGCGCGGCCCACGCCGCGCGACTCGATCAGGGCGCGGGTATTGGCGGCCAACTGGTGAAAGCTGAACTGGTAGCGCTCGGGTTTCGAGGACTTGCAAAACCCGATCTGGTCCGGAGCGATCACGCGAAAACCCGCGGCGGAAAGACGCGCAATGGTGACGCCCCAGGTGGCAGCGCAAAAATTCTTGCCGTGCAGCAGCACCACGGTGCGACCGTTGGCAACGGCAGGAGCCACGTCCATGAAAGCCATGGATACGACCTGCCCCTGGGATTCGAAGGTTTGGCGCTGCACGGGAAAGGGATAGTCGAAGCCCTCGAGTTCCTGGCCATAAGGGCCGGCGGGCTGCGCCGCCGAAACGGTCGCGCACAACACCATGTAAAGCGGCAGCAGCATGCAGCGCATGACAACCTCGAAGCTGTAGCAGAACGGGTGTCAGTAAACACCTTATGGTGAGTGTCGGCAACGCCTGCAAACCGGCACAACTGGGGTAATCAGAGGCTGGCACTCACCCCAGGCCGTGACTTTCACGGGCACAGAAAAAACAAACCCCGCACGAAGCGGGGTTTGCTGGCGGATGCACCGAGCCTTCAGGCGGAGGTGGCGGGTTTGCCTCGGGTGCGCGACTGCTGCAACACGACATCAGTGTCGCCGTTCATCCACGCAGCCTCCGCCTGCCAGTAGTCCGGCGAGCGCTTGCCGCTTTTGATGGACTCCACCGACAACACCATGAGCGTGGCGACCACCTTGTCCTGGCGTAGCAGCTTGTAGTCCATGGCCACCCAGTCCACCACCTCGTCCAGCGGCCCGTCGTCCAGGTCCTTCGAGTAGGGCTCGTACCAGCCGCGCTGATCAGGCTTGAACGTGGTGGCGATGCCAGTCTGCTTGGCCTGGACCCGGAAAGGCTGCTCTCCTTTGGGCCGGTACACGATGGCGAGCAAGATCTGGTTGCGCGAGAAGGCGTACTTGTAGTTGCCAGTGAGCACGTAATTCCTCGCCTCCCGCTCGGGCATACCCTGCTGCACCAGCAGCCTGCGCAAGGAACGGTTTGCCTCGAAGATGGCCTCCGGCTTGTAGTAACCGTAAACGCCCTGCTGGCCCCGGATCTCGCCGGACTGCGGATCGACACGCTTGTCGTCGATACCCACACCGAAGGTCGCCTTGTACGAATCGTCGAGCGGCACCGCGTTGGCCTGCAGCAGACCCTTGTTGAGCTCGCTCAGGCCGGTGCCCACGGTGTAGGGCAGGAAGGCGATGCCCTGTGCGATTCCGGAGACGATCATCACCGGCGACAGCAGAAAATTCTTTACGCCGGTGGCAAGCGTCGCGCCTGCCACGCGGCCATCCTGCGGACCCGTACCGGCGCAGCCGCCCAGCAAGCCGGCGGCCACTAGAGCGGTTCCGATGCCGCGCATCAGGTTCGTCTTCATGCAGTTCTCCTTTCCAAGTTGCGAAGGACAGCGATGCAGTGCTGTTGCTCTCTCTTCGCCGTCCGGCGTGCCCGGATCGGGCAGCGCTGGTGCGCATGTTGTCGGCGCGCAGCCGCGGACGGCAAGAAGTCCCGTTGGGTGTCGGATTCGGACACGGCAAGACTCGCCCGTCGATACTTTGGTTCGTCAGCAGAACCTGTGGGTGGCCGGCGGCTCGGGCGTTTCTCAAGTACATGATGTCGCGCGAGTGTAGTCCCTCGGAACGGGCGAAACGCGTAAGCTTTTCTCATCGTGACTCTTGCCTTGATGTTCAGGCCCTCGATGACGCCGCTCGAGAACTGCTTGCGAGCATGGAAGTAGTCGAGGATCAGCTCACGATGGGCGCAGACGGTGCGGGATCGTGGACCTGGGGCCCGAGGGCGGCGACCGAGGCGGCGCGGTGGTCACCCAGGCGCAGCCGGAGGTGCTGGCGGCGCGAACGGCGCGGTCGCACACGGGAAGGGCGCTGGGGGAGTTTCTGGGGGCGAGGGGCGGGGGCGTAGACCGCTGGCGCCGTCGCCGCTTGCGGCAGGGCGCGGGAAGACGGCTTGCCCCCCGGGGGAGCCGCGTAATTCGCAGCCCCACTGCAAATTCTACGGGCCCTGGCGATTCCCTTGCCTTGAAAATCGAAAGCAGACCTTTCGAATTTCAAGGTGCCTTCGCAATCCGGACAGGGGCGCCCATCCGCCGTCCTCGCG
Organism: Rhodocyclaceae bacterium; assembly: GCA_020248405.1. Classification (GTDB taxonomy): domain Bacteria; phylum Pseudomonadota; class Gammaproteobacteria; order Burkholderiales. Next base: position 37,208 of record JADCHQ010000025.1, on the reverse strand, counting down.
AGGGTGGCTGGCATGGGCCGTCGCGCCCGCGGGGCGGAGCCGGCGCTCTTCCTCGCCACAGTTACACCGGGGCGCGGGCCGGGTCAGCCAGCCTATACTCGCTCGCGTTACCGCAAGGGCTCGCACTCGCCGGGCCGCGGCACCTGCCGGTTGTGGCTCATCCAGCCACGGGTTGCAATTGGTCATCTCAAGGGGCGGTTCCATGCAGGCGTGGCGTGACGGTATTTCCCCACCGCGGCCCCGGCCGCGCATCGAGTGGGCCGCCCTGGCCACCCTGTTCCTGTTCGCAGCGCCGATATGTGGCGATGACTGGATCCTGCTCGCCACGGACGAGATCAAGCGCACCTACCTCAACGCCTCCGCCCCGTCGCGCAACCCCGGCGGGGAGGCCCGGTTTCAGGTGCGCCTCGCCTTCTTCAAGGCGCGGGACATGATGGGCCTGGCCTACGACGGCTCCACAACCCAGTACTCGGTCTCCTGCGAGTCGCGCGTGATCCTGTCGATGCAGCGGTTCCTGCTCGACGGCGCCGAGGTGGTATGGACTTTCCCCGCCACCAGCGACCCCGTGCAGGCCGACCGGGAGATTCCCGGCGACGTGCTCGGCCGCGTCTGCCGCTGACGGACAGCGGCTGGCGCGACACCACCGCGGGGTTCAACGCCTGGCGGACAGAGCCTCCACCGCCAGCACGGCCCGCGCGAGCCGCGCCTCGTCCACGGGCGCCACCAGATTACGCACGTAGGGCGCGCGCTCCCACGTCACCTTCGCGATGGTGGGGGCGATGGCGGCAGGATCGGCCTCGCAGCCCATGTCCCGCAGCGACAGCGGCAGCCCGACGCGGCGGTAGAAGCTCGCGATCTCCTGGATGAAGGCGCGGTCCCGGCCCTCCATGAACAGCTGGACGAGCAGGCCGTAGGCCACCTCCTCGCCGTGCAGCGCGCCGTGCAGCGCGGGGATCGCCGACAGCCCGCGGGTGAGAGAGTGGGCGATGGAAAGACCCGCGTTTTCGAAGGCAAGGCCGGAGAGGAGGATGGTGGCTTCCACCGTGCGCTCGAAGGCCTCGTCGGGGACTCCGCGGCGCAGGGCGGCAAGCGCGCCCTCGCCGTGGCGCATGAGCGTGTCGAAGCAGGCGTCGGCGAGCTGGATCGACAGGAAGCTGGGCTTGGCGCCATAGAAGTTGTCGCCGCCTGCACCCATGTTCTGCGCGCCCTCGAATTTCTTGGAAATGGCGTCGCCGATGCCGGCCACAAAGAAGCGCTCGGGCGCGGCCACAATGATGGAGGTATCCACCACGATGGCGTCGGGGTTGGCGGGCAGCCTTCGCACCTCGCGCAGCACGTGGTCTTCGTCGTAGATCACCGACAGGCGGCTGGTGGGCGAATCGTTGGACGCAACGGTGGGCACCACCACGATCTTCGCGCCGGTAGCAATGCAGGCCCCCTTGGCGGCGTCGATGGCCTTGCCGCCGCCCGCCGCGACCACCACGCCTGCCTCGAACGCCATCGCCTCATCCGTGAGGGCGCCGACGGCAGCCGCCGTGCACTCGCCGGAGAACGCCGCCACGCGGGTCTTGAGGCCGGCGCGCTCCAACGCGGCCTCGAAGCGCTCGCCATAGCGCGCCAGCACCACGGTGTCGGCCACGAGCAGCACCCGCGAGCCGTAGGACAACACGGTCTCGCCGAGCCGCGCGAGAGCACCCGGCCCCTGCAGGTAACGGGAAGGGGAGCCAAAGATTCTCAGCATGGGTACGGTCTCGTGGCCAAGGTGGTGGCGCGGTGAAAGAGGCGCGAAAGCGCTCTGGGGAGCGACTTGAATGTTATCGCAGCCCCGAAAACAAGCCTCGCGCATTGGACGCGAAGGCGTTGTTTTCCGTCATCCAGGCTGCGGGCGGGAGATCCGCGGAGCCTGCGGCAACAAGGCCACGCTTCACGCCCACCCGGGCTCGCCAAGGCCGCGAGCACGGCGTTGGCCCGAGCCGCGCCTCGGCCCACGGGTGGGTTCTTACGCTAGCGGCCGATGAAGGCTGGCGGGTTCACCAGGGCGGCGTTGTGGGGCGAACCGGCCTCGCCCGTGGCGATGCTGGCGAACACCCTCGGACCGTGGTGCGGTCACGGCCCCGCCATCACCTCGGGCGGCGCCCATCGCCCCTGCGCGATGGCCGGCGCCGGATCGTAGCAGCGCATCACAAGGAAGAACGCCCCGGCGCCCACCGGCAGCCAATTGGCGCGCAGCACGGGGTCGGCGGGTTCGTCGGCCTGGAGGGCCAGGGTGAGGGAACCGTCCGGGGCGTGGCGCAGGCCGCTGGTGCGGTCGCCGACGGAGTAGCGGCGGATGGGGTTCTCCAGCAGGTCGAAGCGCGACTGATCGTAGGCGGTGATGGACCAGAACGCGCCCACAGGCGGCAACTCCCCCGGCGCGAAAGTGAGCGTGTAGCGGCGCGCACCGCTGAGCTGCTCGCCGCGGGCGTCGAGATTGCGCTGGCGGTAGACAGCGTCTTCGGGCAGGTTGCCATAGCCGCCGCGGGCGATGGCCGCGTTCAGCGCCCAGTCGTTGCGAATGCGCCCGATCTTGTCGGCGTAGTTCCAGCCATTGAGGGTATTGGCGATGGAGAACTGCGCCGCCGCCACGATGCGCGCTCCCGAGGCGATGGCGCGCTCCAGGCCGCGCCGCACGGCGGGCGAGAGGCGGTCCGCGTCGAATGCGCCCGCCCCCAGGCCGATGCGCTCCCAGCGCGCCAGCAGGCCGTGATCCTGGGGCGGGACGGGGTTGCGCGCCAGCATGCGGTGGAGCTGGGCGAAGAACTCGAAGCTGTCCAGCGGCGCCAGGGGCGCCTCCAGGGCCTGCGCCTCCACGGGCGCGTTGCGGCCGCGCTCGGGGCGCGGCGCCCCCAGCTCGCGCAGCGTGAAGCGCTCCAGCAGCCGGGTGGCCACAGGCCCGTCGTCGCCGCCGCTGCTGGCCACGCGCATGAGCAGCCACAGGTCGTTGGCGCTCTGGCGCAGCGCCTCCTCGCCAGCGGGCAGCCGGCCGCGAAATCCGGGCCCGACAAACGCCAGGTCCACGCCGCCGGGGCCCGTCACCTTGCGGCCGATGCGCGTGTCCACATTGCCGGCGGCATCCACGACCAGCGCCACGTAGTAGCGCGACCCCACGGGCGGAACGTGCAGCAGCACCGGACCGGCGCTCAGGTCGAGGTAGGCCGACGCGTACAGCGTGTCGTCGTTCGGGGTCTTGAGCACCAGGCCGTCTCCGGGGCGCGCCAGGCGATCGAAGTAGAAGAAGCGGTTGGGCGGCGCGAAGATCGCCTGGCGAGGCGAGACCCGGCGCGTCTCGTTGTGGATGCGCCGCGCCAGTTCCACCCGCGGGTAGCCGTACAGGTAGGCCTCCACGCCCATGGCGTAGGCCTCCTCCTCGGCGGCGGCCTGCATGGCCGCCATGAACGCGCGCGCCGGACCCGCGTCGTCACCGGCCCGCAGCGGCAGGGCGGCTGCCGCGAGCACCAGCAGGGCTGTCGCCGGAAGCAGGCGCAGGCCTCGTTGCAGGTTGAATGTCATGCATGGTCCCTCGTTGCTCGATCAAGGCGCCGGGGGCGGCGGCGCACGCCGTGCGCGACGGCCCCGCCCGCGTCCCGCCCTTTCGCGCGGCCGCGTTCTTGCGCGGAGATCGCGCCGCGCGCCAGCACCGACGGCGCGCCGGGAGTATCGTCCGGGCGCGCGCCGGGACTTCTGCATCACCCAATTCCAAAACAACCCAGCTCAGGGGCGGATCACCATGAAAATCCTTCGTACGCTGTCGCTGCTCGTACCGCTGCTGTTTCTCTGGCTCGCACTGCCGGCCCAGGCGGCGGATGACGAACTGCTGGGTATCAACGACATCGCCCTGCCCTTCGACAACCCCGAGGCCCTCGAACTGGGCAAGCAGCGCTTTGGCGAGAAGTGCGGCGGGTTCTGCCACGGCAGCGGCGGCAAGGGCGGTCGTGGGCCGTGCCTGATCTGCAACCGCTTCAAGCACGGCGGGCGGGCCTCGGATCTGGTGCGCAACATCGGCCAGGGTATCGCCGGCACGCCCATGGGGGCCTTCGGCGAGGTGTTCAGCCGCGAGGAGATCGTCGCCGTGGTGGCCTACCTGCGGGTGGAGCAGAAGAAGAAGCTGTCCGCCGAGCAATGAACATGTACTGTCTTCGCACCCCTGAAGAGCGCTTCGCGGAGCTGCCCGGCTGGCCCTGGGCGCCGCGCTACCTGGACGACCTGCCCGGCCTGGAGGGCGTACGGGTGCACTACGTGGACGAGGGCGGCGGCGCCAGCGGCACGGCCCTGTGCCTGCACGGTAATCCCACCTGGGGCTACGTCTACCGCCACATGATTCCGGTGCTGCTGGGCGCGGGGCTGCGCGTGGTGGTGCCCGACCTGCCGGGCTTCGGGCGCTCCGACAAGCCGGTGCGCGAGTCGGACCACGGCTTCGCGCTGCACCGGCGCCTGCTGCTGGATCTGGTGGAGCGACTCGACCTGCAGCGCATCACGCTGGTGTGCCAGGACTGGGGCGGCATCCTCGGCCTCACCCTGCCCCATGCCATGCCCGGCCGCTTCATCCGGCTGCTGGCCATGAATACCACGCTGGGCACGGGCGAGGGCCTGAGCGAAGGCTTCCTGCAATGGCGCCAGTACGTGCGCAGCACACCCGACCTGGCCGTGGGCCGCCTGCTGGCGCGCGGCAAGCCCGAGCTGTCCGAGGCGGAGCAGCGCGCCTATGACGCGCCCTTCCCCGACGCCACCTTCAAGGCCGCGCTGCGGGCGTTTCCGGAAATGGTGCCCGATCGACCCGAGGCGCCGGGCGCGGAAGACTCGCGTGCCGCGGCGGCGTTTTTCGAGGGCCAGTGGAGCGGCGATGCCTTCCTGGCCATCGGCATGCGCGATCCGGTGCTGGGGCCGCCGGTGATGCGCGCCCTGGCCGCGCGTATCCGCGGCGCCCGGCCGCCCCTGGAGGTGCCCCAGGCGGGGCACTTCGTGCAGGAATGGGGCGAACCGGTGGCACGCGCGGCAGTGGCGGCGTTCGGACTCGCGCCCGCCTGAACGCGTGAGGCGTGATTCGCCGCAACGGTCCGTGCTGCACAGGGCCGGTAACCTGACTCGAAACCGATCCATGTCTGCACCGGAACCCGCTGCGCCAGGCGCCGCCCCCCCGGGCGAAGACGCCCGTCCCATGCTGCGGCGGCTGTTCCAACTGCGCTGGCTGGCGCTGGTGGCGCTTGCGGCCGTGGCGGCCGTCTCGGGCGTGCTGAGCGAGGCCTCGCTGCCGGTGTTCATCCTCGCCGCTGTGGGCGTGGCTGTGGCGGCGTTGAACGGGTACACCGGCTGGCGCCTGCGCCAGCCCGCGCCCGTGGACGACAGCGTGCTGCTGGCGCACCTGGCCCTGGACACGGGCGCCATCGCGGCGGTGCTGCGCTTCACCGGCGGCTGGACCAATCCCTTCTGCTCGCTGCTGCTGCTGCCGCTGGTGATTGCCGCCACGGCACTGCCGTCGCGCCGCGTCTGGGTGATCGCCGCCCTGGCGCTGGGCAGTTATACGCTGCTGGGCATGCTGGAGCCGCCGGTCGGGCACATCCATCTGGGCGAGGGTGTGGACTTCGGCCTGCACGTGCTGGGCATGTGGATCAGCTTCGTGCTGAGCGCCGGGGTGGTGGTGAGCGTGGTGACGCGCATGGCCGTCTCGCTTCGCGAACGCGACCGCCGGCTGGCCGAGGCGCGCGAGCGTGCCATGCGCGACCAGCAGGTGCTGGCGCTCGGAACCCTGGCCGCGGGCACCGCCCACGAGCTGGGCACACCGCTCGCCACCATGGCGGTGATCGCGCGCGAGCTCGAGCTGTCGCTGGGCGAGCGACCCGACCTGGCGGCCGATGCGCGGCTGCTGCGCCAGCAGGTGGAACACTGCAAGAGCGCCATCTCCGGGCTCGCCGCGGCGGCGGGCCAGCAGCGCGCGGAGCGCACCGGCTCGCTGCCCTTGGACCAGTACCTGGCGCGCGCCATCGAGGGCTGGCAGGTGCTCCGGCCGGGTGTGGCTCTGCGCTGCCGCCTGTCGGGCGAGGGTCCGGCGCCGCGTATCGCCGACGAGCGCACCCTCGGGCAGACGCTGGTCTCGCTGCTCAACAACGCCGCCGATGCCAGTCCGGCGGGCGTGGAGATCGACGGCCGCTGGCGGCCGGATCACCTCACCCTGGAGATCCGCGACCAGGGCGCGGGATTGCCCGAGGCGGTGGCGCGGGTGGCCGGGCGCACGCCAGTGTCCACCAAGCCCCAGGGCATGGGCATCGGCCTGCTGCTCGCCAGTTCGGCCATCGAGCGCTTCGGCGGCCGCATCCAGCTGCTCGATCGCGACGGCGGCGGCGCGCTCACCCGCGTCGAGCTGCCGCTGGCGCCCCTGGCAGCCTGACACGCCCACAGGCCCGTACCCATGCACCTGCTGCTGGTGGACGATGACCAGACCTTCTGCCGGGTGCTGGGGCGGGCCCTGGAACGGCGCGGCTTCGAGGTAAGCACGGCGCACGACGGCGAGTCTGCCCTCGCCCTGGCCCACCGGCGGGTACCCACCCACGCCGTGGTGGACCTGCGGCTGCGCAGCGATTCCGGCCTGCGGCTGCTGCCTGCGCTGCGCGCGCTGTCCCAGGACATGCGCATCGTCGTGCTCACCGGCTACGCCAGCATCACCACCGCCGTGGACGCCATCAAGCTCGGCGCCACCCAGTACCTGCCCAAGCCCGCCGACGCCGACGACATCGTCGCCGCCTTCGACCCCCCTCCCGCCGGCATCGCCGGCGGGGCCGCCGAATCCCCTCGCCCCCTGTCGGTGGACCAGCTGGAGTGGGAACACATCCAGCGCGCGCTGTCGGAGAACGGCGGCAATGTGTCGGCCACGGCACGCAGCCTCGGGATGTACCGGCGCACGCTGCAGCGCAAGCTCGCCAAACGCGCCCCGCGGCGCGGCGACGAGCGCTGCGGCTAGCCACTTCGGCGGCGCGATGACCAGTCCCATCCACAACCAGAACCGGAGCCCACCATGTTCAGCCACGGCACGAAGACCCAACCTACCCGGCATGCAACGCGCGCCGCTAGCGCGAGGCTGGCACCGCGGCTGTTGCTGGCCCTGGCGCTAGTTCTGGCACTGGTTCCCGCCACCCGGGGCGCGGAGCTGCGCTTCAAGGTTGGCGATACCCAACGCCGGGCGATCCTCGTGAACGAAGCGCCCGCCGGACAGGCGCGGCCGGCGGTGCTGGTGCTGCACGGCGGCGCCGGCAACGCGGACATGCAGCGCCAGAGGACGGGTTTCGACGCGATTGCCCTGAGGGAAGGCTTCACGGTGGTGTATCCCGAGGGCACCGAGTGGCGCGCGGGCAATCACGCCTGGAACACGGGCTACCTGTTGCGCCGCAAGATCGGCACCGTGGACGACATCGGCTACTTGGACGCGCTGATCGACCTGCTCGTGAAGGAGCATCGCGCCGACCCGTCGCGCATCTACATGACCGGCGGCTCGAACGGCGCCATGATGACCTTTGTCTATGGCGCGAGGCGGCCCGAAAAGCTCGCCGCCATCGCGCCGGTGGTGGGGGCGATGTTCGCGTTCGATCAAAAACCTGCCGTCAGCCTGCCTATCCTGATGATCAACGGCGCCAAGGATGACGAGGTGCCGATCACGGGCGGCATGAGCCGTAATCCGATGGTGCGTGCCGGACAGACCGCGCCCTACAAGCCCCTCGAAGAAACGGTCGCTTTCTGGGTGGCGGCCAACCGCTCGCAATCGAAGCCCGTGGTGGAAGTGCGCGACACCTACACCACCCGTACCTACGCCGCCACCGCGGGCGGTGCGGTCACCATCTCGATCATCGATTCCGAGGGCGGGCACGGCTGGCCCGGCACGCAATCGCGACGGGACGGCACTGCGCCCATTCAATCCTTCAATGGATCGGAAAAAGTGTGGGCGTTCTTCAAATCGATCTCGCGCCCTTGAAGGATCGAGCCGGGAAGGAGGGCTGGGCGTGTAGGACAAGCCGGCGGCCCACCGCTCGCAGCCCGCGACAGGGCGTTACGGAAAACCGTCATCTTGCCAACGCATAATCGTCGCCTTTTATTGCGGGTGGCGCCGGCCCCGGCATGCGCACCCCAGGGCCGCGAGGCCGCCATCGAAAGGTTCTAGAGTGCTCCCGCGTCACACCGCGCGCGCCTGGCGCGCCCTGCTGTTGCTGCCGTTGTCCACTTGTTTCGCCGCGGCTGAAACGGCGGCGCCCGCACCGGCCCCACCGCCGGATTTCACCCGAAAGCTCGACCCCACCGACTTTCGCACGCGCTTCGAAATGCGCCACGAGTTCCAGGCGCTACAGGGCGGCGCGGAGCGGACCTATACCTACCCGCGGCTCGACTACGCCTTCAGCAAGGTGCTGCAATTGCGCGTCGAGACACCCTTCGCCACCTATGACCCGAGGTCTCAGGGCCAGCCCGGCGCATCCGGGGCGGGCGACCTGAACGTGCGGCTCGCCTACCGCGCCCTGCGCACCCCCGGCTACGCGCTCATCGCCGGGGTCGAAACCGCCTTCGACACGGCTGAGGACCGCGACTACGGCTACGGCAAGAACGTGGTGGCGCCCTTTGCCTTCATGTCCTTCGACGCGCCACGGCTGCGCACCACCTTCTTCCCTGGCCTGCAGCACTTCGTGTCGGTATCGGGCGATCCGACGCGGCGCAACGTGAACTACACCGTGGCGCGCTTTTTCATTCTCTCCCGCTGGCCCGGCAACTTCTACACCGGCATCGAGAACGCGCTGTTCGTGGACCACGAGCGCAATGGCCGCACGGGCTTCACCCTGGAAACCGAGGTGGGCCGCTTCCTGAACCGCCACGTGGCCGTGTGGGGGCGCCCGGGTGTGGGCCTGCACGGCGACTCGCTGCCGTGGGTATACAACTGGAACTTCGAGGTGGGCGTGCGCTACCTGTTCGACTGATGCGGCGCCGCGGGGGCGCCGCCCGTCAAGCGGCCGCGAACACCGGCAGCGCCAGGAACGCCTTGATGATGAGCGCGTTGGACAGATCGACGAACACCGACCCGCACAGGGTGATGAGCAGGAAGGCCCGGGGCGAGGGCCCGTAGCGCGCGGTGATCTGCTCCATGGTGGCCATGGCCACGGGCATGGAAGACAGCCCGAACCCCAGGAAGCCGCCCGCCGTGACGGCCGCGTTGTAGTCGCGCCCCAGCAGCCGGAACAGCACGTACACCGCCACCAGCGCGCTCAGGGCAGTCTGCACCACGGCATTCACCAGCATGGGCAGGATCACGCCGCCCACGGCCCACAGCCGCAGGCTCATGAGCGAGAGCACCAGGAACACCTGCAGGGCAAGCTCGCCCACCTGCTCCACGCCTTCCATGGGAATTCGCCGGCCGGCGAAGTCCAGGGCGTTGCTCAGCGCCACGCCCGCCAGCATGGCGGTGAGAAAACCGGGCAACACCTGCCCATGGGCCCGCGCCCAGGCGTTGAGCAGATCGCCCGCGCCCAGGGCAATGGCCACCAGCAACAGCGCCTCCAATACCTGCCTCACGGTGGCGCCAGGCACCGGTTCCGGCGCGGGGCCGTGGGCGCGGGCCTGCGCCGGCGCGGTGCCCGCCGCGGGCAGGCGCCCAAGCCCGTGGCGCTCCACCAGCCTGCCGGCAATGGGACCCGACACCAGCGCCCCGGTCACCACCGCCACCGTGGCCGCGGCAAGCCCGATCTCCGGCGCGCGCTCCAGGCCGAAGGTCAGTTGCGCCTCCCGCGCCCACGCCATGGCCGTGCCCGGCCCGCCCATGAAGGACGCGCTGCCCATCAGCAGCCCGTAGAACGGATGCTCGCCGAAGGCGCTCACCACCAGAATGCCGGCGGCGTTCTGCAGCACCAGCAACAGCACCACCGACAGGCAAAGCAGCGCGAGCGGCCCCCCGCCCTCGCGCAGCGCCTTGAGCCGCGCCGACAGCCCGATGGTGGAAAAGAACACCAGCAGCAGCAGGTCGCGCAGGCCGTCAGCAAACTTCACCTCCGTGCCCGTGGCCGCATACAACGCCAGCGTGCCCGTGGACACGGCCAGCCCGCCGACCACCGCCGCGGGAATGTTCAGCCGCCGCAGCCAGCGCGAGCGCCCGTACACCGCCATGCCAGCCACCAGCGCCAGCAGTCCGATGATGACGGTGGTGGTTTCTCCGGGATTCCAGGTGGCGGGCATGAAGGGGTTCAGTGTGCGTGGCGCCTGGCAGGCGCGTGGCCCGCGATCATAGCCGCACCGGCGCGCCGTGACCGGTGAGTTCCAGGTAGCCCCGCCCCGCCTCGCGCCCCTGGCGCAGGGCGCGCACCGCGCCCTCCCAGTAGATCAGTCCCACGCTGGCGCGCGAGTCGAGCTCCTGATCATCCATGAGCGGCTCGAGCACCAGATCTTCGCCGGCCGCGCGCAGGCGCATGGCCACGGGCCAGACGATGCCGGTGCGCGGACTGGTCCATGTGCGCAGCGGCTCCAGTTGCACCTCGCCGGGCGCAAGCGGGCGAAAGCCGCCGCCCGGGCTGGCCAGGCCGCCACCGGCCCAGCGCAGGCCGCCGTCGCGCCCGCGCATGCGAAAGGCCATGAGGGCGCGCCCGTCATGGAGATTAAGGCCGGTCCAGTCCCAGCCCTGGACCTGCGCGTCGAGGATCTCGCTGGACCATTCGTGATCGAGCCAGGCGGTGCCGTCCACGGCGCGCCGGCGGCCGCCCCATTCCACCGTGCCCGTGACGGCCAGATGGGGGCGCGAGTAGTAGTGGCTGGCCTGCTCCGGACGCGCGCCCTTGCGGCTGTAGCCGCCCTCGCCCTGGAGCAGGGGCGGGCCGGCAGCGCGGAAGGCCAGCGCCAGGGCGAAGTCGCGCGCGGCGACGCGCGCGTGATAAGTGTCGCCCTGCAGGGCCAGTGTCCAGCCGTCGAGGCGCAGATCGGTGGTGTCCTGGGCCGCCTCGGCCAGGCCGAAGCCCATGCGCGCGGCCCGCTGGTCGTGGCGCAGACGGCCGTGGGCCGGATCGGCCAGGGCGGCGTGGGCGAACAGCAGTTGCGAAGGGGCGAAGCGGCTGGGGTTGCCCTCCTGCAGGCCGGGGCGGTTGCGAAAGAAAGTGACCTGCACACCGAGGGCGCCACCGCCCTGCTCCCGCAGCCAGCCGGTGATGTACCACCACTCGGTGCGCCACTGGGGATGGGCGCCGTGGTCTCGCGGGAACCGCAGGGGCACAGGCCCCGCCAGGCGCGGATAGAGCACCTCGGCACGGCCCGGCGCGCACGGCATCGCCGCCAGCAGGGCAAGCAGCCGGCGCCGCAGGCGTTGCATCACCAGTCCTCCCGCACGGCGCGCACGGCATCGCCCGACAGCGCCTGCCGGCCGCTCACCACCGCCGTGAGGCCGGAGAGCACCAGCATCAGCGCGCCGAAGGTGCCCAGCGCTGCCCAGGGCACGTGCAACTGCATGCCCCAATGGAACGACTGCACGTTGACCACGTAAATGAGCACCAGGCTCATGGCGAAACCCAGGGCCGAGCCCACCAGCAGCCCGGCGAAGCCCACCGCCAGACCCTCGGCGGCCAGCATGCGAACGATCTGGCGGCGCGCGAAGCCCACGTGGCGCAGCATGCCGAACTCGCGGCGGCGCGCCAGCACCTCGGTGCCGATGGCGCTCGACAACCCCAGCAGGCCGATCAGCACCGCCGCGCCCTCCAGCGCGTAGGTCACGGCGAAGGTGCGGTCGAAGGCGGCCAGCGACAGGGCGCGGATCTCCCCGGGATCGGCGAACTCCAGCGCGCCCCCGCCCACGCTCGCCAGGGCCGCGCGCACGGGCGCGGCGGACTGCCCGGGCGCGAGCCACAGCCCGGCGTCGTTGGCGAGCGCATCGCCGGTGAGGGCCACGTATCGCGCCCGGTCCACCAGCACGGCGCCGTTGCCGCGGGCGTAGTCGCGCCACACCCCGGCCACGGCGAAGCGCTGCGCGCGCCCCGCCAGGGGCAGTTCGAGCACATCGCCCGGCGCGAGGCCCTGGATGGCGGCCATGGGCTCGCTCACCCAGGCGGGCGGCAGGCCGGCGGGCAGCCGCGCCGCCCGGGACACCAGCGGCAGGCGCTGCTCGGCGTCGGCCTCAGCGCCGTCGCGGGCGAGCAGCGTCACCCGCGGGTGGCGCGCGTCCACCAGCACCTGCTGCCAGCGCAGGAATTCCACCCGCCGCACTCCGGCCACGGCCGCAATGGCGCGCTGGTGCCCGGGCGACAGGTGGGCCGTGTCGCCCGCGGTGGCCGAGCGCAGGTAGAGGTCGGCGGGCAGAACCGCGTCGAGCCATACGCCCAGGGAAGTGCGGAAGGAAAACACCATCACAGCCATGGACACCAGCAGGCTCACCGCCGCCACCACGGCGGCCAGGCTCACCGCCGCCTGCACCGGGTAGGCGCGCAGCCGCGCCAGGGCCAGCCGCGCAGCCGGCGAACGCCCCGGGGGCAGGGCGCCGATCACCAGCGCCGCCAGGCGCGGCAGCAGCAGGAGGGTGCCCAGCAGCCCCGCGGCGATGGCGGCGTAGCCGAACAAGGGCAGGCCGTTCACCGGCGGGGCGAAGGCGCAGGCCGCGCCACCGGCAAGGATCACCAGCCCCGGCCAGGCAGGCCGCAGCCCCGCGAAGGCGCGCTGATCATCGCCGCTCTTGAGCGCCGCCGAGGGCTGGGTGCGAGCCGCCTCGCGCGCCGGGCCCAGGCTGCCCAGCAGCGCCGCCGCCACGCCAAGACCACCGAACAGCGCGGCCGTGGCCCAGTCCCAGCGCGCCGCCGGCGCCACGCCGCGGAAGAAGCCCGCGCCCAGATCGCCGCCCACCAGCCGCAACGCCAGCAGGATGAAGCCGGTCCCCAGCAGCGCCCCGGCCGCGCCCAGCAGCGCGCCCTCGGCCATCACCAGTCGCAGCACCTGGGCGCGTGTGACGCCACACACCCGCAGCAGCGCGATCTGGGCGCGGCGCCGCGCCACCGACAGCGCCTGGGTGGAAAACACCAGCAGCGCCCCCGTGAACAGCGCCACCAGCGCCAGCACGTTGAGATTCACGCGGTAGGAGCGCGTCATGCGCGCCGTGGCCTCGCCGGCCTCGGCGGGCCGCTCGAAGGCCGTACCGGGCGGCAGCGCCACCTCGCGCTCCAGGGCGCCCGCGTCGGCTCCCGGCGCGAGCCGCAGGTCCACCCGCGTGATGCGGCCCAGGCGCGCAAAGGCGCCCTGGGCGGCGGCAATATCCATCACCGCCAGCCGGCCCCGGCCCGCACCGGCCGTGAGCACACCCGCCACCCGCAACCGCACGCGCCCCAGGCCGGCCTGAAACTCCAGCACATCACCCCGGCCCACGCGCAGCCATGCCATGGCCTCGGCGGACAGGAACAGGGTGTCCTGCGCCAGCAGATCGGTGAAATCGGCGCCGGATTCCACCAGCGCGCCCTGCAGGCGGCCGGCGCGCAGGGCGTCGAGGGCAACGATGCGCAGCGCCTCCGGCCGCCCGGCCAGGCGTGCCTCCACTTCCAGCACGGGGCTCGCCACAGCCACCGCCGGGTGCCCGGCCAGCGCGGCGAACACCGCCTCGTCGAAGCCCTCCCGCGCGCCACTGACCGACAGGTCGGCGTTGCCCGCCAACTGGCGCGCCGCCTGGGCGAACTCCGCCACGGCGGAACCGTTGATGGTCTGTACCGCGAAACCCAGGGCGACGCCCAGGGCGATGGCGGCCACGGACACGAGGGTGCGCCCAGGATGCTGACGCAGCGGGCCGAGGACGAGGCGGGCATTCATGGCCGTTCGGAACCGGCCGCGGCGCCAAGGTTCCATGGGCATACCGGCGCGCAGCGGCTGCGGTAGACTCCGCGCCCCTTGCGTTTCCAACGTGTTGCCCTACAGGAGATCGTCATGGCGGCGGATGTCATCGATTACGAGATTTTCGGCTCGGAGATGCAGTATGTGGAAATCGAGCTCGACCCCGGCGAGGCCGCCATCGGCGAGGCCGGCAGCATGATGTACATGCAGGACCAGATCGGCATGGACACCGTGTTCGGCGACGGCAGCGGGTCGGCCAGCCAGGGCGGCCTGATGGGCAAGCTGCTCGGCGCGGGCAAGCGGCTGCTCACGGGCGAATCGCTGTTCACCACCATCTACACCAACCAGGGCAGCGGCAAGCGCCGCGTGGCCTTCGCCGCACCTTACCCCGGCAAGATCGTGCCCATCGACCTCCAGGCGGTGGGCGGCACCTTCATCTGCCAGAAGGATGCCTTCCTGTGCGCCGCCCGCGGCGTGTCCCTGGGCATCGCCTTCCAGCGCAAGCTCGGCGTGGGGTTCTTTGGCGGCGAGGGCTTCATCATGCAGAAGCTCGAAGGCGACGGCATGGCCTTCATCCACGCCAGCGGCACCCTCATGAAGCGCGATCTCGCCCCCGGCGAACTGCTGCGGGTGGACACCGGCTGCCTCGTGGCACTCGCTCCCTCGGTGCAGTACGACATCGAGTACGTGGGCAAGGTGAAAACCGCGCTGTTCGGCGGCGAGGGCCTGTTCTTCGCCGCGCTGCGCGGACCCGGCACCATCTACCTGCAATCGCTGCCCTTCTCGCGGCTGGCAAGCCGCGTGTTCGCGGCCGCGCCCCAGCGCGGCGGCTCCCGCGAGGAAGGCTCCATGCTGGGCGGCTTCGCGGCCGGCGGCCTGCTGGGCGGCCTGCTGGGCGGCGACGACGAGTGAGGGATGGGGGTCCGCCGGAGGGCTTTTGCGCTGCGCCGGTCGCTCGCTTGACGACGACCGGCGAGGTGAGGATGTTGTTGAGGGGCTGTTGGCCCCTCTCGCGGACTGGCGGGGAAAGGTGAGAAGAGGCGGGGCGGTGGCTGCTAGAGCCAGGTGCGGTTGGAGGATGGTTTTCGGGACCAAAAATCGGTGTTGGGAGGACGCGAAGTGAGAGAGAACGATTGCGGGATGTATGCCTACCGGCACGACAAAGCGCTCGACCAATTCACGCTGCGAAGCCGGAAGAAGGTGTAGCCGCAGTGGCGGTTGTACTCTCTTGTCCAAAACATAAAGAAGCTGATGTGGTTCAGGCCGGCAACATGAGGGGCGAAGTGGAAACAGCCATCGCCGCATGCCCTCGGAAGATCGGAATAATCCACCGCGACCGGCACAAAGATCGCCGAAATCATGGTCGACGTTTCGTCTATAGCGCCTGGTCGCGTCAGCGGCATTTTCTCGATAGCCTTGTTAGGCTTTAAACTTCATACTCATGCTTCTCGACGACCTGTTGACTTCGGCCAAGCAGACACTTGTTGAGCGGCTGGCCAGCCCGCTGCTGGGTAGCTTTGCGGTCGCTTGGTGCGCCTGGAACTATAAGTTCCTGGTCATCCTCTTCAGTTCGGCAAGTGTGTCCCAAACATTCGATTTGATAGAGAAGATCGCCTTTCCCGATGCATGGAGCATCTTTGCCCGCGGCATCTTCTACCCGCTCGCTAGCGCGAGCGTTTACGTCTTCCTCTATCCCTATCCGGCGCGCTACATCTATGAATTCACTTTGAAGCGCCAGCGCGAGATCAACCAAACAAAGCAACGCATCGCCGACGAGACACCATTGACTATTGAGGAGTCTCGAAGGTTGCGTGCAGAGTTCGTGCAACGCGAGCGGACACACGCAGGGCAGGTGCAAGAACTGACTAACGAGATTACGCGATTGAATGCTGCCTTGGATTCCAAGCAGGCCCTTGCTTCCCCGCCAGAGCTATCTCCCGCTGAACGTCTCTACGACCGCCTCGAACCGAGTCAGTTTCGGCTTCTACAGGCAGTGGAAGAGCTCGGAAGTCCCGTAAGTGAGTCCGAGCTAGTTAGCACGAGTAAAGAGAAACGGGTTAAGACAGAGTACGACATTGGAGAACTTGTGCGGAGGAGGCTACTTCGCCGAAACTCTGACGGCGATGGATATAGCTTGGATTTCACCCACGATGGTCGCAGAGCACTGCTAGATGGCAAAAAAGACTGACGCCTAAAATTTCGTATATGGACTCCCATACACCAACAATAGTCACCCACCAAAAAGGCGGCGGTGACACGCGCGCTCCAGGAATTCATTGCCAGGCGCGAACAGCGGCGAGTAGCCGAGCTGTTTGGCAAGCTTGAGTGGGACTCCGCCTACGACTACAAGGCAGAACGAGCCCGCAAGTCGTGAGTTTGCTCGTGGACACGTCCGTCTGGTCGCTGGCTTTCCGCCGCGATGCCGGGGCATCCACCCAGGCTGCAGAAGTGCTCCGGAGCGCTCTTGAAGGCGCGGACCAGGTGTTCACGACCGGGTTGGTCCTCCAGGAGTTGCTCCAGGGCTTTTCTGGACCTAAGGCGCGTAGCCAGCTGATCGAGAGGTTTGCCGCGTTGGCGCTCCTCCAACCCGATCGCGCCGACCACATCGAAGCCGCGGAAGTCCGCAATACTTGTCGAAAGAACGGCGTTCAGATTGGAACGATCAACGCGGTGCTGATCCAGCTGTTCATGAGGCACGACCTTGTCTTGCTCAGTACAGACAACGACTTCCGGTCTGCTTCAAAGCACGTCAAGTTCCGCCTCTGGAGCGGTGCGGCGTGACCCTTCTTGAATGGCTACCCCGCAGCAACAAGAGCCGCGCCGATCTACTCCACCTTTGTCTTTGCGGAAGACTTCGTTGCTGTCCGTTGATGCCTGTGTCCGATCCGGCGTCGCAGCGGACGCGCCGGAAGCGGCGCGACGCTGAAACCGGCTGTTGAGGCAACAATGCCAGTCGAAACTGAACCTGCAAGCGCTACAGGCGCTCCCGCGAGCGGTGAGGGCACGGGGCTGCTGTACGGCCCCGGCCTCGCGCCTGGCGGTGTCACCGTGGCGGTGCAGGCCGCGGCCGAGGGCTTGCAACTGCCGGGCATCCGCAGCGCCGCGCCAGTGGCGTGGAGCGCCCTGGAGGTGCGCGCCAGCGACTACGGCGCGGGCACGCTTACGCTGCAGTGGACCGAGGGCGGGGCCACGCTGGCGCTGGTGGTGAGCGACGCCGCCACCCGCGCCGCCCTGGCGCCTTTCCTGCCGGCCGCTCGCCGCGCCGCACCGGCTGCCGGGCGTGGCACGCGCCGGCTGTCGGCCACGCTCATCGCCGCGCTGGTGGTGCTGCCGCTGTTGGTGGTCGGCGCGCTGCTCGTCTTCAGCGGCCAGGTGGTGGACTGGGTGGTGGCGCGCATCCCCGTGGAGACGGAGATCGCCCTGGGCAAGGCGGCCGCCGCCCAGCAGAAGGCCGCGCTGCAACTGGTGGAGGACCACCCGGCGCTGCCCGCGATCCGCGAGATCGGCGCGCGCCTCACCCGCGGGTCGCCCTACCCCTACGAGTTCCACGTGGCCCGGGATGCCTCGGTGAACGCCTTCGCCATGCCCGGCGGGTTCGTGGTGCTGCACACCGGCCTGCTGGAGCAGGCCGAGCGGGCCGAGGAAGTGGCTGGCGTGCTGGCCCACGAGGTGCAGCACGTGGAGCGCCGCCACGGCCTGCGCGGCCTGGTGCAGGCCGCCGGCCTGGGCATGGCGCTGCAACTGGCCCTGGGCGAGGCGGGCGGTTCGGTGGCGGCCGCCTGGGCGCGGGACCTGGCGCGGTTGAGCTTTTCACGGGAGCAGGAGCGCGATGCCGACGCCCGCGGTGTGGAGGCGCTGGTGCGTGCGGGTATCGACCCGCGCGGCATGGCGGTGTTCTTCCGCAAGCTCGCGGCCCAGGGCGGCGCCGTGCCGGCGCTGCTGTCCTCCCACCCGGCGAGCGAAGAGCGGTTCGCGGCCGTGGAGGCCAAGGTGCCGGCCGGGACGCAATTCGCGCCCCTCGAGGTGGACTGGAAGGCCGTGCGGCGGTAGGCGCTCAGGGCGCCGCCAGCGCGATGGCCAGGGGCGTAGTGAAGGCCGACAACGCCGTGGACAGCACCATGCTCGATGCCACCGGCCCCTGCAGCGCGTTGAACTGGTGCGCCATGACAGCCACGTTCACGCCCACGGCCAGCGAGCCCAGCAGCACCACGGCCTGACGCTCCAGGGGCGGCAGGCCCAGCAACAGCGCCGCGCCCAGCACCACCAGCGGCTGCACCACCAACTTGAGCGCGGTGATGCCCAGGCCCACCCGCCAGCCCGCGCGCCAGCCGTGTTGCGCCAGCCCCATGCCCACCACGATCAGCGCCAGCGGCACCGCGGCCTCGGCGGTGAGCCGCAGCGGTTCGTCCACCATGGCCGGCAGGCGGATGCCCGTGGCGCCCACCGCCGCGCCCGCCAGCACGCCCACGATCACCGGGGTGGTGAGCACCTTGCGCACGGTTTGCAGGAAGCCGCGTGCGGACAGCGCGCCGTGGCGCGCCCATTCCACCGACACCGTGGCCACCGTCCACAGCGTGAGGGAGTTGAACACGATCACCAGCGCCACGAAGGGCAGCGCAGCCTCGCCCAGCATGGCCTTGGCCAGCGGAATGCCGAGCAGCACGTTGTTGGAGAACACGCCGCCCAGCGCGAACACCGATTGCTGCACGCCGTCGAGGCGGAACAGAGCCGCGCCCGTCAGCCGCCCGAGGGCGAAGGTCACCAGGCACCCGCCGAAGAATGCCGCCAGCAGCCGCCACTGCACCGGCGGCAGGCGCGCCGGATCGCTCATGAGGCGAAACAGCAGCGCGGGCACGGCCACGGAAAACACGAACATGGCCAGCGCATCGCTCACCGCCTTGGGCCATCGGCCGGAGGCCGCCAGCAGGAAGCCCGCCAGCACCAGGGTGAAGTGCGGCGCGGACAGGGAGAGTTGCTGCAGGAAATGGGACATGGCGGCGGGGCGCGCATTGTCGCACCGGCCGGACCGGGAAGGCGGCGCCGCCCGACGCCCTCGACCTCTCAGGCAAGCCACTCCCGCGGCAGCTTGGCCGGCATCGCCTGGAGGTCTTCGTGGCCCGACAGCGCCTCGAGCAGGGCGTCCACCACCACCCGCACGCGCGGCGCGAGATATTGCCGGTGGGGATAGTGCAGCGCGATCTCCCGATCACCCGCATCGTGCTCGCCCACCAGCAGGACCTTCAGCCGCCCCGTGCGCAGGAACGGCATGGCGTGATGCAGGCCGGCCTGGGCGATGCCCGCGTGCAGCAGCGCCACATCGAGCGCGGCCTCGGGGTCGGACAGCCACAGCCGGGCGGCATCGGCCGGGTAGGGGCGCGGGCCGCCCGCACGGCCGCGGAACATGAAGGGAATCTCCGCCCCGGACTCCAGCCGCACGCCCACCAGATCGTGCCCCGCCAGGTCGGCCTCGCGCTGCGGCGCACCGCGGCGCCGCAGGTAAGCGGGCGAAGCCACCAGCACCAGGGGCAGCCGCGCCACCCGCCGGGCCACCAGGGCGGAGTCTTCCAGGACGCCGCCGCGCACGCCGATGTCGAATCCCTCGGCCACCAGGTCCACCTGGCGGTTCGTCAGGCTCAACTCCACCTGGATCAGCGTGTGCCGGGCCATCACCCCCGGCAGGCAGGGCATAACGTAGCGCCGCCCGAAGCCCAGCGGCGCGGAAATGCGCACCCGCCCGCGGGGCACCCCGGCGCCCTGCGCCACCTCGGCCACCGCCTCGTCCAGGCTGCGCAGGCCGGGCGCCACCCGGGCGAGGAAGCGCTCGCCCTCGTGTGTGAGCCTGAGCTGGCGGGTGGAGCGGTTGAACAGCCGCAGGCCCAGCTCGTCTTCGAGCTTGAGCACGCTCTTGCTCACCGCCGCCGGCGTGAGGTCGAGTTTGCGCGCCGCGGCCGAGAAGCTTCCGGTGGCGGCGGATTCCACGAAGGCCACGAGACGTTCAAGCCTGGGCATGGTTACCTTCAAATATGAGTTGAAAGTGATGTGACATTTTATGTCTTTCGGTTGCCCCTCTAGCCGGTCACCATGCGCTCCGTCTTCACTCAACCGAAAGGAACAACGTCATGAGCAATCGCATTCTCGTCACCGGTGCCTCGGGCACCATCGGCTCGGCCCTGGTGGCTGAACTCTCGCGCCGCGGCGCCTCCTTCGCCGCCATGCGCTCGCGCCCTGCCGCCACCACCGGCGGTGTACCCATGGTGGTGGGCGACTTCGCGCGGCCCGACACGCTGGAGGCCGCCATGGGCGGCTTCGACACCCTGTTCCTGCTGCTGCCGCTGGTGCCAGAGAAGGTGCAGCTGGCACGCAACGCCCTCGAGGCGGCGCGGCGGGCGGGAATTCGCCACGTGGTGCGCTCCTCCGCCGCCGGCGCCGACCCCGACAGCCCCGTGCCCATCGCGCGGTTGCAGGGCGAGATCGACCGGCTGGTGATGAACAGCGGCATGGCCTGGACCCTGTTGCGGCCCGCCTTCTTCATGCAGAACCACGTGAATTTCAACGCCGGCCAGATCCGCTCCGGCACGCTCCACGCCGCCCATGGCGATGGCGCCACGGCCATGGTGGACGTGCGCGACATCGCCGAGGCGGCGGCGGCGGTGCTCACCAACCCCGCCGCCCACGCCGGCCGGACCTACACCCTCACTGGCGCGGAGGCGCTCAGCGATGCCGCGCAGATGGCCGCGGTGTCGCAGGCCCTGGGGCGCGAAGTGCGCTACGTGGACGTGCCGCCGGAGGCGGCCCGGGCAGCCATGACCAGCATGGGCATACCGCCGGCGGTGGTGGACTGGCTCGCGAGCCTGAACGATGTGGTGCGTAACGGCTGGGCGGCGGGCACCAGCGACGATGTGCGGCAGCTCACCGGGCACGCGCCCCGGAGTTTCGCGGCCTTCGCGCGCGACTACGCCGACGCCTGGCGGTGACGCCGGCCCGCGCCTGAGCGCGGGGCGGTCGCCGCGCGGCGGCGAACCCGGACGCGGCAACCCCGCGTCCGGGATGCGTTACCCTTCCGGCCCTTCGATCATCGACTCCGCGGGAAATGCCATGACCACTCGAGGCTTCACCGGCCGCCCCCTGGGCCCCGACCTGGCGCGGCGGCTGCCGCCCGGCCAGTCGCGCACGGTGGATTTTCCCGTGCTCTCCGCAGGCCCCACGCCGCCGGTGGACCTGCGCGCGTGGCGCTTTTCCCTCAAGGTGGGCCCGCGCGAGGTGGCAAGCTGGGACTGGGAGGCCTTCAACGCCTTGCCCCAGACGGCCCTCACCTGCGACATCCACTGCGTCACCACCTGGTCGAAGTTCGACACGCCGTGGGAAGGCGTGCTGGTGGATCACATTCTGGCGGCCGCCGGGCTCGCCGCACCCACGCCCTTCACGCTGGCTTGGTCCTTCGACGACTACTCCACCAACGTGCCCACGGCCGACCTCACGGGCGGCCAGGCCATGGTGGCGCTGCGCTATGAGGGCAAACCCCTGGATGCGGCCCACGGCGGTCCGGCGCGCCTGCTGGTGCCGCACCTGTACCTGTGGAAATCGGCCAAGTGGATCCGCGCGCTGCAGTTCACCGAGCGCGACGAGCCCGGCTTCTGGGAAACCCGCGGCTATCACATGCGCGGCGACCCGTGGCGCGAGCAGCGCTACGACTCCGATTCATGAGCGCCGTGCTCGCTGGCGGCGCGCCGCGGGCCTTGCCCTGGGTGGCCGCCACCATCACCCGCACCCAGGCGCGCACGCCGCGCCTGCGCAGCATCTTCCTGCGAGCACCCACCGCGCCCCACGTGGCCGGCCAGCACCTGGACGTGCGCCTCACCGCCGCGGACGGCTACCACGCCCGGCGCCCCTACTCCATCGCCTCCGCGCCCGGTGCGGCCGAGACGGAGCTGCTGGTGGAGTCGTTGCCCGGCGGCGAGGTGTCGCCCTGGTTCGTTGACGTGGCAGCGCCGGGCGACACCTTCGAGGTGAAGGGGCCGCTGGGCGGGGTGTTCCTGTGGCGCCCCGAGGACCGCGGGCCGTTGCTGCTGGCCGGCGGCGGCTCGGGCATCGCGCCTTTGCTCTCCATGGTGCGCGAGCGCGCCGCGCGGGCGCCGGGCATGCCCACCCTGCTGCTGTATTCCGTGCGGCGCTTCGAGGAGGCGGCGTACCCCGAAGAGTTGGATGCGCTGGAGCGCGCCGATCCAGCGCTGCGGGTGGTAATCGCCACAACCCGCGGACCTGCCGAGCGGCCCGGCGATCACGAAGGACGCTTCGACGAACGGGCCGTGGCCGAACAACTGGCTCGGTGGGGCCACAGCCCTTTGCGGGCCCTCGTGTGCGGGCCCACGGCCTTCGTGGAGGCGGTCACCGGCACGCTGCTGGGGGCGGGCGTACCCGCCAGCCGCATCCTGGCCGAACGTTTCGGCGGCTCGGCCGCGGCTGCCTGAGGGGCGCGCGGCCTCCCGCGAAGGCCGCGGGTGTCAGCGCGCCGGGGCGCGCGCCAGCCAGTCGGCCAGGGCGTGCCACTGCACACGCCCGGTGAGCGCCTCCGTGCCTCCCCTGGCATCCACCAGGTACGTGCGCGGCAGTTCACCCCGCCAGCCGCGGTCGATGCTGTGGCGCAGCCGCTCCACGCGCTCGTCGGCAAAGATCCAGGCGGGTGCATCGGCAAGGCCATGCTCGGCCAGCCGGGCTTCCACGCCAGCGGCTTCGGGCAGGCCGTCGGTGGACACCAGAGCCAGCGGCACGTCGGGCCGGCGCCGTCGCAGTTCGCGCCACACCGGCATTTCCTCGTGACAGGGCGCGCAGGTTACGGACCAGAAGGCCACCACATGGGCGCGGCCGGCGTTGGCGCGGCGGATTTCCTCGAAGCTGCCAAGCCCGAAGGGACGCAGCGCGCCAGCCCGAGCGGGCGCCACGGCCAGCATCAAGCCCAGGCCCAGAAGCCGCCGGCGCGTGATCACGGCAGGCGCCACACGCCCAGCGCACGCTCGCGGGTGTGCCAGAACACGAAAAACCGGCCGTCGTGGGTCAGCACCCGCGGCTGGTCCGAGGCGCCCTCGGTGGCGTCCAGCGCAAGTTCCTGCCAGTGCTCGCCGCCATCTTCGGAGAGCAGCGCACGCAGCCACGTGCGGCTGCCGTCGAAGCCCTTCCACGCCACCGCCACGCGCATGCCCGTCACGGCGATGTCGGCATGGGCGGCATCCTCGCCGCCCACCCGGCGCCCGGCCTCCACGCCGCCCTCCACCAGCCGCCCGTAGTGCACGCCGGGCGCGCGCGGGCCCAGGGTGAACCACACCGCATGCAGCCGGCCCTGGGCGTCTTCGGCCAGCGACGGCCCGTGGTGCGGGCAGGCGTCCACGCGCCAGTCATCGAAGGTGGCGCGCCGCAGCGGCTGCACCTGGCCGTCGGGCCGGAAGCTGGCGAGCGCGTGGTCGCGGATGTCGGGCTCGAACACGTGGCGCCACAGCATGGCGATGCTGCCGTCGGCCCGGGGCAGCAGCGCGAGGCGGCAGCACTCGCAACTGTGATCGGCGACCTTGAAGTCGCGCGCGAAGCTGGCGCCGCCGTCCGCCGAGGCGGCGGCATACACGGCGGCGCCTCGGTAGGCCTCGCCGCGCGCCCTGGCCGCCTCGAGGTCGCGCTTGTCGATCCAGGCCACCACCACCTGGCCATCGGGCAGTACCGTGAGCGCGTCGAAGCGGTGGGTGATCTCCTGGCGGTCGGTGTGCACCGTGAGCGCTTCGGAGAAGCTGTGCCCGCCATCCACGGAACGGGCGAAGCGGATCTCGCCCGTGTAGGGGCGCGACAGGGGGCGCGTCCAGGTGACGTACACCCGCCCGCCGGGCGCGGTGGCGATCTTGGGCCGCGCGTCGCCGTCGGCGGCCACAGGCTCGTTCTCGGGGCTGGCGAAGCGTGGCTCCGACCAGGTGGCGCCCAGGTCTTCGGAGGCCCGCACCGCTACCCGGCCCTGGTGGCGGTAGGCCGCCCAGAGCCGGCCCTGGGCGTCGAAGGCCGCCGAGGCCCCCAGGCCGCCGTGGGCGTGCTGTGCGCGCGCGCCGGCACAGGCCGCCAGCAGTGCGGCACCCAGCAGCGCCGCCGCGGCGCGCCGCCTCACCAGCGCAGCTCCACGCCCGCGTACAGGGTGCGCGGCAGCCCGGGGGAATACACCGGCGTGCTGGAGGAGATGGACGCGCTGTCGGCATAGCGCCGATCAGCCAGGTTCAGCACCGCGCCGAACAGCGACACGCCCCGGCCCAGCGCCCAGTTGGCGCGCAGGTTGAAGAGGTCGTGACCGCCGTAGCGGGTGCTGTTGGCCTGATCCATCCAGTAGGACCCGATGCGAATCCACTCCAGTTGCAGGCGCAGCGCGTCGCGCGGCGCCCAGGTCAGGCGCCCATTGCCCAGGAACTGCGGCGCCGCCTCGATACGCTTGCCGGAAAAATCCACGTTCTGGCCGCTGCTCGTGCTGAAGGCCTGCCACTGCTCGTAGGTGTGGCGCGCCCAGGACAGCGCCATGCCGGCGGACAGCGTGCTGGACAAGGGCGCCTCGGCGCCCAGCTCGATGCCGCGGTGGCGGGTCTCGCCCGCATTCACCGACTCGGTGAGATTGGTGACCGTGTCGCGCAGCGAGACGATGTCGTCCTTCTTGCGCAGCTCGTAGACCGCCACGTCGAAGGCCACGGGGCCGAGCCGGCCGCGCAGGCCCAGCTCCGCCTGGGTGGCGGTGATGGGCTTCAGGCGCAGCGCCGATTGCGCCGAGGCATTGGCCTGGGCCGCGGTGGCGGCGCTGGCGGGGCGGAACAACTGGTTCTCCGAGGGCACCCGGAAGCCCTCGTTGAAGGAGGCAAAGGCGTGCAGGTTATCCGCCAGCGCCCAGGTGGCGCCCAGCTTGGGGCTCAGGCGCGAAAAGCCCAGGGTGGTGTCGGGCGCCTGGCCGTAGAAGCGGCCCGCAGCCGCCACGGGCGTAGCGCCGAAGCGGTTGTCGAAGTGGTAGCTCAAGTCGTCGTAGCGCACCCCCGCCGTGAGGCGCAGGGGCGCGAGCGGCGAGATCTCGCCATGCAGGTAGGGCGACACGCCGCGGAAGGTCACGTCGTAATCGTAGATGCGCGGCCCGACGGTGTAGGCCTGGAACACGCGCGAGGCGCCGCTGCCAGTGGTGCTCACGTTGAGCCTGTCCTCCACCCGCCCGCCGGGGCTCACGTCCACGTCCACGCCGCCGATGAGCCGCGCCTGAAGCGGCTGGAAGTCGCTGCGCCACTTGGCCTGCAGGCCGTAGGACTGGTTGGATGTGTCGAACACGGTGGGATCGGAGGCGAGGGTGAATGATGCCAGCAGGTCCATGGCGTCGTGGCGCACGAAGGGCGTGATGCTGAGCAGGCTAGCCCCGAAGCGCCGTTCCCAGGCGGAATACAGCCGCACCGCCTGCACCTTGCGATAGGCGATGGGGGTGTTGTTGCGGGTGGGGTTGTGGCGGTAGTCGGCCTCCACCAGGGGCGAGTTGGCGCCGGTCTGCTGGTCGATGTTGGAAAAACTGAGCACCGTACGAAGCGCGGTGTCGGAGTCGATCTCCCGGTCCCAGCGGAAGGTGCCGCCCTGCCGGTCATAGCCAGTGAAGTCGCGCCAGCCGTCGGTGTGGGTGAGGTTGAGGCTGGCGCGCACGCCGTCGTTGCCCGAGCGCGTGCCGCCGTCGAGCAGCAGCCGCGCCCAGCCGTGGGCGCCGGCCTCCGCCGAGAGCGAAAACTCCCGCGCCTCGGGCGGCCGGCGGGTGAGCACGTTGACGATCCCGCCGATGGCATCGGACCCGTACAGGGCGCTGCCCGGCCCGCGCGTGACCTCGACGCCGCCGGCCTGGGGCACGTTGATCTCGTAGAGCGCGTTGTGGTTGAAGAACCCGGTGGAGCGCGTAGGCACGCCGTCTTCCAGGAACAGGTACACCGGGCTGGTGGTGAAGCCCTGGCGGATGGCGGTGGTGTGGCCCTCGCCGTTGGTCACCGCCACGGCCACACCGGGCACGCGGCCAAGCACTTGCGAAGGATGGGTGGGGCGCAACCCGGCGATATCCTGCTCGCTCACCACACCCACCGAGGCGGGCGTGAGCACCAGCGGCACGCGCTCGCGGGTGGCCGTCACCACCACGGCGGGCGCGGACAGGCCGGGGGGCGACGCCGTCTGGGCCGCCGCCTGTCCCGGCGTCAGCGCTGAAGCCCCCAGCGAGGCAGCCACGAGCGCGAACAGGTAACACCGGGCGCGGCGGTGCGGCAGGAACAGGTCTGGGTGCATGGCGGCGCGGCGGTGCGGCAGGAACAGGTCTGGGTGCATGGCGGCTCGGCAGGCGAAACGTACGGCACGGCGCCGCGAACGGGCGCGAAGGCCAGCAGTGTCGCGAAGCAGCAGCCCCAGGGGAATGCGACACGTTGTCGCACCCCGCCAGCCGCAGGCCGGGAGCGGGCCCTCAGGCCGCGAACAGGCCGATCTGCACCTGGTTGCGCCCGCCGTGCTTGGCGCGGTAGAGGGCATCATCGGCGCGGGCCAGGGCGCGCTCCACCGACTCGCCAGGCTCCAGCAGCGTGACACCGACACTGGCGGTGACCCCCTCCAGCCCCGGCACGATGGCGTCCCACTGGGCCTCAGCCAGCGCGCAGCGCAGCCGCTCCGCCACGCCGCGGGCAACCGGCACGTCGGCAACGGGCGCCAGCACGACGAATTCCTCGCCGCCGAACCGGGCCAGCAGTGCCTCAGGGCGCAGCTGGGCCTGCAGGAGGGCGGCCACCATCCGCAGTACCGCGTCGCCACCGGCGTGCCCGAAGCGGTCGTTGACCTGCTTGAAGTGGTCGATGTCGATGATGATCACGGCCAGCCGGTCCTTGCCGGACTGCAGCCGCTCCATCAGTTGCGCGGCGCCTTCGGCAAACGCCGGGCGCGACAGGGCGCCGGTGAGCGCATCGGTAGTCGCGCGCCGGCGCAGCTTGACCTGCAGACGGCTGCCGAGAATGTTGAACACCAGCATGTTCACCACGAGAGACAGCACGCCGTACATGATCGCATAGGGGGTGTGCATGTACGGCGGAACGTGCAGCAGGTGCGGCTCGTACGGGCCGTCCCAGGTGAACAGATAGATAGTCCGCAACAGGCTGCTGACCGCGGTGATGAGAATCACGATGCCGGCGAACGCCTCGTCCAGGCCCCGTGGCCGCAGCACCAGCCGGCGGCCCATCACAACCACCAGCAGGCTGGCCGCCGACAAACCCCAGGCAACGAACCACGTCAGTCCCCGGACGCCCAGCGGCAGCACCGCCAGCAGCGCGAGCAACAACAACGCCAGCATGGGCGCCAGCAAACGCCGTGACACCACGCCACCCGACAGGGCTGCCATGGCCCAGGCCATCACCGCCAGCCCGGACACCGTCGAATAGGACAACGTGGCAAGGCTCCAGAGGGGCAAGGGCGAGGGATGCAGCACGATCTGCGTTGCCCCCACGCCAATGAGCGCATAGGCGCCGCGGCTGATGCGCAACACCTCCCCCGAGCCCATGTCATGGGCCAGGGAGGGCCGCAACAGAGCAGCCCCGGTCAGGGCGCCGGCGCCGCAGATCGCAAGCGCGGTCAGGATGTCCAGTTGAAGCATGCAGACGGTCGCCAAATTGTCGGGGAATCGGCCGGTGGCCGTGGTCATGCAGAGCCTGCCAGCACCGTGCACACCACCAGGGCAGGGATGCGCCAGCAGACCAACCCGCGTGGGTTTTCGAACAGGTTGAGTATAGGAGCGTTCGGGTACGCGCCGAGACCTCCAGACACGGCTGTTCCGGCCACGGCGCGGAGATGGTGCCGCCCAGACCCTGGCGGACCGCCACGGCCAGCCTGTAGCGGCTGGCCGCGGCGCCTGCGGCGCCGACCCCGTGCGCCAGGTCAGGCTCGGGCGTAGGCGGCCTTCTCGAACTCCTCGTAGGCGGCCATGAGCGGCGGCTCCACGAAGGGCAGCGTCTGGGTCATGATGATCCCGGCCAGGTCGCTCCGCGGGTCGAACCAGTAGTGGGTGTTGAGCACCCCCGCCCAGCTCTGCGAGCCCGCGCGCCGCCGCCCCGGGATGTCCGACTCGTTGCGCATGAAGGCGAAGCTGTGGGTCTTGACGGTGCCGGGGAAGGGATCGAAATCCGCTGTCACCGGGGGAACGGCGGTGACCATTTTCTCGAACTTGACGGGGCCCATCTGGTTGGCCAGCATCTGCTGCACGCTGCTGTCCTTGAGCACGCGCTTGCCGTTCAACGTGCCGCGATTGAGGAACATGCGCAGGAAGCGCATGTAGTCCTGGGGCGTTGAGTACAGCGCGTGGCCCATGCCGTACACCTCTGGGCTGGCGGGCGGCGCCAGGGGGAAGTCGCCGAACTTGCCGTCGGCGCCCCGGGCCTTCACCGCTGCCAGGCGCGGCTGCATGTGGGGCCGCACTTCCACGTCGGTGTCGGTCATGCCGAGAGGCTCGAACAGGTTGGCCTTCAGGAACGCGTCGATGCGCTGGCCGCTGATCTTCTCCACCATCAGGCCCAGCCAGTCGATGGAGGGCCCATAGCCCCAGCGCACGCCCGGGTCGGTGGTCATGGGGTAGAACAGCGCGTCCTTGGTGCCCGCCAGGATCGACGGGCGTTTGGTCTTGCCCAGGAACTCGGCCACCTCGGGACGCCAGAATTCGTACTCCAGGCCCGAGGTGTGGGTGGCCAGGTGGCGCGCGGTGGCCTTGACCCGGGGCGCCCGCAGCCTGGGCTTGTCGCCGTCCCAGCCGTCGAGCACCTGGATGTCGGCGAACTCGGGCAGCACCTCCTGCACGGGGGTGTCGAAGGACATCTTGCCCCGGTCGATGAGAATCATGGCGGCGGTGGACCCCACCGCCTTGGTCATGGAGAAGATGCGAAACACCGTGTCGGGCGCAGCCTTCAGGCCCGGCGCCGCATCCCCCGAGGCGCCCGAGAAGGTCACGCCCGAGGCGTTGCCGGTCATGCCCACCACAAACGGAAAGCGGTTCGCGGCCACGGAATCATCCAGCACCTTCTGCAGCCGGGCGGGATCGCCCTGCGCCAGCGCGGCGCCCGGAAACAGGGGCAGGGCGGAGGCCGCGCCAAGGCCCGCCGCCGCCCGCAGGAATTGCCGGCGGGACGCATCGTCCATGGGGGCCGGATGGAATCGCGAATCGTGAGGCCTGTTCTTCATGACTGTGATCTCCAGAGATAGATACGTCGTTGGGTGTGCAGAGCCTTGGCCCTGTTCCTGCGGCCTGCGCAACGCGGGCGCGGTTAACCCGGCGCCCGGGAGAATAAGGCCCACTGCATTACCGTGCCACACGCAACGCCGTGGCGCCTGCAACGGCGCCCCCTGTCCACAGCCGGGGGCGCCGCCGCACGGTCTTCAGACACGGATCTTCACGAGATCCTTCAGCACGCCGTCAAGGCCGCCGTAAACGGAGATCCGGTCGATCTTCTCGGTCACGCGCTCCAGGGCCTCCAGTTCCTTGAGCCGCAGGGCCACCGGCGAATCTTCCATCACCTTGGCGGTGTTGAGCAGACTGCGGGTGGCCGCGGTCTCCTCTCGGCGACGGATGACGTTGGCCTGCGCAATCCTCTCGGCCTCCACCACCTTTGCGAGGATGGCCTTCATCTCACCCGGAAGGATGATGTCTTTCACGCCGACGCTCACCACTTCCAGACCACTGTCACGCACCCGGGCACCCATGTGCTCGGCCACGCTGCGGTCCACGGCGCCCTTGTCCTCCAGCAACTCGTCGAGGGTTCGGGTGCCCACGGCCGCGCGCAGGCCAAACTGCAATTCGCGGTACAGCCAGTCGAGCGGCTTGGCCTGCTGCGCGAACGCGGTCGCCACGTCCACGAAGCGCGCGCCCGCGTTCAAGTTGATGCGCAGCGCCACCTTGTCCCTGGTGAGAATCTCCTGGCCCGCCACCTCGACCGCCTGGATGCGCAGGTCCACAAGCTCGGTACGCAGCTCACGGTTGAACTTCCAGAACGCGTGCAGTCCCGGCTGCAGCAGGCCGTGCGCCTTGCCATCCGCGAACAGCAGGGCCACATGGTGCTGGGGCACCTGCACCGCCAGCACCTGCTCGGCACCCGCTACCTTCGTGCGGCCGGCGGCGCTGCCGAGCTGCTGAACCAGGTTGTGGGGCAATGCCAGCAGCTCGCTGATGTCCACGCGCGTCACCCGCACCTGCACGAAACCCTTCCAGTACAGCTGGCGGGTGCCGGGCGCCAAAACCTCCACCAGCACGCCGTTCTCGTAGCGCAGCCCCACCTCGCTCGCGCCAAGCAGCACATCGTGGAACTCGCGCTCCACCAGGGCCGGCTCCGCCGCGCGCAGGTAGTCCGCCAGCCGGTGCTCGAAGGCGGTACGGGCAAGCGGGAAGACCTCGAGCGTCAGCCGCTTGAAAGGATCGAAGAAGCGGTATTCGCCCGCATGCAGCACGCGCACAAAGTCGCCCTTGCGAAACAGCAGGGCGCGTTCGTCTTTCTTGACCAGAAACTCGCGAAACGGAGCATTCATGATGTTCCCTCGAACAAAGCGGCTGGACACCAGCCATGGGCTGGCGGATGGGGCGGCGGCGGCTCCAGCCGGGCCGGCCGCGAATCCGGATTGCCAATGAGCGCCGGCCAGGGCGCTGGAAAAGCGGCGGGCATGGGCCTCCCGCCCCACAGGCGGGCCATCGCTTTGCGTGTCACAGGGGCCGGTCGTACCGCTGGAGATACGCCCATGCTGCTGGCGTGATCGCCGCCGTAGGACCCGGCTTGGTGAAACGCGCCGACGCGGCGCGAGCCTGGGGGGCGGTGCTGGCGTGCGCCGGCCCTGCGCGTGTGGCGCGCAGGCAAACGCACGACAGCCGAGGCCGTACCCTGGTGTGGCAGATGCTCCTTGCGGAGCGGAATCCCGCGGGAGTCGAACCCGCGACCGATGGCTTATGAGGCCATTGCTCTACCCACTGAGCTAGGGATGCTCTCGATCGAGGGACTCGAACCCTCACTGCGCGCCCTTGGGCGCGCGCGTCTACCGATTCGCCAGACCGAGACTGTTCACTCGACGCCCCACCGCGGTACGCGTGTCTCCAACGACAGGGGCGGGAGTACGCGCCAGGTCGTCCCGGCGCATGCCAGAAGACGAACCCGCTGTCGGCGGTTTGTCGTGAGAACTCGGGAGCACCGCGTCAAGCACGAATCCTCAATCGCGGTGGTAATCGTTGCGCCGCATGCCGTCGAAACCGGCCGGTGTGCATGCAGCAGTTCTTGAAACCGGCGGCCAGAGCCGCACGGGCATGGATCCATGCGGCCGAGCTTTTCCACCAGGACCTTGCCCGTGCCGATGATGCGCAGGCCGCGCTTGACGCGGGCCTCCGTATCAGCGCCGCGCCGGCGCTTGGAGATGGCCTGCCGTGGCGGCTCGGTCTCGAAAGCAGTGTGGGATGTTCGTTTTCATGTTTGCCTCCATGGGGTCGAGGTTTTGGGTGCCGGCTTGATCAGGCGTGCCTGATGCGCCGTTCCCCGTTGCATACCGCTTCGCCAGCCAGGCGGGCCTTGGGCGCCCGGCACGCGGTGTACGCGCGCCGGGGTTCCAAAGCCCCCCGGATTACTGCAGCCGAAGCCGCGAATGCTTCGGCAGTCGGGCCGCCAGGTACTCATGTTGATCGGCAAGCACGCGCCTGTTGCTGAGCAGGAACGCCTCGTTCCTGCACGGCGAGTACGGCAGCCAGATGGGCAGCATGCCCGCCTCCTCCGGCGTCCGCGCGCCCTTCTTGCCGTTGCAGCCGCGGCAGGCGGCCAGCAGGTTCATGTAGCTGTACGCACCGCCGCGCGAGGCCGGGAGGATGTGATCCACCGTAAGCTGCGACTCCGGGAATACCTGTGCGCAATAGGCGCAGGTGTAACGGTCACGGGCAAGTACCAGCCGCCGCTGCGGCGCCGGGGTGCGGAATTCCTGTGCACACCAGCTTGCACCCGCCAGCGCGATGACTGGCCTCACGTTCATGCGCGATCGCACCCCGGTGCGCGCGTTGATGCCGCCGCGCAGCGTCCTGATGGGCGCGCCGATCTCCCACAGCACCAGGCCTCTGGCGCTGCAGGTGACGGCATCTTCCGCGCTGATCCACCGATGCGGCACGCCCGCAGCGTCGAGTCGCAGCACGGCAACCATTTCGATCTCCTCTCTTGGTTGGATGTCGTGTTCGGCCACTGCGCGCCACGAACCGAGCACGCGAGCACTTACCGCGACCGCTGCAGCCGATCCGGGCCAGGGGCGCAGGGGCGAGCACGGACAGCGTCCGATCCCGCTTCGCCTCAACCCTTGATGCACAGCACCTGCTTCAAGGTGTGCACGACTTCCACAAGGTCGGACTGCGCGGCCATCACGGAGTCGATGTCCTTGTACGCACCCGGAATCTCGTCGATCACACCTTCGTCCTTGCGGCACTCCACACCGGCGGTCTGCTCGCGCAGGTCGTCAAGCGAGAAAGCGCGCTTGGCGGCACCGCGGCTCAGGCGCCGGCCGGCGCCATGGGAACAGGAGCAATAGGACTCGGCGTTGCCCTTGCCGCGTACGATGTAGGACTTCGCACCCATGGAGCCCGGGATGATGCCGAGTTCCCCGGCGCCCGCAGACACCGCACCCTTGCGGGTGATCCATACCCGGGCGCCGAGGTGCTCCTCGATGCAGGCGTAGTTGTGGTGGCAGTTCACCGCATGTTCCGCGGCGCCCACGGGACGCCCGAACCGTGCGCGCATCGCCTTGAGCACCGCGTGCAGCATCAGGTTACGGTTATGGGCCGCGTAGTCCTGCGCCCAACGCAGACCTTCCACATACTCCCCAAAGGCTTCGGTTCCCTCGTCGAGCCACGCCAGGTCTCGGTCGGGCAGGTGCCGCTCGCGCCGCACCGCCTCTTCGCGCGCCATGCCGATGGCGGTTTCGCCGATGGTCTTGCCCACGTTGCGCGAACCCGAGTGCAGCATGATCCACACGCCGCCGGACTCATCCAGGCAAAGCTCCACGAAGTGGTTGCCGCCGCCCAGGGTGCCGAGTTGCGCCCATACACGCGCGTGGTTGAACTTTCCGACCCGCGCCATGATGCGAAGCTTGTCGTAGCGGGCATGGAGCGCTTCGCCCCTGCGCTTGAGCGCAATGCCGAACAAGCCGTCGCCATGGGTGCTCACGGGCTGGTCGTGGGCGCTGAAGCCCACGGGCACCATGGACTCGATCGATGCGCGCAGACCCGACAGCGAGTCGGGCAAATCTTCGGCGCGCAGCGAAGTCCTGACCGCGCACATGCCGCAGCCGATGTCCACGCCCACCGCCGCCGGTATGACTGCCGCCCGCGTGGCGATGACCGAGCCCACCGTCGCCCCCTTGCCCAGGTGCACGTCGGGCATTACCGCCACGGGCCCGGCCAGGACGGGCAGCGAAGCGATGTTCCTGATCTGCGCGACGGCGTCGTGCTCCACTTCCACGCCCCGAGTCCAGGCGCGGACATTGCTCAAAGCGCTGAAATCCATGACTGCCTCCTTTGGGTTGGGGTTGGGGTTTGCCGTGGGTTCGCCCGCAGCGCGCGGAAGAGAATTCCTGCGGCCACCGATTGCTCGACGCCGGACCGCCACCCACCGGACCCGCGCAAGAGCCCGGTGAAACACAGGGAGCCATCCGGCGCTCGCGCCCCTGTGCGAGGAAGAAGGGAGCCAAATGGAGGGCCAGCGGGCCCGCGTTTCTAACCCCGCCCGTTGGGGTCGGTTCACGACCTTCGGCCGGCCACCGGCAGTGACCGGTGGAACCATGTTGGCTGCATTCGTCAGGGCACCGCCTTGGCCGCTACACGGCTGCGATGCGCTCACGAATGGCGCGGGCGCCGGGACTCGAACCCGGACTTCGAGCATGGCGTGCTCCTGTGCTGCCGCTGAACACCACGCCCGCGACTGCGCCGGGCCACGGCGCTCGGCGTGCAGGACAACAACCCCCTGCACGCCGGGATGCGCCGTGGCCCGGCTCATTGGCAATCCAGATTGTTAAGGATCTGCCTCGGAAGAGGCACCCGGCTTCCGTTGAAGCCGGGAGAAACGCGAAACCGACGGTCAGAAATGGAAACGCCCGGAGGACTTTCGTCGATCCGGGCGTTCTCGGCCACCAGGGCCTTGACAGCGAAGATGCGGCTCTAGCCCGCACCTCCACCCGGATTTAATGCAAACGGACGACCGTTGCGTCCCGCTGGCTTTATCTCGGGGCGGACGAGACCCGTCCGCGCCATCAAGCCACGGACGATCGCACCCGCCGAGCGCTCAGGGCGCGGCGACGGCAAGGCATTGGCGGATGGACAGATCATGGGCGGGTAATTGTTCGAAACAGCGCGATTTGGGTGGTGACGCTTTGAATCCGTTTCACCAGTCGGTTGCTTACCGAGCAACAGCTTGGAGATGCTAAAGCGCTTTAGCGGTGCCTGTCAACGCGCCCCGCGACGAATGGGCGCGGCAGGCCCGCGGGTGGCAGCCTTCGCGCTGGCGTCCTGCTTAAGCAACTCTCCCTGAAGCACTTCGAGCAGGCGAGACTTGGCTGCCTGCGCGCTCATACGGTAGAGCACCTGAAAAAGCTGCAGCGCATGCCGTTCGTCCACGTCGCGGCACTCCACCACGGGCCGCGGCTGCATCCTGGCGGGCATGGCCTGGGCAGCGGCCCGATCGACGCTGCCGGCCGGAACCCGGCATTTCGCCTCGATCTGCCGCGCCAGCTTTTCGCCGATATGGCGGTGACCACTCTTGATCTGGCTCCAGTGGCTCGGGTTGACCCCGATCAGCTTCGCGAAGCTCGTCTCCAGCGAGCGGGCGCGCTCGTTGTCTTCCGCACGCCACTTGCGAGCGAAGTGATCGCGGAGCAACAACGCATTCTGGAGCCGGATGTCGGCCAACGGCATGGTCCGATGTTAATCGAATTGATCAACCCGGAGCCCATCCTCGCCGACGGATCGAGCGACGCGACCGGAGGCCGCGACGGCACGATTATGACTTTCTCTGGGCAGAACCCGCTAAGCTTCTGGCTCCCGCGACACGCCCTGACCCGATGGCGGGCAACGGCGGCATGGAAGGAGCGTTCCTTGGCCGATACTCAAAGTGATGATGCCGGAGGCCGGCAGTTCGGGTCCGACGACCGTAGCGTCGGCCGCGCGCCGGAGGCAAACAACTGCCTCCAGGCCTTGTGGGGCATTGTCGCGGGCGGGGTCTATGGTCAGGGGCTCGAGGGGAATATGCGTCCGGCCTACGCTTGGTTGGGCGAGCTGGGCGGCGGGGAGTTGGTAGGCCGCTACGGCGATCCTCGCATGCTTGTCCGTCTCCAATGATCGGCGGTCGGGCAAGCCATCGCCGTTTCCCGGCCGCGGGACTGGCGCTTCTCATGGCTGGGGCAACGTTCCCAGCCCAGGCAAAGGTTTTCGAGAGCCTCAAAGCCGAGGCCCGTCCTTGCCAGCGACAGGAGGCTGCCAAACCTGAATTGGCGGGGCTGGCGCCGGCATTCAGTTCGGCCCCGACGCCTTTCGCGCACCTGGACCGCCCGGAACACGTTTCCATCGATCCGCAAGGGCGCTGGATGCTCAGCTCCACCCGGGACGTCGTATGGCTGTGGGATCTGAAGACGGGCCTTCTTGATCGCGCCCTCAAGCCGCAATTCAGACACCTGGCCAACGCGCGGGAGGGGTTTCCTGCGAACTGCGTGATACAAGCCGGTTTTTCCGCGGACGGCGGCATCATTTTCGCGGCGGATTCCACGGGCATCTATCGCTGGCGCCGTGAATCGCTGGAGAAGCCGGCATGGACAAATGTCCCCGCGACGCTCAGGCACGGGAGCGCTTACCGTCCGTTCATGAACTTCGGGGCCACGTTCTGGGAATACGTCGACGTCGATCACGTGCGCTATGCCGTTGCCCCAGACCAGCGCCTCATCGCCGTCAGCGGGCCGGTCAAGGGAGAGACCAACGAGCGGTTGCTGCAACTGCTCGACGGGACGGGTCGCAAAGTCCACGCGGTCACCTTGCCCTTCGTGCCGTCCGCGCTGGCATTCACGCGCGCCGGCGATCACGTGCTGGCTGCCGGCGTTGAGGTCGGTTTTAGAGGGTACAGCATCGTGGTGAGCTGGATCCCGGTGCGGCCCGTTGGGTTGGGCGTCCTGACAAGATCCTTGCGGCCAACCCGGACTGTGCGCGTTCCCGGCAGGGATTCGCCTCGGGCCATTGTTCCGGGTTCGACGGACGATCGGTTGGTGCTGCTGCTTGCAGGGAAGTTGCTTTTGGTGGGCGGTGACGCGGCATCGCCCCCGCAGGAAATCAATGCCCCCGCCATAGCCGGAGAGCCGCTTGCGAACTGGCTGGCCGTGGATCAGCAGGCGCGTTTTGTGGTGACCCATGAGCAGGCGGATCGGCGCTGGGGTTTGCCCCAGTGGGGCTTGGTCCTGCTCGACGCAAGCGGCGGCCGGCGGGCGGGCCCAACCACGCCGCTGGCAGGGGGGGCCGAGTTCGTGCTGCCCACCCCGGACGGCAAACGTCTTGTCGCGTGGCCCAGCGAACACACACGCGATGCGGTGCTGGTCGATTCCACCAATGGGTCTTGGGGCGGCCTGGTACCCGGGTCCGGCGGCGCCAGGGTGCGAGCCGCCTTCAACGCTGCCGGCGACCGGCTGTTCGTTGTCCGACACGACCACCACAACCTGCGGGAGGGACAGCTGCTGGCCTACGCCGTTAACGGCTCGGCATTTCGTTTGCTGCGAAGGGTAAACATCAGTAGTGCCCAGGACACGGAGATCGCCGTGTCGCCCGACTCGCGCTGGCTGGTCCTGATTACAGACCGACAACCATATCTTGGCGCCGAGTTGAACAGAGGCGGCCATGTTGAAGTGCGTGACGCGGAAGACCTGGGCGTTGTCACGACAATGGCGGCGCCAGCCGATGCGTCTTGGTACCTGCTGCGCCGCCCTTCGTTTGCCTGCGGCATGCCGGCGGTGTTCTGGTACGCCCAGGCATGGGCAAGCCACCAGAGCGGTGATGAAACCCTCGATCGCGCTGAGTTGGTGCGAGTTGACCTTTCGACCGGCCGTCGGCAAGCCTTCGAGCTTGCCGTTGCGAACCCCGACGCCTCAAAACAGCGGCAAGAGCCTGCCTTCGTCGACTCTCTGGGCGGATGGATGCTTGATGACTACCTTAGTCGCCCCTGCAAAATTCATCCAATTCCACCCCCTCACCCGCCAGCGCCAAGATCCCATCGCGCAGCAGCAAACCGAGGCGCGATCATCGGCCACTGTGGCGCATCCCCGCGCATGGTTTCCGCGGTGGCCGCCAGCAG
>JADCHQ010000024.1 GCA_020248405.1 Rhodocyclaceae bacterium | reverse complement strand
AGGTCACGCCGTCCAGCCGCATCTTCACCGCCCGGCGCCGACGCTCGTTGAGCGCTTCCACCGGCAGTGTTCGAGAGTCGATCTTGTCCATGCAAGGACAGACTCTACGCGGTCAAGAGAGTTCAACATTTAAATGCCGACGCAATAGCCACCTGGCATGACTTGTTGCCAAGTGGCGAACATCGACTCGTGGCGCAGGCTGGCCAGAAGGCTATGTTTGGTCTGGGCGTGTATCTCAGTGCCGATGGCCTCGCTTTCTCTTACACTGGCGCTGTGCGAAGATTGAACGACGACGAACTGACATTATTCAGATAAGCCTCCCCCATACCCACCGTGCGGGTAGCTGCTAAATCGAAGGGCCGCTTGCGGCGGCCCTTCGTTCGTCTGGCGGTGGCGTGCGCGGCGCGCTTCGGCGTGGCCTTCTTCGCAGGCGCAGCGGCTTCCGCGCGCGCTTCCTCCCAGCGCCTTGCCTCCTATCGTCGCTGATGAATCTCGTCAACCGTCCTCGCCGCCTCACACGCCACTCACCATGAACCTCAAGTCCAGGGCACTCCATGCACGATCACCCGCCCGTCGCAGGGCGGTGGCGGTGGCCTGCAGCGGTGCTGGCATGTTCAAAACCCTGCTTGCCATCATTGCGCTGCTGGCGGGTTCGGTGGTTCAGGCGCAATCCATCGATGGCGGGCTGACCTGGAATGGCTGGACGGATCGCGGCATGTCGAATCAACTCGGCGTGGGGTCGGGGGCCGCAGACGAGGTCTACCGGGTCTACTCCACGTTTTTTTATTTCGACAACCAATCGAGAACAAACACCGGAGAAATCGGCGGGGGCCCCACGGGGGGTATCACCGGTTTCGGCACCGGCAGCTTTTCCGCCGGCGCCTTTGCCAGCGGCAACGCCATTCTGGGAATCGGTTTGCAGGTCATCAGCGGCGGCCAGATCGGCGACTGGACCTTCGTCAAGTTCGATCTCGATAACGACAGCTTTCGGCCGGCGTCCACGGTTGGCGGCACTGACGGCCGAACCAGCTTCAGCAGATGGTCGGAGACGGGCGACTTCACGGTCTCCTTCGCCGGTATCGGCTCCAACGCCTGGACGGCACAGGAAATCAGCATCCAGAGCGGCAACGGGACCGCGTACGGGGGCATATCGCAGGCAGGGCAGGGTTTCCCCGGCTACGTCCCCGGGGGAAGCACAGGGTATGACTTCCCCATCAGGGCATTCCGTAGGGGCACCGACTCTTTCCAGGCATTTTTTGATGCAACTGCAATGCAGGCGCTTTACGGGCCGGTTGGCATGGGCGCAATCAACGAATCGGTTGGCATCGCGATGCAAGGTTTCTCCGGCGGATCGAACTCCGTGACTTTCGGCGTGCCGCTAACGCCGGTTCCTGAGCCGTCCACTCCTTCCATCCTGATCGCCGGCATCGCGATGATGCTTCTAATGAAACGCTTTTTCTCCCGGAAAGCGCCGCGAAGCCGGGCGATGTAGCGCGGCTACAGGCAAGCTACGGTTGTAGCGCGGCGATGGCGTCGTGGGCCACCAAGACGCACGACTCATCCGCATCACGACGCAGTCAACACCTGCACACGGCCCGCACCGCACTCGGCATTGCCCGTGCGCGAGGTGGATCACGCCCGATCCGCCGTGACCACGCGCGAAAAAAGCGCCTGGGGGAATCGGCAAAGGCCGCGCGCCGCCACCACCGCCGTCACTCCAGCCGCCGCACCCAGCGCAAAGCGGCCTCCGCCCGACAAGAATTTTCTCCACAAGACCAGTCCCGATATCGCATCAGGGTCTAGTGCCTCCAGCACCAACGCCCACAGTTCGCCAGCCAGAAACAGTGGCGCGTCGATCAGTGCCAGGATGGCCAGTAGCGGCACCAATACGACACCGCGCGCCGTGCATTCCAGCCACGCGCCCGGCCGCTTGAACGAGGCACGCTGCCCGCGGAGCGGCCAGGCGATTACCGTAAGCAACGCTACCAGCGGGCCGTGCAGCGCGTAGGCCATCAACGTGGAAGCCTCGGCGACACCGCGCGGATCGGGATAGATCACCGTTTCGCCAACGACG
Organism: Rhodocyclaceae bacterium; assembly: GCA_020248405.1. GTDB lineage: Bacteria > Pseudomonadota > Gammaproteobacteria > Burkholderiales. The sequence goes on along the minus strand of JADCHQ010000024.1, from coordinate 188,409 downwards.
ACCAGGTGGCGCCACGCAACCCGGGCGCGCAGTACCCGGTCAAGACCCTCGTGGTCGATGGTCAGGCTGAGAAGCCTGAAATCCTCCGCCACCCAGGTGAAGATCGCCCGATAGGCGCCAAGGCAACCGCTCACGAGGGTCTCCCCGAAGACAATCCCCACCGGGAGCAGTACCGCCGTTCCAAGCAACAGACGACACACGACCGCCCACGCGCTGCGAAGGCTCGCGCCTCGGGTGTCGTCCATCCAGGGCATCGGTCAGGTGGTGGTTGTCCGGTTGGCGCCGGCAACATGACGGCCGAGCCAGAGTGCAAAGAAAGCCGCCGAGACGGTGACGAGCACCAACGGCCCGGCAACACCGTGCAGCCACTCGAAGGCGGCCTTGTCGCCTCGCGAGGCATAGAACAGGGCGATCACTCGTGCCTGGTTCAAAACGAACACCACTGCAACACCAGCCAGAATGCCGGTGATCCGCGCACGCAAGGGCAACGGCGCCACGAACATGGCGGCGATCATCAAGAAGACCACATCCGCACCCTCGCAACCATTGAGGACGTTGATGCCACCACCCGGGGCCACCACACGCGACCCGACGGCTCTGACGTGCACGGCGGGATCGGCCACGTGGATCAGCCAGGCTGCCGACTGCACGGTGGCATGGTCGATGAAGAGGCGCTCCACCCAGCCGCCCCTGGCGGCGCCGTAGAGTCCCTGGAGGCTGGCGAACAGCGCCAGAAAGAGCATCAGGCGCAGCACCACCGGGCGATCTCCAGTACGGGCTCGGGCGGTGGTGGCGGGCGCCGGCAGTGGAGGGCTCGTATTCATCCCGTTCCTTGCGAGACACGTCGAATGAAACTACCGGGCTGCCGTGACATTCGCATGACAGGTCACTGCCGCCGGGGGGCCATGGCCTGAACCCCACAAAGTGCACCACCCGGCTTGCCGCTCCAGATGCGCCACTCACGGTGCGGCGTTGGGCGACGCAGGCGCTGGCGGGAGGGCACGACGCGCCCTTGTGAAACCGGGGCGCCTCATCCCGCGGCGCACCTACTCCACGCGCTCCCACACCAGCGTGGACACGCGCAGCTTGCCGTCGGGCCGCGTGGGCAAGGGCGGCGTGGTGATGGTGAGCCGCTTGCCGTCAACACTGGGGAAGCGTAACTGGTCACCGCCCACCCAGTCGGGGTTGGAGGACACTTCCACATGATGGATCACCCGGTCGCCCTGCCAGGTGTAGCGGCCGGCATAGGTGGTGGACGAAGAAAAGGCCCGCGCGCGCTCCGCTTCGGGCGCGTTGATGCGATTGCCGGCACTGAACCGCGGACGCTCGCCAGCTTGCAAAATGGCCGACATGTGGCCGCCGGCGGTGTAAGTGAGATAGCCCGTGGCACCCGGCCCAAACGGATGAAACATCTCGCCCGACTCCGGGTCCTGGGTGGTGTAGGAAACCAGCTTCCACACGCCCACGGGAAGGGCGGGCAGGGAACTCGCGCCGGATTGGTCGATGGGGGTGTTCATGGGCATCTCCCGTAAGGGCGCGCAGGCCGCGCAGAAACGATGGAAGGGGGCGGCACGGCCGCCCCCTTCCGGACAACTGCCAGGAAGCTGCCCTGCGCTACAGGATGGTAATCTGCTTCGCGCCGGGAACGGTCTTCTTTGGCAGCACCAGTTCCAGCACGCCATCGGCATACTTGGCCTGGGAGGCATTGGCATCCACTTCGGCGGCCAGGCTGAAGGAGCGCGCCACGCGCCCCATGTAGCGCTCGCTGCGCAGCGCGCGCTCGCCCTCCTTGACTTCCTTTTCGCGCCGCACTTCGGCCGCCAGTGACACCTGATTGCCATCGATGTGCACCTGGATGTCCTCTTTCTTGACGCCTGGAAGATCCGCGTGAACGGTGTAAGCCTTGTCATCCTCGCGCACGTCGAGCTTCATCTGCGCGGGCGCCGCGCCGCCCTGGGCGCCCTCGAAACCCACGGGGCGCACGAAGAAGCCGCGCAGCAGGTCATCGAACATTTCGTCGATAGGGGTGAAACGGGTGATCTGAGCCATGGACTTGCCTCCTGAGTCGGTGGGACGCCCTCCGCCGGGCGGAGCCCTGAACTGCCCGGACCCGGCACCACGCCGGACCGCAACGTCACGTATTTGTGGCGCGGCGGCACCGGTTTCAAGGGCTCCAGGTCACTGGCTGTGGTGCTCCGGTTCCGCGTCACGCACCGCGGCCGAGACCGTCTGTTGAAAGGTGTCGCCCGATTTGCGGCGGAACGTGAAGGTGAGAGGCACCGTCGCACCGGGAGGCAGCGGTTTTTCCAGGTCGAACAGCATCAGGTGCAGCCCGCCCGGAGCGAGCTCTAACAGCTTGCCACCGCTCAGGGTCAGCTCCTTCAGCGCCCGCATTTTCATGACGCCGCCCTCGGTCTTCATCTGGTGTATCTCGCAACGCTTCGCGGCCGGAGTGCTCACGCCCAAAAGCGTGAGGCGCGGGCCGGACTTGATCGTGCCGTAGGCAGCAGCCACGGGCTGCCCGGGAACCGTGGCGCGCACCCAGAGGTCACGGAACTCCACGGCGCTGTCGGCGGTGCCCATGGCTCCAGCCGTAACCGCGCTGCCCACCAGCAGCAACGCCAGCAACGCGCGAATCCAATTCCTGCCCATGGCTCTTTCCCTCCTGTGGATGAATCTTCCGAAACCCGGGTGCGATGACAGGCGCCGCCTATAATTGGTTCTCCAACCACACACCTACCCCATGCGCCGCATCCTTTCGCTGCTCGCCGGCCTGAGCCTGTTGCCCTGCCTGCTCACCCAAGCCGCCCTCGCCCAATCGCCAGCGCCACTGCTGCCGGCGCCGCCAGCAATCGCCGCCAAATCGTGGGTGTTGCTCGACTTCAACACCGGCCAGACGCTGCTGTCGCGAGACCCCGATCTGCGCATCGAACCCGCTTCTCTCACCAAGGTCATGACGGCCTGGCTGGTGTTCGATGCCCTGAAGCAAAAGCGCATCACTCTGGATCAAGCGGTGCCGGTGTCGGACAGGGCCTGGAAGGCGGAGGGGTCGCGCACCTTCATCGAACCGCGCAAGCCGGTCACGGTGGACGAACTGCTCAAAGGCATGATCGTTCAGTCGGGCAATGACGCCACCATCGCCCTGGCGGAGCTGGTGGCCGGCAGCGAGGAAGCCTTCGCCGACCTGATGAACCGGCAGGCCGGGCGGCTGGGATTGGGCGGCACGCATTTCGTCAACGCCACCGGGCTGCCCGACCCGCGGCACTACTCCACTGCCCGCGACCTGGGCGTTCTGGCCAGCGCCCTGATCCGCGATTTCCCGGGATTCTTCCCGCTCTATTCGCTCCGGGAGTATCGCTATAACAACATTACCCAGTACAACCGCAACTTGCTGCTGGGCCGTGACCCTACGGTGGACGGCCTCAAGACGGGCTTTCACGAGTCGGCTGGCTATTGCCTGATCGCCACCGCCAAGCGCGAACCCCGGCGGTTGCTGTCGGTGGTATTGGGCACCGCCTCGGAACAAGCCCGCGCCCAGGAAAGCCAGAAACTGCTCAATTACGGATTCCAGTTCTACGAAACCGTGCGGCTCTATCAGAAAGGGCAGGCGGTAGCCCGGTTGCCCGTCTACAAGGGCGCGCGCGACGAGCTCCGGGCCGGCTTCATGGACGACTTCCACATGAGCGTGCCGCGCGGCATGGCCGACCGCATCAAGGCCAACCTCACCAGCCTGCAGCCACTGCTGGCGCCCGTGGCTGCCGGCCAGAAGGTGGGCACGCTATCCATCACCCTCGACGGCAAGCCGGTGGGCGACTATCCGGTGGTGGCCCTCGAGGCCATGGGCGTTGCCAACATCTTCGGGCGTGCCTGGGACTCGCTGCGCCTGTGGTTCAAGTGAGGCCGGGCGGTTGCACTGCTACCTGAACGGCGAGTTTCTGCCTACCGCGGAGGCGCGGGTGCCGGTGCTCGACCGGGGTTTCCTGTTTGGCGATGGCGTCTACGAGGTGATCCCGGTGTACGGCCGGCGGCCCTTCCGGCTCGACGCCCACCTGCGGCGGCTGCGGCGCAGCCTCGATGCGTTGCGCATGGATCCGCCCCACGACGACGCGCACTGGCGATCGCTGATCACCGAACTGGTGGCGCGTCAGCCCTTCGACGACCAGGGTATCTACGTTCAGGTAACACGCGGCGTGGCGAAGCGCGACCACGCGTTCCCGAAAGACGTGGCGCCCACGGTATTCATGATGGGTAACCCGCTGGTCACGCCCACGGCCCCCCAGCTTGCCCAGGGCGTGGCTGCCATCACCGCGGCGGATAACCGCTGGCTGCGTTGCGACGTAAAGTCCACCGCTCTGCTCGCCAACGTGCTGCTGCGCCAACTCGCGGTGGATCAGGGTGCAGCCGAGACGCTGCTGCTGCGCGACGGCTGGCTCACCGAGGGCTCGGCCAGCAACGTGTTCATCGTCGCTGGCGGTGAAATCGTCACGCCGCCGAACGGACCCTTGCTGCTGCCCGGCGTGACGGCGGAGGTGGTGGAGGACGCCGCCCGTCTCGAGGGCCTGCCGCTGGTGCGGCGCCCGGTGAGCGAAGCCGCCTTGCGCGCCGCCGAGGCAGTGTGGATCACCAGCGCCAGCCGCGAAGTGCTCGCGGTCACCACGCTGGACGCTCGCCCGGTGGGGAACGGCCGCCCCGGCCCCATCTTCGAACGCATCCACCGCCGCTTTCAGTCTCTCAAGCCGGCGCCCGGCAGGCCATGAGCGAACCCCAGCCCTCCCTCATCGAATACCCCACCGACTTCCCCCTCAAGGTCATGGGGCGGCAAACGCCGGGGCTGGCCGAGGCGGTGGTGGAGATCGTGCGCCGCCACGCGCCGGACTTCGACCCGGCCACGGTGGAACTGCGCGCCAGCCGTCAGAAGACTTACCTGTCGGTCACGTGCGTGATTCGCGCCACCTCCCGCGCGCAACTCGACGCGCTCTACCAGGAACTGTGCGACCACCCGCTGGTGGTGATGGTGCTCTGAGGGTGCCGGGCGCGCCGCGCCTGCGCCGCCTCGGCTCCACGGAGTACATGGCCACGTGGGAAGCCATGCGTGCCTTCACGGCCGCCCGAGACCCCGCCACGCCCGACGAGTTGTGGCTCACCGCCCACCCGTCCGTGTACACCGTGGGGATCGCCGGCCGCGCCGAACACCTGCCCCGCGCCGACAACGGCATTGCCGTGGTGCGCACCGACCGCGGCGGGCAGGTCACCTGGCACGGGCCGGGGCAGCTCATCCTCTACACGCTGCTGGATCTAGCGCGTCTGAGCCTGGGGGTGCGGCCGCTGGTGCGCCTGCTGGAAGACGCGGTGGTGGCGGTGCTCGCCGCCCATGGCGTGGCGGCGCGCGGCGACCACGCCGCCCCCGGCGTGTACGTGGATGGCGCCAAGGTGGCCGCCCTCGGGCTGCGGGTACGCCAGGGACGCTGCTACCACGGCCTGGCCCTGAACGTGGACCCCGATCTCTCGGCCTTCGAGGCCATCGACCCCTGCGGCCACCCCGGGCTGCCGGTCACCAGTACCCGGCGCCTGGGCATCGGCGCGCCCGAGGCGGAACTGGGCGAGGCCCTCGCTACAGCCGTGATCGAGCGCCTGCGGCCGTAGAATCCGGTCATGGAAACATCCGCCAAGCAGACCGGCGCGGCCAAGACGGCCCGCAACCCCATCAAGATCGTGCCGGCCGAGCGCCTGCCAAAGCCCGCCTGGATCCGGGTGAAGGCCGGCGGCAGCGAGAACTTCCACGCCGTGAAGCAGGCGCTGCGCGCCCATGGCCTGCACACCGTGTGCGAGGAGGCATCCTGCCCCAACATCGGCGAGTGCTTCGGCAAGGGCACGGCCACCTTCATGATCCTGGGCGACCTGTGCACCCGCCGCTGCCCGTTCTGCGACGTGGCTCACGGCAGGCCGAAGCCTCCCGATGGGGCCGAGCCGCTCAAGCTGGCCACGACCATCCGCGACATGCGCCTGAAGTACGTGGTGATCACCAGCGTGGACCGCGACGACCTGCGCGACGGCGGCGCGGGTCACTTCGCCGCGTGCATCCGCGCCGTGCGCGAACACTCCCCCGGCACCGTCATCGAGGTGCTGGTGCCCGACTTCCGCGGCCGGCTCGAGAAGGCGCTGGACGCGCTGGACGCCGCGCCTCCCGACGTGATGAACCACAACCTCGAGACCGTGCCGCGGCTCTACAAGCAGGCCCGCCCCGGCGCGGACTACGCCCACTCGCTCAGGCTGCTGCAGGACTTCAAGGGACGCCACCCGGACATCCCCACCAAGTCGGGGCTGATGGTGGGCCTGGGCGAGACCGACGAGGAAATCCTGCAGGTGATGCGCGACCTGCGCGCCCACCAGGTGGACATGCTCACCGTGGGGCAATACCTGCAGCCCACGGGCGGGCACCTGCCGGTGCTGCGCTACGTGGAGCCGGCGCAGTTCGAGGTGTTCCAGCGCGAGGCCCTGGCCCTGGGCTTCCGCCACGCCGCCTGCGGCCCGCTGGTGCGCTCCAGCTATCACGCCGACCAGCAGGCCCACCACGCCGGCGTGGCGGGTTGACCGCTGCGCGGCCCGTGGAGCGGCCGCTGCGCCTTGCCATCATCCGCCAGCGCTGGAATCCCTTCGGCGGCGCGGAGCGCTTCGTGGACCGCGCGGTGCACGCGTTGCTGGCGCGCGGCGTGGACGTGACGCTGCTGGCGCGGCACTGGCAGTCGGCCGAGGGCCTGCGCACCGAGCGGCTGGACCCCTTCTACCTGGGCAGCGTGTGGCGCGACGCGGGCTTTGCCCGCGCGGCCCGCGCCGCCGTGGCGCGCGGCGGCTATGACCTGGTGCAGTCCCACGAGCGCATCGACTGTTGCCATGTGTACCGCGCTGGCGACGGGGTGCACCGCGCCTGGCTGGAGCGGCGGGCACGCGCCGAAGGCGGCGCGTGGCGGGCGCTCTCGCCCTTCCACCGCTACACCCTGGCCGCCGAGGCGCGGCTGTTCGCCAGCCCTCGGCTCGAAGCCGTGATCTGCAACGCCGGGATGGTGCGCGACGAGATCGAGCGCCACTTCGGCGTGGACCCGGCCCGCCTGCATGTGATCCGCAACGGCGTGGACACGGCCGCCTTTTCGCCCTCCCTGCGCTCAGCGCACCGGGAGCGCGTGCGGGCGCAGCTGGGCATCGCGGCGGACGAGCCGGTGTTCCTGTTCGTGGGCTCAGGCTTCGGGCGCAAGGGCGTGGCCACGGCGCTGCAGGCGCTGGCCAGCGTGCCGGCGGGCACACTGGTGGTGGTGGGCGGCGACAAGCACGCTGCGCGCTACCAGGCGCTGGCCGGGCGCCTTGGCCTGGGGCCGCGCACGCGCTTCACCGGGCCGCAGCAGGATGCAAAACCCTTCTACGGCGCCGCCGACGCCTTCGTGCTGCCCACCCTGTACGACCCCTTCCCCAACGCAGCGCTGGAGGCGCTGGCCTGCGCACTGCCGGTGATCACCACCGACGGCTGCGGCGCCGCCGAGGTGCTGCACGATCCGGCCTGCGGGCTGGTGGTGCCCGCGGGCGACGTGCCCGCCCTGGCCGCCGCCATGGCGCACCTCCTGGATGCCACGACCCGCGATGCCATGGGCACGGCGGCGCGTGCCGTCGCCCGGCGCCACAGCCTCGAAGCCATGACGGACGCGCTGCTGGCCCTCTATGGGCACCTGCTGGCGGATCGCTGAGCGGGTCCGCCCGATATACTGCCGCTCGCCCCACATGACCGATCCGCGCCAGCTTCGCATCGTCCACACCGAGGCTTCCCTGGGCTGGGGCGGCCAGGAGATCCGCATCCTCAGCGAGGCGGCGGGCATGGCGGCGCGCGGCCACCAGGTGCGGCTGCTGTGCCCGGCAGAAGCGCGCATCTTTTCGGAGGCAGGCGCGCGGGGCGTGGCGGTCACCGCGCTTCCCATAAGCCGCAAGAACCCCCGCGGGGTGTTCGCCCTGCGGCGCTGGCTCGCTGCCAACCCCTGCGACGTGATCAACACCCACAGCTCCACCGACAGCTGGCTCGCCGCGCTCGCCTGCGCCAGCCTCGCCGGTGCGCCGCCGCTGGTGCGAACCCGGCACATCTCCGCGCCCATCCCCGACAACGCCGCCACGCGCTGGCTCTACACCCGCGCCACGGCGCGCATCGTCACCACCGGCGAGCGCCTGCGCGAGACCCTGGTGCACCAAAACGGTTTCGACGGGGCGCGCATCGTCTCCATCCCCACCGGCGTGGATACGACGCGCTTCGCCCCTGGCGACCGGGACGCGGCCCGGGCGGCACTGGGCCTGCCGCCCGGGCCGTTGGTGGGTATCGTGGCCACCTTGCGCAGCTGGAAAGGTCACCGCTTCCTGGTGGAAGCCTTCCACTCACTGGCGCGCCCTGAGGCACGGCTCGCCATCGTCGGCGACGGGCCGCAGCGCGAGGCACTCGAGGCCCAGGTGGCTGGCCTGGGCCTGGGCGATCGCGTCACCTTTGCAGGCAACCGCGCCGACGTAACGCCCTGGCTGCAGGCCTTCGACGTGTTCGCGCTGCCCTCCTACGCCAACGAGGGTGTGCCCCAGGCCATCGTGCAAGCCATGCTGTGCGCGCTGCCCGTGGTGACCACGGCGGTGGGCAGCATCGGCGAAGCGGTGCAGGACGGCATGACAGGGCTTATGGTGGCGCCACAGCAGGCTGCCCCCCTGGCGGCGGCGCTGGCGCGACTGCTGGACGACCCCGCCCTTCGAGAGCAACTGGGCGCGGCGGCGCGTGCCGCCGCGCTAGAGCGATTCTCGCTGGAATCCATGCTCGATCGCATGGAAGCCGTGTTCATCGACACGGTGGCCACCCATGGCTAACCGCCTTCCGGGCCGTCTGTTCACCCTGCGCCTGGCGGCGGGGCACCGGCTTTCAACCCTGGGACGCCGCCGCCGGCCGCAGCATCCGGAGCGCATCCTGGTGTGCCATCACCTGCTGTTGGGCGACACGGTGATGCTCTCGCCCTTGCTGGCCAAGCTACGCGCGCTGCATCCGCGCGCGCAGATCATCATGACCTCGCCACGCGCCTTCGCGCCGCTGTTCGCCTCCCGCCCCTGGGGCGTCAACGTGCGGCCCTTCGATCCGCGCCGCCTGGAGACGCTGCGCGATTTGGCCCGCGAGCCGGGCTTCGACCTGGCGCTGATACCCGGCGACAACCGCTTCAGCTGGACCGCCCTGGCGCTGGGAGCGCGCTGGATCGTGGCCTTCGAGGGAGACCGGCCTGCATACAAGAGCCTGCCGGTGGACGAGTTGCGCGCCTGGCCGCGGGAACCTATGGCGCTAGGGGACATCTTCGCCACGCTGGCAGAGGGACCTGCGCCGCCTGCCTTCGAAACACGGCAATGGCCCGCCCCGGCCCATCGCCCCTTTGAATGCCCGTCCGGCCCATTCGCCGTTTTGCACCCTGGAGCGAGCATGCGGCTGAGGCACTGGCCTCCGGAACGCTGGCGCGCCCTGGCCAACGCACTCGAACATCGCGGGCTTGCCGTGGCTTTCACCGTGGGCCCTGGGGAAAGACCGCTTGCGGACGCGGTGGACCCGCAGCGCCGATTCCAGCGCTTCGAGCTTGAACTGACTCAGCTGTTTTCGCTGCTGCGCCACGCGGCTCTGTTGGTGGTGCCGGACACGGGTGTTTCCCACCTGGCACGAGTGGCAGGAACACCCACGGTGACGCTCTTCGGCCCGGGCTCAGCGCAGCTCTTCGGGCCGGGCGATTTTTGGCAACACGCGCCCTGGACCGCCGTGACCGTGGACCCTTTCCCCTGCCGCGACCAGCACCTGCTGTTCAAGCGCGAACTGCCCTGGGTCAAGCGCTGCGGTCGCTCGCCCCGCCAGTGCCCCGCGCCCCGCTGCATGCAAGCCATCAGCATCGACGACGTAATGGCAGCCTGCGATCGCATGCTCGCCCGAGGGGCGGGCCGTGGCGCCGTCACCGCCACCGACCCTCGGCCAGCGTCCCAATGACTCGGGATACGCCCACGCCCGATGGCAGCGACGCCGGTTTTGCCCCGCCGGAGGCGGCCTATGGCGGATACCCTGACCTGTCACGCATCAAGCGCGTGCTGGTGGTGAAGCTGCGCCACCACGGCGACGTGCTGCTCGCCACACCGGTGTTCCGGGCGCTACGCGCCGCGCTGCCGCACGCAGCCATCGATGCCTTCATCAACCGCGAGACGCTGCCCATGCTTCAGGGCAATCCGGATGTGGACGACTTCCTGATGCTCGACCGCACCGCGCGCGACCGCGGCCTGGTGGCGCGCGTGGGCGAGGAGCTGCGGCTGCGCCGCGCGCTGCGCGGCGGCCGCTATGACGCCGTGATCAATCTCACCGAGGGCGACCGTGGCCGTATTGCTGGCCGCCTCGCGCACGCCGCGGTGCGTGTGGGCTTCGCGCCGCGCGGCCGCGCCGTGGCGGGCTACACCCACTTGGTGAAGCAACCCGCCGCACCACGCCATGCGGTGGAGCGCAACCTCGACGCGCTGCGGCGCATCGGCGTCTTCCCCGCGGCCGAGGCGCGGTCCCTGCGTTTCGTCGTTGACGATGCCGACCGTGCCGCCGCGCGCGCACGCCTCGCGGCCGCGGGCCTCGAACCGGGCCGCTTCGTGCACGTCCACCCCGCCTCGCGATGGCGATTCAAGACCTGGCCCGCCGAGCGCGTGGCCGAGGTGCTGCTCGCCCTGGCGGCGCGCGGCCTGCGCTGCGCGCTCACTGCCGCCCCCGATGCCGCGGAGCGTGCCATGACGGCGCGCATCGTCTCGCTGTCCGCAGGCGCGCGCGCCGTGGATCTGGCCGGCGAGCTCACCCTGAAGCAGCTCGGCGCCGTGATGGACGAGGCGGCTGCGCTGCTCACCGTGGACTCCGTGCCCCTTCACATGGCCTCGGCCCTGCAGCGCCCGGTGGTGGCGCTGTTCGGGCCCTCCTCCGAGCAGGAATGGGGCCCGTGGAACAACCCGCGCGCCGTGGTGATCTCGGCCGGTTTCGCCTGCCGCCCCTGCGGTCTGGACGGCTGCGGCGGCAGCAAGGTGAGTGACTGCCTGGTTCGCCTGCCGGCCGCGCGGGTGGTGGCGGCCCTGGAACGGCTTCTGGAGAACGAGAACCCATGATCGAACCACCCTTCGGCGACGTGGACGCCGCCCGCGTAACTGCCTTCCACGACGAGCGCCTCGCCGACCCCGCCTGGCCCGCCACGGCAGCCGTGCGCTTTCCCGAGCCTGGCCTGTGGGAGAGCATCGAGGCCAACCACCGCAACAACAATTTGCTGTGGCTCGAGGAGGACCTGGCGCGACGGCGCCACGCGCCCGATGCCGAGATTGCCGCCAACAAGCGCCACATCGACCGCTTCAACCAGGCCCGCAACGACGCCATCGAGCGCGTGGACGAGCACCTGCTATCCCGCCTGTTCGGCCGCGAGCTTCACGCGCAGGCACGGCTCAACAGCGAGACCGCGGGCTCCATCGTCGACCGGTTGTCCATCACGAGCCTGAAGATTCGCGCCATGGCCGAGCAGACAAAGCGCACCGACGTGGACGCGTCCCACGTGGAGGCCTGCGCCGCAAAGCTCGCGCGGCTGCGGGAGCAGCGCGCCGACCTGTCGTCCTGCCTGGATGCCCTGCTGACAGAGGCGGCCGCCGGCGCGGCGCGCTGGAAGATCTACCGGCAGTTCAAGATGTACAACGACCCGCGCCTCAACCCGCAGGTGTACGGCGAGAAACCGCGCGGCTGAAGACCTCAGGCCCCGAGCAGACGCGCCACGCGCCCGAGCACCTGCTCGTCGGAGAGCGCCGCGACGCTTGTCGGCGCATCCAGGAAGTCCACGTTGCTTCCGCGCGGACCCCACTGCGAAGGATGGGGTGACACGTGGGTCTCGGCGAACAGCCCGAGCACCCCGCCAGGGCTGGCAGCGGCGAAATGCATCAGTCCGCTGTCCGGGAACACGCTGGTGCGCGCGCCCCAGATGAGTCCGAGCGCGGGCGGAATCGGGCCGCGGAAAGGGTGGATGTGGCGCTCGCGCGCGGCAAGCACGGGCTCGGCCACCTCGTCGTCGCCCGGATAGAGCGGGTTGTCGGAGCGGCCCGGCGTCCACATGAACACCGTCTGCAGCCCGTGCGTATCGAGCCAGTGGCGCGACCATCGCAGGATCTGCCCGGTGGAGGGCTGCTTCTTGGCACGGCGCGCGCCCAGACCCAGCACCACATAACCCCGCGGCGCTAGTCCCCGCGCCTCAAGCCAGCCGGCTGCGGCGGCGCGGGAGGTCTCGGGCAAGCGATACACGGGCAGTGGCGCCGGGACCGGCGCGACGACGCCCAGCGGCGCGAGCAGCCCGATCATGCGATCCACCTCGTGGACGCCCGCGGCCACGGACAGTCCATGGGTGAGTCGCGGCCAACGCGAAGCGTCCTCCACGCACGCCACCACGCGCTTCGCGCCGGACTGCAGCCCGCGGCGGATCGCCCGCGGCGACTCGGAGCCATTGGCAACGATCGCCCAGTCGTAGCCCTGTAACCGCATCACCAGCGCCTGCCACGCCGCATGCAGGGCCGCGCCAGGCCGCACCGAGCGGCCCACACGCGCGCGGCGGTAGATCCATCGCCGGTCCGCATTCGGATCGTCCGCCACCACCCATGCGTTGTAGTCGTTGGCGAGCAGGTGCACCTCGGCCTGCGGCAACGCGGCCTTGAGCACCGCGAGCATGGGCGTCGTGAGCAGCAGATCGCCGATCTTGTCGCGCTTGATGACGAGGATTTTCATTGGCTGCGCAGTCTAGGCCAAGGCGATGGCGGACGCCATGCGGCAACGGCTGCCTATAATCAATCGTCCATGTCCGCCATCCACTCTCCTCCCGCCTCGGCAGGCACGCACCTGGAAGCCGCGTTGCTGGTGGCGCTGGCCGTGGCTCTGCCGCTGTGGGAGGCGCCGAAAAACCTGTTGGCCGCCGCCTTCGTGCTCACGTGGCTGACCAACCGTCTGAGGACGCGGCGTTTCGGCGGACCGTGGGACCACTGGGACACGCTGATCGCGGTATGGATCGGGTCGGGTGTTCTCGTGGCGGCCTTCGCGGGTATCCACTTCCAGGAATGGCGCGGCACCACCGACCTGCTGCGCTATGGCCTGGTGCTGTGGTGCGTGAAGCGCTCGAATCTCAGTGACAACGCGATACTCGCCGTGATCGGTGCAGCCTTTGTCGCCACGGCGCTAGGCCTTGCCTGGGGCTACTGGCGCTGGGTAACGGAGGCAAAGCGGGTGTACATCGAACTGCACTCCGTCGGCCACGTGAACCACAGCGCCATCTATCTGGCCATTGTCTTTGGATCTTCCCAGAGCGCTCTCATGGCACTGTGGCCGCGCTTGGGCCTCGCGGCCCGCGCCGCCGGATTGGCGGGCCTGGTCTGCCTGCTGGCGTTCCTGGTGGCCATGGAAAGCCGCGGGGCGTTGGCCGCCGGCCTTGCACTCGCGGTCGTGCTGGCCATCGCCTGGAGGCCGCGCGAGCGGCGTTTCGGCGCCGCGGCCTTGCTTGCCGTCGCGGTGATCGCCGCCGCCCTGCTGGTGATGCGTCCTACCGTGGTCACCAAGCATCTTCAAAATGCCGCTACGGACAACGTGCTCAGCTACCGGGATCGTATCTGGATCACCTCCTTGTCGGCGTTGCGCGAGTATCCCGTCTTTGGCGTCGGCATGGACAACTTCAGCCGCCTCGATGCGCCGCGGGTGCTCGGTTGGTCCAAGGCCCGCGGCGAGCCGGTGGACGAGCAGGCGTTCTTCTTTGCGCCCCACGCCCACAGCCTCTACTTCAACACGCTGGCCGAGCGTGGCCTGGCGGGCTTTGCTGCGCTGCTGGCGGTGCTGGGGGCATGGCTGGCAAGCCTGTGGCGCGGCTATCCCGGCGCGCGCGGGCGCGACGTGCAGTGGGCCGCATGGGGAGCGGCGTTCTCGGGGTGGTTCGTCACCGTCGTGGCCGGGATGGCCAACACCACGTTGCACCACGAACACGCGCTGCTCGCGGTGCTGATGCTCGGCCTGTGGCTCAACGTGAGACCCGGCCGCGCGCCTTGACCTCGGCTCCCCGCATCCTGGTGATTCGCCGAGACAACATCGGCGACCTGATCTGCACCACGCCGCTGTTGGCAGGCCTGCGCCTCGCCCATCCCCACGCCTGGATCGGAGTGCTGGTGCACAGCTACAACGCCCCCGTGCTGAAGGGGTGTAGCGACGTGGATGAAGTGTTTGTCTATCGGAAGGCGAAGCACAGCCCGGGCGAGAGCCGCCTGGGGCTGCTGGTGGCGCGAGCGCGGCTCTGGCTGCGGCTGCGGCGACTGACGCTGGACGCGGCGCTGGTGGCCTCGCCCGGGGACCGGGCCGAGCGTATGGCCGCCGGACTGCGTGCTGCCCGCATCATTGTTCGGGGTCCATCGGCATCATCGCGCGGCCGCTTGACGGTGGTGGCGGAAGGCGACGGCCACGAGGTGGAGCGTACCTACGCGCTGGGTGCTGCGCTGGGACTGAGGGGCAAACCACCACCGGTGCGCGTGCACGCTGCGGCGCCACAGCCCTCGCCGCATGAGCCCTTCACGCTCGGAGTGCACATCAGTGCCCGCAAACCTTCCCAGCGCTGGCCCGCCGTGCGCTTCGAAAACACACTGCGAGCCATCGACCCCTCCTGGAAGGTGAGAATGTTCTGGGCGCCGGGGGACGAGCACGACCCCAGGCACCCAGGCGACGATCGAAAGGCCGCGGCGCTCGAGCAGGCCCTGCCTGGCCGGGTGCAGCCCATGCCCACCCCCACGCTCGGTGCTCTTGTGGATGGGCTGGCGGGTTGCCACGCCGTGTTGTGCGCCGATGGCGGCGCCATGCATGTGGCGGCCGGACTGGGCAAGCCCGTCGTATGCCTGTTTGGCGATTCGGACGCCGCGCGCTGGCATCCCTGGGGTGTGCCCTACCGGCTGTTGCAGGCGCCCTCGCGCCACGTCAATGACATCACCGTAGACGCCGTGGTAGCGGCGTTGCGGGAGCTTTCCGCGGCGAACGGCAAGGTCTGACTCACCGGTTGCTCAGGCGCCGTAGAAGCCGCGATACCAGGCCACGAAGCGCGCCAGCCCTTCTTCGGGCGGCGTGCGCGGCGCGAAATCCGCGTCGCGCTGCAGGTCCTCCACGTCGGCGCAGGTGGCCTCCACATCGCCCGGCTGCATGGGCAGCAGGCGTTTGCGGGCGGTGCGCCCAAGAAGTCTCTCCAGGATCGCAATGAAGCGCAGCAAGTCCACGGGTTCGTGGTTGCCGATGTTGTAGAGCCTCCACGGCACTGCCGCAGTGGCGGGATCTGGCCGCAAGGGATCGAAGCCAGGATCTGCTACGGGCTGACGATCCATGATGCGCACCACGCCCTCCACGATATCGTCCACGTACGTGAAATCGCGCCGCATGCGCCCTTCGTTGAATACATCGATGGGCCGCCCCTCCAGGATGGCGCGGGTGAACAGCATGGGCGACATGTCGGGCCGGCCCCAAGGCCCGTACACGGTGAAGAAGCGCAGTCCCGTGGCCGGAAGGCCGTAGAGGTGGCTGTAGCTGTGGGCCATGAGCTCGTTGGCGCGCTTGGTGGCGGCATACAGGCTCACGGGGTGGTCGGCCGCATGGTGTTCGGAATAGGGCAGGCGCACGTTGCCGCCGTACACGCTGGAGCTGCTGGCGTAGACGAGATGCGGCAGGCCGTGGTGGCGGCAGGCCTCGAGCACGTTGAGGAAACCCACCAGGTTGGCCTGGGCGTATGCGTGCGGATGGGTGATGGAGTAGCGCACGCCGGGCTGGGCGGCAAGGTGGATGACGCGCTGAAACCCGCCGTCCTCGAACAACCGCACGAGTGCGGGCAGGTCGCAGATGTCGCCCACCACGGCGCGAAAGCCCGCCCGCCCCTCGATCCGGTGAAGCCGTGCGCGCTTGAGCGCGGGATCGTAGTAGTCGTTGAGGTTGTCCAGCCCCACCACCTCATGGCCACCATCGAGCAGACGCTCGCAGGTGTGCATGCCGATGAATCCGGCGGCACCGGTGACGAGGATTTTCATTGGGCACCTCCGCGCCGCTCCAGCTCCAGAAGCTTGGCGTGCTTGAGAAAGCTGTTCTGGCATCCGATGGCGATGTGCACCAGCCCCGCGGCGCCATCGAGAAAGCCGAGCCGCAGGAAGTAGAACTTGACGAAACGCATCAGCGGCGAAAGCACGAGCTTCGCGGCCGAGAAGCGCGTACCCGCCACGAAGGCCGCCTCCGCCTGCAGCGAGGTGTAGCGGTTCTGCTTCTCCAGGTAGCGCGTCAGGCTCTCGGCCGACTCGTGCAGCAGGTCGCCCGCGAGCCTGCCTACGGGCACCCGCGCCAGCACCTTCTCGTGCACCGGGTCTTGCGACCACTGCGCCTCGCGCCGGTCGAACAGGCGCAGGGACCAGTCGGGATAGCCCTCGCCGTGACGCAGCCAGCGGCCCAGAAAGCGGTTACAACGCGCGAACTGGTACGCGCCATGGGAAGGCGCCGCCAGTGCACGCTCCATGGCGACGCGCAGCTCCGGGCTGACGCGCTCATCGGCGTCCAGGCACAACACCCAGTCATGGCGCGCGCAGCTCACCGCGAAGCGCTTCTGGGGCCCGAAGCCCAGCCAGTCCTGATGAACGACCCGCGCCCCTGCGCGCTCGGCGATGGCGCAGGTCTCGTCGCGGCTGCCCGAGTCCACCACCACCACGTCCTCACACCACTGCACCGAGGCGAGCGCCGCCGGTAACGGGGCAGCGGCATCTCGGGTGATGATCACGCAGGACACGGGGATACGCTGCATGGGGCCGGTCACGAAGCTCCCGCGCTCGCCGGCAGGGCAGGAGCTGCCGGCGCAGGTACCACAGGCGCGGGCCGGTACTCAGGGACCCACCTCGCCAGCGCGGCTCTAACCGCATCATCGTCTGCCGGAGCCGGCCCTTCGAGCCACTCGCGCACCAGCGCGAGCCATTCACGGGTGTCCACGCCGGCGGCCCGCGCAATGCGCAGCTTCGGGTGCGGCGTAGGCAACGTGGCTTCGCCATCGGCCAGCAGCTCCTCATAGAGCTTCTCGCCGCTTCTAAGGCCCGTGAACTCGATCCGCACCCCTGCGGCGGCGGGACCGGACAGACGGATCAGCTCCCGGGCGAGGTCGGCGATCTTCACCGGTTCGCCCATATCGAGCACGAAGATTTCGCCTCCGCGGCCCATGAGGGCCGCCTGAAGCACCAGCTGCGCCGCCTCGGGAATGGACATGAAATAGCGCGTGATCTCGGGATGGGTCACGGTGACGGGTCCGCCCCGGCGAATCTGCTCGCGGAACTTCGGGATCACGCTGCCATTGCTGCCCAGCACGTTACCGAATCTCACGGTAACGAAGCGCGTGTCGGCGGCACCTGCCTGAAGCACCTGGCAGACCATCTCGGCCAGCCGCTTGCTCGCCCCCATGACGTTGACCGGATTGACCGCCTTGTCGGTGGATACCAGAACGAACTCGGCGGCCCCGGCGGCCACGGCCGCCCGCGCCACCGTAAGCGTGCCCAGCACGTTGTTGCGCAGCGCCTGCCACGCGTTGTCGGTTTCCATGAGCGGCACGTGCTTGTAGGCGGCGGCGTGCAGCACCACATGCGGACGCTCACGGGTCATCACTTCCATCACCCGTGCACCATCCTTCACGTCCCCCACCAGGGCCACGGTGGGCGTTAAGCGGCCGCCCAATTCCTCCTCGATGCGGTACAGGGCGTACTCCGATGCCTCGAACAGAACCAGCCGCGCGGGACGAAAACGCGCCACCTGCCGGCACAGCTCCGAGCCGATGGAGCCGCCCGCCCCGGTCACCATCACCACGCGGTTCTCGATCAATTGGCGCAGGCCGGAGTCGTCCAGCACCACGGGGTCGCGGCCAAGGAGGTCGTCCAGTTCCACGCCGCGCAGTTGCCCGAGCCGCACCCGCCCCGACGCAATGTCGTCAAAGGAAGGCACGGTCATCACCTTGAGCCCCGCGTCGCTGGCGAGCTTCACCGCACGGCGGCGCACGTTGTGCGACACGCCCGGCATGGCCACTATGACGTGGGTTACCTCACGCTGCGCGGCCAGATCAGCCACCTCGTGAAGGGCCCCCAGCACCGGGATGCCATGCAGGCTGCGGCCCTGCTTGGCGCGGTTGTCATCCAGAAGGCCCACCAGGCGCCATTGCGGGCTGGGCGCGATCTCGCGGATCAGCTTGTCGGCGGCCGCACCGGCGCCAAGGATGAAAACGGGCTCGCCGCCGATGCTCGCCAGGGATGCAAGACGCCCCTCCTTCCATGCCCGGTAGGCCAGCCGGCTTCCGCCCATGATGACCAACAGCAGCACGGGCTGCAGGATGAACACGGAGCGCGGCACCTCCGCAGTCAAGCCCGCCAGCAACAGCGCGGCTGGCGCCACCAGCGCGGCAACCGCCACGGACAGCACGATCAGGCGTATGTCATGCAGGCTGGCGTAACGCCAGAGGCCGCGATAGAGACCGGAAAACCAGAACAACAGACCCTGTACCGCCATCACCACGAAGACGGTGCGCACCATCGCCTCGGCAAAGGCCGGCGGGATGTCCAGGTTGAAACGAAGCCAGAAAGCCGTCACCCAGGCCAAGCCCGAGGCGGCGACGTCGTGCAGCATAGCCAGCGCGACTCGGGCATGCGCAGGAAGCTTCATGCCGCCCGTTCCGGCTGGGCGCACGGGCGTCGCTGCGCCCACGCGCGATCCACCGCCACCATGCCCCCCAGCAACAGCACGGCCGGCGGCGCCAGCAGCATGGCCTGCACCTCTGGCGGCCTTCCAAGTGCCAGCAACGCCCCCGCTGCACAAGCTGCCATCAGGGCATATTCGGCAATCGCCGTTCGATGGTGGCTCCAGCCCAGAAGGATGAGACGCTGGTAATAGTGGTCACGGTGGGCTTGCCACAGGCGCTCTCGCCGCAGCGCACGGCGCAGAAGCGTGATGCTTGCATCCGCCACAAAAGGGGCAAACACTGCCAACGGGAACCACCATGGCCACTGCCCGTCGCGCCACCCAAGCAAGCCAACGGCACCAGCGAGGAACCCAAGCGGCACAGATCCCGAATCGCCCATGAAAATGCGGGCGGGCGGAAAATTGACCAGAAGGAATGCCAACGACGATGCCGCGACCGAAGCGCACCACCAGCCAAGCGCGCTGTCGCCGCCGAGGCTCGCTGCGATGGCACACGCACCGAAACCTACCACGGCCATTCCCCCGGCGAGTCCGTCCGACCCGTCCATGAAGTTGTAGAGGTTCGTCATCCATCCGAGCGCGAGCGCCAGCAGGATCCACCACGGCCATGGCAAATGGGACAGGGCGCTCGTGCAAAACGCGCCGCACACTCCGAGATGAACCACCAATCGCAATCCCGACGGAAGTGAACGCCAGTCGTCGAGCAGAGACAAGGTCAGCAGCGCAGCCACACCTCCCACGAGCGGCAGCGGCGACCGCACCCAGACGGCGGCCGCCAGCACCCCGGTCACGATAGCGATCCCTCCGCTGCGAGGCACAGGCCGTGTGTGCAATGAACGCTCATTGGGCTGATCAAGCAGCAGCCCGCGGCCGCGCGCCGATAAGAGCACCCGCAGCGCCAGGTGACTGAGCAGGAAAGCCGTGAGAGGGGCGAGCAGAGCCGAGGGTGCCATGGATTGGGGGGTCGGCTCGCCGAGGCCTGCCGCGCGTGCGCTTATAGATCGCCTGGGGCCGGCGTGGACAGTGCGCGCGCCATGCCCTCGTCCACCGAAAAGGGTGCGCGCCAATCGAGGGCCGCCGTCAGAGCAGAGGCATCCACCGCGAGCGAACCCGCCAGTCGTTCAAGAAAAGCTCGCTGCCCAGTCAGCACAGCCGCGGTCCGCAGCAGCGAAACCGGACACGGCCACAGACGCGCTTTCGTACCCATCGCCCGAGCGCAGCGACGCAACAGTTCCGGCGTGGAAAGATCCTCTCCATCGCTCACCAGGAAAGTCCGCCCTGCCGCGGCCGGTCTGTTCAAGCAGGCGAGGATCGCGTCCACAAGATTACCCACATAAACCAGACTGCGGCGATTGCGGATGGATGCCAATGGCAGGGGCAGACCGCGACGCAGAGCGGCGGCGAGGGTCGCGAAGTTGCCAGCCGCGCCCCGCCCGTACACAAGCGGCGGGCGCAGTACCGTGACGGCCAACCCCGTCGCGGCCGCCACCCGGCTCAGGGCGCACTCGGCCTCCCATTTGCTGAGGGCGTAGCCACCCCGAGGCGCCGGAGGATCCCGCTCAGTGAATACCTCGTCGCCGCTGAACTCGCCATGAACCTTGACTGTGCTCAAGAACATGAACCGCTCGACGCCGGCAGCCGCAGCCTGGCGGGCGAGTTGCTCGGTCGCCGCCGTGTTGACGGAACGAAAAGCGGCCAGCGAGTTGCTCCCGGTCTCGCGCATCACATGCACTCGGGCGGCGAGGTGCACCACGGCGGTGCAACCCTCCAGCGCCTCGCGCCAGTCGGTGTCCGGGCCCAGCTCCCCGACCACCGCCACCCGTCCAGGCTGCCCATCGGAACGCCGCAGCGCCAGGCGCGATGGCACGCCCAGTTGCTCCAGACGCGCCAGGAGTTCGCGGCCCACGAAGCCCCGCGCGCCAGTTACCAGGATCACCGGCCGGCGCCAACGAAACCGCACGGCTCTGCGCCACTTACCCGAGGCGCGGCAACCCGCCAGCGCTTCAGTCGGCGCCTCATCGGTCCGCCGCGAGAGATTGGCCCGCCGCCGAGGCCAGGTAGTCGCGGTACGCCTCGCCAATGCCCGAATCCAGACTCATCGTCGGACGCCACCCCAGCTTCGACATCCGCGACACGTCCAGGAGTTTGCGCGGCGTCCCGTCAGGCTTGCCGGCATCGAACATGAGCCTTCCGGTGAATCCGACCACCCGCGCAACCGTTTCCGCAAGCTCGCGGATGGTCACATCCTCCCCGCAGCCCACGTTGATGAGCGGCGGGGCGTACCGGGCGAGAATGGCATCGTATTCGCCGTCCGGCAGGGTCATGAGATGGATGCATGCGTCCGCCATATCGTCGGAGTACAGAAACTCGCGCCGCGGCGTCCCCGTGCCCCACACCACCACCTCTGGGAAGTCGGAGAGCCGGGCCTCGTGCATCTTGCGGATCAGCGCTGGCAGCACGTGGCTATTGTGCAGGTCATAGCTGTCCCCCGGGCCATACAGGTTGGTGGGCATGACAGACAGATAGCGCGTGCCGTACTCGCGATTGAAGGCCCAACAGGTCTCGATACCGGCGATCTTGGCGATGGCGTAAGGGCGGTTTGTTGCCTCCAGCGGACCGGTGAGCAGGTACTCCTCGCGAATCGGCTGCGGACAGTCGCGCGGGTAAATACACGAGGAGCCCAGGAACAGCAGACGCTGCACACCAGCCCGATACGCTTCGCCGATGACGTTGGCTTGGATCTGCAGGTTGTGATGGATGAACTGCGCGGGATAGGTGCTGTTGGCCAGGATACCACCCACCTTGGCCGCAGCCAGAAACACGACTTGCGGCCTCTCGCGCGCATAGAAGCGGCGCACGGCGGGCGCGTCGGCCAGGTCGAGTTCGGCGTGACTTCGCAGTAGAAGATTGCAAAAACCCCGGGCCCGCAGACGACGCACCAGAGCCGAACCCACCAGCCCGCGATGGCCCGCCACATGGATGCGGGTCTCAGGCGTCATGGCAGCAGAGTTCCCCGTACTCACTCGTGATGGTCATAGGCCGGGAACCCGTGCCTCTTCACCAGCTCGTCGCGCTCGGCGGCCTTGAGGTCCTCGCGCACCATCTCGGCCACCAACTCGCGGAAGCTCACCTTCGGCTTCCATCCCAGCTTGGCCCGCGCCTTGGACGGATCACCCAGGAGCGTCTCCACCTCGGCAGGCCGAAAGTAGCGCGGGTCCACCGCCACGACGCACTTGCCGGCCGCATTGAAGCCTTGCTCCTGCACGCCCTCGCCCCGCCATGCGATGCTCATGCCCAGCTCCGCCGCGGCGGCATCCACGAAATCGCGCACGCTGTGTTGCTCGCCCGTGGCGATGACGAAGTCCTCGGCCACGTCCTGCTGCAACATGAGCCACATGGCCTCCACGTAGTCGCGGGCGTGGCCCCAATCGCGCTTGGCGTCCAGATTGCCCAGGAAGAGGGTGTCCTGCAGCCCCAGCTTGATGCGAGCCAGGGCGCGGGTGATCTTGCGCGTGACGAAGGTCTCGCCACGCACCGGTGACTCGTGGTTGAACAGGATGCCGTTGCAGGCATACATCCCGTAGGCCTCGCGGTAGTTCACGGTGATCCAGTATCCGTACAGCTTGGCCACACCGTAGGGACTGCGAGGATAGAAGGGGGTGGTTTCTTTCTGCGGGATCTCCTGCACCAGCCCGTACAACTCGGAGGTGGATGCCTGGTAGAAGCGGCACTTCTTCTCCAGCCCGAGAATGCGCATGGCCTCCAGCAGCCGCAGCACTCCCAGGGCGTCGGAGTTAGCCGTGAACTCAGGCTCCTCGAAACTCACCGCCACGTGGCTCTGGGCGGCCAGGTTGTAGATTTCGTCGGGCTGCACCTGCTGGATGATGCGCACCAGGCTGGACGAATCCGTCATGTCGCCGTAGTGGAGAATGAACCGGCGGTGGCTGAGGTGCGGATCCTGGTAGAGGTGATCGATACGGTCGGTGTTGAACAACGAGGCGCGCCGCTTGATGCCGTGCACCACATAGCCCTTGGCGAGCAGGAATTCGGCGAGGTACGCGCCGTCCTGTCCGGTAATGCCGGTGACGAGAGCGGTCTTGGTCATGACGGGCGCAAGGAGATCCAGATGAGGTTTATTGAAGTAGCCCGATTATAATTCGGGCTCCTGCCGCGACCGCGGCATGTGAGCCGCTCCCGTGACCACCATCCTGCTTGTCAAGACCTCCTCCCTGGGGGATGTGGTCCACAATCTTCCCGTGGTGGCCGACATCCGCCGCGCCATGCCTGGCGCGATAGTGGACTGGGTGGTGGAGGAATCCTTCGCGGCCATCCCGGGCCTCAGCCGGCACGGGTTGCGGCGCGTGATCCCCTGCGCGCTGCGGCGCTGGCGGCGCGGGTTGCTGGGCGCAGCTGCCTGGCACGAGATCGGCGCCCTGCGCCGAATCCTGCGCGCGGGCGCCTACGACGTGGTCATAGACACCCAGGGGTTGCTGAAGAGCGCTTTACTTGCGCGGCTGGTGCCCGGTGTCCGGCATGGGCTCGACTGGCGCAGTTCCCGCGAGCCCCTCGCTTGGGCCTACGACCACGTGCACACCGTGCCGTGGGGCCGACATGCGGTGGTGCGCAACCGCGAGCTGGCAGCCCTGGCGCTGAACTACACCGCAGCGGATCCGCTCGACTACGGCATTGCCGTGCCGCCCTTCCCTCCTGCGGCGCACGAAGACGACTCGCCGCCCGACCCTGACCGGCCCTGGCTAGGCCCCGCGCAGCGGCACGCGTGGCTGCCGCCTGAACCTTTCGCCGTGCTGCTGCACGCCAGCAGCGCCGAGGCCAAGACGTGGCCCTTCCCCCGCTGGAAGAAACTGATCGAGCATCTCGCCAGCCGCGGCATGGCCTGCGTGCTTCCGTGGGGAAACGCCGCCGAGGGCACCCGCAGCGAGGCTCTGGCCGCCGGCCTCGCCGCGGCGCGGGTACCGCCAAGACTCGGGCTACGGACCATGGCCGGCCTTCTGGGGCGCGCCGCGCTGGTGGTTGGCGTGGACACGGGGCTCACCCACCTGGCGGCGGCGCTCGGGCGCCCCACGGTGGGCCTGTACGTGAGCACGAACCCCGAGGCCACGGGCGTTCTGGCCGGCCCCTGGGCCTGCAACGTAGGCGACGGGCGCGGCGCGCCGTCGCCGGCGGCGGTGATCTCGGCAATACGGCGCGTCGGGGTCGTGGTGTGAGGCGGTTTCATGAACGCGGCCCGGGCAGGCAAGCCCCGTGAGACGCGCGCTATACACCCTGGCATTGTTTGCGTTCCTTCCGGTGGCGTTGTTGCACCTGGCATGGAGGGCCCGGCGGCAACCGGAGTACCTGCGCCATGTGGGCGAGCGCCTGGGGCTCTACGCCAGTCCGCCGTCCGACACAGCCGCGCCGCAGCAGCCGCTCATCTGGATACATGCTGTCTCGGTAGGCGAGACACGCGCTGCGGCGCCGCTGCTGGAGGGCCTGTTGGCGCGCTATCCCGGGCATCGCATTCTGCTCACCCACACCACGCCCACCGGGCGCGCCATGGGCAAGCAGCTGTTTGGAGGACGGGTGCTGCGCGCCTACCTACCTTGGGATCTGCCCTTCGCGGTGAACGCCTTCCTCGAACACTACCGCCCCGTGGCGGGCGTGCTTATGGAAACCGAGATCTGGTTCAACCTCGCCGCAGCCTGCCAGAGACGGTCGGTACCCTTGCTGCTCGTGAACGCGCGGCTGTCGGAACGCTCGGCCCGCGGTTACGCGCGCCTCGCACATCTCACGGCCACGGCCCTGCACTCCCTTGCCGGGGTGGCAGCCCAGACATCTGCCGACGCGACCCGGCTCCAATCCCTCGGCGCACGGGCGCCCGAGGTGACCGGCAACCTGAAGTTCGACGTGATCCCACCGCCTGCCCTGCTCGCGCTCGGCGCCCGGTTACGGGAGCAATACGGCGCCGCGCGGCCGGTGCTGCTGGCGGCCAGCACCCGCGAGGGCGAGGAGCCGCTGGTACTGGACGCCTTCGCGGCACTGGGGGTGCCGCGGGCGCTGCTGGTGCTGGTGCCGCGCCATCCGCAACGATTTGACGAGGTGGAGAAGCTGGTGCTGGCGCGCGGCTGGCGCTGCGTGCGCCGCAGCGCGGACGGTCCCGTCCCCGAAGGTGTGGCGGTTGTGCTTGGCGACAGCATGGGAGAAATGTTCGCCTACTACGCTTCAAGCGATGTGGCCTTCGTGGGCGGCAGCCTGGTGCCCCTGGGTGGCCAGAACCTGATCGAGGCAGCTGCCACCGGCTGCCCTGTGCTCACCGGTCCCCACACCTTCAACTTTGCCGATGCGAGCCGCTTGGCGGTGGAATCGGGCGCGGCGCGCGTGGTGCACGATCCGGCCGAACTCGCCGATGCAGCGCATCAACTGCTCACCGACGCCGCGGCGCGGGCGCGCATGGGCGAGGCAGCGCTTGCCTTCGCTGCCGCCCATGGCGGCGCCACTGCGCGCACCCTCAGCCTGATCGTGTCGAAAGTGCCCGCGCTTCGGTGAGCAACAGCTCCACGCGACGGTCCAGCGGACCCATGGGCACGGCCTCCACCACCTGAACCTCGAACGCCGCAGCCGCCAGGGACGCGGTGAGCGCGGCGCCTGGGAGCAAACGGTCGTAGAAGCCCCCGCCATAGCCCAGCCGTCCGCCGCCCGCATCGAAGGCCACGCCAGGCACCAGGATCAATCCCGCGGTCTCCGCCAAGGTCTCGGCGCATCGTGCGGGATCGGGCTCGCGGATGCCCCAGAGGCCCGGCAGCAGATCGGTGTGGGGATCGCGCACCCGGTGTAGCCGCAGCCCGCGCCGGGCACGGTCCACACGCGGCAGCAGCAGCGCCTTGCCGGCCGTCAGCACTGCGGCGTTGAAGGCGCTGGTGTCGAACTCGGAGCCGAACCCGGCGTAGGACAACACCGCACCTGCAGTTTCGAAAGCCGGCAGTGCCAGCAGCCGGCGGGTGATGGCGGCACTGGCCTGCTCGCGCACCGCCTGTGCCAGTGCGTCGCGGGCTTCCAGCACCCTGGCGCGCAGCGCCCGCTTGGCCTCGTCGAGGGGGTCGGGCACGACAGCCAAGGCGCGTCGCCCTTTGGCCCGTCAGTTCGCGATGTCGGTGCGCAACAGCCGGTTGATGGCGGCCAGGTCTTCCACCGCCAGCCGGCCCACCGCCTGCTTGAGCTTGAGTTGCGCCACGATGGTGTCGTAGACCGCCCGCGCCAGATCGCGCCGGGCATTGGCCACCTGTTGCTGGGAATTGAGCACATCCACCTGGGTGCGCACGCCCACCTCGCGCCCCAGCTTGGTGCTCTCCAGACTCACCTCCGAACTGCGCAAGGCCTGCTCCAGCGCCCTGACCTGCGCGAGACCCGAGGTGACGCCCAGGAACGCAGACTGGGTGGACAGCGTGACCTGCCGGCGGGCGTTTTCCAGGTCCTGTTCGGCCTTTACGCGGTTGGCCGATGCTTCGCGGATGCGCGACCCGATAGCGCCCCCGGCGTACAGCGGCAGTTGCACCTGCACGCCGGCCACGCCCTGGCGAATTTCGCTGCCGAACCCCTGCACACTCGAATTGGCCTTGACGTCGGAATAGCTCGCCGTCAAGTCGACCGTGGGCAGGTGACCGTACTTCTGTTTCTCCACTTCGCGGCGGGCGATCTCCACCGCGGTTTTCTGCACCTCCACCGTGAGACTGGTCTCGCGCGCCTGCTCCACCCAGGCGTTGATATCCGCCGGCTGCGGGCCCTCAAGACTTACCGGCGTGGCCAGCCCCGCGACCGGCCCCGGGTACTTGCCGATGATGGTGGCCAGCGCCCTGTTCTTCACTTCGAGTTCATTGAGGGCCGCCACCTCCTGTGCCGTGGACAGGTCGAACCGCGCCTGGGCATCGTTGGTATCGGTGATGGTGGCGGTTCCCACCACGAAGTTGCGCTTGGCCTGGGCGAGTTGTTCCGAGATGGCTGACTTCTGGGCACGGATGAAGGCAAGATTTGCCCGCGCCAGCAGCACATCGAAATAAGCCTGGGAAACACGCACCATGAGGTCCTGACCCGAAGCCCCGAGCTGCAACTCGGCGGCGGTGCCCTGCAGCTTGCCCTGTTCCCAGGTCTCCCAGTTTTGCGGCCGATACAGCGGCGCAGTGAGTTGCACGCCGAAGGTGCGCCCGCCGAAGTCTCGCTGGCCGCCCGGGAAAAACGTGGAACCCGGGAAGCGCGCATCGGCGTTGGTGTAGTTGACGGCCGCGCTGGCGGTGAGCTGCGGCAGCAACGAGGCCTTGCCCTGCACCGATTTCTCCTGCGCCGCCAGGAAGTTGGCCCGCGCCGAGGCGTACTGCGGATCGCTGCCCAGGGCCTCCTGGTAAACCGATAGCAGGTCGGCGCCCCGCACCGGCAGCACGGCGATGCCGAGGGACAAGGCGGCGAGGCCGATTGCGAGGGATTTTAGGCGAGGCTGGAACATGGCGATGACTTCCTGTGGGGTTGCATAACGCGATTCAGTAGCGCGGCATGGCGGGGTCCACCTGGACAGCCCAGGCGTCGATGCCACCAAGAAGGTTGTGCATGCGATCAAAACCCTGGCGCTCGAGGAACAACGCGGCCTGCAGACTGCGCATGCCATGGTGACACACCACCACCCAGGGGCGCCCGGGGTCGAGGTCGCCAATGCGGGAAGGGATTTCCGCCATGGGGATGGCTACCGAGCCCTCGATCGCGCAACGCTCCACCTCCCAGGGCTCACGCACGTCCAGCACGCCCGGGCGGCTGTTCGGTGGACCATCCAGCCAGTGGCGCAGCGCGACAGGGTCGAGCTGTTGCATCAAAACACGAACCGCTCGGGCACCCGGGCGTTGCGCAGCGGTGCTATGAAGGTCTCGAACAACCCAGCGGAGCGGAATACGCCTGGTGAGACGCGGGTGACGAGCCGCGCCGTCATGATGGGCGCGCTGCCTACCACCGCCACGAGGCGCCCTCCGGGCGCCAGCTGCGCCGGCAGCTCATCGGGCAGCGTCGGCAAAGAACCGGTCACCACGATGGCATCGAAGGGCGCCGCAGCAGGCCAGCCGAGCGCTGCATCTCCCGCCTCGATGGTGGCATTGCCGATGCCCAGAGCACCCAACCGGGCACGGGCCGGCTCGACCCACTCGGGGCGGATCTCGACGCTGGTGACGCGGGCCGCAAGCCCGGCCAGCAGCGCGGTCATGTAACCGGAGCCGGTGCCGATCTCCAGCACGTGGTCGGTCTCAAGCACCGCTGCCTCCTGCACCAGCCGCGCGGCAAGCTTGGGGGCGAGCATCACTTCGCCGTGGCCCAGGGGCAAATCCATGTCGGCATAGGCGAGGCTTTTCCAGTCCCGCGGCACGAACTCTTCCCGTGGGACGGCGAGCAATCGGTCGAGAACCCTCTGGTCGAGCACATCCCAGGTGCGGGCCTGACTTTCCACCATGTTGAATCGGGCGATCTGGAAGTTCATGACGCGATGACGCTGTAGCAACAGTAAAAGATTATCCCACAATGCTGTAAATCCCCTGCCGCAAAAAGACGATTTGATGCAAGCGCGGCATCCGGGTTAAGTTCAGGCCAGACACGGGGGTCCGCCTCCGCGGCCGATCGAGCGAAAAAGCGCGCCACCGGCCGCCAAGCGGTGAGAGAGTCCCTTCGAACCTGAACCGGGTCATGCCGGCGTAGGAAGCTGTCGATGCCACCGCAAGTCCCACACTCCATTCCCAACGTCCTGTCCATCGCCGGAGTCGACCCCGGCGGGGGCGCCGGCGTGCTTGCCGACGTGAAGACCTTCGCGGCGCTGGGCGCCTACGGCTGTGGCGCCATCGCCGCGCTCACCGCCCAGAACACCCGCGCCGTCACCGGCATCGTCGAGGTCGAGCCGGAGTTCCTGCGCCTGCAGCTGGACACGCTGTTCAGCGACATCCAGATCGATGCCGTCAAGATCGGCATGCTGGCCAATGCCGCGCTGATCACCGTGGTAGCTGAGGCGCTGCGCCGCCATCGGCCGCGCTTCGTGGTGCTGGACCCGGTGATGGTGGCCAAGAGCGGCGACCGGTTGCTGCGCGCCGAGGCCATCGCAGCCCTGAAGCAACAGCTTCTGCCGCTGGCCACGGTGCTCACTCCCAACCTGCCCGAGGCCGGCGACTTGCTCGGCCACCTGGTGCGGGAGGGCTCGGAAGGCCAGCGCGCCGCCGCTCGCGAGCTGCATCAACTCGGCGCCCGTCATGTTCTGGTGAAGGGCGGCCATGGCAGCGGCGATACCCTTTTGGACGTGTTCTTCGACGGCGAGCGCTTCACCGAACTGCCGGCGCGCCGCATTGCAACCCAGAACACCCACGGCACCGGCTGCACCCTGTCTTCGGCCATCGCCGCCTTGCTGCCCCAGCGCCAGCATGTGGCCGAGGCCGTCGCCGAGGCCCGCGCCTATGTGCTGGCGGCCATCGCTGCTGCCGATCGCTTGAACGTGGGCACAGGACACGGGCCGCTTCACCACTTCCATGGGCTGTGGCCAGCTGCGCCCGCCTGATCACTGCGGAGGATTTCTCATGAACGCACCCCAGCGCCCCTTCACTGCCGCCGATGCCCGCGCCGACGCCGCTGCACTCGCGCCGCTTCCGGCCTCCCGAAAGATTTATGTGCAGGGATCGCGACCCGACCTTCGCGTGCCCATGCGCGAGATCGCCCAGACCGACACCCCGTCGGCCGCGGGCGCCGAACCCAACCCGGCCATCACCGTCTACGACACCTCGGGGCCCTATACCGACCCCGGCGCTAGCATCGACATCCGACGCGGCCTGCCGGCACTGCGCGCTGCCTGGATCGAGGCGCGCGCCGACACCGAGCTGTTGCCAGGACCCTCCTCGGCCTTCGGCCGCGCCCGCCTGGAAGACCCGGCCCTGGCGGCGCTGCGCTTCGATCTCGCCCGCGCACCGCGCCGCGCCGGCGCGGGCGCCACCGTCACGCAGATGCACCATGCGCGCCGCGGCGTCGTCACGCCCGAGATGGAATTCGTGGCGATCCGCGAGAACTGCCGCCGCGAGGAGTGGCTCGCGTCGCTCACGCCCCAGCAGCGCGCGCTGCTGGGGCGCCAGCATCCCGGCCAGTCCTTCGGTGCGGCCATCCCGGCGGTCATCTCGCCGGAATTCGTGCGCGACGAGGTGGCCCGGGGGCGCGCCATCATTCCCGCCAACATCAATCACCCGGAAAGCGAGCCCATGATCATCGGCCGCAACTTCCTGGTGAAGATCAACGCCAACATCGGCAACTCCGCCGTCAGTTCGTCCATCGGCGAGGAGGTGGAGAAGATGACCTGGGCCATCCGCTGGGGCGCCGACACGGTCATGGACCTGTCCACGGGCAAACACATCCACGAAACCCGCGAGTGGATCGTGCGCAACGCGCCGGTGCCCATCGGCACGGTGCCCATCTACCAGGCCCTCGAGAAGGTGGACGGGCGCGCCGAGGCGCTCACCTGGGAGATCTTCCGCGACACCCTGGTGGAGCAGGCCGAGCAGGGGGTGGACTACTTCACCATCCATGCCGGGGTACGGCTGCCCTTCATCCCCATGACGGCGGGACGCATGACGGGCATCGTTTCGCGCGGCGGCTCCATCATGGCCAAGTGGTGTCTCGCCCATCACCGCGAGTCGTTCCTCTACGAGCACTTCGAAGACATCTGCGAGATCATGCGCGCCTACGACGTGTCGTTCTCGCTGGGCGACGGGCTGCGGCCCGGCTCGGTGTGGGACGCCAACGACGAGGCCCAGCTCGCGGAACTGCGCACCCTGGGCGAGCTCACCCAGGTGGCCTGGAAACACGACTGCCAGGTGATGATCGAGGGCCCCGGCCACGTGCCCATGCAGCTCATCGCCGAGAACATGCGGCTGCAGCTGGAGCAATGCCACGAGGCGCCCTTCTACACCTTGGGGCCGCTCACCACCGACATCGCGCCGGGCTACGACCACATCACCAGCGCCATCGGCGCGGCCATGATCGGCTGGCAGGGCACCGCCATGCTCTGCTACGTCACGCCCAAGGAGCACCTCGGCCTGCCCGACAAGGACGACGTGAAGGACGGCATCATGGCCTACAAGGTGGCCGCCCACGCGGCCGACCTGGCCAAGGGCCACCCCGGCGCGCAGATCCGCGACAACGCGCTGTCCAAGGCACGCTTCGAATTCCGCTGGGAAGACCAGTTCAACCTCGGGCTCGACCCGGACAAGGCGCGCGAATTCCACGACGAGACCTTGCCCCAGCAGGGCGCCAAGCTGGCGCACTTCTGCTCCATGTGCGGGCCGCACTTTTGTTCCATGAAGATCACCCAGGACGTGCGCGACTACGCAGCCCGCGTGGGCATCGGCGAAGGTGAAGCGTTTGCCAAGGGCATGGAAGAAAAGGCGGTGGAGTTCGTGCGCAAGGGCTCCGAGGTGTACTCGAAACGCTGAGCCCTCATGGACGCCGTCCTTTTCTTTAAAGCCCTGCTGCTCGGCATCGTCGAGG
The DNA here is from genome assembly GCA_020248405.1 of Rhodocyclaceae bacterium. GTDB lineage: Bacteria > Pseudomonadota > Gammaproteobacteria > Burkholderiales. The sequence goes on along the minus strand of JADCHQ010000024.1, from coordinate 157,082 downwards.
GGCTCACCGAGTTCCTGCCCATCTCCAGCACCGGCCACCTGATCGTGGTGGGAGCGTTGCTCGATTTCAACGACGACAAAGGCAAGCTGTTCGAGATCGTCATCCAGCTCGGCGCCATCCTGGCGGTGTGCTGGGAATACCGCCTGAGGCTGGGCACCGTGGCAGCCACCCTCACACGCAGCGCCGCGGCGCGGCGCTTCGTGATCAACCTGGCCGTTGCTTTCTTGCCAGCGGCCGTGCTCGGGCTGCTATTCGGCAAGCACATCAAGACCCATCTGTTCCACCCGGTGCCGGTGGCCCTGGCCTTCATCGCGGGCGGGCTGGCGATACTGTGGGTGGAGCGGCGCCAGCATCAGGTGCGCATCCAGGAGGTGGACGAACTGAGCGCTCGCGATGCGCTCAAGCTGGGTCTGGCCCAAGCCCTGGCGCTCATCCCGGGCACTTCGCGCTCGGGCGCCACCATCATCGGCGGCCTGTTCTTCGGCCTTTCGCGCAGGGCGGCCACGGAGTTCTCGTTTTTCCTGGCCATCCCCACGCTGACGGCGGCGGCGCTCTACGACCTGGTCAAGCACCGCCACCTGCTGTCGGCCGACGATCTGGCGCTGTTCGCCACCGGCTTCGCCGCCGCCTTCGCCAGCGCGTTGCTGGCGGTCCGCGGCCTACTGCGATTCGTGGCGAGCCACGATTTCACGCCCTTCGCCTGGTACCGCATCGCCTTCGGCGTGCTGGTGCTGCTCACCGCCTGGATGGGTTGGGTGGACTGGAGCGGTGCAGCGTAGGCGCTGGCCTGCAGCCTAGCCCTGCACCCAGGGCAGGCCCGCCTTGCGCCAGCCGCCCACAGTGTTGCGGTGCTGCTGGGAGTCCTTGTCGCCCTCGAAGCCCTCGAGGATGTTGTACACCTCGGTGTATCCGGCGTGCTTGGCGGCGGCGGCGGCGGCGTTGGAACGGCCGCCGCTGCGGCACAAGAACATCACCAGCCGCTCGGCATCCACCTGGGCCTTGAGTTGCTGCTCGAAGGCGGGGTTGGCGGCGCCCCCGGGCCATGCTTGCCACTCTATTTCCACCGCGCCCGGGATGCGCCCCACCCATTCCAGTTCGGCACGGGTTCGCACGTCCACCAGCGTTGCACCCGGTGCGTGGCCGCGCACTTCGTGGGCTTCGGCGGGCGTGAGGGCACCATCATAGGGCAGGCCGAGATCGCGGGCGCGCTGCTGGGCACGGCCAAGGATGTCTGACAGGCTGGTCATGGGTTGGTCTCCGTGAGGCGAAATTGGATGAAGGCATTCAGTCCGGCGGATCGGCATGGGGCGCACCACCGTGGCGCCGCGGGCCCATGCATGCACTATCATGGTGCGCGGCGTCCGGGGCGTCTTATGCTAACAGTTTGTTGTCACAATACTTTTTCCCAAAAAGCCGTGGCACGAAATCTGCAAGCCTTCCACTTCGACAGCCTCGTGATGCCCGCCGAAGCATATCAACCCGCTGTTTTTCGTTTGAGGAGATTAGAAGCATGTCCCCCGCCGACGTCCTGAAGTTGATCAAGGACAACGAAGTCAAGTTCGTCGACCTGCGTTTTACCGACACCCGTGGCAAGGAACAACACGTTTCCGTGCCTTCCAAGATGTTCGATCAGTCAAAGTTCGACGACGGCCATGCCTTCGACGGCTCTTCCATCGCTGGATGGAAGGGTATTCAGGCCTCCGACATGCTGCTCATGCCCGACGCCGGCTCCGCTCGCATGGATCCGTTCACGGACGAACCCACCCTCAACATCACTTGCGACGTGGTGGAACCCACCGACGGCAAGGGCTACGACCGCGATCCGCGTTCCATCGCGAAGCGCGCCGAGGCATACCTCAAGTCTTCCGGCATCGGCGAAGTGGCCTACTTCGGCCCGGAACCCGAATTCTTCATCTTCGACGGCGTGCAGTGGAGCGTGGACATGTCCGGCTGCTTCGTGAAGATCACCTCCGAGGAAGCACCCTGGTCCACCGGGCTCGACATCGAAGGCGGCAACATGGGCCACCGCCCGCCCGTGAAGGGTGGCTACTTCCCCGTGCCGCCGGTGGACTCGCTGCAGGACATCCGCTCCGCCATGTGTCTTGCGCTCGAGGAACAGGGCGTCGAGGTGGAGGTGCACCACCACGAGGTGGCTGCGCCGGGTCAGTGCGAGATCGGCACGCGGTTCGCCCCGCTGGTGCAGCGCGCCGACTGGCTGCAGATCATGAAGTACACGATCCACAACGTGGCGCACTCCTTCGGCAAGACGGCCACTTTCATGCCGAAGCCGGTGGTGGGCGACAACGGTTCCGGCATGCACGTGCACCAGTCGGTGTGGAGGGACGGCCAGAACCTGTTCGCGGGCAACGGCTACGCCGGTCTGTCCGAGTTCGCCCTCTACTACATCGGCGGCATCATCAAGCACGCCAAGGCGCTCAATGCCATCACCAACCCTGGCACCAACTCCTACAAGCGTCTCGTGCCCGGCTTCGAAGCCCCCATCAACCTGGCCTACTCCGCGCGCAACCGCTCGGCCTCGATCCGCATCCCCTATGTGTCCAGCCCCAAGGGCCGGCGCATCGAGGTGCGCTTCCCGGATCCCACCGCCAACCCCTACCTGGCCTTTGCCGCCATGCTGATGGCCGGCCTGGACGGTGTGCAGAACAAGATTCACCCCGGCGACCCGGTGGACAAGAACCTCTACGACCTGCCCCCCGAGGAAGCGAAGAAGGTCCCCAACGTGTGCTCCTCGCTGGACATGGCTCTGGAACACCTGGACCAGGACCGCGAGTTCCTCACCCGCGGCGGAGTGTTCTCCAACGACATGATCGACGCCTACATCGCCCTCAAGATGGAGGAGGTGACGCGCTTCCGGATGACCACCCACCCGGTGGAGTTCGACATGTACTACAGCGCCTGACGTCCGCCAGCTGCTTCGGACCGCATCCATGCGCAGCACGGAAGGGCGGGGAAACCCGCCCTTTTTTTTGAGTTCGACCCGGCCTGGGCATAGACTCTGCGGGCCGCTCGGGCTTTGCGCCCGTTCGATGCGCAATGAAACACCCCGTCATCCTAGCCATCACCATTCTTCCGAGTGCGCCCTGTGCGGCTCAGCAGATCTGCCTGTGGGAGGACCCACAAGGCAACAAGACGTATGCGTCGGTCGTGGTGAAGGGCGCTCGCAAGGTGCGCTGCTTCGAGCAGTATGCCCCGCCGGCGCGGTCGGCCACGCCGGCGACCACCGGGCCGCAGCGCCGCGCGGCGGAAGAAGCGAACTTCCCCAGGGTGGACTCGGGCACCCAGAAACGGCGCGACGACGAGCGGCGCCGCATCCTGGAGACGGAACTCGCCGAAGAACGTGCCGCCCTGGAGAAGGCAAAACTCAGCCTGGGCAGGGCGGACGACCCAGGCGGCGACAGGCGATCGTCCGATGCGCGCGAGGTTGTCAGCAACCACGAACGCAACATCACGGCCATCGAAAAGGAAATCGCGCGGTTGCGTTGAGCATTCCCGTGCAGCCTGGAGGCGGGCCGTGGGCGGCCCCCTGAGCACGCTTGGCTCCGATGCCGGCGCAAGCTCGGCGATCCGCCAGGAAGGCCTAGACCTGCTGTCGACGGCGGTCATCGTGCTCGACCATGGGTTGGTGGTGATTCATGCCAATCCGGCCGCCGAAGACCTTTTCCATGTCAGCCGTCTCACCATAACCGGCCACAGGCTGGAGGAGTTGATGGCCGAGGCCGAGCCTGTGAGCGCGGTCATCGCCGCGGCCGCTGGTAGCGCGGCCCGCTTCACGCAACACGACGTGGTGATCGGCCTGCTGGCCGGTGCTGCGCATCGCGTTCGCACCACGCTGACGGTCACCCCGTGGGAAACGGGTGCGGGCTCGGGCTTCCTCCTGGAACTGGTGCCGCTGCGGCAGCAGCTCAAGATCGCCCGCGAGGAACGGCTTCTCGACCAGACGCAGGTCAACCGCGAGCTGATCCGCAACCTTGCCCACGAAATCAAGAACCCGCTGGGCGCGCTGCGTGGCGCCGCTCAACTGCTGGATCGCGAGCTCGAGCGCCCCGCCCTGCACGAGTACACGCAGGTGATCATGGCTGAGGCCGACAGGCTGCAAGCGCTCATGGACCGGCTGCTTACACCGCATCGGCCATCGCAGCCCATGGCGCTCAACATTCACGAAGTGACGGAGCGGGTTCGCAGTCTGATCCTGGCCGAGTTTCCCGGGGTGCGCCTGATTCGCGACTACGACACCAGCCTGCCCTCGCTCATCGCTGACCGGGAGCAGCTCATTCAAGCGGTGCTTAACGTCGCCCGTAACGCTGCGCAGGCCTTGAAGGGTCGCGGCACCATCACACTCAAGAGCCGGGTGGCACGGCGCGTCACCCTCGCACGGCGCGTCTACCGTTTGGCCATCTTGCTGCAGGTCATCGACGACGGCCCTGGCATCGCCGAAGAACTGCGTGAGCGCGTTTTCTTCCCGCTGGTGTCCGGCCGCGAGGGCGGTACCGGGCTGGGGCTCACCCTGGCACAAACCTTCGTGACCCAGCACCAGGGGATCATCGAGGTGGACAGCCAGCCGGGCAACACGTGCTTCTCGATACTGCTGCCGCTGCGCGACACAGCCCTGGGCGCGGGTGCCAGCCCGGCGACGAACCGACCCTGAACCGCGAGAACTCCGCAATGAAGCCTGTCTGGATCATCGACGACGACCGTTCCATCCGCTGGGTGTTTGAGAAAGCCCTCACCCGCGAGAACATCGCCTTCCGCATGTTCTCCTCCGCCCAGGATGCCCTCGCGGCCCTTGCCAGCGCGCCGCCCCAGGTGGTGGTGAGCGACATCCGCATGCCTGGCGGCTCTGGGCTCGACCTGCTCCAGCAGCTGAAGGCGCGCCAGCCCAGCCTGCCGGTGATCATCATGACCGCCTACTCCGACCTGGAAAGTGCGGTGGCGGCCTTCCAGGGCGGGGCCTTCGAATACCTGCCCAAGCCCTTCGACGTGGACCAGGCGGTGGACCTGATCCGCCGGGCCATCGAAGAGAGCCTGCGCCAGGACGAGGTGGTGGAAAGCGCCGGCGAGACACCCGAGATCCTCGGCCAGGCCCCGTCCATGCAGGAGGTGTTCCGCGCCATCGGCCGGCTCACCCAGTCCCATGCCACCGTGCTGATCAATGGCGAGTCTGGCACCGGCAAGGAACTGGTGGCGCGCGCCCTGCACCGGCACAGCCCGCGCGCCCCCAAACCCTTCATCGCCATCAACACCGCGGCCATCCCCAAAGACCTGCTCGAATCCGAGCTGTTCGGCCACGAGCGCGGCGCCTTCACCGGTGCCCAGTCCATGCGCCGCGGGCGCTTCGAGCAGGCCGAGGGCGGCACGCTGTTCCTGGACGAGATCGGCGACATGCCGCCCGATCTGCAGACGCGCCTGCTGCGGGTGCTCTCCGACGGCCAGTTCTATCGCGTGGGCGGGCACCAGCCCATCAAGGCCAACGTACGCATCATCGCCGCCACCCACCAGGACCTGGAAGAGCGGGTACGTAACGGGTTGTTTCGCGAAGACCTCTTCCACCGGCTCAACGTCATCCGGCTGCGACTGCCGGCGCTGCGCGAGCGGCGCGAGGATATCCCGCTGCTCGCGCGGCACTTTCTGGCGAGCAGCGCGCGCGAACTGGGCGTGGAGGCCAAACGCCTCTCAGAGCCGGCGCTCAAGTACCTGGCGGCGCTCGACTGGCCGGGCAACGTGCGCCAGCTCGAGAACCTGTGCCACTGGGTAACGGTAATGGCCCCAGGCTCCAACGTGGATGTGCCGGATCTGCCTCCCGAGATTCGTGAAGGCGAGGCAAGCATTCCCTCCGAGAGCTGGATCGCGGCCCTGGAGCGGGAGGCCGAGAGCGCGCTCAACCGGGGTCAGGTCGCCATCATGGACGACATGACACGCCAGTTCGAGAAGGCGCTCATCGTCAAGGCACTGGCGCACACGGGCGGGCGGCGCATCGAAGCCGCGCACCTGCTCGGGCTGGGGCGCAACACGCTCACGCGAAAAATCCAGGAACTGGGTCTGGAAAAACGCGAGGCACGCATGCCCTCCGGCGGCGATGAAGCGTGAGGCGAGTGAACCCGCTCAGGTAATGTCGGCGATCACCGGGGCGTGATCCGAGGGCCGATCGAGACGGCGCGGCTGCACATCGATGCTGGCGGCAGCGCAGCGCCCCGCCAGCGGCTCGGAGAGCAGCACGTGGTCGATGCGCAAGCCCATCTTCCTCTGGAAGGCCTTCATGCGGTAGTCCCACCAGCTGTAGGCGCGTTCGGGTTGCTCGAACAGCCGGAAACTGTCGCGTAACCCCAGCGCCAGCAGCGCGCGAAAGGCCGCCCGCTCGGGCTCGCTGCACAGAACCTGATCCTTCCAGGCGGCAGGGTCGTACACGTCTCGATCTTCCGGGGCAATGTTGTAGTCCCCCAATACCGCCAGCGCCGGGTGGCGCCTCAACTCCCCGGCCAGCCAGGCCGACAGGGCGGCCAGCCAGTCGAGCTTGTAGCGGTACTTGTCCGAGTCGGTGCTCTGGCCATTGGGAACGTACACGCACACCACCCGCACGCCCGCCACGGTGGCACTGAGCACGCGCTTTTGTTCGTCGGCATAGCCGGGAATTCCCGCCACCGTCTCGGCCAGGGGCAGGCGCGACAGGATCGCCACGCCGTTGTAGGTCTTTTGTCCGGAGAAGGCGCACTCGTAACCGGCTGCACGCAACTCGTTGACGGGAAAACTGCCGTCCTCGAGCTTGGTCTCCTGGAGACACACCACGTCCGGCGCCGCGCGGGACAGCCAGTCGAGCAGGTGCGGCAGGCGCACCTTGAGGGAGTTGACGTTCCAGGTGGCGAGTCTCACGGTAGGCCGGAGGCGTCAGTCGCCGAACCGCGGCGCGCGCTTTTCCCGCGACGCCGCCAGCGCCTCTTCCAGATCGGCCGAACGCAGCATGGCGGCGTTCCAGGCGGCCACGTATTCCAGGCCCTCGGCCACGCCGTGGTCTCGAGCGTGGTTGAGAATCGCCTTGGTGCCGCGCAGGGCCAGTGGCGATTTGCCCGCCAGGGCGGCGGCCATGGCAGCCACACCCTCGAACAGCGCATCGGCAGAGTCAAAGCAGCGGTTGACCAGACCGATGGCCTGGGCCTCGCGGGCATCCACGGCGCGGGCGGTGAAGGCCATTTCGCGCGCCACACCCTCGCCAACGATGCGCGGCAGGCGCTGCAAGGTGCCCACGTCGGCCACGATCCCCACATCGATCTCCTTGACGCTGAACCACGCCGCAGGACCGCAATAGCGCAAATCGCAGGCCGTGACGAGATCGATACCTCCGCCAACGCAAGCACCATGAATGGACGCCAAAACCGGCTTGGGGCAGCGCTCGATGGAATTCACGCAGTCTTGCAGGTCACGGATGGTGTGCAGCAAGCGCTCGTGGCTGCGGCCCTCGCACCCGCTGGCGTCGGGAGAGCGCAAAACTTCGAGCATGGACAAATCGATGCCCGCGCAGAAGTGCCCGCCAGAAGCATCGAGGATGCAAACCCTTGCCGCGGGCGTGGCGGCTATCCAGCCCATGGCCGCCCGCAACTCCTGCCACATGGTCATGTCCAGGGCGTTGGCCTTGGCGGGCCGGTGAAGCGTGAGGCGGGCAACGCCTGCATCCACAGACAGCCTGAGTGTCTGCAGCTCGGGCGGCGCCATCGGTGCGGTCATGGCGTCGTGGTCCTCAGGGGGGTGTGCCGGCGGTGGAATGGCCCGCAGCGGGCTTGCCCTCCGCGGGGGCCGGCGTTGGCTTGGCGCCCGGCGTGGATGGGGGCTCCTTCTTCGAGGGCACTGGCCTCTGGAGGACCGACTTCGGGTAGCCAGCGGCGTCCAGGGCTGCGTTCCACTGGCCCGCCTCGAAACCCTTGAGCAAGCTGCGTCCCACTTGCAGCACGGGCACCTCCATTGCGCCACTGATTTTCTTCAGCTCTTCCTGCACCGCGGCGTCGTGTCCGTCCTTGAGGGCGAAGGGCACACCCCGGGAGTCCAGAAGCTTTCGGGCGGCATCGCAGGGAGGGCCGCAATCGCCGCTGAAAAGCGTTACTGGAAAATGCTTGGCGGCCTCCCTCACCTCGTAGGGCAGCGCCACCTCGCCCGGGCGGGTGCTGAGGCGCAGCTTCTCGGCTTCCCGGGCATCGATGGGCGGCGGCTTGTCGCTGTAGAAGACCCGGCCCTGGGCGTCCACCCAGCGGTAAAGCTTGGCGCCCCAGGCCGGCGCAGCCACAGCGATCAGCAGCAGCACAACCGTGGCAACGACTCTCATCCCTCCCCCTCCCCGCTGACTTACGCGGCGACCATGCCATTGTGGCGCAACAGGGCGTCGATGCTCGGCTCGCGCCCGCGGAACGCCTTGAACGACTCCAGCGCTGGCCGACTGCCGCCCACGGCCAGCACTTCGCGCCAGAAACGCTGCCCCGTGGTTGCGTCGAGGACACCGTTTTCCTCGAACAACGCGTAGGCGTCAGCGGAAAGCACTTCTGCCCACTTGTAGCTGTAATAGCCCGCGGCGTAGCCACCCGCGAAGATGTGGGAAAAGGAATGGGGGAACCGGTTCCATGGCGGCGGCACCACCACCGCCACCTCCTCTCGCACCTGGCGCAGCACCTCCAGCACCGCTTCAGCCGACGGTTCGGAGCGTCCGTCGTGCAGCAGCATGTCGAAGAGCGCGAACTCCACCTGGCGCAGCATCTGCAATCCGCTCTGGAAGTTTTTCGCGGCGATCAGCTTGTCGTACAGGGGGCGAGGCAGGGGCTCGCCGCTGTCCACATGGCGCGTCATGCCGGCGAGCACCGCCCACTCCCAACAGAAGTTTTCCATGAACTGGCTTGGCAGCTCCACCGCATCCCACTCCACGCCGTTGATGCCAGACACCGCCAAGTCCTCGGCGCGGGTGAGAAGGTGATGCAGGCCGTGCCCGAACTCGTGAAACAGGGTAATCACTTCCTCATGAGTGAACAGCGCCGGGCGCCCGCCCTGAGGCGGAGAGAAATTGCAGTTGAGGTATGCCACGGGCGTCTGGATGCCAGACACCACGCGCCGGCGAGCCATGGCATCGTCCATCCAGGCGCCTCCCCGTTTGGAGGATCGGGCAAAGAGATCCAGGTAGAACTGCCCCACCAGCCGGCCTTCGCCATCACAGATGCGGAAGAAGCGCACGTCGGGGTGCCACAGCGGCGCCGTGTCCGCCTCGATATGCAGTCCGTAGAGGGTCTCCACCACCTGGAACATGCCCCGTACCACCCGGTCCTCTGGGAAGTACTGCTTCACCTCCTGCTCTGAAAATGCATAGCGCGCCTGGCGCAGCTTTTCCGATGCGAAGGGCATGTCCCAAGACTCGAGCTTTGCGAGGCCGAGGCGCTCGAGCGCGAAGTCGCGCAGATCCGCCAGATCGCGCAGCGCATGGGGCCTTGCCCGGGCGGAGAGGTCGCGCAGGAAATCGGCTACCTGGTCTGGCGATCGCGCCATCTTGGGTTCGAGCGACACGCGGGCATAGCTGTCGAATCCCAGCAGGGCAGCCAGCTCATGGCGCAGCGCCAGAATCTCGGCGATCACGGCCGTGTTGTCGAGCTTCGGGTCGCCAAACTCCGATGCGCGGGTGACATAGGCACGGTAGAGCGTCTCCCGCAAAGGCCGATGCTCGGCGTACTGCATCACCGGCAGGTAGGAGGGCATGTGCAGCGTGAACTTCCAGCCCTCGCGGCCGTCCGCCTGCGCGGCTTCGCGTGCCGCGTCGAGCACATCCGCGGGGATGCCCGCCAGCTGGGCGCCGTCGGTCACCACATGCGCCCAAGCATTGGTGGCGTCGAGCACGTTGTCGCTGAAGCGCGATGACAGTTCGGCCAATCGCTCCGACAAGGCCTTGAAGCGCTGCTTGCGCTCCTCCGGCAACTCAGCGCCACCGAGGCGGAAATCGCGCAGCCGGTTGTCCACGATGCGCTGGCGCGCCGCGCCCAGCGTCGCAAAGCCCGCCGAGGCGCGCAACGCCTTGTACTTGCGGAACAGGCCCTCGTGCTGGGAGATCTCGGTGCCGTACTGGCTTATGCGGGGCAAGTTGCCGTTGTAGACCTCGCGCAATGCCGGGCTGTTCATCACGGCATTCATGTGGGAGACCTGTCCCCAGGCCCGGTAGAGGCGCTCGTTGGCATCCTCCAGGGGTTGGACGAATGTGTCCCAGCCGGGCTCGCGCGGATCGGCGGCCAGCCGATCCACCAACGCGCGGTTGGCGGCTAGCAGTTCGTCCACCGCCGGGGTGACGCAATCGGGCTTGAACTCGGCGAAGCGCGGCAGTCCGGAAAAATCGAGCAAAGGATTCATGGCGACGCTCTGAAGGTGTGAAACAAGACGGGCGCGAGCCCGGGGATGCTGCTAGCGCGACTCGTAGACCACGCGCCCGGCCACCAGGGTGCAACGCACGCGGCCGGACAATTCGTAACCCGAGAAGGGCGTGTTGGCGCCACGACTGCGCAGCGTGGCGCGTTCCACCGTCCACCACGCACCCGGGTCGAACAGGCAGAGATCCGCGGCCGCGCCCGGGGCCAGCGAGGGCAGCTCCAGACCCAGCACCCGGGCCGGACCGGTGGTTACCGGCGCCAAGGCGGAGGGCAGCGCCAGCCTCTCGTGCAACGCCCATTTGAGCGTCAGCGGCAGCAGCAGTTCAAGGCCCGTGGCGCCCGCCCCGGCCTCGCCGAAGGGCAATTGCTTGTCGTCCTCGTCTAGCGGACGGTGATCGGAACACACCGCCTGGATGGTACCGTCGGCCACGCCGTGAGCCAGGGCGTCGCGGTCGCGCTGGCTGCGCAGCGGTGGCTCCAGGCGGCACAGCGGATCGAAGTAGCCCAGGTCGAGCTCCGAAAGATGCAGGTGATGGACCGACACGTCGCAGGTGACTTCCATGCCCTCGGCGCGCGCCCGCCGCACCATCTCCACGCTGTCCGCGCAGGACAGCCGCGTGAGATGCAGGCGCGTGCCCGTGTCGCGCGCCAGCAGCAGCGCCGTGGCCACGGCCACGGTCTCGGCCAGGGCGGGAATGCCGGGCAATCCCAGGCGCCCGGCCACCTCGCCATCGTGGGCCACGCCGCCCCGGGCGAGGGAGCCGTCCTCGGGGTGCAGCCACACGCGAAAGCCAAAGGTGGTGGCGTACTGCAAGGCGCGCCACAGCACCACGAGGTCGGCCACGGGACGATCCCCCTGGGAAAAAGCCACGCAGCCCGCCTGGGACAGGGCACCGAGCTCGGCAAGCTTTTCCCCGGCCAGACCGCAGGTGAGCGCCCCCACGGGGTGCACCTGCGCCAGCGCCGTGCTGTCGGCATGACGGGCCAGCATCTCCACCAGACCCGGCTCGTCCAGGGGCGGGTCGCTGTCCGGCGGGCAGGCCAGCCGGGTGACTCCACCGGCCACGGCCGCCGCCAGTTCGCCATCCAGCCCGGCCCCTGGGCCCCCGAGGCGCGCCCACAGGTCCACCAGGCCGGGACACACCACCAGGCCGGCGGCATCCAGCACGCGATCGGCCCGAAAGCCCTGCGGCGCTTCGCCGGCGGCCACGATGCGCCCTTCGGCCACGTACAGATCGGCGCGCGTCTCGGTGCCGGCAGCCGGGTCCACCAGCAGCCCGCCGGTGATGGCGAGTCTCACGGTGCGCTCCCCGCCAGGATCGCCATCACCGCCATGCGCACGGCGATGCCGAAGGTCACCTGCGGAAGGATCACCGACTGGGGCCCGTCGGCCACGGCAGAATCGATTTCCACGCCGCGGTTCATGGGTCCGGGGTGCATGACGATGGCGTCCGGCGCCGCCAGCGCCAGCCGCTCCGGCGTGAGGCCGTAATGGCGGAAAAACTCCCGGGCCGAGGGCAACAGCGCGCCGCGCATGCGTTCGTTCTGCAACCGCAGCATCATCACCACGTCCACGCCCTGCAAGCCCTCGGCCGGGTCGTGGCACACCCGCACCCCCATCTTCTCCACATGGGGCGGCACCAGGGTGCGCGGCGCCACCACCCGCACCTCGGGAACCCCCAGGGAGGTGAGCGCATGAATCTCCGAGCGCGCCACCCGCGAGTGCAGCACGTCGCCCACGATGGCCACCTTCAGGTGCTCGAAGCCGCCCTTGTAATGACGCACGGTGAACACGTCTAGCAGCGCCTGGGTGGGGTGGGCATGGCGGCCGTCGCCCGCATTGATGACGTGGATTTCGGGCGAGACGTGGCGCGCGATCAGGTAGGGCGCGCCGCTGGTGGCATGGCGCACCACGAACATGTCGGCGTGCATGGCCGCGAGATTGTCCACCGTGTCCAGCAGCGTTTCACCCTTGGTTTGCGAGGACGTGGCCACGTTGAGGTTGATCACGTCGGCCGACAGGCGCTTGGCGGCGATCTCGAAGGTGGTGCGGGTGCGGGTGGAGGGCTCGAAGAACAGGTTGAACACCGACTTGCCGCGCAGCAGCGGCACCTTCTTGATTTCGCGCTCGGTCACCGACAGGAACGACCGGGCGGTGTCGAGGATGTGCAGCAGCACTTCCCGGGGCAGGCCCTCGATGGACAGCAGGTGGCGCAGCTCGCCGCGGGGGTTGAGCTGCGGGTTAGGCGACACCGTCGCGCTCCGTCAGCGACAGCGCAAGCCGCCCGGCGGCATCCTGCTCCACCACCACCATGCGATCGTCGGGCACCTCCACGCGCCCGCCAATCCAGTCGGCCGCCATGGGCAACTCGCGCCCGCCGCGGTCCACCAGCGCTGCGAGCCGCACTCTTCTGGGCCGTCCGTAGTCGAACAGCACGTTGAGCGCGGCGCGGATGGTGCGCCCGGTGAACAGCACGTCGTCCACCAGCACCACGTCGGCATCGGCGACTTCGAAGGGCAGCTCGGTGGGCTGCACGCTCGGCTTGAGGCCGCGGCGGCCGAAATCGTCACGGTAGAAGTTTGCATCCAGCGTGCCCAGCGCGGCCTCCATTCCCAGGGCCGCGTGCAGCCGCCGCGCCACCCACACCCCGCCGCTGTGAATGCCCACCAGCACGCACGACGGCGCCACGTCCGGGCGCATGGCTTCCACCAGCCGGGCGAGCAGCGCTTCGGGGTCAGGCAGCGGCACGGGCGCGAGTCTCGAACCAGGTAAGCAGGATTTCGCGGGCCGCGGCGCGGTCCACGGCAGCGCGCTGGCGGCGGGTGTTGACCCCCTGGGCCGCCAGCTGGCGCTCGGCCTCGCGGGAGCTGAGGGTTTCGTCCACCAGCGCCACGGGCAGGCCAAAACGCCCCTCCAGGCGGCGGACGAAGCGCCGTACCACCGGTTCGAAGCTGTGCTCTCCCCCCGCAGCACGTACCGGCAGCCCCACCACCAGCAGCGCTGGCCGCCATTGCTCCACCAGCATGGCGATGCGGTCGAAGCGCCGCCGCACATCGGCCGCCTCGATGGTTTCCAGGGGATGGGCGATGCCAAGACCCAGTTCCCCCACCGCCACGCCCACGCGCTCGAGGCCCACATCGAAGGCCAGCACCGCGCCGTCGCGAGGCGCGGCGGGGCGTGCAGCGGCGCCCGTCTCGTACTCAGGCATGCCCCGCCTCGTCGCACAGCATGGCCGGGTCCACACCCAGCAATCGCAGCGCCGCGCCGAGCCGCTCCGGAGGAGGCAATTCGAAGATCACCGCCGGTGCGGCGGCCACCGTGAGCCAGGCGTTGCGGCCGATTTCGTCCTCGATCTGGCCGGGTGCCCATCCCGCATAGCCGAGGGACACCAGCAGGCCGTCGGGCCCCGCCCCCTCCGATACCGCCTGGAGGATGTCGCGCGAGGTGGTGAGGCCCACGTCCTCTCGTACCGCGAGGGTGGACTGCCAGCCCCCCAAGGGCCGGTGCAACACGAAGCCGCGGTCGGTCTGAACCGGCCCGCCGTAGTACACCGGCTGCCCGGCCATGGCCGCGGAGCCCAGCGGCATTTGGATCTGCTCGAACAGGCTGGCGAGCGTCATGTCCGTGGGCCGGTTGACCACCACGCCGAGGGCCCCTAGCTCATTGTGCTCGCAGATGTAGGTGAGCGAGCCCGAGAAGTTCGGGTCTGCCATGCCCGGCATGGCGATGAGGAAATGATGGGTGAGATTTACGAAATCCATGATTGCCCGCGATTCTACGGGCGACGCGCGAGCGGACCAAGCAAAGGGCCGGTGCTACCATCAACGCTCATGCCAACCGGAACGGTCCGGCGGCGGGCGATGCGGAGCATCACAGTCTGGCAACGGAACAGGAGTTGGCCCGCTTCCTTGCCGAAGTGGAGCGCAGAGCGTTCAAGCACGCAGCCTTCGCGCTGCGCGATCCGCACGCCGCCCTGGATGTTGTTCAGGAGGCAATGATGCGTCTGGCCAGTCGATACGCAGCCAAACCGGTGGAGGAGCTGCCGCTGCTGTTTCAGCGCATCCTTCAGAACGCCATCCGTGACCACTTTCGCCGTCAGAAGGTACGAACGCTGTGGACCACGCTGCTTTCATCGTTGGCGCCAGCCGAGCAGCCCGACGCCGATCCGCTCGACACCCTGCGCGTGGAAGGCCCTGCGCAGCTCGCGGCCGACCCGGAACGGCAAGCCGAGCGCGGCGAGGTTGCGCACTGGATCGGCGTGGCCCTGGAAAGGCTTCCCGCCCGTCAACGGCAGGCCTTCCTGCTCCGTTACTGGGAGGATTTGGACGTGGCGGAGACGGCGGCGGTGATGGGGTGCTCGGAAGGCAGCGTCAAGACCCACTGCTCGCGGGCCACCCACGCCATCGCCGCATTCCTGCGCTCCCGGGGCATACAACCATGACCGACGACCCAATGGCCCGACGCATCGCGCAACAGCTCGACGCCTCGCTCGAGCGCCTCGATCCCGACATTGCCCGTGGCCTGGCGGCCGCGCGTGCCGCCGCTGTCGACCGCATCCGGCAACCGTCCCTGGCGCACGGCGCGGCGTGGTGGATGGCCGGCGGCGCGGTTCAGGGCGCCCTCGGACGGCCGCACGGCGCGCGCCGTTACTGGCTGCCTGCGCTGGTGTTGGCGATTGCGGTGGCTGCCCTCGTAACCTGGCGCGCCCTCGAGCCGGCCCGGGACGACGACATCGCGCTGCTGGCCGATGAATTGCCCCTCAACGCTTACCTAGACAAGGGCTTCGACGCTTGGCTCGACTCCTCCCGGCAATAGCCCTGACGGCCGCCCTGTGGACCGCTTGCGACTGTGCCCTCGGCAAAGCAGCCGATGCGGGGCCCAGCTGGGGTCAGCTCGATCCGCGACACCAACAGATTCTCGCGCCCCTGCAGCCGGAGTGGGATCGCATGGAGACGCCACGGCGCCGCAAGCTCGTAGCGCTGGCGGAGCGTTACCCCGCCCTTACCGCTGAAGAACAGGCGCGCATCGATGCACGCCTTAGACACTGGGCGACCCTCACGCCCACGCAACGTGCAGAAGCCCGTCAGCGCTTTCGCAGGTTGCAGTCTCTCTCCCCTGAAGAGCGGCGCAAGCTTGCGGACAAGTGGCGCGAGTACGACGCGCTTTCCGAGGAATCCAAGGACCAGTTGCGCAGCCGTGCGCCCTCTCCGTAGATGAGCGACCCATCCGGCCCGCCCGGCCAGCCAGCCGTGGCCGATGCCGCAGGGCTGTGGCCGCGATTCGCGGCCATGGTGTACGAGGCCGTGCTGCTGGTGGGCCTGGTGTTCATCGGCGACTTGCTGTTCCTCAAGCTGTTCGGCGATGGAACGCGGGGCGCCATGCGGCACGCGCAGCAGGTTTGGCTGGCCGGGCTGTGCGGCTTGTATTTCGTCTTCTGCTGGACCCGCTCCGGCCAGACACTGGGCATGAAAACCTGGGGGCTGGAGGTGCGAAATGCCCATGGCGGCCGTCTGAACGTGCGGCGAGCCGCCGCGCGCTATGTGTTGGCGCTGGCCGGCCTGCTGGCCGCCGGGGCCGGGTTTTTCTGGGCGCTTTTCGACCGAGATCACCAGTTCCTGCATGACCGGCTGCTGGGCACCCGCATCGTGCGCGTGCCCATCTGAGCTGCAGGGCCGCGCCGCCAGTCCTCCTATCTACGCTCCAGACACACTCGCTCCCTTCCAGCGCCCCAGGGCGGGTGCGCCCAGCTTCGCAGGGCCGCGCCGCCAGTCCTCCTATCTACGCTCCACCACCCACATGAGCATGAAGGCGGCGATTAGGAAGAGCAGGGAGGGGAAGGCGGCAGCGAACAGGGGGGGCCAGGCGTTGAGCAGACCCAGGTGGCCGAAGAGCCGCGAAGCGAGGTGAAAGCCCAATCCGAGCATGATGCCGGCAAACATCTTGCCGCCCATGCCGCCCTCGCGGACGCGGAAATAGGCAAAAGGCAGGGCGAGCAGCATCATCACCACTACCGCGAGGGGATAGATGAGCTTGGAGTAGAGCGCGATCTCGTGGCGCCGGGTGGCCTGGCGGTTGTCGCGCAGGTGCTGCACGTACTCGTACAGGCTGCCGAAGGCCATGCGCTCGGGAACCACCATGAGCACCTCGAGAATTCCCGGGTTGAGCACCGACTGCCACTCCAGCACCTCGTCGCGGCGCGCCCGCGTGCCCGTTTCCACGAATTCAGTGCTTGCCACCTCGACCAGCCTCCAGTGTGAGCCTCCCTCGAAAGTGCCGCTGCGCGCATCACGAATGGCACGCAGGCGGTGGGCGCTGTCGAATTCGTAGATGCGCACCCCATTGAGCACATTACCGGTGCTCACCTGGGTGACGTTCACGAAACTCTCCCCGTCTTTCACCCACAGGCCGGAGCGAAACTCCTGGGCGATCACGCCGGTGTTGCGGCTCTTGAGCAACACGCGCTGCGCGGCCGCCTCGGACAGCGGTGCCACGAACTCGCCCACAAGGAAGTTGGCCAGCGCCAACGCCAGGCCCAGCGGCGCCAGTGCACCCGCCATGCGTCGCGTCGACACGCCGGACACTCGCATCACCGTGTACTCGGAGTTGGCCACCAACTGCGCCAGCGCGAACAGGGTGCCCAGAAGCGCGGCAATGGGAAACAACTCATAGAGATGGCCGGGCGCCGCCAACGCTACCTTCAGCAACGACAGGGAAACGCTGTAGCCGGGCTTGCCCACATCGCCGAGTTCCTGGATCAGGTCGAAGAAGGCGAACAGCAGCAGCAGCGCGCCCATCACAAGGCCCACCGCGCCCAGCACCATCTTCCAGACGTAGCGACGCAGCGTTCTCACGAGCGCCTCCAGCGCAGCAACGGTGTAACCGAGATGCGCCGCCACAACAGCACGGCGAGCAACAGCGTCATGGCGAGGTGGACCACCGTCCAGCCGGCGAGCGGCGGCAGCTTGCCCCGGCCCACCCACGATTGGCTGATGGAAATCAGGTTGCTGTAGACCATGTACAGCAACACGGCGAGGATGATGTTGAGCGAACGCCCGGCGCGCGGATTCACGAAGCTCATGGGCACCGCGAGCATGGAGAGGATGAGCGCCGATATGGGGATGCCCACGCGCCAGATGAGCTCCGCCTGACTTCCTGGCGACGGATCGGCCAGCAGCTCGGTCGTGGCACGAGAACTGGCCGAGGGCATGAACTTCTTCACCTCCTGGGTTTCGATACGCACCGCGTAGCGCTCGAATTCGGTGATGCGGTACTCGCTGGAACCAGGTGTGCCCTCGTAGCGCCGGCCATTCAACAGCACCAGGAAGCGGTCGCCGTTGTCGGCGGTTTCGGCACGACCGCGCGCCGCCACCATCACGCCCTGACGTTCATTCTGCCTGGAGTGCACGAAGATATTGGCAACCATGGACAGGTCGCTGGTGAGCTTCTCCACGAAGTACACGCGCTCGCCGCTTTTGGCTTCCTTGAACACCCCGGGCGAGATCGCGGACACGTCATCGCGACTTTCGAGCTGCGAGCGATACACCTCGGCCTTGCCCACGGCCCAGGGGGACAGCGCGAGAGAGAGCACCGCGATCAGCAGCGAGAAGGGGGCCGCGAACAGCAATACCGGCCCGAGCCACGAAGCGAGCCCGCGGCCCGACGCGAACCACACCACCATTTCCGAATCGCGATAGCTGCGCGTGAGCGAGGCAAGCACCGAAAGAAACAGCGCGAGCGACAGCAGGATGGGCAGGTAGCGCAGCGCCGCAAGCCCGAGAAGCACCAGCACCGCCTCGGGCGGGATGACGCCTTGCGCCGCCCAGCCCAGCATGCGGATCAGCTGGGTGGTGACGGTAATCGACAGCAAAACCACGAAAATGGCGAGCCCGGTATTGGCGAACTCGCGCAGCAGAGCGCGCTGGAAGATCACGGCGTTTTGACTTTTCGCAACCGCACCGAGGATAATTTCGCGTTGGTTTTCAACGGCAAAGAATAACAGGAGCAATCGTGGAGCACAGTCTCAAGTCCGTCACCGCGCCGCGGGCGCGCACCGCCTGCGCCATCCTGGGCGCCTTCGAGGGAGGTTTGCTGACACCCTCGGCGCGCGCCGTTGATGAGGCGAGCGGCGGCCAGCTTGCCGCGCTTGCGCGCCGCGGCGACCTCACTGGCAAGGCAGGCTCCGCGCTGGTGCTGCAGACTCCCGCGGGCGTGGCTGCGGAGCGCGTGGTGGTGGCGGGCCTGGGCAAACAGGGCGATCTGACCCTCAAGGGATTCCGCGACGCCGTGGCCGCCGGGCTGCGCGCCGCCGGCGCCAGCGCTGCCCGGGACGCAACGCTGTTCGCGCTCGAGTGGCCGGTGAAGGACGTGGCCACCACATCGCTCGCCCAGCACGCCACCCAGGTGGCGGCCGAGACGGCGTACCGCTTCGACCGCTTGAAGAGCCGCAGGGAAGACGAGGCTCGCGGCCTAGCGCGCGTGGTGCTGGCGGCACCCGAGCGCGCCGGCGCGACATTGCAGGCCGCCGCCGCCCAAGGTGCAGCGATCGGCGCCGGCGTGGCGCTCGCGCGCGACCTGGGAAACCTGCCCAGCAACCTCTGCACACCCACGTATCTGGCCGAAGAGGCCCAGCGCCTGGGCAAGCGACACAAGCTCAACGTGACGGTCCTGGACCGCCGGCAAATGGAAAAGCTTGGCATGGGGGCGCTGCTGGCGGTCACCCGGGGCAGCGCCGAGCCTGCACGCTTCATCGTTCTCGAATACAACGGGGCGCCGAAAAAGCATAAGCCTGTGGTTCTGGTGGGCAAGGGCATCACCTTCGACACCGGCGGCATCTCCCTCAAACCCGCGGGCGACATGGACGAGATGAAGTACGACATGTCGGGCGCGGGCAGCGTGCTGGGCACCTTCGAGGCGGTGGCGGGCATGAAGCTGCCCGTCAACCTGGTGGGTCTCGTGCCCACCTGCGAAAACATGCCCAGCGGCACCGCCGTCAAGCCCGGCGACATCGTCACTTCGATGTCGGGCCAGACCATCGAGATCCTGAACACCGATGCCGAGGGGCGCCTGATTCTCTGCGACGCCCTCACCTATGCCGAGCGCTACGACCCGGCGGCCGTGATCGACATCGCCACCCTCACGGGCGCCTGCGTCATTGCCCTGGGGCATGTGGCCACCGGCCTGTTCTCCAATCGAGACGCGCTGGCGGCAGAACTGGTGGCCGCTGGAGAGGCCGCCTGGGACCGTGTCTGGCACATGCCGTTGTGGGACGACTACCAGGAGCAGCTCAAGAGCCCCTTCGCGGACATGGCAAACATCGGCGGGCGTCCCGCGGGCAGCGTCACCGCGGCCTGTTTTCTGTCTCGCTACGCGCGCAAGTACCCCTGGGCACACCTGGACATCGCCGGCACCGCCTGGAAATCGGGACGCGACAAGGGCTCCACGGGCCGGCCCGTTGCGCTGCTCACGCGCTTTGTCATGGGCCGCGCCGCCCGATAGGCGCGCCATGACCCGAATCGACTTTTTCCACCATGCAGCCGACAAGCTGCGCAGCGCCTGCACCCTGAGCGCCAACGCGGTGGCCGCCGGTCAGCGCGTCGTCATCCTCACGCCAGACGAGCAGACCACCCGCCAGCTCGACCGGCTGCTGTGGGAGCACAACGACACGAGCTTCATCCCTCACGTGCACGGCCGCCACCGCCTGGCTGCCGTCACGCCCGTGGTCCTGGACCACGACCTCTCGGGCGTGGACGCCGACGACGTGCTCGTGAACCTGCGAATGGACACCCCGGAGGTCTTCAGCCGGTTTCAGCGCCTCGTGGAAATCGTCGGCACCGCCGAGGCCGACATCGCCGCGGGACGCGGCCGCTATCGCTTCTACCGCGATCGCGGATACGCGCTCAACGCCCACGACCTGTCCGCCCGCGGCGCGGCGGGCGGTTGACATGGCCGCGGGTCCGCCAGCCAAACCAGGCGCCGTGAAGCGCGCCGACGCGTTGATGACGCCGCGCCGCGAGGCGGCGGCCCCCATCCCCACGCTCACGGACCTCGTGAGCGCACCCGCCACCGCGCCGGGGACGAGCGCAACCAGGCCCGCCGGCAACGGCATGCCGGCAGTACCGGCACTGCTCTCCCCGTCCGAGCGGCACGCCATCGAGGAAGCCGTATTCGAGCGCCTGCGGGCGCGCCTCGAAACCGAGGTCATCGAGGTGCTAGCCCAGCGCATCATCCCCGACATCACGGCGTGGCTGCGTGAGGCCGTCCCGGCCGCGGTCGAGGAAGCGCTGCAAGCGGGCGTGCCGCCGAGCCGCCCCTGAGGCAGGCGGCCGCTGCAGCAGCGGCATTCAGTGCAGTCCCGGCGTCCTATAATCCGCGCTTTTTCCCGTCGCCCGCCCCATGGAACTCGCCAAGAGCTTCGAGCCCGCCGACATTGAGCGGCGCTGGTATCCGCTGTGGGAATCGCGCGGCTACTTTGCCGCCGGGACAACGCCCGGCCAGCCCGGTTTCTGCGTTCAGCTTCCACCGCCCAATGTCACTGGCACGCTTCACATGGGGCACGCGTTCAACCAGACCATCATGGACGCCCTCACCCGCATGCATCGCATGCGCGGCCTGAACACCCTGTGGCTGCCGGGCACCGACCATGCCGGCATCGCCACCCAGATCGTGGTGGAGCGCCAGCTCGAGCAACAGGGCACCGACCGTCGCAAACTGGGGCGCGAGGCCTTCGTATCGCGGGTGTGGGAGTGGAAAGAGCGCTCCGGCGCCACCATCACTGCGCAGATGCGCCGCCTGGGCGCCTCCTGCGACTGGGGGCGCGAATACTTCACCATGGACGCGAAGCTTTCGCGCGTGGTGACTGAAACCTTCGTCCAGCTCCACGAGCAGGGCCTCATCTACCGCGGCAAGCGGCTGGTGAACTGGGACCCGGTGCTGCGCACCGCCGTCTCCGACCTGGAGGTGGAGAGCGAGGAGGAGGAAGGCAAGCTGTGGGAGCTGCTCTACCCCTTCGCCAGCGGGCCGCTGGACGGCCTGCGCGGCCTGGTGGTAGCCACCACGCGCCCCGAGACGATGCTGGGCGACGTGGCGGTGGCGGTGAACCCGGACGACGAGCGCTACCGCCATCTCGTGGGCCGCGAGGTGGAACTGCCGCTCACCGGGCGGCGCATCCCCATCATCGCCGACGACTATGTGGACGCAGCCTTTGGCACTGGCTGCGTGAAGATCACCCCGGCGCACGACTTCAACGACTACGCCGTGGGGCAGCGCCATGGCCTGGCGCCCCTCAACATCTTCACCCTCACCGCCAGCATCAACGACAACGCGCCCGAACGCTACCGCGGCCTCGACCGCTTCGAGGCGCGCACCCAGGTGCTGGCCGACCTGGAGGCCGCTGGCCTGCTGCATGCCGTCAAGCCCCACAAGCTGATGGTGCCGCGTTGCGGGCGCAGCGGCGCGGTGGTGGAACCGCTGCTCACGGACCAGTGGTTCGTGGCCATGTCCCGGCCTGCCCCCGAGGGTACGCGATTCCCCGGCAAGTCCATCGCGCAGGTGGCCCTCGAGGTGGTGAGGCGCGGCGACGTGCGTTTCATTCCCGAGAACTGGACCAGCGTCTACAACCAGTGGCTGGAGAACATCCAGGACTGGTGCATCTCCCGCCAGCTGTGGTGGGGCCACCGCATCCCCGCCTGGTACAACGCCGAGGGCCGCGTGTACGTGGGCCGCGACGAGGCGCAGGTGCGCGCCCGCCACGGCCTCGGGCCCGAGGTGGTCCTGAGCCGCGACGAGGATGTGCTCGACACCTGGTTCTCGTCCGCGCTGGTGTGCCACTCCACCCTGGGCTGGCCCGACCCCCAGGGCGAGGACGCGCCCGCCTGGGACTTGTACCTGCCCTCCTCGGTGCTGGTGACGGGCTTCGACATCATCTTTTTCTGGGTGGCGCGCATGGTCATGATGACCACCCATTTCACCGGGCGGGTGCCGTTCCGCGACGTGTACATCCACGGCCTGATCCGCGATGCCGAGGGCCGCAAGATGTCGAAGTCCGAGGGCAACACCCTCGACCCGGTGGACCTGATCGACGGCATCGGCCTGGACGCGCTGCTGGCCAAGCGCACCACCGGACTGCGCAAACCCGCGGATGCACCGCGCATCGAAGCCAAGACCCGACGCGAGTTCCCCGAAGGCATTGCCGCGTTCGGCGCCGACGCCCTGCGCTTCACCATGGCGGCCTACGCCACCCTGGGCCGCAACATCAACTTCGACCTGAAGCGCTGCGAGGGTTACCGCAACTTCTGCAACAAGCTCTGGAACGCCACGCGCTTCGTGCTCATGAACACCGAGGGGCACGACTGCGGCGGCGACGAATCCCTGCCCGTCACGCTGTCGGCGGCGGACCGCTGGATCGTGAGCCGCCTGCAGCGCACGGTGGCGGAAGTTGACCGCGGCTTTGCCGAGTACCGCCTGGACAACGTGGCCACTGCCCTGTATCGCTTCACCTGGGACGAGTACTGCGACTGGTACGTGGAACTCGCCAAGGTGCAGTTGCGCTCGCCTGACGAAGCCGTGCAGCGCGGCACGCGCCGCACGCTGGTGCGGGTGCTGGAAGCACTGCTGCGCCTGGCCCATCCGGTGATCCCCTTCATCACCGAAGAGCTGTGGCAGAAGGTGGCGCCCCTGGCCGGCCATGGCGGCGAGAGCGTGTGCGTGGCGCCCTGGCCGCGCAGCGACTCCGCCCGCATCGACACCGAGGCCGAGGCGGTGGTGGCGCGCCTCAAGGCCCTTACCGACGCCTGCCGCAACCTGCGCGGCGAGATGAACGTGAGCCCCGCGGAGCGTCTGCCGCTCTATGCCGCTGGCCCCGCGGAGGCCCTCACCCCGCTTCTGCCCTACCTCACGGCCCTGGCCCGCCTCTCGGAAGCCACGGTGGTGGCCACCCTGCCCGACGCCAACGCGCCCGTGGCGGTGGTGGAGGACGTGCGCCTCATGCTGCACATGGCGGTGGACGTGGCCGCGGAGACGGCGCGCCTGGACAAGGAAGCCGCACGTCTGCGCGGCGAGATCGCCAAAGCCGCCGCCAAGCTCGGCAACGCGTCCTTCGTGGAACGGGCGCCCGCCGCCGTGGTGGCCCAGGAGCGCGAGCGGCTGGCGGGCTTCGAGGCCACCCTGGGCAAGATCGAGGGCCAGCTAGGCCGGCTGCGCAACCGCGCCTGATGGCCCTGCCGGCCCGCGGGCGGGCGGCGCTGCGGGCCCTGGAGCACCGCGACTTCCGGTTGTTCTTCGCCGGGCAGGGCGTCTCCATCATCGGCACCTGGGTGCAGTCCATCGCCATGGGCTGGCTGCTGTACCGCCTCACGGGCTCGCCGCTCATGCTAGGGCTGGCCGCTTTCCTCTCCCAGGCGCCCGTGCTGGTGGTGGCGCCCGTGGCGGGCTGGCTGGGCGAGCGCTTCCCGCGGCGCCGGGTGCTGCTGTTCACCCAGGGCGCGCTGCTGCTCCAGGCGGTGGCGCTGGGCGCGCTCGCCCTGGCGGAGATCGCCACGCCGCCGGTGCTGCTGGGCATGGCGCTGGTGCAGGGGCTGCTGAGCGGCCTGGACACGCCGGTGCGCCAATCCTTCCTCGCCGACATGGTGCCCGACCGGGCTGACCTGCCCAACGCCATCGCGCTCAACTCCTTCCTCATGAACGGCGGCCGCCTGCTGGGCCCGCCGGTGGCGGGGCTGCTGCTCGCCCACGTCTCCGAGGGGGTGTGCTTTCTGGTGAACGGCGCCAGCTACGCGGCGGTGATCGCAGCGGTGCGCAGCATGGGTTCGGGCAGCGGCGTTGGTGAACGCTACGCCACGGGTGCCGGCGCCTGGAACGAGGCCCTGCGCTTCTGCTGGCGCACGCCCCTGGTGCGCCACCTCCTGCCCCTGGTGATGGCGGCCAGTTTCTTCGTCAGCCCCTACGTCACCCTCATGCCGGCGATGGCCCGCGAGGTCTTCGGCGGCGGGCCCCGCACCCTGGGGCTGCTGGTGGGCGCCGCCGGCCTGGGCGGCGTGACGGCCACGGCCTTTCTCGCCAGCCGCACGGGCCTGGGCGGCCTTGGCCGTTTTTCCCACGCCGCCTGCGCCATGGCCGGAGCCAGCCTGCTGGCTTTCTCTCAGGTGAACTGGCTGCCCCTGGGCATGGCGCTCATGTTCGCGGTGGGTGCCGGCATCATCGGCACCGCGTCCTCGGTGAACATGCAATTGCAAAGCGGCGTGGAGGAGCGCTTCCGCACCCGGGTGGTGAGCCTGTACGTGATGGGCTTCCTGGGGCTCGCCCCCGTGGGAGGCCTGTGGGCTGGCGCCCTGGCAAGCCACGTTGGAGCGCCAGCCACCCTGGCGGCAGGCGGTGCGGCCTGCCTGGCCGTGGCGGCGGTGGGGGCGTGGCGTGAAAGCCGGGGGCCTGCCTCGCTTCCGTGACCCCGGACTGCCCGACTTGCCAGAAAAAACGGGTAACGGAGTTGGCTGTGTTTGAAGGCTTACAGCCGCCCGGATTCCATTAGCGCAATCAGTGTGTTTATGTCGGCCCCGTAGTTCTTCAGTGGCCCTGGCGGTTCGTGTGGTGCGCGGCCTTCGGCGTGCGCTTCCTGGGCGTCAGAACCGCTTTTCCGAAGTGCCCGGGCGGCGGGCCATAGCCCATCGCATCGTCCGGTTCGCCGTAGCCCATCACCTCATCCGCCACGGAGTTCAGGCTCGCGCCGCCGCTCGAACTTCGGGCGACCGAGCCTGTACCCGTGTCTGCACTCGGTGAACAGAATCTTGGCCCGCAGCGCCTCGATGGAGTAGCCACGCCCGAGCCGGTTCATGACGCGGATCAGCGAGTTCAGCAATTCGGTGTAGGCGTTGGTGACGGGGTGCTCGAAGCAGTTGAGGATGAAGGGCTGCCAATTCGTGAAGGCGCGGATCAGGTGGCCGAAGGCATCCCGCACCTCGGGCACCATGGCCTTGTTCCAGGCCCCGCAGGCTGCGATGGCGGCCTCGGGGTTACCCGAACCCTCTAGATGCCGTAGAAGCGC
This sequence comes from Rhodocyclaceae bacterium, assembly GCA_020248405.1. GTDB lineage: Bacteria > Pseudomonadota > Gammaproteobacteria > Burkholderiales. The sequence continues at coordinate 131,653 of JADCHQ010000024.1, read as the reverse complement.
TCCTTGAGCCTGTACGCGGCTCCCAGCTCGGGACGGCTCTTCGTCCAGCCGTCCAGAAGCAGCACCTCCTTTTCGTTCAGGTCACGCTCGCGCTTCAAGAGCACGAAACGGTCGTGCGTGAGGCCCCGGCGCTGCTTCGGCGTCAGTTGCTCGCGCAGGCTTTTCCTGACCTTCCCCACGGCGTCAGTCGCCATGCGGACGGCGTGGAACTTGTCGATGAAGATACGAGCATCCGGCAGCACGGCCTGGACCGCTTCGCGGCACGGCGTCCACATGTCCATCGCCAGTTCGCGGGCATCAGCGCCTTGATCCAGTGGCGGCGCGCTGGTGCTAAGGGATGGTCGCCGCCGACTGGCGTGCTTGAGCGATTTCCATGGCTGGTCCCGCCGTTACGACTTCACCACCGCAGTGAAGTCGGACCACTGTTCGATGCGGAACGCGCGAATGTCTCGCACCGACTTGGGAAACCAGGCCCGGGCTCACAGCGCCTGCATGGCAAGGAACAGGTTTGCTATGTTTTCATCGTCGGTGACGTACAAGCTGCCCTGCACGCGGCGAAAACCATGATCGGCAAGAACCGCGCCGATTTCGGTGTACGCCTGCGTCACGGCCTTGGGGTGATGCTTCTCCGTATCAGCCACCACCAGGCCAAAAGCCACTGCGTACATCAGTGCGCCTCCGGGTCGTCAGACAAGCGGGTTAGGCGGTACTCGGCCTTTTCGCCCGTCTCCACCAGCGTGACCTCGATCATCCAGTCGCCATCGTCCAACTGGCGAAGGGCTTGGCCAACCTCGTACTTCGGGCCAAACGGGCCGAAGCTCTTGATCTTGCCGACCGGGATCGGAGGCGGCGCGATGACAGCATGCATGACGGCTCCCCCACAATGAAATCCGCGTTTACGGTATCCGAAGGACATCACGAAAAGCAAAAAACAAAATCCGGCTTTACGTGAAAATCACATGAGCTGGTTCATAGACCGGAAACACACTCGAATCCGGACACCCAAAACCCACCAGGTCATAATTTGGCGATCGGAAAGCTGACGTCCCGTTGCAAACTGAACTACGCCTACAACGGCGAAGCCATGGTAATCCCGGCGGTCAACGCCGATTTTTGCCCGGCCTGCGGCGAGTCCATCACCCAAATGGCTGAAACAGACCGAGTCATGGGCGCGATGCAGGCGTTCAACCGGCAAGTGAACGCAGCCATCGTCGATCCGGCGTTCATCGTGCATGTGCGCAAGAAACTTCGGCTGGGCCGGCGCGAAGCCGCCGAGATTTTGGGGGCGGCATCAACGCATTCTCTCGCTACGAAAACGGCAAGACCAAGCCGCCGCTGGCCCTAGTGAAGCTCCTGAAGCTGCTGGACCGTCACCCCGACTTGCTCGAGGAAGTGCGGGCAACCTGAAGTTCTGGCACGAGTCGTCTCTTCCCACGTGGAATCGCCATGGGCAGAACCGTGCGCCATCGCGTTGCGCGGATGAGTGCAATCTTCCCAGAGGCCCTGGTCCGCCCACCGCGCCACAAGCCTTGAGGAGCCATCGCCAGGCGGCGCGGCACTCGTTTCAGCCCCGCGCTCAGGCACGCCGCTCGGCACTCAGCGCGCTGTCGTGGACGCGTCGGCGATGCGCCCGTCCGCGCCAAAGCGCACGGCCAGGGTGGCGCCTGAAGGCTGCCGGTAACGCCACACCAGCCCCTCTGGGCCGTCTGCAATGCTGTGGGGCTCGCCCAGGCGATCCAGGGTCTCTGGCCGGGTCAGCCGCTCGGCTACGGCGCGATTCACATCCTCATCAGTGCGCAAGGGGCGCGAAACCGCCACCTGACCGGCGGCATCGAAGTTCACCACAAAGGCCCGGCGGCCGTGGCGCCAGTCGTTGTACTCCCACACCTGGGTGCCAGAGGCGTCGAAGCGGATGGCATTGGGAATGCCATGGCGGTAGCGCACGTCCGCCTGGCTGCCGGAGCGGGGCAGATCGTCAGCAGCCTGGGCCGGCGCCATGGCGAACAGCGCCGCCACCCCCAGGGCACGCAGCGCGGCACTCATCGTCCGCTGCTCCGGCAGCAACCGTCGATGGGGTACTGCCCCACCGACTTGAGCACGCCATCGGGTCCCAACTGGGCCACCAGCCGGTAGGGGCGGGTGTTGCGAAGCACCCGCCACTGCCAGTGGGCATCACCGCGGATGTGGTAGAGCTCGTTGGGCTCTCCTAGGGCGGCCCGCACGTCCTGAGCGGTGGACTTGCGGGGCGCCAGACCCGCCACGTCCACCGCACGGCGCAACTCACGCCATTCCGTAAGCTTGCCCGCCTCGTCAAAGCTGGCGCGGTAGCCGTAGTAACTGAAGGGATTGCCGGAGTAGTCCCAGTGCTCGCGCCCGCTGGCATCGAACCACAGCGAAGGCGATGGGCCCATCTTGGCCAGTACCTCCCCACGGGTGGTGGTGCCGGGGGGAAACTGGCTCAGCGTGCCCACGGACTGGCTGGCACAGCCCGCGGTCAGGCAAAGGGCAACCACACCAACCACAAGGAAACCGAAACCAAGACGCATTTGGATCACCCCAACGAAATTGTTCGCTATGCATAAACTGCGTGGGCGAGAAAAGAGCCAACTGCAGGTTTGGCTACGCTTGCGCACCGGACCTGCGATGAAGCACTGTGACCGTTGAACTCCCCGCTGCGTTCTCTCCACATGCTTGAGAGGGATGCAGCGGACACAGCCCAGGGCGCAGCGCGGGTTGCCCTGCCAGCGCTTCACCGCGCATCGATGGAGCAAAACTAACAGCTCCACCGGATCATGCTGGTGGCTCGAACTGACGTCGCCACCGCAGCCGTAGCGTTGGTCGCCACTCAGCGTGGTGGGGCAGTCCCCTCGTTGTACGCGCTACGGGAGCGGCTAAAGGCCACGCGGACGAGCGGCCGATTGGCGCCGTTGGGTCCGTCCACCGTATTCCGTTTCACGTCGCTGGCTCCATTCACAGATGACCTCGGGTGAGGCGAAGACGCAGCGGGGTCGCGGATATTCCCTGTGAAAGTCCTGCGTCGTTACGCTCGAACCAACGGGGGGCGACTGCCGGAATCGAGTGCTGATCTGCCATCGGAAAGATCGACTCACCAACTCAGCGTGCTGTTGCGCCGACAGGCCATCGGGCCGGCGATCGTCGGGCCGCAGCAGCGCTTTCGCCGCAACCCCAAGCACCCTGGCCGCCGGACACGCGTAAGGATGAGTAGCACACATCGTCCATCGCGCATGAGAGCCGCAGTGCGCTGCCTCAATCGCGCCCATCGAATGAAGCAGCGGTGACCCAGAGAGGGCTCAAGGGATACTCGTCGCCGGCAGACGCAAAAAAACGGGCAGTCCGAAGACCGCCCGTGTTCTTGAAACAACTACCGAAAAAACTCAGAAGCTGTGCTGGATACCAAAGATGACCTGGTTCGACTTCGCACCGTATTGAGCGCCATAGAGACTGAACTTGTCAGCGCTCGTATACGACCACATGGCCAAAGCCTGAGTCTGCTTGCTAATGTTGTGGCTGTACGAAAGCTGCAGGATCTGTGCGCCCGTGTCGTTGCCATTGAAACCACCAGCACTCGCGTTGGACCCCTTGAGGTCCCCGGCGGAAATATAGGCAGCACCAAGGGAACCCGTCGGCAGCGCGTAAGTGACGGGAATCCAAACCGCTGTCCGCTTGACTTCGCTCAGACCCGCAGTCACACCGTCGCTCTTGTACTTGACCTGGTCAACCCAGATTCCGACCTTGAGATCGCCAAACTTGACACCACCGCCAGCCATAATCGCTGTATCCGTCGACCCAGAGCCGGCGGTCTGCGTCTGTGCGAGGCCGAGGCCGGTGCTCATCGGCGCGACGCCGTTGCCGTTCTTGCGGTTCGAATAGGCAGCACCCAGGTAGAAGGGCATATCGGCGGGGGCAAAATCCGCCGAAAGGCTCACCTCGCTGGTCTCCTTCGTACCCGTTGTTGTCGCGGTGTTTGCCGTCTTGTTGCCCTGGCTGATGTACGACGCCTTGAAGGAAAACCCGCTCAAGTCGGGCGAGAAATAATGAACGCCAGTGGCAGTTCGGATGAAGGAATGGGTGGTGTTGCTGCTATGCCAGAAACCCTGGGCGCCTGCTTGGCCAATGATCTGATAGCCACCGAAATAGATGGCGCCCTGGTGCGGATCGTTGTTAATCATCGTCCACGTGTAGGGCGAGAAATTGCGCCCGAACTCAAGCTTGCCCCAACCGCCACCAATGCTCGCGCCGTAACGGAAAGCGACGAGACCGGAATCACCCGGGGCGTTTTGGTTGTTGAAACCCCCTTGGGCTCCACGGATGTCGACAAAGGCACCAGCGGACCCGCCGTTGCCCAGATCTTCCGTGCTGGTAATTGAGAACCGGTTGGAGGCGTTGTCCGGCTGGAAGTTGGAAAAACTGCTCTTGCCGCCTAGCGCGCCAGACCCTGCGCCCAGGGGACCAGCCCCGGCAGCGGTAGTGTCTTGGGACCCATTGTTCGTGTACAACATGACGGGGGCAAAAGTGCCCGCGATGGTGACATCAGCCTGGGCCGCGGGCGCCACGCAGGCGGCCGCCACGGCGAGGGCGAGGTACTTGACTTTCATTTCATCTCCTCATGAGTGATCGATGACCGGAGGCCGGATCCGCTTCGCTGCCGGGCGGGCGCCGGTGGGGACTGCCTCTTCTAGAACGAAGAGTCGGAGGATTGTGTGCAACGGCAGAGGGGGGGGCAAGGGCCACGAGGCGCTGGACCTGTATTTGTGGCGTTTTTGCAACACCTTTTCCCCGTACCCTCGCGCCCACAACCCACCCATAGAACATCGTCACTACAGACACTTGGCGCCCAAAGCTCGTAAATCACCCAATCTCGAGGGATTTCGTCGTGGCTGTTTTGTTGTTAGCACCTCCAGCGCTTGCAGCTGGACCCTGGGCCAGCAGCAACTTATTGCCATGCGCCGGGCGCCAGCCCATGCCGCAACAAGCCCCGCCGCCCCGCAACTGCTACCGCATTGCCGCACCCGGCCCAAAGAACAGCGCTTCCAGCGCCGCCCCCGGGTCGGGCGCGCGCATGAAGGCCTCACCCACGAGAAAGGCGTGCACGCCATGGCCGCGCATGAGGGCGGCGTGCTCGGGGCGCAGGATGCCGCTCTCGGTGATCACCACCCGCCCGGGCGGGATGCGCGGCAGCAGCTCCAGGGTGGTCTCCAGGCGGGTGTGGAAGCTGCGCAGGTCGCGGTTGTTGATGCCTAGCAGGGGCGTTTGCAGTTCCAGCGCCCGGTCCAGTTCGGCGGCGTCGTGTACCTCCACCAGCACGTCCAGGCCCAGGGCGCGGGCGGCCTGTTCCAGGGCCAGCAGGCGGGGCTGCTCCAGCGCCGCCACGATCAGCAGGATGCAGTCCGCGCCCATGGCACGGGCCTCGGCCACCTGATACTCGTCCACCAGAAAGTCCTTGCGCAACACCGGCAGGGCGCAGGCGGCCCGGGCGGCCTGAAGGTGTTCGGGGTCGCCCTGGAAAAACTGCTGGTCAGTCAGCACTGACAGGCAGGCCGCGCCATGTTCAGCGTAGGACCGGGCGATGGCGGGCGGATCGAAGTGCGCCCGCAGCAGGCCCTTGCTGGGGCTGGCTTTCTTGATCTCGGCAATCACCGCCGGCTGGCCAGCGGCGAGGCGGGATCGCAGGGCAGCGGCGAAACCGCGCGGCGGCGGCAGGGCAGCAGCGGCCTGTTCCAGGGCCGCCTGGCTGCGCAGCGCCCGGGCGGCAGCCACTTCTTCGCGCTTCACCGCGAGGATGCGTTGCAGGATGTCGGCGGCCATGGTTACGTGGGCCCCTGGGCCAGCGAGCGGGTGAAGCGCACGAAGGCCTCGAGCTTGGCCATGGCCGCGCCGCTGCTCATGGTCTGGCGGGCCGCCGCCACGCCCGCCTCGTGGCTGGGCGCCAGGCCGGCGGCGTAGATGGCCGCGCCGGCGTTCAGGGCCACCACATCGGCCGCCGGACCGGGCTCACCCGACAGGGCGGCCACGAGCAGGGCACGCGAGGCGCCAGCGTCCTCCGCACGCAGTGCCGCCAGAGGCGCGCGCCGCAGGCCGAAGGTCTCGGGAGTGAGGGTGTACTCCCGCAGCTCGCCGTCCTTCAGCTCCGCCACCAGGGTTTCGCCCGCCAGGGACAGCTCGTCCAGCCCGTCCAGGCCATGCACCACCATCACATGGCGGCTGCCTAGGCGCTGCAGCACCCGCGCCTGGATACCCACCAGGTCGGGGTGGAACACGCCCAGCACCTGGTTGCGCGCCCCGGCGGGGTTGGTGAGCGGCCCGAGGATGTTGAACAGGGTGCGCACGCCCAATTCCTTGCGCACCGGGGCGGCATGCTTCATGGCGCCGTGATGGGCGGGCGCGAACATGAAGCCTACGCCCACCTCGGCGATGCAGCGGGCCACCTGCTCGGGGGAAAGGGTGATGTGGGCCCCAAGGGCCTCCAGCACGTCTGCGCTGCCCGAGGCGCTGGAGACGGAGCGCCCGCCGTGCTTGGCCACCTTGGCGCCCGCCGCCGCCGCCACGAAAGCGGCCGCCGTGGAGATGTTGAAGGTGTGGGAGCAGTCGCCGCCCGTGCCGCAGGTGTCCACCAGATTGACGTGGTCGGGCACCGGCACGCGGGTGGCGAACTCGCGCATCACCTGGGCGGCGGCGGCGATCTCGCCGATGGTCTCTTTCTTGACCCGCAGGCCGGTGAGGATGGCGGCGATGAGCACGGGCGAGACCTCGCCGCCCATGATCTGGCGCATGAGCGAGAGCATCTCCTCGTGGAAGATCTCGCGGTGCTCGATCACCCGCTGCAATGCCTGCTGGGGCGTCACGGCCGGGGCTCCTCGAGAAAGTTCTTCAGCAGTGCGTGGCCGTGCTCGGTGAGGATGGATTCGGGGTGGAACTGCACGCCCTCCACCGGCAAGGACCGGTGGCGCACCCCCATGATCTCGCTGTCGTCGGTCCAGGCGGTCACGTCCAGCACCTCGGGCAGGGTGGCGCCGTCGATGGCCAGGGAGTGGTAGCGGATGGCGGTGAAGGGGTTGGGCAAGCCCTTGAATACACCGCTGCCATGGTGGTGCACCAGGGAAGTCTTGCCGTGCATGAGCTGCCGGGCGTGGACGATGGTGCCGCCGAAGGCCTCGCCGATGGCCTGATGCCCCAGGCACACCCCCAGAATGGGAATGCGCCCGGCGAAGCGGCGGATGAGGGGCACGGAAATGCCCGCCTCCCTGGGCGTGCAGGGCCCGGGCGAAATGACGATGCGCGCTGGCGCCAGCGCCGCCACGGCATCGAGGTCGATTTCATCGTTGCGGCGCACCAGCACCTCTTCTCCCAGCTCGCCCAGGTATTGCACCAGGTTGTAGGTGAAGGAGTCGTAGTTGTCGATCATCAGGAGCATGCGCGCCCCCCTCAGTCGCCGCGGCGGGACAGCCCCGCCATGGCCAGTTCCGCTGCCCGCAGGATGGCCCGCGCCTTGTTCTGGGTTTCGGTCCACTCCGACTGGGGCACGGAGTCGGCCACGATGCCCGCACCGGCCTGCACGAACAGCCGGCCGTCCTTGATGACGGCGGTGCGGATGGCGATGGCCAAGTCCATGTCGCCGTTGAAGCCCAGATAGCCCACGGCGCCGCCGTAGATGCCGCGACGGGTGGGTTCGAGCTCGTCGATGATCTCCATGGCGCGCACCTTGGGCGCGCCCGTGAGGGTGCCCGCCGGGAAGGCGGCGCGCAGCACGGCGATGGCGTCCAGCCCTTGGGCGAGCTGGCCCTCCACGTTGGAGACGATGTGCATGACGTGGGAATAGCGCTCGATGGCCATGTTCTGGGTGACCCTGACGGTGCCGGTACGCGCCACGCGGCCCACGTCGTTGCGGCCCAGATCCATGAGCATCACGTGCTCGGCACGCTCCTTCGGGTCGGCCAGCAGGTCCTGCTCCAGGGCGAGGTCTTCCTCGCGGCTGGCGCCGCGCGGGCGGGTGCCGGCGATGGGGCGAAGCGTCACGGTGCCGCTCTCCAGGCGCACCAGGATCTCCGGGCTCGCGCCCACCACGTGAAAGCCGCCCAGGTCGAAGTAGAACATGTAAGGCGAAGGATTGAGGGCGCGCAGCGCCCGGTACAACGACAGCGGTGACGCGCCGTAGGCGTGGGACAGGCGCTGGGACAACACCACCTGCATGATGTCGCCCTCGAAGATGTAGCCCTTGGCCTTGTCCACCGCTTCGAGGAAGGCGTCTTCGGCGAATTCCGACTGCGGCCGGGCGGGCGCAGAGGGCGTTTCCTCGGGCACCCGCACCGGCTCGTGCAGCGCGGCGCGCAGCAGGTCCAGTTGGGCGAGGCCGCGTTCCCGGGCCTCGGGTTCGCGCGGATCGGCATACACCACGAGATAGAGCTTGCCCGAAAGATTGTCCACCACCGCCAGGCGGTCGGAGAGCATGAGCAGGATGTCGGGCGTGCCCAGGGCATCGGGCTTGGCAGCGTCGTCGAGACGTTTTTCGATGTAGCGCACCGTGTCGTAGGCGAAGTAGCCCACCAACCCGCCCGCGAAGCGCGGCAGTCCCGGCACCTGGGCTGCGCGGTAGCGCGCCTGCAAGCCCCGCACCCACTCCAGCGGATCATCCTGCTCGCCTTGCCACATCAGGTTGGCGCCACGCCATTCGCTGCAGACGCGGCCGCGCACTTCGAAGCGCGTTTCGCAAGGCAGGCCGATGAAGGAGTAGCGCCCGAAGCGCTCGCCGCCCTGCACCGATTCCAGCAGGTAGGAGAAAGGGCGGTTGGCAAGCTTGAGATAGACCGACAGGGGCGTGTCGAGATCGGCCAGGGTCTCGAGCACCAGGGGCACGCGGTTGAAGCCTTCCTGGGCGTACTGCTGGAATCGGTCTGGGTCCATGGGAGCTTGGGGTGGCGGCTTGCGAAACGGCGGGACGGGGCTGCGGCGCGCGGGCCGCGCTCACAACGGCTAGCGGCGCCAGCGAACGCGGCTTACGGCCAAGGCGCCGTGGCGCGGGAGGGCGGGAGTCATGGCACGGTGATGGCGGCGGGGGCGAGGGCGGCGGCGGGCGGGAAAGCGGCACCGCCTTCAAGCAGCGCCAGAGCCAGAGCGTCGATCGAGGGGACTATAGCATCCGCGCCCAGAGCATCCGCCGGCCCCGCAGGACGGTAACCGTAGGGCACGCAGGCCACCGGGCAGCCCGCGGCGCGGGCGCAACGCACGTCCACCTCCGAATCACCCACCATCAGCAAAGCGCCGGGCTGCACCTCAAGCCGCGCGGCGGTGTGCAGCAAGGGCTCGGGCCGGGGCTTGCGCGCCGCCAGGGTGTCGCCCCCCACCAGCACCGTAAGATGGTGATGCAGGTCCAGGGAAGACAGCAGCGCCGCGGCGAAACGCTCGGGCTTGTTGGTGACGCAGGCCAGCCCGAAACCAGCCGCGGCCAGGCGCCGCAGGCCGTCCGCAACGCCGGGATAGGGGCGGCTGCGCCGCGACAGGTGGGCGGCGTAATGCTCGGTAAAGAACTGGATGCCCCGAGCGGCCTCGGCGGGGTCGGCCACACCCTCGCGGCAACCCGCCAGCAGCCGCTCCACCAACCGCGACACGCCGTCGCCCACGAAACCGCGCACCCGCGCTTCATCCACGGGCGGCCGGCCCAGGTGCGCCAGCATGGCCGCGGCGGCGTCGGCCAGATCGGGCAGCGAATCCACCAGCGTTCCGTCCAGGTCGAAGGCCACGGCGCGGATGGCGCGCGGGTCCAGCGCAGCGCCGGGACCGGGGGACGGCTTCATGACTGTGCCAGCGCCAGTTGCGCGCGCATGGCGGCGATGGTGGCGGCGTAGTCAGGCGTGGCGAAGATGGCCGAACCGGCCACGAAGGTGTCGGCGCCGGCCCGGGCGATCTCGGCGATGTTGTCCACCTTCACCCCGCCATCCACCTCGAGCCAGATGTCGCGTCCCGAAGCCTGTATGCGCCGGCGCGCCTCGCGCAGCTTGGCAAGCGCACCGGGGATGAAGGCCTGGCCGCCGAAGCCCGGGTTCACCGACATGATCAGCACCAGGTCCACCAGTTCCATGACATGGTCGAGGTGATGAAGCGGGGTGGCGGGATTGAACACCAGCCCCGCCCGGCAGCCGCAGTCGCGGATCAGCGCCAGCGTGCGGTGCACGTGCTCGGAGGCCTCGGGGTGGAAGCTGATGATGTTCGCGCCCGCCTTGGCAAAGTCGGGCACCAGACGGTCCACGGGCTTCACCATGAGGTGCACGTCGATGGGCACGCTCACATAGGGGCGGATGGCCTGGCACACCAGCGGACCCACCGTGAGGTTGGGCACATAGTGGTTGTCCATCACGTCGAAGTGCACCACGTCGGCGCCGGCGGCCACCACGTGGCGCACTTCCTCGCCCAGGCGGGCGAAGTCGGCAGACAGGATGCTGGGGGCGATGCGGTGCACGGTGGGTTCGCGCAAGGCGATTGAAAGGCCGCCGATTCTACCCGTCCGGCGAGGCGCCCTTGAGGGGGCGCGCGATTTCGGTTGCAATAGCGCCATGGAACCGCCGAAGCGCCATCAGATCACCGTCACCGCACGCGCCTCCTTCGTGCCCGAGCAGTCCGACGAGCAGGAGGGCCGCTACGTGTTCGCCTACACCATCAGCATCCTCAACAGCGGCACGGTGGCGGCGCGGCTCATCAGCCGCCACTGGATCATCACCGACTCGGACAACCAGGTGCAGGAAGTGCGCGGCCTGGGCGTGGTGGGCGAGCAACCGCTGCTGGCGCCAGGCCAGAGCTTCCAGTACTCCAGCGGCGCGGCCATCGCCACGCCGGTGGGCACCATGCGCGGCAGTTACCACATGGTGGCCGAGGACGGCACCGCCTTCGAGGCGTCGATCCCGGAATTCATGCTGTCCATGCCGCGCACGCTGCACTGAGAATCATTGCCGATCTTCGTCCTCGCGTGGCGGCGGGCGCTTGTCCCGCGGCCAGGTCCACCACACGATGAACAGGCCGATCGCCAAGGCGACGGCCGCTTCCAGCAATATCCAACCCATGTGCCCTGCCTTCGCCCTGACGCGTAACCCCCGGCCCCCGGCGGGAGCCGTGCGCCACTCTAACGCCATGACGAGCCGTTGTGCCACGGCGGTGTTGCTGCTAGCGGCCGCCGGTTGCGCAACGCCGCGGCCACCGGCCATGCCGGAACCGGCAGCGGCAGCAGCGGCGCCAACACCCTGTCCTCCCCCGGCCGTGCCCGCGCCGGCCCCGAGCTGTCCAGCGCCAGCGCCGGAAGCCACCGCGCCCAGGCCTGCCCCCGCCGTGCGGCTGGAGCCGGTGGCTTTCCAGGACCTGCCTGGTTGGGCCGATGATGACGTGGCGGCCGGCTTCCAGGCCTTCCTGCGTGGTTGCCCGGCGCTCAGGAATCCGCCCTGGGCTGCGTTCTGCGCCAAGGCACAGGCCCTTGCCACGGCCGACGCGCAGGCCCAGCGGCGCTTCCTGGAAGCCAACGCGCAGCCACACCGCGTGCTGTCGTCCGAGGGCATTGCCGAGGGGCTGCTCACCGGCTACTACGAGCCGCTGCTGCGCGGCAGCCGCAACCGCGATGGCCGCTACCGCGTGCCGCTGTATGGCCCGCCCGACGACCTGGTGTCGGTGGAACTCACTGAACTGTATCCCGAGCTCAAGGGGTTGCGCCTGCGCGGCCGGGTGGTGGGCCGCAAGCTGGTCCCGTATCACACCCGGGCGGATATCGACAACGGCACCGCGCCGCTGCGCGGCCGCGAGCTCATCTGGGTGGACGATCCGGTGGATGCCTTTTTCCTGCAGGTGCAGGGCTCGGGGCGGGTGCGGCTGGACAGCGGTGAACTGGTGCGCGTGGGCTATGCCGACCAGAACGGCCACGCCTACCGCTCGGTGGGGCGGCTGCTGGTGGAACGCGGCGAACTCACCCTGGACCAGGCCTCCATGCAGGGGATTCGCGCCTGGGGACAGCGCAATCCCCAGAAGCTCGCGGCCCTGCTGAACGAAAACCCCTCATACGTGTTCTTCCGCGAACTGCCCGCTGGCGACGGCGGCCCGCCCGGCTCCCTGGGGGTGCCGCTGAGCAACGGCCGCAGCCTGGCGGTGGACCCCCGCGCCGTGCCGCTGGGTGCACCAGTGTTCGTGTCCAGCACCTGGCCCGGCACCGCAAGGCCGCTCAATCGCCTCATGGCCGCCCAGGACACGGGCGGCGCCATTCGCGGCGCGGTGCGAGCGGATTATTTCTGGGGCTTTGGCGAGGAAGCCGGCGAACTGGCGGGCCGCATGCGCCAGCCACTGCTACTGTGGGTGCTGCTGCCACGCGCCGAGGCGACACCCTGACCTTCCGTCATTGCGCTCGCCGCGAATAGGGGTTGGCGTCGAAGGACATTTCCACCACCAGCCGGCTGCGCACGGGCCGGCCATCACGCTGCCCGGGCAGGAAACGCGTGGCGCGAAACACATCGATGGCGAAGGCATCGAACACCCCTGACGGATTGGAATCCACCACCTTTGCCTCCACCACCGCACCAGACTCGTCGATGAGTAACAGCAGGGTCACCAGACCATTGCGCCCCATGCCTACTGCGTCGGGATAGACCAGCGCCACCGGTTGCTCCGGCCGCGGCAGCACGTCGAGCATGCGCGCCGGCAGGAATTCGGCAGGGGCAGGCAGCGGCATCTGGAAGGCACCGGGCTCCTGCGCTGACAGCGGGGTTGCCGGTTGCGAAGCGGGAGCAGCTTCACCCTCAGGCGCGGCAGGGACAGACGGCGCCTGGGCCACCTGCACCGGTGGTGCAGGTGGCGCGGCGCGGCGGTCCATTGCATGCTCCGCCGCTGCCGGCGGCGGAATCCCCGCGCCGGGCGCGCGATTCGCCGCCGCCAGTGCCTCTTCAGGCACGGGGAAAACCGCCGACAACGTCTCGGACTCCACCTGCCGCACTGCCACGAGCCGCGCCTTGAGCGCCATGCCGATGGCGCCCGCGGCACCCCACGGCGCCCTGGCAGGCTCGGCCCAGAGCAGCAGGGCGTGCAACAGCAATGACAGGCTCAAGGCCACCGCCAGTCTGCGACCGGCATCGCCGCGGTCGCTGGGGGCCGGTGCAGCGGGCCCGTTACCAGACGGGAACACCGCGTGATCAATCGCTGCTCATTTCGCCGAAACGGCTTTCGATCTGGGCGGCGGTGATCGCACCGGGGACCCGGCTGCCGTCGGCAAAAATGAGTGTCGGGGTGGCGTTGATGCCTTTTTTCTGGCCCCAGGCCATTATTTCGTCCACGGGGTTGGGGCAATCGCCGCTGCCCTTGGGCGCGGTGCCGCGCAACATGTAGTCGTCCCATGCCTTGAGCCGGTCGGGAGAGCACCAGATGGCCTTGGCCTTGGCAACCGCCTTTGGATGGAGCTGCTCGATGGGGTAGACGAGGAGATACACGGTCACATTGTTGAGTTTTTCCAGCTCCTGCTCCACCCGCTTGCAGTAAGGACAGTCAGGGTCGGTGAACACCGCGAGCTTGCGAGCGCCGGTGCCCTTCACCTTGCGGATCGCCTTGTCCAAGGGGAGGCTGGAGAAGTCCAGGGCCGTGGCGCGGCTGCGGGTCTTCTCGGTGAGATCGCTCATGCCTCGCGTTTCCACCAAACTGCCCTGCAGCAGAAAGCGGAACTGCTCGTCCGTGTAGATGATGATGGGATCATCTCCCCGGGGAATGAGGATCTCGTACAAGCCCGTTTCAGGAATGAGCTTGACGCTGTCCACGTTGGCCTTGGGGAACTTGGCCATGAAGGCTTGGCGGACCGCCCGCTCATCGGCGTAGGCCGAAGCCGCCGCGAGCAACAGGGCACCCGCCAGGGCGCGTGCAAGGGTTAACCGGTTCATCACAAGCTCCAAAGAAACCACATTAGAAACCAATCTTGCCCGCTCAAGCGAGCGCGTGCCGGGCAAGCAACCTTCTCAACAACGGCAGCTGCCCGGTGATCCACAGCCCGGCATTGCGCAGTTGCGCCGCGCCTGGCAATGCACTGGAGAACAGCCGCTGCAAGCCATCGGTGACAGCCAGCGTTGCAAGGGCATCCTCGCGCCGCGCGCGCTCATGACGGCGCAGCAGGGGCAACGCACCGCAGTCACGCTGCGCGCCGCGGTCCCCGAGCACCCGCGCAAGCGAGGAAACATCACGAAACCCGAGGTTCACTCCCTGCCCCGCCAGCGGGTGCACGTGATGGGCGGCATCACCCACGAGGGCGATCCGGGGTTTCACGACGCGCCGCGCCAGGTGCGCATGCAACGGAAACATCCGCGCTAGGGAAATCACCGACAACTCCCCTGCCAGGGAGTTCGCCGCAGCCGCCACCCGGGCGGCCAACGCCTCGGGGCTGGCCTCCAGCAGCTCGTGTGCGACGCTCTCTCCGGCCGACCACACCATGGACACCCTGTTGCCCGGCAAGGGCAACAGGGCCAACACGCCGTCCTCGCGGAACCACTGCCGAGCGGTTTCACGGTGTGGCACATCACACTGGAAGTTGGCCACCACGGCGCACTGCGGATAGCCCCGTCCTGGCGCCTGGATGCCCGCCACGGTTCGCACCCAGGAATCGCGCCCGTCGGCGCCCACCACCAGTGCGCTCTGCAGTTCGGCGCCATCCTCGAGCCGCAGGCTGGCATGACCTGGCGCAACCACCAGCCCCGCCGGCCGCGCGGGAGCCAGGATGGCGCAGCCGCCGTCTTCCACGAGGCTGGCCCACAGCGCCTGGGCCAGGGCGCCGCTTTCCACGATGCTGGCCAGTTCCGGCGCGCCCAACCCGGCTGCGTCGAAGTGCAGCCGTGCCGGATTTCGGTCCCCGAAGATCTCCATGCGACGTACTGGCTGGATGCGAGCGGGATCGAGCCGCTGCCAAGCCCCCAGGGACTCCAGCAATGCGCGGCTGCCCGGACTGATGGCGTAGATGCGCGTATCCCACGGCGCCGGGGCGGGGGCAGGAACAGCCTCGGTCACCAGCGCGGCGCGCAACCCGGCGCGCACGCAGGCCAATGCCAGCGAAGTGCCCACAAGGCCGGCGCCCACCACGGTCACATCCATGGCGGACCCCCCTTGCGTGCTCGCAGGGCATTGATTAACGAGAGTTTCCTTGACAAGGAAAGCGGGGCTTCGGTAGATTGCGCGCCCTGTCGTAAGGCACGTGGCGAATTAGCTCAGTGGTTAGAGCAGCGGAATCATAATCCGTTGGTCCGGGGTTCAAATCCCTGATTCGCCACCATCTGCCTGCGCCTACCGCCGACGCTTCGGCTGGTGCCCCCCGCGCCAGCGAGCTGGCCTTCGGACCGCGGCCCATGCGACCACTTCTTCTTGCCTGCACCCTTGCCCTGTTGGCGGCGTCTCTGCCGGCGGCGGCGCAGCGTATCCTGCCCGCGGACATCCGGGTGGGGTTGCTGGAGGAAGTGCGGTATCCGAACATCCTCATCAGCAACCGGTGGCACCGTCTGGCGCCTGGTTCAACCATCCACACCCGGGACAATCGCATCCTCACCCCCAATAGCGTACGAGGCCGGGGATGGGTTGCCTACAACTTCGACCACTTCAAGCAGGTCCGGGGCGTGTGGATGCTCACGGAGCAGGAAATCGCCACCCTTGAGTCGCGCGGCTACGAATTCCGCGACGATTGAGTAACCGAGAGCGTACCGCCGTGCCTGGAAAACTCTACATCCGCACCTTCGGCTGCCAGATGAACGAGTACGACTCGGCACGCATGGCCGACGTGCTGCGCGAGGCGCACGGGCTGGAGCCCACCGACGACCCCGAGCAGGCGGACGTGATCCTGTTCAACACCTGCTCGGTACGCGAGAAGGCCCAGGAGAAGGTGTTCACCGACCTGGGCCGCGTGCGCCACCTCAAGCGCCAGCGGCCCGAGGTGATCATCGGCGTGGGCGGCTGCGTGGCCAGCCAGGAAGGCGAGGCCATCGTTCAGCGGGCACCCTTCGTGGACCTGGTGTTCGGGCCCCAGACGCTGCACCGCCTGCCCAGCCTCATGGCTGGGCGCGCCGCCAGCGGCCGCGCCCAGGTGGACGTGAGCTTCCCCGAGATCGAGAAGTTCGACGGGCTACCGCCGCCACGCGTGGAGGGGGCCCAGGCCTTCGTCTCCATCATGGAGGGTTGCAGCAAGTACTGCAGCTTCTGCGTGGTGCCCTACACCCGCGGCGAAGAAGTCTCGCGCCCCTTCGATGACGTGCTCACCGAGGTGGCCGACCTGGCCGACCAGGGCGTGCGCGAAGTCACGCTGCTGGGCCAGAACGTCAACGCCTGGCGCGGCCGCCTGCCCGAGGGCGAGGAGGGCGATTTCGCCCTGCTGCTGGAGTACGTGGCCGAGGTGCCGGGCATCGAGCGCATCCGCTACACCACCTCGCATCCGAAGGAATTCACCCAGCGCCTCATCGACGCCCACGGCCGCATCGGCAAGCTGGTGCCCCACGTGCACCTGCCCGTGCAGTCGGGCTGCGACCGCGTGCTGGCGGCCATGAAGCGGGGCTACACCGCCGCCGAGTACCGCGACATCGTGCGGCGGCTGCGGGCGGCACGCCCGGAGGTGTACATCTCCTCCGACTTCATCGTCGGCTTCCCCGGCGAGACCGAGGCGGAGTTCGAGCAGACCCTCGCCCTGGTGGAGGCCGTGGGCTTCGATGCGAGCTTCAGCTTCGTCTACAGCGCCCGCCCGGGCACGCCGGCCGCGGCACTGGACGACCCGGTGCCCAGGGCCGCCAAGATCGCGTGGCTGCAGCGCCTGCAGGCGAAACTCGAAGAACAGGCCTTCGACATCAGCGCCGCCATGGTGGGCAGCGTGCAGCGCGTGCTGGTGGAAGGCCCCTCGCGCAAGAACACAGCCGAGCTCGCCGGGCGCACCGCCAACAACCGGGTGGTCAACTTCCCAGGCCAGGCGCGTCTGGCTGGCCACTACGTTGACGTGACCATCACCGCCGCGCTGCCGCACTCGCTGCGCGGCGAAATCGTGGTGCGCGAGACCGCGCCCTCCGCGTGAACGCCGACGCCCCCGCCCTGGAGTTCGCCCTCGATCCGGTGGACAACCAGCGCCTCGCCAACCTGTGCGGCGTGCTGGACGAGAACCTGCGCCAGATCGAAAACGCCCTCGATGTGGGCATCGCGCGGCGCGGCGAGGTGTTCCGCATCCACGGCCCAGCCGAGCGCAGCCGTCTGGCAGCCGACCTGCTGCGCAGCTTCTACGAGCGTGCGGCCGCGCCGCTCGAACTGGAGGACGTGCAACTCGGGCTGGTGGAGGCCATGGGCGGCGCGGCCGAGGTGGCCGACGCGCCGCTGCTGCACACGCGGCGGCGCGACCTGCAGGGCCGCACCCGCACCCAGGCCGAATACCTCAAGGCCATCCTGGCCCACGACATCACCTTCGGCATCGGACCGGCGGGCACGGGCAAGACCTACCTCGCCGTGGCTTGCGCCGTGGACGCCATCGAGCGCGACGCCGTCAAGCGCCTGGTGCTGGTGCGCCCGGCGGTGGAGGCGGGCGAACGGCTAGGCTTCCTGCCGGGCGACCTGGTGCAGAAGGTGGACCCCTACCTGCGCCCGCTCTACGACGCCCTCTACGACCTGATGGGCTTCGAGAAGGTGGGCAAGCTCTTCGAGCGCGGCGTGATCGAGATCGCCCCGCTCGCCTTCATGCGCGGCAGGACCCTCAACCACTCCTTCATCATCCTCGACGAGGCCCAGAACACCACGCCCGAGCAGATGAAGATGTTCCTCACCCGCATCGGCTTCGGCTCGAGGGCCGTGCTCACCGGGGACGTGACCCAGGTGGATCTGGCGCGCGGCCAGCGCAGCGGGCTGGTGGATGCCCGCGAGGTGCTGGGCCAGGTGCGCGGCATCGCCTTCGTCAATTTCACCGCCGCCGACGTGGTGCGCCACCCGCTGGTACAACGCATCGTCAACGCTTACGAATCGTGGAACGCCGAGCACGGCCCGCCCCGCTGAGCGCGCCGCTGCGCCTGTCGGTTCAGGTGGCCGTGAGCACGCCCGTACCGGCGCGCACCACCTTGCGGCGCTGGGCGCTGGCCGCCATCCAGCGCCCTTGCCAGGTGACGCTGCGCGTCGTCGGCGCAGTGGAGGGACGGCGGCTCAACGCCGCCTTTCGCGGCCGTGACTACGCAACCAACGTGCTCACCTTCGCCTACGGCGAGCAGGACGGCTGGCTGTGCGGAGACATCGCCCTGTGCGCCCCGGTGATCGCCCGCGAGGCCCGCGGTCAGGGCAAGGCGCCGCGTGCCCACTGGGCCCACCTGGTGGCGCACGGCCTGCTGCACCTGCAGGGCTGGGACCATGCCCGGGCTCGCGAGGCCCGCGCCATGGAGGCGCTTGAAACCGAAATCCTGCGGCGGTTGGGGTATCCTGATCCTTATCTCATGGCGGCCTGACGGCCGCGCCCGGACGCCACGGCCCCGGGCACCCCTCGTGTATGGATAGTGCGCACGGCAAGCCCTCCCTTCTCGAACGCATCGGCGCCCTGCTGTTGCGCGAACCCGAGGACAGGGAGCAGTTGATCGAGCTGCTGCGCGGTTCGCGCCAGCGCAACCTGCTCGATGCCGATGCCCTGGCCATGATCGAAGGCGTGCTGCAGGTCTCGGAGATGCAGGTCCGGGACATCATGGTGCCGCGCGCGCAAATGGACGTGATCGATATTGGCGACGCGCCCGCCAAGTTCATTCCCACGGTCATCGAAACGGCCCACTCGCGCTTCCCGGTGATCGACGGCGACAAGGACAAGGTGCTCGGCATCCTGCTGGCCAAGGATCTGCTGCGCTACTACGCCGGGGAGGAATTCGACGTGCGCGACATGCTGCGCCCGGCGGTGTTCATCCCCGAATCCAAGCGCCTGAACGTGCTGCTGAAGGACTTCCGCGCCGCCCGCAACCACATGGCCATCGTGGTGGACGAGTACGGCGGCGTCACCGGCCTGGTCACCATCGAGGACGTGCTCGAACAGATCGTGGGCGACATCGAGGACGAGTACGACTTCGACGAAACCGAAGACAACATCGTCTCCCAGCCCGACGGGCGCCACCGCGTCAAGGCCGTCACCGAGATTACCGACTTCAACCAAGCCTTCGGCACCAGCTTCTCCGACGAGGAGTACGACACCGTGGGCGGCCTGGTGACGGGCGCCTTCGGTCGCCTGCCCAACCGCGGCGAGGAAATCGACGTGGACGGCCTGCGCTTCAAGGTGCTGCGGGCCGACAGCCGCCGCGTGCACTCGCTGCTGGTGGAGCGCGGCGCCGCGCCGCCCGGATGAACGCGCCGGCCCTGGCGCCGCAGCGCTTCGCGGCGCTGGCGCGGCCGGCCTTCGCACTGCCGCTGGCGCTCGCCGCCGGCGCGGCCGCCGTACCCGGATTCGCACCCCTGGGGCTGTTCCCCCTGCCCATTCTCGCCCTGGCGCTGCTGGCGCTCATTGCCGCCCGGGCATCATCGCCCCGGGCAGCGGCGCTGGCGGGCTTCGCCTTCGGCTTCGGGTTGTTCGCTGCCGGCGTCGGCTGGATCACCGTAGCCCTGCATGTGTACGGCGGCATGGCACTGGTGCTAGCGCTGCTGGTGCTGGCGCTGTTCGCCGCCTACCTGGCGCTGTGGCCCGCGCTGGCCTGCTGGGCTGCGGCACGCTTTGCACCGCGCGCCGCCTGGCTGGGCCTGCCGGCGGCCTGGTGCCTGGCGGAGTGGTTACGCGGCTGGGCCCTCACCGGCTTCCCATGGCTCGCCCTGGGCTACTCGCAGGTGCCCCGGAGCCCGCTGGCAGGCCTGGCGCCGCTCGCCGGCGTGTATGGGGTGGGGCTGGCGGTGGCGCTGTCCGCGGCGCTGCTGGCGCGGTTGATGCTGGCGCAGGCGCCCGGGCAGCGGCGCGCACCGGCCCTCGCCCTGGCCCTGCTGTGGGCGCTCGCAGCCATGCTTTCGGCCGTGGACTGGACCCGCCAGGCCGGCGCCCCGGTGGCCGTCAGCCTCGTGCAGGGCAATATTGCCCAGGACCTCAAGTTCGACGAGGCGCAACTGTCGCGCACGCTAGGCGCCTACGAATCGTTGGCAAGGCAGGCGCGCGGGCAGTTGGTGATCCTTCCCGAGACCGCAATCCCGCTGTTCAGGCATCAGGTGCCGCCGGAGTGGTTCGATCAGCTTGCCGGTGCGGTGCGCGGCCGTGGCGGCGACCTGGTGACCGGCCTGTTCGAGAACGACCCGCCCGGCAGCGAGCGCTACTTCAACGCCGCCGCAAGCTTCGGCGCCTCGCCCTCCCAGTCCTACCGCAAGAACCACCTGGTGCCCTTCGGCGAATACATTCCCCTGGGCGCGGTGCTCAAGCCAATCGTCAACGGCGTGCTGCACATCCCGCTGTCCGACCAGACCCCGGGCGGCGCCACCCAGCCGCCGCTGGCGGTGGCGGGACAGCGCCTGGCCGTGAACATCTGCTACGAAGACGTGTTCGGCGAGGAGATCGCCCGCGCCCTGCCCGCCGCGACGCTGCTGGCCAACCTCACCAACGACGCCTGGTATGGCGATTCGTGGGCTGCCGAGCAACACCTGCAGATTTCGCAGATGCGCGCCCTGGAGACCGGGCGGCCCATGCTGCGCGCCACCAACACCGGCATGACCGCGGTGGTGGACCACCGCGGGCGCGTGCGTGCCAGCCTGCCCGAGTTCCAGGCTGGCGTGCTGGAGGCCAGCATCGCCGGGCGCACCGGTTCAACGCCCTTCACCCTGGCGGGCAACGCACCGGTGGTGCTTACGGCGGCGCTGCTGTTCCTCGTGGCAGCACGGCGCTCGCGGCGCGCTTGACGCCCGTCAAGGAAGCCCCGCCCGCCGCTCGCACACTGCACGCGCGGCCGGTCTCGGCCCTGCCCCACCCCGCACCACCCAGGAGAACCGCCATGCCCCCCATCCTTCGCCTGCTGTGCGGCTGCGCCGCCGCCCTGGCGCTGATTCCCGCCGCCCTCGCCCAGCGCATCGTCGACACTGCGGCCGTGGAGGCGGCGCAGGCGGCCGGCGCCCTGGTCTGGGACGTGCGCGCCGAGGAGGACTACCGCAAGGGACACATTCCCGGCGCAGTGAACATGGACGACATCCTCGCCCAGTTACGCGACCTCAAGACCGAGGACTACCTCCCCGTGGACCAGATCGCCCGGCTGCTGGGCGAGGCGGGCATCGACCCGGCCCGCCCCATCGTGCTGTACGGCGTCAAGGCCTCCACTGGGCCCTATTTCGGCGCCGTCACGCTGCGCTGGCTGGGCGGCGACGGCGCCATGGTCTATCACGGCGGCATGGACGACTGGAAGGCCGCCGGCAAGCCGCTGGCCACGGAGCCCACGCGCCTGCCCGCCGTTACGCTGTCGCTGACGCCGCACCGCCAGGCCCTGGTTTCCACCGACGAGCTGAAGGCGCGGCTGCGCGAGCCCGGCCTGCAGATCGTGGATACCCGCACGGCGCGGGAGTTCTCCGGCGACGACATCCGCGCGCTGCGCGGCGGCCACATCCCGGGCGCCGTGAACATTCCCTACGAGTCCACCTGGGCCGATCCCGACACGCCGCGCAAGCTGGCCCGCAAGCAAGTGAGCAACAAGGATGGCTTCAACCTCAAGGACCCGGCGGCCCTGAGGCAAGTGTTCGCCAACCTCGATCCGTCCAGGGAGACGGTGGTCTATTGCCAGAGCGGCGTGCGCGCCTCGGTGGCCGCCACGGTGCTGGAGGAATTGGGCTTCACCCACGTGCGCGTCTACGACGCCTCGTGGCTGGGCTGGGGCAACCAGCTCGACGCTCCCGCCGAAAATGTGTCCTACTTCAACGTGGGGCGCGTCAACAATCTGCTCAACCAGTTGCAGTCCCGCGTGGAAGACCTGGAGAACCAGCTGAACGCGCTGAAAGAGGTCCGGAAACCCTGAAAGCCGACGGCATCGCGCCGCCAGCCGCCTCAGCCCTGCGAGCAGGCGCCGGGTGTCGCTGACCGACTGCCGTGCCACGCAGTCCCGCCGCCGGCGCTCTTCGTCCAGCATGGAGCGCGCGGCCTGGGCGGCCGCATTCACCACCACCGGCCCGTAGGCCTGCTCCGCGCGCGCAAGTCCCTCCGCGGCCGCGGCGCGGCTCCAGGCGGCGAGCATGAAGGCGAGGTCGATCACGTCCCGTCCGCCCGCGCCAGTGTCTCGCCAGCGATCGGCGTTGGCCGGGAACTTCTCCGCGAAGCACGACCTAGCGTCCAGGCATGCCACCGGCAGGCTGGGCACGTCCGCTGCCCCGAGGGTGATCCTTGCCTTCGGCACGATCTCGAGCTTGACCGGACCCTCAGGTGCCGCCACCACGGTGCGGATCCCGTGGCGGTCGGCGCAGACGTCGCGCAGCAGCAGCAACGCGGCCCGTGCAACCGGCCCCAGGCTGTCGCCCAGCACCGCCGCACGCAAGGCCCGCCAGCCTACGCGTTCCGCACACAGGCACTCCACGTCCTCGGACTCGCGGTACTCGCCAAGTTCAAGTTCAAGCACCAGCCGGCGGGCGCTTCAGGCGCCTCCCAGCAGCACCGGCTCCAGACTGGCCTCCCCGGCATCGCTGCCCACCCACACCTGTCCGTCCTGGATGGTGCAGGTCAGCCGCATGGTGCGCGCCGCCAGCGCCGTGAGCGCGGCCATGCCCTCGGGCGGGAAAGACCACGCCCGCAGGTTGGCCAGGCGGCCCAGCGCGGCGCTGTTCTGGTTCCACCACAGCTCGACGGCCCGGGCGCCGTAGGCATACACCAGCACCTCGCCAGAGCGGCCGCTGGCCTTGCGCAGCCGCCGCTCATCGGGCAACCCCACGTCGATCCACTGCTCAATGGCGCCAGTCAGGTCGTGGCGCCAGAGATCGGGCTCGTCTTCCGTGGACAGGCCTCGCCCGAAGCCGAGGCGCTCCTGGGCGTTGAGAGCAAAGGCAAGCAGCCGGGCCATCATGCGTTCGTCGGTCTCCGACGGGTGCCGGGCCAGGGTAAGGGCGTGGCTCGCGTAATAGCCGCGATCCAGGTCGCAAACCTGCAGGTCGGCCTTGAAGATGGTTGCCTTGAGTGCCATGGCTGCTCCGTGAGAAGCGTCCATTGTGGCAGGCGCGGCGCGAGGCGCCTTCACGGGTAGAATCGCGCCTTTCGCAATCCGCCGCCGTCCCGCCGACGGCGCTCCCGCGGCATGAACTTCCAGGACCTCATCCTCACCCTGCAAGGCTATTGGGGCGCGCGCGGTTGCGCGCTGTTGCAGCCCTACGACATGGAGGTGGGGGCGGGCACCTCGCACACCGCCACCTTTCTGCGCGCCCTGGGGCCCGAGCCTTGGAAGGCGGCCTACGTGCAGCCCTCGCGCCGCCCGAAGGATGGCCGCTATGGCGACAACCCCAACCGCCTGCAGCACTACTACCAGTTCCAGGTGGTGCTCAAGCCCGCGCCCGAGGACATCCTCGATCTGTACCTCGGCTCGCTCGCGGCCATCGGCATCGACCCGAAGGCCAACGACGTGCGCTTCGTGGAGGATGACTGGGAGAACCCCACCCTGGGCGCCTGGGGCCTGGGCTGGGAGGTCTGGCTCAACGGCATGGAGGTGACGCAGTTCACCTATTTCCAGCAGGTGGGCGGCCTGGATTGCAAGCCGATCCTGGGGGAAATCACCTACGGCCTGGAGCGCCTGTGCATGTACCTCCAGGGCGTGGAAAACGTCTTCGACCTGGTGTGGACGCCCGGCATCAGCTACCGCGACGTGTATCACCAGAACGAGGTGGAGCAGTCGGCCTACAACTTCGAGCACGCCGACGCCCACTGGCTGCTGCAGCAGTTCAACCATTTCGAATCGCAGGCCCGGCGCCTCATGGAGGCCGGCCTCGCCCTGCCGGGCTACGAGATGGTGCTCAAGAGCGCCCACACCTTCAATCTGCTGGATGCGCGCGGCGCCATTTCGGTGACCGAGCGCGCCGGCTACATCGGCCGCATACGAACCCTGGCCAAGCTGGTGGCCCAGGCCTACCACGACTCCCGTGAGCGGCTGGGCTTTCCCATGCTGGCGCGCGCGGCGGAGCAGGTCTGATGAGCGCACCGCTGCTGGTGGAGCTGTTCACCGAAGAGCTGCCGCCCAAGGCCCTGCGCGCCCTGGGCGAGGCCTTCGCGGCGGGCATCGCCGGCGGCCTGCAACGGCGCGGCCTGGCGGCTCCCGGCGCGGCAGGCCAGGCCTTCGCCACGCCGCGGCGCCTGGCCGTGCTGGTGCCTCGGGTGCTGCCCAGGGCACCCGATACGCCGCGCCGCGACAAGGTGCTGCCCGTGAGCGTGGCGCTGGATGCCGCTGGCCAGCCCACCCCCACGCTGGCGAAGAAACTCGCCGCCCTGGGCGCCGCGGGCGTTGCCCTGGAGCAACTGGAACGCGCCTCCGACGGCAAACAGGACAGCCTTTTCTGGAACCACGTGGCCCCCGGCATGACCCTCGCCCAGGGCCTGCAGGAAGCCCTGGCCGACGCCGTGGCCGCGCTGCCCATCCCCAAGGTGATGCGCTACCAGAGCGCTAGCGGCGAGGACGTGAGCTTCGTGCGCCCGGCCCACGGCCTGGTGGCGCTGCACGGCGCCGAGGTGGTGCCGGTGCGCGCCCTAGGGCTCGCCGCCGGCCGGCGCACCCACGGCCACCGCTTCATGGGCACGCCGGTCTTCCATCTGGACCACGCCGGCGGCTACGAGCGGCAACTGCTCGAGCAGGGCATGGTGATCGCCGCTTTCGACGCGCGCCGCGCCGCCATCGCCCAGGCCCTGGCCGAGGCCGCCGCGCACCACCAGGCTGCCCTGGCCGAGGCCGAGGACCTGATCGACGAAGTCACCGCGCTGGTGGAGTTTCCCACCGTGTACGCCGGCAGTTTCGACTCGGCCTTTCTCGCCGTTCCCCAGGAGTGCCTGATCCTGTCTATGAAGCGCCACCAGAAGTACTTCCCTCTGGTGGACGCCGCGGGACGGCTGTTGCCGCGCTTTCTGATCGTGTCGAACCTGCGCGCGGAGGATCCGCGCAACATCATCCACGGCAACGAGCGCGTGCTGCGCGCCCGGCTGGCCGATGCCCGGTTCTTCTTCGACCAGGACCGCCGTCAGACACTGGCCGAGCGCGTGGAAAAGCTCGGCGCGGTGGTCTATCACAACAAGCTGGGCAGCCAGCTGGAGCGCGTGCGACGCCTCACGCGCCTGGCCGGCGGGATCGCCCGCCTGCTGCACGCCGATGCCGCACTGGCCGAGCGCGCCGCGCGCCTGGCCAAGGCCGACCTGGTCACCGACATGGTGGGCGAGTTTCCCGAGCTGCAGGGCATCATGGGCATGCACTACGCCCGCCACGATGGCGAGGACGACGCCGTGGCGGCGGCCATCGAGGCGCACTATCACCCGCGATTCGCCGCCGATTCGCTGCCCGCCGGCAATACCGGTGCGGCGGTGGCCCTGGCCGACAAGCTCGACACCCTTACCGGCATCTACGGCATCGGCCTCGTGCCCAGCGGCGACAAGGATCCCTTTGGTCTGCGCCGCGCCGCCCTGGGCGTGCTGCGCATCCTCGTGGAGGGCGAACTGCCGCTCGACCTGCTGCACCTGCTGCGCCAGGCGCGGGCCGGGTTCGACACCGATGCGGTATCCGACAGCGTGGCCTCGGACCTGCACGGCTTCATGCTCGAGCGCCTGCGCGGCCTGCTGCGGGAGCGCGGCGTCGAAGCGGCCGTGGCCGACGCGGTGATCGCGCAGAGCCCCGTGCGCATGGACCGGGTGCTGCCGCGCGCCGCGGCGGTACGCGCGTTCCTCGAACTGCCCGAGGCCGCCGCCCTGGCAGCCGCCAACAAACGTATCCGTAACATCCTGCGCAAGAGCGTCACCGCACCCGGCGAGCCCGATCTGGCGCTCATGGTGGAGCCCGCCGAGAAGGCGCTGCTGGAGGTGGTGCTGGCCCTGGCGCCGCGGGTGGCGAGCCTGGTGGACAACGACGACTACACCGAGGCCCTGCGGCTGCTTGCGGGCGCGCGTCCGGCGGTGGACCGGTTCTTCGACGAGGTAATGGTGATGGCCGAGGACGAGTCCACACGCCGCAACCGCCTCGGGCTGCTGGCGCGCCTGGATGGCCTGCTCAATGCCGTGGCCGACATTTCGAGGCTGGCGGCGTGAAGCTCGTCATCCTTGATCGCGACGGCGTCATCAACTTCGACAGCGACCAGTTCATCAAGAGCCCGGAGGAATGGAAGCCCATCCCCGGCAGCCTGGAGGCTATCGCCCGCCTCAACCACGCCGGCTTTCACGTGGTGGTGGCCACCAACCAGTCGGGGCTGGGCCGCGGGCTGTTCGACATGGCCACCCTCAACGCCATCCACGACAAAATGTTCCGCATGCTTGGCCAGGCCGGCGGTCGCATTGACGCGGTGTTCTACTGCCCGTGCGCCGCGCAGCAGGAGTGCGAGTGCCGCAAGCCGCGCCCGGGCATGTTCCACGACATCGCGCGGCGCTTCGGCGCCAGCCTCGCAGGCGTGGCCGCCGTAGGCGATTCGCTGCGCGACCTGCAGGCGGCCGAAACCGCCGGCGCGCGGCCCATGCTGGTGCTCACCGGCAAGGGCCCGAAAACCCTGGCCGACGGCGGCCTGCCGGTCGGCACACGGGTGCACGCCGACCTGGCGGACGCGGTGCGCCACATCGCCTGAGCCGTCGAGGAGCGTTCCATCGGCGACCCCGCCCCCGCCCCCGCCGGCTTGATGCTGCGGCTGCGATGCACCGTGTTCGCGGCTGCCCAGGTGGCCCTAACCGTGGTGTGGGCGCTGCTGTCCCTGCTCACCGCACCACTGCCGCCCCTGGGGCGCTACCGTGTCATTACCGCGTGGAGCCGCATGGTGCTGTGGCTGGTGGAGCACGTGTGCGGTGTCCGCTATCGCGTGATCGGCGGCGAGAACATCCCGGCGGGCCCCTGCGTGGTGTTGGCCAAGCACCAGTCGGCCTGGGAGACGCTGGCGTTCCAGCGCATCTTTCCGCCCCAGGTATGGGTGCTCAAGCGAGAGCTGCTCAAGGTGCCGTTCTTCGGCTGGGGGCTCGCCATGCTGCGGCCCATTGCCATCGACCGCGGCGCCGGGCGCGCCGCGCTGACGCAGCTGGTGGAGCAAGGCCGCGACCGGCTGGACCTCGGGCTGTGGATCGTGATCTTCCCCGAGGGCACGCGCACGGCACCGGGCGCGCGCGGCACGTGGCACACCGGCGGGGCGTGGCTGGCCACGAAGACCGGCGCCCCGGTGGTGCCGGTGGCCCATAATGCCGGCACCGTATGGCCTCGTAATGCCTTTCTCAAACACCCCGGCACCATCACCGTGAGCATCGGCCCGGCCATCGACCCGACCGGCCTGAAGGCAGAGGCGCTCAACCGGCGAGTATCCCAGTGGGTGGAAGAGGAAGCGGCGCGCCTGGGGTCGGCCCGCCAGGACAGCTGAGCACGCCATGGACGACCTGTTTCCCGCCAACGAGGTGGAGGAACGGCCCTGCAGCATCGAGCTGCGCGGCCGCGAGGTGCCCTTCGTGCTCAAGCGCAGCCAGCGCCGGCGGCGCATCGCCTTCCTCGTGAACGAGCGCGGGCTCGCGGTGCACGCGCCGTGGCGCGCTTCGGAATCGGTGATCGACGGCGCCATCCGCGATGCCGCGCGCTGGATCCTCGCCAAGCTCGATGACTGGCAGGAGCGCCCGCGGGCCCGGCTGCGCGCGTGGGGCGAAGGCGAGGCGCTGGACTTCCTGGGTCGCAACCTCACCCTGGCACTGCAACGCGCCCAGGGGCTGACGGTGGCGGAACTGGTGAACGACGACACGCTGCGCCTGTGGCTGCCCGAGCCAGACGACGCGGCGCGCGTGCGCCAGGCGGTGGTGCGCTGGTACCGCCGCCATGCCGAGCGCCACATGCCGCCGCGCGTGGAACACTTCGCCGAACGGCTGGGAGTGGCGCGGCCGCGGGTGCTGCTGTCCGACGCGCGCACCCGCTGGGGCAGCTGCAACGCCGGCGGCGAGGTGCGGCTGAACTGGCGCCTCATGCAGGCACCCGAGGCCCTCATCGACTACGTGGTGGCCCACGAGGTTGCCCACCTGCTGCACCTCAACCACTCGCCGCGCTTCTGGCGCGCGGTGGAGCGCATTTACCCGGCATGGGAAACCGCCCGTGCCGAGCTCGCTGCCACCAGCCATCACTACATGTCCCTATGAAGCCCGTCCGCCTCACCGCCCTGCTGCTGGTCGCCGCCCTTGTTGCCGCCTGCGGCAACAAGGGCCCCCTCTACCTGCCCGACTCCGCACCCAAAGAGAAGCGCCCGCCCGCGCAGGAGCGGCAGCCGTGAACGCCTTCGGTCTGCGCGAGGGCCACCTGCATGCCGAGCAGGTGGCCCTGGAGGAGATTGCCGCGCGCTTCGGCACGCCCTGCTACGTGTACTCCCGCGCCGCCATCGAGGCCGCATTCCGCGAGTTCGATGGCGCCCTGGCGGCGCGCCCGCACCTGGTGTGCTACGCGATGAAGGCCAATTCCAACCTGGCCGTGCTCGATGTGCTGGCGCGCCTGGGCAGCGGCTTCGACATCGTCTCTGCGGGCGAGCTGGCGCGGGTGATGGCCGCCGGCGGCGACCCGGGCAAGGTGGTCTTCTCCGGGGTGGGCAAGCGCGCCGATGAGATGCGCCTCGCCCTGGAGGCGGGCATCCTGTGCTTCAACGTGGAGTCGGCGCCGGAATTGCACCGCCTCTCCGAGGTGGCCGTGGCCACCGGGCGCACCGCGCCGGTGAGCCTGCGGGTCAATCCCGACGTGGATGCGCGCACCCATCCCTACATCTCCACCGGGCTGAAGGAAAACAAGTTCGGCGTGGCCTTCGAGGAGGCGCCGGCCCTGTACGCCACGGCGAGCCGGCTGCCCGGCCTGCGCGTCACCGGCATCGACTGCCACATCGGCTCGCAGATCACCGAAGTGGCGCCCTTCGCCGACGCGCTCGCCAAGGTGCTCCACCTGGTGGACCGCCTGGCCGCGGACGGCATCGCCCTGGAGCACATCGACCTGGGCGGCGGCCTGGGCATCCGCTACGCCGACGAAACGCCGCCCCCCGCGGCCGACTACCTTGGCGCGCTGCTGCGCGGCCTGGAGGGCCGGCCCCAGAGCGTGCTGTTCGAGCCAGGCCGGGCGCTGGTGGGCAATGCGGGCGTGCTGCTCACGCGGGTGGAGTATCTCAAGGCCGGCGAGGCGCGCAGCTTTGCCATCGTGGACGCGGCCATGAACGACCTCATGCGCCCGGCGCTCTACGACGCCCATCACGGCATCGTGCCGGTGCGCCCGCGCGCCGCGCCCGCCAGCCGCTGGGAGGTGGTGGGCCCGGTGTGCGAAAGCGGCGACTTCCTCGGCCACGACCGGCCGCTGGCCCTGGAGCCCGGCGATCTGCTCGCGGTGCTCTCGGCTGGCGCCTACGGCATGAGCATGGCCTCCAACTACAACTCGCGGCCCCGCGCCGCCGAGGTGATGGTGGACGGCTCGCGCGTGCACCTGGTGCGCGGCCGCGAGGACACGCAGGCCCTGTTCTCCCTGGAGCACCGGCTGCCGCCGCCGGCTTGAGGCCAGGCGCGCCGCCATGGGCGCGCCCGATTGCCAGCGGTATAGTTCAGCCAACGCCCGCCCCGCGGGCGTGCTCCCGCACCGGCAACCCCGGCGCCCGGCGAGCGCGCCGCGCACCCCGTCAGAGGCGTTTCACACGGGAGGAATCCATGAGCGACACCGTCAAGTACCTGCTCGACGAGAGCAGGATTCCCAAGGCCTGGTACAACCTGATGGCCGACCTGCCCACGCCGCCGCCAGCGGTGCTGCATCCGGGCACGCTCAAGCCCATCGGCCCCGACGACCTGGCGCCGCTGTTCCCCATGTCGCTCATCGGCCAGGAAGTGAGCACCGAGCGCGAAATCGAGATTCCCGAACCGGTGCGCGAGGTGTACCGGCAATGGCGGCCCAGCCCCCTGTACCGCGCCCGCCGCCTGGAGAAGGCGCTGGGCACGCCGGCGCGCATTTACTACAAATACGAGGGCGTCAGCCCGGCGGGCAGCCACAAGCCCAACACTGCCGTGCCCCAGGCTTTCTACAACAAGGAAGCGGGCGTCAAGCGCATCACCACCGAGACGGGCGCCGGCCAGTGGGGCTCCTCGCTCGCCTTCGCGGGCAGCCTGTTCGGGCTGGAGATCGAAGTCTTCATGGTGAAGGTGTCCTTCAACCAGAAGCCCTACCGCCGGGCGCTCATGGAAACCTACGGCGCGCGCTGTATTGCCAGCCCCTCCATGGAAACCAACGTGGGCCGCGAGATCCTGGCGCGCCATCCCGACAGCAACGGCAGCCTGGGCATCGCCATTTCCGAGGCGGTGGAAGTGGCCGCCCAGCGCGACGACACCAAGTACGCCCTGGGCTCGGTGCTCAACCACGTGCTCATGCACCAGACGGTGGTGGGGCTGGAGGCCATCGCGCAACTGGAAATGGCCAACGACTACCCGGACATCGTGGTGGGTTGCACCGGCGGCGGGTCCAACTTCGCCGGCATCGCCTTCCCCTTCATCGGCGCGCAGTTGCGCGGCGGGCGCAAGGTGCGCGTGGTGGCCGTGGAACCGGCGGCCTGCCCAAGCCTCACCCGCGGCCGCTACGCCTACGATTTCGGCGATACCGGCCACCTCACCCCGCTGGTGAAGATGCACACCCTGGGTTCCAACTTCATGCCGCCGGGCTTCCACGCTGGCGGGCTGCGCTACCACGGCATGGCGCCGCTGGTGTCGCACGTCAAGGAGCTGGGCCTCATCGAGGCGCGCGCCTACCCGCAGACGCCGTGCTTCGAGGCCGGCGTGATGTTCGCGCGCCACGAGGGCATCGTGCCCGCGCCCGAGGCCAACCATGCCGTGAAGGGCGCCATCGACGAAGCCATTCGCTGCCGCGAGGAAGGCACCTCCCGCGCCATCCTCTTCAACCTGTGCGGTCATGGCCATTTCGACATGCAGGCCTACACCGACTACTTCGCCGGCAAGCTGCAAGACCACTCCTACGACGAGCGCGAGCTCGCCATGGCGCTGTCCGGGCTTCCCTCGGTGTCGGAAGCGGCGTGACCGCCGCACCGCGGCGACGGGCCTTCCCGGCACCTGCCGGTCCGTCGCCGCGCATGCGCCTGGCCACGGGGGCGGATTGCCCGTGGATGGCGCGCCTTTCGCGCGACCTGATCGAAACCGGCCTGGGCTGGCACTACCAGCCGCCACGCCTGGCGCGGCTGCTGTCCCGCGTCGAGGTGTGCGCCGTAGTGGCGCAGGACGGCGGCGCGCCGGCGGGCTTCGCCGTGATGGAGTTTCTCGACGAACACGCCCACCTGGTGCTGCTGGCGGTAGAACCGCACGCCCAGCGGCGCGGCATCGCCGGCGCCCTGGTGCGCTGGCTCGAAGAAAGCGCCCGCACCGCGGGCGCCTTCACCGTGTACTGCGAAGCCCGCGCCTCCAGCACCGCCGCCCGCGGCTTCTATCGCGCCCTGGGCTACC
The DNA here is from genome assembly GCA_020248405.1 of Rhodocyclaceae bacterium. Classification (GTDB taxonomy): domain Bacteria; phylum Pseudomonadota; class Gammaproteobacteria; order Burkholderiales. Next base: position 100,083 of record JADCHQ010000024.1, on the reverse strand, counting down.
GCGAGCTGTTCCTCATGCCCGGCTATTACCGCGGCGCGGAAGCCGCCGTGCGTCTGGGCCACGACCTGCGGCGGCCGGTCTCCGACGCCGCCTGCTGACCCAGATTCGCGGACGGCCGCCCGCTACCCCTCCTCATCCGACACCCGCGGTGCGAGGCCGAAGTCCTCGCCTTGACCGGTGAGGAAATCGTTGCCGGCGCGGTCGCGTCCGCGTACCAGCCAGATGGGCCGCCGCGCCAGGCTGAAGCTCACGCCCGCCTGGGACTGGCGCTCGCCGGGATAGCGCTCGAAGCGCGAGGTGGCCGGCATGTAGCGCACCACGAATCCGGCGCGGCGGCGCGGCGAGCGGTTCGGGCCCGAGCCGTGAATCAGGAACACGTGGTGCAGCGACAGTTGCCCCGCGGCCAGCGCGTCGTCGCGGGCGGTGGCGGCGTCGAAGCACTCGGCCGCGGCCTCCATGGCCAGCACCCGGTCCGGGCGCGCCGCCTCGCGGTGCGCCACCAGGCGGCCAGCGGCGTGGGAGCCGGGGATGTAGCGCATGCAGCCGTTGTCGGCATCCACATCGTCCAGGGCGATCCAGGCCGAGCAGGTGGCCAGGGGCCGGATGGGCCAGTACTCCCCGTCCTGATGCCAGGGCACTTCGCGGCCGGTGAAGGCGGGTTTGCAGAACACCTGGCTGCCCCACAGAATCACGTCGGGACCGAGCACCTGCCCCACCAGGTCCAGCAGCCAGGGGGCGGTGGCGAATTCGAGCCACTCGGCAGCATCGTGCGGCGGGTGGCGCGCGCCGTCGGCAATGTGCGGGCAGATCAGGCTCTCGGGGGCGATGCCGGCGCTGCGGGCGAGCAGCCGTTCCAGCGCGGCGCGCATGAGCACGAGTTGCGCGGCGGGCACGCGCCTTGGCGCCACCACCAAGCCGTCGCGGCGGTAGGCCTCCAGGTCCACGGTCGCGGGTGTTTCGAGCGGCTGGGTCAATGGGGTTTGCGGCGAATCATCCCTTGCCGATGGTATCAGCGCTCCGCAGGGTAAATCGCCAGGGATACGGGCAATGCCGCGTCTCCCTGGGCACGACGGCGCGGCCGCGTTTATTCGCAACCCCCCGCCGCCAGAGCTTGCGCACGCCGCAGGAAGCGCCCCAGCAACAGCACCGCCGCGATGGACAGGCCAGCGGTGAAGCCCGCCCAGAAGCCCACCGCCCCCAGGCCCAGAGGCATGGCCAGCAGCCAGCCCAGGGGCAGCGCCAGCAGCCAGTAGGCCACCAGCGACACGCCCGTGGCCCAGCGGGTATCCAGCAGGGCGCGCAAGGCGCCCAGACTCACCGACTGGATGCCGTCGAACACCTGCATTGCCCCCACCGCCAGAAACATGGCGGCCGCCAGGGCAACCACGCGATGCTCGTCCACGAACAGCGCGGCGATGCGCTCGCCCCCGAGCACCAGCGCCAGCATGAACAGCACGGTCCAGGACGTCACCAGCGCCAGGGCCGTGAGGCCGATGCCGCGCACCCGCGCGCCCTCGCCCGCGCCCAGCGCCTGCCCGATGCGGATGGCCACGGCGCCAGCCATGCCCAGAGGCAGCATGTACAGCACCGAAGCGATGCTGAAAACGATCTGGTTGGCCGCCAAAGCCGTGGCGCCCAGCAGGCCGATGAGCACGCCCGCCACCGCCAGGGCACTGCCCTCGGCGAGGTACTGCACGCCCATGGGAATGCCTTCGCGGGTCTGCAGGGAGAACCGGCGCCGGTGCAACCGCACCGCCTGGCGCAGGGGTGCCATGGCGGGCGAGCAGCGCCAGTGGATCCAGAAGGCGAGCAGCGCCACCGCCTCGGCCGCGAGCGTGGCCACACCTGCGCCCGCCAGGCCCAGGCGCGGAAAGCCCCAGGCCCCATGGATCAGCGCGTAGTTGAGCGGCACGTTCACCACCACCGCCAGGGACATGAGCGCCACGCCGGTCCACGCCCGGCCCACCGCGTCGAGCAGTTGCTTGAACACCAGGTTCACGCTGTAGGGCACCAGCACCAGGGACATGGCGATCCAGTAGGGGCCGATGCCGCGCACCACCTCGGCGGGCTGGCCCATGGCGGGCAACGCCAGCAGCATGGCCCCCATGGTGGCGGCCGAACCCACGCCGATAGCCAGCCCCAGCCAGCGGCCGTGGGCCACCACCGCGGCCACCTTGCGGTAGTCGCCCGCTCCCCAGGCGCGCGCCACCAGCACGCCCACGGGCGCCAGGAAGCCGTACAGCGCCGACCACAGGATGACGCTCACGCTCGCCGCCAGCGAGGCCGAGGCGAGCGCGGTCTCGCCCAGGGGGCCGAGCAGCCACGTGTCGGTGAGCAGCAGCAGGGAGGAGACGGTGAGGCCGGCCACCAGGGGCACGGCGAGCTGCACGAGGCTCAGGGCCTCGCGGCGGAAAACGGCGGTGAAGGACATGGCATGCGCCGGCGGGGGCGTTCCGGAAACAGGGAGGCCGCAGTATGCTGTCAACACTGGATTTGCGGTCTGTCAACACTGTTCTGCATGTATTGACAATTATTCCCGTCCTGCCCGCCCCCATGGCCGACAACCTTGCCCTCATGCACACCTTCGCCGAAGTGGCCGCCTCGGGCAGCTTCAGCACCGCGGCGCGCGCCCTGGGCATTTCGCGGGCGGCGGTGTCCAGCCAGGTGGCGCGGCTCGAATCCCATCTGGGCGTGCGGCTGTTCACGCGCACCACGCGGCGCGTGGCGCTCACGCCCGAGGGCGAGCGCTACGCGGCGAAGGTGGCCGCCATCCTCGACCAGATCGCGGCGCTGGACAATGAATACGCCCAGCGCGCGGGCGAGGTGGCCGGGCCGCTGGTGGTGGAGGTGCCGGAGTTCTTCGGCACGCGCGTGCTGGCCGCGCGGCTGCCCGAGTTCCTGCATCGCCATCCGCGGGTGCGCCTGCGCCTTGTGCTCAACGAGAAGGTAGACGAGGTGGCCAGCGCCGATGCGGACGTGTTCGTGCGCGGCTCGCTGCCGCCGGCCCACAACCTGAAGTACCGACGGCTCACGGCCTACCGCCTGAACAGCGCCGCGAGCCCCGCCTATCTGGCCGCGCGCGGCACGCCGCGACACCCGCGCGAGCTGGCGGATCACGACACCGTGGACTACATCAACTCCGCCGCCGGCAAGCCCTTCGACTGGGAGTTCGAGCCCGTCGCCCGTGCCCGCGCCAAGCCCTTCGTGGTGCCCGCCCAAGGCAAGCTCACCTGCAACAATTCCGACGCCTGCCTCGCCGCCGCCGTGGCGGGCTTCGGCGTGGTGTGCGATGTGGATTTCATGCTCGGCCCGTTTTTCCGCAGCGGCGCGCTGCTGCCGGTGCTGCCGGGCTGGCGCTCGCCGGAATACCAGCTCTATGCCCTGTGGCACCCGGGCAAGCCGGTGGCGCCGCGGGTCACCGCCTTCGTGGAGTACCTGGCGGAAGTGTCAGGCGCCCGGAACTGAACGCCCGGGCGCGGGCCCGCGCCAGCGCCACCACAGCCGCGCCGCCAGCAGCGCGCCCATCACCAGGGCGAACAGCCGCGGCTCGGTGACATCCTTCTTCACCAGCCACCAGAAGTGCAGCACGCCCAGCACGGAGATCAGGTACACGGCGCGATGCAGGCGCTGCCAGCGCCGCGCCCCCAGCCGCCGCACCATGGCATTGGTGGAGGTGGCCGCCAGGGGCAGCAGCAGCACGAAGGCGGCGAAACCCACGGTGATGAAAGGGCGCTTCACCACATCGCGGGCGATCTCGGCCAGGTCGAAGAACTGGTCCAGCCACAGGTAGGTGGTGAAGTGCAGCGACGCGTAACCGAAGGCGAACAGCCCCAGCATGCGGCGCAGGCGCAGCAGCCAGGGCGCTCCCAGAAGGCGGCGCAGCGGCGTCACCGTCAGGGTGGCTGCCAGCAGCGCCAGGGTCCACCACCCCGTGGACCGGGTGACCGCTTCGATGGGATTGGCGCCCAGCTCGCCCCGCCAGCCGAGCCATGCAAGCCGCGCCGCCGGCACCAGGCAGGCCGTGAACAGCACGGCCCTGAGGGCTGCCAGGCGGCGCGGGGACGGGTTCAACGGCAGCCCGGGCGGTGCCTGCGCATTAGAAGAACTTGCGCAGGTCCATGCCCGCGTACAGCGAGGCCACCTGCTCGGCGTAGCCGTTGAACATGAGGGTGTCGCGCTTGCCGAACTCGCCGATGCGCCGCTCGCGCCGCTGGCTCCAGCGCGGGTGATCCACGTTCGGGTTGACGTTGGAGTAGAAGCCGTACTCCCCGGGAATGGCCTTGTTCCAGGCGGTGCGCGGCTCGGCTTCGGTGAAGCGGATGCGCACGATGGACTTGGCGCTTTTGAAGCCGTACTTCCACGGCACCACCATGCGAACTGGCGCGCCGTTCTGATTGGGCAGCAACTCGCCATACAGCCCCAGGCACAGGATAGCCAGCGGATGCATGGCCTCGTCCATGCGCAGGCCCTCCACGTAGGGCCACTCCAGCACCGCCGCGCGCTGGCCGGGCATCTGCTTGGGGTCCAGCAGGGTGGTGAACTCCACGTACCTGGCCTTGGCTGTGGGCTCGGCGCGGCGGATGAGTTCCGACAGCGGGTAGCCCACCCAGGGGATCACCATGGACCAGCCCTCCACGCAGCGCATGCGATAGACGCGCTCTTCAAGGGCTGCGAGCTTAAGCAGCTCGTCCACGTCCCAACGGCGCGGCTTGGCGCACTCGCCCTCCACCATCACCGTCCAGGGACGGGGCTTGAGCGTGCCGGCGCGCTCGGCCGGATCATCCTTGCCGGTGCCGAACTCGTAGAAGTTGTTGTAGGTGGTGACGTCCTTGTGGGGGGTGCGCGCCTCGGTGGTGCTCAAGGCGCTGGGGCGCGGGGCGAGGTTGGCCCGGGCGGTCCCTGGCAGCAGCAGGCCGCCGGTGGCCATGCCAGCCCCCAGCAAGCCCGCCTGGCGAAGCAAGGCGCGGCGCTGCTCGAATACCGCGCGGGGGGTGATCTCGGATGGAGCTATGGCGGGCTGGCGGTGAGTCATGGCATTTCCTCGCGTTTTGGACAGCTTCGACTGCGGGGCGGGCATCCGGTTCGGGCCATTGCCTGGAGGCAGCGATGCACGGCGCGCGCGCCATGTGGCCACCTTCGGGCGCCTCTTCAACAATGAAGTGAATCTGCGTCACGGAGTGCTTCCCTGTTCGACTCAATGACCCGGCGCGAGGCGCCAGCGACGCGCGTTGGCCCCGGGGTGATCCGAATGCACCGTACCCGGGTAATCGCCCGGTCCGAGACCCGCCCACGCCCGGCCGAGGCCAGGCATTACAGCAGGAACAGCGTGGCGAGCCCCAGGAAGATGAAGAACCCGCCGCTGTCGGTGAGGGCGGTGATCATCACGCTGGAGCCCACCGCCGGGTCGCGCCCGAAGCGATGCATGAGCATGGGGATGAACACCCCTGCCGTGGCCGCCAGCATGAGGTTGAGCGTCATGGCGAGGGTCATCACGCCGCCCAGCGCCCAGCTGCCGTACAACACCACGGCGGCCAGCCCCAGGATGCCGCCCCACACCAGCCCGTTGAGCAGGCTGATGGCGATCTCCTTCTTGAGCAATGCGCGCGCCGCCTCGCGGGTGATTTGCTTGAAGGCCATGGCGCGCACGATCATGGTGATGGTCTGGTTGCCGGAGTTGCCGCCGATACCCGCCACGATGGGCATGAGGGCTGCAAGCGCCACCAGCTTCTCGATGCTGCCCTCGAACAGGCCGATCACCCGCGAGGCGATGAAGGCCGTGACCAGGTTCACGGCCAGCCAGGTCCAGCGGTTCTTGGCCGACTTCCACACCGAGGAGAAGATGTCCTCGTCCTCCCGCAGGCCGGCGAGGTTGAGCATCTCGGTATCGCTTTGCTCGCGGATGTAGTCCATGACGGCATTCACCGTCACCCGGCCGATGAGGCGGCCGCGATCATCCACCACCGCCGCCGACACCAGGTCATAGCGCTCGAAGGTCTGGGAGGCATCCTCGGCGGACTGGGTTGGCGTAAGGCGCACGGCATCGGCCACCATCACATCGGCCACGAGCTTGTCCGGGTCGGTGACCAGCACCCGCATCACCGGCAGCACGCCCTTGAGCACCTCAGCGCGATCCACCACGAACAGCTGGTCGGTGTGATCGGGCAGCTCGTCCAGGCGGCGCAGGTAACGCAGCACCACCTCGAGGGTGACGTCCTCGCGCACCTGGACCATGTCGAAGTCCATCAGCGCGCCCACCGAGTCGTCGGGGTAGGACATGGCCGCGCGCAGCTGCTCGCGCTCCACCGTGTCAAGCGCCTGGAAGACGTCCTCGATCACTTCCTCGGGCAGGTCGGGCGCGAGGTCGGCAATTTCCTGGGGGTCGAGCTGCTCGGTGGCCGCCACCAGCTCGTCGGGCTCCATGTCGGCGATGAGCGTGGCGCGCACCGCGTCGGACACCTCGAGCAGGATCTCGCCGTCGCGCTCGGCCTTGACCAGGTGCCACACCACCAGCCGGTCGTCCAGCGGCAGCGCCTCCAGCACGAAGGCCACATCCGCGGGGTGCAGCGAGTCGAGCTTCTTCTGCAACTCGGCCAGGTTCTGCTTGTGAACCAGCGATTCCACCAGTTCGTGGCGGGGCATGTCCTGCTGATGGACGATGTGCTCCACCAGGCGGTGCTTGGCGAGCAGCGCCTCCACCTGGCGCAGGTGTTCCTGCACGGTGTCCTGGTGGCGGTTGTCGTCGGGAACTTCGGACATGGAAGGCAGCGGGCGGGATCGATCAGCTGGGCAGCCAGCGATTCTAAGAGGCGCCCGGTTTCCGATGCACGAAAAAAACGGCGGGCAAGCCCGCCGCTGGTCGCGCCTGCCAGCGCTTCAGGGCTTGGGCGGGAAGCGCGTGGCCTGCCAGGCCACCATCTGCCAGCCGATGCCGCGCTTTTCCCAAACGTTGGTGAAGCGGATGTGCACCTCCAGGGGCTTGCCGTCCAGCTCCACCTTGAAGTCGCCGCGGCCGGTCATCACCGCCATGCAGCCGTAGGGCACCACGCGCACGTCGCTGCGCAGGGTTTCGCGATACACCACCTTCCCGGTGCGCACCGATTCGATGTAGGCCCCCTTATCGTCGATCTGGGTGCTGGAGTGGGTATAGAACAAGTCGTTGCCCAGCAGCCGCTCCAGTGCCGCCACGTCCACCGCCTGTAGCGCCGCGTAGCGCGCCTCGTCCGCCGCCAGCACCTCCGAGGGCACCAGCTTCGGGTCGCAGGTCTCGGCCCGTGCCAACCCGCCCAGCGCCAACAGTGCGGCACCGGCCACCATCATCGTCTTTCTCATCCGCTCCCCTCCTCTTGTGTGCCGGGCGCAGCCCGGCGAAGCCCTGGCGAGCCGGATCAGCTGGATGCGGCGCCGGCCTCGGGCGCCAGCACGGCAAAGGGCTTGCTCTCGCAGCGCAGCCGCGCTGGCTTGTCGCCCGTGGTGGCGAACAGGCTCAGGCGCCCCGCCTTCCAGGCATAGCCGGTGCGACGTTTGCCGCCAGGGGCCTTGTCATCGGCGACTTCGAAGAATTCGCAGCCCGCGCCGCTGGCGGCAAGCGACACCTCGTAGGCGGCGTTGCCATCGGGGCCGCTCAATTCGCCAGCCTCGGAAAAACTCCACGCGCGGCCCTGTTCGTCACGGTAGCGCCCGGCGATCACCACGCGATTGACGCGCGCTTCCAGACCATCCTCCAGGCGCACGAACACCCGCGGCCGGCGCTTGGCGAAGGACGGCTCGGTGAAGGTGATGGCCTCGAAGCGGCCCGAGGCGGCGCGGCTGCCGCTGAAGGGAATGTAGGTGGCCTCCGCGGAGGACACCGCGCCCCGGTCGTCCCGGGCCGCCACCAGGCGCCAGGCGTCGGCGCGCTCGGTGGGCTCGATTTCGATGACGCGCTCCAGTACCGCGCGGCTGAAGTCGGTGCGCAGGATCGGCCAGGCGCGGCCTTCCTGCTGGATGTTGATCACCAGCGGACTGGCTTTCCTGGCGGCGGCATGCGGCGCCCGTTCGGCTTCCACGGCGGCGAGCCAGTCGGAGGCCACCCACAGACCAGCGATGTCTTTCACGAATACGCGGTTCTTCTTGCGGGCCGACGGCGGCTGACGCACCGTGCCGGCGACCGGCGCATCGCCCTTGGCGGCCTCCCCGGGCGGCGCCTTGGGGGCGTCGGCCGCCTGGGCGAGCGCAAGACTGGGAGTGACGAGGGCGCCCGCGAGGGCGAGGATCAGGACTGGACGCAGGACGGGCATGGGGAGCGGGGCGGGGTGCAAGGGCCCTTACGGGCGGGTGGATGGGATCGGGCCACGGGCCCGGGAGGCTGCGAATGATACCCTCGGCGCCCCCTCACGCCAGCGGCGGGCGGCGGGCGTGGTGGCCGGTGGCTTGCTCGAAGGCATGGCCGAGCTGCAGCACGGCGAAGTCCTGCTGCCAGGGGCCGACGATCTGCAGGCCCACGGGCAGCCCGCCCGCCGAAAAGCCCGCCGGCACCGACAGCGCCGGCAGCGTGGTGGCCGAGATGCGATAGCAGGACTTCATCCAGTCCAGGTAGCTCTGCATGGCCACGCCATCGATCCGGGCGGGGTACTCCAGCGACAGATCGAAGGGCATCACCTGGGTGACCGGGCAGACCAGGAAATCGAAGCGCTCGAAGAAGGCGTGCATGCGATGGAACAGTTCGGTGCGGCGACGCTCGGCGCGGCCCACGTCGGGGCCGGAGAGGCCCGCGCCGCGCTCGATGTTCCAGATCACCGTGTCCTTGAGCTGGTCACGGCGGGTGCGCAGCAGCTCGGCGTACACCAATTCGAAGTTCCAGGCGCGCAGGGTTTCGAAGATCTCGTCGGCATCGCGCAGGTCGGGGGTGGCTTCCTCCACCACGCAGCCCAGGGTCTCCAGGACTGGCACCGCCGCCTCGATCACGTCGCGCACGTCGCGCTCCACGGGCAGGCCGCCCAGATCGCGGCTCCAGGCCACACGCACGCCGCGTAAGTCGCGCTCCAGGGGCTGGGCGAACAGGCTGGCCGGCTCGTGGATGGACAGCGGCGCGCGCCTGTCGGGGCCGGCCATGCCCGAGAGCATCAGGGCCAGGTCGCCCACGGTGCGCGCCATGGGGCCCAGCACCGGCAGGGTCCACCAGGCGTTGAAGCTCGGCCAGTTGGAAACCCGCCCCGGGGAGGGCCGGAAGCCGGCCACATTGCAGAAGGCCGCCGGGTTGCGCAACGAGCCGCCCAGGTCGGAGCCATCGGCCAGGGGCACCATGCCGCAGGCCAGGGCCACCGCCGCGCCGCCGCTGGACCCACCGCAGGTACGGGCCAGGTCGAAGGGGTTGCGCGTGGCGCCGAACACCGGGTTGAAGGTCTGCGAACCCGCGCCGAACTCCGGCGTGTTGGACTTGCCCACGCTCACCGCACCGGCCGCCTTGAGCCGCTCCACGAGGGCCGCATCCACCTCGGGCACGAAATCGGCGAACAGTGGCGAGCCGAAGGTGGTGCGCACGCCGCGCGTCTGCACCAGGTCCTTGTGGGCCACCGGCAGCCCGGCCAGCGGACCGGGGTCTTCGCCCCGGGCAAGCTGTGCGTCGATGCGCCGCGCGTCGGCATCCGCCTGCTCGAAGGAAGCGGTGACGATGGCGTTCACGGCCCCATTGGTGCGCTCGATCTGCGCCACGTGGGCACGCAACACTTCCAGCGCCGACACCTCGCGGGCGCGGATGCGGCGCGCAAGACTGCGGGCGGATTCAAAGCACAGATCGCTCAAGACAATCTCCCGTTGAGTTGGTCAGGCGCCGGCGGAGGGCGCGCGGCGCTGCGCCAACTGCGCACATCCGGACGGCCCGCCCTCGGCGGCAACCCCTTTCGTCGCGTGGCACCACCGCCGCGCCGCGGCTCTCCGGCAGGCCGCCATCTTGGCACGGGGATTCGGCGGGCGAGAAGCGGGCGCCATGGACGGCCACAACCCGAATCGGCGGCCTCGATCTCAACCCGTGGCAGCACTGGTCATTGCCCTTGCCGGGCCTTCACCAGGTGCAGGATGTAGGGAAGCGGCCAGATCAGCAGGAACAGATTCGCCAGCCACCAGACCGGGTCGAACTCGGCGCGGATGGCCCAGTAGGAAACAGCCATCAAGCCCGCGGTGGAGGTGAGGGGCAAGGACAGCAGCGTCAGGTCGCGCCAACCGGGGTGGCCGCGCCGGTAGCGCCACGCAGCCAGCAAACCCAGGCACGAAAAGATCACGTCCAGCGGCAGGAACGACCAGTTCCACGCCACCACCACCGGATTGGCATAATCGGAATAAAGCCATTCAGGCGGCAAGGCAACAACGCCCGCGGCTGACAGCGCGGTGATCAACCAATAGCCGAGCAACGAAATGTCAGTGCACACCATCAGAACGAACAGGCCGGGCGGCGGGGCCATCATGGGTCCTCCTGGGGTCTTGCCGCGGGGGCCCTGGCTTGCGGGTCTTCCCCGGAAAACAACGCCAACAGGCGCTGGTCGCGTTCGTCGCGCACGGAGACGGGCGCCTGTGCCCGCCGCCGCACGCCCCTGCCTGTAATACCGATGGGCACGGCCTTTGGTCAACCGCGAAAGATGAAGTACACCGCCCCCAGGATACACAGCCCGGCCCAGAGGTAGTCCAGCTTGAGGGGCTGGTGCACGTAGAACAGGGCGAAGGGCACGAACACCGTCAGGGTGATGGCCTCCTGGAGGATCTTCAACTGCGGCAGCGACAGGGCGGTGTAGCCGATGCGGTTGGCGGGCACCTGCAGCAGGTACTCGAACAGGGCGATGCCCCAGGAAACCAGCGCCGCTACGAACCACGGCCGGCCTTGCAGCTCCTTCAGGTGGGCATACCACGCGAAGGTCATGAACACGTTGGAGGCAGTAAGCAGCAGCACGGCTGTCAACACGGGCGGCAGGGCCGGCATGGACATGGCGAGCTTCCTCTCGCGCCCCTAACGCGCGCCCAGCAGCGCGGCCGGCGAGCGGTAGCCGCCGGGGGCCATGATGGCGTCGCGCACCTGCGACAGCGGCGCCCTGTCCGCGAGCTCAACCTTGCCGCCCAGCGCGCGCAGGCCCAGCTCGGCATACACGCCGGAGAGGTCGGGGAAGCCCTCGGCGTTCACGTGGGCCGCGTAGAGATCGCGGAACACCGTGCCGCCGGCGATCTGGTCGAAGCGCTCGAACACCTGGCGGGCGGTCCACTCGCGATCGGGGTCGAGGCAGCAGCGGCCGAAGGCCTCCAGCACCGTGTCCAGGGACTGGGCGCCGCCGCTCGCGGCGCGCAGCCGCACGTCGGCCAGCAGCAGCATGGCGGCGCCGGACCAGTACACCCGCATGTAGCCGCCATCGCGGAACATGCGCTCGGTGGCCTGGGCGAGGGTGGCGCCCTTGGCAGACCAGTCGCGCGCGCGCTTGAAGCTGGAGTGCATGCGCTGCCACGCCTCCTCGGGCGAGATGGCGCCGCTGCGTGCGCGCACGATGCCCTGGTAGTAGCTCGCCATGCCCTCCGACAGCCACGCATCCTGCGAACGCACATAGGGCAGCAACAGGTGCGACAGCTCGTGGGGCGCGGTCCAGTCATCCACGTATTCGCGCAGCGGGCGGCGCTGGTTGACGAAGAAGTGCGCCGCCGCCTGCCCGCCGCGCAGCACGTAGGCCCAGGGGGTGGGCTCGGCGGCGCGCGCCCCCGGCATGACCAGGATCTGCGGGCTGGGCACGGGGAAGCGCCCGTACACCGCCGCCACGGACCGCGCCGCGTCTTCAATCCAGGTGCGAAGCGCCTCGACGTCAGCCGGCGGGTTGCCGTCCAGGATGGCAAGGCGCAACACCGCGCCGGGCACTTCCACCGGAATCTCGCGGAAGCGTCCGAAGGCCACGGAGGAAGGCCGATCCGCGGGGCCGCGGCCCACGCGGTAGGTGGGACGCTCGCGCTTGAGCACCGGCATCCACGGCGCCGACACGGACAGGCCGGCGGGCATGTCGAATTCCACTTCCACGTCTTCATCGGCGCCAAGCTGCACGGGGCGCCAGAACCACAGGCCCACCTCGGTGAAGAGGTCGCGGCCGATGCGCCGAGTGGAATTGCCGGAGTAGTCGTGCCGGGTGCCGTTGCCGGTGACGTTGACGGCGTACTCCACGCAGCCATCCGCGGGCACCTCGCGCAGCCGCAGCTCGGTGCCGTTGGCCGCGAGGCGGGTGCGCTGGTCCACCACCCGGGCCTCCAGGAACGCGCCCGGCGCATCCAGGGAATCAGCCACCAGCTCCGAGGGCGGCTGTCCGGCGAAGCAGGCGCGCACCGTAAGGCGGGTGAGCTCGGCATCGGCGCTCACGCGGTAGCGGTGCACGCGCTCGGCGGCGGCCAGCGCCGGCATCAGCACCAGCAGGCCCAGCAGTGCGCACACGCAGCGCCGTGCGCTCATGTCGAAGCTCAGCGCCACGGAAGGGCCTCCCGCGGGCCCAGGTAGCGTTCGTCGCTGAAGGTGCTGACCCAGGCCGGCCGGTACACCACCAGCAGGGTCATGACCATGCCCGTGAGGGTGGCTTCGGCGAAGCCCAGCAGCAGGCAGTAGGGCAGGAACTGCTCGGCCATGAGGGCCGTGTGGGGGGCGGCATAGGCCGCCAGCAGGGCCGAGGCGGCGGCGCCGCTCGCCGTCATGGCCACGGCGGGCCCCAGGAAGGCCGCCGCGAAAAGATAGACAAACAGGTTGCGGGGCAGCAACCGCTCGGAGGCCCGCAGCACCGCCGCGCTCAGGGCAACGGGCAGCACCGCCAGCAGCAAGAGGCTCGCGGGCAGGGCGGACAGTGGCCATCCGTGGGCAAAGGCCAGCGCCGCCATGACCGCCGACAACCCCAGCAGGGCCAGTTGCGGCCCCAGCACCAGCGTGAGGGCGGAAGCGCCAAGCAGATGGAAATCCAGCCCGCGCAGCGCCTCGGGCTGCAGGCGCCACAGCACGTAGGTGATGGCGCAGGCGCCCAGAAACACGTGGCTGCCGGAGTTATCCAGCAGTCGCCGCCACGGCGCGGTACGCCACATCCAGGCGCCCGCCAGCAGCAGCACGAGGGCAGCACACCACTGCCAGGCGGCGGGAAGTGGAGCGGCGGACAGGTTCATGACGGCGGGCGGGGTGGGCGGAGGTGCGAGGGACAAAGCCTAGCCGAGACAAGAGACCGGGGCGCCGGTTCCCCGTACGGGGCCTTTTCCGCCAGCGGGTTCGCCTCAGCCTGCCGCCGCCAGGGGCGCCCGTTGCGGCGCCCCGCCGGGTTCGTAGGACAGCACCGGCGCCAGCCAGCGCTCGGTTTCCTCGAGGCTCAGGCCCTTGCGACGGGCGTAGTCCTGCACCTGGTCGCGATCCACCTTGCCGGTGGCGAAGTACTGCGACTGGGGGTGGGAGAAGTAGAAGCCGCTCACCGAGGCGGTGGGCAGCATGGCGTAGCTCTCCGTGAGCGAGATGCCGGCATTGGCGGCGGCGCCCAGCAGCTCGAACAGCGGCCCCTTCTCGGAGTGGTCGGGACAGGCTGGGTAGCCGGGAGCGGGCCGGATGCCGCGGTACTGCTCGTCGATGAGCGCCTGCACGTCGAAGTGCTCGTCGGGCGCGTAGCCCCAGAACTCGGTGCGCACACGCTGGTGCAGGCGCTCGGCGAAGGCCTCGGCCAGCCGGTCGGCCAGGGCCTTGAGCAGGATGGCGTTGTAGTCGTCGTGAGCGGCTTCGTAATCGGCCACCCGCTGCTCGATGCCGATGCCGGCGGTGACGGCGAAGGCGCCGATCCAGTCGGGCACGCCCGCCTCGCGCGGAGCAATGAAGTCGGCCAGGCACAGGTTGGCGCGGTCCTCGGGCTTGACCATCTGCTGGCGCAGGCAATGCCAGGTCATGCGCACGCGGCCGCGCGACTCGTCAGCGTAGATCTCGATGTCGTCGCCGTTCACGCGGCTGGCCGGGAACAGGCCCACCACGCCCCGCGCCTCGAGCCATTTCTCGTCGATGATCCGGCGCAGCATGGCCTGGGCGTCGGCGAACAGGTTGCGCGCCGCCTCGCCCACCACCGTGTCCTCGAGGATCTTCGGATAGCGGCCGGCAAGCTCCCAGGTCTGGAAGAAGGGCGTCCAGTCGATGACCGCGGCCAGCTCCTCCAGCGGATAGTCGCGCAGCACGTGCAGCCCGGGGCGCCTGGGCGCGGGCGGCGCGTAGACGCTCCAGTCGGTCTTCAGCCCATGGGCGCGGGCGGCGGCAATACCGTGGTGGGGCCCCTGCCCCTTCTTGCCGCGGTGCTGCTCACGGGTCTTCTCCACCTCGGCGCGCACCTTGCGGACGTAGTCGTCGCGCAGCTCGTCGGAGAGCAGGTTGCTGCACACGCCCACGCTACGGGAGGCATCGGGCACCCAGATGACGGGCTGTTCGTAGTGGGGCGCGATCTTCACGGCGGTATGCACCCGCGAGGTGGTGGCGCCGCCGATGAGCAGCGGGATGGTGAAGCCCTGGCGCTGCATCTCCTTCGCCACGTGGGCCATCTCCTCGAGAGAAGGCGTGATCAATCCGGACAGGCCGACGATGTCGGCATTTTCGGCGCGAGCGATCTCGAGGATCTTGTCCGCCTGCACCATCACCCCGAGGTTCACCACCTCGAAGTTGTTGCACTGGAGCACCACCGCCACGATGTTCTTGCCGATGTCGTGCACGTCGCCCTTGACGGTGGCGATGACGATCTTGCCCTTGGCCCTGGCCGCCTCGCCGGAGCGCGCCTTCTCCTCCTCGATGAAGGGCACCAGGTAGGCCACCGCTTCCTTCATGACACGCGCCGACTTCACCACCTGGGGCAGGAACATCTTGCCCGCGCCGAACAGGTCGCCCACCACGTTCATGCCGTCCATGAGCGGGCCCTCGATCACCTGGATGGGGCGCTCGAAGCCGCGGCGGGCCTCTTCCGTGTCTTCCACGATGAAGGTGTTGATGCCCTTCACCAGGGCGTGGCGCAGGCGCTCGGCCACCGGCGCCGCGCGCCAGGTTAGGTCCTCGGACTGGGCCTTGCCGCCGGCCTTGTAGGTCTCGGCGGAGCTCACCAGGCGCTCGGTGGCATCGGGCCGGCGGTTGAGGATCACGTCCTCCACGCGCTCCAGCAGGTCTTTCGGGATCTCCTCGTACACGCCCAGCTGCCCGGCGTTGACGATGCCCATGGTCATGCCGGCCTTCACGGCGTGGTAGAGGAAGGCGGTGTGGATGGCCTCGCGCACCCCGTCGTTACCGCGGAAGGAGAAGGAGATGTTGGACACGCCGCCGCTTACCTTGGCGTGGGGCAGCGCCCGGCGGATCGCCCGGGTGGCCTCGATGAAATCCACCCCGTAGCCGGCGTGTTCCTCGATGCCCGTGGCCACGGCGAAGATGTTGGGATCGAAGATGATGTCCTCGGGCGGGAAGTGCGCCTCCTTGAGCAGCAGGTGATAGGCGCGGGCGCAGATCTCCACGCGGCGCTTCAGGGTGTCGGCCTGGCCCTGCTCGTCGAAGGCCATGACCACGGCGGCGGCGCCGTAACGGCGCAGCAGGCGCGCCTGGCGCAGGAACTCCGCCTCGCCCTCCTTCAGGCTGATGGAGTTGACGATGCCCTTGCCCTGCACGCACTTCAGGCCCGCCTCGATCACCTCCCACTTGGAGGAGTCGATCATCACCGGCACCCGCGAGATGTCGGGCTCGGAGGCCACCAGATTGAGGAAGGTGACCATGGCCTGCTTCGAGTCCAGCATGGCCTCGTCCATGTTCACGTCGATGATCTGGGCGCCGTTGTCCACCTGCTGGCGCGCCACGGCCAGCGCCTCGGCATACTGGTTGTTGAGGATCAACCGCGCGAAGGCGCGCGAACCGGTGACGTTGGTGCGCTCGCCCACGTTGACGAACAGCGCGTCATCGCCGATGTTGAGCTGCTCGAGGCCCGACAGCCTCAGCTTCTTTTCCAGCACGGGCGGCTTGCGCGGCGGCATGCCCTTCACGGCCGCCGCAATGGCGCGAATGTGCTCTGGCGTGGTGCCGCAGCATCCGCCGGCGATGTTGAGGAAACCGGCTTCGGCGAATTCCCGCAGCATGCCCGAGGTGTAGCCGGGCGTCTCGTCGTACTGGCCGAAGGCGTTGGGCAGGCCCGCGTTGGGGTGGATGCTGATGAAGGTGTCGGCGATGCCGGACAACTCTTCGATGTAGGGCCGCAGGTCGGCGGCGCCCAGCGCGCAGTTCAGGCCAACCGCGAACAGGTGCCCGTGGCGGATGGAGTTCCAGAACGCCTCGGTGGTCTGGCCCGACAGCGTGCGGCCCGACTTGTCGGTGATGGTGCCCGACACCCACACGGGCAGGTTAACGCCGTGACGCTCGAAGTACTCCTGCACCGCGAACAGCGCCGCCTTGCAGTTGAGCGTGTCGAACACCGTCTCCACCAGCAGCAGGTCCGCGCCGCCGGCCACCAGTCCGTCGGTGGCCTCAAGGTAGGCCGACACCAGTTCGTCGAAGGAGACGTTGCGCGCGCCCGGATCGGAGACATCGGGCGATAGCGAGGCGGTGCGATTGGTGGGCCCGAGCACCCCGGCCACGAAGCGCGGCTTGTCCGGCGTTTGCCGGGAGAAGCGCCCGGCGACCTCGGCGGCCAGCCGTGCGCCCTCGAAATTCAGTTCCCGCACGTGGGGCTCCATGCCGTAGTCGGCCATGGCAACGCGCGTGGAATTGAAGGTGTTGGTCTCGATGATGTCCGCGCCCGCCTCCAGGTAGGCGGAATGGATCCAGCCGATGACGCCAGGCTGGGTGAGCGTGAGCAGGTCGTTGTTGCCCGACTGCTCGCAGTGGTGGTCGCAAAACCGGTCGCCGTGGTAGTGGTGCTTTTCCAGCCCCTGACCCTGGATCATGGTGCCCATGGCGCCGTCGAGGACCAGGATGCGCTCGGAGAGCAGGTGGCGAAGCAAAGTGGCGCGGTCTTGGGACAAGGCAAGCCTCAAAAAACGAAAGACCCGAAGGCCAAAGGGCGTCCGGGTCGCGGCGCGCTTTAGCGGGATTTGTAGCGCGCCCGCAAGCTGCTGCTCAAATCGGCGCGTTGGCTGGAAACTTAACGCTGCAAGGCGGGCGCGTCAACCGTGAAAGCTTATTGGGTTCAATGCCTTGGCGGCACGTCCCGCCAGAGCGCTATTTCGTCTTGATCTTCGTCCACGCCCGGTCGTAGGTCTTCAGGTCCTTGCCCAGGTCTTCGAAGATCTGCAGCTTCGCCCGCACCGCCTCAGGGGGGTTGATGTTGGGATTGTCGCGCATCTCGGGCGGCAGCAGCTTCAGCGAGGCCCTGTTCACCGTGCCGTTCTTCTGCTGGATGGTGTTGAGTACCGACACCTCGGGGCGCAGGTAGAACTCCAGGAACCTCCTCGCGTTGGCCTTGTTGGGCGCGCTCTTGAGCACGCACATGTTCTCCTGGTACATGGTGGCGCCCTCAGCCGGGATCACGTAACCCAGCTCGGCGGGCTTCTTGAGCACGTACATCATGGCGCCCACGAAGTAGTGCGCTGCGGCCAGGTCTCCCGACTCCACCAGGGGGACCACTTCGTAGCTGAAGGCGGCAAGATTCTTCTTCTGCTTGAGGACGGTGTCCTGGGCGAGCTTCACGTCCTCCGGGCTGCGCGAGTTCACCGGCTTGCCGTTGATGATCAACCCCACGCCGAGCACCTCGCGCATGTCGTCAAGCATGGCCACCTTGCCGGGATTCTTCTCGGCGTAGGCGAACAGATCCTTCCAGCTGGAGAGCTGGGGGATCTTTTTCTTGTTGTAGAAGATGCCCACCGTGCCCCAGGCGTAGGGCAGACAGTATTCGCTCTTCGGGTCGGCCCTGGAGCGCAGCGCCGCGGGGTCGATGTTCTCGAAGCCCTTCATGGCATTGACGCCTGTCTTCTCCAGCAGCCCGAGCTTGAGCATGATGTCGTTCATGTGCACCGACGGAAACACGATGTCGTAGCCCGTGGCGCCAGCCTGGATCTTGGCCAGCATCTCCTCGTTGCTGGCGTAGGTGTCGAGGGTGACCTTGATGCCGGTTTCCTTGGTGAAGCGGTCGAGGATCTCCGGGTTGATGTAGTCGCCCCAGTTGTACAGGGCGAGCTTGCCCTGGGCGCGGGCGCAAGGGCCGGCGCCCAGCAGGACGGCGAGCAGCAACAGGGGGATGAGGCGGCGCATGGAAATCTCCTGTGAAAGGTTGCGAGGAAGCGGGCTGTTCAGGGCATTCGCCCGTGGCGGCGCATGAGGTCCACGAGCGCCTCGGGATCGATGGCTCGGACCATGCGGCCAGGCGGGCGAAAGGTGGGCGTATCTGCGGCCGCCAGCAGGGCGTTCACCACCGCCTCCTCCACCGCCTGCACGGCCGCCTCGTAGATGGGATCGAACAGCTCGTCGTTGACCGCCTCGAGCCGCCAGGAAGGGGCGCCGCGCTGGGGCAGCTCGATACGGTTGCCGGTGCCAAAGGCGAGGAAGATGTCACCGGAGTTGTTGCCCCCGGGAGTGCCGCCGCGAGCGATGCCGAGGGCGGCACGCTTGGCAAGCCGGCGCAGCTGGTGGGGCAGCAACGGCAGGTCGGTGCCGAGAATCACGATGATGGAGCCCTGCTCGCGCTCCAGAAGGCGGCCCTCGCGCAGGTGCTGCCCCACGGGCACGCCCAGCACCGTGAGCCAGTCGCGTACGCCGTGATTGGCTTGCACCAGCGCCGCCACCACACCGCGGCGGCCACCCACCTCCACAACGCGCGAGGACGTGCCGGTGCCGCCTTTGAACTCGTAGCAGATCATGCCCGTGCCGCCGCCCGTGTTGCCCTCCGCCACTGGTCCCGGGGCGGCCGCGTCGAGCGCGTCGAGGGCGTGCTGCTCGGTGACGTGCAGGCCCTGGATGTCGGAGAGCACCCCGTCGTAGGTTTCGGCCACCACGGGCATGGCCCAGAGATGCAGGTCGTGGAAGTCGCGCCGCCAGGTGCGCATCATCCAGCGCACCGCGGCGTGGTGGCAGACGCCCACGCTGTGAGTGTTGGTGAGCAGGATGGGGCCGCAGAACTGCCCCGCATCGTGAATCCAGTGGGTGCCGGTCATCTCGCCGTTCCCGTTCAGGGAATACTGGCCAGCCCAAACCGGCGAGAGATCAGCCTCGCCATGGCGCGGCACGATGGCGGTGACGCCAGTGCGCACCTGAGCGGGCCCATCGCGCACGAGGGTGGCAGCTCCCACCGCAACGCCGGGGATGTCGGTGAGGGCATTGAAGGGGCCGGGCAAGCCGGGAAAAGGCAGCCCCAGGTCGCGGCCGCGCGGTCGGGAAGTGGCCATGACGGGATGCTCCTTCACCGGCGGCGTGCGCGCAACCACAGCCCGGTGGCCGCGATCACGAAGGAGAACGCCAGCAGCAGCATGGCGATGGCGTTGATCTCGGGCTTCATACCCCGGCGCAACATCCCGTAGATGAACACCGGCAGCGTGGTGGACTCCACGCCGGCGATGAAATAGGTGATTACCAGGTCGTCCATGGAGATGATGAAGGCGAGCAGGGCGCCGCCGGCCACCCCGGGCGCCACCTGGGGCAGCGTGACACGGCGGAAGGTGGTCCAGGGGCCTGCGCCAAGATCGGCGGAGGCCTCCTCCAGATCCGCACCCATGCCCGCCAGTCGGGCGCTCACCACCACGAATACGTAGCTGGCCAGGAACACGCAGTGCCCCATGACGATGGTGCCAAGGCCCAGCGTCATTCCTGCGCCCACGAAGAACACCAGCAGGGCCACGCCGAGCACGATGTCCGGCATCACCATGGGCATGACCAGCAACGCCTGATACAGGGGCCTGAGGCGGAAGCGGTGCCGCGCCATGGCCAGCGCCGTGGCTGTGCCCACCACGGTGGACACGGCCGTGGCCGCCAGCGCCACCACCACGCTGTTGCGCGCCGCGTGGACAAGGCCCTCGGTGGAGTGCACGTAGCTGGCGTCCTCGGCCAGCCGCGTGGCAAGGCCAAAGATGGAGCGGTACCAGTCAAGGGTGAAACCCTCCCAGACCATCATGTTCACCACGTTGCGGTTGAACGAATAGGCGAGCACCAGCGCGATGGGAAGGTAGAGCACCGCCAGGAAGGCGATGCCCCAGGCGCCTAGCGCCCAGTCCAGCGGCGCGCCGCGACGGCTCACCGCACGCCCTCGGGGTGAGGGGTCCGCACCACGTACACCACCAGCAGCACCAGCACGGCGGCAAGCAACAGCATGGCCAGGGCCGCGCCGAAGGGCCAGTTGCGCGCCGCCAGGAACTGCTGTTCGATCAGGTTGCCCACCAGCATCACCTTGGCGCCGCCCAGCAGCGAGGCCACCACGAAGTTGCCGAAGGCCGGGATGAACACCAGGATGCAGCCGCCCAGGATGCCCGGCGCGGTAAGCGGCAGGATCACCCGGCGGAACGTGAACAACGCGCCCGCGCCCAGGTCCCGGGAAGCCTGCACAAGGGCGGGGTCGAGCCGCTCCACGGCGGCGTACAGCGGCAGGAACATGAAGGGCAGCAGCACGTAACAGAGCCCGATCACCACCGCCGTCTCGCTGAACATGAGGTCCGCCGCTGGCAGCCCCGCCAGCCCGAGCAGCTGGTTGAGCACCCCGGTGGGCCGAAGGATCAGCATCCACGCGTACACGCGCACGATCAGGTTGGCGAAAAACGGCAGCGTGACGAGGAACAGCACCAGCGCGCGCCGCCGCGGCGGCAGCCGGCTTACCCAGAAGGCGGCCGGGTAGCACAACAGCAGGGTCACCACCACGGTGGTCAGAGCAAGGCGCAGCGAACGCAGCAGGATCTCGCCGTAGACCGGATCGAACTCTTCCACCTCGCCCAGGGGAGCGCCCAGCACCCGTCCATAGCCGTAGGGGTAGAACTCCCATTCCACACCACCGTACAGACCCGGCGTGAGCACGCTGTAGACCGCCATGATGGCGAGCGGCACCACAAAGAAGGCGGCCAGCAGCAGCGAGTGGGGCGCAAGCAACCCGGCCAGCGCGCGGCGCCGCCGCGCTGACAGTGCACCGCTCACGGCGCGGACCTCATCAGATGCACGGCAGCGGGCTCGTAGCGGATGAAGGCCTGCCCGCCCACATTGGGTGGCGGTTCGGCGCCAGGCAAGTGGCGGTGCAGCGCCCGCAGCGCGGCGCCGCCAGGAAGGCGCAAGTGCACCTGTACGTCGGCCCCCACGAACACCACGCGCTCCACCACGGCCTGCAGCGCCGGGCCCGCGCCAGGCTCCCGGGCGAGCATCAAGCGCTCCGGCCGCAACATGGCATCCACCGCTTCGCCGGGCGCGAAGCCGGTGCCCTCGGCATGCAGCTCGAAGCCCTCGTCCAGGGTGATCAACGCGCCCCGGGCCGATACCGCCGCCACTCGGCCAGCGTGCACGTTGCTGTCGCCCACGAACCGGGCCACAAAGCGGTCGGCAGGGGTGTCATAGATGCGGCCCGGCGGACCGAGCTGCAGGATGCGCCCGGCACGCATCACGGCAATGCGGTCGGACATGGTGAGCGCCTCCTCCTGGTCGTGGGTGACCACCACGAAGGTGATCCCCACGGTGTGCTGCAGGTTCTTGAGCTCTATCTGCATGGCCTGGCGCAGGCCGCGGTCCAGCGCCGAGAGCGGCTCGTCGAGCAGCAGCAGCCTGGGACGGTTCACCAGCGCGCGGGCGAGCGCCACGCGCTGCTGCTGGCCGCCGGAGAGCTGCCGCGGGCGGCGCCGGCCCAGTTCGGAAAGCCCCACCAGCGCGAGCGCCTCGTCCACCCGGCGCTCGCGCTCGGCCCGCGGCACGCGCGCGGCGTCCAGCCCGTAGCCCACGTTGTCTCGCGCGTCCAGATGCGGGAACAGGGCGTAGCTCTGGAATACCGTGTTGAAGGGGCGCCGGTGGGGCGGTACGTCTTCGAGGCTGCGGCCCTCCAGTTCGAGGCGGCCTCCATCCAGGTCCTCGAAACCGGCGATGGCCCGCAGCAGCGTGGTCTTGCCGCAGCCAGAGGGGCCGAGCAGGGTGAGGAATTCGTTGGGCCGGATGTTCAGGTCCACCCCATCAAGGGCGCGCACGGCCGACCCCTCGGGCGTGAGGAACGTCCGGCGCGCACCGGCCACGCGCAGCAGGCTCTGCCCGTCGGCCTGAGGAGAATCGTCATCGCTTTGCATGGGAGCGGGATGCTAGCAAGCAATCGCCGGCCCAACGCGGATCAGGGCTGGGCGGGCGGACGCCGTAACTGGATGGCTTCAGCCACGTGGACGGCGCGAATGACCGGCTCCCGTGCCAGATCAGCGATGGTGCGCGCCACCCGCAGCAGGCGGTGGTGGCCGCGAGCGGAGAGCCCCAGCCGGGCGGCCGCCTGCCGCAGCAACGCCGCGCCGGCTTCGTCGGGCTGGGCGTGGGTCTGCAGGGCCTCGCCCGCCAGTTGCGCGTTGGCGCAGCCCTGGCGCGCCAGCTGGCCTTCACGCGCGGCGGTGGTGCGCGCCAGCACGGCGGCGCTCGGCTCGCCCGGGGCCGGCTCGGACAGCTCCTGCTGGGCGGGCACCGGCACCTCCACCTGCAGATCGATGCGGTCGAGCAGCGGCCCCGACAGCCGGCCGCGGTAGCGCGCCACCTGGTCGGGGGTGCAGCGGCAGCGTCCGCCGGGATGGCCCAGGTAGCCGCAGGGGCAGGGATTCATGGCGGCCACGAACTGGAACCGCGCCGGGAACTCCGCCTGGCGGGCGGCGCGGGAGATGACGATGCGCCCCGATTCCAGCGGCTCGCGCAGCACTTCCAGCACCCGCCGGTCGAACTCGGGCAGTTCGTCGAGGAACAGCACGCCGTGATGGGCCCGGGAGATCTCGCCCGGCCGCGGCGGATTGCCGCCACCCACCAGGGCCACGGCCGAGGCGGTATGGTGGGGCGCACGGTAGGGACGGCGCATCCAGTGGCGGAGGTCGAAACCGCCGTCGGCCAGCGATTGCACGGCGGCGCAGGCCAGCGCCTCGGCCTCGGTCATGGGCGGGAGGATGCCGGGTAGCCGCTCGGCGAGCATGGTCTTGCCCGTGCCGGGTGGCCCGGTCATGAGCAGGCTGTGGCCGCCCGCGGCGGCCACTTCCAGAGCGCGGCGGGCCTGCAACTGGCCCTTAACGTCCCGCAGGTCGGGGTAGGTGGGCGGGTCGGCGTGGGCGCCGCCAGCCTGGGCGCGCGGCAGGGCATGGCCGTCGAAGTGCGCGCACACCTCCAGCAGGCTGGCGGCACCGAACACGGTTGCATCCTCCACCAGGGCTGCCTCGGCCGCGCTCGCGGCCGGCAGGACAAAAGCGTGCCCCTGGGCGTGCACACCAAAGGCCATGGCGAGCGCCCCGCGCACCGGGCGCAGCATGCCGGTGAGGGCAAGTTCGCCCGCGAACTCGTAGCCATCGAGCTGTTCGCGCCGCATCTGGCCCGAAGCCGCCAGGATGCCCAGGGCGATAGGCAGATCGAAGCGGCCGCTGTCCTTAGGCAGATCGGCCGGAGCCAGATTGACCGTGATGCGGCCGGCCGGGAATTCGAAGCGGCAGTTCTTGAGGGCCGCGCGCACCCGGTCGCGCGCCTCCTTCACCTCGGTCTCGGGCAGCCCCACGATGGTGAAGTTGGGCAGGCCGCCCGAGACGTGCACCTCCACGTCCACCTGCGGCGCTGACATGCCCGCCAGGGCGCGGCTGCGCAGCACGGCGAGCCCCATGGCCAAGCGCTCAGAGGGGGCGCGCGGCCCGCGCCTCGAGCTGCGCCACGCGCGCCTCGAGTTGCTCCAACTGCTCCCGGGTGCGGGCCAGCAGCCGCGCCTGGGCGTCGAATTCCTCGCGGGTGACCAGATCAAGCCTGGAGAAGGCGCTGGCCAGCAGGGCGCGGGCGTTCTTTTCGAGGTCTACCACAGGCGTCTGGGCGGCAAGGGCCTGCAGACGGCGGCCTAGTTCGTCGAGGAAAGGCGGGTTAAACACGGCGAAGCTCCTGTCGATAACGCGCAAGGCAAGTGTAGCAAGCGGGCGTGGTGCAGCCTCAACCTGCGGCACACACGCACCTGGCGTGTGCGCATGGCAGACCGCATGCACCGCGACGGTGCTGACGCGCGGCAAAAAAATGGCCATCGGAAGTCAACTCGTTGAATTTGTGTGTATATTTAGGTGGCATGTGCTTTGCGTTTCGCCTTTTGCAACGTTTGCCAGCGGCATTGATCCGCTAGTTGTTGATAACCGTCAAAAAAAGGAACTGATCATGTCGAAGAACAAATCCCTTGCCCTCGCCCTCGCGAGTGTCGGGTTAGCTGCACCCCTCGCTCATGCCGAAGAGCCGGCTTCCCCCCATTCGGTTACGGGTAACCTCACTTTCGCAACCGACTACATCGTGCGCGGGCTGTCGCAGACCAACAAGAAACCTGCGGTTCAAGGAACCGTGGAGTACGGTCACGCCAGCGGCTTCTACGCAGGCGTGTTCGGTTCCAACGTGAGCTGGCCAGCCGACGGATGGGAACCTGCTGCAGTCGGGGTTGATGGCAGCATCTACGGGGGCTATTCAGGCACAAATGTCAGTGCCAGCTATGAACTTGACCTCTACGCGGGGTTACGCAACAAGTTTTTTGGCGACTTCAGTTATGACGTGGGCGCGGTGTATTACTGGTATCCGGGCAAATACCAGCTTTCAGCGGTTCCTGGCTTGAAGCGTCCTGATACCGCCGAGGTCTATGCCGGGCTCGGGTGGAAGTGGTTAACGGCCAAGGTCTGGTATGCGGTGAGTGATGGCGTGTTCATGGTCCCGGATGCACGTGGTACCTACTACGCCAACCTATCGGCAACCGTACCCATCGGCGAAACGGGCTTCAACATCGTCGGTGCTGTGGGAACCTGGAAGTGGAGCGGAGAAGCCGAGTACCTGAAGACTACCGCCAGCACTCCAGGCTATGGGGCCAAGAACAGCATCTACGACCTCGTGGACTACAAGATCGGGGTCACCAAAGACTTCCTCGGGTTCAACTGGGGCGCGTTCTACTGGGGCAGCACTGCCGACAAGACCTATATTGGCACGTCTGGTGGCACCGGAGCAGCGTGGGGCAACCGGTTTGGAACCAACATTGGCGACGATACGTTCTTCGCTCAAGCAACGAAGTCGTTCTGACGCTGGCTAGACCGCGGGACTCTGGAAAGGGTCCCGCGGATTCCCTCACGCGACACCCAAGGACAAGACAGACATGAAACTGGTCACCGCCATCATCAAGCCGTTCAAGCTTGACGAGGTGCGGGAAGCCCTCTCGGCCATCGGCGTGCAGGGCATCACCGTCACCGAAGTAAAGGGCTTCGGCCGGCAGAAAGGCCACACGGAGCTGTATCGCGGCGCCGAGTACGTGGTGGACTTCCTGCCCAAGGTCAAGATCGAAGCCGCCATCAAGAGCGAGATGCTCGATCAGGTGATCGAGGCCATCGAGAAATCGGCCAACACCGGCAAGATTGGCGACGGAAAGATCTTCGTCTTCGATCTCGATCAGGTGGTACGCATCCGCACCGGCGAAACCGGCGCCGACGCGCTGTAACGCAGACAACCAGGGGACAGCTTCCATGAAAAGATTCCTCACCGCGCTAGCGGCCGTACTGGCCATCGGCCTTGCGAGCGTGACCAATTCCTGGGCTGAGGAAAAGCCCGCCGACACTGCGGCGCCCGCAGCTGCAGCCGACTCCGCCGCGCCCGCAGCGGCCGAGGCGCCCGCCGATGCCGCCGCGGAAGCGCCGAAACTCGATTCCGGGTCCACGGCCTGGATGATGACCGCCACCGTGCTCGTGATCCTGATGACGATCCCCGGCCTCGCCCTGTTCTACGGCGGGCTGGTGCGCCAGAAGAACATGCTTTCAGTGCTCATGCAGGTGTTCGTGACCTTCTCGGTGCTGTCGGTAGTCTGGGTGGCCGCCGGATACTCGCTCGCGTTCACCGAAGGCAGCAACTTCATCGGCAGCCTGGAGAAAGCGTTTCTCTCAGGCGTGACGCCGGACAGCCTGCAGGGCGTGATACCGGAGTACGTGTTCATCACTTTCCAGCTCACCTTCGCGGCCATCACCCCGGCGCTCATCATTGGCGGTTTCGCCGAGCGCATCAAGTTCAGTGCCGTCCTGATCTTCATGGTCCTCTGGATGCTGGCGGTGTATGTGCCGGTGGCGCACTGGGTGTGGGGTGGAGGCTTCCTGGCCGACGACGGCGCAAAGGACTTCGCTGGCGGCACCGTGGTGCACATCAACGCGGGCATCGCGGCGCTGGTGGGCTGCCTGGTGCTGGGCAAGCGCATCGGCTACGGCCGCGAGGCCATGCCCCCGCACAGCCTCACCATGACCATGATCGGCGCATCGATGCTGTGGGTGGGCTGGTTCGGCTTCAACGTGGGCAGCGAACTTGCCGCGGACGGGACAGCGGGTCTCGTGCTGGTGAACACGCAGGTGGCTACCGCGGCTGCCGTGCTGGGCTGGATGTTCGCGGAGTGGATCTTCCGCGGCAAGCCTTCGATGCTCGGCGCAGCCTCGGGGGCCGTCGCGGGGCTCGTGGCGGTAACGCCAGCCTGCGGCTTCATCGGGCCCATGGGCGGGATTCTGCTTGGGCTAATCGCGGGCGTCCTGTGCTTCTGGGCGGTGACCACCCTCAAGGGCCTGTTCGGCTACGACGACTCCCTGGACGTGTTCGGAGTGCACGGCATCGGCGGGATCATCGGCGCCATCCTGACCGGAGTGCTGATGGCGCCTGGCCTCGGTGGCGTCGGATACCCGGAGGGCATCACCATGGGGGCCCAGCTGTGGATCCAGACCAAGTCGGTGCTCATCACCATCGTCTGGAGCGGCGTGGTCAGCTTCATCCTCTACAAGATCGTGGACATGATCGTGGGGCTGCGCGTGACCGAGGACAAGGAGCGCGAGGGGCTCGACATCACCGAGCACGGAGAAACGGCGTATCACAGCTGAGCCGGTTTGCCCGCGGCTACGGCTGGAATCGACGGGCGCCCTCGCGGCGCCCGTTTTCTTTGGCGCTGCGGGTTGATGCAGCCTCAGAGGGGCTACGCTTCCTCGCCGTAGATGATCACCGACAGCAGCCGGATCGGTAGCTCAATGAGCCGCTCCGGCCCGTGAGGGACGTCGCCGCGGAAGGTGAGCGAATCTCCCGGCCCCAGTTCCCAGGTGCTGCGCCCGTGGCGGTATTCGATGCGGCCCTCGAGCACGTGGATGAACTCGGTGCCCGGGTGCTCGAAACTGGGGAAGACCTCGGCGGCGTCGTCCATGGTGACCAGGAAGGGCTCGAAGACCTTGCGCGGGCCCTTGCCGTAGGCCAGCAAATGATAGGTGTGGCCGCGCCTAGTGCCGCGCCTCACCACCTCCATGCCCTCGCCCGCCTTCACCAGCTGGGCTGAACCGGTGGGCATGTCGAAGGTGCGGAACAGCTGCCCCATGGACACGCCTAGCGCGCGGGCGATGCGACCCAGCGAGTCGAGGCTTGCGGTGGCCTGACCTGTTTCGATCTTGGAAAGCATGCCGCGGCTGATGCCGACCTGCGCGGCGAGATCCGCGATGGTGAGCCGGTCGCGCTGGCGCAGCTCGCGGATGGTGTGCCCCACGTAGCGATCCAGGCTCCGATCGCCTGGTTCGGCATATGGTGCGCGTTCTTCTTCGGCGGCGGCCGGCCGCTTCACGGCTGCGCGCCTACAGCCCGCCAGCGCCAGGGATCCAGTTCGTCCCGGCCAGCGGGAGTTTCGCCATGGCGGCCGCCTCCAGCGTGAGCGCCACCAGGTCTTCGCGCTCCAGATGGTGCACGTTGGACTTGCCGCACGCCCGCGCCAGGGTGGTGAGCTCCATGTTCATGGTCTTGAAATAGTTCTTCAGGTGCGCGGCGCCCCTGGCGGGATCGAGCCGCAGCTCCAGCAGCGGATCCTGGGTGGTGATGCCCACGGGACAGCGGCCGGTATGGCAATGGTGGCAGAAGCCGGGCGCGGTGCCCAGTTGCTCGTAACCGGCCTCGGCGGAATGCCACGCGCCGTCCTGCCAGTAGGAATCGTGGTTGCACCCCATGGCGAACAGCGCGCCCTGGCCCACCGACACCGCATCCGCGCCCATGGCCAGGGCCTTGGCCACGTCAGCGCCGGTGCGGATGCCCCCAGAAATGACGAGCTGCACCTTGCCGCGCATGTCCATCTCCTCCAGCGCCTCCACCGCCTGGCGCAGCGCCGCCAGGGTGGGGATTCCCACGTGCTCGATGAACGCAGTCTGCGTGGCGGCGGTACCGCCCTGCATGCCGTCCACCACCACCACGTCGGCGCCGGCGTGCACGGCGAGCTTCACATCGTTGTAGACGCGGGTGGCGCCCACCTTCACGTAGATGGGCACCTGCCAGTCGGTGATCTCGCGCAGCTCCTGGATCTTGATCACCAAGTCGTCGGGGCCGGTCCAGTCGGGGTGTCGGCAGGCCGAGCGCTGGTCGATGCCCTCGGGCAGGGTGCGCATCTTGGCCACGCGTGGATTGATCTTCTGGCCCAGCAGCATGCCGCCGCCGCCGGGCTTGGCGCCCTGGCCCACCACCACCTCGATGGCGTCGGCCTTGCGCAGGTCGTCGGGGTTGAAGCCGTAGCGCGAGGGCAGGCACTGGTACACCAGCGTCTTGGAGGAACGGCGCTCCTCCTGGGTCATGCCGCCGTCGCCGGTGGTGGTGGAGGTGCCCAGTTCGCTGGCGGCACGGCCCAGCGCCTCCTTCACCCGCGCGGACAAGGAACCGAAGCTCATGCCCGCGAAGGTGATGGGGATGGCCAGCTCCACGGGCTTTTTCGCAAAGCGCGTGCCCAGCACGGTCTTGGTGTGGCACTTCTCGCGGTAGCCCTCCAGCGGGTAGCGCGTCACCGAGGCGCCCAGGAACACCAGGTCGTCGAAGTGAGGCACGCGGCGCTTGGCACCCAGGCCGCGGATCTCGTAGAGGCCGTGGGCGGCGGCGTTCTGGATGTAGTCGATGGTGCGGCGGTCGAAACCGGCGGATTCCTCGCGGGACACGCGCTTTGGGGCGTGTACCGCGTGTTCCAGTGGCTTGTTCATCTCAATACTCCTGATCCGCGTCGGCGTTCCAGTGATAGAGCTGCCGGGCCGAGGCCACGCGCTTGAACTCCGTGGGGTTGTGGGAAAAGCCAGCCCGCTTGAGCAGCTCGTCCACCTTGAGGTAGTCGGCATCGGTCATGGGCTCCTCCTGGGCGTCGGCGCCCAGCGAGCGGATGCGGCCACGGACGTAGATCACCGCCTCGTAGAGCGAGTCGCCAAGCCCCTCGCCCGCGTCGCCGCAGATCACCAGGTGCCCGGCCTGGGCCATGAAGGCGGAGTAGTTGCCCACGCTGCCGCCCACCACGATGTCGATGCCCTTCATGGAGATGCCGCAGCGCAGGCTGGCATCGCCCTCCACCACCAGGGTGCCGCCATGGCCCGAGGCGCCGGCGGACTCGGAGGCGAAACCCTTCACCCGCACCAGACCCGACATCATGTTTTCGGCCACCCCCCAGCCCACGTTGCCGTGCACAGTGATGGTGGCCTGTTTGTTCATGCCACCTACGTAGTAGCCGCCGTGCCCACGCACCTGGATGTCCACAGGATGGTCCACGCCCACCGCAATGCTGTGGGCGCCGTTGGGATTGGCCACCTCCACGCGCGACACGCTGCTCTGAGCGAGACCCGTGTGCAGGAACTGGTTGAGGTCGCGCACCGAGCCACCGGCCAGGTCGAAGGTCTTCTCCATGACGCCGCCCTCACACGGTCCAGACGTAGAGCTGCTCGGGCATGGGCTCGAACAGCTTGGCGTTGTTCACCCCGGGGAGGTGGGCAAGACCGCGAAACTCCGAAGCGATGGCCACGTAGTCGTCGGTCTCCGCCACCACGGCGGGCTTGCAGGCGAAGGCATCGCGCACCAGCGCGAGCTTGTCGCCGGTGCCGATCAGCAGGGTGTAGAAACCATCCAGGGTCTGGAAGCCCTTCACCAGCGCCTGCTCGAGGGTGTCACCCTCGCGCATGCGGTACTCGAGAAAGCGGCAGGCGGCCTCGGTGTCATTGTCGGTCTCGAAGCGGATGCCCTGGTGCTCGAGCTTGCGGCGCACCATGAAGGGATTGGAGATGGTGCCGTTGTGCACCAGGCAGAAGTCCTCGCCCGCGGTGAAGGGATGGGCGCGGTCGGGCGTCACCGCCGACTCCGTGGCCATGCGGGTGTGCCCCACCACATGGGTGCCGGCGAGCTTGGGGAAACCGTAGCGCGCCGCCACGTCCGAGGGATGGCCCACATCCTTGTAGATGTCGATCACCCGGCCGGCCGAGAGCACGTGCAGTTCCGGAAAACGCTCCCTCACCCAGGCCCTCACCGCTTCGGGCATCTCGTCGCACACCAGCACGGCATGGTTACCCTTCACGGCGAGCTGCGCCTCGGTGCCGAAGCGGCGGATGAACTCGGCCTCGAACCCGGCCCAGGCGTAATCCCACTCCGGAGCATGCAGGCTGTACTTGCGGTTGCCAGCCGCCAGCGGCTCGGAGAAGACGGCCAGCCCGGCCGACTCGGGCCCGCGGGCGGCCATCTCGCCCAGGATCGGCGTCATGAGCGCGCCGAGCTCGCCGCGCAGGGCGGGGTTCTTGATGAGAAGTCCGACGATTCCACACATGAGACAAAGTCCTCCGCCCGCGGGGGGGCGATCAGAAGAATTCCAGGTAGCGGTCCACTTCCCAGGCCGACACGTGGCGCGAGTACTCCACCCACTCCATGCGCTTGAGGCGGATGAACTCGTCGGCCAACGCCTCGCCCAGACCGGCGCGCACCACCTTGTCGGCCTCAAGGGCGTCGATGGCCTCGTTCAGGTTCTGGGGAAGCAAGCCGATCTTCGCCTTCTTGAGCTGCTCGGGGGTCCATTCGTAGAGGTTGGTGTTGTTGGGCTCGCCCGGGTCCATTTGCTTGTCCACGCCGTCCATGCCCGCCGCCAGGATCGCCGCCGTGGCCAGGTAGGGATTGGTGGCACCGTCGGGCAGGCGCATCTCCAGGCGGCCGTAGGGCACGCGCACCATGCAGGTACGGTTGTTGTCGCCATAGGCAATGTAGGCGGGCGCCCACGTGGCCCCGGACAGGGCGCGCCCCACCACGAGGCGCTTGTAGGAATTCACGGTGGGCGCGCAGATGGCCGTGAGGGCCCGGGCGTGGTGCAGCAGGCCGCCCAGGAAGTGATAGCCGGTCTTCGACAGGCCCAGGCCGCGCTTGTCCTTGGGGTCGTGGAACAGGTTCTTGGTCTTCCCGTCGCCCATGGAGAGGTGGAAGTGGGCGCCGGTGCCGGTGCGGTTGGAGAAGGGCTTGGGCATGAAGGTGGCGATCAGGTCCATGCCGCGGGCGATCTCCGAGGCGGCCATCTTGAGGAAGACGTGCCGGTCGGCATTGATCAGTGCCTCGCCGTAGGTGTAGTTGACCTCGAACTGGCCGTTGGCGTCCTCGTGGTCGATCTGGTAGACGTCGATGCCCACGGCGCGGCAGGCATCGGTCATCTTCTCCAGGAAGGCGGCGCTGCGGGCGAGGCCCTTGTAGTCGTAACAGGGCTTCTCCAGCGTGTCGGTGTCGTCGCAGGGCACCACCGCGCCGTCCGGGCGGCGCTTGAGCAGCATGAACTCGGGCTCGATGCCCGTGTAGAGCGTGAGCCCCTTCTTCTTCAGGCCGTCGAGGGCATTCTTCAGGGCAAGCCGGGAGTCGTAGGGATAGGGCTTGCCCTTCACGTGGCCCCAGGTGGCCATGCGCGCGAAGCCCGGCATCCACGGGATGGGCTGGAGCGTGTCCAGGTCGCCCACCGCCATGTAGTCGGGGCCCTGGGGGCCCATGCCGAAGCCCCACAGGGCAAAGCCTGCGAAGCCGGCGCCGTCGGTGAGCACCATCTCCAGGTGCTCCACGGGCACCGCCTTGGCCTTGGCTGCGCCGTGGATATCCACGAACTGCGCCAGGATGTATTTGATGCCGTGATCCTTGAACAGCTTCTTCGCTTGTGCCGGCGTCATGGTGCTCCCCCTCTAGTCGGCGGTTCGTGATCGGTCAGGCGGATCGGTCCGGGAACGCGCTGTCAAGCCCCACCGGCCCGCCGCCCAGTTCACCGGCGATGCCGGTGAGCGTCTCCCACAGATAGGGGCCCATGGTGCCGTCGCACCACAGGCGCACGACGTGGCGCCCGTCCGCGGGCAGCCGCAGCACCGTGACGGACACTCCCACCATGGACGTGAGAGTGACCACCCTCGCGGCAGCATCCTGGGCCACGAAATCCACGTTACAGGTCTGAACCAGCAACTCGGTCAGGGCCGAACCCGTGAGCGCCAATGCACAGTCCTGGCGCGGCACCGGGTAGACACCCGGCCCCACCTGAAGCTGCGCAGCGAGACCGGTGACGGGGCCGCCCGGGAAGCCATCCTCCACCAAGAATTCACTGCGAGCGAGCCGGGCCACGAGGCCACCCCCGGGTAACGGCTCCCAGCGGTTGGGGACGGCGGGCACCGGGATGTCGCGCTCCGCCAGCCAAGCGGCGGCACCGGGGCCCTTGAGACCCATGCGCGGCAGGAAGGACAGGTCGCACACGCCCAGCACCCCGGCCCAGCCCGGCTGCTCGTCGCGCAGGTGCAGCGCCACGGGCATGCCGTGCAACACCTCCAGACGGGGATGCAGGGGCGCCAGGACGTGGCGGAGCGGGCTCGCGCGCATGGCCGGTCAGCCGGAAATCTTCTGGCGGTCGCCCGCCGGGTCGTAGAAGGGCAGCGCCACCACGCGGGCCTGTACCATGGTGCCGCCGTCGGCGCGGATGAAGAAGGGTGTGCCCTCGGCGCTCAGGTCGGGATCGAGGAAGGCAAGCCCCACATGGGCGCCCACCACCTCGCTGAACGCCACGCTGGTGACGCGCCCGGCTATGCGGCCGTCGCGGATCACGAGGTGGCATTCCTTCGGGGCCACCGCCGCACTGGCGGCGTCGAGACGGAAACCGGCGAGCTTCTGCCGCAGGCCGCGCCGGCGCACGATGTCCACGGAGCGCTGGCCCACGAAGAAGGGTTTGTCCATCTTCACCGCCCACTCCAGGCCCGCCTCGTCGGGATGGGTGAGCCCGTCGGTGTCCTGGCCGATGATGATGTGGCCCTTCTCCAGGCGCAGCAGGCGCTGGGCCTCCACGCCGAAGGGGCGGATGTCATGGGCCGCACCCTCCTGCATCAGCGCGTCCCAGAGGTGTCCGGCCTGATGGGCTGGCACGTGGATCTCATAGCCCAGCTCGCCCACGAAACCCACGCGCATGACGCGCGCCGGGACTCCCGCCACCTCGGCCTGGCGCACCCCCAGGTAGGGGAATGCCTCGTTGGACAGGTCGAGGCTGGTGATCGCGCGCAACACCGCACGCGATTTCGGACCCGCCAGATTCATGGCGGCGAAGGGCCCCGTGGCGTTGACGATGCCGATGTCCAGGTTCCACTGGGCATTCCAGCGCTGCAGCTCGCGGTACACCACGGCCGCGCCGGTGGTGGTGGTGGTGAAGTAGAAATGCTGCTCCGCCAGCCTGGCCACCACGCCGTCGTCGATCACCACGCCGGATTCGTCCAGCATCACCGCGTAGCGCGTCATGCCCACCTTGAGGTTGGCGAACTTGCCGGTGTAGACCCGCTCCAGGAAAGCGCCGGCGTCCGGCCCGTAGAGCTCTATCTTGCCCAGGGTGCCCACGTCGATCAGCCCCACGCCGGTGCGCACGGCGCGCGCTTCTTCGCGCACGTTCTCCGACTTGCGCTTGCCGGGCACGGCGTAGTGGTCGGGCCGCAACCACGGGCCCGCCTGCATCCACACCGCGCCCAGCCCCGCGTGGCGCGAATGCAGCGGCGTTTCGCGGCGCGGGCTGAAACCCCGGCCGGCCAGGTGCGACAAGGGCACGGGATGGAAGAACGGCCGCGCGGTGGTGGTGCCCACCTCGCCAGGCGAGGCGCCGCGAATGCGCGCCAGCAGCCGGATGGCATTCATGTTGGAGTGCTTGCCCTGGGAGGGCCCCATGCCCACCGTGGAGAAGCGTTTGAGCAGCTCGATGTTGTCGAAGCCCTCGGCAGCGGCGTTGAGGAAGTCTTTCACCTGCAGGTCTTCGTCGAAGTCGACGAAATTGCGGCCTGCGGGGTGGTCCACGATGGGCCAGGGGTGGGAGGCGGCATCCAGATCCGGCGCCACGCTGCGCGGCGCCGGGGCATCGAAGCCCAGCAAGCGCGCGGCCTCCAGCCCGGCGCGCTCGCCGTCGGCGAGCTTGTTGTCGAGGGTAAACACGCCGTTCACGCGGCCCGCCGCGAATACACCTTCGGGAAGCGCCGCCGGCACGAACTGCTGCCGGCGCTCATCGAAACCCATCTTCGCGCCCGCCTGGTAGAGAAGCGCGGCGGCCGGTGCCCAGCCAGTGCTCATCACCAATCCGTCGCAGGCCACCTTCTGGGGCGCGGCGGTGCTGGCGTTGCCCTGCCCGTCCCACGGACAGATGGTGACTTCGCAGAGGCGGCCATCACGACCGCGCGCCTCCAGCACGCAGTGGCCGCGCAGCACCTGGATGCCCACCTGCTTGACCCTCTCCGAGAGTCCGGAGCTCTCACCCTCGGCGCGCAAATCCACGATCGGACCCACGGACACGCCAGCGGCCAGCAGATCGAGAGCGGCGCGATAGCCATCGGCATTGGCTGTGAGCACCACCGCCCTGTCCATGGGCTTGACGGCATAGCGGTGCACGAGGCGCTGCGCCGCCGAGGCAAGCATCACCCCCGGTAGGTCGTTGTTGCGGAACACCGCCGGCTGCTCGAAGGCGCCGCCCGCCACGATGGTGGCACGGGCGCGCAGCTTGGTCATGCGCACCGCGTCCACCAGCGCAATCCAGTGATCGGCGTACCAGCCCGCCGCCAGCGTGCCGGGACGCACCGAGACGTTGGGCAGCGCCGCCAGGTCGGCTTCGAGCGCGCGCAGCCGCTCCAGCGATGCGGTGTCGCCGCCCCGTTGCCAGCCGAGGGAGCCTCCGATGCGGGCGTTCTCGTCCACCAGCACCACCCGGGCGCCGGCGCGTCCGGCAGCCACGGCCGCGGCCATCCCCGAGGGGCCAGCGCCCACCACCAGCACATCGGCGAAATCGTAGCGCTTGGGGGTGTGCAGGCGCGGCGCGCGAAAGTCGAGGCGCCCCAGCCCGGTGACGCGGCGGAAGAAGCGCTCCCAGAAAGGAAACAACGCGCGCGGGCGGTGGAAGGCCTTGTAGTAGAAGCCCACCGGCAGGAAGGCGCCGAGCAGGTCGAGCACCCGGGCCCGATCGCCCTGCACGCCACCGAAGGTGTTCACCGCCGTGAGGTCCATGCCGGGCTCGAGCGGCTCCACGTCGGCGCGCAGGTTCAGGCGAGCACCCCACTGGATGAGGGCGTTGACGTCGTGGTTGGCGAAGGACAGCAGACCGCGCGGACGGTGATACTTGAAGCTGCGGCCGAGGGTGCGCACACCCGCGGCCCACAGCGCCGCCGAGGGCACGTCTCCGGCGAAGCCCTGGTAGGCCACGCCCTCGAAGCGGAAATCGATGGTGCGCGAGCGGTCGATCCACTCGCCGGAAACCGGCGGCAGGCGCCCGGGCGCGGCAGACGGCGCGCTCACGGGTGCTCCTCGCCCGGCAGCCAAGTGCGCAGCACCCGGTCGGCCACGGTATCGCGCTCGGCCAGGAACCACGTGCCGCTGGCCAGGTGGTACCACCACTCCACCTTCACCCCGGGAATGCCGGAACGGTTGAACACGTAGTCGGCCCAGTCGAAGTCGCTGGTGTTGGCGGGGTCGGGCATGGGGCGCACTTCGCCGCCGTACACGAACTCGGACACAGGACGCGGGCCGTTGACGGGGCAGGTGAGGATCTTCATCAGTGCCCCACCGAGGCCGCGCCCTTCTCGCCAGTGAGCTCGTAGCGAGAGAAACGCGACAGGTTGAAGGGCTTGATGAGGTCGTGGTCACGCCCGTTGGCCACGGTCCAGGACATGGTCTTGCCAGACACCGGCGTGGCCTTGAAGCCCCAGGTGCCCCAGCCGGCGTCGAGATAGAAACCCTCCACCCCGGTGGTGCCCATGATGGGGGCGAAGTCCGGGGTCATGTCGGCCATGCCGGCCCATTGGCGGTTCACCCGCGCGTGGGACAGGAACGGAAACATGTCCAGCATGTGGGCCGCCAGCCCCTCGGTGAAATCGAGCGTGGAGCGGGTGGAATGCAGTTCGTAGGGGTCGAGCGACGCGCCCATCACCAGTTCACCTCGCGCCGACTGGCTCACGTACACGTGCAGGCTGCCAGACACCAGGATCGGGTCCAGCCACGGCTTCTGCGGCTCGGTGACCATGGCCTGCAGGGGGTGGATGTAGAGCGGGGTGCGCAACCCCACCATGTGGCAGACCCGCGGCGTGAACCCAGCCACGGCGCTCAGCACCCGCGGGGTGGAAACGTAGCCGCGGGAGGTTTGCACGCCGCGCACCTTGCCGCGCTGCACGTCGATGCCCGTGACCTCAGTGCGCTGGTGAATCTCCACGCCGCGCTGGCTGGCACCGCGCCCGTAGCCCCAGGCCACGGCATCGTGGCGGGCGATGGCGCCGGGCGCGTGGTAGAGGGCGCCGAGAATCGGCGCGTGGCCGCCGCAGGACAGGTCAATCTGCGGCGCGGCTTCCTTGACGGCCTCGGGCCCCACCAGCTCGCTATCCACGCCCAGGTGCTTGTTCACCTCGGCACGCCAGCGCATGGTGCGCACCGCCGAATCGGTGTGGGCGAGGGTGAAATGCCCGCGGGTGGAATAGAACAGGTTGAGGTCGAAATCCTGGGAGAGGTCCTGCCACAGCCGCACCGACTCGTCGTAGAACGCCACCCCCTCGGGGGTGAGGTAATTGGAGCGGATGATGGTGGTGTTGCGCCCGGTGTTGCCGCCGCCGATGTAGCCGCGCTCCAGCACCGCCACGCGGGTCATGCCGTGGTCGCGGGCCAGGTAGTAGGCGCTCGCCAGCCCGTGGCCGCCGGCACCTATGATGACGGCGTCGTAGCTGTCCCGCAGGCGCTCGGGGGCGCGGAACATGGGGGCTTCGGGATGCTTGGCCGACAGGGCAAAGCGCAGGAGCTGGTACGGCATGGCGGGCGAGGGAGTGCTGCCGAGAGCGCCAGCGGGCGCGATTGGCTGATTCTTCAGAAGAAACTTAAGTGCTCATCATGAACGCCCCACGGCTCCACGTCAATACCGCTATGGCTCCTCATGGTCCGCCCTTCGCCAGGGTCCAAGCGTATTCGGTCCAGGCGATGCGCGCATGCCGGTAGGCATCCAGTACCGATAGCGCATAGACGAAGAACCCGCCCGCATGCCGGCCGATGAATGATTGCCCGCCCGTAGACAGGTGGGCGCTCACCCATGCCAGCACCAGCATGAAGAAGATGAAAGTCATGGCGCGGCTGTTCTGTCCATTGAGGACCTGACCCATGCCAGGTAGCACCATGGCCACGGCGAGAACCCAACGCGGGCGCGGCGGAACCCTGCCCTCAGCCATGGCTTTGCGGTGTGGCGAGGCGACGCACGAGCGCCACGAGCGCCACCACCAGGTCGTTGGCTGTGGTCGGCTCCACGCGCTCCACGTCGAATCGCGCCTGCCGCAGCACCAGGTATTCCGGCCGTCGCGCCTCGGCCACCCGCACCACCAATCGGGCGCCGCGGGGCGACACCACCAATTCCTTGGCGGTCTCGCTGGCGAAGAACGCAGCACCCGCGTCTGCCAGAGCCTCGGGCAGCGCGGCTTGCCGGTCGGCCCTCACGCTCACGTGCGCTGGCCAGTCCAAGGGAAGCTCGAGACGCTCGGGCAGTTCGGACGAGGGCGAGAAAAACTCCGTTCCCTGCGGACGCGCCAGGGCATCGAAGCAGGCGCCGGGTTGCAGCCGGACGGCACAGGTGGCCGACAACCACAGCACCGGCAGCTTGCGGTAGCCGGCGCCGTCCAGAATCAGGGCAAGTTCCACCGGCAACCCGTCACGCTGGCCTGCCAGGGCGGGCATGCCGGCCCGATCCAGGCTGGCACGGGATTCCCGGAGGCAAGGCTCGCACCCCAGCAGCAGGCCCTCACGCCAGCGGCGGGCCCTGTCCTGGTCGCGCCGCCACAGCCACGTCAGCGCCGCGCCACCAGCGACGGCAGCCACCACCGCCGCAGCCCCCATGGGCGCGCAGCCTCAGCGCACCACCGTGACCGGGCAATGCGCCTTGGCCACCACATCCGCCGCCACGGAGCCCAGCAGCGCTCGAGCCAGACCAGCGCGGCCCACGGACCCGGTGACCACGTGATCGAAACCGCCTTCCCGAGCGTAGGCCACGATGGCCTCGGCCACGTGGTTACCCTGGGTGGTGACGCATTCGACCCGGGACAATCCGGCAGCCCGGGCATGGGCCTCGGCGGCGGCCAGTTCGCCGTGTGTCTGGGCGGCGGCCGCATCCAGCACCCGGGAATCCCAGAAGGCAGAGCGCGCAGCGGTGGTGGGGGTGACGCGCTCCACGGTAATGAACACCAGCGACGCGCCGGCCTGCGAAGCCAGGTCCACCGCGGCCGCCACGGCCTTGTCGGACGCATGGGACCCGTCGGTGGCACAGAGGATTTTTCTGATCATGGCTTGAGTTCTCCGTGCCAGGGCCTCAATAACCGCGCGGGCGCGGCCAGGGCATGGTGAACTGGTCGCCGCGGCGCACGAACTTGTAGCGGTGGAAAACGAACCACAGCGAAGCGATGATGTAGAAGGCCATCACCGCCAGCAGGGTGGCGCCATATCCCAGGAAGGTGGCGAAGTAGGTGGCGCCGCACAGCAGCAACAGCAGGATCGCCGGCAGCGGGTGAAAGGGGTGCACATAGCCGCGCTTGATGCTGCCCAAGGGCCACTGGCGGCGGAACCTCACCATGTTGATGGACATGAAGGTGTAGCCCAGCAGCCCCGACAGGATGGAGAAGGTGATCACCTGATCGAGCGGCGCCTGGAAGGCAAACACCACGGCTATGGGGATAAGGAACAGCACCGCACGGTAGGGCGTACGGTAGCGCGGGTGAACAGCGCCGAACCAGGCAGGCAGGTAGCGGTCGCGGCCCATGGAAAACCAGGCCCGCGAGGCGTCGTTGATGCAGCCGTTGGCGGAAGCCACCGCCGAGAAGATGGTGCCCACGAACAGGATCACCTGCAGCGGCGTGCTGCCCGTGAGGCGGGCAGCGTCATACATCGGCGTGATGGCCTGTCCGAGATACTCCCAGGGCATGAGCCCCGCAGCCACGTACCACGTAATGGAAGCGGCGATCAGCAGCGTGATCATGCCGCTCATGGTACCCAAGGGGATGGACCTGCCCGCCGAGCGTACCTCCTCGGCCGCCTGGCAGGTGCCCTCGATGCCCAGGTAGTACCACATGCCAAACTGCAGCGCTGCAATCACGCCGATCCAGCCATAGGGAAGGTCCACGAGCAGTTCGCGATGCAACAGCACCTTGCCCGGCTCCCAGGGAGACACGCCGAAGAACAGAATCACCAGCGCGGCGAAGGCGGCCGCCGTGATCACGAAATTCACCGTGAGCGTCATGTAAACGCCGCGGTAGTTGAGGAACGCAAGCACCGCGATGGTAAGCACCACGAAGGGCCGCGGGTCCAGGTCTGCGTGGCCGAACTCGGCGGCCACGGCCTTCATGAGATCGCCCACCACCAGCGCGTCGCCAGCCTCGAGCATGGTGTAGGCCATCACCAGATAGAGTCCCACGTTGAAGGCCATCAGCGGGCCGATGACGTGCTTGGCCTGGGTGTACTGCCCGCCTGCGGCAGCCACCGTGGAGGTGACCTCCGAGTCGATCATCGCCACGCACGTATAGAGCAACCCGATAACCCAGCACGCGATGAGGGATCCGTAGGCGCCGCCCTTGCCCACGGAGAAATTCCAGCCCATGAACTCGCCCACCAGCACAATGCCCACGCCCAGGGCCCAAACGTGCGCGGGGCCCAGAACCTTGAGCAACGCAATGCGCTGCGCCCCCGCAGCGCCCGGCGGTGTTTGTGCGGTGGATTGCTGCATCGGTGATCCCCTTGCATGGCTGGCCGCTGCTCCGCCGCGGGCGGGTTGGCGGCCGGGTGTGGGACCCGCCTACTCCTCGCCCTCGCGGGAGGAAAGCAGGAAGTCTTCGTCGTAATCCTGGGCCACCCGCCAGAAGTCGGCCACCATCCACAGCAACAGCAGGATGGCAATGCCCCAGGCGGCGTAACTGATCAGCGTCCAGAAATCCACTGCCTTACTCCCTTCGGGCGGGGTCACCGAAACGCTCGCGCACCACTTCGCGATACTCCCGGTCGGACCAGCGCAGCATCATGAGGAAGTACCCCACGATCACCAGCGCAGTGATGATCAGGGGTACGGGCTCCACCGTGTAGTCGAAGCGGTTCTCCACGATGGGTTTGGCCGTCTCCGGCGTGTGCCCGAGCTTTTCCCACTGCCGGGCCTGCACGGGGGTCTGATTGAGGGACTCCCACGTGACTTCGGCCGCGGGTGCCTGCTCCCCGGCGGGAGCCTGGACCTCACCCGCACCGGGGGCGGTGGCGGACTGGTCCCGGGAGAGAAACACCGGCGCGAGCAGACAGATGAAAACCAGCACCATGAGGAAAATGCTGTCCACGAACTGCCCCAAGCCGCCCTGTCGGGGCGGTTCGTAGCGGCCGCTCACGACCGCCCCCGCTGGTCCATGTGACGGATGTCCTGACCGTAGATGTGCGCCTTGTCCTCAGCGTAGTGGCGCACCATGGCGAAGATGGACGCAGTGTTGAACGCCAGCAGCAGCAGGGCGCCGATGACGAGCGCCGTGCGGATCCCGCCGTCGTGAACATGGACGTCCACAGCGAAGTAGACGAATCCCACGCAGACCCACAGCAACGCCACCATCCCCAAGGCGAAGGCGCGATCGCGCGCGAACATGCGGTCGATGCGTTGAGTGAGTGATTCCGACATCGACGCCTCCCGTTTACCACACCGTTTTTCGCAGCCGCAGGGCCCATGCCCCGCGCCACAGCGGAGCGCCGCCAAAACGACCGGGCTGCTTTTTAGTGCGCGGATTAAAAGCCTGCACCAACGCGGATTAAAAGCCTGCACCAACATGGTGTCAAGGCGAAGGCATGCTGCACATGCGCGCGATCGCCGGGCCAGTGACCGCTGAACGCTATAATCCGTCGCCCTCATCAAGCGTCGATCGCGCGGCGCAGCACGAGACCCTCCATGACCGTTCCGCATCTCACCACCGCGCTCACCGGGCCGCTGCGCGATCTGGAGCGCCACATCCTCCAGGCGCAGCCGGCCATCGAACACTGGCTGCGCACCCAGTGGCAGGAGCACTCGTCGCCGTTCTACGCCTCGGTGGACTTGCGCAACGCCGGCTTCAAGCTCGCGCCGGTGGACACCAACCTGTTTCCCGGCGGCTTCAACAACTTGGCGCCCGAGTTCCTGCCGCTGGCAGTGCAGGCGGTGATGGTGGCGGTGGAGAAAATCTGTCCGGACGCCCGCGGGATCCTTCTCGTCCCCGAAAACCACACCCGCAACGTGTTTTATCTCAGCAACGTGGCGGCGCTGCAGAACATCCTGCGGCAGGCAGGCATGAAGGTGCGCATCGGCACGCTGATCCCCGAGATCAGCCAGCCCACCCCCGTGGAACTGCCCGGGGGCGCCTCGTTGCTGCTCGAGCCCATCGTGCGCAAGGGCAATCGCGTCGGCCTGGCCGACTTCGACCCCTGTACCATCCTGCTCAACAACGACCTCTCCGCGGGCATCCCGACCGTCCTGCGCGATCTGGAGCAGACGGTCATCCCGCCGCTGCACGCCGGCTGGGCGGTGCGGCTGAAGTCCCATCACTTCGCCGCCTACGACACGGTGGCCGAGGAGTTCGCGCGCCTGGTGGGCATCGACCCGTGGCTCATCAACCCCTATTTCGGCACCTGCGGCGAGGTGGATTTCCAGGCCCGCTCCGGCGAGGACTGCCTGGCCGGATGGGTGGACGACATCCTGGCGCGCACCGCCGCCAAGTACCGCGAATACGGCATCGACCAGCAGCCCTTCGTCATCGTCAAGGCGGACGCCGGCACCTATGGCATGGGCATCATGTCGGTGAAGAGCGCCAGCGAAATGCGCGGCTTGAACCGCAAGCAGCGCAACCGCATGGCGGTGGTGAAGGAGGGCCTGGAGGTCAGCCGCGTCCTGGTGCAGGAAGGCGTGCCCACCTACGAGAGCATCAACGAGGCCGTGGCCGAGCCGGTGGTGTACATGATCGATCACTTCGTGGTGGGCGGCTTCTACCGCGTGCACACCGGCCGTGGCCCGGAGGAAAACCTGAACGCACCCGGCATGCACTTCGTGCCGCTCGCCTTCGAGGAAAACTGCCACCAGCCCGACCTGGACGCGAGCCCCGACGCGACGCCCAACCGCTTTTATGCCTACGGCGTCGTGGCGCGCCTGGCGCTGCTGGCGGCGGCGCTGGAGCTCGAACGCACCGAGGACGCGGCCGCGGCGGCAAGCTGACAGCCCATGGATATCGCCTTCGTCATCGACCCCATCGAGTCGCTGCGCGCCTACAAAGACTCCACCGTGGCGATGATGCGCGAGGCCGCGGCCCGCGGCCATGGCGTCCACGCCATCCATCACGACACGCTCGAATGGCGCGGCGCGGCCGGCGTGGGCGCGCCCTCGCTGGCGCTCGAACTGCTGGCCGACGATGCGCACTGGTGGCGCGAGCGCGGCACGGCCGATGGCCCGCTGACGCGCTTCGACGCGCTGCTCATGCGCAAGGACCCGCCCTTCGACATGGAGTACGTGTACGCAACCCACCTGCTGGAGCTGGCCGAGGCCGCCGGGGTGCGCGTGCTCAACCGGCCCCGCAGCCTGCGCGATTTCAACGAGAAGCTCGCCATCGCGCGCTTCGCACGCTTCACCGCCCCCACGCTGGTGACCAGCAACGAGGCCTCCCTTCGCGCTTTCCTGGCCGAGCATGGCGACATGGTGGTCAAGCCGCTGGATGGCATGGGCGGAGCCTCGGTGTTTCGCCTGCACACCCGCGACCCCAACGTGGGCGTGATTCTGGAAACCATCACCCACTTCGGCCGGCGCACGGTGATGGCGCAACGCTACTTGCCCGAGATCGCCCAGGGCGACAAACGCATCCTGGTGATCGACGGCGTGGCCGCGCCCTTTGCGCTGGCGCGCATCCCCAAGGCCGGCGAGTCGCGCGGCAATCTGGCCGCCGGGGGCCGGGGCGTGGCACAGCCGCTGACGGCCCGGGACCGCGAGATTGCCGAGGGCGTGGGGCCGGCCCTGCGTGCCGCCGGCCTCACCATCGTGGGGCTGGATGTGATCGGCGAGCACCTCACCGAGGTCAACGTCACCAGCCCCACCTGCATGCGTGAGATCCTCGACCAGACCGGCTTCAGCGTCGCCGCCATGGTGCTCGACGCCCTGGAAAGGCCGGCGGCGTAGTATCGGCCGGTTTTTCTTTCCAGCTCGGCGCTCCATGGTTGGCA
Organism: Rhodocyclaceae bacterium; assembly: GCA_020248405.1. Classification (GTDB taxonomy): domain Bacteria; phylum Pseudomonadota; class Gammaproteobacteria; order Burkholderiales. The sequence continues at coordinate 56,507 of JADCHQ010000024.1, read as the reverse complement.
TCCTCATCCTCGCCCACGGCGGCCTCGGCGACAGCCTGATCCACTGTGCTGCCCACGTGATGGGCGAGCGGCCCCCGCGGCTGCTGGAGCTGGGCGTCACGGTGAACGACGACCCTACCCGCGTGCTGCCGCGCGCCCTGGTGCTGGTGAGCCAGCTCGACAGCGGCAACGGCGTGCTCGTGCTCACCGACATGTACGGCGCCACGCCCTCCAACATCACCGCCCGGCTGCTGGCGCCGGGAAGGGTGGAGGGCCTGGCCGGCGTGAACCTGCCCATGCTGGTGCGCGCCCTCACCTATCGCAACGAACCCTTGGGCGCCGTGGTGGCCAAGGCCGTGTCCGGCGGACTCGAGGGGGTGATTCACATGACACCCGCCGACCATGCAGCTACGGGAAGTTGAGATCGTCAACCGCCTGGGCCTGCACGCGCGGGCCTCGGCCAAGCTCACCCAGGTGGCCGCCCAGCACCAGTGCGAGGTGTGGCTGTCGCGCAATGGGCGGCGCGTCAACGCCAAGAGCATCATGGGCGTGATGATGCTGGCCGCCTCCAAGGGCGCGAAGGTTCACATCGAAACCGACGGCGCCGACGAAACGCAGGCCATGGAGGCGCTGGTCGCGCTCATCGCCGACCGCTTCGGCGAGGGAGAGTAGGCGCCCGCCCCGGCGCCTGCCACGCCGCCATGTCCTTCACCGTCCACGGCATCGGCGTCTCGGGCGGCATCGCCATCGGCCGCGCCCATGTGCTGTCGCGCGCCCAGCTGGAGGTGCCCTACCTCGAAATCGCCGAGGCTGAGACGGCCGCCGAGCAGGCGCGTTTCGACAATGCCATCGGCCGCGTGCGCCGCGAGCTCTCCGACATCGCCAGCCACATCCCCGACAAGGCGCCGCCGGAGTTTGAGGCCTTCCTCAACGTTCACCTGCTGATCCTCGCCGACCCCACGCTCGCCGAGGCCCCCAAGGCGCTCATCGCCGCCCAGCGCTGCAACGCCGAGTGGGCCCTCAAGCAACAACTCGATGCGCTGCTGGCGCAGTTCGAGGGCATCGAGGATCCGTACCTGCGTGAGCGCAAGACCGACGTGATGCAGGTGGCCGAGCGGGTGCTGGCGGCGCTGCTGCTGGAGGCCCCGGGCGCCGCGGCATTGACCGGGCAGGGCGCCCCGGCCGACGGCGCCATCCTGGTGGCCCACGACCTGTCGCCGGCAGACGTGATCCTGTTCAAACGCCACCGCTTCGCCAGCTTCATCACCGACGTGGGCGGGGTCACCTCCCACACCGCCATCGTGGCGCGCAGCCTGGGCATCCCCTCCATCGTGGCCCTGCACCACGCCCGCGACCTGGTGACCGAGGGCGAGACGCTCATCGTGGACGGCGACCGCGGCGTAGTGATCGTCGACCCGGATGCGGGCGTGCTGGCGGAATACCGCCTGCGCCGCGAGCAGTGGGACCTGGAGCGCCAGAAGCTGCGGCGCCTCAAGACCACCCGCGCAGCCGCCCTGGATGGCACGCGCGTGGAGCTGCATGCCAACATCGAATTGCCCGACGACGTTTCGGAAGCGCGCGACAACGGCGCCGCCGGCGTGGGGCTGTTCCGCACCGAATTCCTGTACCTGAACCGCCGCGACCTGCCCGGCGAGGACGAACAGTACGAGGCCTACCGCCGCGTGGTCACGGCCATGGACGGCCTGCCGGTCACCATCCGCACCTTCGACCTCGGCGCCGACAAGGCGCTGCCCGGCGAACGCGCCTCCAGCACAAATCCGGCGCTCGGGTTGCGCGCCATCCGCCTGTGCCTGTCCGAGCCGCTCATGTTCTCGAGCCAGTTGCGCGCCATCCTGCGCGCCGCCGCCCACGGGCCGGTACGCCTGCTGGTGCCCATGCTCTCCTCGGTCCACGAACTGGACCAGACCCTGCACCTGGTGGAAGAGGCGCGGCGCAGCCTCGATCGCGACGGTATCGCCCACGATGGCACCGTCCCCGTGGGCGGCATGATCGAGGTGCCAGCCGCGGCGTTGTCGCTGGGGGCCTTCCTCAAGAGGCTCGATTTCGTCTCCATCGGCACCAACGACCTCATCCAGTACACCCTGGCCATCGATCGCACCGACGACGAGGTGGCGCACCTCTACGACCCCCTGCACCCGGCGGTGCTGGCGCTGGTGGCGGGGGTCATCCAGGGTGCCAGCCGGGCGGGCAAGCCGGTGGCGGTGTGCGGCGAAATGGCCGGCGACACGGCGCTTACCCGGTTGCTGCTGGGCTTCGGCCTGCGCCAGTTCTCCATGCACCCGGCCAACCTGCTGTCGGTGAAGCAGGCTGTGCTCAGGACCGACCTGGGCCTCGCCACCCAGGTGGCGCGGCGCATGCTGCGCGTGCAGGACCCCGAGCGCCTGCGGGCCTTGCTCGAGCGCCTCAACGCCGGTTGAGAGCGCCGTGCAGATCGACTCCGAGCACCTGAGCCGCCAGCTCAAGCAGGGCCTGGCGCCGCTGTATGCGGTGCACGGCGAGGAAACCCTGCTGGCACTGGAGGCCGCCGACCGCATCCGCGAAGAAGCCCGCCGCCAGGGGTTCGGCGAGCGGGAACTGATGATCGTCGAGCGCGGCTTCGACTGGGGCCGGCTGCTTGCCGGCGCCGCCAGCCTGTCGCTGTTCGCCTCCCGGCGCCTGATCGAGCTGCAGGTTGCCAACGCCGCGGCGGCCAACGATGGTGAGCAGGCGCTGCAGGCCTACGCCAACGCGCCGCCCCCCGACACGCTGCTGCTGGTGCGCCTGCCGTCGCTGGAGCCTCGCTCCCGTAAGGCGGGCTGGTTCACCGCCCTGGACAACGCCGGCGTGACGGTTCACGCCCAGGCGGTGCCGGCATCGCGGCTGCCTGCCTGGCTGGCCGGCCGGCTGTCGGCCCAGGGCCAGCAGGCCGGCGAGGATGTGCTGGCCCTGCTGGCCGCGCGCGTGGAGGGCAATCTGCTGGCGGCCCACCAGGAGGTGCGCAAGCTCGCGCTGCTGTTCCCGCCCGGCCCCTTGAGCATGGAGCAGGTGGGCGGCGCGGTGCTGGATGTGTCGCGCTACGACGTCAGCACGCTGCGCGAGGCGCTGTTGGCGGGCGAGGCGGCCCGCGCCGTGCGTGTGCTCGATGGCTTGCAGGCCGAGGGGGAAGGTCTGCCGCTGGTGGTGTGGGCCGTGGCGGAGGAGGCGCGCGGGATGCTGGCGGTGGCGGAACTGACCGCCCGGGGCGTGCCCGCGGCCCGGGCCTTCGAGGAGCTGCGCATCTGGCGCGACCGGCAGGCCAAGCTGCAGCGCGCCCTGCGGCGCCTCGATCTGGCAACCCTGCGCGCCGCGTTGCTGGCCTGCGCCCATATCGACCGTATTGCCAAGGGCGTGGCCCAGGGCGATGCCTGGGACGAGTTGCGCGCGCTGGCCCTGCGGCTGACCGGCGCCGCCGCGCGGCGGCCGGCGGCCGAAGCGCGCTAGAATCCATCGCTGCCACGAGGCGCCTTGTCAGGGCGCCGGCTGCGAAACTGCTCACATGGACGTCCAGACCTACATCCACGGCGTGGGCCGCGCAGCCCGCGCGGCGGCACGCCAACTGGCGCGCGCCGACACGGCCGCCAAGGACCGTGCGCTGCTGGGCATCGCCGAGGCCATCGACCGCAACCGCGCGCGGTTGCTGGAAGCCAACGCCGAAGACCTGGCGCGGGCCTGTGCCGCCGGCCTGGAGCCGGCGCTGCTCGACCGCCTGGCCCTAACCGACCCGGGCGCCCGGGCCATGGCCCAGGGGCTGCGCGAAATCGCCGCGCTGCCCGACCCCATCGGCGAGATCTCCGACCTGCGCTACCGCCCCAGCGGCATCCAGGTGGGCCGCATGCGCGTGCCGCTGGGCGTGGTGGGCATCATCTTCGAGGCGCGCCCCAACGTCACCGCCGACGCAGCCGGGTTGTGCCTGAAATCAGGCAACGCCGCGATCCTGCGCGGCGGCTCCGAAGCCATCCGCTGCAACCAGGCGGTGGCCGCCTGCGTGCATGAGGGCCTGCGCGCCGCCGGCCTGCCCGAGACGGCCGTGCAGGTGATCGAGACCACCGACCGCGCCGCCGTGGGCGAGCTGCTCGCCATGAAGGAACACGTGGACGTGATCGTGCCGCGGGGCGGCAAGGGCCTGATCGAGCGGGTGAGCCGCGAGTCGCGCATCCCGGTCATCAAGCACCTGGACGGCATCTGCCACGTGTACATCGACGATCGCGCCGATCCGGACAAGGCGGTGCGCATCGCCGACAACGCCAAGACCCAGCGCTACGGCACCTGCAACACCATGGAGACGCTGCTGGTGCACGCCAGCATCGCCGCGCGCGTGCTGCCTCCCCTGGCGGCCATCTACCAGGCCAAGGGCGTGGAGCTGCGCGGCTGCGAGCGCGCCCGCGCCATCGTGCCCGCCATGCATGAGGCCACCGACGAAGACTGGGCCACCGAGTACCTGGCCCCCATCCTGGCGGTGCGGGTGGTGGACGACCTGGATGCCGCCATGGAGCACATCGGCACCTGGGGCTCGCAGCACACCGATGCCATCGTCACCGAGGACTACGCCCGCGCCCGGCGCTTCCTGCGCGAAGTGGACTCCAGTTCGGTGATGGTGAACGCCTCCACGCGCTTCGCCGACGGCTTTGAATACGGGCTGGGCGCGGAAATCGGCATCTCCACCGACAAGCTGCACGCCCGCGGCCCGGTGGGCCTGGAGGGCCTCACCTCGCTGAAGTTCGTCGTGCTGGGCGACGGACAGGTGCGCGGCTGAGGGGCGGCGCGTCCATGGCCTACTGGAGCTTGCTGCGCCACGCCCCCTGGGGCGAGATCGCGAAGGTAGCGGCCAAGGCCGCCGCCAAGGCGCCCGACCTGGTGCGGGAACTGCGCAGCCGGGCTTCGGGTGAAGGAACCGCACCCCCGGAACCCTCCTCCCCCGGCACGGCCGCGGCCGACCTAGAGCGCCTGCGCTTCGATCTTGAACTTGTCAAGACCAACCTCGACCGCCTGCGTACCCACGGCGAGGCGCTTGCGCAGGAGCGCCTCGAGCTGGCACGGGCCACGGAAGAGAGCTTCCGCGTGCTTTCGGCGCGGCTGCGCCTGGCCACCTGGCTGGCGGCGGCCGCGCTCGCCGCCGCCCTGGCGGCCCTGGCCGCCGCGCTGCTGCGCTAGCGGCGCGCTGTTCGTCCCCATCACAGGAGTTTTTCGTGAGCGCCATTCACGAAGTACGCGTCCCGGACATCGGCGACTTCAAGGACGTGCCCGTCATCGAGCTGCTGGTCAAGCCGGGCGACGCCGTATCCAAGGACGACTCGCTCATCACGCTGGAATCGGACAAGGCCACCATGGAGGTGCCCGCCCCCATGGCCGGCACGGTGCGCGAGCTCAAGGTCAAGGTGGGCGACAAGGTATCCCAGGGCACGCTGATCGTACTGATGGAAGCCACGGCGGCACCGGCGGCCGGCGCCTCCACTCCGCCCCCGGCCGCTTCGCCGGCCCCCGCGGCAGCGGCGCCCGCCCCCGGGGCATCGCCCGCCGCGGGCCCCGCGCCGCGCGGCGATGTGCACGCCGACGTGCTGGTGCTGGGCTCGGGCCCTGGCGGCTACACCGCCGCCTTTCGCGCCGCCGACCTGGGCCGCCAGGTGGTGCTGGTGGAACGCCATGCGACCCTGGGCGGTGTGTGCCTGAACGTGGGCTGCATTCCCTCCAAGGCGCTGCTGCACGCGGCGCGCGTCATCGCCGAGGCGCAGGAGATGTCCCACTTCGGTCTGAAGTTCGCCAAACCCGAGGTGGACCTGCCTGCCCTGCGCGGCTGGAAAGACGGTGTGGTGGGCCGGCTCACCAAGGGGCTGGCGGGACTGGCCAAGCAGCGCAAGGTCACGGTGATCCAGGGGCGCGGCGCCTTCGCCTCGCCGCGGCTGCTCGAGGTGACCAGGGCCGACGGCACGCGCACCACCGTGTCCTTCGACCACTGCATCATCGCCGCCGGCTCGTCGGTGGCGCGCATTCCCGGCTTCCCCTACGACGACCCGAGGCTCATGGACTCCACCGGCGCGCTGCGCCTGGAGGACATCCCCAAGCGCCTGCTGGTGATCGGCGGCGGCATCATCGGCCTGGAGATGGCCTGCGTGTACGATGCGCTGGGTGCGCGGGTGACGGTGGTAGAGCTGGCCGCGGGCCTGATCCCCGGCGCCGACCGCGACCTGGTGAAGCCGCTGCACAAGCGCATCGAGAAGCGCTACGAGGCCGTCCTGCTGGGCACCCGGGTGGCGAAACTTGAAGCCCTTCCCGAGGGGCTGCGCGCCACCTTCGAGGGCGAGGGCGCGCCCGCGCCGCAGACCTACGACCGCGTGCTCATGGCCGTGGGGCGCCGTCCCAACGGCCGCGACATCGGCGCCGACAAGGCGGGAGTGACGGTGAACGAGCGCGGCTTCATCCCCGTGGACAACCGCCAGCGCACCGGCGTGCCGCACATCTTCGCCATCGGCGATGTGTGCGGCGAGCCCATGCTTGCCCACAAGGCCTCCCACGAGGGCAAGCTCGCCGCCGAGGTGATCGCCGGCCACAAGGCGGCCTTCGACGCCCGCACCATCCCCTCGGTGGCCTACACCGATCCCGAGGTGGCCTGGATGGGCCTCACCGAAACCCAGGCCAAGGAGCGCGGCGTGGAGATCGAGAAGGCGGCATTCCCCTGGGCCGCCAGCGGCAGGGCGCTGGCCACCGGCCGCGACGAGGGCCTCACCAAGCTCATCTTCGAGAAGGGCACGCGCCGCCTGCTGGGCGCGGGCATGGTGGGCCCCAATGCCGGGGAACTCATCGCCGAGACGGTGCTCGGCCTGGAGATGGGCGCTGACGCTGCGGACCTGGGGCTCACCATCCATCCCCACCCGACCCTTTCCGAAACGGTGTTCTTCGCCGCCGAGATCGCCGAGGGCAGCATCACCGACCTCTACATGCCGAAGCGCTGAGCCGGTCCATGCAGGGGCGCCCCTTCGTCGCGCTGCTGGAAGCGCCCGCGCTGCACCGCGGCGCCTCCTGGTGGTTCGTGTTTCGCGGCAGCAACCTGCTGGTGAAGCGCGACGCCGCGGGCGCGCAACTGCCCTTCGTCACCCATCCCGAGGATCTCGGGCTCGAGCCGCTGCGCACCCACTACCTGGGCACCAGCGGACCCGACCACGTGTACGTCGCCGAGGTGGCGGAAGACTCGCAGCCGCCGGCCGCCATGCAGTGGTCCGGCCTGCGCGCCCTGTTCGGCCTGCTGGACGATACCACCTTCTCCCTGGCGGGGCGCGCGGTGCAGATCGTGGACTGGGACCGTTCGCACCAGTTCTGCGGCCGCTGCGGCAGCGGCACCGAGCGCAAGGCCGGGGAGCGCTCGCGGGTGTGCGCCGCCTGCGGGCAGGCGCACTACCCGCGGCTCGCACCCGTGGCCATGGCCCTGGTGCGCCGCGGCCGCGAGCTGCTGCTGGCGCGCTCGCCCCACTTTCCGCCGGGCATGATGAGCGCCCTGGCGGGCTTCGTGGAACCCGGCGAGAGCCTCGAGGAATGCCTGGTGCGCGAGGTGCGCGAAGAGGTGGGCGTGGAGGTGCGCAACCTGCGCTACTTCTCCTCCCAGCCCTGGCCCTTCCCGCACTCGCTCATGGTGGCCTTCCACTGCGAGTGGGCCAGCGGCCACATCGTCTGTCAGGAAGGCGAGATCGAGGACGCGGGCTGGTTTTCGCCCGAGGCACTGCCGGTGCTTCCCAACCGCGTGTCCATCGCGCGGCGGCTCATCGAGGACGCGCTGCGCGAGCTGCACGGGCGGCCCTGAAGCGACCGTGAAGGGTGCGAGCCCCGCCGTGAAGCCAGACCTCAGTAGGCCGTCCAGCCGCCGTCGGTGGCCATGGCCAGGCCCGTGAGGTTGGCGGCGTCCCCGGAGAGCAGGAACAGGATGATGGCAGCCTGCTCCCAGGGCGTGGAGCCGCGGTGGCCGCTGTCGGCGATCTGCAGCAGGCTCTGGGACTTGGCCCCGGCCATGCTGGCGCCGCCGCCCTGGGCCATGATCCACTTCACGAACTCGTAGGCCCGCGCCACCATGGGCGTGTCGGTCTGGGCCATGTTCACCGAGTTGACCCGGATGCCGTAGGGCGCGTAGTCGATGGCGGCGTTGCGCGTCAGGCCCACCACCGCGTGCTTGCTAGCGCTGTAGGCGCAGTTGCCCGGCAGGCCGGTGATGGCGGCGATGGAGCCGATGTTGACGATGGCCCCGCCGCGGCCCTGATCCACCATGCGGCGCAGTTGCGCGCGCATGGAATTGAACATGCCGTGGATGTTGGCGCCGAACACCGCGTGCCAGTACTCGTCGGTAGCGGTGTGGATACGCGACGGCAGCAGGTGGCGGTCGCGCTCGAAGTTCTGGGGCTGGGCGGGAGACGTGCCGTCCATCACGCCGGCGGCGTTGAGGGCGAGGTCCAGGCCGCCGTAGCGAGACACGGTCTCGGCCACCATGCGATCGGCATCGGCGGGCAGGCGCACATCGGCCGCCAGAGCGAAGGCTTCGCCCCCCGCGGCGCGGATGGCCTGCACGGTGGCCGACAGTTCGGCCTCCTTGATGTCGATGCACGCCACGCGGGCGCCTTCGCGCGCGGCGCGGATGGCCGTGCAGCCGCCGATGCTGCCGATAGCCGCGCCGGTGACCAGCAGCGTTTTGCCGGCGAAGCGCGCGGGAGTGAAATCGTCGGCGGAGGGCGGGGTGATGTCGGTGCTGGTCATGGAGGCGCTTCGGCGAGGGACAGGCTTGAGACGGGGATCAGCGCACCACGTAGGTGGCCACGAAACGCAGCTCCCACTCGGGCGCGAAGTCGGGTTTCTTCGGGTAGCTCACCAGGGCAGCGCCGAAGTTCACGTAGCGCCCGCCGAGCTTCATCACCTTCGAGGCGCCGGTGGTGACCGGCACGGTCCAGCTTCCGCCCGCCTGCGCCCGCCAGTTGTAGCTGGTCTCGGTAGTGAGGTTGAGGGACCAGCCGCCGCCAAGCAGATAGGTGGCGAAGGGCTGCACGGTGGTGACGCTCAGCCCAGCCCGGTCGGCGGGTCCGGCCACGGACCAGGCGTGCTGCGCCAGGGCGCCCCACGTTAAGGGCTGTCCGGTCACGGCGAAGATGACGGCCGGACCCGCGGTCCACTTGCCCGAGCCCAGAAGGTCGTTGCTGGCGGTGGGCATGCCCAGGGAGGCACCGTAACCCACGAACACCTTGCGCGTGATATCGGGCACGTAATAGGGCACCAGGGTGAGATCGCCCACGCCGTCCACCCGGCCGGGCCAGTCAAGCGCGCGAAACGGCAGGATGGTGCGCAACAGGAAGGCGGAGTTGCCCGGCAACGGCTTGAAAAACGAGGGTTGCAGCCGCACGGTGTAATTGGTCTGGTCCTGGGGTCCGTTACCGAACTCGGCGCGGACCTGCGCGGCCAGGGTGGTGACCGGGGCAAGCGGGTTGGCCAGCTGGGCCGCCACCTTTTCCACGCTTTCCCCGCCTTCCTGCGCGTACGCGGCACAGGCCGTCAGCAGCCCCGCCATGAGCGGCAGGCCCCGGGAAAAACCACTCCGGGACAAGGCCGCCGCGCCCTGGATCTCGTTAGTGTGAGGGCGCACGGCGGCGCGCCGCCGGCACGGCGCCGGCTCCGAGGGCATGGGACCCTTCGACCAGCTAAAAAATGGCATGACTGGATGGCCCTGGACTAGTGACGATCGACTAGGCGATAGCTTACCCTATGGGCTGTTTCGCGAGTCACCAGAGGACAGCCGACCCCCATGAGCAAGCACTTGTTCCTGCGCCTCGCTCTGCTGGCGGGCGCATGGCTGGCCACCGCCGCGGCGGTGGCCGCGCCTCCCAACATCCTGATCATCATGACCGACGACGTGGGCCTCATGAACGTGAGCGCCTACAGCCGCGGCATCATGAGCCGCACTCCCAACATCGACCGCATCGCGGACCAGGGTGCGCTGTTCACCGACCACTACGCGGAACCCACCTGCACGCCAGGGCGCGCCGCCTTCATCACCGGCCAGATGCCCATCCGCACCGGCCTCACCACCGTGGGCCTGCCGGGCTCGCCCGTGGGCCTGGACAAGCGTGACCCCACGCTGGCCGAAATCCTCAAGCAGGCGGGCTACCTCACCGCCCAGTACGGCAAGAACCATCTCGGCGACCGCAACGAGCACCTGCCCACCGTGCACGGCTTCGACGAGTTCTACGGCAACCTCTACCACCTCAACTCCGAGGAAGAGCCCTTCCAGCTCGACTGGCCCAAGGACCCCGGCTTCAACGCCCGCTACCGGCCCCGCGGCGTGCTCGACTGCCGCGCCAGCGACGTGGACGACCCCACGGTGGATGCGCGCTTCGGCCGGGTGGGCAAACAGGTGTGCCGCGACACCGGCGGCCTCGACCCGAAGCGCATGGAAACCGTGGACGACGAGTTCGAGGCCCGCACCATCGGCTTCATGGAGCGCGCCGTGAAGGCCGGCAAGCCCTTCTTCGTGTGGCACAACACCACCCGCATGCACCTCTACACCCACGCACCGCGCAGCTACATCGAGCGCATCGCTGGCATCACCGCCGAAGACGACGTGTACGGCGCGGGCATGCTACAGCTGGACGACAGCGTGGGGCGCATCCTCGACAGCCTCGACCGGCTGGGCATCGCCCGGGACACCATCGTGGTGTTCACCGCCGACAACGGCCCCATGGCCTACGAGTTTCCCGATGGCGGCACCACGGCGTTCCGCAGCGAGAAGGCCACCACCTGGGAAGGCGGCGTGCGCGTGCCCATGCTGGTGCGCTGGCCGGCCCGCATTCCGGCGCGCAGCATCTCCAACGGCATCCAGGCGCACCTGGACATGTTCGTCACGCTGGCCTCCGCGGCGGGCGTGAAGGACGTGGGCGCGAAACTGCTCGAAAGCCACAAGGTGAAGATCGATGGCGTGGACAACCTCGCCCACTGGACCTCGGGCGCGCCCTCGGCCCGCGATCGGTACTTCTACTACAACGAAGGCGATCTGACGGCACTGCGCGTGGGCAACTGGAAGTTCCACTTCAAGTCCCGCGAGGGCTTTTTCGACTGGAACAAGCCCAGCGGCGAGATGTACAACCTGCGCATGGACCCCTTCGAGAAGCACGGCGGCATCACCAACAACAAGATCGCCATGCGCAAGGCCTGGCTGGGCGGCGTGGCGCGCGACGCCCTGGGCGAGCACCTCATGTCGCTGGAGGCATTCCCGCCGCGGCAGAAGGGCGGCACGCTCAAGCCGGGACAATGAAGCGGCGGCGCCCCCTGGGCTGAAGCGGCCCCCAGAGCGCCCCGCGCCCGAATCCGTCCTGACGGCCCCCGCCCAGGGCACCCGCCGGGCTTCGGCAACGCCCGAGGCCATTCTGGCTGCGGTTGCCCGAGCACCTGATGATTCGGGCGGGAGGGTTTGCCGTATGCCCCGTGGAGACGCGCGCGCCTGGACTCCACCCGGGCGCCGGCGGGTCCTTTCATCGACTTCGACCGCAGCCTGGGCGGCAACACCGCCGCCACCATGGGCAGGATGGACGCCTGCCACCGCTTCGCCAGCCGCCACCGGGTAGACCTGGGCTACTGCCGGTTCAATCCGGACGCCCGCCGCGTGGTCAGCGAGCGGATCGGTTTCGACGATCAAAGCTTCCCCGTCAATGTCCCCATCCTCGCCAAACTTCGGTTGCGGGTGACCAGGGCAGCCTGCGCCGGGTCCTTCCACCGCAACGAGGACGTGGACCCGGGCGTCTCGTCCGGCCTGCAGACCCTGGGCGTCGAGGCCTCGCCGGAAGCACCTTGCAGCGGGGATGCTTGAGCTGAAGCCGGACCCGCTCCGGCTCCGTATGACAGCGACCCTTCCCCGCGGCTCGCGTGGCCAAGCTGAAGCGCCGGGCGCATGCTGTCTATCATTGGAGCGTCGGCGCTGGAACGAAGCCCCGGGACGCCTTGTCCCAGCGGCGCCATTCGGCTTGGCGGCACCAGATCCGCGGCCGGCTCCTGGAGGAATCACAAATGCAGTCCCTGCGCCTGATCATCGCTTCCATCGCCCTCGCCCTGTGCACCGCGCTGCCCGCCCGCGCCCAGTACGCCGCCGTCGGCCACGTGAACCTGAGCTTCTACGAGGCCACCGCGGCCGTGGTGCAACTGGTGCTGGAGCGCCAGGGCTTCAACGTGGCGGTAAGCGCCGGCAGCCATTCCGCCATGTTCCCGAAGGTGGCCGCTGGCGACGTGGACCTGTTCGTGGCGGCCTGGCTGCCCTACGCCCACAAGAGCTACTGGGACGAGTACAAGGACGATCTCGTGCAGCTCGGGGTGCTGTTCGAGGATGCGCGGCTTTACTGGGCGGTACCCGACTACGTCTCGCCCGACGTGAAAAGCGTGGCCGACCTCAAGCGCCCCGAGGTGGCCGAACGCATGGTCAAGACCATCCGCGGTACGCTGCCCGATTCAGGCCTCATGATCGGCTCGCGCCGGATCTTCGAGCACTACGCCCTGGGCGAAGCAGGCTACGAGCTGATGCCAGGACCGGCATCAGACTGGCTCGCCAATTTCAACGCCCGCATCGCCGCCAAGGAATGGTTCGTGATGCCCCTGTGGCGCCCGCAGTACTTGAACCGCGCCCACGCCCTTCGCGTCCTCGAGGAACCCCGGCAGTTTCTCGGGGGCGACAACACCGCCTGGCTGGTGGCCAACAAGGCCTGGGCCGCGAAGCTGCCGCGCAAGACGCGCGAGCTGCTCGGACGCATCGAGCTCCACGTCAAGGCCGTCACCCAGATGGACTACTGGATGAACGTGGAGCAGATGGACGCCCGCGCCGCAGCGCGGCGCTGGATCGCAAGCAATCCCGAGACCGTGGGCTACTGGCTGCGCGGTCCGGAAGAAAACTGACCCCTCCCCGCGGCGCACCGGCTCAGGCGATCGCCCCCGCAGCCGCCAGGGCCTCGACGCGCGCTTCGTCGTAGCCCGCCTCGCGCAGCACCTCCCGGGTGTGCTCGCCGGGCGCTGGAGCATGCCGCCGCACCGTGAAGGGCGACTGCGACAGGCGCAGCGGCGGTGCGAACTGCAGCACCTCCCCCGCCACCGGGTGAGCGGCCCTCACGAACATGCCGCGCGCCTCGTGCTGGGGGTCGTGCAGGGCCTCCTCAAGGCGCAGCACCGGCGAGACGCAGCAGTCGCGCCCCTCGAAGGCCTGCACCCACTCCTGCTGGGTCCGCGAGGCGAAGATCTCGCGCAGGGCAAGCACCGCCGGCGCCGGATCGTGGTCCCGTGCCCAATGATGGCTCTTCAGGTCGGGACGCTGCAGCACCTCGCACACCTCGTCCCAGAACTTCGGCTCCAGCGCGCCCACGGCCATGTGGCGGCCGTCGCGGGTGCGATACACCTGGTAACAGGCTTCCCGGCCCGAGAGCAGGTCTTCTCCAGCGGGCCGCGCACGGCCCTGGGTGGCCACGGCCGACAGCGCTTGCAAGTTGTGGGCCAAGACGCCCTCGGTCATGGCTACGTCGATGTAGCGGCCCTGTCCGGTGCGTTGCGCTTCCACCAGGGCGGCAAGAATGCCCATGGCCGGCACCAGGGCACCACCGAGAATGTCGGCCACCTGCAGATTGGGAATGGCCGGCTCGCCCCCGGGCATCGCGGTCTGGTCAGTGAAACCCGCGTAGCTGTTGTAGTTGAGGTCGTGCCCGGCACGCTCCCGGTAGGGGCCGGTCTGGCCGTAGCCGGAAATGGCGCAGTACACGATGGCCGGGTTGACGGCCCGCACCGCCTCGTAGCCCACGCCCAACCGATCCACCACGCCGGGGCGAAAGCTCTCGATGACCACCTGGGCTGCGGTGGCCAGTTCCAGAAATACCGCCCTGCCTTCGGGCTTCTTCAGGTCCAGCCGGATGCCGCGCTTGTTGCGGTTGATGGCCAGGAACACCGGCGCCTCGCGGCCCGGGGCCACGCCCAGGGTGCGGGCGTAGTCGCCCGCGCCCGTGTCCTCCACCTTGATCACATCGGCACCGAGATCGGCGAGATGCAGGGTGCACACCGGCCCGGGTAGCAGCCGGGTCAGGTCGAGGACACGAATGCCCGCCAGCGGCCCGGGACGATCCGAGGTCATCATTCCCCTCCCAGGCGTCCGACGAGATAGAGCGACCCGGACGCGATGTCGCAGTGATGCACCTCCACCTGCGTGGGCAGAAAGCAGCCCGCATAGCGCGCCACCAGGCGCTGGGCCAGTTCCAGGTCGGTGGCGATGAGCACGCGGCGCTCGCGGCCTTCCCAGAGACAAAGCCACAGAAGCTCGGCGCTGGCGCGATCCTGGCCGGATGTGGTGCCCGAGCGCGGATCAGCAGCGCCTGCCCAGCGTTCCGTGATGATGGCACCGATCACCGCACCCGGCGCGTGCAGCGCGAACTCATGCTCGGCGCCGCGCCGCCCCACCGCCAGCCGCTGGCGCACGCTGCGGGTACCAAAGGCCTGGTCGAAGGCGGCGCGGGCGAGAGGCTCGAGATCCGCCGAGGGTGAGGCCGGCGCGGATGTGTCCGCCGGCGGTGCAGATGCGCCCGCCGCCGCCACCACGATGCGAAACCGCTTCGCCCGCCTCACGGCTCGGGAGGATCGGCCAGCCCGGTGTAGAAGGCCGGCCAGCGGGCGCGCACGATACGCCCCTGGGAGGCGTACATGTGACAGCTATCCACCAGCGCGGGCTTGCGGCCATCCGCGCCCGCCGGACGGGCGCGCTCGCGGGCGGCATAGATGGTCTGGAAGGCCGTGGTGGCCAGGGGCCCCAGCAACTCCAGCAGGTGGGTGCAGCCGCGGGTGCCGCCGAGCAGTTCGCGGGTGCGCTGGGTGAAGCCCGCCTTGATCGTCTCGCCCTCGAGCACCTTGAAATTCGGTGCGATGGCGCCGCAGCCCTGGTAGGGCCCCCAGTCGGTCACCGCTTCCACAGACCGGATCAACAGGTCGAGATCCACGGTGAGGCGGATCCACATCTCGTGCAGCGGCTCGCCCGCGGCGATGTGCCCGGAGGCACGCTCCACGGTGGGAATGTCGCGGCTCTTGGTGTCCACCAGATGCCCCTCGATGTCCCAAAGGCCATCTTCGCGGGCATAGCCGCGGCACTCCACGCGCCGGGTGTGGGCAGGTAAACGTACGACGGGCGCTGACAAGGGCATGACGAGGGGCGCGGGATTGCCTGGGCGGCAACTTCAGGGCGTCAGGACAGCAGGGCGTGGCGCTGGCGGCGGGCAGGCAGGCGGGAAAGGACCGCCCGCTTTTCCACGGCGCTCAGGCGCGACCAGTCCGCGATCTCGTCGAGGCTGCGCAGGCAACCCCGGCACAGCCCGCTGCCGGGGTCGATGCGGCACACCTGCACGCACGGCGACGGCACATCGGCGGTGTTGCTGGGCATGAATACGCTTTCAATAAAAATTACACGCCAAGGATACCCGATTCCCCCTGCGCGACCGGCCCGGCTGCGAGGCGATCGTGCTACTTTCACCCCATGAACAAAGACCCTGAGCCGCGGGCTGCCGCCGGCTCGCCCGCCGCCCGCCGCCTGTGCGCCTGGATCGCGGCGCTCACGCTGCCATGGCCCTCGGCCACCGCCCTGGCCTGGGTGTATCCCGAGCACCGTGACATCGCCGTGGTGGCGGTGCAGTCGCTCGAACCGGCCCGGCGGGCCACCCTCGAGGGGCTGTGGGCCACGGCCCGCAGCGGACAGGAAGCCCGCCTGTGCGCACAAGCCGCCGAGGCCGCCCAGGGCAGGCGCCCCGCCTGCATCGACTTCGCCGCGCTGCCTGCCATCGCCGGCGACCACGCTTGCTCCCCCCGCGAAATGCTGGACAGCGTGCTGGGCACGGACTGGGTGCTGCGGGTGGCGGACGTGAGCGCGAAACTCAAGGACAAGCTCGCCTCCGCCAAGCGCCGCAATGACCGCGTCAACGCCATCCGCAACGCCGACATCGAGCTGCAGCGCGCCGACCGCGAATACGCCACCCGCGCTGGCGCCAACAACGTCCACTTCCTGCTGCCGCGGCCGGCACCGGATACATCCCTGGAGGAGTACGGCCGGCTGCTGCTGGACAAGGGCGCCGAACTCAACGCGGTGGGCGCCTATGCGTGGTTTCACCTGCGCGCCCTGCGCAAGGCGGCGCGTTCCACCGCGTCCCAGGACGCCGCCGCCCGCCAGCAACTGGCCCTGGCGGCCCTGGCCGACGAGGCCTTTGCGCTGCACTTCCTCCAGGACGCCTTCGCCGCGGGCCACGTGGCTGGCTCCTGGGGCAACGTGGCCAGCCGCAAGGGCACCCACGACTACTACAACGAGCGCGGCCTGGAGACGGTGACCTTCTCTGGCGAGCGCGTGGTGCTGCTCGGGGATGCTCACATGCGGCCGGAGGATGCGAACCGCGCCGCGGCCACCGTGCGGGCCAGCCTGGAGCAGCTTCTCGACGCGGTCCAGGGCCTGGGCATCCGCGACCCGGATCTCGAAAACAACAGCACCGCCTTGCCGGACGGCTTCGATGTCTGCCGAGAGGCGCGCTTCCCGGCGCGGGTGGCGCCCACCGAAACGCTGCGCGCCCTTCAGCCGGTGCTGGCACAACTGCCGCTGCCGGCCCTGGCGGCGGGCCTGGGCGAACTGCCGCGCTTTCGCGCCGAGATCGGGCCCTTCATCGGCATGTCGGCGGGCGCGCGCGCCGGCACGGTGTATGGCGGCTTCGGCGCGGCGCAGACCGACGTGGGCGGCACGGGCGGACTGGACCTGGCGGTACGCGCGGGCGTGGGCCTGGACGGCGTGCTGAACGAGTCGGGCGACGGACTGATGTTCGCCGAACTGGGCATCCGGCAGGACGCCGTCGCGCGCACCCTGGTCTGCGTCCAGTCGCCGTCTTGCGCCACCTCCGGCGCGGCGTCCAACGTGGTGCCCAGCCGCTCGGCGCTGAGCCTGCGGCTGCGCGCCCCCTTCTGGCTGGTGCCGGGCGACCTGGTGCTGGCTGCCCCGGTGCTCGCGCTGGCCGCGCCCAAGGCCCTGGAGCGCATGGCCGTGCAGGCCGCCAACGGCGGGCTGGTGCCGTGGCAGTCGGGCATGTCCTCGCCCATCGGCCGGTTCCAGTTCGTGCTCGGGCGCGAGGTGGGCCTGAGCCTCTACGGCATGCGCGGCGAGGATATGGTGGCCGTGCCTGGAGGCGGCAGAAACGTGGAGGTGCACCTGCGCTCGCTGCAGGTGGAATTTCCGGTGCTGGAGTACCGCCCCTTCCGCAGCTTCTCCCAGGACCAGAGTTCCGGGCTGCTGGTGCAGTTGTTCGTGGCCTTCGACCGGCCCCTGCACCGGGAAACGGTGCAGGCGGGCGAGTCGCTGCCCGAATTGCGCACCATCCCCATGGTGGGGGTGCGCATGGTGTTCGACTGGCGCAAGTACCTGGAGTGAGCAAGCCCGCCTGTTTCGGACTGTGGCGCGCGCTGGCCGCGCTGCTGTTCATTGCCCTGCTGTCGGCATGCGCGGGCGGGCCGCCGCGCCCCGACCCAGCCCAGCGCCCGCCGCCGGAGGCGGCCCTGGAGGCCGCCCCCACGGGCCCGCTGGCCGACTTCGAATTGGCCTTCACAGCGCGCGTCCCGGCACCCGGCGCCTCGGGTCTGAAACTGCTGCCCGGCAACCGCGAAGCCCTGGAGGCCCGGCTGATGCTCGCCGACAGCGCCAGTCGTTCCCTCGACCTGCAGTACTACTTTTGGTGGGGAGACGACGCCGGCCTGCTGCTGCTGCAGCGGGTGCTGCGGGCCGCGGACCGCGGCGTGAAGGTGCGCCTGATCCTCGACGGCCTGCTGATCCTCTCCGGCGAGGATGCGGTGGCGGCCCTGGACCGGCATCCCAATGTGGAGATCCGCCTGTTCAACGCCTGGAAAGGCCGTTCGCTGGTGGCCAAGGCCGGCGACGGGCTGACGCGCTTCTTCACCCTGAACCACCGCATGCACGACAAGCTGTTCGTGGCGGATAACCGCGCCGTCATCCTGGGCGGCCGCAATGTGGGCAACGAGTACTTCGGGCTCAAGGACCGCTTCAATTTCTACGACCTGGATGTGATCGGCACCGGCGCGGTGGTACGCCAGGGCTCAACGCTGTTCGACAGCTTCTGGAACAGCGCCTGGGTGACCCCCGTGTCGGCCTTCGGACTTGAAGCCAGCGAGCGCGAACTCGCCAAGGTGCGCGGTCAGATCGATGCGGCGGTGGCCGGCTCGCCGCGCCTGTCCGCCTTCCCGGCGGATTCGCGCGCCTGGGACGCAGCCCTGGCCGAAACCGCTGGCGCCCTGCTCCCGGGCACGGCACGGATGGTGTGGGACGACGTCTCGAGCGGCGAGATCGTGCGCGGCGTGGGCCCCGCCCTGCGCGCGCTGTTCACCAGCGCCCGCGAGGATGTCCTCATCACCAACGCCTATGTGATTTTGTCCGAGCGCAGCATCCAGGACCTGAACGCCATGCAGGCGCGCGGCGTGCGGCTTCGCATGCTCACCAATTCGCTCGAATCCCACGACGTGCCGGCGGTGAACAGCCACTACAAGCGCTGGCGCCGCCCGCTGGTGCGCGGCGGGGCGGCGCTGTTCGAGCTGCGCGCCGACGCGCCCATCCGCCACTACACCGACACCCCGCCGGTGAGCTCGAAGTTCTCCGGCCTGCACACCAAGGCCGCGGTGGTGGACCTGCGCCACGTGTTCGTAGGCTCCATGAACTTCGATCCGCGCTCCTCGAACTGGAACCTGGAAATGGGCGTCATCGTGGACAGCGAACCGCTGGCGCGCAGCCTCGCCGCCCACATGGAGCGCGACCTGCAACCCGACCGCAGTTGGCGCGTGGAGGCGTTGCCCTCCGGTCAGATCACCTGGCGCTCCACCAAGGGCACCCTCACTTCGCAGCCGGCGCGCGGCTTCGTGCAGCGCATCGAGGACGTGCTGTTCATGCTGGCGCCGAGCACGTTCTATTGACGATGGGGCGCTCCCGAGCCTTGCTGGCATCCGCGATGGGCTGGGCGCTGATCCTGCTGGCGGGCTGCGCGGCGCCGGCGCTCGTGCCCTACTCCACCGAGGGCGTGCCCCTGGCCCTGGTGCCCGCCACCCTTGGCGGCATCACCGATGCGCGCGGCCCGTTCCGCGCCCGCTTCTGCCAGGCGGCGGGTGTTGCGGACTCGCCTGCGGATTGCGAGCGGCTGTTGCCTCGGCTATCGGGCGAAGGCAGCGCCGCCCCTGGCCCCGATCCGGCCGAGACACGCCTGCGGCGCGTGCTGTTCGTGCCAGGCCTTTGGTCGGACTGCGTGCGTAGGCTCACGGCTACCGAGAAGCTTCTGGACGAGGCCTTCGCCAAGGCCGGCTGGCGCTTCGCTGTGGTGAACGTGGACGGCACCTCCAGCAGCGAAGGCAATGCCGGGCGGCTGCGCGATGCGGTGCTGGATGATCCCGGCGAGCCGGGCGACACGGTGCTCATCGGCCACTCGAAGGGCGTGGTGGACATTCTCGTGGCGCTGGAGGCCCATTCTGAGATGCACGCACGGGTGGCCGCGGTGGTGGCCATGGCCGGGGCGGTGGGCGGCTCGCCGCTAGCGGCCAAGGCGCCGCGCGCCCTGATCACCGCCGTGCGCAACACCCCCGGCCTCACCTGCCAGAAGGGCGACGGCCGCGCCCTGGAAAGCCTCGATCCGCAAACCCGGCGCGACTGGCTCGCGCGCCATCCGCTGCCCGAGGGCATCCGCTTCTATTCGCTGGTGGCCTATCCCGCCCCGGAGCGGATCTCCCGCGGGCTGGCCACCAGCCATGGGCTGCTGTCGCGGATCGACGCGCGAAACGACGGCCAGTTGCTGGCGCACGACCAGGTGATCCCCGGCAGCACGCTGCTGGGCTATGTGAACGCCGACCACTGGGCCATCGCTACCGAAGTATCGGAGGCGCTGCACGGCATCCCGCGCCGCATCGCCAATCACAACGACTTCCCGCGCGGCGCGCTGCTGCGGGCGATCCTGGCGCAGGTGGTGGCGGATATGGAGCAGGCGGCACTGAGCGACACCCGCCCATCCAGTGCCCGTCCCGGAGCAGCGACGACCCACTGAGCGGAACCGACCCATGCGGAACCATATCCTGATTGCCATCGCCTGCTTCCTCGGCGGCTGCGCCACGATCGCCGCCTTGAGTCTGGAAGATCGCTTCGGAAAGCCCGACCCCGCGCGCTACGACCAGTCCGCCGCGCTGGCGCCCGGCGCGCCCTCCTACCAGAACGAAGTCCGGCCGCTGCTCGCACGCCGTTGCGTCGTCTGCCACGCCTGCTACGACTCGCCCTGCCAGGCCAAGCTCGGGTCCTGGCAGGGCATCGCGCGCGGCGCCAGCACCCTGAGGGTGTACGACGCCGCACGCCTGAGAGAAGCCCCCCCCACACGGCTGTTCACCGATGCCCTGTCCGCCTCGCAATGGCGCCAGCGCGGCTTCCATCCCATCCTCAATGAGCGCAGTCCGCCGGCCGATCTGGAGGGCAGCGTGCTGTACCGGTCGCTGGCGCTGAAGCAGGCCAATCCCTTGCCGCCTGGCCCGGTGCTGGGCCGCGAGTTCGATTTCTCCCTGGACCGCAACCAGAGCTGCCCGCGCATCGAGCAATTCGGCCACTACGAGCGCCGTCATCCACTGGGCGGCATGCCCTACGGCCTGCCGGGCCTGGCGGCGGGGGAGATGAGCCTGCTGGTGCGCTGGCTGCAGGCCGGCGCCCCGGACGATGGTGAACCCGCGCTACCACCTGCCTTGGCCAGCGAGGTGCGCCATTGGGAAGCCTTCCTGAACGGCGACTCTCCCAAACAGCAGCTTATGGGCCGCTACCTGTACGAGCACCTGTTCCTGGCACACCTGGTGTTCGACGCCGACCCGGCACAGCGCGCCTTCAACCTGGTGCGCTCCGCCACCCCGCCGGGCGAGCCGGTGCGGATCATCGCCACGCGGCGGCCCACCGACGACCCCGGCGTGGCGCGGGTGTACTACCGCATCGAGCCCGAGCGCGAAACCGTGGTGGCCAAGACCCACATGCCCTACACACTGTCGCCAGGGCGCATGGCGAAGCTGCGGGCGTGGTTCCTGGACGCGTCCTACGCGGTGCGTGCGCTGCCCTCCTGGGAGCCGGCGGTGGCCACCAACCCCTTTCGCGCCTACGCCGACATCCCGCCCGACTCACGCTACCGCTTCCTGCTCGACGAAGCGCAGTTCTTCATCATGAGCTTCATGAAGGGGCCGGTTTGCCGCGGTCAGGTGGCGCTTAACGTGATCCGCGACCGCTTCTGGGTGGTGTTCCTGGACCCCGCCGTGGGCGCCGGCCAGGACACCACCGAACTGCTGGCGCGCCAGGCCGGCAACCTGGACCTGCCCGCCGCCTACGGCAGCGACGCGCCCATCCTGCGCCAGTGGCTGAACCTCGCCCGCCAGGAGACCCGCTACCTGGAGGCCAAGAGCGATCTCTACGAGCGCACCGCCACGCGCCGCACCGCCCCCGACCTGTCCTTCATCTGGGATGGCGACGGGCGCAACCCCAACGCCGCCCTCACCATCTTCCGCCACTTTGACAGCGCCTCCGTGGTGAGGGGCCTGGCGGGCGAACCGCCGAAGACCGCGTGGGTGATCGGCTACCCGCTGCTCGAGCGCATCTACTACCTGCTGGTGGCCGGCTATGACGTGTACGGCAACGCCGGCCACCAGCTCTCCAGCCGCCTGTACATGGACTTCCTGCGCATGGAAGGCGAGTTCAATTTCCTGGTGCTGCTGCCGAAGGCGGCGCGCGAACCCCTTCGCGACCGCTGGTACCGGGATGCACCCGGCTCCGTGAAGGACTACGTCTACGGCCGCAAGGCCACCTTCAGTCAGGAAACGGCCATCGCCTACCGGAGCGCCGACCCGCAGGCCGAGCTGTACGCCATGCTGCGCACGCACCTCGCGCCGGTGCTGGACCCATCCATGGACCCGTCGCGCACCGCAGACCCAGCGCTACGCAAGGGCCTCGCCAGGCTCGGCGCGCTGCGCGGCACAGCGCTCTCATGGCTGCCCGAGACGGTGATCCTGCGCATCGACGACGCCCCGCCGGAGGATCGTCACTTCACCCTGCTGCGCGACACAGGCCACCGCAACGTGTCCACCCTGTTCCGAGAAGAGCGTGCGCTCGCGCCTGAGGAGAACGCCGTCACCGTGCTGCGCGGCTTCGTGGGCGCCTACCCGAACACCCTCTATCGCCTGCGCCGCGAAGACTTGCCCGCACTGGCATCCGCCATCGGCGCGCTGGCCTCCGAGGCCGACTACCGCCGCCTGGCCGACCGCTTCGCCCTGCGCCGCACCGACCCGGAATTCTGGCGCGCCAGCGATGCCCTGCAGGATGCCCACGCTGCCTGGGCGGGGAGTGCGGGCGGGTTGCTGGATTACAGCCGGTGGGAGAACCGGTAGCGGAGGCGCGTGTTCAGCTACCGCAAGTACGTCGACGAACTGGCCGCGGGACTGGAGCCGGCGCCGTAAGCACGCCGGGCCGCAACCGCGCGGCGGGCCGATCCACACAATTTGCCCATCCACACGGCGCCTGGCGCCGCTACTGCCTAGCGTAGATGATCTTCCTGGCGCCGGAATCGCAACTGCCCACCACCTTCTTGTCGCCCGCCTGATCGTTGGGCACCACCTCCAGAACATAGCCCTTCACCCCCTTGGCATCGAGCTTGGCCGCAATCTCGGCCTTGAGTTCATCGCAGGGCTTCGCGGCATGGGCGGCACCGCACGCGAGGGCGAACAGGGCGAAGACGAGCAGGTTTTTCATGGGGGCTCCGCAGTGATTTGGATGCAAGATGAATCGGGAACGAAAGACCCGCTTCCGACGGCAACCGCCAGGGTTGCACGCAGCCCGCCGGGTGAATCTCACGGCACTGCTCATCCAGGTATGCGAGGTACTCGGCAGGCACATCGTCAGCAGTCTCGACAGCTCTGTTTCCCCATACAGGCGATCGAGCTGATCCTTGCGAGGACCGCAAATCCTGTCGTGATCGCCGGTCTGGACATCGCACTCGCTTGCCTTGAAGCGCGCCCCTCCGAGGCTTCGAAACCGCAGCCCCCCCCTGCAACGAAGCCTCACCCCTTCGCGCCGCGCTCCCGGGCCGCTGGGGCGCGCGCCTCAGGCCGCCGCCCGCCCCCGCTTCGCCGCCATGGCCCGCCCCGCGCGCGAAGCGTTGGCGCGGCCGATGGCCTCGCAGATGAAGCTGCCCGCGTCCACCACGGCTTCCAGGTCCACGCCGGTGTGCACCTTGAGGCCGTGCAGCAGGTAGAGCACGTCCTCGGTGGCCACGTTGCCCGTGGCGCCCTTGGCGTAGGGGCAACCGCCCAGGCCCGCCACGGAGCTGTCGAAGGTGGCCACCCCCAGGTCCATGGCGGCCACGATGTTGGCCAGCGCCTGGCCGTAGGTGTCATGGAAGTGCCCCGCCAGGCGCTCCACCGGCACGTGCCGGGTCACGGCCTCCACCATGCGCTGGGTCTGGTCGGCCGTGCCCACGCCGATGGTGTCGCCGAGCGAAACCTCGTAGCAGCCCATCTCCGAGAGGCACGCGGACACCCGCGCCACCGCCTCGGGCGTCACTTCGCCCTCGTAGGGGCAGCCCAGCACGCACGAGACGTAGCCGCGCACCTTCACGCCTGCCGCCAGCGCCTGGGCGCACACCGGCTCGAAGCGCGCCAGGGATTCTTCGATGCTGCAGTTGATGTTGCGCCTGGAAAACGCTTCGGAGGCGGCGGCAAACACGGCCACTTCCCGCGCACCGGCCGCCAGGGCGCCTTCCAGCCCCTTGAGGTTGGGCACCAGCACGGGATAGCTCGTGCCGGGACGGCGTGCCAGCGCGGCCATCACTTCGGCGGCGTCGGCCATCTGCGGCACCCACTTGGGCGAGACGAAGCTGGTGGCCTCCACGGCGGGCAGGCCGGCGGCGGCGAGCCGCTCGATCAGTTCCACCTTCACGGCGGTAGGCACGTTGCCGGGCTCGTTCTGCAGGCCGTCGCGCGGGCCCACGTCGACGATGCGAACGCTGGCGGGATGCTTCATGGTGTGCTCCGAAACACGGGCGGGCGAACAGGCGCGGCCGGCACGCCGGGGCGTCAGGACACGGCCTCGAATTCCAGCAGGCTGACCCCTTCCGCCACCTGGTCGCCCTTGGCGAAGAACACCGCCTTCACGGTGCCGGCGGAGGGGGCACGGATGGTGTGTTCCATCTTCATGGCCTCGAGGATCATGAGCGCCGCGCCCTTTTCCACCGTGGCGCCAGGCGCCGCCAGCACCTCCACCACCGAGCCCGGCATGGGCGCGGTGAGGCCGCCGCCGGCGTCCTCGTCCTGCACCGGGCGCGCGATGTCCAGGTCGAGATGATGGCTGCGGCCGAAAGCGAACACGGTGAGCGAATCGCCCCTGCGCACCACATGGGCGTGGGAGCGGGCGCCGTCCAGGTACACCACCAGGCCGCCGCCGGGCCCGTCTCCCGCGCTCGCCACGATGGTGCCGCCGGGCAGGTGGAGGGCGTATCCGCCCTCGCGGTAATGGACCGTCACCGTTACCGCGCGCCCGCCGTCCAGGAAGCGCAGCACGTGGTGGTTGTCCTCGTTCATGCGCCAGCCGTCGGTGGCGTTCCAGGGAGAGTGCGGATCGCCCGAACGCGAGGCCCAGGCGCGGGCCTGGGCCTCGGCCTCGCGCATCCGGGAGAGCGCCGCCACCGCCAGCACGGCATCGGGCACCGGCTCGGGCGAGGGGAACAGCTCAGCGCCGTAGCGTTCGATCAGGCCGGTGTCCAGCAGGCCAGGTTCCTCGTGCGCCTTGGCGAAGGCGCGATGGGCCGTGACGCTGGAGAGGAACTCCAGGTTGCTGGCCACGCCCGCCACCCGGTACTCGGCCAGCGCCTGGCGCAGCCGGCGAAGCGCCGCCCCGCGATCGGCATCCCAGCAGATGAGCTTGGCGATCATGGGGTCGTAGTGCACGCCGATCTCGTCGCCTTCGCGCACGCCCGTGTCCACGCGCACATGGGCCGAGGCCACGGGCTCGCGCAGGTAGGCAAGGCGGCCGATGGAGGGCACGAAGCCGCGCGCCGGGTCCTCGGCGTAGACGCGCGCCTCGATGGCGTGGCCGCTGATCTGCACCTGCTCCTGGCCAAGGGGCAGCGGCTCTCCGGCGGCCACGCGCAACTGCCATTCCACCAGGTCGAGGCCGGTGATCATTTCCGTGACCGGATGCTCCACCTGCAGGCGGGTGTTCATTTCCATGAAGAAGAACTCGCCGCTGCCCTCGGCGATGAACTCCACGGTGCCCGCGCCTTCGTAGCCCACAGCGCGGGCGGCGGCCACGGCGGCCGAGCCCATCTGGCGGCGGCGCTGGGCTGTCATGCCCGGCGCGGGCGCCTCCTCCAGCACCTTCTGGTGGCGGCGCTGTACCGAGCAGTCGCGCTCGAAGAGGTGGATGCAGTTGCCGTGGCGGTCGGCGAACACCTGCAGCTCGATGTGCCGCGGCCGGTCGAGATAGCGCTCCACCAGCACCCGGTCATCGCCGAAGGAGGACAGCGCCTCGCGCCGCGCGGAGGCCAGCGCCTCGGCAAAGCCGGCGGCCTCCCGCACGATGCGCATGCCCTTGCCGCCGCCGCCGGCGGAGGCCTTGATGAGCACCGGGTAGCCGATGCGCCCGGCCTCGCGGGCGAGCAGCGCCGGGTCCTGGTCTTCGCCATGGTAGCCGGGCACCAGCGGCACGCCGGCCTGTTCCATGAGGGCTTTGGCGGCGCTCTTGGAGCCCATGGCGCGGATGGCGCCGGGCGGCGGGCCCACGAACACCACACCCGCGGCCGCGCAGGCCTCGGCGAAGTCTTCATTTTCGGACAGGAAGCCGTAGCCGGGGTGGATGGCCTGGGCGCCGCTGCGGCGCGCCACCTCGAGGATGCGCTCGGTCCGCAGGTAGCTGTCGCGCGCGGGCGCGGGGCCGATGAGGTGAGCCTCGTCGCACAGGGACACGTGCAGCGCCCGGGCGTCGGCCTCGGAGTAGACCGCCACGGTGCGGATGCCCAGGCGGCGCGCGGTGCGCGCCACGCGGCAGGCGATCTCGCCGCGGTTGGCGATGAGCAGCACGTCGAACATCAGCCGATCCAGCCCGGCGCGCGCTTCTCCAGGAAGGCGGCCACCCCCTCCTGGCCTTCGGCGCCGGCGCGCTGGGCGGCGATGCGCCGCGCGGTGTCCTCGATCACCGCATCGTCGAGCGGGCGGTCGGACACCGCGGCGATCAGGTCCTTGGCGCTGGCCAGGGCCACGGGGCCGCCCTTTAGCAGGTGGTCCGCCAGGGCGGCCACGGCGGCGTCGAGGCCCTCGGCATCGGTGACCTGGTGCACCAGTCCCAGGCGGTGGGCCTCATCGGCGCCGAAGCGCTCGGCGGTGAGGAAGTAGCGGCGCGCGGCCCGGGCGCCCATGGCGCGCACCACGTAGGGGCTGATGACGGCGGGGATCAGGCCCAGCCGCACCTCGGACAGGCAGAACACTGCCTCTCGGGCCGCCACCGCCATGTCGCAGCAGGCCACCAGCCCGACGCCGCCGCCGAAGGCGGCGCCCTGCACACGGGCGATGACGGGCTTGGCAAGGCGGTCGATGACGCGCATCAGCCGGGCCAGGGCGCGGGCGTCTGCCACGTTCTCCTCGCCGGAGTAGGTCGCCATGCGCTTCATCCAGTTGAGATCGGCGCCGGCGGAGAAGCTGCGGCCGCTGGCCGCCAGCACCACCACCCGCACCGCCGCGTCGGCCTCCAGCCGCTGAAAGGCCTCGGTCAGGCCGGCGATGAGCTGCGGATCGAAGGCGTTATGCACTTCCGCCCTGTCCATGAGCACCGTGGCCACGGCGCCCTGGACGTGGACGCGCAGCCGCAGCTCAGCGGGGCTGCTCATCGGCGCGGGCGCGGGCGCGCAGGTCGTCCTTCAGCTTGCCCGGCAGCCGGTTCCAGTGCAGGTCCATGAGCGCGCCCTGCAGGGCATAGAGCATCACGGGCGTGACGTTGTAACCGTGGCTGCGCATCAGCCGGAAGGCGTTCACGGCGCCCACGTCCTCGAGGTCTTTCTTGGTGTGAATGCCCACCGCCGCAAGCCATTTGGCCGACTGCGGACCGATGTTCTTCAGCGTGACCACGTCCACCTCGACGGAGGGACGTCCCTTCGACTCCGGTTTCTTGTCAACCATCGCGTTGCTTCACCCCCACCCAAAAAGACCCTGTCCCGGCCTCACATCCGGAACACGCCAAACCGCGTCTCTTCCACGGGCGCATTGAGCGCCGCCGACAATCCCAGCCCAAGCACCCGCCGGGTGTCAGCGGGATCGATCACACCGTCATCCCACAGTCGCGCGCTGGCGTAGTAGGGATGGCCCTGTGTTTCGTACTGGGCGCGGATGGGAGCCTTGAAGGCCTCCTCCTCCTGCGCGCTCCAGGCGCCGCCCTTGGCCTCGATGCCATCGCGCTTGACCGTGGCGAGCACGCTCGCCGCCTGCTCGCCGCCCATCACCGAGATGCGCGCATTGGGCCACATCCACAGGAACCTCGGGCTGTAGGCGCGGCCGCACATGCCATAGTTGCCGGCGCCGAAGCTGCCGCCGATGATGACGGTGAACTTGGGCACCTTCGCGCAGGCCACCGCGGTAACCATCTTCGCGCCATCGCTGGCGATGCCGCCGGATTCGTACTTGCGGCCCACCATGAAGCCGGTGATGTTCTGCAGAAACACCAGGGGTATGCCGCGCTGGGCGCACAGCTCGATGAAGTGGGCGCCCTTGAGCGCCGATTCGGAGAACAGAATGCCGTTGTTGGCAACGAGGCCTACAGGATACCCGAAGATGCGCGCGAAGCCGCACACCAGGGTGGCGCCGTAGTTCTGCTTGAATTCGTCCAGCACCGATCCGTCCACGATGCGGGCGATGATCTCGCGCACGTCGAAGGGCTTGCGCGGGTCGGCGGGGATGACGCCGCGCAACTCGGCCGCCTCGTACAGCGGCGCCACGGGCTCGGCCACGTCCACGTGCACGCGCTTGACGTGGTTGAGATGGCCGACGATGCGCCGGGCAATCTCCAGCGCGTGCCGGTCGTCCAGGGCGTAGTGGTCGGCCACGCCCGACACTCGGGTATGCACGTCGGCGCCGCCCAGGTCCTCGGCGCTGACCACCTCGCCGGTGGCGGCCTTCACCAGCGGCGGACCACCCAGGAAGATGGTGCCCTGGTTGCGCACGATCACCGACTCGTCGCTCATGGCGGGCACGTAGGCGCCGCCAGCGGTGCAGGAGCCCATCACCACCGCCACCTGCGGGATGCCCGCGGCGGACATGTTGGCCTGGTTGTAGAAGATACGGCCGAAGTGGTCGCGGTCGGGAAACACCTCGTCCTGGTTGGGCAGGTTGGCGCCGCCCGAGTCCACCAGGTAGATGCAGGGCAGGCGGTTCTGCCAGGCGATCTCCTGGGCGCGCAGATGCTTCTTCACGGTCATGGGGTAGTAGGTGCCGCCCTTCACCGTGGCGTCGTTGGCCACGATCACGCACTCGCGGCCCGCCACGCGGCCGATGCCGGTGATGATGCCCGCCCCGGGCGATTCGCCGCCGTACAGGCCATGGGCGGCCAGTTGAGAGAGCTCCAGGAACGGCGAGCCCGTGTCCAGCAGGGTGCGCACCCGCTCCCGCGGCAGCAGCTTGCCGCGCGCCACGTGCTTGTCGCGCGCCGCAGCGCCGCCACCCTCGGCCACCCGCGCCACCTGGCCGCGCAGGTCCGCCACCAGCGCCTGCATCAGCGCTTGGCTGGCGCGAAAGGCCTCGCTGCGGGGGTTGATGCGGGAGTGGATCGCGCCCATGGCCGCGGCTTTCGCTCTCTCAGACCTGCTTCTCGGGGCGCGGCACCACCGGCCCGCCCGCCTGCTTCCAGGCGTTGAAGCCGCCCTCGAAGTGGCACACCGGGGCGAGCCCCATCTCCTGCACCGCCGCCGTGGCCAGCGACGAGCGCCACGCCGAGGCGCAGTAGAAGACGAATTCCTTGCCGCTGCCGAATTCGGTCTTGTAGTAGGGGCTGTCCGGATCCACCCAGAACTCGAGCATGCCGCGCGGCGCGTGGTAGGCCCCCGGGATCATGCCGTCGCGCTCCAGCTCGCGCACGTCGCGGATGTCCACGAACAACACGTTCGGATCGGCGTGCTTGGCCAGCGCTTCCTGGATGCTGAGGGTGCGCACCTTGGCGCGCGCCTCGGCAACCAGCTGCTTGACACCCTTGGTAAGGGCCATGGCGGTCTCCAAGAAAATGCGGATTATGCGTTCTCCGGCGCCAGCGGCGCCGCCGGCCAGGCCGGATGCGCCTGGGCAAGGGCAGC
This sequence comes from Rhodocyclaceae bacterium, assembly GCA_020248405.1. Lineage (GTDB taxonomy): Bacteria > Pseudomonadota > Gammaproteobacteria > Burkholderiales. The sequence goes on along the minus strand of JADCHQ010000024.1, from coordinate 27,114 downwards.
GAGCAGCGCCTGCCCGTCGGCGTGGGAAAGCACCAGCGCGCGGTTGCGCGGCGTCAGAAAACCCTCGGCCACGGCGTGATCGAACAGCGCCAGCAGCGCCCGCCAGTAACCCAGCACATCCAGCAGCCCGAGGGGCTTGTGGTGGATGCCGAGCTGGGTCCAGGTGACCATCTCGCACAGTTCTTCGAAGGTGCCGAAGGCCCCCGGCAGGGCCACGAAGGCATCCGACAGGGCGGCCATGCGCTGCTTGCGCTCGTGCATGGAGGCGGTAACGATGATCTCGCTCAAGCCCGGGAAGGCCTGCTCGCGCTCCACGAGCACCCGCGGGATCACGCCGATGACGCGCCCGCCGGCGCCCAGCGCCCCGCGCGCCACCGCGCCCATCATGCCCACCCCGCCGCCGCCGGTGACCACCTCGATGCCGCGGATGGCCAGCAGCGCCCCGAAGCCCTGGGCGGCCTCGGTGTAGCCCGGGTCGCGCCCCGGCGCCGAGCCGCAGAACACGCATACCCGCCGCAGCGTCATGGCAGCCAGGGCCCTGCGGCGCGTGGATGGCCCGTCATGGCCTCAGCGCGGCTGTCCGGCCACCGGCATGGCCACGCCGTTGACCTCGAGCAGCCCCTTGACCATGTGGGCGAGAAACTGATCGCCGTAGCCGCGGCCCATGGTCTGCAGCAGCGTCTGCAGCACCGCCGGGGCCAGCGCCCCCGCCACGCCCGCCTCGGCGGCCATCTGCGCGTAGTAGCGCAGATCCTTGGCGGCGTTGCGCACGGTGAACTTCATGCGATCCAGATCGCCCTCGGCGGCGCCGCCGGCGATGCGCTGGAACATGACGTTGTTGAGCGGCCCGCCGGACACCACTTCGAAGAATTTCGTCCAGTCCACGCCCAGCTTGGCGCAGGCCGCCAGCATCTCGCTGGTGAGCGCCGCGATGCCGATGCCCATGGCGTTGTTGAGGAGCTTGATCTTGTGGCCCGTGCCCACCTCGCCCATGTGGAAGATGTTCTCGCTGTAGGCCGCCAGCGCCGGACGCAGCTCGGCGAAGGTTTGCGCGTCGGCACCCACGAAACTGTTGAGCCGGCCTTCCTCGGCCTCCACGGGGGTGCGGGCGAGCGGGGCGTCCACGAAGCGCACGCCCTTCGCCCGGGCCTGCTCGGCAAGCCGCTGGGTGGAGGCGGGCTGGCTGGTGGAGGTGTCCACCACGATCTGCCCGGCGCGCGCCGAGCCCAGCACGCCACCGGGGCGGTGCATGAGGTCTTCCACCTCGGGGGTGCCGGTAACGCACAGGAACACGATGTCCGAGGACTGCACCACGTCGGCCACGTCGCGCGCCTCGCGGGCGCCGCGCGACACCAGGTCTTCCACCGGGGCGCGATTGCGATGCCCGAGGATGCTCACCGCGAAGCCCTTGAGCAGCAGGTTCTTGGCCATGCCGTGGCCCATGAGGCCCACGCCGATGAAGCCGATGCGCGGATTGGACATTTTTCGTTTCTCCCTTGTGTGGCGCGGCGATGCGCGCGGTTGCTCAGGCGGCCAGTTCCACGGCCATGGCGGTGGCTTCGCCGCCGCCGATGCACAGGCTGGCCACGCCGCGCCGCCCGCCACGGGCACGCAGCGCGCCCAGCAGCGTGACGAGGATGCGGGCCCCCGAGGCGCCGATGGGGTGCCCCAGGGCGCAGGCGCCGCCGTGCACGTTGACGCGCTCGTGGGGCAGGCCGTGCTCGCGCATGGCCGCCATGGTGACCACGGCGAAGGCCTCGTTTATCTCGTACAGGTCCACTTCGCCGGCGTGCCAGCCGGTGGCGTCGAACAGCTTGGCCATGGCGCCCACGGGTGCGGTGGTGAACAGGCCGGGCTCCTGGGCGTGGGTGGTGTGGGCAAGGATGGTGGCCAGCGGTGCGAGGCCGCGGCGCTGGGCCTCGGAGCGGCGCATGAGCACCAGGGCGGCGGCGCCATCGGAGATGGAGCTGGAGTTGGCGGCGGTGACCGTGCCGTCCTTGCGGAAGGCGGGCTTGAGCTGGGGAATCTTGTCGAAATTGGCCTTGAAGGGCTGCTCGTCGCGGTCGCAGAACCGGTCGCCCTTGCCCGACTTGAGCGGCACGGCGGCGATCTCCCAAGCGAAGGCGCCAGCGGTGCTGGCCTGCTGGGCGCGCTGCAGGGAGGCCACGGCGAAGGCGTCCTGGGCCTCGCGGGTGAAGCCGAATTTCTGCGCGCAGTCTTCGGCGAAGGTGCCCATCAGGCGGCCGCGGTCGTAGGCGTCCTCCAGGCCGTCGAGGAACATGTGGTCTATCACCTGCTGGTGACCCATGCGAAACCCGGCGCGCGCCTTGGGCAGCAGGTAGGGGGCGTTGGTCATGCTCTCCATGCCGCCGGCCACCATGACGCGGTTGGTGCCCGCCAGTAGCAGGTCGTGGGCGAACATGGCGGCCTTCATGCCCGAGCCGCACATCTTGTTGATGGTGGTGCAGCCCGTGGACAGGGGTAGCCCGGCGCCCAGGCTCGCCTGGCGCGCCGGCGCCTGGCCCTGGCCGGCGGGCAGCACGCAGCCCATCACCACCTCATCCACGTCGGCGGCAGCGATGCCGGCGCGCTCTACCGCGGCGCGTACCGCCACGGCGCCCAGTTCGGGGGCGGTGAAGTCCTTCAGTTCGCCCTGAAAACCGCCCATGGGCGTGCGGGCGGCCGAGACGATGACCACGGGGTCCTGGTGCATGGCGGGGGCTCCTTCAGCGAGTTGGGCCGGGGCGGCCGAAGCGCGCCGCGAAGCGGCGGCTGGGGTGATAGGGAAACACGTCCTCGATGTGGCCCTCGGCGATGCGCGCCTTGGTGCGGTTCCAGAAATCCGGCTCCAGCAAGTCGGCGTGCTGCGACAGGAAGGCCTCGCGCACACCGCGGCCGGTGAGCAGGAAGGGCGCGAATTCTTCGGGAAAGATGTCGTTCGGCCCCACGGGGTACCAGGGCTCGGCGGACAGTTCGGCCTCGGGCGTGGGCGGCGGCGGGATGCGCAGGAAGTTGCACTCGCTCATGTAGGCGATTTCGTCGTAGTCGTAGAACACCACGCGACCGCCGCGGGTGACGCCGAAATTCTTGAACAGCATGTCGCCCGGGAAGATGTTCACCGAGCACAGCTCCTTGATGGCGCGGCCGTAATCGAGCACCGCCTCGCGCAGTTGCGCCGGACCGGCCTCGTCCAGGTAGAGGTTGAGGGGCGTCATGCGCCGCTCGATGTAGAGGTGCTTCACCACCGCCTGGGCGTCGGTCTCCTCCAGCAGCGAGGGCACCTCGCGGCGCAGTTCGTCCAGCAGCGCGGCGGAAAAGCGCCGGAGGGGGAAGGCCACGTCGGCGTACTCGAGGGTGTCGGCCATGCGGCCGATGCGGTCGTGGCGCTTCACCAGCATGTACTTCTCGCGCACGGTTTCATGGGTCACGTCCTTGGTGGGCGAGATGCGGTCGCGGATCACCTTGAAGACGTAGGGATAGGACGGCAGGGTGAAGACGATCATCACCAGGCCCTTGATGCCGGGCGCCAGCACGAATTCGTCGGTGGAGTGCGCGAGGTGGTGGAGGAAGTCGCGGAAGAACAGCGTCTTGCCGTGCTTCTGCAACCCCAGCGCGGTGTACAGCTCGGCCTTGGGCTTGCCGGGCAGCAGCGCGGCGAGGAAATCCACCCAGGCGGCCGGTGCGTCCATGTCGGCCATGAGGTAGGCGCGCGAAAAGGCGAACAGCGGCGCGATCTCACGCGAGTCAAGCAGGCAGGCGTCCAGCGTGAGGCCGCCGCCGCCGTCGTGCACGATGGGCACGGCGAAGGGCTTCTCCTGGTGGCCGTTCACCACCCGCCCGATGAGATAGCAGCGCTTGTTGCGGAAGAACAGCGAGGACAGCACCTGGATCTGGTGGTTGGGCTCGAGCCGCAACGGCCGCGGCAGCGCTTCGCGCAGGGCGCGCAGCAGCCAGCGGCCGTCGCGCCGCCAGCGGCGGAAGGGCAGCGACAGGCCGGTGTCGCGGCGAATCTGGGCCAGCACGGCACGCAATCCGTCGCGCAGCGGGTAATAGCTGCGGTAGGCCGGCGGATCGCCCTCCAGGTACTCGGTGGACACGGCCGGCCGCACGAAGATGCAGTCGTTGTTGAAATAGGTGCGGTTGAGCAGCCGGCAGCTCACCGAGTTGAAGAAGGTCTCGGCCAGCTCGGGCTGGCGATGGTTGGTGAGCAGGCTCACGTATTGCAGCTTGATGTCCTGCCACAGGGTCTCGGGCAGGTGGCCGGTGTCGAATTCGGCCTGCAGCCGCTCGGCGGCCTCGCGCACACGCTCGTCGTACAGGGCGATGCGCTCGGCGTGGGCGCGCTGCACGGCGGGCCAGTCGGCGCGCTCGAAGCGGCCGAGGGCGTCGCGGCTCATTTTCCGAAAGATGCGGTAGTGCTTGTCGAAACCCTCCAGCAACGCCCGGGCGATGGCGTTCGCCAGTTCCTGGGCGTAGGGATAGCGGACCCGCGAGTGGGCGGAGGGGCGGGCCGCGGCGGCGCTGGGAAGGGTCATGGAAAGCTGGCGGACGGGACGGCGATCATGCCCGCCGCCTGAAGGAGGTTCCCGCGCGCGAACGCGGGACGGGCCGCGGTCACTCAGGCGGTCTCGGCGAACAGCTCCCGACCGATCAGCCAGCGCCGGATCTCGGACGTACCGGCGCCGATTTCATAGAGTTTGGCGTCACGCCACAACCGCCCGGTGGGGTATTCGTTGATGTAACCGTTGCCGCCCAGGCACTGGATGGCCTCGCCGGCCATCCAGGTGGCCTTTTCGGCGGCGTAGAGGATGGCGCCGGCGGCGTCCTTGCGGGTGGTCTCGCCGCGGTCGAGCGCCTGGCCCACGGCGTACACGTAGGCGCGGCAGGCCGACAGGGTGGTGTACATGTCGGCGAGCTTGCCCTGCATGAGCTGGAACTCGCCGATGGCCTGACCGAACTGCTTGCGGTCATGTACGTAGGGCAGCACCACGTCCAGGCAGGCCTGCATCAGGCCCAGGCAGCCCGCCGCCAGCACCGCGCGCTCGTAGTCGAGGCCGCTCATGAGCACCCGCACACCTCCGCCCACCTCGCCCAGCACGTTCTCCTCGGGCACTTCGCAGTCGCGAAACACCAGCTCGCAGGTATTGGAGCCGCGCATGCCGAGCTTGTCGAGCTTCTGGGCGGTGGAGAAGCCGGCAAAGCCCTTCTCGATCAGGAAGGCGGTGATGCCCTTCGGGCCGGCGGCGGGATCGGTCTTGGCGTAGACCACGAGAGTGTGGGCGTCGGGGCCGTTGGTGATCCACATCTTGTTACCGTTGAGCACGTAGCGATCGCCGCGCTTCTCGGCCCGCAGACGCATGCTCACCACGTCCGAGCCCGCGCCCGGCTCGCTCATGGCAAGCGCTCCCACGTGCTCGCCGCTGATCAGTTTCGGCAGGTATCGGCGCTTCTGGTCATCATTGCCGTTGCGGCGGATCTGATTGACGCACAGGTTGGAGTGGGCGCCGTAGGACAACCCCACCGACGCCGAGGCGCGGGAAATTTCCTCCATGGCCACCATGTGAGCCAGGTAACCCAAGCCAGTGCCGCCGAGGTCTTCCTCCACGGTGATGCCCAGCAGCCCCAGATCGCCGAACTTGCGCCACAGGTCCACGGGGAACTCGTTGGAGGCATCGATGGCACCAGCGCGCGGGGCGATCTCCGCAGCCGCGAAGGCCGCCACGGATTCGCGCAGCATGTGAATGGTTTCGCCATGATCGAAACGAAGCATGGGCAGGCTGCGCAGGGCGGCGGGGGCGGCGCGATCCATGGGACTCTCCTGGGGAGGGCGCGGCGTTCCGCCGGGACGGCGGAGCCGAAAAGCATGACGAAGCCCTTGAGTGTAAGTGCCGTTTACGTTAACGTCAATTTGCGCCCGCGCCCGCCCGCCCGTGGGGAACGCGGGGGTGATGGCTTGCGCTCCGGCGCGGCGCGCCGGGCGCCGCCCTCCAGCATGCGCCGGCACTGCAGTTCGAAGGACCGGATTTCTTCGAGGGTGGCCTCGATGTCCTCGCGCTGCTGTTCCAGGGCCTCGCGGCGCTTGTGCAGCACGGCGAGGAACTGTTCGAGCTGGGCGCTTTCGTCGTGAGCCGCGTCGTACACGTCAAGCAACTCCCGGATTTCGGACAGAGCCAACCCGAGGCGCTTGCCGCGCAGGGTGAGCTTCAGACGTACCAGATCGCGTTTGTCGTAGACCCGGTTGCGGCCGGCGCGGGCCGGACTGAGGAGCCCGTGATCTTCGTAGAAGCGGATGGTGCGGGTGGTGACGCCGAACTCGCGGGCGAGGTCGGTGATGGTGTAGGTGTCGGCGCCCTGTGCCTCGCGCGCCGCCGGTTCGTTCATCTTTCCCATGTAACATCGAGTATAGATCAAGCACCTGTGGTATCCCCTGCCGCGCGGCTGCTCCCGCCATGTTGACTCCCGCCTCCTCCGCCGCTGTCGCCAGCGCCTCTGGCCCTGACTCCGCCGCGGGCGCACTGCAGTTTCCCTTCCCGGCGCCGCCCGGTGCCGGCGAGAGCCTCGCCGTGGCCGAGGGCGTGTGGTGGCTGCGTATGCCGCTGCCCTTTGCCCTGGATCACATCAACCTGTGGCTGCTGCGCGACGGCCACGGCATGACACTCGTGGACACGGGCTTCAACAATGAGACCACCCGCGCAGCCTGGGAAACGGTGCTGGCTCAGCACCCGCCCGCAGTGCGCATGATCGCCACCCACTACCACCCCGACCACCTCGGTCTGGCGGGATGGCTCGCGCAGCGCCTGGGCATCGGGCTCTGGACCACCCAGGGAGAGTTCCTCACCGCCCACGCCGTCTGGGACGCCGCCGCCGGTTACGACTCCGATGCCCTCGTGGCGCTGTTTCGTGTCCACGGCCTGGAGGGCGAGCGCCTGGAGGCGGTGATCGACCGCGGCAACCACTACCGCCGCACCGTCTCGCCGCTGCCGCGCACCTACCGGCGGCTGTGCGACGGCGACACCTTCGCCGTGGATGAGCGGACGTGGCAGGTGATCGTGGGCACGGGGCACGCCCCGGAGCACGCCGCGCTCCACTGCGCTTCGCTGGGCGTGCTGATCTCCGGCGACATGCTGCTGCCGCGCATCAGCACCAACACCAGCGTGTGGTCGCTCGAACCGGACGGCGATCCGGTGGGCCAGTTCCTCGCCTCCATCCGCCGCTTCACGGCGCTGCCCGACGAGACCCTGGTTCTGCCGGCGCACGGACTGCCGTTTCGCGGCATCGCGGCGCGGGTGGCAGCGCTCGAGGCCCATCACGCCGCGCGCCTGGCGGAGCTGCGCGAGGCATGCCACGCAGCGCCGCTCACGGCGGTTGACGTGCTGCCGGTGCTGTTTCGCCGCCCGCTGGACAACCATCAGCTGTTTTTCGCCATGGGCGAGGCCATCGCCCACCTCAACCACCTGCTGCGCCGGGGCGCGCTCACCCGCCAGCTCGATGCCGGCGGCGTGTATCGCTTCCGCGCCGCCTGACCCCCCACACGCACGAGGTCCGCCATGGCCGAATCCCCCGCTTCCAACGACCCGCCCGCCATCGACAACGCCGAGCTGCAGCGCGCCTTCAGCGAGATCGGCGAGAAATCGGCCAAGGTGGCCCTGGAATTCCTGGCCACCCAGCCGCATACCCACATGCTGCGCGACATCGATGAGCTGGGCATCGGCAAGGCATTCTCCGAGCTGGGCTCGCGCTGGATGGCCAACCCCTCGCTGCTGGCCGAACACACGGCCCGCGCCTGGGAGGAGCAACTGCGGCTGTGGAACACCTCGCTGGCGCGGTTCCTCGGCGAGCCCGCCGATCCGGTGCGTGCGCCTGCCCGGGGCGACAACCGCTTTCGCGCCGAGGCCTGGGAAAGCAACTTCGTCTTCGATTACATCAAGCAGTCCTACCTGATCGCCGCCGAGCACATCCAGCGCTCGGTGGACGCGGTGCAGGACCTCTCGCCCGAAGACGCGCGCAAGGTGCGCTTCTTCACCCGCCAGTACGTGGACGCGCTGGCGCCCACCAACTTCGTGCTCACCAACCCCGAGGTTCTCAAGACCACGCTCGACACCCGCGGCCGAAACCTGCTCGATGGTCTGAAGCACCTGCTGGAGGACCTGGACCGCGGCGACGGCAAGCTCGCCATCCGCATGACCGACGAGTCGGCCTTTGAGCTGGGGCGCAATGTGGCCACCACCAAGGGCAAGGTGGTGTTCGAGAACGATCTCATGCAGCTGCTGCAGTTCGAGCCCGCCACGACCAAGGTGGACCGGGCGCCGCTGCTCATCGTGCCGCCCTGGATCAACAAGTACTACATCCTCGATCTGCGAGAAAAGAACAGCTTCATCAAGTGGGCCGTGGACCAGGGCCTCACGGTGTTCGTGATCTCCTGGGTCAATCCCGACGAGCGCCATCGCCACAAGACCTTCGCCGACTACCTGCTGGAAGGCCCGCTGGCGGCCATGGACGCGGTGCAGCGTGCCACCGGCGAGCGGCAGATCAATCTGATCGGCTACTGCCTGGGCGGCACCCTCAGCGCCTGCCTGCTGTCCTGGCTGCGCGCCCGCGGAGAGGCCGAGCGGGTGAAGAGCGTCACCTTCTTCACCACCATGATCGACTTCCGCGAGCCCGGCGAGCTGGGCGTGTTCGTGGACGAGGCCATCGTGGACAACCTCGAGAAACGCATGCAGGCGCGCGGCTATCTGGAGGGCTCGGAGATGTCCGGCACCTTCAACCTGCTGCGCGACAACGACCTGGTGTGGTCCTTCGTGGTCAACAACTACCTGCTGGGCAAGGAGCCCTTTCCCTTCGATCTGCTGTACTGGAACTCCGATTCCACCCGCATGCCGGCGAGGATGCACACCTACTACCTGCGCAACATGTACATCCGCAACCTGCTCGCCAAGCCGGGTGCGCTGGAGCTGGCCGGCGAGCACATGGACCTCGGTCAGGTGGATACGCCCGCCTATTTCATCTCCACCATGGAAGACCACATCGCCCCCTGGAAATCCACCTACGCTGGCGCACGTCTGCTGGGCGGACCGGTGCGCTTCGTGCTGGGCGGCTCGGGCCACATCGCCGGCATCGTCAATCCGCCCGCGGCGGCGAAGTACAACTACTGGACCCACGACACGCTGCCGGAATCGGCCGACCAGTGGCTCGCCGACGCCGAGCGCCACGACGGTTCGTGGTGGAACGACTGGGCGGCCTGGGTGCACCGCTTCTCGGGCGGGCAGGTGAACGCGCGCCGCCCGGGCGAGGGCGCCCTGCCGGCAATCGAGGACGCCCCCGGGCGCTACGCCAAGCTGCGGCTCGGCGCCGGCGATGCGGGGGCCAAATGCGCGCCCGTCGCCACGCCGGCCGCCGCGGCGGCCCCCGCCACGCCGCCGTCCCCGCCCGCCAGCCCGGAGGCAGCCAGGCCGGCGCGCAAGGCCACCGCGAGGGCAGCGGCGGCACCACGTAAACCCGCGGCGGCGGCCCCGGCTTCCCGGGCGGCCGCGCCAAAGGGTGTCGCGCCAAAGGTAGCCGCACCAAAGGTAGCGGCGCCGAAGGTTGCAGCATCGAAGGCCGCCGCGCCCAAGGCGCCAGCCGCCAAGGCCCGGGCCAGCAAGCCGGCACCCGCAGAAACGCGCCCCGTGGAGGCTACCAAACCCACGGCGAGCAAGGCGCCGCGCCCCGTGAAGGCTGCCAAGCCAGAGGCACCCGAAGCGCCACCGCTCACCAGGGCCGTCAAGGCGGACAAGACCGCCAAGGCGCCCAAGGTGAAGGCAAAGGTCAAGGCCGACAGGACGCCGGTGCCGTCCAAGAAAGAGCGCAAGCGCGCCAAGGCCCTGGCGACGGCATCCCCGGCGACCGCCATCAGCGCCCTGTTCCAGGCGCAGCAAGTGCAACCCAAGGCCGCTACGGGCCGCAAACCCGCCGCGGCGAAACCGCGCGGCCGCCGCTGAGGGCGGCTGCCGCGCGGGGCGCGGCCCTCAACCCGCGAAGGCGCGCACCAGGGCGTTGAACTTCGCCGGGTTCTCCATGAACATGAAGTGGCTGCCGCCCTCCGCCTCGGCGAAGATATGGGCGCGCGCCCCCGGAATCTGCTCAGCGATCCACTTCTGCGAGCGGGGGTTGAAGAAGCTCGCTGTGCCGCCGAACACCACCGTGGGCACGTCGATGGTGCGGATCACGTCGCGCCAGTCCTGGCAGCAATGGTCCACCAGCAGGCGGGCGGCATCGGCGCGCGGGAACTTCAGGTTCTCGGCCAGCACCCAGCCGAGCTTGTCGCGCGGATAGGCCTTGGTAAAGAAAGCGCCGTTGACAAAGCCCTCGGTGGCCTTGATGCCATCGGGGCCGCCGATGGCCGCGGCAGTCTGGTAGAGCGAGTCGGGGGTGAACAGCGCGCCCGCCAGGGCCTTCTGCTCGTCGCTCCACCCCGGCCACACGGTGACCGCGGGCGCCTGGTCGATGAGCACCAGCTTGCCGATGTGGTCGCGGCCGTAGTGCTCCCAATAGCTCCAGATCACCGAGCAGCCCATGGAGTGGCCGCCCAGCACCACGTCCTCGAGCCTCATGCCATGCAGGAACTCGTGCAGGTCCTGGGCCAGCCGCGCCATCCGGTAGCCGGTAGCGGGCTTGTCGGAATCGCCATGGCCGCGCATGTCCAGCGCGATCACGCGGTAATCGGCCGACAGGGCGTCGATCTGGTCGGCATACATGGCGGCCGTCTGGGACCAGCCCGGCACCAGCACCATGGGCCGGCCGTAGCCGGCCTCGATGTAGTGCAGTTGCGTGCCGTCGGCCAAGGCGAACCGGCGCGATGTGCCGGGGGCGCTGGCCGCCAGCGCGCCACCCGCATCGGCCAGCAGCAGGCCGGCGCCCAGCGCCGCGGCGCCCTTCACGAAGTCGCGGCGCGCGCCCCAGTGGGGTTGCGTGGTGTCGTGATCGTTGTTTGCCATGATGCTGATCCTCCTTGCGGTTTTGGAACTGCAGAAATGCCGCCGCGGGCCAGGGCTTCAGGGACTAAATGCCGCGCGCAGCGCCCGCAGGTAACGCAGGCCCTCGATGGCGCGGCTGCCGTACCAGGACGTCATGCCGCCATCGATGAGCTGGATCTCCGGATGGCACTGGGGTGGCAATTCACCGCGCAGCTCGTCCAGGTGGCGCTCCATGAAGCTGTAGGGCTCGGAGGACAGCAGCACCCGCGAGACGCCGAGCATGAGCTGCGGCGACAGATCCACCGGGGGGTAGCGCAAGTGGGTGGCGGCGGGCGCCGTGTCCCAGCCCACCAGGGCCAGCATGCGCGAGATGTAGGTGTCGCGCGACACGGTCATCCAAGGGGACTTCCAGATGAGGTAGAGCACCTGCTCGCGCGCCAGGCCGGCGGCGAAGGCGCGGGTGGCCTCAAGCTCGGCCTCGAAGGCCAGCGCAAGCTCGGCCGCTTCCGCCTGGCGCCCGAAGATGCCCCCGAACATGCGGTACAGGCCCAGGTTGTCCTCGGGATCGATGGGGTGTGTGACCACCACGCTGGGGACAAAACCCGCCAGTTCGTCCACCACCGGGCGGGGGTTCTCGTCCACATTGACCACAACGTGGGTGGGGGCAAGCCGCCGCACCCGCGCCACGTCCACGGTCTTGGTGCCCCCCACCTTGGGCACGCGCTTCACCAGCGCACGCGGGTGGATGCAGAAGCCCGTGCGGCCCACCACCTGCCCGCTCAGGCCGAGATCGAACAACAGTTCGGTGACGCTGGGCACCAGCGAGACGATGCGCGCGCCCTCCGCTGCCGCCGCGTGGACCTGCCCCAGGGCGTCCACCCAATGACCGGGCGCCGCCCCTTGCCGCGTGCCGTGCATCGCCTTGTTTCCTCCAGGCTGCATCATAACGGCTTGCCGGGAGACCGCCTATTGACGTTTACGTCAACGTCAGCGGGTGCCATAATGCCGCCCCTTTCGGCGGTGCATCAGTCACGTGGGCCGCCGCCGTGCCACCGGTCGACCCTTACCGAGGAATGCCATGACCGACCTCAGCGTCCAGAAGCAGGACCAGCCGTACCAGGCCACCCACAAGGTGCGCTTTGTCACGGCAGCAAGTCTTTTCGACGGCCACGATGCCTCCATCAACATCATGCGGCGCATCCTGCAGTCGCTGGGCGCGGAGGTGATCCACCTGGGCCACAACCGCTCGGTGGACGAGATCGTCACCGCCGCCCTGCAGGAGGACGTGCAGGGCATCGCGGTGAGCTCCTACCAGGGCGGCCACGTGGAGTTCTTCAAGTACATGGTGGACCTGTTGCGCAGCCGCGGCGGCGAGAACATCCGCGTGTTCGGCGGCGGCGGCGGCGTGATCGTAGCCCCGGAGATCGCCGAGCTGCATGCCTACGGCGTGACACGCATCTACTCGCCCGAGGACGGCCAGCGCCTGGGCCTGCAGGGCATGATCGCCGAGATGGTGAAGCTGTGCGACGAGGACCTCGCCGCGGCCGCGCCGAAGGCCCTGTCGGCCCTTGAAGATGGCGATACCGAGCGCCGCTGGCGGGCCCTGTCGCGCCTGATCACCGCCCTCGAAGCGGGCAAGGCCGACCCCGCCCTGCGCGAAGCGATTCTCGAGCGCGCCCGCGCGTCAAAGGCCCCGGTGCTCGGCGTCACGGGCACGGGCGGCGCGGGCAAGAGCTCGCTCACCGACGAGCTGATCCGCCGCCTGCGCCTGGACCAGGACGACGCCCTGTCCATCGCCGTGTTGTCCATCGACCCCTCGCGCCGCAAGTCCGGCGGCGCGCTGCTGGGCGACCGTATCCGCATGAACGCCATCGGCCCCTGGGCCAAGGGACCGCGGGTGTACATGCGCTCGCTCGCCACCCGCGAGGCTGGCAGCGAAATCAGCCAGGCGTTGCCGGACGCGGTGGCCGCCTGCAAGGCCGCCGGCTTCGACGTGGTGATCGTGGAGACCTCCGGCATCGGCCAGGGCGACGCGGCCATCGTCGCGCACGTGGACCTGAGCCTGTACGTGATGACCCCCGAGTACGGCGCGGCCAGCCAGCTCGAGAAGATCGACATGCTCGACTTCGCCGACTTCGTGGCCATCAACAAGTTCGACCGCAAGGGGGCGCTGGACGCCCTGCGCGACGTGGCCAAGCAGGTGCAGCGCAACCGCAACGACTTCTCCAAGCGGCCCGAGGAGATGCCGGTGTTCGGCACCATGGCCGCGCGCTTCAACGACGACGGCGTCACGGCCCTCTACCAGGGCATCGCCAGCCGGCTCGGCGACATGGGCCTGAAGCTCGGCAAGGGCCGGCTGCCCCTGGCCGCCACGCGCCACTCCACCAACCAGACGCCCATCGTCCCGCCGGCGCGCGCCCGCTACCTGTCCGAGATCGCCGACACGGTGCGCGGCTACAAGAAGCACGCCCGCGCCCAGGCGCGCATCGCCCGCGAGCGCCAGCAACTGGCCGAGGCGCGCCGCATGCTCGCCGCCGAGTGCAGCGAGGACAGCGCCAGCCTCACCGCCCTGATCGACGCCCGCGAGGCGAAGCTCGACGCCCACGCGAAGAAGCTGCTGGCCCAGTGGGATGACCTGCAGAAGGCCTACTCGGGCGACGAGTACGTGGTGCGCATCCGCGACAAGGAAGTGCGCACCAAGCTCACCCACACCTCGCTGTCGGGCAGCCGCATCCGCAAGGTGGCCCTGCCGGCCTTTGAGGACGACGGCGAGCGGCTCAAGTGGCTGATGCTCGAAAACGTGCCGGGCTCCTATCCCTACACGGGCGGCGTGTTCGCCTTCAAGCGCGAGAACGAAGACCCCACCCGCATGTTCGCGGGCGAGGGCGATGCCTTCCGCACCAACCGCCGCTTCAAGATGGTCTCGGAGGGCATGCCGGCCAAGCGCCTGTCCACGGCCTTCGACTCGGTCACCCTGTACGGTAACGACCCCGACCTGCGCCCCGACATCTACGGCAAGGTGGGCAACTCGGGCGTGAGCATCGCCACGCTCGAGGACATGAAGGTGCTCTACTCGGGCTTCGACCTGTGCGCGCCCAACACCTCGGTGTCCATGACCATCAACGGCCCGGCGCCCACCATCCTGGCCATGTTCCTCAACACCGCCATCGACCAGCAGGCCGACAAGTTCCGCGCCGACAACGGCCGCGACCCCACCGACGACGAGTTCGACAAGATCCGCGCGTGGACGCTGTCTTCGGTGCGCGGCACGGTGCAGGCCGACATCCTCAAGGAAGACCAGGGCCAGAACACCTGCATCTTCTCCACCGAGTTCAGCCTCAAGGTGATGGGCGACATCCAGGAGTATTTCGTCACCCACGACGTGCGCAACTTCTACTCCGTGTCCATCAGCGGCTATCACATCGCCGAGGCGGGGGCCAACCCCATCAGCCAGCTCGCCTTCACCCTGTCCAACGGCTTCACCTTCGTGGAAGCCTACCTGGCGCGCGGCATGCACATCGACCAGTTCGCGCCGAACCTGTCGTTCTTCTTCTCCAACGGCATGGACCCGGAATACACCGTGCTGGGCCGCGTGGCGCGGCGCATCTGGGCCGTGGCCATGAAGGAGAAGTACGGCGCCAACGAGCGCTCGCAGAAGCTCAAGTACCACTGCCAGACCTCGGGCCGCAGCCTGCACGCCCAGGAGATCGCCTTCAACGACATCCGCACCACCCTACAGGCCCTGATCGCCACCTACGACAACGCCAACAGCCTGCACACCAACGCCTACGACGAGGCCATCACCACGCCCACCGAAGAATCGGTGCGCCGCGCCATGGCCATCCAGCTGGTGATCAACCGCGAGTGGGGCCTGGCGAAGAACGAAAACCCCAACCAGGGCAGCTTCATCATCGACGAGCTCACCGAGCTGGTGGAAGAGGCGGTGCTGGCGGAGTTCGAGCGCATCTCCGAGCGCGGCGGCGTGCTGGGCGCCATGGAAACGGGCTACCAGCGCGGCAAGATCCAGGAGGAGTCGCTGCACTACGAGTGGCTCAAGCACTCCGGCGAGTACCCCATCATCGGCGTGAACACCTTCCGCAACCCGCACGGCGACCCGGTGCCCCAGGCGCTGGAGCTTGCCCGCTCCACCGAGGACGAGAAGCAGAGCCAGCTCACGCGCCTGTCGGGCTTCCACGCCACCCACGCCGCCGAGAGCGGGCCGGTGCTGGACCGGCTGCGCCAGGCGGTGATCCGCAACGAAAACGTGTTCGCCGTGCTCATGGACGCCGTGCGCTGCTGCTCGCTGGGGCAGATCACCAACGCGCTGTTCGAGGTGGGGGGGCAGTACCGGCGCAGCATGTAGCGCCCGGGCGGGCGCGCCGGAGGGCAGCCCCTCCGGCCGCCCTTGCCGGAAACCCCGCCCGCACCTTCGGCTCCAATGGCTGCAACAGCGGCATGCCATCCTGGGCGCCGCTTCATCCACCCAAGGGAGTGCCTGCCATGACCAGAGACATCCAGGACACCATGCCCGCGGCCCCGGCGCGCCGCACCCGGCGGACCCCTGCGCCAGCGCCGGAATCCCCAGTGCCCGCGGCTGCAAAGTCCGCCCCGCACCGGCGCCGGCCGGCCGCGCCCGCACCCGAGCACTTCCGCGCCATGGTGGCGGAGGCGGCTTACTTCCGCGCCGAGCGACGCGGCTTCCTGCCCGGTGCTGAGATCGAGGACTGGCTGGCGGCGGAGGCCGAAGTGGCGTCCAGCATCGGCCGGCCAGCAGTACCCGCGGGCGTCACCCGCAAGGCTGCGGGGGGATCCTCCGCCCGGGCGCCAGCCCGCGGACGGAGTGGCAGCGGGGAAGGCTGAGCAAGGCCAGGGGCAACCGGCTCGCCAGGCGTTCCGCCAGACCCCGGCCACGTTGCCGGGAGGCTGCTGCCGGAAGCCGCTTCACAGTCAGGAGGGAAAAGAGCCTGCCTGACAAGAAGCGAGCGAGGGTGGCGCGTCATCGCCGCCCTCGGCGGAAGCCGATGGCAGCACACCGTCCTCCCGGGCCTCGATAATGGCTCCGAGCGCAAGAAGCTGTTTGGCGGACAGCCCGAACATGCGCTTGAAGGCAGTGCTCAGATGCGCGGGGCTCGCAAATCCTGCCTCGAAGGCTGCAGCCGTCAAGTTGCCGCCTTCGGAAACAGCGCGCATGGCCGCCGCCATTCGACGCCATAGGCGGTAGCGGCGAAAGGGCACACCCACTTCCGCACTGAATCTGGCCCTGAACCGCGAAACCGACAAACACGCCAGCGCTGCAGCGTCGTCGATCCTCGCGAACGCGTCGGGCCGGCGCTCTATCTCCAGCACCACCCTGGCGATGCGCGCGTCAGCAGGGGGGTTGGTCTCAAGGCCGAACGCGGCAAATGCCTCGTCCATTGCGAGGCCGCATCCCACCTCCATGACGCGCGCCCGGCCACGCGCCAGTTCGACATCGGTCAAGACGCTGCAGTGGTCCTGCAGCGGGTCCAGAAACAGGAATGCCGCCAGTCCGGCGCCCCTCAGCTGGTGCAGCGCTTCTGACGGGATGAGGGCAACGGGAGTGGCCCGCCATCCGGACCATCCCTCGCCGGGCACCCAGACCCGGACCGCGAAGGGATCGTCGAAAGCCACGGCGATGGTCGTGGCCACGGTCTTGTGAGGCTCCAGGTCAAGCCCAGGGCCGATGTACATGGCTCGCGCCGACCCTACGCAGACTCGTGGAACGACAGGCGATTCCTGAAAGCGCGGCTGCGAGGGCTGCGTCATGATCGATCCGTCAAGGCCCTTTTCGAGAGGTTCCATGAAAGACTTTCCGGTCTACATCGCTGCGTTTGGTTTTGCCGTCATGGGAATCGGCGCTCTCATAAAGCCAACTCTGGTAACAGCCCAGTTCGGGATTCTTGCGCTTGACTCGGCCGGCCGCAACGAGGTTCGTGCGGTCTATGGTGGCTTCGGCCTCATGATGTCCGTGGCGCTGCTCGTCGCGATTGGCAGCGAGACGCTGCGGGCCGGCATTCTCATCGCGGTGGCCTGCGCCCTCGGGGGAATGGCAGCAGGCCGGGTGCTCTCGACGGTGATCGACAGAACCCTGGACAAGTGGCCGATGCGCTACCTGCTCCTCGAGGCAGTGGTCGCGCTGATGATGTACCGGGCGGCATGAAATCCCGTGCACCCTCCGGGCCGGCCACGACCAGGACCGCGCCGCCGCGGACGCACCACTGCCAGCATCGTCCGTTCCCGCGCCCGCGGGGTCACCCTGAACACGGGTTGCCGGAGGCTCTCACATGAAGCACGTGCCAGGCGTGGCCCTCTTCGTCGCGGGATTGATCCACCTCCTGCCAGTCGCAGGCGTTCTCGGGACACAGCCCCTGATGCGCCTCTACGGCATGGAAGTGTCTGAGCCGGACACGGCGATCCTTCTGCAGCATCGCGCCCTGCTCTTTGGCGTCCTTGGCGCGATGATGCTGCGCGCGATCGCGTCTCCGCCGCTGCGGTTTGCGGCCTTCGCCGCCGGGCTGATCAGTTCGGCCGGCTTCGTCGCCGTTGCCCTGCTGAAGGGCGGCTACAACGATGCCATCGCGAGGGTCGTTGCCGCGGACGTGATGGCCACGGCCCTGCTGGGGGCGGGGCTCGCGGTGGAGATCGCACTTGTGGCCAGGCGCGGGAGACCCGCAGAACCATCCCCCGAACTGGGGCTGATTGCTGCCGGTACGGCCCTGAGCGTGGTTCTCGCCGCGACCATCCTCGCGATCGCCGGCGACGGGCGCGAGGGGACGCAACTAGCCCTGCGAATGACGGCGCGGCTGTCTTTCTTCTGGTTCTTTCTCACCTTCATCGCCAGCCCATTGAACCGGCTGTATCCCTCGGCGGGGAGCGCGTGGCTGCTGCGCAATCGCCGTGCCCTTGGTGTGACGTTCGGCCTTGGCATGCTAGTGCACGTCTACTGCATCCTGCGCCTCTTCGTACTGTATTCGCCACAGCGCCCACCCATGGTGACCGACGCGGACTTTCTGATCGGCGTCCCGGGGCTCCTGCTGGTGGCGGCGCTCACCGTGACCTCGCTCGGCGCGCTGCGGCGCCGGATGCAGCCAGCCCACTGGCGGCGGCTGCACACCACTGGCGCGTGGTTCGTCTGGGCGGTCTTCATTCTCTGCCTGGTCGACAGTGCGGGCCGGAAGCAGACCGACCATCCGGTTCTCGCCTACTACCTCTTCATCGTCCTGCTCCTGGCGGGCGCGGGACTGCGTGTCGCGGCTGCGCGGCGTGCGAGCACGCTTTTCTAGCTCGGGGCGAATTGAACCGCTTGCCGCCTTTCTCGCCTCATGGAGGCCCCGCCGCCTTCGCCCGCATCTTTGCCGCCACGTAGTCGCCGTGGGACACGTACAGCAGGTCGGCCACCTTGCGGATCAGATGCTGCTCCCAGGCGGACAGCTCGGCGTCGGCGTAGGCCACGGCCCACATGTGCTCGATCACGCGCACCCTCTGCTCAGCGCTGAAGTGGCGATTCAGCAGTGAAGTGAACTGGAAGTAGTCGGTGGCCTGCTTTGCTTCGGCCTCGGCCAGGGCCACCAGCTGGTCGGCCTCGCCGGGCGCCAGGCCGAACTTGTCGTGCACCGCCCGCAGCACCGTGTCACGCTCACGGGGCTCCAGGCCGCCGTCCATGCGCACCACCTCGAGCAACAGCGCCGCCGTGGCCAGGGCAATGGCGTGTTCCGAGTGAGCCGGGTCAGTGGGGCCGGCCAGGTTCTTCTCGAAGAAATCGCGGATCGCGGCGAGCATTTCAGGCACCCGCTCAGTTGGCGGCGCGGGCCGACTCGCCCGGTGCCAGCTCGCGGTAGCGGATCCACCCGGCGTTCATCTCGTCCCAGGTCTGGTCGCCCCAGGGCACGCTGCGGGCCGGGTCGGGGTTGGCAGGGTTGCGGGCCGAGTTGTCCCAGCGCATGAGGAAGTCCACCCGGGTGCCGGCGGGCAGCACACGCGGCTCGCGCAACTGGTAAACGCTCTGCCAGGCGAAGTCGTAATTGGGCACGGACAGCAGCACCTCCTCGCGCCCGTCGGGGAAGGTGGCGGTGAAGCGCGCCGCCTTGCCGCGCAGGTGGGCGTGGGGCATGAGGCTGTAGAGCACGATGTCGCGCTCGAACACGTGGCTCACGGTCACGGCGTGGTCGGCGGCATGGGGCGGAATGCGCAGGTCATGGGTGCGCAGGAACTTGAGCCGCAGTTCGTGGGCTGGCGGGCCGTCGTGGAAGTACAGCCCGATGCGCGTCACATCGCGCACCGCCTTGCCGGTGGGCGTGTAGTGCATCTGGAAACGCAGGCCCGCCCCCTTGCGCAGCAGCACGCCCGCGCCGTCGGGATAGGGCAGCGGATTGCGGCCGGGCGAGTAGCCGCCCAGGGCGGCCAGTTGCTCCACGAAGTCGCGGCCGCGCGTTTGCGGGTCGTCGATGCCCGCCAGCACATGGTGCACCACGCTGCGATCGCCCGGATGGATCTCGATGGCGCGCACCCACACATCGCGATCGAGCGGGTTGGCGGCGCGGGGGTAGCGGTAGTCCACCACCCCGGTGGCGGGCACATCGAAGGCCGGCACTTCCACCACCAGGTCGGGTTTTCCCAGGGCCCAGTCCTGGGTCACGGGGGTGACGGCCAGCAGCGGATCAGGCCCGTCGCCGCGCGGCGCGCCCGCCTCCACCCAGCGCACCAGCAGCGCGCGCTGGGCGTCGGTGAGGGAACGGTCGCCCTCGAAGGACCAAAAGTGGGGGTCGGCGTGCCACGGTGGCATGCGGCCGGTACGCAGCACCTCGCGGATCATGGGCGCGAAGCCACGCACCCGCTCGTAGCCGGTCATGGCCCAGGGGCCGATGCCGCCCGGGCGGTGGCACCCGGAGCACTTCTCCGCCAGCAGCGGCGCCACCTCGCGGGCATAGGAGGCTGGCGCGGGCTTTTGCATGTCCACCAGGCAGCCCACCGGCTCCACCTGGGTGATCGCGGGCTGGCGGCCGGCCAGCAGCGCTTCGAGCGCGTCGGCCAGGTAGTGGCGCGTGGCGGCGGGCTTCTGGGCGCCGTAGGCCAGCCGGTTGTCCACGGGGCCGCGATAGGCCAGGGTGCGGGTGCGCGGGTCCACCACGAACACCTCGGCGGTGCGGGTGACGCCCAGGGACGAGGCCACCAGTTGGACGGGGTCGAGCAGCACGGGCAGGTGGATGCCGAACTCGGCCGCCTCGCGGGCCACGGCCTCCCGGTCGTCTTGGGCATTGAGCAGCAGGAACTCCACACCGCGCGGGCCAAAACGGCCGCGCAGCTCGGCCAGCGCTGGCAGCGCCTGGCGCACCACCGGGCAGCCGTTGCCCTGCACCATGATCACCACCGCGGGCGCGTCGGCGTGGTAGTAGAGCGCGCGCGAATCGCCGCGATGGTCGAGCAGCCGGAAATCGTCCACGCGCTGGCCGGGCTGGAGGGCGGCGGCGGGCATGGCCAGCAACAGCGCGGCGAGGCCGGGGAGTTTCGATAGGGTGGTTTTCATGGAACTTGTCTCTGCCTGAACGCTGCCCATGCTAACGCGGGGAGTGCGCCGCCTGCCTGGCGCAATGGCATCATGCACGCCTTCCGATTTTCGCCCCGAACCATGTCCGCCGCTCCCCGCTGGGCCATGCACTCTGCCTCGCCCGCCCTGGCCCTGCGCGAGCAGGGCTTCGTCGTGCTGCCACCCGCCCAGTTCGCCCACGTGGCCAGCGTGGAACTGCCCACGCTGCAGTCGTGGCCGGATCACTGGCACGCCCTGCCGCCCGACACCTTCCTGCGCGACGGCGGCGCCTACCGTTTCCGCCGCCACTCGAGCTTCGTGCACGACACGCATACCGGCGCGGTGGCCCAGGTGCCGCACCGCGCCCACTGGCAACCCACCTCGTACAACGCCCTGCACGGCGGCATCGAGCGCTGGTTCAAGCCCATGGAGGCCGCACTCACGCAGCAACCGGCGTGGCTTGCGCTGCTCGCCGGCCTAGGGCGCCTGTTCAACGCGGCAGGGCCCGCGCCGCGCTGGTACATCGAGGCGCACCAGTTCCGCATCGACACCGCCTCGGGCGTGGGGCGCCCCACCCCTGAAGGCGCGCACCGCGACGGCGTGGACTTCGTGGCCGTGGTGCTGGTGGACCGCCATGCCGTGCGCGGCGGCGAGACGCGCATCTTCGAAGCTGGCGGCCCCCACGGCATCCGCTTCGTGCTGAGCGAGCCGTGGACCGCCGTGCTGCTGGACGACGCCCGGGTGATCCACGAAACCACCCCCATCCAGCCCGATGCCCCCGGCGGGCACCGCGACACCCTGGTGCTCACCTACCGCCGCGGCGGCTTTCAGGATCCGCAACGGCCGTGAGCGCCGGCGACGGCCGGCTGTACGCCCCGGCCACGGAGCGCAACCGGGCGCCCATCCTGGCGGTGCTCGAACCCCTGCTCCTGGAGGGCAGCGTGCTGGAAGTGGCCAGCGGAACGGGCGAGCACGCCACGTGGTTCGCCGCGCGGCTGCCGGCGCTGCGCTTCGTGCCCTCCGACCCCGACCCCGCCCATCGCGCCAGCATCGCGCAATGGACGCGAGCCCTGGGCGTCACCAACGTGGCGCCGCCCCTCGACCTGGATGCCACCGCCGCCGAGTGGACGTTACCGGCAGCGGAGCTAGCACGCCTGCGCGCAGTCATCTGCATCAACATGATCCATATCGCCCCCTGGCAGGCCACAGAAGGGCTGATGCGCAACGCCGCGGCCGTCCTGCCGCCGGGCGGCGTGCTGTACCTCTACGGCCCCTTCCGGCGCGGGGGCCAGCACACCGCGCCCAGCAACGCCGCCTTTCACGAAAGCCTGCGCGCCCAAAACCCGGCCTGGGGCGTGCGCGATCTGGAGGCAGTGCAGGCGCAGGCGCTGGCCCACGGGCTGGCCACCGGGCAGGTGACGGAGATGCCGGCCAACAACCTGTCGCTGGTGCTGCGCCGCGCGTGAGTCCGGTGGACAACCCCCCCATCGATCGCGCGCAACTGGCCCGGGATGCCGTGCGCCACGCCGTGCGCGCCGCAGGCCACGGCCACCTGCTGCTCTCCGACGCTGAACTGGACGCATCCCTCCAGGCCGCGCTGGCGGGCCGCCACCGGCGCGCGCCCGTGTGGGTGTTCGCCTACGGATCGCTGGTGTGGAGCCCGCTGCTGCAAGCGGCGAAACGCCTACCCGCCCGCGTGCACGGCTGGCACCGCGGCTTCTACCTGCGCTCCATGATCAACCGCGGCACACCCGACCAGCCCGGCCTGGTGCTGGCCCTGGACCGCGGCGGCGCCTGCGCCGGCATCGCCATGCAACTGCGGCGCGCCACCCAGGCCGAAGACCTCACACTGCTGTGGCGCCGGGAAATGATCACCGGCGCCTACCAGCCCCGCTGGGTGCAAGCCCGCACGGCCACCGGCACCGTGCAGGCGCTCGCCTTCGTGATGGACCGCACCCACCCCTCCTACGCCGGACGGCTGGACGACGACACCATCCTGGAAACCGTGCGCCGCGCCCGGGGGCACTTCGGCCCGTGCAGCGAATACCTGCTGGAAACGGCCAGCAGCCTGGAACGCCATGGCATTGCCGATGCCCGGCTCACGCGGCTGGCGCGCAGGCTGGGGGGTGGGGAGTGAGGGCAGTGGCGCGGCGGCGATTGAACACCGCACCATTCGGCGGCTTGACGACGACCGGGCCGGTGCGGATGCTATTGAGCTAGTTCAGGGTTTTCGCCTGGATTTGCTGCGGGCGGTGCAAAGAAGCAGGCAAGGCGCCCTTCGCGCCAGGTGGGTTTGGCGGATGGGCTTAGGGCCTGCTAATCGGCAGCGGCAGGCTTGAAAAGCAAGGGGATACGGTTGCATGCCAAGCCCCCCTCCATAAAAGAAGCAGCAGCGCGTTATGGACCTCGTCCTGGGTGGGGGCGGCCACCTTGTTCACCACCGCCAGATGGGTGAGGAGGGCCTCCGCCTCGCCCGAGGCCCCAGGTCGCGAGGGTGCCGGGGACCGTGATATACAACGAAACGCTTCAGCCAGCCCACGTAAGCGCGCCCGGTGCGGATGCTGTAGTGCATGAGGCGGATCTTTTCGCGGACCTGGTCCAAAAGGCGGCGAGGGGAACCGGGCACGGCGGCCTGCGATGCGAGGTGGGTTTGAGGGGCGGTTTTAGGGCCTACTAATGGGCGGGCGGGGGCTGGAAAATCAAGAGGATTAAACAGATGACGGATAACATGTACAGTACTTTGGCGGTTTCTAAAGGGACTTTTAGGTCCCCTATTTCACGTTAGGTGACTCAATCGTGCCGATGCTCCGCACTATCTTCCTCATCATTGCCGGCACATACGCGCTTTCCTGCTTTGGTGCCGAATATTCCTGCCAAGTCACACGAAAGCTTGATCGTGAGCACGAGTATGCTGCCGAGCAAATTGCAAAGTCGCAGTACTCGAATCGAATTGAAGAAGCCAACACAGGAACCTTCGTCTCTCGCTGCTCGCTCGCACCGAGCGTGGGCAAGGTGACCTGTGACCGGTACAAGATTGATCGGGTTGAGTTCGACGAGAACGTCGGGATCAAAAAGTACTACCTCTTTCGGTCGCAGTACGACTTTCAGCTGTTTGCAGACTTGTCGTTTGTCGAGAGCAATGGTCGGGGTGGCCTAGCGTATGGGAGTTGCAAGCTTGTCTCCCCGTGACCACCAGCCACCTAACCCCTCCGCCAAGGGGACGTCCACAAGCGGGCTTCGCCCACTTGCGGCCGCCCCTTACGTCGAACGTTAGAGCACCCACATGCATCCAGTACCGCAACTAGCCAAACAGCTGCTTTCCGAGTGGGCCGAGGAACTATCTCAGCACCTCAGTCGCCCGGCAGATCAGATACGACATGAAGGCTTGAGCGCCGCTGATTTTCCTTCATCTAGCAGTTTGCACATCAAGCTAATGGATGGGTCGCTTGTTCAATTTCAGTACGCATTTCATGTGGTCAATTCAAAAAAGTACGCGATCGCCGTTTTCACAGAGCACTGCGGCTACCACGTGTTCCCATTCCATGATGCTGTTGTCACCAGAATCACAAGCGAGTACCTCTATGGCTCCGCGCTCTAACCATTCATTGCAGCGGACCGGCTACGCCGACCGCTGAACTGATCCGTTGGGCGTCAACAATGCGTCGCAAAGTTCTGCAAGACCTCGCGAATACCTTGTGCCAGATGATGGTTGGTTGGCGGATGGGTAGCGACTACGAAACACTTGCTGAACTTCCAGACGGGACGATCTCCTTCGACCTGCTGAACGAGGTAGCAACTCATAGCTCTGGTGCTCAACCGAAGCTGTGGATCACAGGTGAACTGCCAGCTTGGCTTCGAGCGCGCCTGGTTACCGAGAACATTGACGCTGCAAGCTTGGTCGCAGCAACCCTCGACGTACAGCACAAGACGGACAGAATCAAAACTAATCGGAAGAAGATCGTGTCGTTCGATTTCGTGTGTCACTCGCTTCTAGCTACTGGAGAGAAAAGGTATGAGGGCAAACTCGTCGAACGCCATACCTATCATCAGCGAACTGACGCCTAACCCTTCCATCGAGGGGATGCCCAAAAGGCGGCGCCTTTTGTGCACCCCACATGTTAAACGTTAGGGTGCCTATACCGTGGCTAATTACGACGATCCCGCGCAAGGAGAAAAATGGTGTGAAGAACGGCGCGCGGAGGTAACTGCCTATTTGAAGACCGAAGGCGTGTCACACGGCCGCATTGGTGAGTGGCCCGCGTGGCACGTTGCACCCTATGTTTCCGTCTGGGCTATTGAGAGCGCTGCGAGCCCCGAGTGGGTAGGCTGGTGGGTAATTTGTGGAGACCTTCCAACTGACTACGTCTCGGCAGACACAGTCAAACACCCCCGAGATGCGATGCACGCTATAAGCAAAAGGTGGAAAGAAGTCTCTGGCTATATGGGCCGCGGTGAGAAACATCCGACCATAAACATCGGCTCACCAGATGCATGGCCAACCCTTGGCCCACTCCTTAGTTCAAGAGCAGAAGCCCTGGCAAAGTGGGCAAACGACGATAGTGCGTGGGAAGATGAAGCGCCCTAACAACTCGTTCAACACCGCTCCACTTCGTTCCGCTCGGACTGGCCGCCTGCGGCGTCCAGCCGGTTAACTCAAACGTTAGGCGTCTCGGTTCTACGATCTAGCAATCATGCGCAACGTCCCG
Organism: Rhodocyclaceae bacterium; assembly: GCA_020248405.1. GTDB lineage: Bacteria > Pseudomonadota > Gammaproteobacteria > Burkholderiales. The sequence continues at coordinate 1,915 of JADCHQ010000024.1, read as the reverse complement.
CCTGGTCCCAAGACGGTTTTGTTCAACGGAATTGCCGTAGGTGAAGTCGTTTCTACCGGCGACGTCGCGAGCGATGCGGAGGCAGTAAATCAGTTCCTGAAGAGTAGGGGCCTGCACAAAGAAATTTCGTCGTTTCAGGCGGTCTTCAATCAGGCGTTCGCCTTTGCTAACACTGCCGCCTATCTGTACGAACGAGACTTTCGCCGTTCACCTCGCAAAGGCACAAGCGCGGTTCCCTTTGTCGTCAACGCAGCGTTCGGTATCGAGCTCTACCTCAAAGCCCTTGCGCAGAAGCACGGCATTGCTCTGCGGGGCCATGAGCTGCTCAAGCTTCACAAAGCGCTGCCTCGCAACGCGCTCGCCGAGATCAACGCCGTCACTCCGCGTTGCGCCGCGAACCGAGCGTTCGGCGAGTCCCCCGACTTCGTTGCTTATCTAAGGAACCTGAACAATACGTTTGTAGAGTGGCGCTACTCATATGAGCGGGAGAAGACGGGCACCGTTCACATTGAGCCAACTATCTTCGTTATGGAGGTGCTGCATGAAGCCTGTCGCCTGCCAACAGCCGCCTAACCGTTCGGTCAAGCCGACGTGCCTACGGCACGCGGCTTACCTCAAACGTTAGGCGGAATCGGAACCATGCAAACAAGAACGACTTTGAGCCTGTTGATATTAGCCACCTTGTCTGGCTGTGGTGACGAATGCCGGGAATACTCAGACTTTTCATGTAAAGGAAGGTCTGAACAAGCCGTGTTGAATACGGTCTCATGATGAATGCATAGCAAGACGAGGCGCCCGATGAGTCAGATGAGCTTCAGCGATGCGGAGTACGCAGGCAAGCGCAAGCGCACCCGCCGCGAGCAGTTCCTCGCCGAGATGGATCAGGTGGTGCCGTGGAAGTCTCTGCTGGGGTTGATCGAGCCCTACTACCCGGTTGCCGGGCGGGGCCGCCACCCCTACCCGCTGGAGACGATGCTGCGCATCCACCTGCTGCAGAACTGGTACTCGCTGAGCGACCCGGGGATGGAGGAGGAGCTCTACGAGAACACCCCGATGCGCAGCTTCGCTGGGCTGTCTCTGAATGGCCCGATCCCCGACGAGACCACCATTCTGAACTTCCGACACCTGCTGGAAGCCAACGAGCTGGCGGTGGAGATCCTGCAGCGCGTCAACGCCCACCTGGGGCGCAAGGGCCTGATGCTCAAGCGCGGCACGATCGTGGACGCGACCTTCATCGAGGCGCCGAGCTCGACGAAGAACGAGGCGGGCAAGCGCGATCCTGAGATGGACTCGGGCCGCAAAGGCGAAGAGTGGCACTTCGGGATGAAGGCGCACATCGGCGTCGACGCCGAATCGGGCCTGGTGCATTCGGTGTTCACTACGCCTGCCAACGAATCCGACGTGGTGCACACGGGCGAACTGCTGCACGGCAAGGAGGAAGTCGTCCTCGGTGACTCGGGCTACCTTGGGGCTCAGGAGCACGTCTCGGGCAGGGCGAAAAAGAAAGTGCGCTGGGAGATCTCGCGCCGGCCGGGCGCGGTGCAGAAGCTCAAGGCTCTTGGCGAAACCGCGCTGGTCGAACTTGAGCGGCGCAAGGCGCGCGTTCGGGCGAAGGTGGAGCATCCGTTTCGGGTGATCAAGTGCCAGTTCGGTCTCCGGAAGGTTCGCTTCAAGGGGCTGGCGAAGAACACGGCACACGTGGTCACGCTGTTCGCGCTGTCGAACCTGTGGATGGCGCGCAAGCGCTTGCTGGCGATGACAGGAGAGGTGCGTGCGTAGAAGAGCGAAACGCCAGCAAGAGCCTGCGTACATGCTCCTCTCGCCCTGCCTGGAGGCCCATCGACACGAAATCCTCGCGCATCGTGAAATCAATCCCGGTTCATAAAGGCCAGCCGCGCCTTGATCAGACCTTCCT
>JADCHQ010000023.1 GCA_020248405.1 Rhodocyclaceae bacterium | reverse complement strand
GAGATGGTGATGCCTGGTGACAACGTGTCGATCACGGTGCAGTTGATACAGCCTATTGCCATGGAGGAAGGATTGCGCTTTGCCATTCGCGAGGGCGGCCGCACCGTAGGCGCCGGCGTGGTTGCGAAGATCATCGAGTAAACGAGCATGCAAAGCCAAAAGATCCGGATTCGCCTCAAGGCGTTCGACTACCGGCTGATCGATCAGTCAGCCACCGAAATCGTGGAAACGGCCAAGCGCACGGGCGCAGTTGTCAACGGCCCAGTTCCTTTGCCTACTCGAATCGAACGATTCGATGTTCTACGGTCCCCCCATGTGAACAAGACGTCACGGGACCAGTTTGAAATGCGTACGCATCTGCGGCTGATGGATATCATTGATCCCACCGACAAGACTGTGGATGCGCTGATGAAGCTCGATTTGCCAGCGGGCGTGGACGTAGAGATCAAGCTTTAGGTTTCGTCAAAGGGTGCGGCGCATAATCCCAGCACTCTCTTGGTTTTGAAAACTCCGCCAGCCAATTGAAGCTGGCCCCTAATAAGGGAAAAAACATCATGAGCCTGGGACTTCTCGGGCGGAAGGTGGGCATGACCCGTGTGTTCACGGATGATGGCGACTCCATCCCCGTGACCGTTCTGGACGTGTCTGACAACCGCATAGTTCAGATCAAGACCCCCTCCTTTGACGGCTACAGTGCCGTCCAGGTGGCTTTCGGGAAGCGACGCGCTTCACGCGTGACGAAGGCTGCCGCCGGTCACTTCTCGAAAGCGGGGGTAGAGGCCGGTTCGAGGCTTCGCGAGTTCCGGATCAGTGAAGCAGAGGCGTCTTCGCTTGCAGTTGGGTCGACACTCGGCGTTGATCTCTTCAAGGTCGGCCAGAAAGTGGATGTCCGCGGCACGACCTCCGGAAAAGGTTTTTCCGGTGTGATCAAGCGCCACAATTTTTCTTCGAACCGTGCGAGTCACGGCAACTCGGTTTCGCACAACAAGCCTGGGTCGATCTCCATGGCGCAGGACCCGGGGCGGGTGTTTCCCGGCAAGCGCATGGCCGGCCATCTTGGCGACGTTCAGCGCTCCGCTCAGAATCTTGAGGTGGTACGTGTTGACGGTGATCGGCAACTCCTTCTGGTGCGGGGGTCCGTTCCATCCGCTCGCGGTGGTGATGTTGTCGTTCTTCCTGCCGTCAAGGGAGGGGCGTGATGGACATCAAGCGTATCGACGAGAGCGGCAAGGCGGCGGGAAGCGTGGAAGCGTCTGACGTCCTGTTCGGGCGCGACTATAACGAAGCTCTCGTGCACCAGGTGGTCACGGGATACATGGCTAACGGTCGCCAGGGCACTCGGGCGCAAAAAGGTCGCAGCGAAATCAACAAATCCACCCGCAAGCCTTGGAAACAAAAAGGCACCGGGCGTGCTCGTGCTGGCATGGCGTCAAGCCCGTTGTGGCGCGGCGGTGGAAAGATCTTTCCCAGCAGCCCCGATGAGAACTTCGCCCACAAGGTCAACCGCAAGATGTATCGGGCGGGGATGTGCTCAATTCTCTCCCAGTTGGCCCGGGAGGGGCGGCTAACCGTCGTGGATCAACTCAAGGTTGATACGCCGAAGACCAAGGCTCTGGCGCAGAAGATCAAGGGTATGGGGTTTGAGCGCGTCCTCGTCATCACCGATGAACTCGACGAGAACCTTTTTCTCGCCGCGCGAAACCTGGAAAGCGTTCTGGTTCTTGAACCACGACACGCGGATCCGGTGACCCTTCTTCGTTTCGACCAGACCCTGCTCACCAAGGGTGCGATGGCAAAGTTCGAGGAGATCCTGGGATGAGCTCAACTTTCGATTCCGAGCGACTCCTACAGGTCCTGCTCGCGCCACAGATTTCGGAAAAGAGCACTCTCGTTGGTGAGCGCGACAACCAGGTTGTTTTCAAGGTTACGCGTGATGCAACCAAGCCAGAGATCAAGGCTGCCGTCGAGCTGCTTTTCAAAGTCGAAGTTCAGGGTGTCCAAGTGGCCAATGTGAAGGGGAAGGTAAAACGGTCCGGCCGTTTCACCGGGCGCCGCAATCACTGGAAGAAGGCGTACGTGTCCCTGAAGGCGGGCCAAGAGATTTCGTTTGCTGGCGGGGAGGTCAAGTAAATGGCACTGGTTAAAGTCAAACCCACCTCTCCCGGGAGGCGCGCCCTCGTCAAGGTCGTCCACAAAGACCTCTGGAAAGGCGGTCCGCACGCGGCGTTGGTCGAGAAGCAGAAGAACAACGCAGGGCGCAATGCGAAAGGGCACATTACAACCCGTCACCAGGGCGGTGGGCACAAGCACCACTACCGTATCGTGGACTTCAAACGAACAAAAGACGGCATCCCTGCGAAAATCGAGCGCATCGAATATGACCCCAACCGTTCAGCGCATCTTGCACTCTTGCTGTACGCCGATGGTGAACGTCGTTATGTGATCGCACCGAAAGGCGTTCCGGTCGGAACACAGGTCATTAACGGGTCCGAAGCGCCGATCAAGCCCGGTAACACGTTGCCGATCCGTAATATCCCCGTGGGGACAACTATTCATTGTGTCGAGATGTTGCCTGGAAAGGGCGCACAGATTGCTCGGGCCGCGGGAACGTCGGTACAACTTCTAGCGCGCGAGGGGAGTTACGCTCAGCTTCGTTTGCGCTCCGGCGAAATTCGCCGTGTGCATGTGGACTGCCGCGCCACCGTGGGTGAAGTTGGAAACGAGGAAAACAACCTTCGTTCCATTGGGAAGGCAGGTGCGCAGCGCTGGCGGGGTATTCGTCCCACGGTGCGCGGCGTCGCGATGAACCCGATCGACCATCCCCATGGTGGTGGCGAGGGGAAAACCGCAGCCGGTCGCGATCCTGTGAGCCCCTGGGGTACTCCTGCCAAGGGGTACAAGACCCGCCGCAACAAACGCACCCGAAGCATGATCGTGCGCTCCCGGCACAAGCGATAAGGACTGATCATGTCTCGTTCCGTCAAGAAAGGCCCATTTGTGGATTTGCACCTGATCGACAAGATTGGTGCAGCTCGTGCCGTTAACGACAAGCGCCCGATCAAGACCTGGTCGCGCCGTTCAACGGTCCTGCCGGATTTTGTCGGCTTGACCATCGCCGTTCATAACGGGCGTCAGCATGTTCCCGTTTTCGTGACCGAAAACATGGTGGGACACAAACTCGGCGAGTTTGCTCCCACCCGCACCTTCAAGGGACACGCCGCGGATAAGAAAGCCGCGCCGTCCAAGAAGTGAGGAGTAGGACCGCATGAATACGAAAGCGATTCTTCGGGGGGTCCGTCTTTCTGCCCAAAAGGGGAGGCTTGTCGCAGATCAGGTGCGAGGACTCCCTGTGGAGAAGGCCCTTGATGTCCTCGGCTTCAGCCCAAAAAAGGGCGCGACAATCATCCGGAAAGTGCTCGAGTCGGCGATTGCCAACGCGGAGCACAACGAGGGCGCCGATATCGACGAGTTGCGCGTTACGAGCATCCACGTTGAGCAAGGAGCCACATTGAAGCGCTTCACCGCAAGGGCGAAGGGCCGCGGTAATCGAATCTCAAAGCAGACCTGCCACATTTACCTCACCGTGGGCGACGAGTCCCGGCGGGCAAAGGCCTAAGGAACACCATGGGACAGAAGATTCACCCTACCGGCTTCCGTCTTGCCGTCCAGCGTAACTGGGCGTCGAAGTGGTATGCCACCAGCAAGAATTTTCCGGCGATGTTGAACGAGGACGTCAAGGTCAGAGCATTCTTGCGTAAAAAACTCTCCCACGCGGCGGTAAGCCGGGTGGTGATCGAGCGTCCGGCGAAAAACGCCAGGATCACGATTTTCAGTGCGCGACCGGGGGTCGTGATCGGAAAGAAGGGTGAGGACATTGAGGCTCTACGGGGGCAATTGCAGCGCCTCATGGGAGTCCCTGTCCACGTCAACATCGAGGAGGTGCGCAAGCCCGAAACGGACGCACAGCTCGTCGCCGACTCCATCGCCGCTCAGTTGGAAAAACGGATCATGTTCCGCCGTGCGATGAAGCGCGCGATTCAGAACGCCATGCGTCTAGGGGCCCAAGGCATCAAGATCATGAGTTCAGGTCGGCTGAACGGAGTCGAAATTTCTCGTACCGAATGGTATCGGGAGGGTCGGGTTCCGCTTCATACATTGCGCGCCGATATCGATTATGGATTCTCCGAAGCCAAGACCACCTATGGCGTGATCGGAATTAAGGTTTGGGTTTTCAAGGGCGAGGTGCTTGGGCGCGGCGAACAGCCTGGCGTTCCCGCGCCTGCGGCAGAACCCGAACGCAAACAGCGTCGTCCGGGAGGCAGAAATGCTGCAGCCAGCTAGAACGAAGTACCGGAAGCAACAGAAAGGCCGAAACACTGGTATTGCTACCCGTGGTAACAAAGTCAGTTTCGGTGAGTTCGGGCTGAAGGCAGTTGCTCGTGGCCGACTCACTGCTCGGCAAATTGAGGCAGCCCGCCGTGCAATGACTAGGCACATCAAGCGCGGCGGGCGTATCTGGATCAGGATTTTCCCTGATAAGCCCATATCGTCGAAGCCAGCTGAAGTCCGTATGGGTAACGGTAAAGGGAATCCGGAATTTTGGGTGGCGGAGATCACGCCAGGAAAAGTGCTCTACGAGATGGATGGTGTCGACGAAAATCTTGCGAGGGAAGCCTTCCGGCTCGCTTCAGCAAAACTGCCTATCGCCACTACCTTCGTCAGTCGACAGGTGGGAGCATGAAGACCAGCGAACTGCGGGCGAAAAGCCCTACGGAGTTGAAGTCCGAGCTCGATGCACTTCTGAAGGCGCAGTTCAGTTTGCGGATGCAGAAGGCAACGCAGCAGCTCACGAACAGTAGCGAGATCCGCAAAGTGCGGCGGGGTATCGCGCGAGTGCGCACCCTGATGGGTGAGAAGGCGAGGGAGTCATGAACGAGGCGGTACAGCAAAGGTCTAGCGCTCGGCGGCTTACCGGTCGCGTGGTGAGCGACAAGATGGACCGCACCGTAACGGTTCTGGTGGAGCGGCGCATGAAGCACCCGCTTTACGGGAAAGTCATGATTCGCTCCAAGAAATACCATGCTCACGATGAAAGCAACGAGTACCACCCTGGTGACTTGGTGACGATTGAAGAAACCCGCCCCATTTCCAAAACCAAGGCTTGGAAAGTGGTCGCGATCGTCGAGAAATCGAAAGACGTTTCCTGATCGAAGACCGTTGCAGTCCCGAGCGAAGCGCAATATACTGCTCGGCTATTCGCGAATAGCTCAACCGTCGCAGGAAATCCTGCGGAACGTGGTTTAGCTGATTAGCGTGACCCGGACGGGATCCAAGACTGTCCGCCACCCAAACGGGTTTGTCCCCGTCCAAGGCGGAACAAGTTGGAGCAAGGAAAATCATGATTCAAACAGAATCCATTTTGGATGTCGCCGACAATACTGGCGCTCGCGCGGTGATGTGCATAAAGGTTCTTGGTGGATCCAAGCGGCGGTATGCCGGCATTGGGGATGTCATCAAGGTCAGCGTCAAAGATTGCGCGCCACGCGGACGCGTAAAAAAAGGCGAAATCTACAACGCTGTTGTGGTCAGGACTGCCAAAGGCGTCCGTCGCCAGGACGGGTCGTTGATTCGTTTTGACGCCAACGCTGCCGTGCTGCTCAACAATAAGCTGGAGCCCATCGGTACACGGATTTTCGGCCCGGTCACGCGGGAACTGCGAAACGAGCGCTTCATGAAGATCGTCTCGCTCGCGCCCGAAGTCCTCTGAATCAACGGGAGCGACGCTAAATGCGGAAGATTCGTAAAGGCGATAACGTGGTCGTGCTGGCCGGCAAAGACAAAGGCAAGCGTGGTTCGGTGTTGCAGGTCGTAACGGACCGACAGGTGATCGTCCAGGGTGTCAACCGGGTAAAGAAGCACGAGCGCCCAAATCCTATGCGCGGAACGCAGGGTGGGATCGTAGAGATGGAGATGCCTCTCGACGTTTCGAACGTAGCCATCCTTAACCCGGCCACCCAAAAGGGCGACAGGGTTGGGTTTAAATTGCTGGAGGACGGCCGAAAGGTGCGATTTTTCAAGTCCGACGGCGAAGTTCTTGACGCTTGAGGCATGGAACCATGATTCCTCGCATGCACAAGTTTTATGCCGAAACCGTAGTTCCGCAACTTACGGGTCAGTTCGGATACCAGTCCCTAATGCAGGTTCCGCGCATACAGAAGATCGTTCTCAATATGGGCGTTGGCGAAGCTGTTGCGGACAAGAAGATCATGGAAAATGCCGTGGGCGACATGATCAAGATTGCCGGACAAAAGCCAGTTGTGACGAAGTCCCGGAAGGCCATCGCCGGTTTCAAGATTCGTCAGGGTTATCCGATCGGATGCATGGTCACACTTCGTTCCAGGCGTATGTATGAGTTTCTAGATCGCTTCGTGTCCGTTGCGATTCCACGCATCCGTGATTTTCGGGGCATATCATCTCGAGGCTTCGACGGTCGGGGAAACTTCAACATGGGCATCAAGGAACAGATCATTTTTCCCGAGATCGAGTACGACAAGGTTGACGCTCTTAGGGGAATGAATATCACCTTCACCACGACTGCCAAGACGGACGAGGAAGCTAAGGCCCTTTTGCAGGCTTTTCGGTTCCCGTTCAGGAGCTGACATGGCCAAGACCTCTCTGATAAATCGCGAGCAAAAGCGTCGCGACACGGTGAAAAAGTTTGCTGCTAAGCGTGATGATCTTTTGACTGTGATACGCAGTTCCAAGGCATCCGATGAAGATCGCGCTGCGGCACGGGAGAAGTTGCAAGCTCTGCCGCGAAACGCGAGCCCGGTTCGACTTCGCAATCGATGTGCCCTCACTGGCCGGTCACGAGGGTTTTTCAGAAAATTTGGGCTCGCTCGCAACAAACTTCGTGAGATCGCAATGCGCGGCGAGATTCCGGGGTTGACCAAGGCGAGTTGGTAGACGGAGCGCCACGATGAGCATGAGTGATCCTGTGGCGGATATGCTTACCCGCATCCGCAACGCCCAGAGTTCCGAGAAAGCTGCGGTTTCAATGCCTTCAAGCAAGCTGAAGGTATCGATCGCGCGCGTTCTCAAGGATGAAGGCTATATCGATGATTTTTCCGTTCGGTCCGAAACCGGCAGAGCGGTCCTTGACCTTTCTCTCAAGTACTACGCAGGTCGGCCGGTGATCGAGCGTATCGAAAGGGTGAGCCGCCCCGGCCTTCGCATATACAAGGGCGCCCGTGATATTCCCTCAGTGATGAATGGTCTTGGCATTGCCATTGTGTCCACGAGCCACGGGGTCATGACTGATAGACGGGCTCGTGCTTCTGGGGTCGGTGGCGAAGTGCTTTGCATCGTGGCGTGAGGAGCCTTAATCCATGTCCCGAATCGCAAAATATCCTGTCCCGGTCCCGCCGGGAGTTGAAGTTGCCGTCAGCCCGGCGCAGATCACTGTCAAAGGTCCTCTTGGCTCCTTGAGCCAGTCTCTCACGGGTCACGTTAGCATTCATTCCCAAGTTGGAGAGATTACTTTTAGTGCGGCGGACCCGTCTCAGCACTCCCGGGCAATGTCGGGAACACTCCGGGCACTTGTGTCTAATATGGTTCACGGGGTGACGAAAGGTTTCGAACGCAAACTCAACCTGGTCGGCGTTGGGTATCGCGCGCAGGCGCAGGGCGACGTTGTGAATCTCACGCTCGGGTTCTCTCATCCTGTGGTGTACAAGCTGCCCAAAGGTGTGAAGGTGGAGACGCCCACCCAGACGGAGATCCTTGTGAAAGGCGCGGACAAGCAGGTTGTTGGACAGGTCGCCGCGGATATTCGCTCTTTCAGGCCGCCTGAGCCTTACAAGGGCAAGGGAGTCCGGTTCTCGGATGAGCGGGTGGCGATCAAGGAAACCAAGAAGAAGTAACCGGGGCATCCAAAATGATCAGCAAGAAGCAACAACGCCTGCGGCGCGCGCGACAGACCAGGGCGAAGATCCTGGAATTGTGCGCTGCGCGTCTCACGGTCTTCCGCTCCAATTCGCACATCTACGCGCAGGTAATCGACGACAGTGGGTCCCGCGTGATCGCTGCGGCTTCCACGGTGGAGTCGGAGGTCCGGGGGCAGGTCAAGAGTGGCGCTACGGTAGAAGCTGCAGCCTTGGTCGGTAAGCGTATCGCGGAAAAGGCCAAGGCCAAGGGCGTCGAGAAAGTCGCGTTCGACCGGTCAGGATTCCGGTTCCATGGGCGCGTAAAGGCGCTTGCAGAGGCTGCCCGCGAAGCGGGACTCCAGTTCTAAGGGAAAGCACGCATGGCCAAGAGCAGCATGCAGCAAGTTAGTGATGATCGCGGTGATGGATTGCGCGAGAAGATGGTGTCCGTCAACCGCGTCACGAAAGTGGTGAAGGGCGGGCGGATTCTTGGGTTCGCTGCTCTGACAGTAGTGGGCGACGGTGATGGTGGTATCGGAATGGGCAAGGGTAAGGCGCGCGAGGTGCCTGTGGCTGTCCAAAAGGCCATGGAAGAAGCCCGCCGCAAGATGGTAAGAGTGAGTCTCAAAAACGGGACTCTGCAGCACGCTGTTGTCGGAGAGCATGGGGCTGCCAAGGTTTACATTCAGCCAGCGTCGGACGGCACCGGGATCATCGCTGGTGGGCCCATGCGAGCGATTTTTGAGGTGATGGGCGTGACGAACGTGCTGGCAAAGTGCATCGGGTCCACCAATCCGTACAACGTAGTCCGAGCCACCATCAATGGGTTGCTCTCCATGAGTACTCCTTCGGAGATTGCTCTGAAGCGAGGTAAAACTGTTGAAGAGATTCTGGGATAGTCCATGAGCAACGGTTCTTCCAAGAAAATCAAGGTGACGCTCGTGCGCAGCACGATCGGGACGCGTGAGTCGCACCGCGCCACTGTCCGAGGTCTCGGCCTCCGTAGGCTACGGCACACTGTCGAACTCGAAGACACTGCAGCCGTGCGCGGGATGATCAACAAGGTTAGTTATCTTGTGAAGGCTGAGGGTTGATATGAAGCTGAACGACATCAAACCCGCCGAGGGCGCAAAGAAAGAACGCCGACGAGTCGGCAGAGGGATCGGAAGCGGGCTAGGCAAGACCGCCGGGCGCGGTCACAAGGGGCAGAAATCCCGATCTGGCGGCTTTCACAAAGTCGGGTTTGAAGGGGGGCAGATGCCCCTCCAGCGCCGCTTGCCAAAGCGCGGGTTTGTCTCGTTGACGAGCGCAGATACCGCAGAGGTGCGTTTGTCTATACTGGACAAAATCGCCAGCGACGTCATTGATTTGGCGGCGCTCAAAAGCGCGGGCGCAGTGCCTCGCTCAGCCACCAGCGCCAAGGTGATTTTGGCAGGTAAGATTACGCGAGCCGTTACCCTTGCCGGCGTCAAAGCGACAAAGGGCGCCCGAGCTGCCATTGAGGCGGCTGGTGGAAGCATCACGGAAGCCTGAGGGGCAATCAGTGGCGAATGGTCCCGGTTTCTTGGGCTTGAGCGGCAAGTACGGCGATTTGAACCGCCGTCTGTTGTTTCTTGTCGGGGCACTGATCGTCTATCGTATTGGCGCTCATGTTCCGGTGCCTGGAATCGATCCTGACAAGCTCGCGGAACTCTTTAAATCCCAGCAAGGCGGCATCCTCGACATGTTCAACATGTTTTCGGGCGGTGCTCTCCAGCGGTTTACCATCTTCGCGCTGGGAATCATGCCGTACATATCGGCGTCGATCATCATGCAGCTGATGACCGTGGTGATGCCTCAGCTTGAAGCGCTCAAGAAGGAAGGTGAGGCCGGCCGGCGCAAGATAACCCAGTACACACGGTATGGGACCGTTCTTCTGGCGACTGTGCAAGCCTTCGGCATCGCCATTGCGTTGGAGTCACAGCCTGGCCTTGTTATCGAACCGGGGCTTGGGTTTAGGTTTGCGACGGCAGTCACCCTCGTCACCGGAACCATGTTTCTAATGTGGCTTGGCGAGCAAATCACCGAACGAGGCATTGGAAACGGGATTTCCTTGATCATTTTTGCCGGTATTGCCGCTGGGTTGCCAAATGCCATCGGTTCTACGCTTTCACTGGCTTCGCAAGGGTCATATTCGATCCCTCTGGTACTGTTCTTGTTTTCTGCTGCGATTCTCGTGACGGCGTTTGTTGTGTTTGTGGAAAGAGGTCAAAGAAAGATCCTAGTTAATTATGCCAAGCGGCAGGTGGGACGTCGCGTCTATGGCGGGCAGAGCTCTCACTTGCCCTTGAAGTTGAACATGTCGGGCGTTATCCCGCCGATCTTTGCATCGAGCATTATTTTATTCCCGGCCACCGTTGCGGGTTGGTTTGGCTCGAACGATTCCATGGATTGGTTAAAAAATGTTGGATCGGCGTTGCATCCTGGACAGCCGGTTTATGTGTTGTTTTACTCAGCAGCAATTGTCTTCTTTTGCTTCTTCTACACGGCCTTGGTATTTAATCCCAAGGAAACTGCCGAGAACCTGAAGAAGGGAGGTGCCTTCGTCCCAGGGATTCGTCCAGGTGACCAGACTGCCCGTTACATCGAGAAAATCACCCTTCGACTGACGCTTGCGGGTGCCATCTACATTACGTTGGTTTGTCTCGTTCCAGAATTCTTGATTGTTTGGAAGAGCGTGCCCTTTTACTTTGGGGGCACAAGCCTCTTGATTATCGTGGTTGTAACCATGGACTTCATGCAGCAGGTGCAGGCTTACATGATGTCGCACCAGTATGAGAGTTTGCTGAAGAAGGCAAATTTCAAGGGTGGAGTATTTCCCACTCGCTGAGAGCGCCAGGCGCGTGTCGAAGGAAGAGACCATTCAGATGCAGGGTAAGGTTGTTGAGACCTTGCCCAATGCGACTTTCCAGGTAAAACTGGAAAATGGTCACGTGGTGTTAGGGCATATTTCCGGCAAGATGCGAATGCACTACATCCGCATATTGCCGGGCGACAAAGTAACGGTGGAACTGACGCCCTACGATTTGAGCCGTGCTCGAATCGTGTTCCGGGCAAAGTGACCGGCTGGAAGTGGACGCAAGGGCAAGATCACAGCCCGCTAGGAGAATCAGATGAGGGTGCAGGCATCAGTCAAGAAGATTTGCCGCAAGTGCAAGATCATCCGGCGCAACCGGGTGGTGCGTGTCATTTGCGAGGATCCTCGGCACAAGCAGCGTCAGGGCTGATCGGCCAGGTCGTTGACGTCACAACTCGAGACAGACAAGGTCTAGCATGGCACGCATCGCAGGGGTAAACATCCCAAACCACCAACACACCGAAATTGCGCTCACTGCGATTTACGGAATCGGCCGCACTCGCGCAAAGAAGATTTGCGTGGATGCAGGCGTCGCGCCCACGGCCAAGATCAAAGACCTGTCGGACGCCGAAATGGATCGCCTCAGAGAACACGTGGGGCGGTACACCGTTGAAGGAGACCTTCGGCGCGAGGTGTCCATGAGCATCAAGCGGCTTATGGATCTCGGCTGCTACCGTGGGTTGCGTCATCGTCGTGGCCTGCCGGTGCGCGGCCAGCGGACCCGCACCAACGCGCGTACCCGAAAGGGACCGCGCAAGGCTGTGCGCGCCACCAAGTAACTTGCATCCAGAGGATTCCCATGGCTAAAGCGCAGACCCGCGTCCGTAAAAAAGTCAAGAAAAACGTGGCCGAGGGCATTGCCCACGTTCACGCTTCATTCAACAACACGATCATTACCATCACCGACCGGCAGGGTAACGCGTTGTCTTGGGCGACGTCGGGCGGTGCGGGATTCAAGGGATCGCGCAAATCCACCCCCTTTGCTGCACAGGTCGCTGCCGAGTCGGCAGGTCGCGCTGCACAGGAATGCGGAGTCAAAAACCTGGAAGTTCGAATCAAGGGACCCGGCCCGGGGCGGGAATCCGCCGTACGTGCACTCAATGCGGCCGGATTCAAGATCACCAGCATCGCGGACGTCACGCCCATCCCGCATAACGGATGCCGTGCGCCCAAGAAGCGCCGTATCTGACTGAGGGTCGACCACCATGGCAAGAAATACCGACGCCAAGTGCCGCCAGTGCCGCCGTGAGGGAGAGAAACTCTTCCTCAAGGGTGAAAAGTGTTTCACTGACAAATGCGCTATCGAACGCCGTAGTTATGCGCCAGGGCAACACGGCCAGAAGAACGCCCGTGTGTCTGACTATGGCACCCAGCTTCGCGAAAAGCAGAAAGTCCGCCGGATTTACGGCGTCCTTGAGCGGCAGTTCCGCCGTGAATACAAGGAAGCAGACCGTCGCAAGGGGATTACGGGCGACAATCTGTTGCAGCTCCTTGAAAGCCGGCTCGATAACGTGGTCTACCGGATGGGTTTCGGCGCGTCTCGTTCCGAGGCTCGTCAAGTGGTTCGCCACAACGCGATCCTCGTTAACGGCAAACGGGTAAACATCCCGTCCTTTCACGTCCGCGAGGGCGACGTCATCTCGGTCGCTGAGCATGCCCGCGGGCAACTGCGAATCAAGGGCGCCGCGGAAGCGGCCGAGGGCCGCGGCTTCCCCGAGTGGGTGGAGGTCGACGCGAAGGGTCTGAAGGGCACCTTCAAGGCGAATCCCCAACGCAGCGAGTTGCCGTCAACCATTAACGAGTCGCTCGTGGTGGAACTGTATTCAAAATAATCCCACGCCCGCCGCGGTGTCGACGCGGCGCATGCAGCACCCCTGTGCCTAGAACCGGAGGGATTCATTCATGGCTGGCAGTGCTTTACTGAAGCCCCGCATCATCGAGGTCCAGCAAGTTGGACCATCGCACGCGAAGATCATCATGGAGCCGTTCGAGCGCGGTTATGGTTATACGCTCGGCAACGCGCTTCGACGTATTTTGCTGTCCTCGATGCATGGTTTTGCGCCCACCGAGGTGAAGATTACCGGGGTGTTGCACGAGTACTCCACGATCGATGGCGTTCAGGAAGACGTGGTCGACATCCTGCTCAACCTCAAGGGTATCGTTCTCAAGGTTCACAACCGCGAGCATGCAGTCCTGAACCTCAAGAAGCAGGGCGAAGGCCCTGTACGGGCGGGAGATATAGAACCCTCCCACGACGTCGAGATCGTCAACCCCGACCACGTGATTTGTAATCTTGCGCCTAACGGCAAGGTCGAACTTCAAGTCACCGTGGAGGGGGGGCGCGGGTACGTCCCAGCGAGCCAGCGTCCGGTCAATCGAGACACCCGGACCATCGGCAACATCATGCTCGACGCGTCTTTCAGCCCCGTCAAGCGTGTGAGCTACGCGGTTGAGAGCGCCCGCGTCGAGCAACGCACGGACCTAGACAAGCTCATCGTCGACATCGAAACCAACGGTGTTATGGAGCCGGAAGAGGCGGTTCGGCGCTCAGCCCGAATCCTGATGGATCAACTTTCACTGTTTGCCGATTTGCAGGGAACGGCGATCCAACCCGAAATCTCGAAAGGCCCCTCGGTTGATCCGCTTTTGCTTCGCCCAGTGGATGATCTTGAGCTTACCGTTCGGTCAGCGAACTGCCTCAAGGCTGAAAACATCTATTACATCGGCGACCTCATCCAGCGTACGGAAACCGAGTTGCTCAAGACACCGAACCTGGGGCGTAAGTCACTCAATGAAATAAAAGAGGTGCTTGCGTCGCGCGGTCTTACCTTGGGCATGAAACTCGAAAACTGGCCGCCCGCCGGCCTCGAACGGGCCTGATCCCGCCGATCCCTGTCGCCCCAAACCAATCATTTGATAGAGGCCCCCCATGCGCCACCGTCTGGGACTCCGAAAGCTCAACCGTACCAGCAGCCATCGCCTAGCGATGCTGCGAAATCTTGCCAATGCGCTTCTCAGGGAGGAGGTCATAAAGACTACTCTCCCCAAGGCCAAGGAGCTTCGCCGGGTTGCCGAGCCCCTCATCACTCTTGGTAAGACCCCGACACTTGCAAACCGTCGCCTTGCGTTTTCCCGCACGCGTGATCGCGAGATCGTTGGAAAGATTTTCGATGAACTCGGTCCTCGCTTTGCCAATCGCAACGGCGGATATTTGCGAATCCTGAAGTTTGGTTTTCGCAAGGGCGACAATGCCCCGATGGCCTTGGTGGAACTGCTCGACCGTCCGGAAGCGGAAACCAATACAGCGGAAAAAGCCGCTTAATGCGGTCAACGCTGGCGACGCCGGCGCTTTCGATTCCTTAACGCAAGGCCCGCCATATCAGTTTGGGGCGCTTTTTGCCGAGCGCTCCAGCATTGCAGTCAGCTGCTTCGGCGCCATGGGTCTGCCTATGAAATACCCTTGGGCGTACTCGCAGCCGCGTTCCTTCAAGAACGCCATCTGTTCTTGCGTTTCGACGCCCTCTGCCACCACTTCAAGCTTGAGGCTGTGAGCCATTGCAATGATGGCTGATGGGATCGCCGTGTCATCCGCAGCGGCGGACATGTCTTTCACGAACGAGCGGTCCACCTTAAGTGCATCCAGCGGGAAGCGCTTCAGGTAGGCGAGCGAAGAGTACCCCGTACCGAAATCGTCGATTGAAAGGCGCAGCCCCATGCCCTTCAGGCTTCTCAGCGTGGCGAGCGTCGCCGCCATGTCCTCCATCAGGATGCTCTCGGTCAGCTCAAGCTCCAGTAGCTGTGGCGGGAGCCCCGTGTTCTCGACAACTTTTGCCACGGTAGAGAGAAGGGTCCTGTGGCGAAAATGCAGACCTGAGATATTCACGGCCACAGGGGTCGGCGGCAGGCCCGCCTGGAGCCAGGTCATGCTCTGTTGGCAGGCGGCTTGAAGGACCCACTCACCAATTGGAACGATCAACCCCCCTTGCTCAGCCAGGGGGATGAAGTCTCCCGGAAGAACCATGCCACGCTCCGGATGCCGCCACCGGATCAGCGCCTCGGCGCCCGCGATGCGATCACTGCGCAAATCAAGCTTCGGCTGCAGGTGAATTTCAAACTCGTTGCGTTCAATTGCCTTGCGTAGCTGGGCCTCCATGGCGAGTTTTTCGGAGGCGCGTGCATTCATGGCGCGTCCGTAGAACTGGTAGTTGTTCCGGCCCTGTGACTTGGCGTGATACATGGCGGCGTCAGCGTTCTTGAGCAGCGTCTCGGGGTCTTCCCCGTCGTTTGGGAACACCGCGATGCCAACCGAAGCGGTGATAAAGAGCTCGTTGTCTCCTATGACTATCGATTGCGCAAACGACCTGACGATACGCGCCGCCACCTTGGCGGCGTCGTCGAACTGGTTTATGTCATTTAGCAAGATGCAAAACTCGTCGCCGCCCAACCGGGCGATGCCAAGCGCCCCCTCGCCGTAGGCAACCTCGTCGTAGGCGCGCAGGCCATCGCGTAACCGTACCGCTACAGCTTCGAGCAGTCTGTCTCCGGCTGAGTGACCCAGGGTGTCGTTGATGCGCTTGAAGTTGTCGAGATCAAGGGACAGGACGCTTGCAGCCCGGTTGTGACGCCTGGCGCGATTGAGGGCCTGCGCCACGTTCTCCATGAACAACCGCCGATTTGGCAAAGTGGTCAAGCCGTCGTAGAAGGCCAACCGATGAATGCGCTCCTCCGAGAGCTTGCTTTCTGTGATGTCCTGTAATGTGCCAAGCGCGCCGATCACGTCGCCGTCATCACTCATGCGCAGGTCGCTGTGGACTCGGACATGACGAATCTGGCCGTCTGGCAGCTCTAGCCGATAACTCGCCTCCGCGGCACGTTCGCCGGCGCCCAGTGCTCGCACATACCCGAGCGCTGCGTCGCGATGACTCGGATGCACGCGTTGGATAAGCGCGTCCATGCCTGGGGCCACCTCTCCTGGCGCGTAGCCGAGCACCGAGAATGTCTCGTCCGACCACTCGTTGGCCCCGGTGCGGAAGTCCCAACTCCACGAGCCTAGCCGCGCGATACGCTGGGCGTCGTACAGCATTGCCTGGTTCTCCACCAGTGCGCCGAAGGTTTCGGAAGCGCGGAGCATGTAGCGCACCCGGTGGGGAAGTACCGCCCAGTTTATGGGCTTGCCGATGAAGTCGGTCGCGCCTGCTTCATAGGCGCGGTTGATGGATTCCACGTCATCCAGGCTGGTGAGCATCAGGATTGGCACATGGCGGAAATTCGCCGTCGATCGAAGGCGGCGGCACGCATCGAACCCGCTCATCCCGGGAAGCACCACGTCCAGCAGCACGATGTCGGGCCGCTCGTCCTTCACCCACTCCAGCACCTGCTCCGCGCAGTCGGCCTCCCGCACGCGAAGCCCCGCCCTGACCAGCGACTGGCTCACCACCGCGCGCACCACCGGGTCGTCATCCACGACGAGCGCGAGCGGTTGGGATGGGCGCTCAAACGGCTTCATGGTTTCTCTCCAGCACCTCGCATTGCAGCAGACGAACCGACTCTGCACGCGCCTGCTCGAGCGACGCGAGCAGCGATGCCAGGACACCCTCGTCCGCCGTGGCTGCCAAGGTCTCCATCTGTCTGGCCAGGGCTGCAACCTGCAGCGCACCCACGGACGCGCTTGCCGACTTCAAGGTGTGCGCCAAACGGCGTAGCGTGTCCGTATCGCTGCAGGCAAGCGCCGCTGCCGCTGCGGCGCATTGTTCACCCGAGGAGTCGATCCAGATTCGGGCCAACCTGCGTACGAACTCTCCAGCGCCGTCGACGCTGAACTCCTCCATGGATTTGAGGACAGACAGGTCCAAGGCCGGCAGGTCCCCTGGGATGCGTGACCGCGAAACCATGGCGAGGGGCTCAGTGGATGACGGGGTTGGCGCCAAAAAGTCCTTCAGCACGGCCATGAACTGCCCTCTGTCGAAGGGCTTGGAGAGATAGCCGTCCATGCCTGCGGCGATGCAACGCTCGCGATCATCGTCAAGCGCGTTTGCAGTGATGGCAACGATCGGCACGCGCCGCAGCCCCGCGGTCCGCTCGCGGCGACGCCACGAGGCGGTGGTTTCGCAGCCATCCCGCTCCGGCATTTGGCAATCCATCAGGACAAGATCGTACCGGCCGCGATCGAGACACTGAAGCGCCTCGTTGCCGTTCCCCGCCACGTCTACGCTGCAACCGACAGCCCTCAACAGGCCCGTTGTGACCAACTGGTTGGCGGGATTGTCCTCCGCCACGAGAACCCGGGCACGTGCGAAGGGCCGTGAGTCAGGCGTGGCGCCGCTTTCGACCGACTCTGCGGAGGCGCTTTCGCCATCTGCATCGCCCTGCGCCGAACCATCCTCGGGGGCCAATGCAACGGCATCCATGACCAAATCCACCTCGAAGCGTGTCCCCACGCCTAAAATGCTCGACAAGGTGACGTCGCCGCCCATCAGGCGAGCCAGCTGGCGGACGATGGAAAGCCCCAGACCAGTACCGCCAAACTTTCGCGTTGTGCTCTCGTCGGCCTGCGTGAATGCCTCAAACACCGCGGCCTGGGCGTCAGGCGCAATGCCCACGCCGGTGTCCGCCACGGCGAGTACCAGCGCAATGGCCTTGCCCGCCACCGGTTTACCCCGCAAACCCAGGGTCACCTGCACATGGCCTTCCAGCGTGAACTTGACGGCGTTACCCACCAGGTTGAATGCAATCTGCTTGAAGCGCATCAGATCACCCAGCAACCGACCCGGAACCGATTCAGAAACGATGCATTTCAAGGCGATGCCCTTGTTCACTGCGGCATCGGCGAATGATGCCATCACCTCGTCCAAGGCTGAACGCGGGTCGAAGCTGATGCGCTCCAGGCGAAGTTTTCCCGCTTCCACCTTGGAGAAATCCAGCACGTCGTTGGTCAGTTGCAGCAAATGCTGCCCGCTGCGTCTTGCCGTCTCGGCATAGGTACGCTGCTCCTGGGTCAGGGAGGACCCAAGCAGCAATTCGGTCATGCCCAACACCCCGTTCAGAGGCGTGCGGATTTCGTGGCTCATGTTGGCCAGAAACTGGCTCTTGGCGCGGTTGGCCGCCTCTGCCACCTCCTTGGAGCGAGTGATCTCCTGCTCCGCCGCCTTGCGCTCGGTGATGTCCACATGGGTACCGATGGCCCGTGGTGCCATACCCTCGGGGCGGTGCGCAACGATGTTGCCCCGGCTTTGGATCCAGCGCCAATGCCCCGCGTTGGTCCGTACGCGGTGCTCGATGCTATAACTTGGCGACTGCCCACTGAGCAATGCGTCGAGCGCCTCGGATACGCTGGCACGATCATCCGGATGAACGATCTCCAGGAAATGTTCAAGGCTGATGGTGGTTTCACCGGGGGATCCCCCCACGATGCCGCTCCAGCGGTCCGAAAGAAACACCTGCTTGGTGGCAAGATCCCACTCCCACAAGACCAGCCTCGATCCGTCTATGGCAAGCCCAAGCCTCTCTTTGGTCCGTGCCAGATCGAGCGCGCGCTCGTTGAGTTCAGCGGTGCGGGCTTCCACGGTGGCCTCCAGCGAATCGCGGGCGAGTTCCACTTCGCCGCGATACTCGCGGATGCGCTTCAACATGGTGGCAAAAGCCCTGCCCATGGTTGCGATTTCGTCATGTCCCTGCACGGGCAGCGAAGCCACGTCCAGGTTGTCCCTGGCGACCGCGCGAGCGGCCTCGGTGAGCAACTCCAGCGGCTGCACGATGCGGCGGGAAAGAAACAACACGGCGAAGATGCCGACCAGAATTGCCGTACCGGTCACCAGGAGCAGCAATTGCAAGGTGTCGTAGAGGTTGCCCGTCAGGTCGCGGTCCGTGACACCGATCCTGAGGTAGCCCCTCAGCGTGTTGTTCTTCGGGTCAAAAACTGGCGCGAGAAAATCAAAATAACCCACCCCCCCGCGCCGGTTCAGTCCGCCCAGGGGCAACAGCACTGTGCCGGCCTGCACGGCGGACAGATTCGGGATGTTCGGTGGGGGAGTATGTGGCTGCAAGGGGTGAAATCCGAGCCGTTCGCCCGAGGCATTGAGAAGCTCCACGTAGGCCGCGCTGGGAGAGGCGCTCGCCGACATTACAAAGGTTTCATAGGCGTCGCTCTGTCCTGAGGCGAGCACTGGCGCCGCGGCCCGGGCAAGCAGCATCACGGCGCGCCGGCCCTCATCGCGCAGTCGGTCATATCCATCCACCACTTGCCGTACCGCCAGGATCGTTCCAATGGAAAGAGCGGTCAGAGAGATCAGTGTGGTGGCCAGCAGATTGATCCGGGCACCGAGGCGGTGGCGGTAGGCAGGCGGGGGGCTGAACGCAGAACGTATGTGTCCCACCGCCGCGGCCGCCTCTTTCGCCGCGGCTGCTTCGTGCCCGTCCTGCGGAAAGCCTTGGTTCGAGTCGCGCGTCATGGCACCCTTAACGGCAGGCCGCCACCGCAATTTAGGGCGGCCTCGGCTGCGCCCGGCGGCGCGAGCCACGGTTGCTTATGCGGCGCGCGCGCTCGCGCTGCGGGCCAGCAGGCGCCTCAATTCCTCGCCGGTATGGCTCCCCGGGGTCAGCGTCACCGCTTCGGGGGTACCCGCGGCCACCACCTGTCCGCCGCCATCGCCGCCCTCCGGGCCCAGGTCCACCAGCCAGTCGGCGGTCTTGATGACGTCGAGGTTGTGCTCGATCACCACCACCGTGTTGCCGTGGTCGCGCAGCCGGTGCAGCACGCCTAGCAGCAGTTCCACGTCGTGGAAGTGCAAGCCCGTGGTGGGCTCGTCCAGGATGTAGAGCGTGCGGCCGGTGTCGCGCCTTGACAGCTCCAGCGACAGCTTGACGCGCTGCGCCTCACCGCCCGACAGCGTGGTGGCGCTCTGCCCGAGGGTCACATACCCCAGCCCCACCTCCAGGAGCGTGTCGAGCTTGCGCGCGATGGCCGGTACCGGAGCGAACAGCTCGCGCGCCTGCTCCACCGTGAGCGCCAGCACATCGTGCACGCTGTGGCCCTTGTAGAGCACCTCGAGGGTCTCGCGGTTGTAGCGCCGTCCATGGCACACATCGCAGGGCACGTACACGTCGGGCAGGAAGTGCATCTCCACCCGAAGCGCGCCGTCGCCCTGGCAGGCCTCGCAGCGGCCGCCCCTGACGTTGAAGGAAAACCGTCCCGGGCCGTAGCCGCGCTCGCGCGCCAGCGGCACCCCGGCGAACAGTTCGCGGATGGGCGTGAACAGGCCGGTGTAGGTGGCCGGGTTGGAGCGCGGCGTGCGGCCGATGGGGCTTTGGTCCACCACCACCAACTTGTCGAACAGCTCGGCGCCCTCCAGGGCCTCGAAGGGCGCGGCTTCATCGGCGGCGCCGTGCAGGGCGCGTGCCATGGCCCGCCCCAGCGTGTCGTTCACCAGGGTGGACTTGCCCGACCCCGACACCCCGGTGACGCAGGTGAACAGCCCCACCGGCAGGTGCAGGTCCACGCCGCGCAGGTTGTTGCCGCGGGCGCCGCGCAGCCGCAGCCAGCGCTCTTGCTGGGGCGGGTGGCGCAGCGCGGGTACGGCAACGGCGCGCCGCCCGCAGAGGAACTGCCCGGTGAGGGAGATCGGGCTGGCCGCCACTTCGGCGGGCGTGCCCTGGGCCACCACCTGGCCGCCGTGCTCGCCGGCGCCGGGACCCATGTCCACCACGTGGTCCGCCAGCTCGATGGCGTCGCGGTCGTGTTCCACCACGATCACCGAATTGCCCAGGTCGCGCAGGCGCTCCAGGGTGGCCAGCAGACGATTGTTGTCGCGCTGGTGCAGGCCGATGGAGGGTTCGTCGAGCACGTACAGCACGCCGGTCAGGCCCGAGCCGATCTGGCTCGCCAGCCGGATGCGTTGCGACTCGCCACCGGACAGGGTATCCGCGCCGCGGTCCAGGCACAGGTAATCCAGCCCCACATCCACCAAAAATTCCAGGCGCGCCGAGATTTCTCGCACGATGCGCTCGGACACCGCGAAGCGCGCCCCCTGCACCGGCAGCGCCTGGAAAAAGGCCGCCGCCCCGCGCAGCGGCATGGCGCCCAGCTCGTGGATGGAGCGCCCACCCACGTACACGTGGCGCGCCTCGCGGCGCAGGCGCGTGCCCTGGCATTCGGGGCAGGGCGCGGTGGTGCGGTAGGCGCCCAGTTCCTCGCGCACCACCGCCGAGTCGGTCTCGCGCCAGCGCCGCTCCAGGTTGGGGATGATGCCCTCGAAGGGATGTTCGCGCACCAGGCGCCGGCCCCGTTCCCCGGGGTAGGCAAAGCGCACCTTCTCGCGGCCCGAGCCATACAGCAGCAGGTCGCGCGCGGCGGCCGACAGACGCTCGAAGGGCGCCTCCACGTCGAAGCGGAAATGCTCCGCGAGGCTCGCCAGCATCTGGTAGTAGAACTGGTTGCGCCGGTCCCAGCCCTTCACCGCGCCGGCCGCCAGGGACAGGTCTGGAAAAGCCACCACCCGCTTGGGGTCGAAGAAGCTCACGCTGCCCAGCCCCTCGCAGCGCGGGCAGGCCCCCATGGGGTTGTTGAAGGAAAACAGCCGCGGCTCCAGTTCGGGCAGCGAGTAATTGCACACCGGGCAGGCAAAGCGCGCCGAGAAGGCCAGCTCGCGCAGCTCGTCCCCGGGCTCGCCCACTGCCACGATGGCGCGGCTGTCGGAGAGCCGCAGCGCCGTCTCGAAGGACTCGGCCAGCCTCTGCCGCGCCTCGGGCCGCGCGCGCAACCGGTCCACCACCACCTCGATGGTGTGCTTGCGCGACTTGCCCAGCACCGGGGGCGGGTCTATCTCCACCACCTCGCCATCCACTCGCGCGCGCACGAAGCCCTGGGCGCGCAGGTCCTCGAACAGCTCGGTCTGCTCGCCCTTGCGATCCACCACCACGGGCGCGAGGATCATCACGCGCGTCTCCGGCGGCAGGGCCAGCACCGCGTCCACCATCTGCGAAACGGTCTTCGCCGCCAGGGCCACCTGATGGTCGGGACAGTGCGGCTCCCCGGTGCGAGCAAACAGCAGCCGCAGGTAGTCGTGGATCTCGGTGATGGTGCCTACGGTGGAGCGCGGGTTGTGGCTGGCGCTGCGCTGCTCGATGGCGATGGCCGGCGACAGGCCTTCGATGAGGTCCACGTCCGGCTTGGCCATGAGCTGCAGGAACTGGCGCGCGTAGGCGGACAGCGATTCCACATAGCGGCGCTGGCCTTCGGCGTAGAGAGTGTCGAAGGCGAGCGAGGACTTGCCACTGCCCGACAGGCCGGTGATCACCACCAGCTTGCCCCGGGGCAGGTCCAGATCCACGTTCTTCAGGTTGTGGGTGCGGGCGCCGCGCACGCGGATGACACCGGTCTCGCCCGGCGCGCACCCGCCGCGCGCGCGTGCGGGCGGCAGGGCAGCGCAGTCGGTCGTCGATGAGCCGGGAGCCAGGGCCATGGTGGGTGCGGGTTGCAAAAGGGCAATCCGCTAATATACGCGGCCTCGTTTTCGCTTCCCACCCGCCGTTTCGGCCTTGTCCTCCGACGCCCCGTCCCATCCCCCAGCCGCTGAGCGCATGAACGCGCGCGAGCGCCGTGCCACGGCCGGGCTGTCGGCCATCGTAGGGCTGCGCCTGTTCGGCCTGTTCGTCATCCTGCCGGTGTTCGCCCTGTATGCCGAAAGCCTGCCCGGCGGCACCGACCGCACCCTGGTGGGTGTGGCCCTGGGCGCCTACGGGCTCACCCAGGCGCTGTTGCAGATCCCCTTCGGCTGGCTGTCCGACCGCTGGGGGCGCAAGCCCGCCATCTACCTCGGCCTGCTGCTGTTCGCCGCCGGCAGTTTCGTGGCCGCGCTGGCCACCGACATGGCCTGGGTGATCGCCGGGCGCATCCTGCAGGGCTCGGGAGCGGTGTCCGCCGCCGTCACTGCGCTCACGGCCGATCTCACCCGCGACAGCGTGCGCACCCGCGCCATGGCCGTGATCGGCGTCAGCGTGGGCCTCACCTTCGCCCTGTCCATGGTGGCCGGGCCCCTTCTCAACGCCTGGGTGGGCGTGCCAGGCATCTTCGCCCTCACCGGTTGCCTGGCGCTGGGCGCCCTGGCGCTGGTGCGCTTCGGAATTCCCGACCCGCCAGCAGCAGGCCGTACGCCCGAGCCCGCGCCACCGCTTGCCACCGTGCTGGCCGACCCGCAGCTGATGCGCTTGAATTTCGGCGTCTTCATCCTACATGCGGTGCTTATGGCGCTGTTTGCCGTGGTGCCCTTCGAACTGCGCGCCAATGGGCTGGCAGCCAATCATCACTGGCAGGTGTATCTGCCCGTGATGCTGGGCTCCTTCGTACTCATGATCCCCGGCATCGTGGCCGCCGAGCGTGGCCAGCGGCAGCGGCAGGTTTTCGTGGCTGCGGTGGCGGCGCTGGCGTTGTCCTTCGCGCTGCTGGCCTGGGCGGGACCGCGGCTGCTGGCCCTCGGGGGCGCGCTGCTTTTGTTTTTCACCGCCTTCAACGTGCTCGAGGCGCTCCTGCCCTCGCTCATTTCGCGCATTGCGCCAGCGCGCGCCAAGGGCGCTGCCATCGGCGCCTATGCGAGCACCCAGTTCCTCGGCGCCTTCTGTGGCGCGGTGGCTGGCGGGTGGTACTCCCAGCGCGCGGGTGCCGAGGGTGTGCTGTGGGGCTGCGCCCTCGCCGCCCTGGCGTGGTTGGCGGCGGCGGGTCAGGTTCGGGTGCCGCAGGTGCGCCGCTATCCGGTACCGGAGCTGGATGCGGTGGCGGCGGCGGGGTTATCCATGCGCCTGCGCGCGCTGCCTGGCGTGCGCGAGGCGGCAATTTCGCCAGACGGCGCTGCGGCGGTGCTGAAAGTGGACAGCCGCGGTTTCGACGAACAGAATGTGCTTCGACTTCTCGAGGGGGAACGACCATGGGGTCCGTCAACAAGGTGATCCTGATCGGCAATCTCGGCGCCGATCCGGAAACGCGCTACATGCCCAGCGGCGATGCCGTCACCAACATCCGCATTGCCACCACTGAAACCTGGAAGGACAAGGACGGCAACAAGCAGGAGGCCACGGAGTGGCACCGCATTGCCTTCTTCGGCCGCCAGGCCGAGATCGCGGGCGAATATCTCAAAAAAGGCAGCCAGGTCTACATCGAGGGGCGGTTGCAAACCCGCAAGTGGACCGACAAGGAAGGCCAGGAGCGCTTCACCACCGAGATTCGCGCCGACCGCATGACCATGCTAGGCGCCCGCGGCGGCATGGGCGGGGGCGGCGGGGCGCCCATGGACGA
Organism: Rhodocyclaceae bacterium; assembly: GCA_020248405.1. Lineage (GTDB taxonomy): Bacteria > Pseudomonadota > Gammaproteobacteria > Burkholderiales. The sequence goes on along the minus strand of JADCHQ010000023.1, from coordinate 79,254 downwards.
ATCCTCCGAAGACCGTGGCGGCAACGCCCGTGGCGGCGCTTCCCGCGGCCAGGGCGCCGCCAACCGCTCGGGCGGCAAGTTCGACGACCTGGAAGACGACGTTCCTTTCTGAGCGTTTCCGGTCGCCTCGGGGGCGGCGCGGCGCGCTTTGCTCAGGCCTCGGGCAGCTTGAGCCCCCGCTCCCACCAGGGGATGGGGCCGAACTCCGTCAGGCACAGCTCCAGGAAGGCCGTCACCTTGGCCGGCAGGGGCCGCCCCGGCAGGTAGATGGCCTGCAGTGCCGAATCGAGGAACGGGCGGCAACCCGGCAGCAGCGCCTCGAGCCGGCCTTCCTTCAGGTCGGGCCCCACCAGGAAGGTGGGCAGCACGGCCAGGCCCAGCCCATCCAGGGTCGCGGTGCGCAGCGCCATGATGGAGTTGGCGCTGAAGTTGCCCGACACCGCGGCCAGTTCCTCGTGATCGCCCACCCGGAAGCGCCACGCGCCGGCGCTCACCAGGGCGGGGAAGGCCAGGCAGTTGTGGCGAGCGATGTCGGCCACCGTGGCGGGCGACCCATGGCGCGCCAGATAGGCCGGCGCCGCGCACAGGATCCAGCGGATGGGCGCCATGCGACGCGCCACGAAATTGTCCGTGGGCCGGGTGGCGATGACGAAGGCGGCATCCAGCCGCTCTTCCACCAGGTCGGGCACGATGCGGTCGGAGAGCGTCAGCTCCACGCGCACGTCGGGGTGGCGAGCGAGAAACTTCGACACCAGCGGCGTGAGGTGCAGCGTGCCGAACACCGCCGGCGCCGACAGGCGCAGGGTGCCGCGCGGCGCTGACTGCTGGTTCTGCACCGCCAGCTCCACCGCTTCGGCCTCGCGCAGGATGCGATGGGCGTGCTCGTAGACCATGGCGCCCAACTCGGTGAGAGCGAGCTTGCGGGTGGTGCGATTGAGCAGCCGCGCACCGAGGGATTTCTCCAGCCGCGTCACCTGCTTGCTCACCACCGAGGGCGACATGCCCAGCCGCCGCGCCGCTTCGCTGAAGCCCTGGGCGTCCACAACGCGCGCGAAGATGACCAGGGCGGAGAGGTTTTCCATGGGTTCGAGCCAGAGCGGAAACGGTGCTGTTCCGTGCGTGAGTCGTGGAGCATCCACGCTTCCAGCCTACCATAGCCTGTCTGGCCATCCGCGCCCCAATAGGACTGACGCCGTGAAAGCCTACGAATTGCAGCACAAGCCCGGTCTCGACAGCCTCACCGCCGTGGAGCGGCCCGATCCCAGCCCCGGGCCGGGCCAGGTGCTGTTGCGCATGAAGGCCTGGTCACTGAACTATCGCGACCTGCTCACCGCCCGCGGCAGCTATGGCGGGCCGCCGCCGCTCGGGCGCATACCGCTCTCCGACGGCGTGGGCGAAGTGGTGGACACGGGCCTGGGCGTGAGTCGCGTGAAGGTGGGCGATCGCGTGGCCGGCTGTTTCATGCAGGCCTGGCTCGGTGGCGGCATCCCGCCTGAAGCGCCGGGTAGCGCGCTGGGCGGAGCCATTGACGGCATGCTTGCCGAGCACGTGGTGCTCTCCGAGCAGGGGGTCGTCAAGGTGCCGGCACACCTCACCGACGCCGAGGCCGCCTGCCTGCCCTGCGCGGCGGTGACGGCGTGGAACGCGCTGGTGCACGGCGGCGGCCTCAAGCCGGGCGACACGGTGCTGTGCCTGGGGACTGGCGGCGTTTCGCTGCTCGCGTTGCAATTTGCGCGCTTGTCCGGCGCGAGGGTCATCGTCACCTCCAGCAGCGACGAGAAACTCGCGGTGGCCACGGGACTGGGTGCCCACGCCACCGTCAACTATCGTGCGCAACCGGACTGGGACAAGGCAGTACTCGAACTCACCGGCGGCCGGGGCGCCGACATCGTGGTGGAGGTGGGCGGCGCGGGCACCTTCGAGAAGTCGCTGGCCGCCGTGCGGCTGGGCGGCACCGTGGCCATGATCGGCGTGCTCACCGGCGTCGCCGGCCCCGTCAGCACCGCCGCTATCCTGCGCCGCGGCGTGAAGGTGCAGGGCATCTACGTGGGCTCGCGAGAGATGTTCGAGGACATGAACCGCGCCATTGCCACCTCCGGGCTGCGCCCGCCCATCCACCGCAGTTTCGGTTTCCACGAGGCGCGCGCGGCCTACGACCACCTGGCCGGCGCTGCTCACACCGGCAAGGTGGTGATCGAGCGCTGAGGGCCTGAAGGACATCCTCCTGCCGCCCGCTTTGGCAGAATGCAGCATTCACCAGCACAAGGACGCGGGTCCATCCGCGCCGCGGAGCACACCATGGCACTGATCGACGTTTCCCTCACCGACAAGTACACCCTGGACAAGGGCCGCATTTTCATCACTGGCACCCAGGCGCTGGTGCGCCTGCCCATGATGCAGCGCCGCCGCGACCTGGCCGCCGGACTCAACACCGCTGCCTACATCTCCGGCTACCGCGGCAGCCCCCTGGGCGGCTATGACCAGCAGCTCACTGCCGCGCGCAAGCTGCTGGACGAGCACCACATCGTCTTCAACCCCGGTGTGAACGAAGATCTCGCGGCCACGGCCTGCTGGGGCACGCAGCAGGCCCACCTGGACGGCGACAACAAGTACGACGGCGTGTTCGCCATCTGGTACGGCAAGGGGCCCGGTGTGGACCGCACGGGAGACGCCTTCCGCCACGGCAATCTCGCCGGTACCGCGCCCAAGGGCGGGGTGATCGCGCTCATGGGCGATGACCACACCTGCGAATCCTCCACCACCGCGCACCAGAGCGAGTTCGCCATGGTGGACGCCATGATCCCGGTGCTCAATCCGGCCGGCGTGCAGGAGCTGCTCGACTACGGCCTGGTGGGCTGGGCGCTGTCGCGCTACGCCGGCGTGTGGGTTGGCCTCAAGTGCATGAAGGACACCATCGACGCCACCGCCTCGGTGGACGTGGACCCGGCACGCATCCGCATCCGCATCCCCGAGGACTTCCAGTTTCCGCCCGGCGGCCCGCACATCCGCTTCCCGGACCAGCCCCTGGACCAGGAGGCGCGGCTGCACCGCGTCAAGATCGAGGCGGTGAAGGCCTTCGCCCGTGCCAATGCCATCGACCGAGTGGTGATCGACAGCCCGAAGGCGCGCTTCGGCATCGCCACCTGCGGCAAGTCCTACATGGATGTGCGCCAGGCGCTCGCCTGCCTGGGCATCGACGACGCCGAGGCCGCGCGCCTCGGCCTGCGCGTCTACAAGGTGGGCATGACCTGGCCCCTCGAGCCCGAGGGTGCGCGCCGCTTCGCCGAGGGCCTGGAGCAGGTGCTGGTGGTGGAGGAGAAGCGCGCGCTCATCGAGCCTCAGCTCAAGGATGCGCTCTACGGCGTTCCCGGCGCGCCTATGGTGGAAGGCAAGAACGACCGCGCCGGCCGCCTGCTGTTCCAGAGCAACGCGGCGCTGGACCCCAACGAGATCGCCATCGCCATCGGCCGGCGAATCCTCGAAGCGGGCCACGACGAGCAACTGGCCGCCCGCGTGGCCGAGCAGGAGCGCCTGCGCGGGCGCGAGCCGGAAAAACCCGCCATGGAGCGCACGCCTTACTTCTGCTCCGGCTGCCCGCACAACACCGGCACCCGCGTGCCCGAGGGCAGCAAGGCCATGGCCGGCATCGGCTGCCACTTCATGTCCCAGTGGATGAACCGCAACACCGCGGGCTACACCCAGATGGGCGGCGAGGGCGCCAGCTGGATGGGCATGGCGCCCTTCGTGGAGACCAATCACATCTTCCAGAACATCGGCGACGGCACCTACTTCCATTCCGGTTCGCTGGCGGTGCGCGCGGCAGTGGCCTCGGGCGCCACCATGACCTACAAGATCCTCTACAACGACGCCGTGGCCATGACCGGCGGCCAGCACGTGGACGGCCAGCTCACCGTGCCCCAGATCACCCGGCAGATGCACGCCGAGGGTGTGAAGCGCATCGCGGTGGTCACCGACGAGCCCGAGAAGTACGGCGCTGACGCCGGCTTCGCGCCCGGCGTCACCGTGCATCATCGCGACGACTATCTCGAGGTGCAGAAAAGCTTCACCGGCGAGAAGGGCGTTTCCCTGATCGTCTACGATCAGACCTGCGCTGCCGAGAAGCGCCGCCGCCGCAAGAAGAACCTCTACCCCGACCCGCCCAAGCGCGTGTTCATCAACGATCTGGTGTGCGAGGGCTGCGGCGACTGCGGCGTGAAGTCCAACTGCGTGTCGGTCACGCCGCTGGAAACCGAGTTCGGACGTAAGCGCGCCATCGACCAGTCGGCCTGCAACAAGGACTACTCCTGCGTGAAGGGCTTCTGTCCCAGCTTCGTCACCGTGCACGGCGGCGGCGTGCGCAAGATCGCCCCGCCCAAGCCGGCGGGTGCGAACGTGGACGGTCCCTTCCCGGCGCTGCCGGAGCCGACGCTTCCGGCGCTCGACCAGCCCTACGGCATTCTGGTCACGGGCGTGGGTGGCACGGGGGTGGTGACCATCGGCGCCATCGTGGGCATGGCCGCGCACCTGGAGGGCAAGGGTTTCGCGGCGCTGGACATGGCGGGCCTCGCCCAGAAGGGCGGTGCGGTGTGGAGCCACTTGCAGATCTCCGCCCATCCCGACCAGATCAGGACCGTGCGCCTGGGCGCGGGCGGAGCGAAGCTGGTGCTGGGCTGCGACCTGGTGGTATCCGCCAGCCAGAAGACCATGGGCGGCACCCGACTGGGCACGCGCATGGTGGTGAACCTGCATCGCCAGATGACGGGTGATTTCACCCGCAACGCCGACGCGCGCTTCCCCTCGGCCGACCTGCAGGACACCATCCGCAAGGGCGTGGGCGCGGAAAACGCCGAGTTCGTGGACGCGCAGCGCATTGCCACCACGCTCATGGGCGACTCCATCGCCACCAACATGTTCATGCTGGGCTATGCCTGGCAGCGCGGGCTGGTGCCGGTGTCCTGGGAGGCCCTGAACAAGGCCATCGATCTCAACGGCGCGGCGGTCAAGATGAACCAGGCGGCGCTGCTGTGGGGCCGCCGCGCCGCCGCCGACCTCAACGCGGTGCAAAACCTCGTGGCGCCCCGGGCGGAGAAGCAGTCCAGCGTGCGCGTGTCCGAGTCCCTGGACGAGATGATCGAGCGCCGCGTGGCATTCCTCACCGGCTACCAGAACGCCGCCTGGGCGGGCCGCTACCGCCGGCTGGTGGACGAAGTGCGCGCGGCTGAGTCGCGGCAGGCGCCGGGGTCCACCGCGCTCACCGAGGCCGTGGCGCGCTACTTCTTCAAGCTCATGGCCTACAAGGACGAGTACGAGGTGGCGCGGCTCTACACCAGCGGCGAGTTCAGGAAAAAGCTGGAGGCGCAGTTCGACGGCGACTATTCCCTGCGCTTCCACCTGGCGCCGCCGCTGCTGTCCAAGCGCGACAAGACCACCGGCGAGCTGCGCAAGTCGCAGTACGGCCCGTGGGTGTGGCACGCCTTCAAGGTGCTGGCCAGGCTGCGCTTCCTGCGCGGCGGCCCCTTCGACATCTTCGGCCGCACCACCGAGCGGCGCACCGAGCGCGCGCTCATCGGGCAATACGAGCAGACGGTGCGCGGGCTCCTTGCAAAGCTCGATGCCGGCAACCTGGTCCTGGCCGCACGCATCGCCTCCATCCCCGAGGAGATTCGCGGCTTCGGCCACGTGAAGGAGCGTCACCTGCATGCTGCAAAGCAGAAGGAGGCGCAACTGCTGGCCGAATTCTCCTCTCCCGCCACGGAAACCCAGCGCGCCGCCGCCTGATTCGGCGGTGCGGGGCGGGCGGCAAGGGGAAGCGCCGGAAGCACCTCGCCATCCTGTCCGGGGGCGCGGGGCTGCTGACTCAGGTGTCGCGGCGGCCGCGGCGGTGACGCTCGGTGCGGATAGCTTCCAGCATCGCCGCCACGCCGGTCATGTTCGGGTTGACCTCCAGTGCGCGCGTGAGCCAGCCCTCCGCCTTCTCCAGATCGCCCAGGCGCAGCCAGACCTGGCCCATGCCAGCCATCATCCCGAAGTGCCGGGGGTTGCGCCGGTCCACTTCGGCGCAGTCGGCCATGGAGCCCTGGTAGTCGCCCTTCAGGAAGAGCGCTGTGGCGCGCTTGTTCCACGCCTCGGCGAAGTCGGGCCGCTCGGTGATGATGGCCGAGAACACGGCGATGCTCTCGTCCAGCTGGCCCTCGCCCATGAGCGCGGTGCCTCGCTGCAGGCGCGCGTCCACGCCGGGATCGCCCGAGCGGCCCCAGAGCGCCCACAGCGCCCCTTCGGCCAGCTCACGCACCTCCTCGTCGTCGTCGCGCAGGGTGTCCACCAGCGCTGCCGCGTCCTCTGGAAGAGCCACGTTCGCAAGCCGTAGCACCGCAAGGCGTCGCTGCGGCGCTTCGGCGGACTCCAGGGCCGACAGCGCCTGGCCGCGGTCCATGGGGGCGGCGTTGGCCGTGCCCGGCGGGTCCACGCCGTTCGCGCTGCCAAGGGGGCAGGCCGCCAGCGCCAGGCCGCAGGCCAGCGCTGCCAGGACCGCGCCACCGCGCACCGCGCGCGGCCGCCTCACGCCTGAGGCCTCCACAGCGCCAGCGCCGCGCGAAACGGCAGCAGCGTGGCCAGCGCCAGCCCGAACTTCACCCCCAGATCCCCCAGGGCAAGGGTGATCCACGGCATGTCCGTGCCGGCGAAGGCCACGCAGAAGAAGATTGCCGTGTCCAGCACCGATCCCGCCAGGGTGGACACCAGCGGCGGCCGCCACCACGCCTGGTGACGCAGCCGGTCGAAGATGCGCACGTCCACCAGCTCGGCCAGCAGGAAGGCCGTGCCGGAGGCCACCGCGATGCGCGGCGTAGCCAGCCACGCCGAGGCCGCCACGGCAATCACAAAGCCCGCCCACACCACGCGCCGGGCGAAAGCCGGGCCGTGGAAGCGGTTCGCCAGGTCGGTGACCAGGAAGGCGAAGGGATAGGTGATGGCACCCCAGGTGAGCCAGTCGTTGACCGGTTGCTGGACGAGCACGTTGGAGGCGGCGATCACCGCCACCATGGCCGCCACGAATCCGGCGAGGACTCCCGCGGGCGCCCGTGGAAAGAGCGGCTGCGCGCTCATCCCTCGGCCTCACAGCCGATGGAGGCCGCGCCCGCCACCACGCCGCTGGCGATGCGCTCGGCCCGGCGGTACAGCGCCGCCGCCCGGGCGGGATGCTCCGCGGCCACCGCGTCCGCCTTGCCAGCCTCGCCCAGAGCCGAGGCGAGGATCTCGCGATAGCGCCGGGCCCGGTTGCGTGCCAGCTCGGTGCACAGCCCGGCCTCTGCCCGCGCCGCCACTGCCGAGGCGGCGGAGAGCGTGGACTGGTAGAGGCCGCGCTGCAGTTCCACGGCGCGGCGCTGGAAGGCAGCGGTGGATGCCGCGCGCACGTCCACTGCCGGTGCCTCGATGGCGCGCTCGTTCGCGCCCGCGCCGGGCGACGGCAGGGCGGCAAGGGCAGTGCACAGGGCAGCGCAGGTGAGCATCCTTTCCATGGCGGGCCAGGTGGTGGTGGAGGGAGCGATCTTACCGGGCACTGGAGACGCTTTGCCTTGTTATCCTCGCTGCAGCCGCGCCAACCATAATCAGGGAGAACGTCATGAGCCGCATCGACAGGGTCGAAGTGCACGTATTCGGCTTCGAGGGCCGCAATTTGGGCCAGGTGCGCGGCGGCGGCGTGGGCGCCATTGCCTACTCCAAGGGGGCGAGCACCCGCTTCACCAAGTATGCCGTGATCATCCAGACCGCCGATGGCCTGCGCGGCGAGTATGTCACCCACTGGGTGGCCTCGGCCTCGGCGCTGGGCCAGACGCTCATGCTGGCGCCCTACCTCATCGGGCGCGACGCCACGCAGCGCGAGCTGATCTACGACGATCTCAAGCGCCAGGCGCGCCAGTTCGACCACATGGGCCACGGGCCGCTGGACATCGCCCTGTGGGATCTGGCCGGAAAAAAGCTCGGCGCCTCGGTGAGTGAACTGCTGGGCGGCTACCGCAAGCGGCTGCCCGCCTATGCCAGCACCTACCACGGCGACCGCAACGGCGGCCTGGACAGCAAGGAGAAGTACGCCGCCTTCGCCGAGCAGTGCCACGCCATGGGCTACCGCGCCTTCAAGATCCATGGCTGGAACGACGGCAACCCGCGCGAGGAGGCCGCCAACCTGCTGCACGTTCGCAAGGTCATGGGCGATCGCATGACCCTGATGATCGACCCGGCCTGCGAGCTGCGCACCTTCGCCGACGCGCTCTACGTGGGCCGCGCCTGCGACGAGGCGGATTACTTCTGGTACGAAGACCCGTTCCGCGACTCGGGCACCTCCGCCTTCGCCCACCGCAGGCTGCGCGAGATGATCCGCACGCCCATCCTGCAGACCGAGCACGTGCGCGGCGTGGAGCCCAAGGCCGATTTCCTGGTGCAGGGCGGCACAGACTTCCTGCGCGTGGACCCCGAGTACGACATGGGCATCACCGGCGCCATGAAGATCGCGCACCTGGGCGAGGCCTTCGGCATCGATGTGGAGATCCACGCCTGCGGGCCGGCGCACCGGCACTGCATGTCGGCCATGCGCAACAGCAACTTCTACGAAGTGGCGCTGGTGGGGCCGGACACGCCCAACGCCGTGCCGCCCGTGTACGCCTGCGGCTACAACGACCAGCTCGACTGCGTGGGCGCGGACGGCTGCGTGCCCGTGCCGGCGGGGCCCGGGCTGGGTGTGGTGTATGACTGGGGCTTCATCGACGCGAACCGCGAGGCGTTGCACTGCTTCGATTAGGGGCGAGGATTCACATCGGTGTAACACGGGCGCGCTAGCGTCTTTCGCCGATGCTCAACGTCTCGACGTGTTCGCTCCGCACGGCTGCTCCCAAGCCCGGATCGTGCCGCCTTCCCACCCCGGGCCATGGCACGGTCCGCCTCGCCGGGCCCTGACTCATGCCCCGCGTCCGCTCCATCTTCCTCTCCGACATCCACCTGGGCACACGCGCCTGCCAGGCCGACCAGCTGCTGTCCTTCCTGAAGCACCACGAGTGCGACCAACTGTTCCTGGTGGGCGACATCGTGGACTTCTGGGCCATGAGCCGCGGCATCCACTGGTCCGCCGCCCAGAACACCGTGGTGCAGAAGGTGCTGCGCAAGGCGCGCCACGGGGTGAAGGTGGTGTTCGTGCCCGGCAACCACGACGAGGCGCTGCGCGAGTATGCGGGCACGTCCTTCGGCGACATCCAGGTGGTGCCTGAACACGAGCACGTCACGGCCGATGGCCGGCGGCTGCTGCTGCTGCACGGCGACGAGTTCGACCAGGTGACGCGCTACCACCGCTGGGTGGCGGTGCTTGGCGATGTCACCTACAACCTGCTGGTGCGCCTGAACATCTGGCTGTCGTGGCTGCGTCGCACCCTGCGCATCTCCGGCTACTGGTCGCTGGCGGGATTCGCCAAGCGCCAGGTGAAGGGCGCGCTGGAGTTCATCTACGGCTTCGAGGAATCCATCTGCCGCGGCGTGAAGGCGCGCGGCTTCGACGGCGTGGTGTGCGGCCACATCCACGCCGCCGCCATGAAGCAGGTGGACGGCGTGCTCTACGTCAACTGCGGCGACTGGGTGGACAGCTGCACGGCCATCGTGGAGCACCTGAATGGGGCCCTGGAGCTGATCCACTGGCGCGGCGATGCCCATCTCGCCGCCGAGGACCGGGCCGAGCCTCCGCTGGAGCAGGCGGCCTGAGGCACCCTGGCCGGCGGGCCTGCCGCCGGCGCCCGGCCGCTGGAGGCTGGCTTCAGCCCCGTTGACCTGAATCAAGCGCCGCGCCTCGCCGCGGCGACACAATGACCTCGTGACAAACCCCTTCGCGAGGAGCCTCTCATGGCCGACGAAACCCTGAAGTCCGCCGCGGCCGATTCCATGGCCGGCGACGACATCCGCGCCCGGGTGCGCGATCTCACCCTGGCCGCCATCCGGGCACGCAGGCTCGATTTCGACGCCATGCGCGAGGTGATGCGCGACATGTCCGAGGGCGTTGCCACCGGCGCCGAGAAGCGCGGTGCTGAGATGAAGCAGGCGCTGGACGAGGCCTTCAAGGGCATGGACGAGGCCTTCACCAAGTCTGCCCACGCCACCCAGCTCGCCATGCAGGATCTCGCCGCCCGGGCGCGCGATTTCAACGACACCGAACTGCGCGGCACGATGGAGGGGCTCAAGCACATGGAGGGCGATCTGCTGTCTGCCATGGGAAGCGCCGCTGAGCGAGTGGGCGGAAGGGTGCGCACCGAAACTCAGGAGATCCTCGCCCATGCCGCCCGCGTCGGCACCGACACCGGGGGCGTGGTAGCGCGTACCATGACCGAATTTTCCCAGCGCATGGCCAGCGCGGCTAGCGACGGCGCACGCGAAAGCGTGGAAGCGGCGCGTCTCATGAGCGAACGCATGGCCCAGGCCGCCAGCGGCTTTCTCGCCGCCATGTCCGAGACGCTGGCGCAGTATGGCCAGCCGAAGAAGTAGCTGCCCCGCGCCCATCCCCGCAACGACGACAACCCAAAAAAGGCAAATCCATGTCTCATTTCCACGCGGTGGTCTGGATCGATCACTCCGACGCCCATGTGTTCCACTTCACCCCCGAGGACGTGGAGAAGTTCGTCGCCCACGCAGGCAATGCCCATCCCCACATGCACCACAAGCGCGGCTCGGTGGGCTCCGGCCACGTGGGCGCGCCCGCCGACTACCTGCACAAGGTGGTGGAACTGCTCCAGGGTGCGCACGAGATCCTGGTGGTGGGGCCGGGCAGCGCCAAGCTCGAGCTCATCCGCCACATCCACAAGCACGACCACGTCATGGAGCCCAAGGTGATGGGCGTGGAAACGGTGGACCACCCCTCCGACGGCCAGTTGGTGGCCTACGCCCGCAAGTACTTCAAGGCCCGCGACCGCATGCTCGACCAGGGCGGGCACGCCCGTTGAACAGGCCCATGGGCTTTCCGCGGCGGCTGGCGGCGGGCCTTGCCTGCCTCGCGCTGCTGTCCGCGGTCTGGGCCGACGACCGCGGGTGGGACAGTGACGACCGCGCCTCGGAGCGCACCGTCGGCGCCGATCGCTACGCTGCAGGCGGGCGTGTGGAACTGGACAAGCCCGGTGCCGGCGATGCCATCGCCGCGGGCGGCGCCGTGGTGCTCGGCGCGGACGTGGGCGGCGATGCGGTGCTGGCCGGGGGCACGGTGGACGCCCGGGCGCGGGTAGGCCAGGACCTGTACGCCGCGGGCGGCAGCCTGCGCGTGGACGCCACCGTGGCGGAATCGGCGCGGCTGGTGGGGGGCGAGGTGACGGTGGGGCGCACCGCGCGCTTTGGCGGCGACAGCGCCGTGGCTGGCGGCAAGGTGCGCTTCGACGGCACGGCCGCGGCGGCGCTCTATCTCGCCGGCGGCATGGTGCGCTTCGACGGTGATGCCGCGGGCGACGTGCTGGTCGCCGGGCGCGAGGTGGAGGTGGGTCCGCGGGCCCGCATCGGCGGAGCGCTGATCGTGCGTTCGCCTTCGCCACCACGGGTGACCGAGGGCGCCCGTATCGCCGGTGGCGTGCGCCACGAAGTGGTGGAGGCGCCCGCGATGCCGGACAGCGCCAAGCAGGTGGTGGGCGGGGTGCTCTTCGCTGCCTGGATTCTCGGGCTGCTGCTGCTGGGCTTGCTGACGCTGGGGTTGTTCCCGCAGCTGTCGCGCCGGGCCGCGGCAGGCGTCACCTCCCGGCCGCTGGCCAGCGCCGGACTGGGCTTCGCCCTGCTGGTGGGCATCCCCATGGGCGCGATCCTGCTCATGGTCACCGTCATCGGCATTCCCATCGGGCTGGTTGCGCTGGCCGTGTACTTTCCGCTGCTGGTGGTGGGTTACTTGGCTGGCGTGGTGGCGCTGGGTGACGCCTCGCTGGCGCGCTTCAAACCGGGTGCTGCGGGCTTGCGGCCGCGTGCGCTGGCCTTTGCCCTGGCGCTGGCGGCCCTGGCCCTGGCTGCGCGCATTCCCTGGGTCGGGCCGTGGATCGGATTCGTGGTGCTGTTGCTCGGCCTCGGCTCGCTGGCCCTGGCGCCCTCGCGCCCCGGCGGCGCCGCCAGCACCTGAGGGCTCCCGGCGCGGTGCCCTGACAGCACCGCCGCCGCCGCCGCGCGCACAATCGCGCCATGCTGCTCGAAACTCTCCACGCCATGCGGGACCTGCCGCGCCTGCGCGAGCTGGCCGGCATCCTGGTGCGCCACGGTTTTGGCGATGCCGTGAACCGCTCGGGCACCGTGAGCGTGCTAGAGCGCGCCGGAGAACTGCTGGTGGGCGGCCGCGATCCCGCGCTGGCGGGGCTCGACCCGCCGGTGCGCGTGCGCATGGCCCTCGAGGCCATGGGGCCCACCTTCGTGAAACTAGGCCAAGTGCTTGCCACTCGCGTGGACTTGTTCGCCCCCGACTGGATCGCCGAGTTCGAGAAGCTGCAGACCGCCGTGCCGCCGGTGCCCTTCGCCGAGCTGCTGCCGGAGCTGGAGAAAGCGCTGGGGGCGTCGCCTCATGAGGTGTTCCGCGACCTCGACGAACGAGCCCATGCTGCCGCCTCCATCGCCCAGGTGCACCGCGCCCGGCTCCCCGACGGCACGGCGGTGGTGCTCAAGATTCGCCGCCCGGGCATCCGCACCAAGATCGACGCCGACCTGCGCATCCTCGGCTACATCGCCGCCGTGGCCCAGACCGAGCTGCTCGAACTGGCGCGCTTCCAGCCCGTGGAGATGGTGGCCCAGTTCGGGCGCTCGCTCAATCGCGAGCTCGACCTGGCCGCCGAAGCGCGCGGGCAGGACCGCTTCGCGCACAACTTCGCGAGCGACCCCACCATCGTCATTCCGCGCATCCACTGGCAGCACACCAGCGCCGTGATGAACGTGCAGGACTACGTGGAGGGCGTGCCGGGCAACGACCTGGAGCTGGTGGAGCGCGCTGGCCTCGATCGCAAGATCCTCGCCCGCCGCGGTGCGGATGCGGTGCTGAAGATGATCCTGCGCGACGGTTTCTTCCACGCCGATCCGCACCCTGGCAACGTCTTTTACCTGCCTGGCAACCGGCTGTGCATCATCGACTTCGGCATGACCGGGCGGCTGTCGCCCAGCCGGCGCGACCAGATCGTGGACCTGCTCGCGGCCCTGTCCCGGCGAGACGAGCAGGGCATGATGGAAGTGCTGCTGGACTGGACCGCCTCCGTCGACGTGGACGAGGCGCGGCTCGCCAACGATCTGGGCGAGCTGGTGTTCACCTACGAGCACCTGTCGCTGCAGGAAATCCGCCTCGGCCAGTTGCTCTCGGACATCACCGCCATCATGCGCGACCACCACATCGTGCTGCCGTCCGACCTCACTTTGCTGTTCAAGGCCCTCATCTCCGTCGAGGGCCTGGGCCGGCAGCTCGATCCCGAGTTCCACCTGGTGGATCACCTGCGGCCTTTCGTGCGCGCTGTGATCCTCGACCGCTACCAGCCGGGCGCCTTGGCCAAGCGCGTGCAGCACAGTCTCTCGGCGGTGATCAGCGCCTTGCAGGGCCTTCCCGGCGACGTGTCGCGGCTGCTGCGCGATGCCCGCCGCGGCCGCATGAAGATCGAGCTTGATCTGAAGCGCCTCGACCACTTCGGCCGCCAGCTCGACCGCAGCAGCAACCGGCTCACCCTCGGCGTGGTGACCGCCGCCCTCATCGTGGGCTCCTCCATCGTCATGACGGTGAAGGGCGGCCCCGAGCTGCTCGGCCTGCCGGTGTTCGGTCTGCTGGGTTTCCTGATCGCCGCCGTGAATGGCCTGTGGATCATGTGGTCCATCTTCCGGTCAGGGCGGGACTGACTGCGCCGCGCGCGCCGCGCGGGCTTCGCTAACCCGCGATCCCGAACTGCGCCGGCAGGTCGGGGCGCACGTCGCGCAGCTCGTCGGTGACCACCGCATCCACGCCCATCTGGAAGAGCTGCACCGCGCGGCCCACGGCATTCACCGGGTAGGCGAGCAGGCCGAACCCCGCCTCGTGCAGCGCCGCCACCAGCGGCGGCGTCACCGTCTCGTGGTGGCAGTGCAGGGCCCGGCAACCCAGGGCCAGCAACCGCTCGCGCCAGTCCGCCGGCGCAGCGTGCACCAGCAGCGCGCGGGGCAGGTCGGGCGCCGCCTCCCGGGCGGCTGCCAGGGCTTCCTCGGAGAAGGAAGACAGCAGTGGCGCCGGGCTGGCCGTGCGCCACAGCCTCGCCGCCTGGCCGGCGATCACCCGGCCGGCCTCCGCCGCCTCATCCGGGCCCTCGGCCTTGATCTCCACGTTGGCCCACAGGCCCAACCCGCGGCACAGCGCGCTGGCGGCTTCGAAGGTGGGCACGTGCTCACCCGCATACTCATTGCCGAACCAGCTGCCAGCGTCCAGGGCGCGCAACTCGGCGGCATCGAGCTCGCCCACCGGTCCCGCGCCGCTGGTGGTGCGCTCTAGCGTGTCGTCATGCATCAACACCGGCACCGCGTAGCGCGCCAGCCGCACGTCGAACTCCACCCCGCCGAAGCCCAGGGAGCCCGCCACGCGGACGCCCACCAGCGTATTTTCGGGCGCGTGCACGCCGCCGCCCCGGTGGGCGATGACGCGAGGGTAGGGCCAGCGGGTGGGATTTAGCATGGCGGCAGGGCCGGAGAGGGCGGTTGAAGGCGGCCCGGAAGGCTACCGGGCGCGGCGCCGCGGTGGAAGGGGCCTCTTGAGGCGGCCGCTCCCCGCCCATACTTGCGCAAAACGCGCGGGGTGCCGCGTGGCCGTCTATAATTCGCCTTCATTTTCCGGGGGATATCATGCCCATCTACGAATACCGCTGCGGCAGTTGCGGCCTGGAGAAGGAGTTTCTCCAGAAAGTGAGCGATGCGCCCATCAGCGTCTGCCCCTCCTGCGGCAACTCGTCCATGACCAAGCTCATCTCGGCGGCTGGCTTCCAGCTCAAGGGCAGCGGCTGGTACGCCACCGACTTCCGCAACAACGGCGCCAAGCCGGCGGCCAAGACCGAATCGGGCGCCGACGGCGGCAAGTCCGCCGCGTCCGATGCCGGCACCAGCAGCGGCACTGCCGCCAGCGACAGCGGCGGCACCGCGGCGGCGGCCTGCGGCACCAACTGCGCCTGTCACTGACACCGAGCCTCCCGCGCCCCGCCGCGGGAGACCCCTTTCCCGACGCGGAGGGTGTGAACCCACACCCTCCGCGGCTTTTCCGGCTTCACGGATGCGACGCTATCTCATCACCGGCCTGTTGATCTGGGTGCCCCTGGGCATCACCTTCTGGGTGCTGCGGGCCCTGATCACCACCATGGACCAGACCCTGCTGCTGCTGCCCGAGGCGTGGCGGCCAGCCGCGTGGATGGGTTTCGACGTGCCGGGCCTGGGAGTGGTCCTCACGCTGCTGGTGCTGCTGGTCACGGGTGTGCTGGCGGCCAACTTCATCGGGCAGCGCGTTGTGGAGGGCTGGGAGCGGCTGCTGGGCCGCATCCCCGTGGTGAAGTCCATCTACAACAGCGTCAAGCAGGTGTCGGACACGCTGTTCTCCTCCAAGGGCGAGGCCTTCCGCAAGGCGTTGCTGGTGCAGTGGCCGCGCGAGGGCATGTGGACCATCGCATTCCTCACCGGCACCCCGGGCGGCGACGTGGCCAATCACCTGAAGGGCGAATGGGTCAGCGTGTACGTGCCCACCACCCCCAATCCCACCGGCGGCTACTTCATCATGCTGCCGCGCCAGGATGTGATCGAGCTGGACATGAGCGTGGACGAAGCGCTCAAGTACGTGATCTCCATGGGCGTTGCCCCGCCCGCCGCCCCGCGGCCCCACGGGCACGCGGCCTGAGGCCGGCGCGCCCTTCCCATCATTTCATCGCGAAGCCCCTTCATGCGCACCAACTACTGCGGCCTCATCGACAAGACCTATCTCGGCCAGACGGTCACCCTGTACGGCTGGGTGCACCGCCGGCGCGACCACGGCGGCGTGATCTTCATCGACCTGCGCGACCGCGAGGGCCTGGTGCAGGTGGTGGTGGATCCCGACACCCCCGAAACCTTCGCCACCGCCGATCGCGCGCGCAGCGAGTACGTGGTGCGGCTGGAGGGGCTGGTGCGAGAGCGGCCCCAGGGCACCGCCAACGCCAACCTGCACAGCGGCGAGATCGAGGTGCTGGCCAGGCACATGGAGATTCTCAACACGGCGCTCACCCCGCCCTTCCAGCTCGACGATGACAACATCTCCGAGACCGTGCGCCTCGAGCACCGCGTACTCGACCTGCGCCGCCCGCAGATGCAGCGCAACCTCCGGCTTCGCTACAAGGTGGCCATGGCGGTGCGCCGCTGGCTCGATGCTCAGGGCTTCATCGACATCGAGACGCCCATGCTCACCAAGTCCACGCCCGAGGGCGCGCGCGACTACCTGGTGCCCTCGCGCGTGCACCACGGCGAGTTCTTCGCCCTGCCGCAGTCGCCCCAGCTGTTCAAGCAGATGCTCATGATGGCGGGCTTCGACCGCTACTACCAGATCACCAAGTGCTTCCGCGACGAGGACCTGCGCGCCGACCGCCAGCCCGAGTTCACGCAGATCGACATTGAGACCTCCTTCCTGGGCGTGGCCGAGATTACGGGGCTCATGGAAGAGATGATCCGCACGGTGTTCCGCGAGGCCGCCGGCATCGAACTGCCCGCGCCCTTTCCGCGCATGAGCTTCGCCGAGGCCATGTCGAAGTACGGCTCCGACAAGCCCGACCTGCGCGTGCCGCTGGTGCTCACCGAGATCACCGACCTGATGCGCGAGGTGGACTTCAAGGTGTTCCGCGAGGCCGCGCTCATGCCCGGCGGGCGGGTGGCGGCCCTGCGCGTGCCCGGCGGCGGCAAGCTCTCGCGCAAGGAGATCGACGACTACACCCAGTTCGTGGCCATCTATGGCGCCAAGGGGCTGGCCTACGTGAAGGTCAACGACTGGGCCAAGGGCATGGAAGGCCTGCAGTCGCCCATCCTCAAGTTCCTGCCCGAGCCCGTGGTGCTCAACGTCATGGAACGCACCGGCGCGGAGGATGGCGATGTCATCTTCTTCGGCGCCGACAAGGCCAAGGTAGTGAACGACGCCATGGGTGCGCTGCGCGCGAAGATCGGCCACGACCACGGCCTCGCCTCCAAGGAGTGGAAGCCCCTGTGGGTGATGGACTTCCCCATGTTCGACTGGAACGAGGAAGACAAGCGCTGGGACGCGCTCCACCATCCCTTCACCAGCCCCCAGGACGGCCACGAGGGCTTCCTCGACACCGACCCGGGCAAGGCCCAGGCCAAGGCCTACGACATGGTGCTCAACGGCTGGGAAATCGGCGGCGGCTCGGTGCGGATTCACGACCAGACGGTGCAGTCCAAGGTGTTCACAGCGCTCGCCATCGGACACGATGAGGCGCGCGCCAAGTTCGGCTTCCTGCTCGATGCCCTGCAGTACGGCGCGCCTCCCCACGGCGGCATCGCCTTCGGCCTGGACCGCATCGTCACCATGATGACCGGCGCCGATTCAATCCGCGACGTGATCGCCTTCCCCAAGACGCAGCGCGCCCAGTGCCTGCTCACCCGCGCCCCCAGCCCCGTGGACGAGAAGCAGTTGCGCGAGCTGCACATCAAGGTGCGCTGACGCGCCGCGCCCCATGGTCTTCAAGATCCCGCGCTCGGTGCTGGTGGTCATTCACACCCCGGCGCTGGAAGTGCTGCTCATCGAGCGCGCGGATCACCCGGGCTTCTGGCAGTCGGTCACCGGCAGCCTCGACGCGGAAGACGAGCCGCTGCAGGGCGCCTGCGCCCGCGAGGTGTTCGAGGAAACCGGAATCCCTGCGGCCGCCGGGAAACTCATCGACTTCGGCTACAGCAACGAATACGACATCTATCCGCGGTGGCAGTGGCGCTACCCGCCCGGGGTCACCCGTAACACCGAGCACGTCTTCGGGCTGCGCCTGCCGGCGCGGGTGCCGGTGGTGCTGGCGCCGCGCGAGCACCTCTCCTTTGAGTGGCTGCCCTGGGAGGATGCCGCCGAACGCTGCTTCTCGCCCAGCAATGCGGCCGCTATCCGCCACCTGCCGCGGCTCGCGGAGCCCTGAAAGGGTGACGGCGCGGCGGTGGGGCACGTGTTCCATGGCATCCCCGCGCCGCCTGCTGCTGCTGTGCGCTCTGCTCGTGCCAGTGTGGTCCGCCCTGGCCCAGGAGGTCAGCGTGGTGTCGCGCCGCGAGGGCGAGGCCGTCATCGTGGAGGCGCTCACCGAACTGGCGGTGACGCCCGAGCAGGCCTGGGGCCCGCTCACCGACTACGACAACCTGGCGCGCTTCATCCCCGACATGCAGCAAAGCCGCGTCATCGAGCGCACCGGCCAGCGCGTGCTGGTGGAGCAGCAGGGCAGCGCCGGGTTGTTCTTCCTGCGCCGCTCCATAGAGGTGCGGCTCGACATCGAGGAGTCGCCCCACGCCTGGATCACCGCCCGGGCGGTTTCAGGCAGCTTTCGCGAGATGCAGGGGCGCTACGACATCGAGCCCGTGGCCGGCGTGGTGCGTCTGCGCTACACGGGCCGCTTCGTTCCCGACTTCTGGGTGCCTGCGGTGATCGGGAACGCCGCCATGCGCAGCGCCGTGACGCGCCAGTTCGCTGCCATGGCCCGCGAGATCCTGCGGCGCGCGGGCCGGGAGCCCGCGCC
The DNA here is from genome assembly GCA_020248405.1 of Rhodocyclaceae bacterium. GTDB lineage: Bacteria > Pseudomonadota > Gammaproteobacteria > Burkholderiales. The sequence goes on along the minus strand of JADCHQ010000023.1, from coordinate 60,544 downwards.
GTGAGGGTGTCGTGAGGCCGCGCCGCGGCGCCGCCGGCTCGCACGCTCTGCTGGCAGCCCTCGCCGTGGTCCTGCTGGCGGTGGGCTGCGCCGCACCGGCCCATCGGGCCGCACCCTTCTCCGCCCGCACCCTGGATGCCGATGCCGACGTGGGCCGCTGCGCGCGCCTGCTGGGCGCCTTCGAAGAGGCGGTGCTGGCCGCCGCCGCCCGGGACGGTGGCCCGGCGCCTGTGCCGGGGCATCCGTACCTGCGTGCCGATCGCGCGGCGGCCCACCTGTACGGCAGCGATGCGCCGGCCGCGCTCGCCGCTGCCCGCGCCCTGGACGCCGAGGGCCGTGCCCTGGAACTGGCGCGCCTGCCCCCGCCCGCCCGGGCGGCCCTGGCGGCGCGCGCCGGTGGCGCGCCGGCCGATCTGCCCGCGGCCCTGGAGGGCTGCGCGGAGCGGCTGCGCACTGCGGATACCGCCCGGGGGGAGCAGCCCCGCGCCCTCGCCGTGCCCGACGATTACGACACCTGGAAGCGCGTGGCCGGCCTGTACTGGCTCACCCGCGTGCCCTTCGCCATCGGCGTGCGCGGCTACCAGGCCGACACCCTGGCCGTGTTCCGCACGCCGCTGGAGCGCCTGCCGGTGCGCGGCACGCTGCAGCGCTTCGCGCCGGGCGAGGGCGCTGCTCCCGAGGGCCTGGATGCCGCGCTGGTGCGCCGCCATGCCCCGGTGCTGGAAGTGGACGTGGCCACCTCCGACGACCGCATCGGCACCCTGGCGATGGATGCCGGCGGGGAGCCGGTGGTGGACGTGCGGCGTCCCGCCGCCTATGTGCGTACCGCCACCACCCAAGTGGGCGGCCGGTGGCTGCGCCAGCTCGTGTACACCTTCTGGTTTCCCGCCCGGCCGCGCAGCGGCGCCTTCGATACGCTGGGCGGCTCCCTGGACGGGCTGGTGTGGCGCGTCACCCTGGACGAAGCGGGCGAGCCCTGGGTGTACGACACCATCCACCCTTGCGGCTGCTACCACCAGTTTTTCCCCACCCCGGGCGCGCGCCCCCGCCCTGCTCCCCAGACCCTGGACGAAACCGCCTTCGTGCCCCAGAGCCTTCCCGCCGTGGGCCCGGAGCAGCGCATCGTGCTGCGGGTGGCCTCGGGCAGCCACTACCTGCAGCGCGTGGTGGTGAGCGGCGAGTCGCCGGCCGGCCTGCCCTACGAGGTGCGCCACGAGCGCGAGCTGCGCGCCCTTCCCCTGCCCGGCGGCGGCGTGGCCAGCCTCTACCGCGCCGACGGCATGGTGCCCGGCACCGAGCGCGGCGAGCGCTGGCTGTTCTGGCCCATGGGCGTGCGCGAACCCGGCGCCATGCGCCAGTGGGGCCGGCAGGCCACGGCCTTCGTGGGCCGCCGCCATTTCGACGATCCTTGCCTGCTCGACCGCGCCTTCGAGCGCGCCCCACAATAGAGGCCGCCATGGAAACCCTGCACGTGGTCACCTTCAACATCCACAAGGGCTTCTCGCCCTTCAAGCGGCGTCTCACGGTGCACGGGCTGCGCGACTTCCTGCACGGCGTGGGCGCCGACCTGGTGTTCCTCCAGGAAGTGCAGGGGCTGCACGCGCGCCACGCCCGCAGCCACGCCGACTGGCCGCGCCAGCCCCAGTACGAATTCTTCGCCGACAGCCTGTGGAGCGACTACGCCTACGGCCGCAACGCCGTGTACGACGAGGGGCACCACGGCAACGCCATCCTGTCGCGCTTTCCCATCGCCAAGTGGGACAACGAGGATGTGTCCGTGTCCGCCTACGAGCGCCGCGGCCTCCTGCACTGCGAAGTCGAGGTACCCGGCTGGTCTTCGCGCCTGCACTGCATCAACGTGCACCTGGGGCTGTTCGCCGCCTGGCGGCACGCGCAGGTGCGGCGGCTGCGGGCGCGCATCGAAGCGCTGGTGCCCGCCGACGCGCCGCTGGTGATTGCCGGCGATTTCAACGACTGGACGCGCCGCGCCGGCGAGCCGCTGGTGCGCGAGCTGGGTCTTTCAGAGGTGTTCGAGCACGTGGGCGGGCGTCCGGCACGCAGCTACCCCTCGCGCCTGCCGCTGCTGCACCTGGACCGCATCTATGTGCGCGGCTTCCGCGTGAAGATCGCCCACGTGCACAGCGGCCCGCGGTTCGCGCGCCTGTCCGACCACGCCGCCCTGTCGGCGCTGCTCTCCCTGGCCTGAGGCGCGGGGCGCCGTGCCGCGCTTCCTCGAAGGCAACCGCGTCGAACTGCTGCAAACCGGCGACGAGTACTTTCCCGCGCTGCTGCGCGACGTGGACGCGGCTCGCGAGGAAGTGCACCTGGAAACCTACATCTTCGCCGACGACCCCACCGGGTGGCAGGTGGCCCAGGCGCTGGCGCGGGCGGCGGCGCGGGGCGTCACCGTGCGGCTGCTGGTGGACGGCTTCGGCGCCTCGAACCTGCTGCCGCCGCTGCGCGAGATTCTCGAACCGGCTGGCGTGTCAGTGCAGGTGTTCCGGCCCGAGGTGGGCCGCTTTCGCCTGCGCCGCAGCCGCATGCGGCGCATGCACCGCAAGCTTGCCCTCATCGACCAGCGCATCGCCTACTGCGGCGGCATCAACGTGCTGGACGATCGCGACGGCCGCGGCGAAGGCGCGCCGCGCTTCGACTTTGCCGTGCGCCTGCAAGGGCCGGTGGTGGCCGAGGTGCACCAGGCCCTGCGGCGGCTGTGGGCGCTGGTGGCCTGGACTGCCGCCCGCCGCCGGCGCGACCCGCGCATGCTGCCCTGCCCGCCGCAGCCCGCCTTCAGCGACGGCTGTCGCGCGGCCTTCCTGGTGCGCGACAACTTCCGCAACCGCCACGCCATCGAAGACGCCTATCTCGAAGCCATCGGTGCAGCCCGGCACGAAATCCTCATCGCCAATGCCTACTTCCTGCCCGGCAAGCGCTTCCGCCGCGCGCTGTTCGACGCCGTGGCGCGCGGCGTGAAGGTGCGCCTGTTGCTGCAGGGGCGGCGCGAGCACTTCTGGGTGCACTACGCCATCCGCGCCTCGTACGCCGGGCTGCTGCGCGCCGGCATCGAGATCCACGAATACCTCACCAGCTGGCTCCACGCCAAGGTGGCGGTGGTGGACGGCCAATGGGTCACCGTGGGCTCGTCCAACATCGACCCCTTCAGCCTGCTGCTGGCCCGCGAGGGCAACATTGTTTCCACCGACGCCGCCCTGGCCGAAAACCTGCGGGCGCGCCTGGAACTGGCCATGGCGGGCGGGTCGGCCGAAGTGCACGCCGAAGCCCTGGCGCGCTGGAGCTGGATCGACCGGCTGCTGGCCGCCACGGGCAGCAGCCTGGGCCGGCTGGTGAGCGCGGTGGCGGCGGGGGCGCGCGAGGGGTGAGGGGAGGCCCAACCCGGGGCGGTATCAACGGGAGTCAGACGGCGGGAAATGTTCGGGCACGAGATTGGCCGATCCAGCGCTGGGTCAAGGGCGGGCGAACGCAAACCCTTGACCGGGCATGGGGCTGCGTACGCATGGCGTATGCCCCGCCCGCCTTTATCGACTCCGCAACCCCTCCAGCCCCTCCCAATCGAAACTGATGCCGTGCCCCGGCCGGTCGGGCGCGACTGCGAAGCCGTCTTCGATGCGCAGCGGCTCGGCGATGTAGCGGTCCAGGCCGAAGCCGTGGGCTTCGAGGTAGCTGCGGTTGGGGCAGGCGGCCAGGCAATGCACGGTGATGTCGTGGGCGCCGTGGGAGGTGACGGGCAGGTTGGCGGCCTCGGCGATGCGCGCCACCTTCATGAAGCCGGTGACTCCGCCCACCACGGTGACGTCGGGCTCGGGGAAGGTGACGGCGCCGGCGTGGATGAGGTTGTGGAACTCGTGCACCGTGTGCAGGTTCTCGCCCGTGGCCACGGGCAGCCCGCCCTCGCGCACCACGCGGGCGTTGCCGGCGATGTCGTCGGGGATGGTGGGCTCTTCCAGCCACACGGGCTGGGCGGGTTGCAGGGCGCGGGCGGCGCGGATGGCCTCGTCGGGGCTCCAGCGCATGTTGGCGTCCACCATGAGCGGGAAGTCGGGGCCCAGGTGCTGGCGCATGGCGTTTACACGGGCCACGTCCTCCGACAGCCGGGGGCGGCCCACCTTCATCTTGATGGCGCGAAAGCCCTTGGCGAGGTTGCCGTCGGTCTGGGCGAGCAGCGCGTCGAGGCTGAACCACAAATCGATGCCGCCGGCGTAGCAGGGCACGCGCGCATCGAAGCCGCCCAGCAGCGTCCACAGCGGCTGGCCCAGGCGGCGGGCCTTGAGGTCCCACAGGGCGATATCCACCGCGGCGATGGCCATGGTGGCGGCGCCGCCGCGTCCGCCGTAGTGCAGGTGCCACCACATGCGCTGCCAGAGCGCCTCGATGCAGTCGGCCCGGGCGCCGGTGAGCAGGGGCGCGAGGTCGGTGGCGATGGTGGCGTGGATGGCCGAGCCATTGGTGCCCACGGTGTAGGTGTAGCCTGTGCCCTCGGCGCCGTCACTGTTGGTGATGCGCGCGGTGACCAACTCGAAGTGGGTCATCTCGCCGTGGGTGCTGTCGGTGAGCGTGGTGGGCAGGGGAATGCGGTAGTGGCCGGCGCGGACCTGGGCGATGGTGGTCAAGGGAGGTCTCGGGGGTGGGGGGGTTGAAGGGGCGCCAGGGTGGGCCGCGGCCCGTGGCGCATGCGGGAACAGGCGCGAAGACGATACCGCATCCTGGGCTTGAACCCGCTTGGGTGCGGGGGCAAAGGGCAAGATCCGCCCGCGGGCTTCCTGACCCTGAGCCTCACTGGTGGTCGCGAGTCCGCAGCATGCGGGGCAAGGTCACGCGCGCGGCACTGGCGATGACGGCTCGGTTGGCGCGGCTCTGCGGCGCATTAATCCCAGAAGAAGGCAGTAAACGCCCAGACCCGCCACAAGGTGTTTGAGGGTGTGCCCGCTGACCACTCCCGTAAGGTTGAGCACCGGGGCGTCGAGAAACTCGAGCGCCTTCGCCAGGCCGTAGCAGCCGAGAAGCGCCCACAGGTAGCGCGTCGGCTCAAGCGCCGGCCGGTACAGAATCACGATGGCGGGAATCAGGAGCATGGGAAGGAACTGAACGATGAGGTACGGCCGCAGGTCGCCGCCATCGCCCGAATCGCTGAGCCGCCAGAACAGAACCGAGAAGGCGCCAAAGACAAGCAGCGGTAGCAGCAGACGCCTGCCGAGACGGGCGCTGATGTGTTCCCCGATGATGATGGCGAAGACGGCCATGAACGCGAGGGTCATGGGAAGGCGGTCCCACGCGAGGGTCGCATCCGCCGGGCGCAGGTGGTAGTAGGCCGACCCCGGAAAGAGCAATGCCGTGCCGGTGAAGAAGGTCAGATACGCGGGGCGCAGCAACGGCAAAGCACCTGGTGGAGTGCCCCGGCTGAACAGCACGAGCCCGGCGATGCCGACGAAGAGAAACGGGATATTCGAGAGCGTGTTCGCGAAGTTCGGGATGCCCAGGAGAACGCGCCCGTCTGCAAAGGCGTGATAGCTGGCAGGCTGCGGGATGGGGCCCTGCAGCACGACCGCAACAACCGCGATGGCGGCCGCCAGCAGGAGTATGGGCGCCCTCAGTTGAGCAAAACGGTTCAGTGCGGACATGAGGCAGCGACGTTCCTAAGGTGGAAGTGACCAGCGCCACGCGGTCGGATGGCGCAGCCATCCGTGCAATTGCCGGGTTGCTATTGCACAGCCGGGGTATCACGTCTTGCATTCAAGCATATTGGTCATCTGGCGCCAGGCGTGGCAGGCCCGGTTGAAGCGTTTGCACACGGCACCCCGGATGTCGAGCCTGGCAATGCGATCCTCGTCGTTCAGATAGATGCACTCGAGGCGATTGCCCCGCAAGGTGATGTGGTGGAGGCCGCCGGAGAGTTCGAGGCGCAGCAGACGGGGCATGGAGCGGAGCGTACGAGCGAAATGCTTGAATGCAAGACCTGACCCTAGCCCCGCTATCGCCCCCCGAACAGTTCGAATACCGCGCTCTTGCTAAACGTCTGATCGAAGGACGGAGTTTCCCAATAATTCGCGGCCTTGACACACTCGTCGATCGATCGCCGAGGAGGGCGATTCATGTCAGACACTTGGCGCTGACTTTCAAATAACTCATCAATTGCCTTCTCTGAAATATCGAAGCCGTTGCGCGTACCCACCGAAATCCATGCTTGTTTTATTTTTCCGGCTGTTGTGGGTTGAAACAGCACGCATTCTGTCGCTGTCGCCGCGATAAAGTACGTCGCAACTAACTGGCGTATGTACGTTGGAAATGCGGGGCTTGAGAAGGCCTCGATGGTTTTGTCACACGCCCGCTGCATATCCGGGGTTGGAACTTCCGACCCCGTGCTATTTGCATACTCTTCGATCAACCCCCACGAGGTAGGCGGCAAAAGATCCAATGAGTTTCCTTTCGCTACAGAAATTGCTGTGCGAAAGCGGTTCCGGACTTCATCCCCAAATTGGGTGCACTGCCCAACCGTAAGTGCCACCGGAACCAATATCCAGAGGGCATCAGTCGCGCCCCTTGCCTCGGATGGCGGACAGAATATGAATGAAACACTTGTGATCGCATGTAAGAGAATTTTTTTCATCGTACTGTGGCCTAATCTTACTGTGTCAATAAAAGGCTCTGTGAACTTCCGAGTGGGTTATCGAGTGTGAGGGTTGACGGCTGCGAAATCGAGCTTGCCGGCGATCAAAAAGATGACAGGGCCGCAACCGGGGTCACGTTTTGGATTCAAGCATATTGGTCATCTGGCGCCAGGCGTGGCAGGTCCGGTTGAAGCGCTTGCACGCGGCACCCAGGATGTCGTGCCACGCGATGCGATCCTCGTCGTTGAGATAAACGTGTCCTCGCGGCGATCGCCCCGCGAGGTGACGAGGTAGAGGCCGCCGAAGAGTTCGAGACACAGCGGACGCGACATGGAATGGAGGGTACGAGCGAAATGTTGGATTGCAAGACCTGACTTCGAGTACGCGCGAAAAGATTCCAGACTTCATCGTGCAGTTCCGGAACTGACGAAAATCTTCCATGCCAAGGCGAGCACGACGCCACAAACTGGAACCATGATAGACATAGGCAACTCGAGAAGGAACCTTGCGACCTTTGCCATGCCAATCCAAGACTTTGGAGCGTACGCACTCTCCGTGTTGACCCCGATGAATTCCAACGCGACTAAGAATGGTAGCGGTTGCCACTCGCCGGTCTGTAGCCAGTGAAGCACTTGCCAGCCTATGACTAAGGCACAGAAACCATAGCCGAGTGCTAGTGTGAGCACGAGGACCGCGTCCGCCGATTTGTCCCAGAAATCTTCGATTGCCATGGTTGCGAGGCCTAGCGTGAGTTGGGGCTCCGAAAACTCTCTTCACGAAGCGCGAAACAGGTAACAAAGTCACGCATATTCGCTGTTTCCTTGTTTTTCCACCTTGCTGTCATCAATTAGAAGTCCCCAAGACGATCACTCCAAGCCGTTACGCTTTTTGTGCGCTATAGCAGAGTTTCCACAGCGCCTCCCAGGAAACTACCCGTACAAGAGCCGCCACCATCGGCTGAAGCTTCTATCCCCCGCGCCCCAACGTCAACGGGGACATCCCTGCTGGTATTTCCTCCGCTGCCAGCAGTCGGCCGACCGCCGCCCAGGATGGCTCTGTAAGCCCTTCCGAGTGTTCCGCGAGCGCCCGGGCACGGACAATCCCGTCATCACAAAGCGCCCACCGCCGGTGTTTGCCCCGCAGCCCAGTGTCCTTGCCCGCTGGCGTCCCCGCGAACCAACGCTGAGTCCACGCCCAGCGGGTCCGGGAACGTGCGAGGCCATCCTCCCTGCGGCATGCTGCGTCGAAGTGGCAGCCTGGGCTGTAAAGCCCCGGGTCTTGATGTGGCAGCGCTGGTCAGAGTCCGTGTCAGCGGGCTCTGCTCACCGCCCCCCGGAAACATCCAGAATCGCCCCATGCGTAAACGAGGCTTTCCCGCTGCACAACCACACCGCCGCTTCGCCGATTTCCTCGGCTTCGCCCAGGCGGCCCAGGGGGGTGGCGGCGGCCACGCGGGCTTCCAGGTCGGGGCCGCCGAGGGGCGCGAGGATGTCGGTGCGGGTGGTGCCGGGGCGCAGGCCGTTGACGCGTACGCCCTGGGGGCCGGCTTCCTTGGCCAGGGCGATGGTGAAGCTGTCCACGGCGCCCTTCGAGGCGGAGTAGGCCACCATGCCGGGCATGCCGCCGTAGCGTGAGGCGATGGAGCCCACGTTGACGATGGCGCCGCCCGCGCCGCCGTGGCGGGTGGACATGCGCCGCAGGGCTTCGCCGCAACACCAGAACAGGGCATCCACGTTGCTGGCAAACACGGCGCGCAGCCAGGCGGGGTCGGTGTCTTCCACGGGGGCCAGCGGGCCAGTGATGCCGGCGTTGTTGATCAGCGCCGTGAGGGGGCCCAGTTCGCGGTCCACGGCGGCGAACAGGGCCTGCACCTGCTCGCGGTTGCCCACGTCGGCTTGCAGCGCCACGGCCTTGCCGCCGCTGGCGCGGATCTGCGCGGCCAGGGCCTCGGCGGGCTCGCGCTGGCGCACATAGTTCACGGCCACGGCGTAGCCCTCGCGGGCGGCGATGCGGGCGCAGGCCGCGCCGATGCCGCGCCCGGCGCCCGTCACCAGCATCACCCCGGTCATGGCGGCGGGCGGCTTACTTGGCGGGTGGTGCGGCGGGTGGCGTGGCCTCGGCTGGCGCGGCGGCGGGGGCGGGCGGTGGCATCGCGGTGCTGGTGGGGGGCAGGGTGGGCTCCTGCACCAGGCGCACGTTGTCCACGAAGTACTGGCTGTCGCCGAAGCAGTTGGTGGGCACGCCCAGGTGCTGGTGATACTCCAGCGATACGCGCTGCCCCATGCTGTTGTTGATGCGCTCGGCCACTTCCTGGCGCCGCACGGTGAAGAAAAACTTCTCGGCCACGGTGCCGGGCATGGTCACCAGCGCCAGTTCGCCTTCCCAGGTTTTGCACAGCCAGCCGCGCTTGGAGAGCTTTTGCACATAGCCGGCCCGTTCGCCCTGGGAGTAGCTCCAGGTGAGCGAGAACCAGGTGTAGGCGGCCACCAGCACCAGCGGCAGCACCAGCAGGTAAAGAATCCATTTGCCGCGGCCCCGCGGCTTGGTTTGCGGTTGCATATCGTTCTCCCGTGCCGGCGCTCGCGCGCCAAAGGCCGGGATTCTAGAGGCTGGCGCGAAGCCGCGGCTGCGCCCTTACTCCGGCAGACGCAGGCCCACTTCGGCGATCTCGCCCTCGCGCACGGCGCGCACCACCAGCTCCACCTCGCCCAGGCGCACGGCATCGCCGGGCACGGCGCGCGCGCCCACGTGGCGGGCGATGAAGGCGCCCACGGGCAGGTCGCGCTCGCCCGGGGCCACGGGCAGGCCGTACACGGCCTCGAGATCAGCCATCACCACGCCGGCATCCAGGGCGAAGGCGCCGAAGAAGCGATCGCGCCTGGGGCGCGCATCGCCGGTGGCGCCGCTGAAGGCCTGTGCCAGGCCGTCCACGCGGTCTTCGCGCGCCAGCAGCAGGGCCACGTCGCCGGCGGCCAGGCGCTCGCCGTGCACCGGCGCGCAGAAGCGTCCGTCGCGCAGCCAGCCGGCCAGCCGCACGCCTTCGCCCAGCACGGTGGCGGGCGTGTCGGTGTCCAGCACCGGGCTGTCCTCGGCGGCGCGAAAACTCACGAAGGCCAGCGGCTCGGCGCGGCTGCCCTCCACCTCCACGCGCTGCAGGGGCGCGGGTTCGGGGGGCACTTCCAGCTTCAGGCGGCGCGCGGCGAAGGCGATGGTCCAGCCCTGCGCCACCAGCGACGCCAGCACCACGAAGAAGGCCACGTCGAAGTACAGCGCCGCCCGGGGTAGCCCGGCCAGCAGCGGGAACAGCGCCAGGATGATGGGCACCGCGCCGCGCAGCCCCACCCAGGAGATGAACACCTGGTCGCGCCACGGAAAGCGAAAGGGCAGCAGCGACACGGCCACCGCCAGCGGCCGCGCCACCAGCATGAGCAGCGCGGCGATGGCCAGCCCGGCCGGGGCGTCGCCCAGCAGCTGCGAGGGCGTGACCAGCAGCCCCAGCACCAGGAACATGACGATCTGGGCAAGCCACGCCAGGCCGTCGTGCACCCGCAGGATGTTGGGTGCGCCGTGCATCTGGCGGTTGCCCGCGACCACGCCCGCCAGGTAGATGGCCAGGAAGCCGCTGCCGCCCGCGGCGTTGGTGACGGAAAACACGCTCAGCCCGGCCGACAGCACCAGCAGCGGGTACAGCCCCTCGGCCAGTTGCAGGCGGTTCACCAGCAGGCCCAGCAGGCGTCCGCCGGCCAGGCCCGCCACGGCGCCCAGGCCCATCTGCTTCACGAAGGCTACGGCCAGTTCCGGGCCGGGCAGGCCCTCGCGCCCGTCCGCGATCCACTGCACCAGCACCAGGGTGAGGAACACCGCCATGGGGTCGTTGCTGCCCGACTCGATCTCCAGCGTGGCGGCCACGCGTTTTTTCAGTTCGATGCCGCGCTGGTGCAGCAGCGAGAACACGGCGGCCGCGTCGGTGGAGCCCACGATGGCGCCCACCAGCAGGGACTGGGCCCAGGTGAGGTCGAGAATCCACCGCGCGAAGGCGCCGGTGATGCCCGCCGAAAGGGCCACGCCCACGGTGGCCAGCGACAGCGCCGGCCGCAGCGCCACGCGGAAGGTGTCCATGCGCGTGCGCAGGCCGCCGTCCAGCAGGATGATCGCCAGGGCGAAGTTGCCCACCAGAAACGCCAGCCGGTCATCGTCGAAGCGGATGCCGCCGGGCCCGTCCTCGCCCGCCAGCATGCCCAGGGCCAGGAACACCAGCAGCAGCGGCGCGCCGATGCGCCCGGCCGCTGCCGAGGCGAGAATGGCGCCCAGGAACAGCAGCGTCGCCACGAGCATGGTGTGGTTCGGGTCCATCACGCTCCGCGGCCCGGGAAACCGGCGCGCGGTTGCCGCGGTCTGAGCGCAGGCGGTGCCGTGCGGGTGCCGGGAGAATCGATGCTCATGAATCGCACTGTCAGGATGTTGGCGTTGCTGTGGGGGCTGGGTTCGATGGTGGCGGCGGCGGCCGAATCGCCAGATTTCCGCCAGGGCTGGGAAGCCTACCAGCGGAAGGACTACGCCACGGCCATTCGGTTCCTGGTAATGGCCGCCGATGAGGGCGATGCCCGCGCGGCCAAGGCGCTGGCGGACATCCACGAACGCGGTCTGGGCACGCCGGCCGATGCCGGGCAGGCGGCGCGCTGGCGCCGGCTGGCCGACGAGCTGGGCGGCGTGCAGCCTTCCGGCGATGAAACGGACGAGCAGTTCTGGCGCCGCCGGGCGCTCGATGCGGAAAAGCGCGAGTGGCAGCACCGCGAGGAGATCCGCCGCCTTGAGGCGGAAAAGCGCAAGGCCCCGCCTCGGGAGGTACGCCGCAGCCAGTCCCTGCACTGGGGCTACGGCTACGGACCGCGCTTCTACGACCCCTTCTGGGGCCCGGGCTGGGGCTGGGGTCCGGGATGGGGGCCGGGCTGGGGCTGGGGCTATCCGGGCCCGGGCATTCACTTCGGGTTCTCCCAGGGCTGGATCTGGTAGCGGCGCCGGGCGGCGGCGCGCGTACACTGCGCTCCTCGCGGCTGGCGAGCGGGGGGTGATCTTCCCGCGGCTCCCGGGCGCTCCTGCCGCCGTTGCCCTGGCCCGCCATGAACCCCCACGCCTCTCCCGTCGCCTCGCAAGCCCCCGGTGCCGCCGATCCGCGCCGCGCCCGTGGCGACTGGACGGCGGTGCGCTCGCTGTTTCCGTACCTGCTCGAGTTCAAGGGCCGGGTGGCCCTGGCCATGTTGTTCCTGGTGGCGGCCAAGTTCGCCAACGTAGGCGTGCCGCTGGTGATGAAGGAGGTGGTGGACGCCCTCGACCCCACCCAGGCCGTGCTGGTGCTGCCGCTGGCGCTGCTGGTCATGTACGGCCTGCTGCGCATGTCCACCACGCTGTTCGCCGAGCTGCGCGACATCGTCTTCGTGCGCGTGGCCAAGCGCGCCATCCGCCGCGCCGCGCTGCAGGTGTTCCGCCATCTGCACAGCCTGTCGCTGCGCTTTCACCTCGAGCGCCAGACCGGCGGGGTGTCGCGCGACATCGAGCGCGGCACCCGAGGCATTTCCACGCTGCTGTCCTACATGCTGTTTTCCATCATCCCCACCATCCTGGAGTTCGGCCTGGTGGCGGCCGTGCTGGTGGGGCGTTTCGACTGGCGTTTCGCCGCTGTCACCTTCGGCGCGTTGGCGGTTTACATCGCCTTCACCTTCCGCATCACCGAGTGGCGCATGGACATCCGCCGCCGCGCCAACGAGCTGGACTCGCGCGCCAACACCCGCGCCATCGACAGCCTGCTCAACTACGAAACGGTGAAGTACTTCAACAACGAGGAGTTCGAGGCGCGCCGCTACGACGAGAACCTGCAGAAGTTCGAGTCGGCCGAGGTGCGCAACGAAGCCTCGCTGGGACTGCTCAACATCGGCCAGAGCCTGATCATCGCCGCCGCCGTGACGCTGCTCATGATCCTGGCGGCCCAGGGCGTCACCGAGCGCCGCCTCACGGTGGGCGATCTGGTGCTGGTGAACGGCCTGCTCATCCAGCTCTACATCCCGCTCAACTTCCTGGGCATGGTGTATCGCGAAATCAAGCAGGCGCTCATGGACATGGACCGCATGTTCCGGCTGCTGGAGGAAAACCGCGAGGTGGCCGACCCGCCCGGCGCACCGCCTCTGGCCCTGGGCGGCGCGCGGGTGAGCTTCGAGGCGGTGCTGTTTTCCTATGAGACCAACCGGCGCATCCTGCACGGCGTGGATTTCGAGATTCCGGCCGGCGCCACGGTGGCGGTGGTGGGGCCCAGCGGCTCGGGCAAGTCGACTCTCGCGCGGTTGCTGTACCGCTTCTACGACGTGCAAAGCGGCCGCATCGCCATCGACGGGCAGGACATCCGCCAGGTCACCCAGTCGAGCGTGCGCGCCGCCATAGGCATCGTTCCCCAGGACACGGTGCTGTTCAACGACACCATCTACTACAACATCGCCTACGGCCGGCCCGAGGCTTCGCGCGAGGAGGTGATCGAGGCGGCGCGCGCGGCCCACATCCACGATTTCATCGCCGCCTTGCCCGAGGGCTATGACACGGGCGTGGGCGAGCGCGGCCTGAAGCTCTCGGGCGGCGAGAAGCAGCGCGTGGCCATCGCCCGGGCCATCCTGAAGAACCCGCGCATCCTCATCTTCGACGAGGCCACCTCGGCGCTGGATTCGCGTTCGGAAAAGGCCATTCAGGAAGAGCTGACGCGCATCTCCGCCGACCGCACCACGCTGGTGATCGCCCACCGCCTGTCCACGGTGGTGGACGCCAATGCCATCCTGGTGATGGAGGGCGGGCGCATCGTGGAGCGGGGCACGCACCGCGAACTGCTCGAGCGCAATGGCGCCTACGCGCAGATGTGGCGCCTGCAGCAGCAGGAGCGCGGCGCCGCCGCCTGAGGCGGCGCTTGCCGCTAGCCCGGCGGCGCGGGAAAGCGCACTTCCACCCGGGTGCCCTGTGCGTTGCCGCCCGGGCCCAGCGCGATGGTGGCGCCGTGGGCCGAGGCGATCTCGCGTGCGATGGCCAGGCCCAGGCCGCTGCCTTCGCCCGGCGAGCCGGACACGCGGTGGAAGCGCTCGAATACCCGTTCGCGCTCGGGCTCGGCGATGCCCGGGCCGTTGTCCGTCACGCTCAGCAGCGTGGCGCCCGGGCCCTCGGCGGTGACGGCCACGGTGACCACGGCGCCCCGCGGGCAATAGGCCAGGGCGTTGTCCACCAGGTTGGCGAGCAGTTCGCGCAGCATGACGGGGTCGCCGCGCACGGCGGCGCGCTGCGCGCCCTCGTAGCCCAGGTCGATGCCCTTCTCCAGGGCGCGGGGCGTGTCGCCGGCGGCCACGGCGCGGGCCAGGGCGGCCAGGTCCACTTCCTCGGCGGCGTGCGGCATCCCCTGGTCGGGCTCGGCCCGGGCGAGGGAGAGCAACTGCGTCACGAGGCGGGCGGTGCGGCCGGTGGCGCTGGCTACCGTTTCCAGGGCGGCGCGCATCTCCGCGGGGTCGCGGGCCCGCAGGCCGAGTTCGGCCTGGGTCTTCAGGCCGGCCAGCGGCGTGCGCAGCTGGTGGGCGGCGTCCGCCACGAAGCGGCGCTGGGTTTCCAGGGCCGCGTCCAGGCGCTGCAGGAGCTGGTTGAGGGCCGCCGACAGGGGCCGCACCTCGTCGGGCACATCGCGCAGGGCGATGGGCTCGCGGCTGCCGGGGGCGCGGGCGGCGATCATGGCCGCGAAGCTGCGCAGCGGCCGCAGTCCGCGGTCCACGCCGGCCAGGATGCCAGCGGCGGACAACCCCAGTATGAGCAGCATGGGCAGGATGACCCCGGCGAGGATCTCGCTGGCGAGGCGGTCGCGCTTGTCCACGGTTTCGGCCACCGTCACCACCACCGGCTGCTGCGCGGGCCGGTACACGGCCACGCGCACGGCGGACTCGCCAAAGCGTCCGTCGAAGCAGCGTGGCGCGGCGCCGGGCACCGGCGCGTCCGGCGCCGGCAGGCCGCGGTGGCCGGCGATGAAGCCGCCTTCCAGGGTGGACAGGCGCCAGTAGATCCGGTCGCGCTGGTCCGCGCCCAGCATGTGTTCGGCCTCGGGCGGCAGGTCGATGCGCACCCCGCCGCCGTCGCTATGCACCAGTTGCGACAGCGCCACGGCGTTGTCGGAGATCCACCGGTCGTACACGTCGTTGGCGAAGCGCAGCGCCGCGTACCAGCCGATGGCGCTGGCGAGCAGCGCGATCAAGGTCACCGGGCCGAGCAGCCAGGCGATGAGCTGCCGGCGCAGCGACCGGGCATCGCCCAGGGCGCTGTCGGGCGCGCTCACGGGGCGGCGCCCTTTTCCAGCAGGTAGCCCAGGCCGCGCACCGTGCGGATGTTCACGCCCGCCGGCTCGATCTTGCGGCGCAGCCGGTGCACGTACACCTCCACGGCGTTGACACCCACGTCCTCGCCCCATCCGGTCATGGCCTCGAGGATCTGTTCCTTGGACACCACGCGGCCCGCGCGCCGGGCCAGGGTTTCGAGCACGCCGAATTCGCGCGAGGACAGGTCGATGCGCGCGGCGCCGTGGAAGGCGCTGTGGCCGCCCAGATCGATCACCAGGTTGCCCAGGATCAGCCGGTTGGTGCCCAGCCCCTCGCGGCGGCGCAGCAGGGCGCGCACGCGCGCCTCCAGTTCCGGCAGGTCGAAGGGCTTGGGCAGGTAGTCGTCGGCGCCGGCGTCCAGGCCGGCCACGCGATCGTCCAGCGCGTCGCGGGCCGTGAGCACCAGCACCGGTGTGGCGCTGCCGCGGGCGCGGGCGCGCCGCAGCACTTCCATGCCGTCCATGGCCGGCAGCCCCAGGTCCAGCACCACCAGGTCGTAGGGATACTGCGCCAGGGCGCGGTCGGCGGTGGCGCCGTCGGCGGCGTGGTCCACGGCATGACCGCCAGAGCGCAGGGTCCGGACCAGACCATCGGCAATGAGCGGGTCGTCCTCGACCACGAGCAGGCGCATGGGGGATGTGGGGGTAGTACCCGCGGCGCGGGCAACGTAAGAACCGTGTAAGGCTAGCCCGCCAACATGCGCCCGTCGAGCCGGAATGCGAACGGGGCGGTGTGGCGCCCTCGCAGAGTTGCCCGGCCGGCCATCCCCGCCGGGGTTGCCTGCAATGCCCGCCTCGCAAGGAAATCCGTGACATTCGTGCCGTCCCAGCCGCCGCGCCTGTTGCTTGCGCTGGCCCTGGTGGTGGTTTGCACCGCCGCCGTCCGCGCCCAGGAACAGCCCGACGCGCTGAGCTTCGAGCAGGCCAGGGGGTTGCTGGAGAACAACCGCGACCTGCAACTGGCCCGGCGCGCCGAGGCGGTGGCCCGCGCCGACGCCATCAGCGCCTCGGCGCGGCCCAACCCGAGCCTCACTTTCTCCACCGCCGCCATCAGCCCTCGCGGGCTGGGCACCGGCGGACCGCTGGAAAAACAGGTGGACGCCATTGCACAGCTGACGCAACTGGTGGAGCGCGGCGGCAAGCGCGGCCTGCGCATGGAGGCCGCGCGCCTGGCCGTGGATGCGGTGCGGTCGGACAGCGCCGAGTTGCGCCGCCAGCTGGTGCTGTCCCTGGCCGGCGCCTACTGGGACCTGCGGCTGGGCCAGGAGCGCACGCTCATCGCCGCCGAGAACGTGGCCCTGCTGGAGCGCACCGTGCGCGCCGCCGAGCTGCGCCTGAAGGCCGGCGACATCTCGCCCACCGACCTGGCGCGCATCCGGGTGGACTTGCTGCGCGCCGAAAACGATCGCCGTCAGGCCGAGGCCGACCGCGACCGTGCGCGCCTGGGGCTCGCCTTCCTGCTGGCGGCGGAGGCGCGCGCGCCATCATTGCGCGCTGCGGACCCGCTGCCCGATGCCGGTGAAGAGCCCGCCGCGCCGCCGTCGGCAGTGGAGGCGCGCGCCGACGTGCGTGCCGCGGTGCTTCGCACCCAGGCGGCGGAAAAGGCGCGCGATCTCGCCCGGGCGCTGCGCACCCGCGATGTGACGGTGGCAGCGCAGTACGAGCGCTACCCCAGCCAGATTTCCAACAACACCCTGGGTTTCGGCGTGAGCGTTCCCCTGTTCCTGTTCTACAACTACGACTGCGAGATTGCCCGCGCCGAGAACCTGCTCACCGCCTCCCAGCAGGTGCTCGAGCGGGTGCGTGCGGCGGCGGTCACGGAGATTGCCCGCGCGGCGAGCGATCTGGCGGCGGCCCGCGACCGCGTGCGGCGCTACGACGCCGGCCTGCTGCGCGACGCCCAGCGCGCCGCGGATGCCGCCGAATTCGCCTACCGCAACGGCGCCCTGGGCGTGATCGACCTGCTGGACGCGCGCCGCGTGCTGGTGGCCACGCGGGTGGATGCGGCGGGCGCGCGGGCGGAGCTGGCCCGCGCCCGCATCGCCTTCCGCGAGGCCGCCTCGCCCGCCGGGGAGGCGCCATGAAGCGCCGCCTGGTGCTGGTGGTGCTGGTGGTGGTCGCGGCGGCGGGTCTTGCCGCAGCCGCGGCCTGGTTGCTGTGGGGGCCGCGCCACCAGGCCGCGGGCGGGGCCGCGCCGGCGGCGCAGCGGGCGCCCGAGGCCCCCGCGGCCACCGATGGCAACACCCTGCGCTTTCAGCCCGGGGCGGCGCAGCTTGCCTACCTCAAGATCGAGCCGGCGGCGGCCAGCGCGGAACCGCTCATCGAGGCCCTGCCGGGCCGCGTGGCCTAAGACGAAAACCGCACCGCGCGACTCAAAAGCCCGCTGCCGGGGCGGGTGAAGCGCATCGTGGTGCAACTGGGCCAGGCGGTGACGGCGGGCCAGCCGCTGGCGTGGATCGAATCGCCGGACTTCGCCCAGGCGGTGGCGGAGGTGCGCCGCGCTGAACTGGAGGTGCGCCAGAAGCGCCTCGTGTTCGACCGGGCGCGCCTGCTGTTCGAGGGCGAGGTGATGTCGCGCAAGGAGTTCGAGGCTGCCGAGACTGACCTGCGCGAAGCCGAAGTGGAACAGGCGCGCACGCAGCGCCGCCTGGCGGCCATCGGCCAGGCCGCGCCGGGGTCCGACTCGGGTGAATTCGCCCTGCGGGCGCCGCTGGCGGGGCTGGTTACCGAGCGGGCCATCAGCCCGGGAGCGCAGGTGGACCCGGCCGCCGACAAGCCGCTGTTCGTGATTTCCGACCCGGCGCGCCTGTGGGTGGTGGTGGATGTTCCCGAGCAGCACCTGGGTGTGTTCGCGCCGGGTCAGGCGGTGTCGGTGGAGGTGGATGCCTTTCCCGGGCGCAGCTTCGGCGCCCGCGTCACCGACGTGGGTGCCGTGCTGGACGCGCTCACGCGCCGGGTGCAGGTGCGTGCCGCGCTCGACAATCCCGAGCGGCTGCTGCGCGGCGAGATGTTCGCGCGGGTCGTGCCCCTGGCGGGCAGCGGCCGCGAGCGCGTGCGCCTGCCCAATGCGGCGGTGCTCACGGTGGGCGTGGCGAGTTTCGTGTTCGTGGAAAAGGCGCCCGGGGTGTTCGAGCGGCGCAAGGTGACGGCATCGCTGCAGGGGCGCGACACCACCTGGCTGTCCGAGGGCGTGGCGCCAGGAGAACGGGTGGTGAGCGCCGGGGCGCTGCTGCTCAACAGCGAGCTCGAAGGCAATTGAGCGCCCGCGCGCCGGTGACGCCCTCCGCCATGCCCGCCGCGGCTGCACCAGGCGTGAAGCCAGGGGCGGTCCGGGCCTGCCCTAGCCCGGGCCACGGCCGCGCCGGCGCCGGCCGCGAGGCGCCATGATCGAGCGTCTGGTCACCTTCGCGCTGCAGCAGCGCGTGTTCGTGGTGGCGGCGGCGGTGGTGCTGGCCGTGGGCGGGTGGTTCGCCTGGCTGCGCCTGCCCATCGAGGCGTTCCCCGACGTGCAGGACGTGCAGGTGCAGGTGGTCACCCAGGTGCCCGGCCAGGCCCCCGAGGAGGTGGAGCGCGCCGTGTCGGCGCCCATTGAGCGCGAAATGACCGGCGTGGCGCGGCTCACCAACGTGCGCTCGGTGTCGATCTTCGGGCTGTCGGTGGTCACCGTCACCTTCGCCGATGGTACCGATGACTACTTCGCCCGCCAGCAGGTGCTGGAGAAGCTGCAGAACGTCACCCTGCCCGCGGGCGTGGTGCCCACCCTGGCGCCGCTCACCAACGCCGTGGGCGAGATCTACCGCTACGTGGTGCAGGCGCCGCCGGAGATGCCCGTCACCGAGGTGCGCGCCCTGCAGGACTGGGTGATCCGGCCGGCGCTGCGGCGCCTGCCGGGCGTGGTGGAGGTGGTGAGCTTCGGCGGCGCGGTGAAGGAGTACCAGGTGCGCGTCAATCCCCAGGCGCTGCGCAAGTTCGGCGTGTCCCTGGACGATCTGGCCGCCGCCCTGTCCAAGGGCACCGGCAACGCCGGCGGCGGCGTGATCCGGCGCGGCGACGAGGCCCTGGTGGTGCGCTCCATCGGCCTGTTCCGCAGCACCGCCGACATTGCCCGCACGGTGGTGAGCGCCCGCGGCGGCAGCCCCATCTTCGTGGCCGACGTGGCGGAGGTGGCCGTGGGCAGCCGGTCGCGCTCGGGGATCGTGGGCTTCAACGACGCCGATTCCGTGGTGCAGGGCATCGTGCAGATGACCAAGGGGCAGAACGCCACGGTGGTGGTGGGCAACGTGCGCCGCGGACTGGCGGAGCTGGCGGCCACCCTGCCGCCGGGCGTGCGCCTGGTGCCCTACTACGACCGTACCGAGCTGGTGCGGCACACGGTGCACACCGTGACCGAGAACCTGGCGGTGGGGGCGGGCCTGGTGGTGGCCATCCTGGCGCTGTTCCTGCGCGAGTGGCGCGCGGCGCTCATTGTGGCCAGCGTCATCCCGCTGGCGCTGCTGTGGGCCTTCGTGCTCATGGACCTGCGCGGCGTGTCGGCGAACCTGATTTCGCTCGGCTCGGTGGACTTCGGCATCATCGTGGACAGCGCCGTGGTGCTGGTGGAGGCGCTGATGGTGCGGCTGGCCGTGGGGCGCGGCGAGGGCCACGCGCAAGGGCTTGCCTCGCGCATGCACACGCTGCGCAACACCGCCCTGTCCATGGGCCAGCCGATCCTGTTCTCCAAGGCCATCATCATCCTGGCCTTCCTGCCCATCTTCACCTTCCAGCGGGTGGAGGGGAAGATCTTCTCGCCCATGGCCTACACGTTGTCCTTCGCGCTGCTGGGCTCGATCCTGCTCACGCTCACGCTGGTGCCGGCGCTGCTTACCTGGGCGGTGCGCCACGCCGACATGGCCGAGCGCCACAGCCGCTGGATGAACGCGCTGCGCGAGGCCTACCGCCGCGGGCTGCTGGCCGCGGGCCGGCGCCGCGCCGCGGTGATCGGTGCGAGCCTCGCGGTGCTGGCGGCGGCCATGGCGGCGGTGCCGCTGCTGGGCAGCGAGTTCCTGCCCAAGCTCGACGAGGGCAACATCTGGCTCACCATCACCCTTCCGCCCTCCACGGCCCTTGACAAGACCAAGGAGGTGGAGCGCGAGGTGCGCGCCATCCTGCGCAGCTACCCCGAGGTGGCCAACGTGGTGAGCCATGTGGGCCGCCCCGACGACGGCACCGACCCCAAGGGGCCCAACAACATGGAGATCATGGCGAGCCTCACGCCGCGCGCGGGCTGGCGCTTCCCCGGCAAGGAACAGCTCGTGGCGGATATGTCCCAGCGCATCCGCGCCATGCCCGGGGTGCCCACCAACTTCTCCCAGGTGATCGAGGACAACGTGGAAGAGGCCCTGTCCGGGGTGAAGGGCGAGATCGCGGTGAAGATCTTCGGTCCCGACCTGGATGTGCTGGAGGACAAGTCCGAGCAGGTGGCGGAGGTGATCGGCGGCATCCGCGGTGCGGCCGACGTGGCGGCCATCAAGGTGGGCGGGGCCACGGAGCTGGACGTGCATCTGGACCGGGAGCGCCTGGCCCGCTACGGGCTGCAGGCCGGCGACGTGAACCGCACCGTGCAGGCGGCCCTGGGCGGGGTGGCGGTGGCCACGTTCTACGAGCGCGACCGCGCCTTCGACCTCACCGTCCGGCTCGACGCGCCCTTCCGCCAGGCGGCCGCCGATGTGGCGGAGCTGCCGGTGGCGCTGCCGGGCGGCGCCGGGGCAACCATCCCGCTGGGCGAGATTGCCCGCGTAGAAGTCCGCCAGGGGGCGGCGCGCATCTCCCGCGAGGCGGGCGGCCGCAACGTCTCCGTCAAGGCCAATCTGCGAGGCCGCGACCAGGGCAGCTTCGTGGCCGAGGCCCAGGCCAAGGTGGCGCAGCGGGTGCACCTGCCTCCGGGCTACACCATGACCTGGGGCGGACAGTTCGAGAACCAGCGCCGCGCCATGGATCGCCTGAAGGTGATCGTGCCGTTGTCCGTGCTGGGCATCTTCGTGCTGCTGTTCTGGGCCTTCCGCTCCATGGGCCAGGCGCTGCTGGTGATTGCCATGGTGCCATTCACGCTGGTGGGCGGGGTGGCGGCGCTGGCGGTGTCGGGCCTGCACCTGTCGGTGTCAGCGGCGGTGGGCTTCATCGCCGTGGCCGGCATTTCGGTGCAGAACGGCGTGATCATGGTGGAGCGCTTCATGGAGGGCATTCGCGATGGCGCCGAGGTGGGCGAAGCGGTGCTCGAAGGCGCCGTGGAGCGGCTGCGGCCCATCATCATGACCGCCCTCATGGCCGGCCTCGGCTTGCTGCCCGCGGCCCTGTCGCGGGGCATCGGCTCGGAAACCCAGCGCCCCTTCGCGGTGGTGATCGTGGGCGGCGTGATCTCCGCCACCCTGTTCACGCTGCTGCTGCCGCTGTTGTTCGGCGGCACGGCCTCGGGCAACGGCCAGGACGACAAAGGCCGGTGAACCAGGGGCGGTGCGCTGCGGTGGCGGGTGACGGCGGTGCGGGCGAGCGTCCAGTGAACTGGTTGGCGCAGCGGCGGTTTTTTGTTAGTGTCCACTTGCTTGCCGAAGTGTCCAGAGACTTCAGGGCGCGGTCCGGTGGCGCGTGGAACCAGAATACGTACACCGCGAGGTGCGCCCGCCGCGCCGTCGGCCGCAACAGGCCCGCCCCTAGACGGGCGGCACCAACAGGAGGTTCGTCCATGCGGGAAACCGCCATCGCTGTCCTGGCTGTGCTGCTGCTGTGGGCCGCCCCGGCCGGCGCCGAGCAGGACCGCCCGCCGCGTCTGGCTTCCAGCTCGGTGATCGTGGTGGACCAGCAGGAGGGCACGGCGCTGTTCGCCAAGAACACCGACACGGTCACGCCCATCGCCTCCATCACCAAGCTCATGACCGCCATGGTGGTGCTCGATGCCCGGTTGCCGCTGGAGGAGCCGCTGTTCGTGGACCATGAGGACATGGACTTCGTCAAGGGCACGCGCTCGCGCCTGGAGGTGGGCACCACGCTCACCCGCGGCGAGATGCTCAAGCTGGCGCTCATGGCCTCGGAAAACCGCGCCGCCTCGGCCCTGGGCCGCAACTACCCCGGCGGCATCGGCGCCTTCGTGGAGGCCATGAACCGCAAGGCCCGCGACCTGGGCATGCGCGATACGCGCTTCGTGGATTCCACCGGCCTGAACCCCGGCAACGTCTCCACCGCCCAAGATCTGGTGCGGCTGGTGGAGGCGGGCATGCGCTACCCGCTGATCCGCAGCTTCAGCACCTCCACCTCCCACGTGGTCGAGGTGGACAGCGGCGACAGCCGTTCCCGCCTGGTGGCCTTCAATAACTCCAATGGCCTGGTACGCCGCGGCGACTGGGATATCGGCCTGTCCAAGACCGGCTACATCGCCGAGGCAGGTCGCTGCCTGGTGATGCAGGCCCGCATCGCGGCGCGGCCGGTGATCATCGTGCTGCTCGACTCCTGGGGCAAGCTGTCGCGCGTGGCCGACGCCAATCGCATCAAGCAGTGGATCGAGCTGGAGATCACCGGCGCGTCCTCCACGCGCGTGGCCGACGCCCGCCCGGCGCGCGTTCAGCGCACCGTCAAGACCCGCGCCACCACCTCGCGCTCGAGCCGCGCACGCATCTAGCTCCCGCGCGGGGTGTGCCGCTCAGCGCGGCAGCCAGCCGATGGCCCGGGAGATACGCTGCGCCGCCTCGCGCAGCTTCGGGCCCCAGGTCTTGTCCAGCCGGTTGGAAGGGGCCGATACCGACAGACCCGCCACCAGCCGGTCTTCGTCGTCACGGATGCCCGCGCCCACGCACGACACGCCCTGTTCGGCCTCTTCGTTGTCGAAGGCGAAGCCCGCCTTGCGCACCTTGTCCAGCTCGCGCCCCAGGGTGGCCAGATCGCGGATGGTGTTGCGGGTAAAGCCTTCCAGCCGGGTGCGCAGGGCGTAGTCCTTGCAGGCTTCGGCGCCGTCCTCCATCAGAAACAGTTTGCCCACGGCGGTGACGTGCAGCGGCGCGCGGGCGCCGATGAGGTGCGCCACGCGCATGGCCAAGCGGTCAGCCACCAGGCGCTCCACGTACACCATCGCGTCGCCCTGCCGGACGGACAGGTTGACCGTTTCGCGCAGTTCCTCGTGCAGCTCCTGCATCACAGGCAGGGCCTCGGCGCGCAGATCGATGCGGGATTTCACAATGTGGCCCAGCTCCAGCAGCCGCGTGCCAAGGCGGTAGGTGCCCGGCTCGATGCGATCGGCGATGCGGTACTCCACCATGGCGGCGAGGATGCGGTGGGCCGTGGACGGATGCAGCCCGGTGCGCTCGGCCAACCGCTTGAGGTTGACCGGTTCGGGCTGGGAGGCCAGGGCGTCCACCAGTTCCATCATGCGTTCGATCACCTGGATCGAATTCTTGGCGTCTGCGGGGGGCACGGGCGGGGGGATATCTGGCTTGATGACGCGATTCTAGAGGATGGCGCCAGGCTCCGGAGCGCGGCCCTGCGACGCGGCGCCGCAGCCCGGGTTGCCCGAGGTCGCGTGCTATAGTCCGGCGCCTTTGACGGCGCCTGTCAGCGGGCGCATCCCAGCTCCGGCCGGCGTCTCCCGCTGGCGCATCCGAACCGTTCCAGTTCATGGCTCACCCCCCCTTGCGCGTTGGCCTGTTCGTGACCTGCCTGGTGGACCTGATGCGTCCGCGCATCGGCTTCGCCGCCCTCAAACTGCTCAAGGGCGCGGGCTGCGAAGTGGTGGTGCCCGAGGGCCAGACCTGCTGCGGCCAGCCGGCCTACAACTCTGGCGACCGCCGCGCCGCCCAGGCGCTGGCTCGCAAGATGGTTCGCGAGTTCGAATCCTGCGAACACGTGGTGGTGCCCTCGGGCTCGTGCAGCGGCATGATTCGCGCCCACTACCCGGAGCTGCTGGCCGAGTTTCCCGAGGAGCGCGCGGCGCTGGATCGCGTGGTGGCGCGCACCCGCGAACTCACCGATTTCCTCGTCAATGTGGCGGGCCTCACCACGGTGCCAGGCCAGTTCGCCGGCACCGTCACCTACCACGACTCCTGCTCCGGGCTGCGCGAGATGGGCGTGAAGTCGCAGCCCCGCGCGCTGCTGGCGGGCGTGCGCGGCCTCACGCTCAAGGAGATGGCCACCCCCGAATACTGCTGCGGCTTCGGCGGAACCTTCGCCGTCAAGTACGGCGAGATCTCCGCGCGCATTGCCGATCGCAAGTGCGACGACGTGGCGGCCACCCAGGCCGACGCCGTGGTGCTGGGCGACCTGGGCTGCATGCTCAACATCGAGGGGCGCATCCTGCGCCGCGGCGAGAGCACCCGCGTCTATCACGTGGCCGAGGTGCTGGCGGGGGTGGAAGATGACTGAGGCCGCCCAGGAAGCCTTTTCGGGTACCGGCGGACCTGGTACCGCCCGGCCCCAGGGCGGCACCTTCTCCGGCCGCGCCCACGACAAGCTGCACGACGCCAAGGTGCAGCGCGCCATGCGCAACTTCAACCTGGCCGCGGCCCGCTCGCGCGCCATGGCCGAGCTGCCCGAACTCGAAGACATCCGCACCGCGGCCGCCGCCATCCGCGACACCGCGCTCGCCGATCTCGACGTGTGGCTGGAGCGCTTCGAGACCGAGGCCACGCGCCGCGGCGTGAAGGTGCACTGGGCTGAGACCCACGCCGACGTGAACCGCATCGTGGCCGCCATCGCCCGCGAGGCGGGCGTGCGCAAGGTGATCAAGTCCAAGTCCATGGTGAGCGAGGAAAGCCACCTCAACGCCGCCCTCGAAGCCGAGGGCCTGGAGGTGGTGGAAACCGACCTGGGCGAGTACATCATCCAGCTGGCTGGCGAAACCCCCTCCCACATCATCGCCCCGGCCATCCACAAGACCCGCGAGGACGTGGCCGACCTGTTTCATCAGCACCACGGCACGCCGCGCAAGACCGGCATCCCCGAGCTCACGATGGAGGCGCGCGCGGTGCTGCGCGGCCACTTCCTGAGCGGCGACATGGGCATCAGCGGCGGCAACTTCCTGGTGGCCGAGACGGGCTCGGTGGTGCTGGTGACCAACGAGGGCAACGGCCGCATGGTGTCCACGATGCCGCGCGTGCACGTGGCCATCACCGGCATCGAGAAGGTGATCCCCACGCTGGAGGACGTGGCCTGCGTGCTGCGGGTGCTCACCCGCTCGGCCACCGGCCAGTCCATCAGCAACTACGTGACGCTCGCCACCGGCCCGAAGGGCGCGGGCGACGCCGACGGCCCCGAGGAGATGCATGTGGTGCTGGTGGATGCCGGCCGCTCCACGGTGCTCGGCAGCGACATGCGCGAGGCGCTGCGCTGCATCCGCTGCGGTGCCTGCATGAACCACTGCCCCGTCTACCAGAACATCGGCGGGCACGCCTACGGCTGGGTTTACCCGGGGCCCATCGGCTCGGTGCTCACGCCCAGCTACATCGGCCTGGAGAACGCGGTGGACCTCCCCAATGCCGCCACCTTGTGCAACCAGTGCGGGGTGGTGTGCCCGGTGCGCATTCCGCTGCCTGACCTGATGCGCAAGCTGCGCGAGAAGCAGGTGGAGGCCGGGCTGCGGCCGCGCTGGGAGCGCGCGGGCCTGCGGGTGTGGAGCTGGTTCGCCCAGCGCCCGGCCCTGTACGCCCTTGCCACGCGCCTCGCGGCGCGCGTGGGCCGGCTCCTGGGCGGCAAGCGGCGGGCCATCGGCCGCCTGCCCGGCGGCGGCTGGACCGGCGAGCGCGATTTTCCCGCCCCCCAGGGCCGCACCTTTCGCGAGCTGTACGCGCGGCGGCCGCGGTGAGCGCGCGCGACAACATCTTGCGGCGGGTGCGCGAGGCGCGCCAGGCCGCAGCGGCTCCCACGGCCGAGGAGGCGCGGCGCGTGGACGAGCGCATCCGCGCCCGGACCGTGGGCCCGCGCCCGGCGGTGCAGGGCGACCTGGTGGAGCGGTTCCTGAGCCAGTGCGAGCGCATGTCCAGCACCGTGGCCCGCGTGGCGTGCCTGGAAGATGTGCCTGGTTCGGTGAGCGCCTTCCTGTCCGGCAAGGGGCTGCCGCTCCAGGCGGCCGCGTGGCCCGCCGTGGCGGCGCTGCCCTGGGACGCCGCGGGCATGCACGTACAGGCCCGCCCGGCGCGCGGCGACGACCTGGTGGGCATCACCGGGGTGCACCTGGCCATCGCCGAAACCGGCACGCTCATGCTGCTCTCCGGGCCCGACACCCACCCGGTCACCAGCCTGCTGCCCGAAACCCACGTGGCCATCGTGCCGGCCGATCGCATCGAGCCGGCCATGGAAGAGGCCTGGGCGAGGACCCGGCGCGAGACGGGCGCGTTGCCCCGCGCGGTCAATTTCGTGTCCGGCCCCTCGCGTACCGCCGATATCGAAGGACAGTTGCAGATCGGCGCCCATGGCCCCTTCCGCGTGCATGTGGTGGTGGTGGGCTGAGCAGCCCCTTCGGCACGCGGCCATCCGTGCCGTGCGGCGCCCGGTGAACCCGTCTCCCTGAAGGCAATGGCGCCATGGAATCCTCCGGCAGCATCGCCTGGCACTGCGTCGATTTTCCCGAGGTGCTGGAACGCGCCGGCACCCATGCCCAGGGCCTGACGGCCCACGAGGCCGCGCGCCGGCTGGCCCGTGACGGGCCCAACCGCCTCGAAGCGACCGCCTCGGCGGGATGGCTGCGCCGCCTGCTGTCTCAATTCCGCGATGTGCTGGTGATGGTGCTGCTGGCGGCGGGCGCCGTGGTGCTGGCCCTGGGGCATGTCACCGATGCCGCCGTGATCTTCGCGGTGATCGTGCTGAACGCCCTCATCGGCTTCGTGCAGGAGGCGCGCGCCGAGCGGGCGCTGGGGGCGATCCGCGCCATGCTGGCGCCGGTGGCCGTGGCCATCCGCGATGGCCGGCGGCTCACGCTGGATGCGGCAACCCTGGTGCGCGGCGACCTGGTGTGGCTGGAGGCTGGCGAGCGTGTGCCCGCCGACCTGCGCCTGATGGAGGTGCGCGGCCTGTCGGTGGACGAATCGGCGCTCACCGGCGAGTCGGTGCCCGTGGACAAGACCACCGCGGCGGCTGCGCCCGGGACGCCCATGGCCGAGCGCGCCGGCATGGCGTGGTCGGGCACGCTGGTCACCCGCGGTACGGGCGTGGGTGTGGTGGTGGCCACGGGATCGGCCACGGAGCTGGGCCGGCTGTCGGGGATGGTGGCGGGCGTCACAGCGCTGGAAACGCCACTCACGCGCCGGCTGGCGCAGTTCGGCCGGCAGCTCACCGTCGCCATTCTGGGCGCGGCCGCGCTGGTGTTCGCCGTGGCGCTGGCGCGGGGCCTTGAAACGGGCGATGCGTTCCTGGCGGTGGTAGGCATTGCCGTGGCCGCCATTCCCGAGGGGCTGCCCGCCATCGTGACCATCGCGCTGGCCATCGGCGTACGGCGCATGGCCCGGCGCAGGGCCATCGTGCGCCATCTGCCCTCGGTGGAAACGCTCGGCTCGGTCACGGTGATCTGCAGCGACAAGACCGGCACCCTGACGGCGAACCAGATGATGGTGGCGCGGGTGGTGACCGCCGAGGGAGCTTTCGAGATCACCGGTCATGGCTACTCGCCCGACGGCGAGGTGAGCGCGGCGGGCGTTGCCGCCGACGCTGGCACGCATCCCACCCTGGGTGCGCTCGTGCGTGCGGCGGTGCTGTGCAACGACGCCGACGTGGGGCCCGAGGGCGGCGATTGGCGGCCCGAGGGTGATCCGCTGGAGGCCGCGCTGGTGGCCTTCGCCCTCAAGGCCGGGGTGGACCCGGCCGCGGAGCGCTCCCAGGCGCCGCGCACCGATGCGCTCCCCTTCGATGCCGAGCGGCGCTGGATGGCCACGATTCACGACGACGGGGGCGAGACGCTGCTCGCCTTGAAAGGCGCGCCCGAGGCGGTGCTGGCGCTGTGTGACCGCCAGCTGGAGGCGGGGGGCGAGGCGCCCCTGGATGGGGCGCGCTGGCACGCCGCGGCAGAGGAACTGGCCGCCGCTGGCATGCGGGTAATCGCAGTGGCGGCGCGGCTCGCGCCCGAGGCGCGCTTCGTGGCCGCGCAGCCGCTGCGCGAACTGGTGCTGGTGGGGCTGGTGGGTCTGATCGACCCGCCCCGCGCGGCGGCCGTGGCGGCGGTGGCGCGCTGCCAGGAGGCCGGCATCAGCGTGAAGATGATCACCGGCGATCACGCCGCCACGGCGCTGGCCATCGCCCGGGAGCTGGGCCTGGAGGGCGCCACCCGCGCCGTGAGCGGCGCCGAGGTGGAGGCGGCCAGCGATCAGGAGCTGCCGGCGCTGGTGCGCGATGCGGCGGTGTTCGCCCGCGCCGCGCCAGCCCACAAGCTGCGCATCGTGGCGGCGCTCCAGGAGCAAGGCGAGGTGGTGGCCATGACCGGCGACGGCGTCAACGACGCTCCGGCTCTCAAGCGCGCCGATGTGGGCGTGGCCATGGGGCTCAAGGGCACGGCCGCGGCGCGCGAGGCCGCGGCCGTGGTGCTGGCCGACGACGACTTCGCCACCATCGCCGCCGCGGTGGAGGAGGGGCGTACGGTGTACGCCAACATCCGCAAGGCCATTGCTTATGTGCTGCCCACCAACGGTGCCCAGGCCGCCTCCATGGCGGGCGCGATTTTCCTGGGCCTGCCCCTGCCCCTCAGCGCCGCGCAGGTGCTGTGGGTGAACATGGTGATCTCGGTGACGCTTTCGCTGGCCCTGGCCTTCGAGCCGCACGAGCCTGGCGTCATGCGCCAGCGGCCGCGTGATCCGCGCGAGCCCCTGCTGCCGGCGGCGCTGGTGTGGCGCACGCTGCTGGTGGCGGTGCTGGTGGCCGGGGGCGTGCTGTGGCTGCACCAGTGGGAACTGGCACGCGGCGCGTCCGAAGCCGCGGCCCGCACGGCGGCGGTGAACGCTCTGGTGCTGGCCCAGCTAGCCTACCTGTTCAACATCCGCTCGCCCGATTCCGGGCTGCCGCGCCTGCGGCTGCACGACAACCCGGCCGTGCCCGCGGCCGTGGGTGCGCTGCTGCTGTTGCAGGCAGCCTTCACCTGGTGGGCGCCGTTCCAGGCGGTGTTCGCCACCGAGTCGCCCCGGGCCGAGGCCTGGCGGCTGGCCCTTGCCCTGTCGGCGGTGGTGTTTGTGGTGGTGGAGCTGGAGAAGCGGGCGGCGAGGGCGTCATGGGCGCGCCGCCGAGCCGCGCACGGCTAGGCCGCCCGGCGCGGCGCCCAGCGACGGGGTCAGGGCGCGGTGAGCGCGGCGCTGCGGGCGCGGGTGCGCGCCATCATGCGCGACCACAGGCTCTCGGGGTCGGCGTCCAGCAGCACCGCGGCGTCCAGCGGCAGCACCTGCCAGTCGCCGCGGTTCACTTCACGGTCGAGCTGGCCTTCGGCCCAGCCGGTGTAGCCCACGAAGTAGCGCACCCGCTCGCGCGCCTCGCCGGGCGACAGCCGCGCCAGGGCGTCGAACAGCTGCCCGTCACCGGACAGATACCAGTCGTCCACCATGGGCAGCGCCCGCACCGGGTGGCTGTCGGCGCGGAACAGGAACAGCATGCCGTCGGGGGTGACCGGGCCGCCCATGCCCACAGGATCGGGCCGGCCGCTCACCGCGGCCACCTGATCACCCAGCAGCTCGCCCAGGGTGAGGCCGCTGGCGCGGTTGAGGATTACCCCCATGGCCCCGCCGTCCTGGGGAAAGGCCACCGCCACCACCGTGCGGGCGAAGTTCTCGTCGCCCATGCCCGGATCGGCCACCAGCAGCACGGGCTGGCCGTCATCCTCCAGGCCGGCGTGGGCGAGGGTGGCCGCCAGCAACAGGGCGGTAATGGCGAGGCGCGCGAGCTTCATGTCAGTTGTCGATGGCGCCGTAGACCAGGCCGCGCAGCGCCGCGCGGTAGGCGTTGCGGCGTGTGGGTTCGGTGGTCATGAACACCACCACCAGGTCCTCCTTCGGGTCCACCCAGAAGGCGGTGCCGGCGTAGCCGCCCCAGTAGAACTCGCCGGGCGAACCGGGCAAGGTGGACTGGCCGCGTTCCAGGCGCACACCGAAGCCCAGGCCGAAGCCATAGCCCGGACCGGGGATGAAATTGCCGCCCTTGGCGATGCCCCCGTGCACGTGATCGGAGGTGGCCCACGCCAGGGTGCGCGGGCCGATGATGCGCGTGCGGCCCAGGCGGCCTTCGTCAAGCAGCATCTGCGCGAAGCGCAGGTAGTCCGACGCCGTGCCCGCCAGGCCGTGGCCGCCCGCGAAGAAGGTGGCGGGCTGGGTGAGGTCGATCAGGTCGGGTGTCTGGCCGCTGTAGGGGTCGGGCTGGGGCTGGGCCAGGCGCGAGGCTTTCTGCGGTGGCACCTGGAAGGCCGTATCCGCCATCCCCAGGGGCCGCAGGATGCGCTCGTCCAGCACCTCGTTGAGCGGCTTGCCGGCGGCCACCTCCACCACGCGGCCGAGGATGTCGGTATTGTGGCCGTACTCCCAGGTGGTGCCGGGCTCGGCCATGAGGGGCAGCCTGGCCAGGGCCCTGGCGAAATCGGCCAGCACCCACTTCTGGGACCAGATGCCGGCTTCCGCGTACATCTTCTGCACGAGGGTTTTGGTCTGCAGCGGCGGACCGTAGGTGATGCCCGAGGTATGGCGCAGCAGATCCTGGACGGTGATGGCGCGTTTGGCGGGCGCCGTGGTCATGACCGCGTTGCCGGCGGCGTCCACCGACTCGGTGGCCACCTTCATGTCCTTGAACTCGGGGATGTACTTGTGCACCGGCTCGTTCAGCGCCAGCCGGCCATCCTCCACGAGTTGCAGGGCGGCGATGCTCACCACCGGCTTGGTCATGGAGTAGAGGCGGAAGATGGAGTCCTCGCGCAGCGCGTCGCCCGCCGCCGCGTCGCGCCATCCCGCCACGTGCACGTAGGCCACGCGGCCGCGCCGCGCCACGAGGGTGACCGCGCCCGGGAGCTCCTTCTTCGCGACCCACCCTTCCACGGTGGCACCGATCAGTGCCAGCCGCTGGGACGATAACCCCACCGCCTCGGGTTCCACCCGTGGCAGCGCCTGCGCGCCCGCCAGCATGGCCCAGGACACCAGCACGGCCCCGAAGAGCGCACCCGTCAGCCTGCGTTGCATGTTGTTTTCCTCCCCATGGAAAGGCGCCGATTATAGGAGTCGCCCCGGCGCCGCCGGCGCGGAGCTTTCGTGGCCTTGCGGCTATCATCGCGCCATGGTTGCTTCTGCACAGATCCGTTTTGCCGCCATGGGCGACAGCGCGCTGGTGGTGGAGTTCGGGCAACGGGTGGATGCGCTCGTCAACCGGCGCGTGCAGGCGGCCGCGGAGTATCTGCTCGCCCATCCCCTGGCGGGCGTCACCGACGTGGTGCCGGCCTACGCGGCGCTCACGGTGCACTTCGATCCGCTCGATGTGCTGAGGCGCCACCCAGGGCACCAAGCCTTCGATACCCTGCGCGAGGCCGTGGCAGCGGCGCTGGCCAGGGCGCCCGCGGCGCCGCGGCGCAAGCCCCGCTCCCACGAAATCCCCGTCTGCTACGGCGGCAGCCACGGCGACGACCTCGCCGCCGTGGCCGAGCACCACGGCCTGGAGCCCGAGGACGTGATCCGCCTGCATTGCGCGCCCACCTACGAGGTGCACCTGCTGGGCTTCGTGCCCGGCTTCGCCTATCTGGGCGGGCTGGACCTGCGCATCGCCACGCCGCGCCGCGACGTGCCCCGCAAGGTCATCGCGGCAGGCAGCGTGGCCATCGGCGGCGAGCAGACCGGCATCTATCCCTCCGCCACCCCGGGCGGCTGGAACCTCATCGGCCGCACCCCCTGGTGGCTGTTTCGCCCCGAGGCCGATCCGCCCAATCGCCTGGCCCCGGGCGACCGGGTGAAGTTCGTGGCCATCGGCGTCGGCGAGTTCGAGACGTTGCTCAAGGCGGCGAACTGATCCATGTCCCTTCGGGTGGAGCGGGCCGGCTTGCTGACCACGGTGCAGGACCTGGGCCGGCACGGCTTCCAGCACCTGGGTGTGATGGTGAACGGCGCCATGGACGAGCTTTCCCATCGCATGGCTAACGCCCTGGTGGGCAATGCCGAGGACGATGCCACGCTGGAACTGACCCTCTCGGGCCCCACGCTGCGCCTGGGCTGCGACGCCGTGATCGCCGTGTGCGGCGCGGACATGGATGCCAGGGTAGATGGCCAGCCGCTGCCATCATGGCGGCCGGCACGGGTGCCAGCCGGGGCAAGGCTCGAGTTCGGGCGTGCCACCCGCGGCGCCCGCGCCTACCTGGCCATGGCCGGCGGCTTCGACCTGCCGCCGGTGATGGGCAGCCGGTCCACTGCCCAGCGGGGCGGTTTTGGCGGCTTCCGCGGCCGCGCCCTGCGCCGTGGCGACGTGATCCCCCTGCGCTCGCCCGAGGAGGCCCACACGCCGCGCTGGGTCCGGCTGCTGTCCCGCGCCCGCCGTGGCGTGGCCTATCCGTCCTGGTCGGTGGCGCACACGGAAGTGCCCATGCCCCGGGAAGGTCAGGTGATCCGCGCCGTACCCGGCCGCCACTGGCAGACCTTCACCCTCAAGACGCGCGAGCAGTTCGCGGGCGTGCCCTACCGGGTGCTGCTCGATTCCGACCGCATGGGCTATCGCCTGGAAGGCCTCGCTCTGGCAGCGCCGCGCGGCGGCGATGTGCTCTCCGAGGGCATGGCCACGGGCGCGGTGCAGGTGCCGCCCTCCGGCCAGCCCATCGTGCTCATGGCCGATCGCGCCACCACCGGCGGCTATCCGGTGCTGGCCGTGGTGGCGGCAGTGGATCTGCCGCTCATGGCCCAGCTCGCCCCTGGAGACCAGTTGCGTTTCGAGCTCATCACCGTTCTTGAAAGCCACGCGCTGCTGGCCGCGCGCGAGCGGCAACTCGCGCGCACTGCCGAGGCGCTGCGCGCGCAACTGGCGTGAAGGGTGTGGACCTCAACGCCGATCTGGGCGAGGGCATGGGCGATGACGAGGCGCTGCTCGATCTCGTGAGCTCCGCGAACATCGCCTGCGGCGGCCATGCTGGCGATACCGGCACCATGGCGCGCACCCTGCGCGCCGCGGCCGCGCGCGGCGTGGCGGCGGGGGCCCATCCGTCCTTCGAGGATCGCGAGCACTTTGGCCGGCGCGAGCTCGACCTGCCGCCCGCCACCGTGCGCGAGCAGGTGCTGCGGCAGCTGGAGGCCATCGCCGCCGTTGCCCGGCGGGAGAGCATCAGCCTGCGCCACGTGAAGGCCCACGGCGCCCTCTACAACCGCGCGGCGCGCGAGCCCGCCCTGGCCCATGCCGTGGCTGCCGCGGTGCGCGAGTTCGACCCCGGCCTCGCCTTCTACGCCCTGGCCGGCAGCGCCCTGGCGCGCGCCAGCCGCGAGGCGGGGCTGTTCACCGTGGAGGAGGCCTTCGCCGACCGCGCCTATCGCGCCGACGCAACGCTGCTGCCGCGCAGCGAGCCGGGGGCCGTGCTGCACGACGCCGCGGCCGTGGCGGCGCGGGCTTTGGGCATGGCACAGGAGGGCCGGGTGAGGGCGGTGGATGGAACCACGGTCAGGCTCTCCGCGGGGACCATCTGCGTGCACGGCGACACGCCGGGGGCCGTGGCCATGGCGCGGGCGGTGCGCACCGCGCTGGAAGGGGCAGGGGTGGTGATCGGGGCGCCTGCGGCGGGCTGAGCCTGCGGCCACCGGCCCGGCCTTGCGGCTGCGGGGCACGGCCGCCACGGTTAGGCCGGTATCAGAACAGGAAGCTCTTCACGAGCCCGAGATCGCCGATCTTGCGCAGGGGAATACGGAAGGTTTCGCGCTTCTCCGAGGGTGTGTTTTCGTGCAGCACGAAGGTCACCGTGGCGGTGATGACCTCGCGCTCCCGGGTCGACTCGTCGAAGTGGTAGCCGCCCGCGCCGAAGTTGCCCCAGTAGTTCACGTACACGTGATAATTGCCGCGGGGCGGGGATGTCATGGTGAACATCTCCGGCCCGGGGCCATCGACGCTGTCCACGTCCAGGCCGCCGCCGTCGGAGAGCACCGGGCGCGCCCAGAAGGCGTGCTGCCCGTCCGGGGTGATGACATGCAGGTCCACCTCGGCCTGGCCATCGTCCCAGCCGAGCACGATCCGGAGCTGGGCGCGCGGGGTGTCGCGGTTGGCTTCGTAGACCTGCACGCGGCGGCGCGCCGATCGGTCGGCCGAGCGCACCTCCACGCTGTTGGACCCGGGCGCCATGGCGTAGGGGCGGGCGAAGCTGCCGTCCTCGCCGGTGTACAGGGGCATGGGGTTGCCATTGACGATGAGGGTGGAGGGCGTGCCGGGCTTCGACGGCAGCACGGCGCCGCGAATCAGCGTGCGCCGGCGCTGCATGCCGCGGTCGATGAGGTTTGGTGGATAGGCCACCGCCGCCTCGTCGCTGCGGTCGGCCAGGCCGCGCTGGTTCCAGCCGCCGCGCGGGGTTTCGAGGGAAATGGACGACTGGCCCCAGGCGATGGCAGGCAGGCAGCAGGCGCTCAGGAATGCGGCGAGGGTCTTCATGGGTAGGAGAAGGAGCGGATGAGGGTGAGTTCGCCCGGGCGGCGCAGCGGCACGCGGAAGCTCTGCTGGCGTTCGTGGGGCGTGTTCTCGCGGCTGATCACAGTCACCTGGGCGATGGTCACCGGGGCGGGCCCGCCCTCCTGGCCGTCGTCGGATCCGGATGCCCTGCCGCCGTAGTAATTCACCCAGACCTGCCACGTTCCCTGGGGGGGCTTGGGGTGCGCGAAGATCTCCGGGCCGAAGCCCGTGGTCACGTCCACGTCCAGCGCGCCGCCCGAGGGGGTTTCGCGGCTGCCGTACCAGGAGTGTTCACCCAGTGGTGACACCACGTGCAGATCCACATCGGTGGCATCGGTGTCCCAGGACAGCACAACCCGCAGTTCCACGGGCGCCGAAAGCGGGGCGGCGTCGAAGAACTGGCGGCGCACGCGGGTGGCGCCCTGCCGGATCTCCACGCTGTTCGAGCCCCGGCCAAAGGCATAGGGACGGGAAAAGGCGCCCGTCTCGTCGAGCATCAAGGGCGTGGCCACGCCGTTGACCACCAGCGTGGCCACGCGCTTCTTGCTGGCGCTGGCCACCCGCCCGCTGATCAGCGCGGCGGCATCGGCGCCCGAGGTGTTGACGCTCGACGCGGGATAGTTGATCGACTGGACAAAGGTGCTGCCGCCGGACGGCGCTTGGTGCCGCCAGCCGCCCCGTGGCGTGTCCAGGGACACTTGGGCGAGGGCGCCGCACGACAGGGTGGCGCTTGCAAGACAGGCGGCGAGAGCGGGCAATCTCATGGTGCCTCCAGTTGACGAGCCAGCCGTTCCACGAAGCGCTCGTCCTGGCCGCGCGGGTGGAAGCGAAACGCCATGTGCAGATACTCGTGCGCCACCGCGACGCGCTCATCCGCCGTGCGGATGCCGCGCACGTAGAGGCGCAGGCGGGCAGTGTCGGCGTACGGGTTGCCACGGTCGAGCGCGCACGCCGCGGGCATGCCGGCGGGGGGTTCGAACCCGGCCTCGGCGCCCAGCAAGATGTGCCAGCGCGGCACGGCCCGCGCCAGCCAGCGCTCCACCTCCGGCAGGCGGCGGCAGTCGCCTCCGCCATGCGCCGTGGCCAGCGCGCTGCCCGGAAATGCCTCGGCGAGGATGGCGTCAACGCGCGCGCCGTCGCGTCCCTGCTGCGCCGCGTGGCGCCACGACAGCACTCCCGGCAGGGTGGTCTCCAGGCGATAGCCGGGCGAGGCGCCGGCGAGAATCAGGCCGTCGCCGAACAGCGTCACCGCGCGGGCCCTGGGCGTGGCCGGGTTGGCGCTGACGCGCTGCGCGCGCGAACTGTCCTCCACGCGATAACAGCCGCTCTCGAAGCGCGCGTTGCTCAAGAGCCAGCTGCGGGCCACGATGGCCAGCGCCCGGGCGGCCTGTGTTTCGGTTGCGTCGGCTTCGCGATCCACGACGCGGGCCACGTACTCGGTGAGCCCCAGCCGGCCGGTGATGCGCGGCCGGTCCGCCGCGGTTGCAAGCGCCAGATCGCCCGTGCTCTCGAACACCAGCACCTGGCCGTTTTCGAAGCGCACGCGGAAACGGCCCGCCAGCGTACCCTCCGTCGCGGGCAAGCCCTCCGGAAGGCGATCGACGCCCGCCACGGGATAGCGCGTGAAGAAGTTCACCACCACGCACGGTTCGTCGGCCGGCGCTTTTGTGAGCGGCGGCAGCACCCGCGCCAGCGTGGCGGCGTGATCTCGCAGCACCTGGCGGCTGGCGCCGTCGGCGGCGAACCACACCGGCAGGCCGTCCACGCGCCAGCCCGCGGCGCCGCCCCAGCGCCGGTCCGGGGTGGCGGGCAGCGACCACGTGAAGGTCTTCACGCGCAGCGAGCCGCCCAGTTCCGGCAGGGCATCGCGGCCGAAGCCCGCGGTCATGACGGGCAGCAGCGCCTGCATCGCCGCCTGCCGCGCCTCGGGGGAAAAGGCTGCCAGGGTCTGCAGGATTTCCACCACCGGCGCTTCGGTGTCGGGCCCTAGCCGATCCAGGTTGGTGAGCCACGCGGGGTCCTGCCCCATGCGGGCGGACCAGAATTCCCGCCACGCTACTGCGTCGATCCCAAGCCGCCGGGGCGCGAATGCCGGCCCGCAGGAGCGCGCCAGCGCGGTATCGAGCGTCACCGTGGCGCCAGGCTCGCAGCAGAACTCCTCGCCCGCCATGGCCGCGACGCCGCAACGGTAGGGCGGCGCCTCCAGGCGCTGGTGAGCCGCGTAAGCGTAGACGAACAGCTTCCACAGGCTGCCCAGCGGGGCCTGTGAGGGGACGCTGCCGTGGGTCTTCAGCGTTGCGCCCGCCAGCCAGGCCACGGCCACATCGCCAGCGGTGGCCAGGGCCGGCGCGATGCCGAGGGCCGCCGCCGCAAGCAGCCGGGCCAGGCGCCTCATCAGCGGACCTCCACCACCCGGCTGGAAGACTCGAAGGCGTCCATGCCCGGGGCGTACATGCGCGTCAGCCGAGCGGGCGGCAGCACGTAGCGCCCCTTCTGCGAGAAGCGCACCAGATGGCGCAGCACCGTGCGCCCGCTCACCGGTTCCACCGCAATGGCATAACCGAAGTCGGTGGCCTGATGGCGCGCGGCCTCGAGAGGCGTGGCCTCGGAGGCTTGCGCCTCCGCCAGGTTGATTCCCCAGGTGCTGCTCTCCACCGCCGCCCCGGGCGGCAGCGGCACCTCCACCAGTCCGTAGCGCACGGTGGACTTGCCGGGATCGAGCACGATTTCGTCCAGGTACAGGTCGCTGGTGCCGAGCGCCGCCGTGGCGCCCACGGGTTCCAGGGCAAAACTGGCTTCACCAGCCTTGCGGACCCGATGGAGCGTGCGTGTGACCCGCACGGAGCTATCCCGCTGCACGGTCTGCGGGCCGGAGAAGTGGACCATGGCCGCCATGGACCGGTGCGGCCCGGCGATGCGCAGCGACTTCGGCGCCGGGTCCGTGCCGCTCCAGCGCCACTCCTGCTGGCCGCTGGGGCTGGCTTGCGCCACCCACGGCGCGGCGAGCACCGGCATGGGGTTGCCGTTGCCGCCCAGCTTGCCCTGCAGCGCCTGATCGATCCATGCCAGGGTGATGGCCCGCTCCATGGTGGGCATCTCTCTGCGCACCGCCGCCAGGATGGCCGGCGCCTCGGTGGCGGGAAGCCGGCCCGAGAGCAGCAGCAGCGCCCGGGCCGCGGGCAGGTTGCTGCCGTCCAGCGCCATGAAGGCCGCGTCGCGTCTGGCAGCCAGTTCTTTCGGAAGCGCCACGCCGGCATCCCTGGCCAGCAGGTCCGCCAGCGCCACGGCCAGCGCTGCGGACAGCGGCGATTCCGGCGCGGCGAGGATCGCACTGGTTGCCGCCGGCAGCGGCGCCGCCGGTCCCCTGGCAGGCGGGGCACCCTTGCCGAGGGCTTCCAGGAACGCCTGGGTCTGCTCCTTCACCGGCAGGCCAATGCGCTGCATCCAGTGCAGCACCAACGCGCGCTGCACGGGCGGCAGCTTGTAGCCTTCCTCCGCGTAGGCGTCGAGAAGCTTTTCCCAGTGCTCCCGGGGTAGATCGACGCCGATGGCGCGGCTTGCCATCCAGTCGGCATACCAGGCGTAGGGCGTGAGCCAGGGGTCGCCCACGGTGTGCGGGCCCCACCAGGTGAAGCGGCCTTTCTCTCCTGCCATGTAGGCCAGCCGCAGGCGGCTGCCGTTCAGTTGCTGCCGCAGACGGTCGGCGGCAAGGCGGTCCTGCGGCGCGATCACGCGCAGGGCGATGGCGTTGGGAATCATCCGGCTGGCGGTCTGCTCCACGCAGCCGTAGGGATAGTCCAGCAGGTCATCCAGGATGCGGGCGAAGTGCGACTGCGCGGAGGGCATGAACCGCACCCGCACGTCCCGGGCGCTGGCCGGCAGCGCAAGCGGCGCCTGGCCGTCCTTCAGGTCCACCGCCAGGCTCTGGGAGCTCGTCCAGCCGGAGGGCAACTGGCGCATCCGGGTGTCCAGCGCGTCCACCACCTTGCCCGACTGCGTGAGCACGACCTGCAGGTTCACATCGCCTCCCAGCGGCCGCAATGCCTCGGACACATAGTTGGCGCCGGGCTTGAGCGAGAGCTTGCTGGCGCGCCGGCCCGCTATCCCTTCGATGGCGAGTTCGGCCTGCTGCTGCGTGGTGGTCTGGTTGAAGATGGCCAGGGAAGCCACTGGGGCATCGCCGCGGCGCATCCAGGTGGGGCTCGTCCACTTCACGTACAGGGGCTTGTCGGCGCGAACCCAGGCCGTGTTCTGTCCCACGTTGCCCCGGTCATCGAAGGCGCGGCCGGTGACACGCCAGCGCGTGAGGGCATCGGGCATGGTGAAGGCGAACCGTGCGATGCCGCTGGCGTCGGTGCGCAAGCTGCCGTTCCAGTACGCCGTGTCCTGCTCGTCGCGGCGCGGGCGCTCCAGCAGCTTTTCGCGGCGCTGCTGCACGCTGCGCGCCTCGGGGGCGCCCTTGCTGCGGTTCTCGGCCAGGTCGTAGCCGATGAAGGCCAGGCTCGAGGAGGTGCGCACGTTGTTGCGGCGGAAGTGGAAGAAGAAGTCGTGGATGTCCGGTGCGATCTCGGGTTGCAGCACGTAGATCATCTCGTCCACCACACCCACCGCGAGGGTTGCCTGCACGGGCTTGCCCGCCAGGGTTGCGAGCACTTCCACCTCCACCCGCTCGCCGGGCGCGTAGACCGTCCGGGCCGGCTTGAAGCTCAGCTCGATGCGCGGTTGCTCCACCTGCAGGCCGTGGTTCTGGAACACGTAATCGCCATTGCGCACCGCCGCCACCGAGAAGGTGATGTTCGGCGCGAAGGCCTCGTCCACCGGCACGCGAATGCGCCACTGGGTGGGCGACAGGCGCGTGGCATCGGCCCAGACCGCGCCCCGCAGGAGGCCGGTTTTCTCGATGCGGTCGCGCTCCAGCGTGAGCAGGGCGTTCTCGGTGGGCTCGGGAAAGGTCACCAGCAGCTCGGCCGTGTCGCCCGCGCGGTAGCGCTCGCGCGCACCGACGATCTCGATGCTGCCCGCCGGGGCCTTGGCGCTGCCGCCGCTCACCCAGTGGGAGGTGCCGCCAATGATGTTGTTGCGGCCGTCGCGCAACTGAACGGTGTAGGTACCCGGCTGGCCGAAGACGATCTCCAGCGCGTCGCCCTTGGGCATGGGGCCCGAGGCCTGGCCGCGGTCTTCAAGCCGGATCCATTCCCACTGCGCCGGGGCCGACGGTCCGGGCGTCACCGCCGCGATGGCGAAGGCCACCGTCTCGCCGGGCGCGCTGAACCGCCGCGGCGCCTTGAGGCTGTAGGCGGCGAGGCTGCGCTCGATCAGCAGCTCGCGGGTGGTTTTCACGCGGAAGGCCGCGCCGTCGGTGGCCAGGGCGGTGATGACGTAGCGGCTGGGCTGGGTGGCGGGGGGCAACTCGAAGGCCGCCTCGCCGCGGGCGTCGCTGCGCAAGGACTCGGCGGTGAGCTTCACGGGGAACTGGCCGCCGTAGCGGAAATCGCCGTCCAGCATGGTCAGTTGCTGGGCGCGCACCGACAACTGGATGTCGGCATCCACCACGGGCTTGCCGTCAGGGTAATGGAGCTGCAGCTTGCCGCGCACGGGATCGTTGGCGCGGAAGTTCGGCTTCGATGGAACCAGCGTGATTTCGAAGTGGGGTTTGTCGTACTGCGCCACGCGGAAGGCGGCGCCGTAGCCGTTGCCGCGCCAGTCGAAGCGCAACTCGTAGCCGCCCGCGCCGGCGTTGTCCGGCAGGCGGAAGCTCGTGTCGCCGCCGCGCGCAGGGTCTAGCGCCAGGCGTTGCCGCGCCACCGGCGCCCCGGCCGGGTCGAACACCGTGAGATCGATGTCGCCGGCGGGCACCGGCACGGATTCGCGTGCCGACTTGAATTCGCGGCCCACGAACTTCACGAACACCTCGTCGCCCGGGCGGTAGAGCGGCCGGTCGGTGACGGCGTAGATCTTGGCGTTGTAGATCTCGCTGTCGTAGTAGAAATTCTCCGAGATGAACACGCCGCCGGAGGGGTCTGCGCCGAACACGAAACTGCGCTCCGGCGCGGGCTTGGCGAGGCGCGCCACGCCGGTTGCGTCGGTGCGTGCCGTGGCCAGCACACCCACGCCGTCGGTCCACGCCACCTCCACGTTGCGCACCGGCGCGCCCTTGTCGCGCTGCGCGGTCCACACCACCATCTCCGAGGCGGCGGTCTTGGTGATCGCCACGGTGTCGGACACGAACACCACGGTGGTGGCGCGATAACCGCCAGCGACGGCCTCCACCAGATACAGGCCCGGCGCGAGGCGGCCAAGCGGGATGTTCACGTTGCCCTCCACAGGCGCGATGAAGCCGCTGCTGCTGCCGGCCAGCGCCACCTCAGGCGGCGGCGCGATGGCCTTTGCGGCATGCACCGGATAGCGGAACTGACGCACGGGGTCAAAGCCCTTCAGTGGCGCGAACTGGCGCGTGGGCGTGAAGGGGGTTGGGGCGTGCAGCCCCTGGGGCGTGGCCGTGCCGGGCGCCTGCGCCGTGACGGCGCTGCGCGCCTCGGCCGAGAAGATCGCCCGCCAGGCGGCGCGGCTGGCCTGGGCCCAGCGGTCCCACAAGTGGGCGATGGCGTTGCCGGGGCCTTCGGCGATTGCCGGTGCCGCGGCGCGGATGCGGCGCAGGTTTTTCTGGCGCTTCAGGAAACCGATGGGATCCGCCACCCGATACAGGGCCACGTCCACGCCGCCGTAGGCCTCGATCCCCGCGAGGCCGCCCCTGCCCGAGACCAGCTCCAGCCGCACCTGAGCCTCATCGGTGCTGCCGAAGGACTTGTCGGAGAGCAGGAAGAAGGCCTCGCCCGGCAGCGGCTGGTAGCCGCTCGGCGTGTAGTCCGCGCGCAGGGTGGGCGCCGCGGCCAGCAGCGCCAGCGCGAGAAGCGCGATCAGCGCGCCAGGAATCGCAGCCGGAAGACGCCGAGGAAATTGGGATTGTCGGGGACGGGATGCCATCGGCTGTCCTTCCACTTGAGGAGTTCCTGGGGAGCGACGGCGCGCAGACCGTTATCGCGCGCGTCGGCGTATCCGGTGTGATAGGCCACGTAGCGGCCCGCCCAGATCATGAGGTGCTGGTCGTAGCCCTGGTCGAAGAACAGCAAGTCGCCCGGCTGGGCCTGCTCGATGCCGCGGGATACGAGGGTGGTATTTTCCTGCACCAGCTCGAGCGCCCCCACGTAGGCGGCCCGGCTGCCATCCGCGCGTTGCCAGCGGTTGCGCAACGCGCGCTGATGATCGGAGAGTTGCAGCGGCGGCGGCGCGGGGGCGCTGATGCCCGTTGCGCGGCGCCACGCGGCATCGTGCTCCCGCAGGGTCTCGTGCACCGCGTAACGCACCAGGCCGGCGCAGTCGCGATGCACCCACCGGTTCGAGGGCCCGGCCGCGATCTGCTGGTCGACGATGCGCACCATCCAGGCGCGGAAAGCGCGCGACTGGCTGGCGTCGAGCATTTCCTCCGGCGCCAGGGCGCCGCCGGGAGCGGCACCGGCGCGGCTGGACACGAGCAGCATCAATGCGCCTGCGATCAGGGGTTTCAATCGGGCAATGCCTGCCAGTCGAGGCTGCGCCAGCCGTTACCGTCCGCCGCAGGCAGGAGCACCGCCCGGTGGGCCGGGTGCCGGCCGGCGGCGGCCACGCGCGGCAGCAGGGTGCGTTCGGCCACGGGCCGCAGCACCGGCTCGTCGCCCACGGGTAGCATCCGCGTGATTTCGTCGCGCGCCATGGCCGACAGCGCCGAAGGGGTCACCAGCGCGAGGAGAGGGTCGGTCTCCGGCAGGGCCGCGGCCAGGCTCGGCCGCCGCCGGGCGAGCACTTCGAGGGCTGCGTCCACGCGACCGGGATCGGGCGAAAACAGCAGGTAGCGGCCGCTGCGCGCCACCGTGACTTTCCGCTCGCCCGCCACTGGCCGCTTCTGTTGGTTGGCCGAGGCGAACGGCACCTCGATGGCGTGCTGCCAGCGGCGCACGCCGGGCCCGGCCCGGGCGGCCTCGTCGTTGATCAAGGGCTCGCCGAGCAGTGCCCAGTCCGCCAGCGCGGCGATGGCCGCATCGCCGGGCGGGCGGTTCGCGTCCACGCTGGCCACGAACAGCGGGGCAAGAAGTCCGCTCTTGGCGTACCAGCACACCAGCACCGGCCCGTCAAAGCCACCGGCCAGTGCCTCTGCCTGGGAGGTGTCCAGCGATTTGGCTGCGCGAAGGGTCGCGTCGGCGGCGCCCCAGTGGATCGGCAACTGGGCGCAGGCGGCGGGCCGGATTGGCACCGCCTCCCAGGAGCGGCGATCCGCCACCAGCGCCGCACCGGGAGCGGAGTCGTCCACGAGCACCTGCGAG
This sequence comes from Rhodocyclaceae bacterium, assembly GCA_020248405.1. GTDB lineage: Bacteria > Pseudomonadota > Gammaproteobacteria > Burkholderiales. Next base: position 17,603 of record JADCHQ010000023.1, on the reverse strand, counting down.
CGCCACGCGCCGTCGCCGAAATCGAACCGTGTGGCCACCAGGGCAGGGAAGAAGCGCTCGTAGCCAAAACCCAGCGCCGAGGCCCGCAGCAGCAGACTGTGGGCCGAACCGAGGTCTCCGGCACGGAAGCTCTGCTGCCACGGCGTGGACGACGGAGTCGCGGCATCCGCCAGCAGCCTCCGAAGCACGTCGGCCGATTCCCCGCGTGGAACGCGCTGCGCATCGAGCACCAGCCCGGGGTCCGAAAACACCACCACCCGGTCGCCCTGGGAAGCCAGCAGCAGCGTGCGGTTGGTGCGCAGCGCCAGGGTGTGGAGGGCGATGGCACCGTCGCCGGCGGCAATCGTGCCCGCCGAGAACACTTGACCGTCCGCCGCCGCCACCACCGCCAGCGCCTCGAAGAGGCGGCCCAGGTCCTTGCGCTCCGTGGCCAGCGCCCAGTGGCGCAACGCGCCCTTGTCGTCGCGCCACAGGGCGATCTGCGCGGGGCGATCGAGCAACCAGCGCACGAGTTCATCCGACCAGCCCAGGGAGCGCTCGAAGGAGATGCGCCGCATCGCCCCCTCGATGCCGAGCACATCAGGATGGGACTGGTAATAGAACAGGAAATCTTCGGTGAGCAGCTCCCGCGCCAGTGGCAGCTTGAGGGCGTCGCGAGGCAGCGTGGCCACGCTTCGCGTCAGCAGCAGCGCGTCCGGCCGGCCAAGGTTGGCCGACGTGGGCACGGTGACGCCGGCGTATTGCGCCCAGCCCGTGTGCCATGCGCCGGCGAGCGCCACCACCGCCCCCAGTGCGGTTGCCACGGCGATCCACCGCATTGCGCGTGTCATGTGGTCATCTCCGTTGAGGTTGCATGCATGCCCCGGTCAGCCCGCGTGCGCCCCGGCGCATCTGCCTCGGGGCGAGGCGGCATGTCGCGATGACATGCGCGTGAGGTCACTTGATCCTACCACTGGTGCATTGGGCATCGTGCGCGGGAAACGCCTAGCGGGCGGCGTCTGCTGCCGGGGTCAGCCCGGGTTGGCAGATCGAGGTTATCGGCGGGTGGCCACCCGCTGGGGCTGCCCCGGCGAGGCGCGCCACTGACAGCGCCTTGAACGAGACGGACCACAGCGTGGGGTTTGCTTGTGAAGCCACGAGGCGGTAACGGTGAAATCTCCGTGAATCCCCCGCTTCTAGGGCGCGGCGGTGCCGCTCTCAGCGGATCGTGAAGCGCGCCTCGTTGGCGAGCAGCGATCCCAGGGGGCTGTAGCGCAGCACATACTCCCCCCTCGCCCGCACGGGGTAGGCTTGGGTGATCTCGATCTCCGCCGCGGCGCTTTCGCCCGGGCGCAGCGCGCGATAGTCGCCGGCGGCTGGCGGGGCGCGGGACACGAGAGCGCCCGTGTAGCCGACCGGCTCCCCGCCGCCCGCCAGCGCGATGTGAAGGTAGTTGTTGTCGAACCTGGCGAAGGGGGTGTGCCACAGGAGAAAGCTCTGCGGCGTCCCCATGGTGTTGCGCACCACGAAGCGCAGGGTGATGGGTTCGCCGGCCGTGTAGGCGGACTTGTCCGTGGACAGCGTTACCGCGAAGGGGATCGGCCGGTACGTGGGCGGCTCCCGCCCGGGAGCGAGGCGGTACTCGGCCTCGGCCAGCGACGCCAGCGGTACCGCCAGAGAGGCATCCACGAGCACGCGCTCGTCGCGGCCTGCCACCTGGAGGCGGACCGGGCCCAGGAAGCGCAGCGTGGCGGTGGTGTCCTTCACGCCGACTACCCGCGCCTCCTGCGCCACTGCCTCGCTCACCGTCAGCGCGGCGCGTGGCTTCGCCCCGAGCGCCGCCAGGAGCGGCGCGCCCGGGTCGAGCGGGAGCCGGGCGCGCACCAGCGCGGCTACCCGCTCGGGCACCAGCAGCGCGTCTGCGCGCGACTTGATCCATGACCGGGTGTCCAGTTCCCAGGTGCCGCTCACACGAAGGTCGCCGAGCGGCCGCCCGGAGTCGTCAAGCGGCAGGAGCAGCTTCCACGCGAAGAAATCCGCCGTGAGCGTCTCGCCTGAAGTGAGCGCCACGCTTACCCGGGCGCGAGCCGTGAAGCCGGCGTATCGGGGCGCTTCGAGAACTGCGTAGCGACCGGCCTCCCCGTCGGCGAAGAGCATGCCGTCGGTGAGGTCCAAGGCCGACACTCCCGTGACCTTCGCGACCCTCGACCGTTCGCGTCCCACAGCGGGGAAGAAGGTCGCGAGCCGCTTCGCCGCCCCGGGCGAGGCCAGGTAGGCCGCGAGCGCCCTGGCCACGCCCTCCGGCGTCACCTGAGCGCGGGTCCGCTCCCAGCGTGCGAGGTAGGGGTGGCGGAACTGCGCCACGCCCGAGACGACTGCCAGTGCCTCGGGGCCCACGGGGAGACTCACCTCGCGGGGTTCCTGGTCCAGGTCCGCCACCAGCACGATGGGCTCTCCGCCGAGCTCTGCGTTGGCCTCCATTCCCTTCCGGGCGACGCTCCAGAGCTGTACCGTGCGCCCGTGGTGCCGGACCTCGATGGTCTGGACGACATCGGCGTCGTGTTGCGGGCCGCGGCAGGACAGGCGCACTTCGGGGAACGTGAACCGTCCCTCGGCATCGGTGACGGCGCGGGCGTCGCCGGACTTGCTGCCCAGCCAGTTCCAGTGCTGCAGGACCTCCTGCCCCGGCACCGGCCTGCCGCTGGCAAGCAGTTGCCCCTGCACTTTCGAAAACGGCACGCAATCGGACATGGATCGGGCTTCCGTACCGGGCGCCACGGCCGCGGCCAGCAAGGTCATGAGCAGGAGGGTGGCACGCATCGTCCTGGGTGGCTTCCGGGCGGGCTGGAGCGGGCCGCCGGGCGGCGCCGCGCCCTCAGGCGATGCGCCGCTTCAGCTCCGGCGGATTGGCCGACTTCTCGCGGAACTCTTCTTCCGAGGCCGCGAAGGTGACGCCGGCGCGCTTGATGGCGTCGTCGTCCACCTTGTGCAGCGGCGTATAGAAGGGGTGATGGTGCTCCAGGTAGGGGTTGTTGCGGGCCGCGTTGTAGCAGTGGATCACGGTCCAGCGGCGATGGGCGGAGCGGTTCTGGTCGGAGCGGTGTAGCACGTTGCTGTGGAAGAAGATACCGTCGCCAGGATCGAGCTCCGCGTACTCCACGGGCATGCGCTTGAGGATCTCCTCCACGCGCTTCGGGTCGGCCCCCACCTGCTCGCCGGGCAAGACGCCGTGCTCGATGCGCCCGCAGTGGTGCGAGCCCTTCACCACCTGCAGGCAGCCGTTCTCGCGCGTGCTGCGGTCGAGCGCCACCATGACGCTGGCCATGTAAGGGAACACGCAGCCGTTGTGATACCAGTAGCCGTAGTCCTGGTGCCACTCCCACGCCCCGCCCTCGAGGGGCTCCTTGGCGGTGAGCTTGGAGTGGTAGTGGTACACCTCGCCGCCCAGCAGCTCCTCCATGGTGTCGACGATGCGGTGCGAGCGCGCCGCCAGACCGTAGACGCTGTCGCCCGGATGATTCCACGTGGCCATGCGCGTGGCCTTGCCGGAGGCGTCGTTGCGGTCGTAGAGGCGGTTGCGCAGGGCCGGGTCCTGCTCGATGGCGCTGCGCAGGATGGCGATCTCCTCGGCGTCGAAGAGCTTGCGCACGGTGACGTAGCCGTCGCGCTCGTAGTCGGCGCGCTGCAGGGCGGTGAGGATGGATCCGGGCATGGTATTGCTCCGCTGGGGTTGGATCGGGGGTCGGGGTCAGTGGGTGCGGGCGGCGCACGCCAGGCGCGATGCGGCGCCTTCCAGGTGGGCCAGCACGGCGGCGCGCGCGTTCTCGGGCTGGCGCAGGCGGATGGCCTCGGCAATGGCCGCGTGCTCGGCGTGCACCGCGGCTTCGAAGGCGGGCGAGCGTGATTCGTTGGAGTGGGTGATGCGGATGGCGCCGCGCAGGTACTGGCCCAGGAAGGCCCAGGTGGACTGCAGCAGGCGGTTGCCGCAGGCCTCGGCGATGGCCTGGTGGAAGGACAGGTCTTCCTCCACGCCGTCGGAGCCCGCGTCGCGCGCGGCCTCCACGGCGGCAAGTGCCCGGCCGATAGCCGTCAGTTGCGCACGGCTGCGGCGCAGGGCGGCGAGCGCGGCGATTTCGGCTTCAACGGCCCGGCGCAGTTCGTAGAGCTCTTCCAGGGTAGAGCTGGATTCGTGCACCCTCGGGTCGAGCCGCAGGGGCGTGAGCGGCCGGTGCTCGGGGACAAACAGCCCGGAGCCTTGGTGCGACTCCACCAGCCCCTCGGAGGCGAGGCGCGACACGGCCTCGCGCACCACCGGACGGCTCACGCCGAAGCTCTGCGACAGCGCCGCCTCGGTGGGCAGACGGCTGCCGGGCGGCAGGCGCCGCTCGGTGATGGCGGCGCGCAGTTCGTCGGCCACCCGGTCGGATAAGCGCTGCTTGCGGCCCACGAAGGGCAGGTCCAAGGGCTTCATGCCGCGCAGAATAGCCGGATATCGGTTGTCAGACAACTTGCAGCGGCCTTGGGGTCTGCTGGCCGGCCGCCTGCGCCGGGCGCGATCACTCCGGTCTGTGCGCTGCACCATGGCCACCACCCCTCGCGGCGCCCGCAGCGCGCAGCCAGGGCGAGATCCATCCTGGAGCGCCGGGAATAGCCAGGCGCCATTCCTTGAAAAGGTCCAGCCGAAGCCGTCAACCCCGACCGCCCGGCTTCAAAACTCGCCGAAATCTGGATAACTGGCGGTACACTTCTTCTGGAACAAGTTTTTCCAAAATCTCGGGCAAACGCGGGAAGAACCTCAAGGTTTGGAGGTTTTGCTTTCTACCGCATGTCACTTCCGGACTAGCCAGGCTCCAGGTCACCATGCATAGCAATCCCGCTGCTGCGTCTGTGCCGCATTCCGCACCTGATTCGCCCCTCTTGCGATGCACCGGATTGTCGGCCGACCAGTTGTTGCTCGGCCAGCAGCGCGTGATCGAATTGCTGGGGCGGGGCGCGTCGCTGCGGGAAACGCTCACGGCCATCGCGCGCTTCAGCGAGGAGGCCATCCCCACCATGCTCGCATCGGTGCTCGTCTACGATCCGCTGACGAACTCGCTGCGAAAGGGCGGCTACGGGCGGCTGCCGGACAGCTTCGCCGATGGGATCGACGGTCTGACTCCCGGGCCCGCGATGGGCAGCTGCGGCGCGGCCGCCTTCCTGCGCCAGCGCGTTGTCACCACTGACGTGCAGTCCGACCCGCGGTGGGTGGCCTTCCGCGACTTCGCGGCTGGTTATGGCCTCGCGTCGTGCTGGAGCACGCCGTTGAAGGACGCGCAGGGCAACCTGCTTGGCGTGTTCGGCATGTACTACGCGGACCGGCGCGCCCCTTCGGACGATGATCTCGCGCTGGTGGATCACTTCACGCACCTCGCCGCCATGGCGGTGGAGCGCTGGCGCCACGATGCCGAGCGCGAGCGGCGCATGATGCTCGACGAGCTCACGGGGCTTGGTAACCGCCTGGCGCTTCAGGTCTTCGCTTCGGACCTGACCCAGGATTCGGGCCGGGCGGGTCTGCCCTACAGCCTCGCGATCTTCGACGCCGATCACTTCAAGCTGCACAACGACGCCCTTGGCCAGCATGCCTCGGACCGCCTGCTGGCCGGCGCCGCTGAGCGGCTGCAGCAGCATATGGGCGTCGTCGAACTGCTTGCCCGGTTCGGTGGCGACCAGTTCGTGGTGGTGATCTCTGGCAATCCGGACGCGGTCCGCCCCTGCATTGAAGAGGTGCTGAGGGCCTTCGAGGAGCCGATCCACTTCGGGGATGCGCGCGTGGGGCTCACCTTCTCGGCGGGCGTGGTGGCGTGGCAGCCGTCGGCGGTGTCGCTTGACGAGGTGCTGTCCCAGGCGATCGAGGCCGTCGAAGTGGGCAAGCGGCTTGGCCGGCACCGGTGCGTGGTGTTTGGTGACCGCGAGCGCGCCCGGGTCGTGGCACGGCGCCACGTGGCGCGCCTGCTCAGGGAGGCGCTCGACGAGGACCGTGTCGAGCCATTCCTGCAGCCTATTGTGTCTCTCGGTACACGTCGCGCGGCGTGCTTCGAGGTGCTGGCACGCTTGAAGGGGCCGGATGCCGCGGGCATTCCGCCCTCGGAGTTCGTGCCGATCGCCGAGGAGAGCGGCCTGGTGGACGCCCTTGGCCTGAGCGTGCTGCGCTACGCGTTCCGCACCCTGGCCGAGCATCCGGAGGAGCTGCGTGGCATCAGCCTGAACGTGAATGTGTCGATCCAGCAACTGCTGCGCGGTTCGCTCGTCGATCGGGCGCGCGAGCTCTCGCGGGATTTCGGAGTTGAGCCCGACCGCATCGCCCTCGAGGTGACCGAGAGTCAGTGGCTCGAGGCCGACAGCCCCGCGCGCGAGGCGCTGCTGCGGCTGCGCGAGGCGGGCTTCCGTCTGGCGCTGGACGACTTCGGCGCGGGCTACACCTCGCTGAACCACCTGCTCACGATCCCCTTCGACGAGGTGAAGATCGACCGGTCGTTCATCGCACAGCTGATCTCGGGGTCGCGCGGGCGGGCGCTCTGTGAAGTAGCGTTGTCCATGGCTTCGGCCTGCGGCATGCCCGCGGTTGCCGAGGGTGTGGAGACCCCGCAGCAGGCGCAGGTTTTGGCGCAGATGGGCTTCCAGCTGGGACAGGGCTATTTCTGGGCGAAGCCAATGCCTCTCGGCGACGCGCTCCAGTGGCTGCGGTCTTGACAGGCAGGCCCGGGGTGCTGGCTCGTCGCCGCGATTGATGCCGCCCGGATGGCCGGGCCCGTTCGTGGCACGGCCGGCGGGCGCCTGCGAAAGCCGGCCAAGCGCCGGGCACCGGCAGCGCGGGGGCGTTGGCTTCTGATGCACGCGGCCATGGCGCCTGGCGCCGCGATCAACCCGGAGACATGGGGTTTGCCGTTCAGACGTCGTAGCCTTTGCGCTGCATGCACATGAGGTAGACGTGCCGGTTGGGCGTGATGCCCCAGCCGTGCCCGGGGCTGGCGCCCATCATGTGCTGGTGGCAGGCGAGGTGCGCCTTGCGAAAGGCGGGATCTCCCGAGTAATCGGGCCGCGGTTTCGACGCGCAGGCGGCGAGCGCGGGGAGCAAAATCAGCACTATGGCGGTTCGCATGGCGGTGCGGCGGGGTGGAATGCCTCTTCGAGGCGGCCCCCGAAGCGATGGTTCCGCTGTGCGGCAAGGAGCAAACCCACCATGAAGATCGGCATCCCAAAGGAAACCAAGAACCACGAATACCGCGTGGGCCTCACCCCCGCGGGCGCCGCCCTGCTGGCGGGCCAGGGCCACGAGGTGCTGGTGCAGTCCCAGGCGGGCGCGCGCATCGGCTTCGGTGATGAGGCCTACCGGTCCGCGGGCGCGCGGGTGGTGGACAGCGCCGCTGAGGCTTGGGCCGCCGGACTGGTGGTGAAGGTGAAGGAACCCCAGCCCGGAGAGCTGCGCTTCTTCCGCGACGACCTGGTGCTGTTCACCTACCTTCATCTGGTCACCTGCGTGGAGGTGCTCGACGCCATGGAGGCCGCAGGCAGCACCGGCATCGCCTACGAGACGGTGAGCGATGCCCAGGGCCGGCTGCCGCTGCTGATACCCATGTCCGAGGTGGCGGGCCGGCTGGCCGTGCAGGCCGGCGCGTGGGCGCTGATGCTGCCCCAGGGCGGCAGCGGCGTGCTGCTGCAGGGCGTGCCGGGCGTGCCGCCGGGTAAGGTCACCATCCTGGGCGGCGGCACCGTGGGCACCCACGCTGCGTGGGCCGCCACGGGCATCGGCGCCGACGTGACGCTGCTGGACGTGAGCCTGCCGCGGCTGCGGCAGCTGGAGGAGATTTTCGGTGCGCGCCTCAAGACCGCGGTGTCCGAGCCCGAGGCCATCGCCCGCCACGTGGCCGAGGCCGACCTGGTGATCGGCGCCGTGCTGGTGCCAGGCAAGCACACGCCCCACCTCATCACCCGCGCCATGCTGCGCCGCATGCGCCCCGGCTCGGTGTTCGTGGACGTGGGCATCGACCAGGGCGGCTGTGCCGAGACCTCGCGTCCCACCTCCCACGCCGAGCCCACCTACGTGGAAGAAGGCGTGCTGCACTACTGTGTGCCCAACATGCCCGGCGCCGTGGCGCGCACCTCCACGCTGGCGCTCACCCAGGCCACGCTGCCCCACGTGGCCCGGCTGGCGGCCATGGGGTGGAAGCAGGCGTGCGCGCAGGACGCGGGGCTGCAGGCGGGGTTGCAGATCGCCCGGGGGCAGATCACCTACAAGCCGCTGGCGGAGGACCTGGAGCGGCCGTGGCTGGATCCCATGGAGGCGGCGCGCTGATACGCTTGCCACCCGACAGGGTGCCGTCCGGGCGCAACGCAGCCCGGCGCCGGTGCCGTGCCGCCCGGTTTTTACTGGCCCCTTTCATTGGAGACCTCCCATGGCCGAGTTCCGCCCTGAAGTTGCCCGTGCCGCCCTCGGAAACGCCGTACGAAGGCTGTCGTTGTTTCCCCTGCTGCTGCTCCTCGGGTTGGTCGGGTGGCTGGCCTTTGGCACCATTGCCACCGGCAACGTGGGGGTACGCATCACCCTCGGCGTGATCAGCCAGGACGAGGTAGAGCCAGGCGTTTATGCCAAATGGCCGTTCATCTCGCAGGTGGAGGAATTCACCGCCAAGGAAATTGCCGTGGACCTGCAGGACCTCACGCCCAAGGCGCGCGACAACCTTTCGTTGCGCGACATGGACATCACCATCTACTACAAGGCCGCTGCGGCCAAGGTGTCGGAGCTGCAAAGCAAGTACTCCGGCCAGTCGGCGCGTTCCCCCACGGAGGGCTACTGGCTGCCGGCCTACGAACTGGTGTTTCGCGTGGCCCGCAACGTGGCCTACGAGGAAGTGGCCAAGGTGGATTCGCTGGTGCTGCATACCAAGCGCGACGAAATCTCATCGGCGGTGCAGAAGTACATGCAGACCGAGCTGGACAAGACTGACCCCGGCGTGTTTACGGTGACGCGCGTGGTGGTGCGCTCCGTGCTGACCGACCCGTCCATCGAGGAATCCATCCGCCAGGCCGTGGCCAACCAGAAGAAGCTCGAGGCCATGACGGTGCAGACGGAGATCGCCAAACGCGAGGCGGAGATCCGCGTGACGGAAGCCGAGGGCATCTCGAAGTCGAACCGCATCATCGCGGGAAGCCTGACGCGCGAATACCTGCAGCACGAGGCGAACCAGGCATTGCTCAAGTTCGCAGAAAAGGGCAACACCAACACGGTTGTGGTGCCGGCGGGCATGAGCATCACGCCGCTGGTGAATACCTCGCCGAAGTAAGTTGCCGGTGCTGCGGGCGGCGACCCGCTTGGCGTTTTGGCGGGGACGAAGCCGCGCGGCCCCGGCACTGCGCCGTAGCGTGCTCCCCGGGGCGCAACTGCACCGTTGATCATGCCTGGCGGGCCAGCCCTGGAGCAACGCAGCGATCGTGCGGTTTGCAGGCGGCCTGAGCAGTCAGCGGAACTGGCGCCTGAACCGCGACACACCCGCCGCGAAGAATACGGCTCCGAGCAGCGCCATCTTGGCGGCTGGCAGGGCGACCTCGCTGGCGTCGGCGCCCCTCAGCAGCACCCCGTAGGCGATCTGCACGAAGTGCCGCAGCGGCGAGACCTCGATCGCGGTGCGCAGCCACGGGGGCATGCCCTCCACCAGATTCCAGGTGCCCGAGAGCATGGTGATGGGCATCACCAGCAGCAGCACCACCAGACCCACCTGACCGGAGTTGCGGGCGAAGGTGGCGGCGGTCACGCCCAGGCCCGCGGCAGTCATCGCGAACAGCGCCACCATCGCGAAGAACAGCGGAATGCTGCCTGCGAAGGGCACACCGAGCCAGCCGTGCATCACCCCGGCAACCGCCACCAGGGTGCCGAGCAGGGTCACCGCCGTCATCGCCATCACCTTCCCCAGGACGATCTGAAGCGGCGTCAACGGCGACACCAGCAACTGCTCGATGGTGCCGCGCTCCTTCTCCCTGACCAGAGCCGCGGCGGGCAGAAGGATCCCCGCCACCGTCAACATCCCCAACAGTTCGGAAATGGTGCTGAACCACCCTTCCCGCATGGTGGGGTTGAAGCGCATGCGCGGCTGCAGCAGCACCACGGGCTCCCGGTTGTCGCGGCCGCTGGCCGCGTCGCGGCGTTCGTGCCATTCCTGCGCCATGGCGGCGGTGATTCGCTCGACGTAGCTGGCCAGCAGGTAGGACAGGTTGGAATCGCTCGCGTCCACGGTCAGCTGCAGATCGGTGGGACGGCCGGAAACCAGGTCGCGCTCGAAGCCGTGGGGGATCGTCAGCACCGCGCGCAGCTCCCCGCGGTCAAGCCGCCGTTCAAGCTGCGCCTCCTGCTCGGGAAGGACGCTCGCGGCGAAGTAGGGCGGCCGCAGGCGGTAGAAGAGGTCGCGCGAGGCCGCGCTGCGGTCGCGGTCGATCACGCCCACCGGCGATCGGTGCAGGTCCAGCTCGGGCGCGCCGAAGGCGATCATGATGTCCACGGTGAAGATGAACACCACGAAGCCGAACAGCGCGCGGTCGCGCAGCAGTTGACGCCACTCCTTGACCATGAGCGCCGCCACCTGGCGCAGCCAGCGCCGGGCGCGGCTGCCGTCGAGGCGCGGCCATGTCCGGTTCCGGCTCACGCCTTTGTCCGCTTGCGGAAAAAGGCGTGGGCCAGCCACAGCACGACGCCCGAATACACCGCGAGCGCCGCCAGCTCGACCCAGTACACGCCCATGCCGGCGCCCTTCAGGTACATGCCACGCACCACCGGCAGAAAGTAGCCCGCCGGAAACAGGCGCGCCAGAAAACGGTTGGCCGGCTCCGCGGTGTCGAGCGGCGCAAAGAAGCCCGCGAACTGCGTAGCGACGATCATGGCGGTGATGGTCGTGATGATGATGGCGGCCTGCTGCGTGCGCACGGCCGCCGATACCAGCAACCCCAATCCCGCCGTGGCCAGAACGTACAACAGCAGCGCGAAGGCGAACTGCGGCACGCTGCCGCGAAACGCCACCCCGAAATAGAAGGCGACCAACAACCACAGCACGACCGCGTTGATCATGCAGATCATCACCGCGGGCAGCAGCTTTCCAAGCAGGAACTCGAAACGCGAAACGGTCGAGCTGGCGATGTTGTAGATGGCGCCGGACTCCTTTTCGCGCACCACGCTCACCGCGATCAGCAGCGGCGGCACGAGCAACAGCACAAGCATCAGCAGCGAGGGGGCGACCATGACGATGTTGCGCACTTCCGGGTTGTAGAGAAAGCGCGTCTCCATCCGCACCGGCGGGGCCGCCTGGCGGCAGCAATCGGGGCCTGCATCGGCCTGGGCGAGTCGTGGATTCGTCTGGTAGATGGCGTTGGCCTGGGCGTTGATCGCCTCGAGGTAGGCGCGGATGGTGCGTCCCGGCGGAGTTACGGCGCCGTCGATGTGCGCTGCAACTTCCACCGGCTGGCGGGCGAGCAGGCGCTTCTCGAAGTCAGGGCCGATCCAGAGGACCACGCGCGCGCGTTCGGTCCTGAGCACCTCGTCGATCAGCGCTGGATCCTGACCCGAGGCCACCAGGCGGAAATGCCGCGAGGCGAGGAACTGCCGGGCATAGTCGCGGCTGGTGGGCGTCTGGTCCTCGTCCACCACAACGAAGCCGACGTTCTTTACGTCTGAGGTCATTCCATAGGCGAACACCACCAGCAGCGTGATGGGCAGCAGGAACGCGAGCATGAGATACAGGCGATCGCGCAGTATCTCGCGCACCTCCTTCCCCGCAAGCGCGAGCACGCGCTTCGGCGTCATGGCGTCCGCGCGGCGGCGGCCGCTTCAAGGGCGAGGATGCGATGCACGAACACATCCTCCATGCTCAGCTCCCTCCGCGCGACGAGCGGCTCCGGCAGCCCGGCGCGTTCCAGCGCAGCGCGCATGCGCTCTTGCGCGTCCCGCGGGTCATGCGCCATGACGTGGATGCCGCGGCCGTGAAGCACCGCGCCGGGGAAACCCGCCGCGCGCATCGCGGCGAGGGCGGCGGCGGGCGCTGCGGTGCTCACGTCCAGCAGCTGACCCTGCTCGGCCGCCAGCTGCGCCTTCATCGCCGCGGGCGTGGCGTCGGCGACCACACGGCCGGCGAACATGAGCGCGAGCCGGTCACACAGCTCCGCCTCGCTCATGTAGTGGGTGGTGAGCAGGATCGCCACTCCCTGCTCGCGCGCGAGTTCTTGCAGGATGGCCCAGAAGCGCCGGCGCCCGATCGGGTCGACCCCCGAGGTGGGTTCGTCGAGGAACAGCACGCGCGGCTGGTGGATGAGCGCGCAGCCGAGGGCAAGCCGCTGCCGCAAGCCCATGGGCAGGGAGCTCGCGGCCCGGTCCTCGTGGCCTTCGAGGCCGCCCAGCGCGAGCACCCATCGCGCGCGCTCCTGGGCGAGGCGCCGCTCCAGCCCGTACACGCCCGCGAAAAGAAGCAGGTTCTCCATCACCGTCAGGTCGGTGTAGAGCGAGAATGCCTGGGACATGTAGCCGATGCGCTCCTTGATGGCCTGGCCGGCGCGGCGCATGTCGGCGCCAGCGACGCGGCCCAGACCGGAGCTGGGCGGCAGGATGCCCGTCAGCATCTTGATGACCGTGGTCTTTCCCGCGCCATTGGCACCCAGCAGGCCGAAGATCTCGCCGTAATGCACGCCGAAGCTGGCCGCGTCCACGGCGCGAAAGGCGCCGAAGCTGCGCGTCAGCTCGCGGGCGTCGATGGCGTGCTCGGCATCGGCGCTCGCGTGCCGGGGAGCGGGGGCCGAGAGCCCCCGCAGCGGCTCGATGGCAACGCCGTCTTGCGCGCGCAGCAGCGCGACGAATACATCCTCCAGTTCCGGCTGGCGCACCGCCAGGTGCGGCGCCGTGGCCGGGCCCACAACGTCGAGTACGGCGCGCCGGGCGGAGTCGTCGTCGTCGCCTTCCACGTAGATGCGGGCCACGTTCGCGCGCCAGTCGATCTGGGCGAAGCGCTGCTCAAGGGGGCCGGGCTGCGCCGCATCCGCCTGGAGTTCGACGATGCGCGCGCGCGCGTCTCGCACCAGCCGCTCTGGCTCGCCCTCGGCCATGACGCGGCCCGCGTGCATCAGCGCAAGGCGATCGAAGCGGCTTGCCTCGTCCAGGTATGCGGTGGACACGAGCGCGGTGAGTCGGTGCTCCTCTATGAGCTGGGCGAGGATGACCCAGAAGTCGCGGCGCGAGACCGGGTCGACACCGGTTGTGGGCTCATCGAGGATGATCAGCTCGGGCGCATGAATCAGGGTGCACACCAGCCCGAGCTTCTGCTTCATGCCCCCGGAGAGGTTCTTCATGGGCCGCTCCCGGTAAGGCGCCAGGCGTGTCATGGCCAGCAGCCGCTCCTTCCGCGGTGCCGCCTCGTGCGCCGGCACCAGCCGAAGGCGAGCGAAGAAATCCACGTTCTCCTCGATGGACAGCTCGCCGTACAGGTTGAGGCCGAGGCCTTGCGGCATGAAGCCCAGTCGAGCCTTGACATCCTCGGCGGCGCGCTCCGAGTCGATGAGCTTGCCGAACACGCGTACGGCTCCCTCCTCGTAGCTCAGGACGCCGGCGACCGCCTTCAGGAGGCTGCTCTTGCCTGCGCCGTCAGGGCCGATCAGGCCATACAGCTGTCCTCGCGGCACGGTCAACGAAACCGCCTGCAGCGCCACCGCGCGGCGGTAGCGCTTGCCAAGGCGCTCCACCGCGACGACGGGTTCAGCGGCGTTTGCTGACGACGCCACGAGCGCTAGCGTTGCGGGCGTTGCCAAGGCGCGTCGTCAGCATGGCGAATCATCCCGTCAGCCGGCTGGCCCGGGAGGAGTCTGCCGCCCGAGTCCGCAGTCGGGTAGAGCCGCACCTCGTACACCAGCTTGGTGCGTTCATCGCGCGTCTGCACCTCTTTGGGCGTGAACTCGGCTCGCGAGGCGATGTAACCCACGGTGGCATCGAAGGGCGCGTCGGGGTACGCGTCGGTCCAGATCTGCGCGGCCTGCCCCAGGCGCACCCGGCCGATCATCGGCTCGGGCAGGTAGCCCTTGAGGTAGACGCGCGACAGGTCCGTGAGCCCGAGCAGCGGGGTACCCGAGGAGACCACCTCTCCCACGTTGACGTACCGGTTGGAGATGCGGCCGGTGACGGGCGCGCTGACCGTGAGATCGGCCACCTGGCTCGCCGCCTCCTGTGCCCGTTCCGCCGCGGCGCGCGCCTGCGCGTGCGCGGATTGCACTTCGGCGGTACGCGCGCGAATGCGCTGGGGACGCAACTCGGCATCGCGCAAGTTCTGTTGTGCCCGCGAAAGGGCCGCGCGCGCTGCGATTTCCTGCTCGCGCGCCATGTGCAAGGAGAGCTCGGATCTTTCCACTGACTGCGGGCCGACGAAGCCTTGCCTGGCGAGAGAGCGAACGCGCTCCAGGTCGCGTACGTCCTGCGCCTGCGCCGCCTGCGCCCGGCGCAAATCGGCCGTTGCCGCATCCACTCCCGCGCGCGCGTTGGCGAGCTGCACCTCCGTCTCGGCGCGAAGCAGCTCGAGCGCACCCCGCTGCGCGGCGGCCTGCGCGTCCAGGGCCGTGGCCGAGGACTGCGCCTGCGCCAGCCGCGCGTCCGTGCCCGCGTCGGCGAGCCGCACCAGCACTTGCCCCGCCTTGACCTCGTCGCCTTCGCGAGTGAGCAGCTCAACCACGCGGCCGCCCGCTTTCGGCGCCACAGCGATCAGGTCTCCCTCGATGCGGCCGTTGATCTGAAGCAGTCCAACCCTGTCGGCCGCGCTCGTGTTGAGGCGCCAGAGAACGGCGCCGGCAACGACTGCAAGAAGAAGGACCCCCGATACGACAAGGAATCGACGCCACTTCGTACTGCCGGCATCCACGCTCATTGCAACCCTCGTTGGAGATTCCCGGAAGGACTGTTTCCTGCAGTGCCCCGACGTGGCCCGTGAGCCGGCGGATCAGGCGGCCCTGGAAGAAGGCGCCCGGTCAGACGCGCCCTCGAATGGCTGCCCGGCGGGCTGGCGAGGCACGCTCCGCCACAACGAGGGAGACTCGCCCGCGACGCCCTCCTCGCGAGAAGCGCTGCTTCGTCTGCTAGAAGATAGCCATTTTGCGTTTGCGTGAAAAGGCTTCCCAGCGTGTTCAGTCGAGAATCGGATTAACGCAATGCAACCGGGGCGAAGCAATTGACGAGCCATTCGGGGCGCTGGCGCGGATGCCGGGGCGGGCTATGGACTTTCAAGGCAGGGGGCTTTGCCCTGGCGCACCATACTGAGGCTGTTGCGCACCGCTCCGGGGCGCTAGAAGTTGATGCCGTACCCCACGTACGCAATGGGCTGGAAGCGCGTTTCCACGATGGGGCTCTGGGCCGCCTCGTTTCCCAGCCAGTTGCCGATGGCGCCGAACAGCAGCGAGCCTCGTCCCAGAAGGTACACGCCGTTCACCCCGAGCTGCAGGTTCACCGTGGAGCCGGCCGTGTAGGCGGGGCGCTGGGCAGTGGCCTCGGAGGGCCGCACGCCGAAGTAGTAATTGTTGGTCTTGCCTGCGAACCATTGCGCGCCCACCACGCCATTGAGCCGCAGCGAGCCGCCTTGCAGGTTGACCAGCGAGCGGATGAACTGCAGCTGCGCCGTCTGGCCGTTGCTGGCGCCGCTGATGTCCTGGTACCAGTTGGCGTTCACCACGCCCACGGGTGTGCGCCACTGCACGTTGGGCCCCGCTTCGAGCGAAAACTCGCGCCGCTCCATGCCGGTCACCAGCGTGCCGTCCTTTGCCTCCCAGCCGAAGCGCGGCTCGATGGCCAGCCCGACGCGGAAGGTCTTGTCATCGCTGTCCAGCAGCCACACGCCGCCCTGGAGGGCGTTGATGAACACCTTGTCCTTCCACGACGCGCGAAGGACGGGCAGCACCATCGCGCGAAGGTCCCGCGAACCTGAGAATTCTGGCAGCATGCCCACACCCAGACCGACGAGGTTGAAGCTGCGCACCACGGGAACGGCGGTGAGGTCCTGGCGGGGCGCGGCCTCCTGGGCCAGGGCTGGCGCGGTGGCGAGTGCCAATGCCATGGAGGCTGCCAGGGTCGAGCCCCGCAGGCCGGTGCGCCTGGCGCCGGGTGGGGCGCCGGTGAAAAGGCGTTGGCCGGCACGGGGCGCCGTTTTTGCGCAGCGTTGGGCGGGAGTGGGGCCGATGGGGTGGCAGGGGGGCATGGTGCGAGTCTTTGCGTTAGGGAAGAAGAATGGCCCCGCTCAGACAGGTATCACCCCGGCAGGTTCTGCGCCGGGACACTGCCCGGTGTGAGCCGCAACACCCACCGGAAAAGCCGGGGCGGCAACAGGGCTTTACCGCCGCCGTGAGCAACCGGCACAGGCGTGCAGGCGCCGGGAAAGCCCGGGCCTGCCCCGCGCAGCCACGCGCATGATCCGTATGGCATATGCCAGGCGCGTGCGCAGCGCGCCACCGCTTGCCGCGTTTGACACGTGCGCAAGGCACCCCTAGATTCGTGGCCAATGCCGCCACAGAGCGGCAGGGAAGTCTGCTCGGAGAACAGCCCCCTGCCTGTCCAGCCCGTGTTGCGGCATGCGCCCGCGGCACGCACTTGGCAACCTGGCGGCGACAACAACGAACAAGACGTCGCAAGGAGACCCTCCATGCCCCGTGCCCAGCCCCCCGGCGAGCGCCCGTCGGCATACGCGCCCCTGGGCCCGGCTCGACTTGCCTTCGCGTCCGTGGGCACCGGCGAGGCCGACGCCTTGGTTGCGGCATCCGTTTCGGCCGGGTTCTCGGCCAAGCCCGACACCGACCCCTTGCTGAGCGTGGTGGTGGACCTGCTGCCCGTGGCCGTGCTCATCCTCGACCAGACCCGCACCCCGGTGTTCATGAATCCGGCGGCGGAGCGGGTGATGCAGGGCCGGTGGCTGTTCGTGCAACGGCCCAACGGCGCGCTGGAACTGGCCGACCGCAGTCAGCGGCCGGCCTTTCACGCGTTTCTGGCCACGCTGCTGGACGCGAGCCCGTCAGGCAGTGAGGCCGGGTTGCGCTTCTTCGTGAAGTGCGCGGCCGCGCAGCCGGTTTCCATCTCGGGCGGCGTATGCCCGCAAGCCCGCGAGGGGCGTGGCGCGGTCCTGTTCGTGCGAGTGCCTGAGTTGGAAGTGGCGCTAGCCGGCGTGCCGCTGCAGGCCCTGTTCGGGCTTACCCGCACCGAAGCGGCCCTGGCCAGCGCGCTGGTGGCGGGAGAGTCGCTTGCCGACTACTGCCAAAGACGTGGCGTGAGCATCAATACCGGCAAGACGCAGCTCAAGGCCGTGCTGGGCAAGACGGGCACGAAACGGCAGGCACAGCTGGTCCGGTTATTGGCGGTTTAGGTAATCCGAGCAGTCGGCCTGCCGCAGTTACACCGCTCGAGCTTCCAAGTCACGGCTCAAAGCGTCGGTCGAGAAGGGGTGTATTGATATTGAGTCGGCATTTAAATGTTGAACTCTCTTGACCGCGTAGAGTCTGTCCTTGCATGGACAAGATCGACTCTCGAACACTGCCGGTGGAAGCGCTCAACGAGCGTCGGCGCCGGGCGGTGAAGATGCGGCTGGACGGCGTGACCT
>JADCHQ010000022.1 GCA_020248405.1 Rhodocyclaceae bacterium | reverse complement strand
GACAGCCGCCTGCTGGAGATCGCCCGGGCGAAGGTGGTGCAGATGGCCAAGTTTGCCGGCATCGCGCTGCGACAGACCCATGCCAAGGAGGCCAAGGCCCTGCGGCGCAGGGCCGGCGGATACGCCCATGCGAAACAGTTCTGGGTACGCGGCACCGTGGTGTCCGTGCGCGGCGAATGGATGACCGTGCGCATCGACGATCCGGGGCGCTTTGCCAACCAGGTTGATGGCGTGTCCGTGGCGGCTGGCGTGACGCTGCTGTCGGAGCCCCGCGTGTGGGTACCCTGCCTTTGATGCGGCGGCGCGGTTACACCCCCGGGCGATAGCCGTCCGGATTGGCCAACTGCCAGCGCCAGGTGTCGCGCATCATCTGCGCCAGATCGCGCCGGGCCTTCCAGCCCAGCTCCCGCTCGGCCTTGCCGGGATCGGCATAGCAGGCAGCCACATCGCCAGGGCGACGCGGCGCCACGCGATAGGCAATGGCCCGGCCACAGGCCTGCTCGAAGGCGTGGATCATCTCCAGCACGCTGTAGCCGCGGCCGGTACCCAGGTTCCACACTTGCGCGCCCGGCTCGCGCAGCGCCCGCAGGGCGCTCAAGTGCCCTTCAGCCAGATCCATCACGTGGATGTAGTCGCGCACGCCCGTGCCATCGGCGGTGGGATAGTCGGTGCCGAACACCGCCAGCTCGGGCAGCTTGCCCACGGCCACCTGGGCGATGTAGGGCACCAGATTGTTGGGCACGCCGTTGGGGTCTTCGCCCATGAGCCCGCTTTCGTGCGCACCCACGGGATTGAAGTATCGAAGCAACGCCACACGCCAGCGCGCATCCGCCGCCGCCAAGTCTTTCAGCACCTGCTCCACCATCCGCTTGGAGCGGCCGTAGGGGTTGGTGGGTTCGCCCAGGGGCTGATCCTCGCGAATGGGCACCGTGGCCGGATCGCCGTACACCGTGGCCGAGGAACTGAACACCAGCGTGAACACCCCCGCCGCCGCCATGGCTTCGCATAGAGTGACGGTCCCCGCCACGTTGTTTTCGTAGTAGCGCAGGGGCTCGCGCACGCTCTCGCCCACCGCCTTCAGCCCGGCGAAGTGCAGCACCGCACCGATGGCATGCCGCGCGAACAGCCCGTCGAGCAATGCCCTGTCGCGCACATCGCCGTGCACGAAGACCGGCGTGCGCCCCGCGATATGCGCCACACGCGCCAGCGACTCGGCGGCGCTGTTGCACAGGTTGTCCAGCACCACCACCTCGAGCCCCGCCTCGAGCAGCACCAGCGTGGTGTGCGAGCCGATGTAACCCGCCCCACCGGTAACGAGCACGGCGCCCCCGGTCATGGCGCACACCGCGAGGTCATCGCGCCGTCACGGCCATTGGCCCTGCGGGCCGGGGGAATGCCATGCACCTCTTCCAGCGTGCGGCCCGCTGCGGCACGCGACCCATCATCCACCGCCATCATCACTCTCCCACCCGGAAGCCCAGGGCAACCATCATGAGCACCAGCGCCAACGGAAACACAATCAATGGCAGGCACCACACCACCTCAGCCAGCGCGCCGCCCACCGGGTCTGCTCCGGAAACACGGGAACAGTGCTGCGCAGCCACACCCCGGATTCCACCACCAGGCGAATCGAAGCATCCGGTTCCAGGGCGGACTTTTCGCGGGCACAGATCTTCACGCTCGGACCTCCCGAACCCGGTCGCGGCGAGCGCCTGGCGCTTCTTCACGGCGCCCGATGGGCGGACGCCGTGCACCCGAAGCGAGGATCTGCGCCATCGTTCCACGAAAGATCATGGTCGATCACGGGCGCGGGGGCAGCCCATCCTTTCCGCCGCCACCGCCCGGATTAACCTGGCGGCCGCCGACGGCGTCGCGCTGCAGGCCCGTCGCAGGAGCGCGGCCGCCCGGACTATCGCCGGGGTTGGTCACGAGGTCGCCGCCGGGGCGCACGCGCGCGGTGGCGCCGCCGCCACCGTCGTTGCCGTCACGGCCCGGATTGGTGCGGTTGGGGTTCCCTCCCCCCACCGCGGTGGGCTTGCCGGACGAACTGCCGCGGCCTCCGGCGCCGGCACCCATGCCTTCGCCGCTGCCGCTACCTTCATCGGTGGGCATGGTGGCCTTTTCCTTACCGCCGCCACCGGTTTTCTCACCGCCGCCGGGTTTTTCGCCACCGGCCTTCTCGCCGCCGGTCTTGCCACCGCCATCGGTTTTACCGCCCGAGTCGGTCTTGCCACCGGAATCCGTCTTCGACGGGCTATTGCCCTTGTTGTCATTGCCAGATCCCTGTCCACCCGAAGGCTTCTTGTCGCCACCGCCGGCGTTTCCAGCACCACCTTTCTTGTCATCGCCGCCGACGCCGGGGCCCGCGCCCTTTTTGTCGTCACCGGGCTTGCCCACGTCGAAACCGCCACCCTTCTTGTCACCCCCGGGTTTGCCCACGTCGAAACCACCGCCCTTCTTGTCGTCGCCGCCTGCCTTGCCCACGTCACCCAGGCCCTTGCCATCCTTGACGCCCACGTCCTTCATGCCGCCGACGTTCTTTGCGTCCTTCATGTCCTTCAGGCCATCCATGCCCTTCAGGTCTTTCATGTCCTTGCCGGGAGCGTCCTGCAGGCCCTTGCCGTCGAGAGATTTGCCGCCAACACCCTGCTTGCCCACATCGCCGGTCTTGCCTAACCCCTTGACCTTGCTATCGGTGACCGTGTTCTGCGCAGGCGTAACGGTGTTCGCTGAGGCAGAGACCGCACTACCGCCCTGGACGGCTTCCTGTGCCCGCTTGTTCTTCTCGGGGTCTTCGCTCACCTGCCCCGCGGGCGCATCGGCGCGCGAGCGCCCTTCGCGCTCGCGCCGGTTCTTCTCCGGGTCTTCGCTTACCTGCCCTGGCCGGCCCCCAGCGGCACTGGAGTCGCGACCGCTGCCGCTGGAGTCACGCTGCGAGGCGCTGCTGGGGTTGCGCAGGTCGTAATTGGAGTGGCTGCCGGGCGTGCCACGGGTCTCCGACAACGGCGAACTGGTACCGCTGCCCTGTGTCGCCCTCTGCTTTTCTTCCGCCTGCTTGCGGACGGTTTCGGGGTTTGCCTGCGCGGCACTGGAGAGCCCAGTCAGCGAAAGCGTGGTGAGCAGCACAATGACGTGTTTCATGGCGTGGCTCCAAACAGAAATTGACGTCGTTTCCTGTCTTTCCAATACCTGCCGTGGCGCACCCACCGCCGTGACAGGATCAAGCCGCCCCTGGAAAAACAAAAGGCCATCCTGGGTTCACCCCTCCCGCCAGTCGTGGCGTTCGATACGGCGCGCCCTGCGAGGGTCAAGTCCGTTTTCATATCCGGCCCTCCGCAACACAGGGCCTTCGCAAAAACCTCAACCCTCGCGCAAGCCCCGGCCGCGCAGGCCGATGCCGTACCGGGTCAGGCGTTGAGCGATGTCAGGCGCGATCGATGTACGCATCGAATGAGGGATAGATGAGGACACGCCCATTGGTCTTGGAAATATAGCTTCCAGGATTGTCCATCAGGTAGGGAGTAACGGCATCGGCCGAGTCTTTCCCAACCAAGTGCTCCAGCAAAATCATGGCCTTCTCTGGTGTGGCGACGAAGAAGCTTGCCTCGCCATCGTCATGCGTTTCAAGGCCGACCTCGCCGATCGTTGCCGAAAAATCCACGACCACCAGCGCCTCGTCCACGAGCGTAGCAATCCACCATCCGACAGACTCTCTGCCCGGAACAGATTCCTTCGATTGCCACACCCCGCGAAGCTCTGCACTGAAATGCGACAACTCAACGATCTCCGATTTCGGAAATGCGGCAAGGCACTCCGAGGTACTAACCTCCCCGACGTAGAGAACTGTACGGCCCTCTTGATCTACTTGTAACGAGAAGCAGGCGGGGTTCATTTGGCGCCAGACGCGGCTGTAGAAAAAGCCGCCGACGCGGCCGAACGTTGCTGATGATACGTCGACCATTCTTCGGCAATCGTTGGATGACCTTGAGGAGGATGGAAGGGTAGTACGCGGGAGCGCCGTGCCCGGTAGACGATGCGCACCTTTTCCCAAAACGAACGGCATCCGCACGGCCTGCCCGGTGCCATTGCCTTGCTGCACACCAACAGCACTTTGCCTCCTGGTTCGGGCTCACGCCCAAGGAACACTCCTCCGGGGGCACCCGTCATCTGGGTCGCATCTCCAAACGCGGCGACCGCTACCTGCGCATGCTGCTCACGCACGGCGCACGCT
>JADCHQ010000021.1 GCA_020248405.1 Rhodocyclaceae bacterium | reverse complement strand
CTGCTCCTCTTCCTCCCGCTTGCGCGCCGCTGCCGCCTCTTCCTCGCGACGCTGCTGCGCCTCTTGCTCCTCGCGCCGGCGGGCTGCTTCCTCCTCTTCGCGCCGGCGGGCCTGCTCCTCTTCCTCCCGCTTGCGCGCCGCCGCCGCCTCTTCCTCGCGACGCCGCTGCGCCTCCTGCTCCTCGCGCTGCCTGCGCACCTCTTCCCTTTGACGACGCTTGAGTTCCACCGTCAAGGCGCGCTCCGCTCTCTCACGCGCCCTTTTCTCCGCTGCAACACGCACCTTGACTTCTTCGGCGAGGCGGGCGCGCAGGTCTGCCTCCTGCTTGGCCACAAGCTCGGCGTGCTCGCGGGCGATCAACGCACGCTCCGCCTGCTCGCGCGCCCACTTGTCCTCCGCGATACGTGCCTTGGCCTCCTCGGCAAAACGAGCCCGAAATTGTTCGTCGGACTTGACCAGGAGTGCGGCACCCTCTTGGGCCCGATGCGCGGCCGCACTCTGAACCGTGGCATGCGTCACGAGTTCAGCACGCGCTTCGGCAGGTTCCCTGACGTGCACCACAGATTCTTCCTGAGCACGCCTTGCGACCTTGCCATTCGCGCGTTCCCGAAGGTCGTCTGCCACACGAAGCCCCGCCTCGGGGCGCTTAGGATTGGCTGGGGGCGGCTCAGGCGCTCGGGAAGAAACTGGGGGCAGCTTATCTTTGTCTGCGCCCGAACTGGAGTGAGAGGCCGACGGGAGGCCAGGGGAAACGAGGACCTTGGTGAAGTCGAGGTCGTTATCGTCGACGGATTGCTCTGAAGGGGGCCGCCGGAGAGGTTCGCCAGACCCAGCTGAACGCGATACTTCCTTGATGAGCCCCCGCTCGGAAAGCAAGCGGACCTGGAGCAAAAGAGCCTTGACAGCGCCGGGCCCGAGTTGCTCGCTGAGGTCGCCCAGAGACAGCTTTCCATCAATGAGACCGAGGACTTTATGAAGCTCCTTAGAAAGCGTCGCGGACCGGTCCCTGAACTCGAAGAGCCCCTTGGCAGTCCTGGCAAAAACTGTCGATTTATCCATTGCCCTTTAGGTCAGTTACGCACAACCGATCCCGGGGAACATGAACCGCCGGCTCTCCTGATTTGACCCGCAAATGCCAGTCAAAATCTGGGATACCACCGAATATGGCCTATAAACCAGCGCGTTCCGAAGCCGATAACCTCCGCCGCAGGATTGAGCCGACTACTCTAATCAAGCGCTTTTACGATATCTTCCACCACTTTCTTGGCATCGCCAAACACCATCATGGTCTTGTCGAGGTAGAACAGCGGGTTGTCCAACCCGGCGTAGCCTGAGGCCATGGATCGCTTGTTGACAATCACCGTGCGCGCCTTGTGGGCCTCCAGGATAGGCATGCCATAGATAGGGCTGCCTTTGACTTCGGCAAGCGGATTCACCACATCGTTGGCTCCCAGCACCATGACCACGTCGGTAGTGCCGAAATCGCTGTTTATGTCCTCCATTTCCAGCACCTGGTCGTAGGGAATCTCGGCTTCCGCAAGCAACACGTTCATGTGCCCGGGCATGCGGCCCGCAACCGGGTGAATGGCGTAGCGAACGGTGACACCCTTTTCCGTGAGCTTCGCAGCCATCTCCTTGACCGCATGCTGGGCCCGTGCAACTGCGAGTCCGTAACCCGGAACGATGATCACAGAATCGGCGTTGGACATGACGAAGGCTGCGTCGTCCGAACTGCCCGACTTGACGGTTTTTTGCTCTGCTCCACTGGCCACCGTGGACGTTTCTCCGCCGAACCCTCCCAGGATGACGCTAAAGAAGGAGCGATTCATCGCCTTGCACATGATGTACGAGAGAATTGCCCCGGAAGAACCCACCAGGGAGCCTGCAATGATCAGCATGGAGTTGTTGAGCGAAAACCCGATACCCGCAGCAGCCCAGCCAGAGTAGGAATTCAACATGGACACCACGACCGGCATGTCCGCCCCGCCAATGGGAATGATGATGAGGACACCGAGCACGAAGGCCAGAGCGAGCATGAAGAAGAAGGCCGCCCAGTTCTCCGTGAACATGAAGGCGAGACCGAGCACCACCGAAGCCGTCCCAATCAAGAGATTCAGCAGGTGCTGACCGGAAAAAACCACTGGCGCACCCTGGAAAAGACGGAATTTGTACTTGCCCGACAGCTTGCCGAAAGCGATCACCGACCCGCTGAAGGTGATGGCGCCAATGGCCGCCCCGAGGAACAGTTCCAGGCGATTTCCAACGGGGATTGATTCCTCGTGCCCTCTCGTGATTCCAAAGGCGTACGGCTCCGCCACCGCCGCCACCGCGATGAACACCGCAGCCAGGCCGATCATGCTGTGCATGAAAGCCACCAGCTCGGGCATCTTGGTCATCTCCACCCGCCTGGCCATCACCGCACCCGCGCCGCCACCAACCACCAGGCCGGCGAGCACATAGCCCAGCCCGGCTCCGGCATTGCTGTGCGAGGCGATGAGTGCCGCGGTCGTCAGCACGGCAATGGCCATGCCGGCCATGCCGAAGGCATTGCCGCGGCGCGACGTGGTGGGATGGGAAAGACCCTTGAGCGCCTGGATGAACAATACCGACGCCACCAGGTAGAGAAGCGTTACGACGTTCATGCTCATTTGCCGCCCTCCCCGCCCTTACGCTCCTTCTTCTTGAACATCTCCAGCATGCGGCGAGTCACCAGGAATCCGCCAAACACATTGACCGCCGCGAGCGCCACGGCGAGCACGCCCATGGTCTTCCCGAGGCCGGTTTCCGTAAGCGCCGCAGCCAGCATGGCACCAACGATGACGATGGCCGAGATCGCATTAGTCACGGCCATCAACGGGGTATGGAGAGCAGGGGTGACATTCCAGACCACGTGGTACCCGACGTAGATGGCGAGCACGAAAATGGTGAGATTGATGACGGTGTGGCTGACGACTTCCACGGCGCTTCTCCTGGCTAGACCTTGCGTGCGAGCTCGCCGCCCATGCAGGCGAGCGTTCCGGCGACGATCTCATCCTCTCGGTTGAGATTGAAAGCGCCACTCTTGACGTCCAGCATCAGGGCAAGGAAGTTGAAGAGGTTTCGGGCGTAGAGCGCACTAGCGTCGGCGGCCACCAGCGCAGGGATGTTGGCGACACCCAGGATGTTCACACCGTGCCTGACCACGGTGGTGTCGAGTTCGGAAAGCGGACAATTGCCACCCTGTTCCACCGCCATGTCCACGATCACCGAACCGGGGCGCATGGTCTTCACCATGTCCTCGGTGACCAGCACGGGCGCAGGGCGCCCGGGGATCAGTGCCGTCGTGATGACAATGTCCGCTTGCCGGATCCGCTCGGCAACGAGCTGTGCCTGACGCTTCTTGTAGTCTTCGCCCATGTCGCGCGCATAACCGCCCTGCCCCTTGGCCAGTTCTTTCTCCGCCTCCGTAAGTGGAACCTCGATGAACTTCGCTCCAAGGGATTCCACCTGCTCCTTGGTCTCAGGGCGGACATCGGTAGCCTCAACAACGGCGCCCAGCCGCTTCGCGGTGGCGATGGCCTGCAAGCCCGCGACACCCACGCCCATCACCACCACTCGCGCGGCCTTGATGGTGCCGGCGGCCGTCATGAGCATCGGCATCAGCCGGCCATAGGCGTTGGCCGCCATCAAAACAGCCTTGTAGCCTGCAATGTTGGCCTGCGAGGATAGTACGTCCATGCTCTGGGCTCGCGAAATGCGCGGCAGCCATTCCATGGCGAAACCCGTCGCACCGGTGGCCGCCAGTGCCTGAAGGGCCTCGGTCTTGTACGGCGCAAGCAGCGCCACCAGAACCTGGTCCCTGCGAAGCAAAGACAGCTCGCCATCCTGCGGCCCACGGACCTTGAGGACAATGTCTGCGGCCCAGGCCTCGACCGCGCCGGCCACCACGGTGGCGCCTGCGGCGGCAAAATCGCCATCCGAGATAGAAGACGACAGCCCCGCGCCTGCCTGGACCAACACCCGATGGTGCCCCCCAGCCAGGAGCTTCTTCACCGTCTCCGGGGTGGCTGCCACCCGGGTCTCACCCGACAACGACTCCGCTGGTATCCCGATTTGCATCCTGTCACCACCTCCATGATCGCGCTGCGCAGTTCACATTCACCGCGCTTGCGTGCCCGACAAGACGCCGCCGGGAAGCCGAACGCAAGCCGTGCATTATATGTGCTGGCAAGCAATTCATGCACCACCCAGGAGCGCCGCCTATAATTGAGCATGGCCTCGATTCGCTTGCTTCCCGATGCGCTAGTAGACCAGATCGCCGCGGGCGAGGTGGTGGAACGCCCGGCGGCCGCCCTTAAAGAACTGTTGGAAAACAGCCTCGACGCCGGGGCTAGTGAAATCCTGGTCGCCATCGATGGCGGCGGCATCGAGCGCATTCGTGTTCAGGACGACGGGGCGGGTATCCCGCCGGCCGAGTTGCCTCTTGCCCTCGCCCGGCACGCCACGAGCAAGATCGCCAGCCTGGGTGATCTGGAGTCCGTGGCAAGCCTTGGCTTTCGTGGCGAGGCGCTCGCCAGCATCGCCTCCGTATCGCGGCTCTCCCTCACGAGCCGTCGCGCGGGAGAACGCCACGCCTGGCAAGTGCAAGCCGAAGCGGCCCATTGCGGCGCCCCGCAGCCTGCCGGCCTGGACCGGGGTACGGTCGTGGAGGTGTTGGACCTTTTCTACAACATTCCAGCACGCCGCAAGTTTCTCAGGACCGAGGCAACCGAATTCGCCCACGCCGAAGAAGCCTTTCGTCGTATCGCCCTGTCGAGGCCCGCGGTGGCATTCGCGCTCAGTCAAGACGGCCGCACACGCCTGAGACTGCCAACGCAGAGCGAAGCTGCGCGTTGCGCGGCTTTGCTCGGTGCTGAGTTTTCGGCGGCATGCCTGGCGGTGGACGAAACAGCAGGCCCGCTGCGGCTTCATGGTGCCGCTGGCCTGCCCGCCGTTGCCCGCGGCAGCCGCGATTCCCAGTACCTTTTCGTGAACGGCCGGTTCGTTCGAGACAAACTCCTCACCCATGCAGTCCGGGAAGCCTACCGCGACGTGCTGCACGGCGACCGCCATCCCGTCTACGCGCTGTTCCTGGACATTCCGCCGAACCTCGTGGACGTGAATGTCCACCCCACAAAGAGTGAGGTCCGGTTCAGGGAATCGCGCTCCGTTCATCAGTTTGTGTTGCACGCGGTGGAGCGGACGCTCGCCCGCAGCCGCCCGGGAGAAACTGCACCAGCACCGTTGGCGCCTCCCCAATGGCCAGGGCGGCTGGCGTCCACGGGTCGGCCCGAAACCCAGCAGAGCCCGCTGCACTTTCCCGCGGCGGAGCCAATTGGCTTTTACGACAGGCTGTTCGGTCAACGCGCCAGCGCTCCGCAAGCCGATTCGGGCGGCACTACGCTTGCCGAACGCTCATCCGAGGAGGCGCCGCCGGAGGGCGAACTTCCCCTGGGACATGCCCTTGCGCAATTCGCGGGCATCTACATCCTCGCCCAGAACCGCAACGGCCTGGTGGTAGTAGACATGCACGCGGCCCACGAGCGAGTCGTTTACGAACGGCTCAAAACCGCGTTGGCGGGCAGCGGCGTGCCCACCCAGACTCTGCTGATTCCGGCCACCTTTGTTGCCACGCCCCTCGAGGTGGCAACGGTACAAGAGCATCGCGAGGAAATCGCCGCCATGGGCTTCGAGATGGCTGTCTCCTCGCCCACCAGTGTTGTGGTACGCGCCGTCCCGACGCTCCTTCGCGATACCGACATCGCCGCGCTCGCGCACGACCTCCTACGCGAAATCGCCGAGGTCGGGGCAAGCCGCGCCATCGCCGATCGACGTGACCACATTCTCGGCACCCTTGCCTGTCACGGCGCGGTTCGCGCCCACCGCGCGCTCACTCTTGCCGAGATGAACGCCCTGTTGCGCGACATGGAGGCAACGGAGCGCGGCGGGCAATGCAACCATGGACGTCCCACCTGGTACCAATTCACCTTGGCGGATCTGGACCGGCTGTTCCTGCGGGGACGCTGATGCGGCCCGACTGGTCCGGCGAACCGCCGGTCCTATGCCTGATGGGCCCGACCGCCAGTGGCAAAACCCGCGTGGCGCTGGCACTAGCAGCGCGCTTTCCGGTTGAGATCGTGAGCGTCGATTCGGCGCTCGTGTATCGCGGGATGGACATCGGGACAGCCAAGCCAAGCCCTCTCGAACGTCGTGCTGCGCAACACCACCTGATTGACGTGGTGGAGCCCACCGAGGCTTACTCGGCGGCGCGCTTCGCCGACGACGCCGGCGCTCTCGTGGCCGACATCCGCGCCCGTGGCTGCATCCCGCTGCTCACCGGTGGAACCATGCTGTATTTCAAGGCCCTGCGCGAAGGCCTGTCGGCGCTCCCGCCAGCCGACCAAGACATCCGGCTGGTGATCGATGCCATGGCCGCCGAGCTGGGCTGGCCGGCCCTGCACGCCTCGCTCACCGCGCTGGATCCTGCAACCGGCGCGCGCCTCGACCCCGCCGATGCGCAGCGCATCCAGCGCGCTCTGGAGGTTTGCTGGCTCACGGGACGCCCCATGTCGGAACTGCTTGCCGAAGGACGACGGCGCCCGCCTCCCTGGCGCATGCTTCAAATCAGCCTCGAGCCATCGGACCGCCTGGAACTTCACCGGCGCATCGAGTCGCGCTTCGAGGAAATGCTTGAACTGGGATTGATCGGGGAAGTTGACCGGTTGCGTGGCGAACACCCGCTCCATGCGGGCATGCCGTCCATGCGTTGCGTAGGCTATCGCCAGGTATGGGAATACCTCGATGGCCTCTACGGCCTGAACAATCTGCGAGCGAACGCCGTGGCAGCCACGCGGCAACTCGCCAAACGGCAGTTGACGTGGCTGCGCACCACCCCCGGCGTGGAACGCTTCGACTGCCTCGCTCAAGACGTGGAGGCAAGCGTGCTCGACCACGTGGCCACGACCCTCTAGGGCCGCGGCCTGATCCTCAGGGCGCGCCAGCCAGCCAGTCGGCGCCAGCCTTGGCCACCACTCCATCCTGTTGCGACGTCACTCCGGATACGCCGATCGCGCCAACCACCTGTCCGCGATAGAGAAGCGGCACGCCGCCCTCCAGGGGCAGCGCCTGCTCGATGCCCAGGATGGCAGTGCGCCCCCCGGCAATGGCGTCCTCGAACACCTTGGTGGGACGCTTGAAGCCCGCGGCGGTCCAGGCCTTTTGAATCGACACATCTACGCTGCCGTACTGGGTTCCGTCGAGCTTCTGCAACATGATGAGATGCCCTCCCTCGTCGACGACGGCGATCGACACGTTCCAGCCATTCTTGCGCGCCTCCGCCTCTGCTGCCGCAACCACCTGCTTTGCCGCTTCCAGCGAAAGGGCTTTCTTGTCGAGCATTTGGGCCTGACCGCTCAACCAGACACAGGTCAGCAGCGAACCAGCGACGAAACCAAGAAGGTTTTTCAAGGGCATCTCCTCGATTGCTTCAAGATTGACGGGGTTAAGTCCTGAGGGTCGACGATACGCCTCCGGGGCTGCGTGCATCAATCTTCGCGCACCGACTCCACCCGTGCGGCGATCTGCCCCACCGCCACTGTCACCACGATGGGTTCACCCGGTCGCAACGCCCCGGCCTCGGTGACGATGGCGCCCGCACCATCCCGCACCAGGGCGTAACCGCGCCTGAGGACCGCCTCAGGATTGAGTTGGCCAAGCTGCGCACCGAGGGCCGCCACGCGCAGCGCCCGTTCACGCACCGCGTCGCCCGCCCCGCGACGCAGCGCCTCGCCAAGCGCAGCCAGCCTGGAAGCAAGCGGGGCACTTCGAGGCCGCGCCAGGGACAAACGATGGGCTGCATGGGAGAGCCGCACCCCGCGAGACCGGATATCGCGCGTCGCAGCCATCAACAACCGCCGCTTAACGTGCCCGATCTGCTCTCGCTGACGCGCGAGGCGCTCAGCCGGATGGCGCAGCCGACGCTGCGCCAGGTCCAGCCTCTGCAGACGCCGGTCCTGACCCTCTCTCCAGCGACCAACCAGAGAACGGGCCAGAGCATCCAGGCGGCGACGCAGGGCAGCGCCGTCTGGGCTGGCAAGCTCGGCGGCGGCAGTGGGGGTAGGCGCGCGCGCGTCGGCGACGAAGTCCACGATGGTGAAGTCGGTCTCGTGTCCGATGCCAGAGACCACAGGAACCGATGAGGCGGCGACCGCGCGCGCCAACGCCTCGTCGTTGAATGCCCACAAGTCCTCGATGCTGCCGCCGCCGCGGCACAGTATCAGTACGTCCGCCTCCCCATGGGAGGCCGCCGCGGCGAGCGCCGCAGCGATCCGCGCCGCCGCACCCTCCCCTTGCACCGGAGTGGGATACAGGATCACGCGCTGGGACGGCATGCGCCTGCGCAGCGTGCTGAGGACATCGCGCAGCGCGGCCGCCCGCGGGGAGGTAATCACCCCAACCACCCGTGCGAACGTTGGAATCGGGCGCTTGCGGGCGGGGTCGAACAAGCCCTCCATGGCCAGCTTGCGCTTGAGACGCTCGAACGCCTCGTAAAGCGCCCCCAGGCCAGCCCGGCGCATGAAGTCCACGCTGAGCTGAAATTCGCCACGTGGTTCGTAGAAGGAAGCGCTGGCACGGACTTCCACCTGGGCGCCATTTGCCGGCTGCCAGTCGAGCAGTTGGGCCCGGCCGCGAAACATGACGCACCGCACCTGCGCGGCTTCATCCTTGAGCGAAAAATAGCAGTGGCCCGAGGCTGCACGCGTGAAGTTGGAAATCTCGCCCCCAACCCATGTGAGCCCGAGCCCGCCTTCCACCAGGACGCGCACCCGGGCATTGAGCTCTGTGACGCTAAGGACGCCCCTTCCCTGCGAGGCGACACCGTCGGGGACATGTTCCATGCTG
The DNA here is from genome assembly GCA_020248405.1 of Rhodocyclaceae bacterium. GTDB lineage: Bacteria > Pseudomonadota > Gammaproteobacteria > Burkholderiales. The sequence goes on along the minus strand of JADCHQ010000021.1, from coordinate 112,528 downwards.
AATCGATTGTAGGCACGAAACGGGCTAGATGGCGTGGCGGAGCAACCCTCATGCCCCATGCGCGTTGCCCATGAAAAAGGCATGGCACGGAAATCCATTGCACGTGCTCGACTTATCGCCGCTATCGACAGGCTGTTCACAGCCTTATCCACAGACTTTGTGGACAGCCAAGAGCCTCCGCGCGGGAATCTTCGCTCCATTGCGGCAACCTGCAGGTGTCGCTAAAGTGTGGACCCTTCACCTGCAAGGAATCAGCAGTCGTGCTGGCAATCATCGATGCGGCCGGATGGCCGATCTGGCCGATTATCGCGGCCTCTATCGTTTCTCTTGGCATCATCGGAGAGCGTGCCTGGACCCTGCGCGGCAAGATGGTCGCTCCCCCAGGGCTGTTTTCCGAAACGATCCGCGACTACCGGTCCCAGGGCGTGACCCCGGAGTTGTTGTCTCGACTTGCACAAGGCTCGCCATTGGGGCGGATTTTCGCCGCGGGGCTAAGGCATGTTCGCAGCCCCCGCGAGGTCATGCGAGATGCCATCGAGGAAGCCGGGCGAGCCGCTGCGCGGGATCTGGGCCGCTTTCTGACCACCCTGGGCACCATCGCCACCATGGCGCCGCTGCTGGGTCTGCTGGGCACCATCATCGGCATGATTGAAATCTTCGGCGCCCAGTCTCCCACCGGGATGGCAAACCCAGCCCAACTCGCACGGGGTATTTCAGTGGCGTTGTACAACGCGGCGTTTGGCATCATCGTCGCCGTGCCGAGCCTGATCTTCCATCGGCACTTCCGGGCCAGGGCCGATGAACTCGTGGGAGACTTGGAGCAACAAGCGGTGAAGCTCGTGGAGGTGGTTCACGGGGATCGGTCGCCTTGATGGCGGAGGAAATCGCACGATGAACTTTCGCCGTACGGGCGGCCAGGACGAACCCGAAATCAACCTCGTCCCCTTCATCGACGTTCTGCTGGTCGTGGTGATCTTCCTGGCCGTAACCACCACCTACTCTCGTTTCTCCGAATTGCAGATCGATCTGCCTTCTGCTGATGCTGCCAAGGCCAAGGAAAAACCGGGGCAAATCAGCGTTGCAGTCACTGCAGCAGGAGGTTATGTGGTGGAACGTACGCCCATCACCTTCAGTTCACTTCGCGCCCTGACCACCGAACTGCAACGGGCCGCCTCTGGCAACGAGGATCCAGTGGTGGTGATCAACGCCGACGCCAAGGCACCCCACCAGGCTGTCATTCGTGTCCTTAACGCGGCCCAGATGGCCGGCTTTGGGCGCGTGACCTTCGCTGCGCAAAACGAGCAGTAGCCGCGCTGACTTCCGGCGCTGCCCCCCCGTATTCATGGGTATCGAGACGCACTGGCAACGCACCGGCGCGGTCGCTCTCGTGCTGTCACCGCTGGCGGCAGTATTCGCGCTGGTGGCCGCGGTGCGCCGCGCCCTCTTCGCTCTTGGCGTGTTGCGCAGCGTCCGGCTGCCCGTGCCAGTGGTGGTGGTGGGCAACATCACGGTCGGCGGTACTGGCAAGACTCCGCTCGTGGCTTGGCTCGCCGGCGAACTCCTGGCACGCAACCGCAGGCCGGGAATCGTCACGCGCGGATACGGCGCCCGTACGCGGGGCCCTGAACGCGTGGAGCCGGATTCGGACCCGGCGCTCGTGGGTGACGAGGCGGTATTGCTCGCCCGGCAGTGTCACTGTCCCGTGTTTCGCGGCGCCGACCGCGTGGCGGCGGCACGCGCATTGCTCGCGGCCCATCCCGACACCGACGTGCTGCTAAGCGACGACGGGCTGCAACACTACCGCTTGGGGCGCGACCTGGAAATTGCCGTGGTCGATGGCATGCGGGGCCTCGGCAATGGCCTGCCGCTACCGTCGGGGCCGTTGCGGGAGCCAACGGCGCGGCTGGCGCGCTGCCGCTTTGTGGTGGTGAAGGCGCCAGTACGCGCCGCTTTACCGCCACATCCAGCTCGCGGCGCAATGCAGCTTGAACCCGGCGCACTGCGCTCGCTAACGGACCCCGAGCGCACCTTGCCACTCGGCGCGCTTGCCGGGTTGCGGGTGCACGCCGTGGCCGGCATCGGCAATCCGGACCATTTTTTCGACACCTTGCGCTCTCTTGGCATCACCTTCGAAGCCCATCCCTTCCCCGATCACCACATTTGGAAAGCACGAGACCTGCGATTCCCGGGGGCGCAGGCAGTGCTGATGACCGTCAAGGACGCCGTAAAATGCCACGCGTTTGCCGAGCCCATCTTCTGGGAGCTTCCGGTCACAGCGCGGCTCGACCCTCACTTCGCCGCGGCGTTGCTCGCCGCCATTCCCCATGGCCCTCGATCCAAAACTGCTTGAAATTCTGGTTGATCCCCTCACCAAGGCGCCATTGCTGTACGACCGCGAGCGCCAAGAACTGGTTTCCGTGGAAAGCGCCCTCGCGTACCCGGTTAGAGAGGATATTCCCGTGATGCTCGAGGAGCAGGCGCGGCACCTGTCCTCCGAGGAAGTGGAAACATGGCGGCGGCGGCGGTAGCGCCGTGACGGAATTCGTAGCGGTCATCCCCGCTCGCTTTGCCTCGTCGCGCCTGCCCGGGAAACCGCTCGCGGACATTGCCGGCAAGCCCATGGTGGTGCGCGTGGCCGAACAGGCCGCACGAAGCGGCGCACGCGAAGTCTGGGTAGCCACCGATCACGAGGGTATCGCCGAGGCCGTGGCCGCGCATGGATTCGACGTGGCCATGACGCGCACCGATCATCCCAGCGGAACAGACCGTATCGCCGAAGTGGCGGCACAAGTCGGTTGGAGCGAGGACACGCTGGTGGTGAACGTGCAGGGGGACGAACCGCTCATCGACCCTGCGCTCATTCGTGCGGTGGCCCGCGATCTCGACGCCCATGCCGAGGCCGCCATCGCCACGGCCTGCCATGTGATCGAGCGAGACGCGGATTTCTTCGATCCAAACGTGGTCAAGGTCGTGACGGACGCAGCCGGGTACGCCTTGTACTTCTCCCGTGCCCCCATCCCCTGGGCGCGGGACGCCTTTCGCGAGCAGAGCGCCCTGCCCAGGGGGCTGCCCGCCTACAGGCACATCGGCATTTACGCCTACCGCGGCGAGTTCTTGCGCGCCTATGCCGGGCTCGACCTGGCTCCTGTGGAAGCCTTCGAGGCGCTCGAACAGTTGCGCGCCCTCTGGCATGGATACCGGATCACCGTGGCTGTTGCGGCGCACGCGCCGGAGGCGGGAGTGGATACGCCGGAGGATCTCGAGCGGGTGCGCGGCCTGTTCGCGGCACAGGCTTGACGGCTTTGCCGGAGCGGTGCGGGTTTGGGGTCCATCACTCACCTATAATCCGGCTTGCGCCGACTCGTTGATCAGGAGCCACGCGCACCACCATCGACATCCTCACGGACTCCAAATGCGAGTGATCCTTCTGGGAGCACCCGGCGCGGGCAAGGGCACGCAGGCCGGCTTCATCGTCGAAAAGTTCGGCATCCCCCAGATTTCCACGGGCGACATGCTGCGCGCCGCCGTGAAAGCAGGCACGGCGCTCGGATTGGAGGCCAAGAAGCACATGGACAGCGGCGGTCTCGTGCCTGACGCGGTGATCATCGGCATGGTTTCGGAGCGCGTGCGCCAGCCTGATTGCGCCAAGGGTTTTCTGTTCGATGGCTTCCCGCGCACCATCCCCCAGGCCGAGGCCATGAAGGCTGCCGGCGTAACCCTGGACCACGTGGTAGAAATCGACGTGGAGGATGCCGAGATCATCCAGCGCATGTCCGGTCGGCGTGTCCACCCGGGCTCGGGACGCACTTACCACCTGCTGTTCAATCCGCCCCGGGTCACCGGCAAGGACGACGTCACCGGCGAAGACCTGGTACAGCGTGCCGATGACCGCGAAGACGTGGTTCGCAAGCGGCTCGAGGTCTATCACGCCCAGACCAGGCCGCTGGTGGATTACTACCTCAACTGGGCGCGCAGCGGCCAGCCGGGCGCGCCGCGCTATAGCTGCGTCACCGGCGTGGGGTCGGTGGCGGACATCAAGGCCAAGGTCCTCGCAGCGCTTTCCTAACGCCGGCAGGCTGGTGTCAAATGTGCTCCCGGTAACGACTCCCAGGGGAGCACCGATGGCAGCGCCAGCGAAACGCAACGCGTTCTACGCCCAGTCCGGCGGCGTAACTGCCGTGATCAATGCCTCGGCCGCGGGAGTCATACAAACCGCCAGAGCTAACCGCACCCGCATCGGCAAGGTGTTCGCCGGACGCGATGGCATTCTGGGCGCTCTCACCGAAGACCTCATCGACACCGGAAGGGAAAGCGCGGCGGCCATCGCGGCACTGCGCCATACTCCCGGCGGCGCCTTTGGCTCGGCACGCTACAAGCTCAAACCCTTCCAGGAAGACCGCCGTCCCTACGAACGCCTTCTCGAGGTGTTTCAAGCGCACGATATCGGCTATTTCTTTTTCAACGGCGGGGGGGACTCCGCGGACACCTGCCTCAAGGTCTCCCAGCTCGCCTCGGCCGTGGGCTACCCCATCCAGGCGATTCACGTGCCCAAGACCATGGACAACGACCTCCCGGTCACCGATTGCTCGCCTGGTTTCGGCTCGGTGGCCAAGTATCTGGCTGTGAGCGCCCGCGAGGTGGGATTCGACGTGGCGTCCATGGCGCGCACCTCCACTCGCGTGTTCGTACTCGAAGCCATGGGGCGGCATGCCGGGTGGACCGTGGCTGCCATGGGCCTTGCTGCCGAGGCCGAGGGGGAGGCGCCCCAGGTACTGCTGTTTCCGGAAATTGTCTTCGACGCCGATGCCTTCCTTGCCAGGGTGGACGAGACGGTCAGGCGCCATGGTCACTGCGTGGTGGGCGTTTCCGAGGGGCTGCGCGGAGCAGACGGCGGATTCCTCTCGGAGACCGGCCTGCGCGACGCCTTTGGGCACGCGCAACTTGGCGGGGTCGCGCCGCTTCTGGCAAGTCTGGTGAAGGAGCGGCTGAAGCTCAAGTACCACTGGGCAGTAGCCGACTACCTGCAACGCGCTGCCCGGCATTTGGCCTCCAGGACCGACCTGGTGCATGCCTACGCAGTGGGAAAGGCTGCCGTGGAACTGGCCTTAAAGGGGCGCAATGCGGTCATGCCCACCATCGTGCGACGCAGCGACAAGCCTTACCGCTGGAGCATCGGGGTGGCTGATCTGAACGAGGTGGCAAACGTCGAGAAGAAGATGCCGCGCGATTACATCACCCGCGACGGCTTCCACATCACCGAGGCATGCCGCACCTACTTGCGCCCCCTGATCCGCGGCGAAGACCCGCCCCCCTATCGCGACGGTTTGCCGCGCTACGGGCGGCTGAAAAACATGGCCGTGCAACGGTGTCTGTCCTCCGATTACGTTCCTTGAACCAACGTTTTGCCCAGGTCCGGGTTCCCCGGACGGGTTCAAGACGCTAGAATCCGGGGTTGCTTGGGCGCTTCCAGCGGAGTCCCCGCGAGGGTTTCAGCGGGAAGCGGGTCGGGTTGGCGTCCACGAGCCTCGCCAAACAGGGGCAGGACGTCGGCAGCATGGGTCGCTGAGGTATTCGTCGGCCCGTCGAGCACGGTCCGGATCTTGTCCGGGCTATTTCCGTTCGAAACGAAGAACAGCCTCCAGAGGCTTCAGGGGAATTCCATGTCTTCAGCACTGATCATCGCGCTCGCCTGCTCCGTCGCGGCCGTGATCTACGGGATCATCTCGACCCAGTGGATCATGCGACAGCCGGCCGGCAATGCCCGCATGCAGGAAATCGCCGCCGCCATTCAACAGGGCGCCAAGGCCTATCTCAACCGCCAGTACGCCACCATCGCGGTGGTGGGCGTGATTCTGCTTATTGTGCTCTGGAGAGCCCTGGGCACCGGCACGGCCGTGGGATTCGCGGTGGGCGCCATTCTCTCGGGGCTGGCGGGCTACATCGGCATGAACGTGTCCGTGCGCGCCAACGTGCGCACTGCGCAGGCCGCCAATAACGGCATGAACGCAGCCCTCGCCGTGGCCTTTCGCGGCGGCGCCATCACCGGCATGCTGGTGGTGGGCCTCGGGCTGTTCGGCGTGGCGGGCTACTACGGCATCCTCACCGGCATGGGCACGGGCGTTGAAGAAGCCACCCATTCGCTGGTGGGCCTGGCCTTTGGCTCCTCCCTGATCTCGATCTTCGCGCGCCTGGGCGGCGGCATCTTCACCAAGGGCGCCGATGTGGGCGCCGATCTGGTGGGCAAGGTGGAGGCCGGCATTCCGGAAGACGACCCGCGCAACCCCGCCGTGATCGCCGACAACGTGGGCGACAACGTGGGCGATTGCGCCGGCATGGCCGCCGACCTGTTCGAGACCTATGCCGTGACCATCGTGGCCACCATGGTGCTTGCCTCGCTCATGCTCAAGGGCTTGGGCGACAAGGCGGTGGTTTACCCGCTGGTGCTGGGCGGGGTCTCCATCATCGCCTCCATCGTGGGCACCTTCTTCGTCAAGGCAAAGGAAGGGGGCAAGATCATGAACGCCCTCTACGTGGGCGTGGGCATCTCCGGGGTGCTCGCGGCGATCGCCTTCTACCCCATCACCTCCTGGCTCATGGCCGACGTGGCCTCCGTCGACCCGTCGCTGTCGGTGGGCAGGTTGTATGGAGCCTCGCTGGTGGGCCTGGTCCTGACGGCCGCCATGGTGGTGATCACCGAGTACTACACCGCCACCGAGTACGCGCCAGTGCGCCACGTGGCCGCTGCTTCCCAGACCGGTCACGCCACCAACATCATCGCCGGCCTTGGCGTTTCCATGAAATCCACGGCCCTACCGGTGCTGGCGGTATGCGCGTCCATCTGGGCCGCCTACGCGCTGGCCGGTTTGTTCGGCATCGCCGTGGCGGCCACCGCCATGCTGTCCATGACCGGTATGGTGGTCGCCCTTGACGCCTACGGCCCCATCACCGACAACGCCGGCGGCATCGCCGAAATGGCCGAGTTGCCCTCGAAGATCCGCGACATCACCGATCCCCTGGATGCGGTAGGCAACACCACCAAGGCGGTGACGAAGGGATACGCCATCGGCTCTGCCGGCCTTGCGGCCCTGGTGCTGTTCGCCGACTACACCCACAACCTCGAAGCCCTCGGAAAGCTGGTGCCCTTCGAGTTGTCCGACCCCGCAGTGATCATCGGCCTGTTCATCGGCGGGCTCGTGCCCTACCTTTTCGGCGCCATGGCCATGGAAGCGGTTGGTCGTGCTGCGAGCGCCGTGGTGAACGAGGTGCGCCGCCAGTTCCGCGAGATCAAGGGCATCATGGAAGGCACCGCCAAGCCGCAATACGACAAGGCGGTGGACATGCTCACCAAGGCGGCGATCAAGGAAATGATCGTTCCCTCGATCCTTCCGGTGCTCGTTCCCATCGTTCTGGTGGTGCTCATGAACCTGCTCATGGGCCCGGGAGCGGGCACCCGTGCGCTGGGGGGTCTTCTCATCGGCACCATCGTGACCGGGCTTTTCGTGGCCATCTCCATGACCACTGGTGGCGGGGCCTGGGACAACGCGAAGAAGTACATCGAGGACGGCCACTACGGCGGAAAGGGTTCCGACGCCCACAAGGCGGCCGTGACCGGCGACACGGTGGGGGACCCCTACAAGGACACAGCCGGCCCCGCCGTCAATCCTCTCATCAAAATCATCAATCTGGTGGCGCTGTTGCTGGTGCCGCTCTTGCCCGCCGGCACCCCCGCGGTCGCGAACGAGGCGAAGCATGCGCAACCCCCTGCGCTGAGCATGCCTGCGGCTCAACCGGCTGCGACGCCAGAGGCCCCCTCCGCTGAAAGCAAACCCGCGGAACCCGGAAAATAGAGACCTGCCATTCGGGCCCCGCAAGTCCTCCATCGCACGCACGACGGCTCCTTCGGGAGCCGTTTTTTTCCCGGCAACGCCGGATACCGTGCACCCTGCAATGCTGGTTTGCATAGTCGACAACAACAAAACTTTTCCAAAGCGGGAGTAAATTGCGGTTACTGTCCCGCGTTCATGGGGTCGCCCGCTTAAGTTGTGGCTTGCGTGACCGTGATAGGGTTTTGATCCGTCGATGAACGCGTAATGCCTCCTCCCGAGCCCAATGCCGACACCGCCCAAGCGCCTGCGCAAGCCGGACGCGGGGAAGGGGAGCGGCCTGCGCCCCCGCCACATGGGTATAGGACCCTTTCGATCGTCTGGCCCTTCCTTGCCATCGCCTTGCTCCAGGCGGTGGTGGCGGTCATCAGCGTGGACACCCTGTCCGCCCTGCGCGCCTATGTGGAGGGCGAGAGCCTCTGGTCGAAATCCGCCAAGGACAGTGTCGCTCGCCTCAAGCAATATGCCGTAGACCGCGATGAAGTCAGCTATCGCGCCTTTCGTGATGCCGTCAAAGTGATCGAACTGTACAGACAGGGTCGCGCGGAACTCCAGAAAGCTTCCCCGGATCTGCAGGCCCTTTCCACGCCCTTGGTGGCGGCTGGCACCCACCAGGGTGACGTGCCCGGCATCAAACGGCTCTACCAGCGCTTCAAGGACTTTGAGTTTCTGCGCGCCTCGATCGCCATGTGGTCGAGAGGCGACGAGTTGGTGACGCTGCTCGAAGCACAGGCGGAGGAAATCCGCCAGCGGGCGGGCAGCGATCCATCGATCGACGACGCAGCCAGGCGACTTGCCAGAATTCAGGAGATCGACGAGCAATACGTCCAGCTCAATCGCGCCTTTTCCGCCACTCTGGGCGATGCGAGTCGCGAGGCGAGCATCGTGCTGCTTCTCGCAAATGTGGCCCTCGCCTTGACACTGCTGCCCCTTGGCATGTTCCTGTCACGCCGGATGGTGGAGCGCAGCCACGCCTTCCAGGATGCCCTCCGGCTTTCGGAAGAGCGCTACCAGCTCGCGGTGGTGGGTAGCCATGACGGCCTCTGGGATTGGAACCTCATCACCCACAGTCTGTACCTTTCACCGCAATGCCGGGAGCTGCTGGGCATTGGGCAGCATCAAGCTGCCGTGGGCTGGACTTCACTGCGACGTATCGGCCGCCAGCAGCGCCAGATGGTGGCCACCGCGTTGCGGCGGCATCTGCGCCTGGGAGAGCCCCTGGACATGGAATTCCCGGCGCAGGTGGACGGACAGCAGCATTGGTTCCGCCTGAGGGGCGAATCGGTCCGCGATGCTCACGGCCGTCCCATCAGGGTTGCGGGTTCGCTGGGCGATATCTCCGCGCGCAAGCGCGCGGAGGCACAACTGCACGCGGAAATGGAACGTGCCCAGGTAACTCTGCAATCCATCGCGGACGCGGTCATCACCACCGATGTGGCCGGTGCGGTGCGTTACTTCAATCCCGTTGCCCAATCGCTCACGGGGCTGGGGTTGGAAGACGCGGTGGGACAACCCTTCCGCGAGGTGTTTCCCCTGCTGCAGGAGTCCTCCCGGGAACGCGCGCCCGATCCCGTGGGCCCCGTGGTATCGGGACAAGGCTTGCCCCAGCGCCTGCAGCAGCTCGTGCTGCTGGGTCGCGACGGGCGCGAGATTGCGGTGGACGGCTCGGCAGCGCCGATTCGCGACGGCGAGGGACGCATGATCGGTACCGTGCTCGTGTTCCACGACATGACTCGCGAGCGCCAGTTCGCCGCGAGCCTTTCCTACCAAGCCACCCACGACGAGCTGACCGGTCTCATCAACCGGCGAGAGTTCGAGCGCCGCCTGGAGGGCGCCTTGCAAAGCGCCCGCGAGTCCGAGCGCCATCACAGCGTGATGTTCCTCGACCTGGACCAATTCAAGGTGGTTAACGATACCTGCGGCCACGCAGCCGGCGACGAACTCATGCGGCGAGTCGCGGCCGCCTTGCGGCGGTATCTGCGCGAGGGCGATACGCTCGGGCGGCTTGGCGGCGACGAGTTCGGGGTGTTGCTGATGAATTGCCCGCCCGGTCCGGCAGAGCGTATCGCGGAGCTTCTGCGTCAGGCCGTGGCCGAGCACCCCTTCTCCTGGCAGGACCGGTCGTTTCGCATCAGCGTGAGCATCGGCGTGGTGCACGTGACCGACGAGTCGCTCACCCTGGCGGAACTCATGAGTGCAGCGGACACGGCCTGCTACATGGCCAAGGACCGGGGGCGCAACCGGGTTCAGGTCTTCAGCAAGAGCGACAGCGAACTATCGCAGCGGCAGGGGGAGATGGAGTGGGTCGAACGCATCCACCGCGCCAGTGAGCAGAACCGCTTCCGGCTGTTCGGCCAGGAGATCTTTCCGGTTCACATGCCGCGCCGCGTGGCCTCTCACGTGGAACTGCTGGTGCGCATGGTGGACGAAGAGGGCCGATTGATTCCGCCTGGCGCCTTCCTGCCGGCGGCGGAGCGCTACAACGTGATGTCCGTGGTGGAACAATGGGTGATTGAAGAAGCCTTTCGCGTCATTGAGCAACTCAACCGCCGCCCCGAAGGCAATCCCCTGCGGCTGTACTCCATCAACCTCTCGGGCGTGTCCATCGGCGACGAGCGCTTCCTCGGGTGGATCCAGGCGCTGTTCGAACGCCACGCTGTTCCGTTCCACAACGTGTGTTTCGAAATCACTGAAACAGCGGCAGTGCTCAACCTGACCCGGGCGGTGCGCTTCATCGAACAGCTACGCGGCCTCGGGTGTCATTTTTCCCTGGATGACTTCGGGACGGGCATGTCCTCCTTCTCCTACCTCAAGCACCTGCCGGTGGATTACGTGAAGATCGATGGCGGTTTCATCAAGGACATGCTCGGGGATCCGATCGACCGGGCCATGGTGGAAGCCATCAACAATATCGGTCATGTGATGGGCAAGCGCACGATTGCCGAATTCGTCGAAGACAAGGATACCCTGATGGCCTTGCGCGAAATCGGTGTGGACTACGCACAAGGATTCGGCTTGGCACGCCCTCGGCCTTTCGACGCCGATTGGGGATTGCCCGTGATCCGGGGTGTCGACACCCTGGTGGAGAGGGGCCAGCGGGCAGCCGGAACGCCAAGGAAAACCCGGGAGTAGCACCAAGGTTACCCGACCGGCGCTGGGCTTTCCGGACACGGATCCAGTCGTGTTTGCCGTTGACCGCTGAACACGGCCTGGGCACGACTCCCGACCCCGTCGAAGGCCTCCAGCAGCAGGACTGCCTCTGGCCCGGGAACACCGATGACGGCAGCGAAACGGGGGCGCGACAGAAAAAGCCTTGTACGGGTGGGGGCTCATGGCCTTCGCAGGGATTCACCACCGCTTGCTCGAAAGCCCGTCATCGTGGGCCGGTATCCGCACCCGCTCCACCCAACCCGACAATCGCAGGCGGGCGAGCCCTCTGCAATCCGACACCCCGGCGGTGCGCACACCCCAGCACCATCGCACCACGGCGCGGCCCCCCCACCCTGAGGCGCACCTTGCTGGTGCGGCTTTCGGCAAGGGTATGCATGTCGAGCTCGCAAAATCAAAAAGTTAAAGGCTGGCGCCGCGGTGGTACGAGCTCTGCAAACAATGAGGCTCTTTCAATCCAATTCGGAGCTGCGGCCCGCCATGCGAAACCTCCCAACGCCCGCCTTATCGCCACTGCGCCGAGTCGTTTGTGCAGCAATGGCCGCAGTAGCGCTTTCCCTCGGCGCAACCGCCTCCTTGGCCGCCGAACCACTGGTCAAGGTACGCTTGGGAACCGTGGCCTGGATCGGTTATGCGCCCTTCTACGTGGCAGTGGCCAAGAATCTCTTCGCCCGATACGGACTCAAGGTGGAACTGCAGGATTTTCCTGACCCCGCCACCATGCCCGCAGCCGTGAGGAGCGGAGGGCTGCAAGGGGGCATGTATACCTATGATCTGATCATCACCGCCGTCGCCCAGGCCCAGAAGCTGCGCGTGGTGCTGCCCATCGACTACTCCAATGGCGCGGATGCCATCGTGGCCGAGAAATCGCTTGCCTCCATCGCCGACTTGAAGGGCAGGAAAGTAGCCTATCCCTTTTCCACCTGCGACAACCTGCTGGTGGTGTTTGCCCTCGAAAAGGCGGGTCTCAAGGAATCGGACATCCTGGGTATCGACACCACACCGGAGAACGTGGCCGCCGCTCTGGCCGCGGGCGCCGTTGCTGGCGCCACCTACGAACCGAACATCACCCAGATCCTCAAGCTCGGGGGCGGCGGCAAATACAAGGTGCTGCTCGACTCCAGCGCAGCGCCAGGCCTGATCACCGACGTGCTGTTTTTCGACGAGGGCTTCATAGCCCGCAACCCCAAAGCGGTGGAGGGGGTGATGCGCGGTTATCTCGATGGTCTGGCGCTACTTCGCAACAAACCCGAGGAAGCAAGAAAGATCGTGGCCAAGTACATAGGCGTCACCCCCGAGGAGGTGAAACAGCAGCAAAAAGGCGTCTACAACATTCCCGCCGCGGAAATGATGGGCTACTTCCAGAAGCGCGACGATTCAAAGTCGCTCCACAAGGTGGGCGCCGGCATCGGAGATATCCTGGTGCATCGCGGGCAGATCAAGGCCACCCCGCGTATCGAGGACACCTTCGACCCGCGCTTCGTGGAAGCGCTGGCCAAGGCTCCGTGATGAGCCGCGGAGACTGCCCATGACCACCAGCACCAACACCAGTACACACCTCGGGTCTGACCCCGCCGAACTTGCCCGCCGCGGCGTCAAGCTGCTCATGGCCAGCTACGTGGACCTGCACGGTGTTTCCAAGTGCAAGATGGTCCCTGTGGATCATTACGCCCAGATGATGTCGGGTTCCGAGCTGTTCACAGGTGCAGCCCTGGATGGTGTGCCGCAGGACGTGAGCGAGGAAGAGGTGTCGGCCCACCCGGACCCGGACTCCTGCCTGATTCTTCCCTGGGACCGCGAAGTGGCATGGTTTGCCTCCGACCTCTGGTCCCGTGGACGCCCCTTCGAAGCGGGAGCACGCAACATCCTGAAACGCCAGCTCGCGCGTCTGGAGCCCCAGGGCTGGACCATGAACCTGGGCATGGAGGCGGAGTTCTTCGTGCTCCGGGACACCCCTGGCGGAGGCTTCGCGCCTTTGTCGGACCGGCCGCACCTGGAGAAACCCGCCTACGACGCCCAGCGCCTGCTGGACAACAAGCCCTGGATCGGCGAGCTGGTGGCCGCCATGAACGAACTGGGCTGGGGGGTGTACTCCTTTGACCACGAGGACGGTATCGGCCAGTTCGAGATCGACTTCCGGTACTTCGACGCCCTCACCATGGCGGACAACTTCGTGTTCTTTCGAATGATGGCCCACGAGATCGCGCGACGGCATGGCGGCTTTGCCACCTTCATGCCCAAGCCCTACGCCGACCGAGCGGGAAGCGGCGCGCACTTCAACATCTCGCTGGCGCAACGCGCCTCGGGCCGCAACCTGTTCCACGATCCGGACGACGCGCGCGGCTGCAAGCTCTCGCGCCTGGGGTACCAGTTCGTGGCCGGCGTGTTGCAGCATCTGCCGGCCATCTGCGCCGTGGTGGCGCCCACGGTGAACAGCTACAAGCGGCTCGTGAAGCAGGGCTCCATGTCAGGCTTCACGTGGGCACCGGTGTTTTGCTGCTACGGCAACAACAATCGCACCAACACCATCCGCATCCCGCTGGCGGGCGGGCGCATGGAGCTGCGGGCCGCGGACAGCGCCTGCAATCCCTATCTGGGCGCAGCCATGGTGCTCGCCGCGGGCCTCGAGGGCATTGCCGCCGAGCTAGACCCTGGCGAACCGCGCACCGAGAACATGTACCGCAAGTCGCCCGAGGAATTGACTGCGCTTGGCGTAACTACTCTACCGCGCACGCTGGAAGAAGCCACCGAGGCCTTCGCTGCGGATCCGCTTTCCCGCGAGGTATTCGGCAACGACATGTATCGAACCTGGATCGACTGCAAGCGCGACGAATGGCTTCGTTACCTCAACCACGTCTCGGACTGGGAGAAGAACCGGTACCTGAAGTTCTTCTGACCCGGCAATGGCCTTGACAGGGCAGCTGCAAAGCTTCGCACTGGGTGATCTGCCACTGCAGCGTGGCGGAGTCCTGCCTGATGCGCGGCTCGCCTATGCCACTTGGGGCCGCTTGAACGCCGCGCGGGATAATTGCATCGTCTTTCCCACCTACTACACCGGCAACCACGACTCCAACGCCCGCATGATCGGCCCAGGGCTCGCCCTGGATCCGGCACGATGGTTCATCGTGGTGCCGAACCTGTTCGGTAACGGCGTGTCCTCGTCGCCGAGCAATACCCAGGGCGCAGCAGGGGGTCCCGGCTTTCCCCCCATCACCGTGCATGACAACGTCTCGGCGCAGCACCGGCTGGTGGTGGAACACCTGGGCGCACGGCGCGTGGCGCTGGCCACGGGCTGGTCCATGGGCGCGCTGCAGGCCTGGGAGTGGGCGGTGCGCTTTCCCGAGTTGGTGCAACGCCTGTTGCCCTTCTGCGGGGCGGCGCGCTGCTCGCCCCACAACTTCGTCTTTCTCGAGGGCCTGAAGGCAACGCTGGCGGCCGACGCCAACTTCAAGGGCGGCCGTTACACGGAGCAGCCGTCAGCGGGACTGCGCGCCTTCGGACGGGTTTACGCCGGCTGGGCCTATTCCCAGGCGTTTTTCCGCGAGTCCCGTTGGCGCGACCTGGGCTTCGATTCGCTCGAAACACTGCTGCGTTTCTGGGAAGAGGATCACCTCGCCTGGGACGCCAATGACCTGCTCGCCATGCTGCACACCTGGCAGCAGGCTGATCCTTCGGACAACGAAGCCTGGAACGGCGATTTCGAGGCAGCGCTCGCATCCATCCAGGCGCGAACCCTGGTGATGCCCTGCGATCGCGATCTCTATTTCACCCTCGAAGACAACGCCACGGAAGCTGCATTGGTTCGGGGTTCTGAGCTACGCCCCTTCGTATCGGTGTATGGACACTGCGCAGGCGCACCAGGGCGCTTTCCCGGGGAAATGGCTTTCCTGGACGCCGCGATCAGAGAACTGCTTGCACGTTGATCGCCGTTCTTAGTGAATGCGGTCGTCAGGCCCAGGCCCGTCGCGGCCGCCGCCCCGAGGGGCGTCCGTGGCGCCCTCGTCGGGGTCGTCGGCGTCGTCGCCTTCCAGATCGTCGATGACGCCCTCGTCGGGATCATCGAAACTATCCTCGTCGGAGTCGTCGACAGTGCCTGCGTCGGGGCTATCGGGTTCGTCATCCTCGTGGAATTCGTCCCCATCCCCCTCTTCATGTTCGTCCTCGGGCCCGTGCCCCGTACCGGGAACCGAAAGCCACAGAGAATAACCATCCGGATCTCGAGCGAAGCACTCGCGCGCGCCGTAGGTCGTGGCGGCTACGGGGCTGACCTCTACCCCCGCGGCCGCCAGCAGTCCACGCGTGCGCCCCAGGTTATTCGGCTGCAGGTACAGCACCCAGCTATGGCCGAGGGCCGGGTCCAGGGTGATCTGGGCCTCCGGGTCGAGTTGCTGGAGCATCAACTCGGCCTTGCCGGAGCGCAGCCACGCCCAAAGGGGCGCTCCCTCGGCGTCTTCGGCACTGTCCACCAATTCGAAACCGAAAAATTGCCGATAGAAGGCAATGGAACGATGAAGGTCCGAAACGCCCAGGCTGGGTACCAGCGCACGCAGGCGCGGCTTCGCGGAAGATCGGGTCATGGGGAGCTCAGTAGCTCGTATCGCCCACCACGCAACGGCCGTTCACGCAGGCCACCCGCGGTGGCTGGAGGGCACGGCAGTGCGCTGGACGCGGTTTACCGCGCAAGCGGTCTTCCTCGATGAAGGTGTACTCCGCAGCCTTGGTCTGCATGATGTCGGAGATCTGCTGCGCGCGGTTGTAGGGGATGTGACGGGTGGGATTGCCGCACGCGTCGTACCCCATGGAAACCGCCATGCACATCACCGGGCCGCCGCAGGGAGCGCCCGCGGCCAACGCTTCCATCTCGCCCGCCAGCCGCGCCAGGGCCTGCTCATCGCTTTCCGGGCGCGCCGGCACCGGCGCACACAACACCAACGCAGCGCACAGCGCAGCGACCATGCGCGCCGTCCCGGCAAGGGTGGCGGCGGCCATCAGGCGATGGCGACTTGCGGCGACAGGTACACGTCCTGGATAGCGTGCAGCAGCGCCACGCCATCCCTCATGGGCTTCTGGAAGGCCTTGCGGCCGGAGATCAGGCCCATGCCGCCGGCGCGCTTGTTGATGACAGCGGTCTTCACTGCATCGTGCAGGTCGTTCTCGCCCGAGGCGCCACCGGAGTTGATGAGCCCGGCACGGCCGAGGTAGCAGTTGGCCACCTGGTAGCGGGTCCAGTCGATGGGGTGCTCGGTAGTGAGTTCCGAATACATCCGCTTATCATTCTTGCCGTAGGGGTTGTCCTTGGTGTTGAGGGCCAAGTAACCGCCGTTGTTCTCGGGCAGCTTCTGCTTGATGATGTCCGCTTCAATGGTGACACCCAGGTGGTTGGCCTGGCCCGTGAGGTCGGCGGACACGTGGTAGTCCTTGTCCTTCTTGAACTCCGGGTTGCGCAGGTAGCACCAAAGCACCGTGGCGAGGCCCAACTCGTGGGCCATCTGGAAGGCATCGCTCACTTCCACGATCTGCCTCCCCGAGGCATCAGAACCGAAGTAAATAGTGGCCCCCACCGCCACCGCCCCCATGTCCTTGGCCTGCTTGATGCGCGCGAAGAAGATCTGGTCGAATCTGTTGGGGTAGGTAAGGAACTCGTTATGGTTGAACTTGAGCAGGAAGGGGATGCGGTGGGCGTACTTGCGCGACACCGAGCCCAGCACGCCCAGCGTGGAGGCCACGGCATTACAACCGCCCTCCATGGCGAGCTTGACGATATTTTCCGGGTCGAAATAGGCAGGATTCTTGGCGAAGGAAGCCCCGGCGCTGTGTTCTATCCCTTGATCCACCGGCAGGATCGACAGATACCCGCTGCCACCCAGGCGGCCCTGGTCGAACATCTGCTGCAGGCTGCGCAGCACGGCGGGCGAGCGGTCGCTGGGCGCCACCACGCGGTCCACGAAGTCTGGCCCCGGCAGGTGCAGCGTTTCCTTGGGGATGCCCTTGCAAACGTGGCCCAGCAGGCCGGCTGCCTCGGCGCCGAGGATGCCCTCGATATCGGTCATTGGTGGACTCTCCTGGTGAAAACGGAACGAAACCGCCTGACATTATCCTGCCGCGGGCGCAACTGGACAACGCGGCACCTATAATCACCACCGAACCTGATCCTCTTCCCTGGGCTCCGACATGCTTTTCGACCTCGACAAAAGCCGCGTGGTAATCCATGGCGAAGTCTATGTGGCCCATAACGCCACGGTGGTGGGCGCGGTCACCCTCGGGCACCATGCAAGCGTCTGGTTCAACGCCGTCCTCCGCGGGGACAACGACCAGATCGTGGTGGGCAGCAGGTCCAACGTGCAGGACGGCGCAGTGCTGCACACCGATCCCGGCATTCAACTGCTGATTGGTCGCGATGTAACCGTGGGCCACATGGCCATGCTGCATGGCTGCACCATTGAGGACGGAACCCTGGTGGGTATCAAGAGCGTCGTCATGAATCGAGCGCGCATCGGGCGTCACTGCCTCATCGGCGCGGGCTCGCTCATCCCCGAAGGCAAGGAGATTCCGGAGCGCTCGTTGGTGCTTGGCGTGCCCGGGAAGGTGGTGCGCCCCTTGACTGATGCGGAGGTGGCCTTCCTGATGGCCAGTGCAGACAACTACGTCGGCAAGATCAAGCGCTACAGTGGTGGCCTTCGCACGCGCGACTGACTCAATCTCCAGCCCGAGGCCACCGTGACCAAGTACCGCTTTCGCATTCGAACCCGCAACGGGCTGGTACTGGAGCAACTCAACATCCAGGGCCGCGACCGTGCGGATGCCGAACGCAAGCTCTTTCAGATGTACCCGAACGCCGAAGTGCTGGAATGTCTTGAGGTGGTTGCGATCCCCGAACGCCAGGAGGGCGTGGACCTGTCAGGCGTGCTGTCGCTCATTTCACGCCAGCACGACGACGGCAAGCACTGAAGCGAAGATCCCCGACGCCCGGGCCGCGGCCCCGTGAACGCCGCCAACACATCCGCTTCCCACGACACCCTCAGGCAAGGAAGCCGCTTGCGTCCAATTCCTCCGCGAGGGCGTCGTACTCCTGGGCGCCGCGGCTCGATGGCGAATAGGAGAATACGTCCCGATTGACCGCCGGGCTTTCGGCAACACTCACGCTCTCGGAAATGCGCGCCTCACACACCTCGGCGCCGTGGCGTTCCCGGATGGAATCGAAGATTTGCCAGGACATCTTGCGGCGCGAATCGAAACGCGTGATGACGAAACGACGGGGCAGGCGCTTCTTGAGCACCAATTCGAGCGCCTTGAGGGTCTTGTCCACCTGCGCCACACCCTTCACCGCCAGATAATCGGCCGACACCGGCACGATCAAGCGGTCGCAGGCAAAAATAGCATTAAGCGACAGCACCCCCAGCAAGGGACAGCAATCGATGACGATAGGCCGCCCCGTGTTGAGGTTCTCCCTGACGATCCCCGAGTTGAGCCGGTTCAACGCCGCCGGCCCCTTGCCAAAAACCGAGTCGACCTTGGACAGCTCAACGTGCGCAGGGATCACTTCCCAGCCGCCATTGCCGATACGAATCAGGTTGGCAAGCGGACGGGCCTTTTCGTAGAACGCCAGGATGCTGTCATCGGCGCTGTTCACATCGGTCCCGCAGATCGAGGACAAGTGGGCTTGCGGATCGAGATCGATGCTCAAGGGGCGACGACCCCGACGCGCGAGCGCCGCGGACAAGTTCAACGACGTGGTGGTCTTGCCCACGCCGCCCTTCTGATTGAACACCGCGATTTTGGCCATGCCGCAACGACTGCCGGGTCGAGTTTTTTCAAGGTGTAAAAGTTTGTTTTGTATATAACAAAATCAATAGGTTGTCAAATTAACTTCAAATACTCTGCGAGAAATCGGCCGTAACTTAAACGCTACACTCAGCAGGGGCGTAGTCCGCTCTCCGGGATACCGTCCCACGCCATGGCGCCAGCAGCCTGCCGGTCGCCAGCGGTCGAGGAGCGTGCGTTACAGCCCGGGCAGACGCCCCTGGCCGAAGAACACTTCGAGCGACACCGTCAACGAGGGTACCGGCTGGAAGCCATTGCTACGGGGATAGATCAGTTGCGGCCGCACCTCACCCAGCAACCAGTCGCGACCCAGTTTGCGGCGGTAGCGAAGGGCCATCGACCAGGCATTCACCTGCGTGGAGGTCTCCGTGCTGCCGTACACGCCGAGCTCCGCCGACACGATGGCTTGAGTGCCCAGACGCCGCGTGAGCGTGGCCACTTCGCTCAGGTCGAAGGCCTGGGTGCGACTGCGCCAAGTGGCGTTGCTGAACAAGGCCAGCGCCAGGTCATCGCGCAGCGCCCGGTACAGGCCAACCTGGGTGGCGGCCGAGGCCTCATCGCTACGCCGCCACAGCAGCGTCTCGGACAGCGGCACCTTCCAGGCGCCGATATGGAAGACCTTCTCGGCACGCATGCGCGCGTAGGGGTCCGGGGTCAACCCCCGGGGCCGCACGCCCGCATCGGCCGTGATCCGTACCCAGGCCTGCTCCACGGCCACACCGCGCAGGCCGACAAAGGTGCCCGCGTCGGCCCCGCCCTGGCCTGCCGCCGTGGCAGCGGCCCGATCGCTGAGGCTGCGGGTAACGCTTTCGATGTTGCGATCCACCAGCAATTGCACCCGCTCGCTGGTGTGGGGCAGGTTGACCTTGGCGCGCGTGAGGGGAAAAGAGTCCGTGCCGCCATCCTGGCTGCGCTGCAGGGTGGTGCCGCCGCCCAGCTGCAGGTAACTGCCGGTGGGGGCGTCGTACACTTGGTCACCACCGAACAGGCTGTCGGTGCGCTGGATGAGGGTCTCCAGAAAGCGCGAGGCGGCGTCACGCGGACCCTCGATCACCCGCGCAGCTTCTTCAAGGCTGCTGGGTCCATCCTGCGCCAGCACCACTGGCGCCGACAGCCATAACAGCAGCGCAGCGACCCGCGGCAGCGCCCGTCGCCAGACGCGGTAGCATGCGCCTTTTTTACGAACGAAGCGGCCATGCGTCCCCTGGAAGGCATCACCGTGGTGGCGCTCGAGCACGTCATCGCCGGACCGTTCTGCACCCGGCAACTGGCGGAGCTCGGGGCGCGCGTCATCAAGATCGAACGCCCCGGCGTAGGCGACCCCGCGCGCGCCTACGACCAGCGCGTGTGCGGTCTGTCCTCCCACTTCGTTTGGACCAACCGCTCCAAGGAAAGCATCACGCTGGACCTGAAGCGGCCCGAAGCCCTCCAGATCGTTCACCAGTTGCTCGCCGATGCCGACGTGCTGGTGCAGAACCTTGCGCCGGGAGCGGCAGCGCGCATGGGCTTCTCCCACGAGCAGTTGGCGCCGCGCCATCCGCGCCTCATCGTGTGCGACATCTCCGGCTACGGCGCCGACGGCCCCTATCGGGACAAGAAGGCCTACGACCTGCTCATCCAGAGCGAGGCGGGGCTGCTGTCGGTGACCGGCACGCCCGAAACGCCCTCCAAGGCCGGCTGTTCCATCGTGGATATCGCCTCGGGCATGTATGCCTTCAGCAACATCCTCGCGGCACTCATCGCCCGCGGCCGCACGGGCAAAGGCTGCCGCATCGACATCTCCATGCTGGAGAGCATGACCGAATGGATGAGCTTCCCGCTCTACTACGCCTACGACGGCGCCGAACCGCCGCCGCGCGCGGGCGCCTCCCACGCCACCATCTACCCCTATGGCCCGTTCCCGGCCGGCGACGGCAAGCTGGTGATGCTGGGCCTCCAGAATGAACGCGAGTGGGCTGCGTTCTGCGACAAGGTGCTCTTGAAACCCGAGCTCAAGACCGACCCGCGCTTCGACTCCAATCCCAAGCGATCGGCCGCCCGGGCTGACCTGTATCCCATCATCGTGGCAGCACTCGCCGGGCTTGGCGCTGGGGAGGTGGTGGCGCGCCTGGATGCCGCACAGATCGGTAACGCCCGGCTGAACCACATGGCCGAGGTTTGGCAGCACGCCCAGCTGGCCGCCCGGCAGCGCTGGGTGGCGGTGGACACCCCGGCAGGACCCGTCAAGGCCCTGCTGCCACCAGGTGTGCCGGCGGAGTTCGAGGCCCGCATGGACCCCATTCCGGCCATCGGCCAGCACACCGATGCCATCCTGGCGGCGCTGGGGTACGACGCCGAGCAGATCGCACGGCTGCGCGCCCAGGGTGTGGTGTAGCGACCAGCGGCCCGCGGTCTCGATGCATGACGGCACCTGACGCCGCCGCTGCCATGACGGGCAAGACGGCACTGTGGGGCTAGAGCCGGAACTGCGCCCGGCGCTCCCGCGGCACCAAATCCGCATAATCGCGGTGCCTGCGCACGTAGGCAGCCTCGAAGCTGCACAGCGGCAGCACCTGGAGGCCTCGGGCCCGCACATCCTCCAGCGCCGCCTTGATCAGGGCCGCGCCCGCGCCGCGTCCCTCGTAACGGCGATCCACCTCCGTGTGACCGATGGTCAGCACACCCGCCGACAGCGCGTAGGCGGCGTGCCCGATCAGTTCACAATGCAAGCACGCCTCGTAACGACGCCGGGCCTCGTCGTGAACCACCGCGAGTTCCGCCTCCCCATCGGCAAGCGGCCCCTGCGTCACGGCAGCGCGCAACCGCGAACGCTTTGCAACATCTGGTAGATTCTCCTCCCAATTGGGCGCCGCCGGCGCTTCGCCCTGCGTACCCTTGCTGCCCAGAATAGCACCGGCCCGCCGCGCGAACGCCCATCGAGCCGCCTTGCCATGTCCGCCTTGAATTTCTCCATCCACCCTTCGGTGCGCGCCCTGGGCGTGCGAGGCGCCTTTGCCGTGGTGGAGGGCGTGCGCAACCACGTGCAGCCCACGGGCCTGCCCGGGCTGCGGGCGCACTTGCGGCAGCGCCTGGCGCGCGAACTGTTGCCAGGATTCATCGAAACCGATCCGGTGCTGGCCGGCTTTCGCGCCCTGCACGATGCCGTGGGCCGCTCCAACCGCCGCTTTCCCGCCTCGGCCGAGGCTCTTGTGAGCCTTTATCTGCGCAAGGGCATCATTCCCGAGATCAGCCCGGTGGTGGACATCTACAACACCGTGTCTCTTGAGACGCGCCTGTCGCTGGGCGCCCACGACCTGCACGAGGTACGCGGCAACATCGACCTGAGGCTCACCAATGGCACCGAGTGCTTCGTGCCCCTGGGCGCCACCGCGCCAGAACCCGTGCCCGCCGGAGAATACGCCTACGTGGACCACGACGGCGAGATCCTCTGCCGCCTTGAGCACCGCCAGTGCGAGCGCACCCGCGTCACATCCACTACCCGAGCAGTGTTCTGCATCCTACAGGGGCATGCGGGAACGGACCGCGCCATGATCGAGGCAGCGCTGGCGCGCTGGGTGGATCTCACCACCGGCCTGTGCGGCGGCCGGTTGACGGAATCCTGGATCATCGCCTGAAGCGATTCATTTCGAGGACGCGCACCCCATGGCCAGAACCCCTCTGCTGTACGCCCTGCAGCGCATCGCCCGCGCGTGGGCCCGGGACGCATCGCCCGGACAACTCGTGCCCGCCCGGCGCCGCTTCCTGGCGGGCGGGGCAGCCCTCGGCGCCATGGCGGCCGCGCCCGGTTGGGCAGCCGCCGCGGCGAAGGCTGCCGCACCGCGCATTGCCGTGGTGGGCGCCGGGCTGGCGGGCCTCACGGCGGCGTGGGCCCTGCGCCGTGCCGGCCTCGACTGCACCGTCTACGAGGGGGCGCAGCGGGTGGGCGGCCGCTGCTACTCTGAGCGCTCGGCCTTCGACCAGCAGCAGGTGGCCGAGCACGGCGGCGAGTTCATCGACTCGGTGCACGAGGAGATCATCGCGCTGTGCCGCGCGCTGGGCCTGCAACTGGATGACGTGCTCGCCGCCGAGGCGCCCGGCACCGCGCCGCTAACCTGGCTTGACGGTGCCGCCTACACCCCGGAGGAGGCGACGCGGGATTTCCAGCCGGTGCATCGCGTGGTCCAGCGCCAGGCCAGGGCCCTGGGCGAGGACTACGGCTACCGCGGCGCGAGCAAGGCTGCGCGCGCCCTCGATGGCATCAGCGTGGCTCAGTGGATCGATCGCCACGTGCCCGGCGGACGCGCCTCACGCCTGGGGCGTGCGCTGGACAATGCCTATACCGAGGAATTCGCGGCAGACACCACCTGGATCTCGGCCGTGAGCATCGTGGCAACGCTGGCCGTCTCCGAGGCCGACCGCTTCGAGCCCTATGCCGGTTCCGACCAGCGCTATCACGTGCGCGGCGGGAACGACCACATGGTGGCGCGGCTGGTGGCCGAACTGGGCAGCCCCGTGACCACCGGCACCCGGCTCATGGGGCTTGAACGGATCGGCGGCGCGCGCCTGCGGCTCACGCTGCGCGATGCCGGCGGCGAGCGCGCCGAGGCATTCGACCGGGTCATCCTGGCGCTGCCCTTCTCGACGCTGCAGGACCTAAATCTGTCACGGGCGGGCTTCCGGCCGCTCAAACTGCGAGCCATCCGCGAACTGCCCATGGGCGCCAGCACCAAGCTGCAATTGCAGTTTCGCCATCGCTTCTGGAACGCCCGGGGCAACAACGGCGTGGTGGTGATGGACGCCGCACCCTTCCACAGCACCTGGGAGCCCACCCGCGCGCAACCGGGTGAGGCAGGCATCCTCAACTTCTGGAGCGGCGGTAGCCTGGCCTTCGCGGCCGGCACGGGCCCGGCGAGGTCTCTCGCCCCCCGTGCGGCGGATGCGTTGGCCCAAGCGCTCCCCGGCGCAACCGAGGCCTGGAACGGGCGCGCGATCCGCGACGCCTGGAGCGACAACCCCTGGAGCCGCGGCTCCTATGCCTACTACCCGGTGGGCTACGCCACCTCGGTGCTGGGCATCGAGCCCGAGCCTGAAGGCCACTGCCACTTCGCAGGCGAGCACACCTCCCTACAATGGCAGGGCTTCCTGAACGGCGCGGTGGAAAGCGGGCTGCGCGCCGCGCGGGAAGTATTACGGGCGGTCGCTCCCAGGCGGTGATGGCGTATTGCCGCCATTACCGTACCCGGCCAGACCCCTGCTCCGCCTCGCCTCCCGTCAAGTCCGCCGTGCCCGCGCCTTGCGCGGCGGCGCGGGTGGTGCCAGCGGAAGCTGCTCGTCCTTGAGGGTGCGCAGCACGAAGCTCGACTTGCTGTGGCGAATGCCGGGGATGCGGTAGAGCTTCTCGCGCAACAGGCGCTCGTAGTCGCGGGTGTCTCGCACAGCGATGCGCAGCAGGTAATCGTAGTCGCCGGAGATGAGCTCCGCCTCCAGCACCTCCGGGATGGCGGCCAGTTCGCGGGCAAAGGCATCCAACGTGTCCTCGGTGTGGCTCTCCAGAGTCACTTGCACGATCACCTGTTCCGCGAACCCCACCGCATGGGGATCCACCCTCACGGTGTAGCCCTGGATCACGCCCTCGCGCTCCATGCGCTTGATGCGGTTCCAGCAGGGCGTGGAGGACAGGCCTACCTGCTCGCTGATGGCCTGGATGCTGGCGCGCGCGTCGCGCTGCAACGCAGCCAGGATAGCATGATCGAATTTGTCGAGTTCCATTCTTTGGAACGCCTGTATTGAGGAAATTTATCCCAAATACTAGCCTTATTCTCAGAATAATCGGAGACTTTTTCCGCGGGTGGACGGCTAGTATCTTGGCCCATGGAACCCCTGCTCCCCCCACCGCTGCGCACCCGGTCCTCACCGGCCCTGTCGCCCGGCGCGGCACCCGGTCAGGCGCCCGCCGCAAACGGCGCGCGCCGGCTGCTGGACACCCTGGCAGACCTGGGTGTGGAGGTGATTTTTGGCTACCCCGGCGGCGCCGTACTCCCCATTTACGATGCCTTGCACGGCGAGCGGCGCATCCGCCACGTGCTGGTGCGCCACGAACAGGCCGCCGTCCACGCCGCCGAGGGCTATGCCCGCAGCACCGGCCGGCCAGGCGTGGTGCTGGTCACCTCCGGGCCGGGCATGAGCAACGCCACCACCGGGCTTCTCGATGCGCTGTGCGATTCCATCCCCCTGGTGTGCATCAGCGGACAGGTATCCTCGGCCCTGATCGGCACCGATGCCTTCCAGGAATGCGATGCCCTGGGCATCTCCCGCCCGGTCACCAAGTGGAATGCCCAGGTGCGCGCGGCGGCCGAGGTGGAGCCGTTGGTGCGCAAGGCCTTTGCCGTGGCCACGGAAGGCCGGCCCGGACCGGTGCTGCTGGACTTTCCCAAGGATCATCAACTGGCGCCCTGTCCGCCCGAACCCGCCACGCTGCGGCCGCTGCCGCGCCGCACTGCCCGGCCGCTGCCACGCGCCCGCCTGGAGGAGGCCGCTGCCCTCATCGCCAACGCCGAGCGCCCTGTGTTCTACGGTGGCGGCGGACTCATCAACTCCGGACCCGCGGCCTGCGAAGCTTTCACCCGCATCGTCCGCCGCAGCGGCGCGCCCTGCACCCTCACCCTCATGGGGCTGGGCGCCTTTCCCGGTGGCGACGGGCAGTTCCTGGGCATGCTCGGCATGCACGGCACCCTGGAAGCAAACCTCGCCATGCACCACGCCGATCTCATCGTGTGCGTGGGCGCGCGCTTTGACGACCGCGTCACCGGGCGGCTGTCGGACTTCGCGCCGGGGGCCCGCAAGATCCACCTGGACATCGATGCCGCCTCCATCAACAAGATCGTCAAGGTGGATGTGCCCCTGGCGGGCGACTGTGGTGCCATGCTGGTGGGCCTCGAAGCGGCGCTGGCGGGCGAACTCCTGCAGCCAGCCCGGCTCGCGCCCTGGTGGCAACGCATCGCCGAGTGGCGTTGCCGCGACAGCCTGGGTTTCGACGATCCACCGGGCGCCATCCTGCCGCAGCGGCTGATGGTGACGCTGGGCGCGGCTCTCGAGGGGCGTGATGCCATCGTCTCCACCGACGTGGGCCAGCACCAGATGTGGGCGGCCCAGTACCTGCGCTTCGACCATCCGAACCGCTGGCTCACTTCAGGCGGCGCGGGCACCATGGGCTACGGTCTGCCGGCGGCCATCGGCGCGCAGATCGCCCATCCCGGCCGCACGGTGGTGTGCGTGTCGGGCGACGCCTCCATCCTGATGAACCTGCAGGAGCTGTCCACCGCCATGCAGCACCGCACGCCGGTGAAGGTGGTGTTGTGCAACAACGCCCACATGGGCATGGTGCGCCAGTGGCAGTCCATGCATCACGGCGGGCGCCTGTCGCACAGCTACACCGAGGCCTTGCCCGATTTCGTCGCCGTGGCCAAGGGTTTTGGCTGGGGCGCCGCGCGGGTGGAAGACCCCGCCGGGCTGGATGCCGCCCTGGCCTGCTGCCTGGCCCACGACGGCCCATTCTTCCTCGACGTGGCCGTGGCGCCCGTTGAGGACTGCTTTCCCATGATTCCCGCTGGCGCCGGTCACCACGAGGTGCTGCTCGCGCCCCGGGGCCGCCCGTGACCGAGGAGGCCAGGGTTCTCGTTCATTGACAAGCTCGCCGCCGGCCCCACCGGACCAGCGGCGAATCGCAGGGGAATCGCCCACCCATGGCGATGTGCCCCTCTCCGCGGATCCCACAGGAGACCGACATGCAGACCGTGACTCTCGAAGACAAGTACCTGGCCGATTCCGGCCGCATCTACCTCTCCGGCATCCAGGCCCTGGTGCGGCTGATGCTGGTGCAGAAGCGCCGCGACCGGCTCGCCGGGCTCAACACCGCCGGCTTCGTGTCGGGCTACCGCGGCTCACCGCTGGGCGGGCTCGACGAGGCGCTCTGGAAAGCCGAGAAGCACTTGGCCGCCCACGACGTGAAGTTCCAGCCGGGCGTGAACGAGGAACTGGCAGCCACTGCCGTCTGGGGTTCGCAGCAGGTGAGCCTGGTGGGCGGCTCGCGCTTCGACGGCGTTTTCGCCCTCTGGTACGGCAAGGGCCCGGGCGTGGACCGTTGCGGCGACGTGTTCAAGCACATGAACTTCGCCGGCACGGCCAAGCGCGGCGGAGTGCTGCTGGTGGCTGGCGATGACCACAACGCCTATTCCTCCACCCTGCCCCACCAGAGCGACCACCTGTTCGCCGCCTCGATGATTCCCGTGCTCTACCCCTGCAACGTGCAGGAATACGTGGAACTGGGACTGCATGGCTTCGCCATGTCGCGCTTCTCGGGGTGCGCCGTGGCCTTCAAGGCGCTTGCCGACACGGTGGAATCCTCGGCATCCATCGAGGCGCAGATCGACGCCCCCCGCATCCTGCTGCCCGAGGACTTCCCCCTTCCGCCCGCGGGCGTGCATGCCCGGCTGTCCGCCGAGACGCTGGGCACCCAGGCGCGCAACCAGGAAGCGCTCATGCAGGACTACAAGATCTACGCCGCCATCGCCTATGCCCGCGCCAACCGCCTGAACCGCATCACCGTGGATTCGCCGCGCGCGCGGCTGGGGATCGTGGCCTCGGGCAAGGCCTACATGGACGTGATGGAAGCGCTGGAGGAACTGGGCATCGACGAGCAGGCCGCCGCCCACATCGGCATCCGCGTCTTCAAGGTGGCCATGCCATGGCCCCTCGAACCCGAAGGCGTGCGCCAGTTCGCCCGTGGCCTGGAGGAAATCCTGGTGGTGGAGGAGAAGCGCCAGGTGGTGGAGTACCAGCTCAAGGAGCACCTCTACAACTGGGACCCGGATGTGCGCCCGCGCGTGATCGGCAAGTTCGACGAGCGCGGCGAATGGAATGCCGGCCCCGGCGAGTGGCTGCTGCCCGCCAAGGGCGACTTCTCCATTGCCCAGATCGCCCGCGTGCTGGCCGGGCGCATCGGCCGCTTCCACGACAGCGCCGCCATGCGCGAGCGGCTCGCCCTGCTGGAGGCCAAGTCCGCACAGGTGCAGGCGGCCGCAGGGGTCCCAGCCCGCCCCGCCTGGTACTGCGCCGGCTGCCCCCACAGCCGCTCCACGCGAGTGCCCGACGGCAGCGTCGCCCTGGCAGGCATCGGCTGCCATGTGATGGCCACCGCCATCTTTCCCGGCCAGAACATCACCACCACCCAGATGGGCGGCGAGGGCGCCACCTGGATCGGCGCGGCGCCCTTCTGCGAGCGCGAGCACGTCTTCGCCAATCTCGGCGACGGCACCTTCTTCCACTCCGGGCACCTGGCGCTGCGCGCTGCCGTGGCCTCGGATGTCAACATCACCTACAAGATTCTCTACAACGACGCGGTGGCCATGACCGGCGGCCAGCCCGTGGACGGTCAGGTGACCGTGCGCGGCATCGCCCAGCAAGTGGCCGCCGAGGGTGTCAGGCGCATTGCCCTGGTCACCGAGGACCTGTCGCGCTACGCAGACCGCAGCGGGCTGCCCGCCGAGGTCACCCTGCACGCGCGCTCCGAACTTGAATCCGTGCAGCGCGAACTGCGCGGCGTGAAGGGCTGCTCGGTGCTAATCCACGACCAGGTGTGCGCCGCCGAGAAGCGCCGCCGCCGCAAGAAGGGCGAGTTCCCGGCCGCGCCCGCGCGAGCCTTCATCAACGAGGCGGTGTGCGAGGGCTGCGGTGATTGCGGCGTGGCCTCCAACTGCACGGCCGTGGTACCCCTCGAAACCCCTCTGGGCCGCAAGCGTGTCATCGACCAGTCGGCCTGCAATCAGGACCTCGCCTGCGTCCAGGGCTTCTGTCCGAGTTTCGTCACCGTGGAAGGCGTGGCACCGCGGCGCGCGAAGGCGGCGAAATCCGCACTCGGCGATTTGCCGGCCCTGCCGCAGCCGGTCCTGCCGCCCCTCACCAGCGGCACCTGGAACGTGCTGGTCACGGGCATCGGCGGCACGGGCGTGATCACCGTGGGCGCGCTCATGGGCATGGCCGCCCATCTGGAAGGCAAGGGCGTGTCGGTGCTGGACATGACCGGCATGTCGCAGAAAAACGGCGCGGTCACCTCCCACGTGAAGCTGGCGGCCTCGCCCGCATCACTGCGCGCCCAGCGCATCGCCACCGGTGAAGCCGACCTGCTGCTGGGCTGCGACATGCTCACCGCGGGGTCGGCGGACTCGGTGGCCAAGGCGCGGCCCGGCCGCACCGCCGCCATCATCAACAGCCACGAACAGCCACCGGGCAACTTCACGCGCGAACCGGACTGGCAGTTCCCCCACAGCGAGATCCGCGGCCTGCTGCAGGAGGCCACGGGCGGCAACGTGCGCATGGTGGATGCCACGCACCTGGCCACCCGGCTGCTCGGCGATGCCATCGGCGCGAACCTGTTCCTGCTGGGCTTTGCCTGGCAGAACGGGCTGGTGCCGCTCACGGAGGCGGCGCTGCTGCGAGCCATCGAGTTGAACGGCGTTGCCGTGGAAGCCAACAAGACCGCCTTCCTGTGGGGCCGCCACGCGGCCGTGGACACGGGACGGGTGGAACGCGTCGCCACGCCGGCGCAACCAGTGGCGGTGAGCTTTCCCGAATCCGTCGATGCACTGGTGCGCCGCCATGGGGCCTTCCTCACCGACTACCAGGATGCCGCGTGGGCGAAGCGCTACACCGACTTCGTGGCCCGCGTGCGCGAGGCCGAGTCGCGCCTGCACCGCCGCGACACCCTCACCCGGGCCGTGGCACGTAACCTCGCCAAGCTCATGAGCTACAAGGACGAATACGAAGTGGCCCGGCTGTACTCCGATACCGCCTTCACAAAGCGTCTTGCCGATACCTTCGAGGGTACGCCCAGGCTACGCTTCCACTTGGCCCCGCCCCTGCTGGCCCGGCGCGGCGCCGATGGCAGGCTGCAGAAGGAGAGCTACGGCCCCTGGGTGATGTCCGCCTTCAAGGTGCTGGCCCGATTCAAGCGCCTGCGCGGCACGCCCTTCGACCCCTTCGGCTTTACCGCCGAGCGGCGCGAGGAACGGGCGCTCATCGCCCGATACCAGGACAGCATCGGACGGGCCCTGCAAACGCTCTCGGAGGAAACCCTGGCCGCCGCCGTGGAACTGGCGAGCCTGCCCGAGCACATCCGCGGCTTCGGGCACGTGAAGGCCGCGCACCTCGAGAAGGTCCTGCCCAAGTGGAACGCCCTGGAGGAGCAACTGCGCGGCACGGCCGTGGCGCCGCCCGCAAGCCGCGCCGCCTAGCGTCCCAGGACGATCGCTAGCGGGCCTGCATCTCCGGGCCGAAGCGGTCGTCCTCGATGCGGTAGCGGATTACCTGGTCGATCTCGAACTCCTCCTCACCCGGCGGAAAGACATACTGCTTGGTGGCCTTGAGCGCCGAGTAGTCGAAGATGCCCGGCGGGGTGGATGCCATCACCTCCTGGCGGATTACCTTGCCGGCGGGGCTCACCGTCAGGCGCACGCGCACCTCACCCTCCTGCCCCTGCGCGAGCGCATCCTTGGGATACACCGCCGGCACCTTCTTCACCGGCGGCGCCTTCTTGTCGGGCGGCGGCAGGTCAGGGGGCGGCGGTTCCGGCTTGGGCGGTGGCGCGGGCGGCTCGGGCTCGGGCGGTTTCGGCTCGGGGAGCTTGGGCGGCTCGTCCGGCTTGGGCGGCTCCTCGGGCGGCTTTGGCTTGGGCGGCGGCGGCTTGGTCTTGGGCGGCGCGGGCTCGGGCGGCGGCGGAGGCGGCGGCGGTTCGGGCAGCTTCACGAACTCCACTTTCATGGGCTCGGGCTCGGGTTCCGGCAACAAGCCGCGCCAATTCACCACCAGCGACAGCACGGCGAGTATCTCGAGCACTACCGCCACCAGCAGCGCGCGCGAAAAGGGCATGAGCGCCGGCGCGCGCACGGGCGCATCCGGCGCTGCGCCGCCACCAGCGGGCGAGGGAGCGTCGAAGGGCATCAGCAGCCTGCCAGGCGCCGTGCGCGGATACAGATGGGGATCACCTCGGCTTCTGCGCGGGTGCGGCAGCCCCGGCGGTCTCGGGGTTCTTCGAGGCGGCGATGCCCACGGAGTTGATGTCCTCCGCGCGCACCAGGTCCATCACGTCGAGCAGCTTCTGCAGAGGCACCTCGCGGTCTCCCGCGATTACCACCTCCACCTTGCCGCCCTTCTCCTTGGCCTCGCGCAGCCGTGCAGTGAACTCATCGGGGGAGAGGGCCTTGGAGTTCACGTACAGCGCCCCTTCCTTCTTCACGCCCACAGTGATGGTGGTGTCGCGCAGCGGCTGAGGCGTCTTGGACTTGGGCAATTCGAGCGCAATCCCCGAACCCACGATGGCGTTAATGGTGATCATGATGAAGAACACCAGCAGAAACATCATGATGTCGATCATCGGGATCACCTCGATGCGCGCCTTTTCGGTCTGGAAGTAGGCGGCGGTGCGCGATCGCATGGCCTCAGGCCCCCGCCTTGAGGCCGCCGCCGATGAGGCGGTTAACCACGGTGATCTTGATGAGTTCCATCTGCTGCACGCCCAGGCGCACCCGCTTGTTGAAGTAGTTCAGGAACACCAGGCCCACGATGGCGATGAACAGGCCCACGCCCGTGGCCACCAGCGCCTCGCCGATACCGCCCGTCACCGCCTGGGCGCCCGCGGCCGCGCCCTCGGCGCCGAGCACGTTGAAGGTCTTCACCATGCCGAAGATGGTGCCCAGCAGCCCCAGCAGCGGGCCGAGGGTGACGGCGGTGTCGAGCACCCAGAGGTTACGATCCATGGCGGGCACCAGATCGAGAATCGCCTCGTCCACATGGCGCTCCATGGCCTCGGCGTTCTCGCCGCTCGATCCGAGCGCCGTGTTCACCAGGCCCGTCTGGAGGGCGCCGCCGAAACGCCGCGCCACCGCCCCGAGCGCCTCGGTGTCACGATAGGCCACCGTCTTCAGGTCGCGCTCCATGGCCGCCCCCTGGTTGAGGACCCGATGAAAGAACCAGAGCCGCTCCACCACCACCGCGAGCGCGATGGTGAACAGGATCACGAGAGTGGGGATGACCCCCATGGAGAGGCGGGAGAGTTCGAGGAATTTTTCGATCATCGGGCGAGGCTTCCAGGGGTTGGAGGGTGCGCCGGGCGCCCCGGCGCGGGGTCAGTCATCGAAGGGCGGGAACCAGGGCACGCCGTATCTCTCGACGATGGCCTGCATCTCGCCGCTGGCGAGCATCTCGCCGAATTCCTTGTTGATGAGTTCAAGGAAGCCGTCTTCCTTCGACTTAACCGCCCAGGCACCGTTGAAGCGCTGGCCGGGCATGGGCTGGAAACCCCTCGACATGGCCAGCTCCACGTTCTTCTCGCGGTTGGCAACGGGAATGGACGGCCCCCACACCATAATGGCGTCCACCTCCTTGCGCAGCAGACCGTCGATCACGCGCTGGTTCTGGAAGTAGGTGACCACGGGGATGCCGAGCTTCTCGGCGTTCTCCTGCATGGGGGTGTAGGCTGGCACGCCCACCTTGATGCCGGTGCCCTTGAGCTCTTCGAGGGTGCGCGCCCGCGGGACCTTGCCGTTGTGCACCAGCACGAAGCCGATGCCGAGGTAAGGTCTCGTGAAGGTCATGGCGTTTCGCGACATGTGGTCATCGTCACCCGTGATGACGGTGCCCATGAACACGTCGCAGAAGCCGCGGTTGATGGTCTGGCGGAAGGCGAGGTTGAGGCCGCCGCGATAGACGCCGGTGTTGGCCCACATGACGGAGAATTCCCAGCCGTTCCTCTGGGCGATGCGGCCGAGGATCTCGATGTCGATGCCCGGGGGCTCGGCCTTGGGCGCGGTGTGGGAGAACGGGTAGTACCAAGCATCCGCGCACGCGATGATGCGCTTCATGGCCTTCACACGGCCCAGGGCCGTGAGGTAGCGCACCTCGTGGGGAATCTCCACCGGCGGGCCGCCATAGCGGAAGCCACCCTGGTAGAGCCTGTCCGTGAACGGATCGAAGGTCTCCGGCTCGGCGTAGCCCACCTCGGCCACGCGCGGACGCGGGTGACCGATGACCGTTTCCGCATCCAGCTCGGGAACGGCTGCCGCGGCGGCGGCGCACCACAGCGCGCAGGCCGGCAACAGGACCGGCAGGCGACGGATCACGATGACAAATCTCCTCCTGGCGCACCCATCAACGCTTGCGCCGCCGGAAGCGGCGGCGGCAACGACCTCTTCGGGGTTTGGCGGCCCGCACGGACCGGCCGCCACTGACGATGCTCGACGAACGCGGCGCGAGTGTAACCGAAAGCCGCTGGCGGCCGCTCTCAGTGCTGCTTCCCCAGCTCCTGCACCGCCTCGTGGGCGCTCAGGAACACGCGCCCGGGCGCCATGGAGGCCAGCAGCGAGGATCGCTTCAACCGGTCCATCACCGGCCCCTTCACTTCGGCCAGGTGCAGCGTCACGCCGGCCTCGCGCAAGGACAGGGCGAGCCGTTCGAGCATCTCCAGGGCGGTGGTGTCGATGCCATTGACCGCATTGGCCACCAGCACCACGTGGCGCACGCCCGGGTGGGCCGCCACCGACTGGGCGAAGTACTGCTCCAGCCAGTGGCTGTTGGCGAAGGACAGGTGCTCGTCCACCCGCAGCAGCAACAGCGACGGCCAGGTTTCCAGGCTGCGGTAGCGGCGCACGTTGCGGAAGTGCTCGCTGCCCGGCAGCCGGCCCAGCTCGGCCACATGCGGGCGCGAGGCCTTCCACACGGTGGCCAGCAGCGACAGCACGATGCCCGCCATGAGGCCCGCTTCGATGCCCAGGACGATCACCCCGAGTGCCGTGGAAAGCATCACGGCCGCATCGGACCGGTCGTAGCGCCACGCCGCCCGCAGCCCCCGCAGATCCACCAGCCGCGCCACGGCGACGATGATGATGGCGGCGAGGGCCGCGCGCGGCACGTGCTCGAGCAGCGGCGTGAACGCAAACACCACCAGCCCCACGAGCAACGCTGTAACCACGGCGGAGGCCTGGGTGCGCGCGCCCGCGTTGTAGTTGACCATGGTGCGGCTGAGCCCTCCCGCCACCGGCATGGCGCCCGACAGCGCCGCCCCCAGGTTGGCCGCGCCAAGGCCGATGAGCTCCTGGTTTGGATCGATGGTCTCGCGGCGCCGGTTGGCGAGCGTGCGGGCGATGCCCACGCTCTCCACATACCCCACCAGGGCGATGAGCACCGCCGCGGGAAACAACGCCGCGGCCGCCTGGAATCCCGGCCACGGCAATGACAGCGCGGGCAGGCCGGGAGGAACGGCCCCCACCACCGCCACCCCGTGCGCGCGATCCAGCGACAGCGCCGCCACAGCACCCGTGGCGACCACCAGGACCAGAAGCGGCACCGCACGGCCAACGATGACGGCCCGGCGCCGTGTCGCTCCCGCGGCCAGAAGCAGCCGCTCGAGCGGGCTCGAGGCCAGCAGCAGGACGGCGGCCGACAGCACGCCCAGCGCCAGCGTGGGCCCGTGCACCTCTCCGAGGGCCCGTACCAAGGCTGAAGGCACGCCGGACCAGCCGGGTTCAGCGAGCCATCGCGTACCGGCCAGGGCGGGCAGCTGGCTGCCGATGATCAGCACCGCGGCCGCCGACGTGAAACCGGACAGAACCGGGTGGCTGAGGAAGTTGGCAAGCCATCCCAGCCCGAGCAGCCCGAGGGCCAGCAGCACGCCGGACGCCATGAGCGCAAGCAGCGCGGCCGCGGCCACCGGATCAGCGCCCGCCGGCAGGGAGGAAAGCCCATGCGCCACCATGATGGCCGCGATGGATACCGGCCCCACGGCCAGCACGCGGCTGGTGCCCAGCAGCGCATAGAGCAAGGGCGGGAGCAGACTCGCGTAGAGGCCCGCTGCCGGCGACAGGCCCGCCAGCAGCCCGAAGGCCATGGCCTGGGGCACGAGCACCGCCGCGGTGATGGCGCCAGCCACGAGATCCGCGCCGAGATCATGACGCCGGTAGCCCGTCAGCCAGGACAGGCAGGGCAGCAGGCGATGCAAAAGCCCGCGGTACCGCCTGGCGAGCGGGGGCCGGGAACCTGCCGGCGCAGTCTGGGCGGAGGGGCTCGGGCCCGCGTCGCCCCGATCCACTCAGCCGACCCTGGCGAGGTCGCCCTGCACCGGCAGGCCGGCGGCGATCCAGGCGTCGGTTCCGCCCGTCACGTTGAACAGGTTGCCGAGGCCCATGGCCTCCAGGGTCTGTATGGCCATCCGCGATCGTCCGCCGGACTTGCAGATGACATAGGTCGGCCCTTCTGGTGACAGGTGCGCGAGCCTGCCCGGGACCAGCAGCTCAGCCATGGGGAGGTTGACGGCGCCAACAGCGTGGACGGCACCGAACTCCGCCGGGCCGCGCACGTCGATGAGGGTTACCGGGCCATCGCACAACAGGCGATGCAGGTCTACGGGCGTGACGGAAAGCATGGAACCCTCCTCTCGGGCGGCGTTGCCCATGCGGGAGCATACCCGTGCACGCGCCGGATTCCGTGACCTGGGTCACCCACCGGCCGGTGCCGCGCGGCCGGCCGGCCCAGCCCCGGCTTTCGCCCGCCGTGGCCCATCCACACGGGCCCTGGCGGCTGCCAGCGGCCGCCGCCCGGGCGGAGGTTCACGTCGGCGGACGAGGCGCCAGGCGCAGGCCCAGAGGCTTGATCTTCTCGGGCAGCACGCGCCCGCGGTGGGCCCGGCTGCCCGCGTAGTGCCCCAGTTCGCGCCGGCCCAGCTCGATGAGCTTTTCCTTACCGCCGCGGCCCGTGCCCAGCACCGCCAGCCCAGGCTGGTCAGACACCGCCACGGCCACCAGCCGCTCGCCCTTGTCCAGGCCCATGAGCTGGGTGCCGCGGCCCTTGGCTTGCTGCTTCACCTCGCCCATCTGCACCAGCAGCAGCTTGGCGTTGTCGGCCAGCAGCGCCGCATAGTTGCCAGGGCTGGGCGTGTAGACCACCGGCGGCAAGGGCGCATCGCCCGGCTCCAGGGAAAGGAATTCCCGCCCGGCCCGGCGGTTCGACACCATGTCGCCGAGGGTGGCTGCAAACCCATAGCCGCCGGTGGCGGCCACCAGCACCCTGGTGTCGGCCTTGCCCGCGACGCAGTGCAGGATCTTCGCACCGTCCTGCACGTCCACCAGCGAGGAGGCCGGGACACCATCGCCGCGCGCGCTGGGCAGCTGCGTGGCCTCCACCGTGTAGGCGCGGCCCTTCGAGTCGATGAACACCACCGGATCCACCGTGCGGCAGGCGATCAGCACGCCGAGGCTGTCGCCCTCCTTGAAGGTGAGCGCAGCGGGGTCCACCCCGTGTCCCTGGCGGGCGCGCACCCAGCCGTTGCGGGAGAAGATCACCGTGATGGGGTCGTCCAGCACGGGCGTCTCCACCTCGGCCTTCTCCGCCTCCTCGATGCGCGTGCGGCGCTTGTCGCCGAAGGTCTTCGCGTCGGCCTCGATCTCGGAGACCACCAGCGCCTCCAGCGTGCCGCGGTCATCGAGCACGTTCTGAAGGCCGGTCTGCTCGCTCCTGAGCTGCGCCAGTTCCTGCTCGATGCGGATGTGCTCGAGCTTGGCGAGCTGCCGCAGGCGCATCTCGAGGATGTCCTCGGCCTGGCGCTCGGTGAGGCGGAAGGCGGACATGAGGTCGGCCTTCGGATCGTCGGCGTTGCGGATGATGCGGATCACCTGGTCCACGTTGAGCAGCACCAGCAGCCGGCCTTCCAGCACGTGGATGCGGTCGAGCACCTTTTCCAGGCGGTGCCGGGTGCGCCGTGTCACGGTGGCGAAGCGGAACTGCAGCCATTCGTGCAGGATGTCGCGCAGGTTCTTGCCGGTGGGCCGCCCGTCCAGACCCACCATCACCAGGTTCAGGGGCACATTGCCCTCGAGGCTGGTCTTGGCGAGCAGCAGGTTGACGAACTCGTTCTCATCGGTGCGCGAGGACTTGGGCTCCAGCACCAGCCGCACCGGATGCAGCCGGTCAGACTCGTCGCGGGCGCGATCGAGCATGGACAGCATCAGCTGCTTCTCGCGGCTTTGTTCCGGTGTGATGGATTTCTTGCCCGGGCGCGGCTGCGGGTTGGTGAGGGCGTCGATTTCTTCGAGCACCTTGCGGGTGGAGGTGCCGGGCGGCAGCTCGTGCACCACCATCTGCCACTGCCCCCTCGCCAGGCGCTCGATGGTCCAGCGGGCCCGCACACGCACCGCGCCGCGGCCCGAGGTGTAGGCCTCGCGCAGGTCGGCGCGCGGCGTGATGATCTGCCCGCCGCCGGGAAAGTCGGGCCCCTTGATGTGGCGCATCAGGCCGGCCACCGAGATGTCCGGGTCGTGCACCATGGCCACCGCCGCCGCCGCCACTTCGTTGAGATTGTGGCTGGGAATTTCGGTGGCCATGCCCACGGCGATGCCCGAAGCGCCGTTGAGCAGTACCACCGGCAGCCGCGCCGGCAGCACCACCGGCTCCTCGCGGGTTCCGTCGTAGTTGGGCGCGAAATCCACCGTGCCCATCTCGAGTTCCGAGAGCAGCACCTCGGAGAACTTGGTCAGCCGCGCCTCCGTGTAGCGATAGGCCGCGGCCTCGTCGCCATCGCGGGAGCCGAAGTTGCCCTCGCCGTCCACCAGCGGGTAGCGCATGGTGAAGTCCTGGGCCAGGCGCACCAGCGCGTCGTACACCGACTGGTCGCCGTGCGGATGGAACTTGCCCAGCACGTCACCCACCACGGCGGCGGACTTGGTGCGCTTGGTGCCGGCCCGCGTGCCGTTGTCCCACATGGCGTAGAGGATGCGGCCCTGCACCGGTTTCTGGCCGTCCGCCACGCGCGGCAGCGCCCGATCCTTCACCGTGGCGATGGCGTACTGGAGGTACTGCGTGGAGGCGTAGCGCCCCAGCGGCAGCGTGTCGCCGAACTCGCCCGAAAGGGGTGCGAAGTGCGGCGGCATCCCGCCGCCGCCACCCGCCGCGGGCGGCGCAAGACCCTCACCGCTTGGGCGCTCCACCACCGCCACGCCCGCGGCCTGCACCGCGGCGGCGCCGAGCGCCTCACCGGCGGGAACCACCGGCGGGGTCACGGCCGCCGCGGCGGGGGGCGCCGGCGGCGCTTCATCGAACAGGTCGCGCTGGTCCTCGTTCATGTTTCCGGTCTCACTTGCCTTCGCGCACGGCCTTGAATTCCTGCACCACCAGGTCGCCGGCGCTGTCGCCGATCACAAACCGCCACGTCCCCGGCACCAGTTCCCATTCCTCTCGGAAGGTATGACCACCGCACCAGCGGGCGCGGCCATTGACCACCTGCACTGTGCGCGGCACGTTCCAGCCATTGGTCTCGATGCCGTTGGGCTGGGTGAGCAGCGGGTGGCGCACCTGCTCGGAGAGCCCCGCCACGCCATTGACCGCATCGAGGCCCTCGAGCTCGGCGCAGAAGCCGAAGCGCAGCCCCTTGCGCAGAGGAATCCTGGAGGTCTTCTGCACGAACTCGGGCTTGCCCTCGGCTCCGGAAAGAATTCCGTATTCCACAACCCGGCCCGAGGGCGAACCCTGCGCAAGGGCGGACGCCGAAACCAAGGCCAACAAGTGGGGGGCGAATCGAGCGATCATGGTTTTCCTCATGTCACATCGGCATCCACGAGATTGCCGTAGGTTTCCATCCACTCCCGGCGCTGGGAGGCGTTCTCGCGGGCCATCATCATGTTGAAGATCTCGTTGGACGGATCCATGCCGTCCTCGAGGGAAACGGGCAGCATGCGCCGAGTGTCGGGGTTGAGGGTGGTTTCCCAAAGCTGCTCGGGGTTCATCTCGCCGAGGCCCTTGAAGCGGCTTACCGTCCACGTCCCCTCGCGCACACCCTCGTCGGCAAGCTTCTCCTCGAGCACCGCGAGTTCCTGACGGTCCAGCGCGTAGAGCTTGCGCGCTGGCTTGCCCTTGCCCTGGCCGGGCACGTCGATGCGAAACAGCGGCGGCTGGGCCACGTGCACGTGGCCGTTGTGAATGAGCCTGGGGAAATGCCGGAAGAACAGCGTGAGCAAGAGCACCTGGATGTGCGATCCGTCCACGTCGGCATCCGCCAGGATGATGATCTTGCGGTAGCGCAGGCCCGACAGATCGGGGCTGTCGGCGGGCTTGTGGTGGTCCACGCCGATGGCAAGCGCGATGGCCTCGATCTCCTTGTTGGCGTAGAGGGTGTCGCCGCTGTCCTGCCAGGTGTTCTTGGGCTTTCCCTTGAGCGGCAGGACCGCCTGGAACTCCTTGTCCCGGGCCATCTTCGCCGAGCCTCCGGCGGAGTCGCCCTCCACGATGAACAGCTCGTTACGCTCCGGGTCATCGGAGGCGCAGTCGGTGAGCTTGCCGGGCAGCACCGCCACCCCGGAGGACTTGCGCCGCTCCACCTTCTGGGCGGCGCGGGTACGCGCCATGGCCTGCCGGATCACCAGCTCGGCGATGGCCTTGCCCTCGGCCACGTGCTCGTTGAGCCACAGCTCGAAGGGATCGCGCACCATCTGCGCCACCAGCTTGACGGCGTCGCGGGAGATGAGTTCGTTCTTCACCTGGCCCTTGAACTGCGGGTCGAGCATCTTCACGGCCAGCACGTAGCTGGCCCGCGACCACACGTCCTCGGCCACGATCTTCAAGCCGCGCTGGCCCATGGCATGCAGCTCGATGAAATTGCGGATCGCCGCGTGCACGCCCTCCCGCAGGCCGGCCACGTGGGTGCCGCCATGCCGCGTGGGAATCATGTTCACGTAGGACTCGGTGGTGAGCTCGCCCTCGGGGGTCCACGCGATGGCCCACAGCGCCCCCTCGCCCTCGGCGAAACTGTCCGACTCGGACTGGGCGGTCACGTAGCGCTCCCCCAGGAAAGGGCTGGCCACCGGCTCGAAGCCCGCCACCGCCTCCTGGAAGTAGCCCGCGATGCCTCGCGGGAAGTGCCACGTGGTGGACTCGAAGCGCCCGCCCTTTTCCACCTCGAGGGCGAACTTCACGCCCGGCAGCAGCATGGCCTTGGCCCGCAGCAGCAGGCCGATGTCGGCGGCCACGATGCGCGGCGAGTCGAAATATCTGCCGTCGGGCCAGAAGCGGATGCGCGTGCCGCTTTCGCGCGGGCCGGCGCTGCCCGCGCGGGCCAGCGGTTGCAACACCTTGCCGTTGTCGCCGAACACGATGCGCCAGGCGGCGCCATCGCGCTTCACATCCACCTCCAGGCGCGTGGAGAGGGCGTTGCTCACGCACACCCCCACGCCGTGAAGCCCGCCCGCGATGCGGTAGGCCGCATCCTTGTCTGTCTTGCGGAACTTGCCGCCGGAGTGCAGTGTGGTGAAGATCACCTGAACGGCGGGCACCTTCTTCACCGGGTGAATGTCCACCGGAATGCCGCGGCCGTCATCCACCACCTCGGCGGAACCGTCCTCGAAGAGCCGCACCACCACGCTGCGGGCGAAACCCGCCAGGCCCTCGTCAGCGGCGTTGTCGATGATCTCCACCAGCGCGTGGTTGGGGTTTACCGGATCGGTGTACATCCCCGGCCGGTGGAGGATGGGGGCGAGATCCTCGAGGATCTCGATGTCCTCAGCCGTGTACGCGTTGTCCTTTTTTGCCATCGTGGCCTCTGTTGACGGTTGCAGCATTGCCGCGGGTGGGCGCGGCGCGCGAGGTGCCCAGGCAGGCGCGCAGGGCGCCCACGGCCCACACGCGCTGGTCGTGGTTGCCGGCCCGGATGCCGTCCACGAAGGCCAGCAACAGGTGAAGCCTCCCGTCGCGCTGCGCCGCCGCGGGCATGGACTTGTAGAGCGGCTCAACGGCCTGTCCGCGCACCCCGCCCTGCGCATCGGGCCACACCCAGGGCAGGCCGTCGCCTTCCGGCGCATCCTCCAGCCCCGGCGCCCAGGGGCCGGTGGCGATACCCGTGGTCACGGGACCCGGCGCGGCGGGCCAGACATAGCGCACGCCATGCACCAGCAGCTCGTCCAGCGCCCCCGGGACGGGGATACCCCAGCCCTCGTCAAGCCTCAGCAGGCCCACCTCGGCGCTACGCCGCACGCCAGCGTGCACCTCCGAGGCCGACATGCCCAGATCGATCGCGAGCCGCTGGTAGGACCACGGCTCGGGGCCGATGGCCACGATCTTGAGCAGGACGCATACGTCCTGAGGCTTGAGCATGGAGGGGATTGTATTCGCAATTCGCGGTTCGCGATTTGCGAATAACCCCCGCCGGCGACGCGGGCGCGCCGCCAGGACCGGTCAGTTGCCGCCGAAGTCGTGGAATGCCCGCCAGCGCTCCCGGGCGGCGAGTTCGTCGTCGAGGTTTTCGCGGGCGGTGCGGTCGCGTTCGCCGATGTGCAGAAGGGTCTTGTTGAATTGCCCCCAGCTGATGGCGCCGGTGTAGAGATCGGCCAGCGTCTCGGAGACGCGGTCCTCCGAATCGCTGCGGTACCGCGGCAGCGGGCCGAATGCCGCCTCCGCGAGACGCCGGCACTCGGCCCGCACCGCTTCCAGGGCCTTGATGGCGTCGCGCTCCGCGTCGCCGCTCACGCGTCCGCGCTCGGCCAATTGCTCCACGGGCAGGGCCTGCCCGAGAACGATCGGCAGCCGCATGCGGCCGCGCAGGGGATCGAGCCGGGTGTCCTGGTGCAGCGCATCGCAGCGCTGCGACGCCGCGGCTCCCGGCCGGGAAGCCCCTGGCGCCGTGCAACCGGCCGCCAGCGCCACCATCACGGCGGCCGCCGTGGCGCGCCCTGCCCATCCCGCCGCCGCGCGGCGCGCCGCAATCCTTCCCCTGTACCCATCCATCTCCGCCCCCCTCCACGGCGACCCGCCGCCCTTGTGTTCGAATGCAAACACGGAAAGCTGTCATCTTCCTGTCACAAAAATGTGTTGCGCCCGGGCGCGGGCAGGAATAATTTAGTCCCACCGCAGCGCTCGTCATGGGCCGCGGGGCTAACGCCAGGAGGGCTTCGCCATGCGCAATGCCGGTTTCGTCGTCATCGCTGGTCTGCTTGCCGGTTGCGCCGGCGCACCTGCCATCCCTGTGGGGGCGGACATGAAGCCGCCGGGCGAGGCGGGCGGGCTGCGCGCGGGCTTTACCTCCATAGCCACCCTGCCGGCGGTGTCGGAAAGCCGCGCCGCCCTGGAAGGGGCGGAGCTCAACAGCTACGAGGTTTACGTGCATTCGGTGCAGCGCTCGGTGGACGAAGGCTCCATCACGCCCGCCGAGGGCCGTGCCCTGATACAGCGTCAACGCCGCCAGATGGAGTGGCAGGCGCGGGTCACCAACGCCGCCTACAGCTATCCCGACAACTGACCGGCCCGGGGCGCGCCTTCAGCGCGGCGCGCCCTCCCCGGCCATCAGACACAGCAGTTCGTACATCATGGTGGCTCCCACCAGAGCCGTGTTGCCGCTCGGGTCGAATGGCGGCGACACCTCCACCACGTCGGCACCCATCACCTGAATCCCCATCAGGCCCTGCAGCAACTGCTGGGCCTCGCGGGTGGTGATGCCGCCGACCTCCGGCGTGCCGGTGCCGGGCGTGTAGGCCGGGTCGAGGCCATCCACGTCGAAGGTCACGTACACGGGCCCATCGCCCACCACCCGGCGCGCCTCGGCGATCACCGCCGGCACTCCCAGTGCCGTGAACTCCTCGATGAAGATCACCCGCATGCCCGAGTCGCGCGAGAAGCGCCAGCCGTCATCGATCATCTGGCCGCCGCGGATGCCGATCTGGACGGCGCGGCGCGGGTCCACCAGCCCCTCCTCCACGGCGCAACGAAAGGGCGCGCCGTGGTGGAACCGGCTGCCATTCCACTCGCCCCAGGTGTCGGTGTGGGCGTCCACGTGCACCAGGCCCACCGGCTGCTGCCGGGCGATGGCACGCAGGATCGGCAGGGTGATGGAATGGTCGCCGCCGGCGGTGAGGGGCCGGGCGCCAGCGGCGTGAATGCGCGCGAAGAAGGCCTCGATATCGGCGAGCACGGCCTCGTGGTCGAAGATGCGCGAAAAGCGAACATCTCCCACGTCGGCCACGTTCAGGCGCTCGAAGGGGTTGATGCGGTGCACGTGGTGGATGCCGCGCACCAGGGTGGACTGGTTGCGGATCTCGCGAGGGCCGTGGCGCGCGCCCGGACGGCAGGTGACGCCGCCGTCATAGGGCACGCCCGCCAGGGCCACCTGCAATCCCGCGGGGTCGGCTTGCCAGGGCGTACGCATGAAGGTGGCGAGTTCCATGTAGCGCGGCGAGTGTTGCGGGGCGTGGCTGTCCATGCTGATCTCTCCGGAAGGCATCTTTCGTGACGATAGCCCGGCGCACGTGCCCCTGGCCACCCGCGGCCTCGCAGCCCCGGGACTGGGCCGGGCACCGCGGCCTTATGATCTTCACACCATGCGTCCCCGGGCTTCGCCCATGCGCGCAGAAACGGCTGTCCGGCACCAGATTCCATGACCGGCCGGCGATCGGGATTGCCTCGCCATGAATACCCGCCACTTCTCTGTCTGGCCGAAAAACCTGCCCCGTTCCATCACCCGGCCCGTCACACCGGTGCACCACAACCTTGCGGTCTCCGCGCGGCGCTATCCGGACGCGGTGCTGTGCCGCTTCTATGACAGCCCTCTCACCTACGGCGAAGCCTGGCGGCAGGTGCGATTGCTGGCGGGTTTCCTGCAACAGCGCTGCGGGGTACGCCGCGGCGACCGGGTGATGCTGGTCATGCAAAACAGCCCGCAGTTCATCCTGGCCTACTACGCCATCCTTCGCGCCGACGCCATGGTGGTGCCGGTGAATCCCATGAACCTCACAGAGGAACTGCGCCATTACGCGGCCGACTCCGGCGCACGCGTGGCCTTCGCGGGCCAGGAGCTGTACCCCCGCCTCGCGCCGCTATTGGCCGAGGGCGCCCTCGAGCAGCTGATCGTGGCCGCCTACGGCGACTATCTGGAAGGCGGCACGGACCTGCCCTTGCCCGACGCCTGCACGGCGCCGCGCGAGCCCATCCACGAGCGCGGCGTCTGTCTCTGGGCCGATGCCCTGGGCGCGGGTCTGGAGCCGGCTCCGAGCCAGGCCGGCCCCCAGGACCTGTGCGTCATGCCCTATACCTCCGGCACCACGGGCCTGCCCAAGGGCTGCGTACACACCCACGCCAGCATCATGGCCACGCTGCTGGCCGGGGCGCTGTGGTTTCGCTCCATTCCCGGCGGCAGCCTGCTGTCCACCTTGCCGCTGTTCCACGTGACGGGAATGCAGGGCTGCATGAACGGCGCCATCTGGAACGGATCCACCCTGGTGATGATGCAGCGCTGGGACCGGGATACCGCCGCCCGGCTCATTCAGCGCTACCGGCCCGCCACCTGGACCAACATCGCCACCATGGCCATCGACTTCCTCGCCAACCCGCGCCTGGGCGAATACGACATCTCCAGCCTGGAGCGCATCGGCGGCGGCGGAGCGGCCATGCCCGAGGCTGTGGGGCAACGGCTGATCGACCTCATCGGCTTGCCCTACATGGAGGGCTACGGCCTGTCGGAGACCATGGGCGCCACGCACATCAATCCGCCCGACCGGCCGCGCCGGCAGTGCCTGG
Organism: Rhodocyclaceae bacterium; assembly: GCA_020248405.1. Lineage (GTDB taxonomy): Bacteria > Pseudomonadota > Gammaproteobacteria > Burkholderiales. Next base: position 68,087 of record JADCHQ010000021.1, on the reverse strand, counting down.
GCATTCCCATCTTCGACGTGGATGCCCGCGTGGTGGACCCGGACACGCTCGCCGACCTCGCGCCTGGCGAGACCGGCGAGATCGTGGTGAGCGGCCCGCAGGTGATGCGGGGCTACTGGCAGCGGCCCGAGGCCGACCACGCCGCTTTCTTCGAGCGCGACGGCCGGCGTTTCCTGCGCACCGGAGACCTGGGCCGCATGGACGAGGACGGCTATTTCTTTCTAACCGACCGGCTCAAACGCATGATCAACGCCGCCGGCTTCAAGGTGTGGCCAGCGGAGGTGGAGGCCCTGCTCTACCGCCATCCGGCGGTGCAGGAAGCCTGCGTGATCGCCGCCCCCGAAGCACGCACCGGCGAGACGGTGAAGGCGCTGATCGTGCTCAGACCCGGCCACGCAGGCCAGGGCAATGCCGAGGAGATCATCGCCTGGGCCCGCGAGCACATGGCGGCCTACAAGGTGCCGCGCGTGGTGGAATTCGTTGCGTCCCTGCCGAAATCGGCCACGGGCAAGGTGCAGTGGCGCGCGCTGCAAGAGCGGGAGTTCGCGGCCCGCCCGTGACGGTTGCCGCTGTTCCGGACTATCGTTTTCTGCCCCTCCCGCCGCCAACCCGCAATGAGCGCTCCCAAGCACTGGCCCAAGCAGTTTTCCTGGCATCTCACCGTCCCCGAAACCAGCCTCTGGGCCAACCTCGAGGTGAGCGCCTCACGCTACCCAGGCAAGGCCGCCACGGTCTTCTATGACACGCGCACCAGCTACGCGGCGCTGGCGCGCGAGGCCGCCGCCCTGGCCGGCCATCTGCAGAAGGCCTGCGGCGTGGCCCGTGGCGACCGCGTGCTGCTCGACTTGCAAAACTGCCCGCAATTCATCGTCGCCTCCTATGCCATTGCCCGCGCCGACGCGGTGGTGGTGCCGGTGACGCCCATGCACGTCACCGACGAGCTGGCGTACGCGTGCGCCGACAGCGGCGCCCGCGTGGCCATCGTGGGCGCCGAGGTGGTGGAGCGCGTGCTGCCCTTGCTGGGAACCGCGCTGGACCACGTGATCGCCGTCACCTACTCCGACGCGCTGGGCAGCGGAACCAGCCTGCAGGTGCCGGCCTTCGTACGCACGCCCCGTGCGCCTGCCCCCGACCCTCGGGTGATCGCCTGGCACGCGGCCCTGGAAGCGGTCCACACCCCACGCCCCCACACCACCGGCCCCGACGACCTCGCCGCCATCCTCTACACCTCCGGCACCACCGGCCGTCCCAAGGGCTGCATGCACACCCACCGCACCATACAGACCACCGCGGTGGGCGGGGCACTGTTCGAGAACGTGACCCAGGACGCAGTGATCCTCTCCACCGCCCCCCTGTTCCACGTCACCGGCATGCAGCACAGCATGCACGCGGGCGTGTACGCCGGCGCCACCATCGCCCTGCTGCCGCGCTGGGATGCCTCCGCGGCCGGCTACCTGATCGAGCGCTATGGCTGCAGCCACTGGGCCAACGTGCCCACCATGGTGGTGGACCTGCTTGCCCATCCCGACACCACCAGCCGCGATCTGTCCAGCCTGCGCAACGTGTTCGGCGGCGGCTCCTCCATGCCCGCGGCTGTGGCCGCCGAGCTGCAGCGCCGCTGCGGCATCCAGTACATGGAGGGCTACGGCATGACCGAGGCCATCTCCCAGACCCACATCAACCCGCCGCACATGCTGCGCAGGCAGTCGCTGGGCATCCCCACCTTCGACACGCTGTCCTTCGTGGTGGACCCGCAAACCCTGCGCAAGCTGCCGCCCGGAGAGGTGGGCGAGATCGTGGTGAGCGGCCCGCAGCTCATGAAGGGCTACTGGAACCGCCCCGAGGCCACCGCCGAGGCCTTCGTGGACATCGACGGCCGCCGCTTCTATCGCACGGGGGACCTGGGCCGCATGGACGAGGAAGGCTTCTTCACCATCGCCGACCGGCTCAAGCGCATGATCAACGCCGCCGGCTACAAGGTCTGGCCCGCTGAACTGGAAGGCGTGCTCTACCAGCACCCTGCCATCCACGAGGTGGCCATCATTTCGGCCCCCGACGAGCGACGCGGCGAAACGGTGAAGGCCTGCGTGGTGCTCAAGCAGCCCGGCGCCGTGGATGCAGCGGCGCTGATCGCCTGGTGCAGAGAGCACATGGCGGCCTACAAGGTGCCGCGACGCGTGCAGTTCATGGAATCCCTGCCACGCTCGGGCACGGGCAAGATTCAATGGCGTTCGCTGCAGGAGCAGGAATGGCAGGCGGCCGCCGGCGGCGCCGCCGGAACCGCCAGCGGTTAGAATGCGTATCGTGCGCCTGCCGGTGAAAACCGAGGCATTTAGACCTCCCCGGGCCCCCACGCCCTCGCCACAAAAGGACCGCTCGTGAAACCGTCCCTTGCCCTGACCGCCGCCCTGCTAACCGTCGTCCTGGCCGGTTGCGCCACACCCAACGCCATCAAGGAACCCTACGACAAGGCGGCAACCCAGGGGCGCCAGTGGTTCAACAACCCCTACATTTGCGCTGCAGGCGGCGCGCTGGTGGCTGGCGGCGCCGCGTCCACCGAAAACAAGGAAGCGGCGCTCATCGGCGCGATCATCGGCGGCACCGTGGGGTACTTCGCCTGCAACTGGGAGCAGAAGGGCCCGCCCGATGCCGACGGCGACGGCGTACCCGACGCGGTGGACCTTTGCGCGGACACGCCCAAGGGCACCCGCGTATCCGCCTCCGGCTGCGCCCTGGACCCCGACACGGATGGCGATGGCGTTCCCGACTCCGCCGACAAGTGCGCCGCCACCGGCAAGGGAGTCCCGGTGGACGCCACCGGCTGCTCCATCAGCACCGACTCGGACTCCGATGGTGTTCCAGACCAGCGCGACCTCTGTCCCAACACCCCGCCTGGCGCGAAGGTGCTGGACAACGGTTGCGAGGAAGACACCGACAACGACGGCGTGCCGGACAGCCGCGATCGTTGCCAGGGCACACCGGCCGGAGTGAAGGTCGGTCAGGACGGCTGCGCGCTGGACAGCGACGGTGACGGCGTTCCCGATGTGCTCGACCGTTGCCCCAACACTCCAGCCGGCGCCAAGGTCGATGCCTCCGGCTGCGAGGCCAAACCAGCCGCCCCCACCACCAAAGCCGCTCCGCCCCCCACGCTGCCCCAGGGCCAGCCGATGCCGCCAGTAACCCGCCTCGATGGCGTGAATTTCGCTACTGGTTCGGCGCGAGTGCTGAAGGCTTCGTTGCCGTCCCTGGATGAACTGGCCACTCAACTCCTGGCAAACCCAGCCCAGCGCCTGGAGGTGGCTGGCCACACCGACGCCGCCGGCTCGGCCTCCATGAACCGGGCCCTGTCCCAGCGGCGCGCCGATGCGGTGATGTCTTACCTCATCTCCAAGGGCGTGCCGGCAGCCAGCCTGGTGGCCAAGGGCTATGGTCCCGATCAACCGGTGGCGGACAACGACAGTCCCGAGGGCCGCGCGAAGAATCGTCGCGTGGAACTGCGCCCGCTCGACGGCAACTGACGCGGCGTGGACAGCGCCGCGCCCCTGCTCGCCACGCCTGCCCTCGACCCAGGCCTGCAGCGTGAGCTGCTGGCCGCCGTGGAGGAATTGCGCGATGCGCTGGTGCAGCTCACCTGCACGCTGGTGTCTTTTCCCAGCCTGATGGGTGAGGAGGCCTCCGCGCAGGACTTCATGGAGGGGCTGTTCCGCGGCATGGGGCTGGCCGTGGACCGCTTCGAGGTGCGTGACACCGACCTCACGCACCTGCCCGGCTACGCGCCACCCACGGGCCACTGGCAGCGCCACGACAACGTGGTGGCGCATCACGCACCACGCCATACCACTGGCCGCTCGCTCATTTTCAACGGCCACATCGACGTCGTGCCCGTGGGTGCCGAAGCACTGTGGAGCACGCCGCCTTTCACCCCCGTGGTGCGCGATGGGCGCATCTACGGCCGCGGCGGCGGCGACATGAAGGCTGGTATCGCCGCCTACGTAACTGCCTTCCAGGCGCTGCGCCGGCTGGGGCTCCAGCCGGCAGCGCCCGTGTGGATGCAGTCGGTGGTCGAGGAGGAATGCACCGGCAACGGCGCGCTGGCCTGCCTGGCCCGTGGCTACCGTGCCGAGGCCGCCATCATTCCAGAACCCTTCGACCACACCATCATGGACGCGCAGGTGGGCGTGCTGTGGCTCGCCGTGGACGTGCATGGCCGCCCGGCTCATGTGCTGGACGTAAAGCAAGGCGTCAACGCCATCGAGGCCGCCTTCGCCCTGTATCGCGGGCTGCTGCCCCTGAGGGATGCGTGGAACCGCCCCGAGGCCCGCCACCCTGCCTTCGCGAACAATCCCCACGCCATCAATTTCAATCTCGGCCGCATCCGAGGGGGCGAATGGCCCTCCTCAGTGCCCACGCGCTGCACCATCGAGATACGTTGCGGCTTCCACCCCGGGATGAGCGCCGCCGATGCGCGCGCCGCCGTGGAAGCGCAGCTCGCCAGGACCGCGAGCGAGGATCCGTCCCTCGCCGGCGCCACCTACCAGGTGCGCTACGGCGGATTCCAGTCCGAGGGCTGCGCCATCGCCCGCGACCTGCCCATGATGAAACTGCTCGCCACCAGCCATCAGGCGGTGCGCGGCACTCCCGTCCAGTGGATGGCGAGCACCGCCACCACCGACGCGCGCGTCTTCAACCTCTACGGCGACACTCCGGCCACCTGCTACGGCCCCGAGGCCACCCGCATCCACGGCATCGACGAGTCGGTGAGCATCGACAGCATGACGGACGTGACGTGCGTGCTGGCTCTGTTCCTGGCGGGCTGGTGCGGCACGGAAAAGATCGCGTCATGAACCGGCCGGCCTGGCAGGCTTTGTGGCGCCTGCTGGCCGGCGCCGCCGTGGTGCTGGCGGCCGGTTGCGCGCACCACTCCGACCGTACCGCCGCGGACGCGGGCTCGCCCGCCAGCGTGGCCGCACCGGAATCGCCCCCCCGCAGCGCTGGCGAGCGGGCCGCCTCTGCGGCGCTGGCGCAACTCGGCGCACCGTACCGTTTCGGCGGCCTCGATCCCGCCGGCTTCGACTGCAGCGGCCTGGTGCGCTATGCCTACCGCGACGCCGGCGTGGAGTTGCCGCGCGCCACCCGTGACCAGCGCAAGTCCGTACCGCTCCTGGAAACCGGCAGCGCCCTGCAACCCGGCGACCTGCTGTTCTACTGGCGAACGCCGAAACGCAAGGAACTGCATGTGGCCCTCTACGTGGGCGGCGGCGATTTCGTTCATGCACCGTCCTCGGGACGGGCGGTGCGCAAGGACAGGCTCGACGATCGCCACTGGCGGGCGCTGTTCCTGGAAGCTCGCCGCGTCACCGGCGCCAGCGCACGGGTGGCCTCCAGCGAGGACGTTCCCAGTTCCCGACAACGACAACAGGAGATCAATCCATGAGCATTGCATCCGAGTTCAAGGAGTTCGCAGTGAAGGGCAACGTCATCGATCTCGCCGTGGGCGTGATCATCGGTGGCGCCTTCGGCAAGATCGTGGATTCGGTGGTAGCCGACCTGATCATGCCGGTGGTGGGCCGCATCTTCGGCGGCCTGGACTTCAGCAATTTCTTCGTCGTCCTGAAGGACGTGCCGCCTGGCGTGCCCATGGTGCTCGCCGAGGTGAAGAAGGCCGGCGTGCCGGTGTTCGCCTACGGCAACTTCATCACCACCGCGATCAACTTCATCATTCTGGCGTTCATCATTTTCATGATGGTGAAGCAGATCAACCGCCTGAAGCGCGCCGAACCCCCGCCCGCGCCTGCTGCCACGCCTGAAGACGTACTGCTGCTGCGGGAAATTCGCGACAGCTTGAAGAAGGGTTGAACCTTCGCGAGGAGCGCCCACTTCCCTGGCACCAATGTCGAATGCAGCAACTGGAGTAACGGGAAGGGGCTGCATGCAGAGGCCGTCGAAAAGGACATATCCCGGCCAATCGCTTGCTGTTCCAGCAATACCGATCTTGCGCAACCTTCCCCTTAGGGACGAACCACTGACAGAGCCGCGCGTTGCTACTGCGAACCACAGGCGGCAAGACAGTGGCTCGGTCAGGACAGGGTGTATCGAAGCGCAAAAACGCAACATGATTGGGGTTATCATGCTCTAGCCGTTTTGATGGCAGCACGCGCCTGTTTTGTGGTGCGGTTTATGTGGCATTAGCCGTGCGAAAAAACCCCGGTTTGGATGCGGCGAGACATGGATATTCTGACCGAGCTAAATCTTATCGGGCAGTCTCCTGCGTTCCTCAGGGCACTTGACCTCCTCCAGCGGTTCGCCGACTGTGACGCCACGGTGCTTTTGGAAGGCGAGACCGGGACCGGGAAGGAGATCGCAGCTCGTGCCATCCACAACCTCAGCCCGCGGCGCGACCTGCCGTTCGTTCCTGTCAACTGCGGCGCGCTCCCCGACGCTCTTCTCGAGAGCGAACTGTTCGGGCACGAACGGGGCGCGTTCACCGATGCGCGTGAATCGCGCCAGGGTCTCGTAGCCAGCGCCGCTGGCGGCACCTTCTTCCTCGACGAAGTGGAGGCCATGAGTCCGCGCGCCCAGGTGGTGCTGTTGCGCTTTCTGCAGGACCATGTCTACCGCCCGGTGGGTGGACGCGGGTTCACGGTCTCCCGGGTACGAGTGATTGCCGCCAGCAATGCAGACCTGAAGGAACTGGCCGCCCGCGGGCAATTCCGGCTCGATTTGCTGTATCGCCTCGGCGTGCTTTCGGTTGTACTGCCGCCCCTTCGGGAACGACAGGGGGACGTGGAGTTGCTCGCCGAAGCATTCCTTGATCGTCTGAGCCTCCAGTACAGGCGCCAACCTGTGCGACTCCATCCCGATAGCCTTGACTGGATGCAGCGCTACCCGTGGCCGGGCAACGTCAGGGAATTGGAGAGTCTCGTGTTACGCGAGTTTCTGTTGTCCAACGGCCCGGACCTGCGGTTCGAGCCACCCGCCATCATGAAGGTGGACTCCACACCGGGCGCCTTCGGTACGGATTTGACCCTGGGCTTCAGTCAAACCAAGGCGGAGGCCGTTCGCCGATTCGAATGCACCTATCTCGACGCGCTCCTCATGCGCGCGCGGGGAAACATGTCGTTGGCAGCCCGCCTCGCCCAACAGGATCGCGGCGCCCTCAACCGCTTAGTGCGTAAACACGGCATCAAGCCGGAAAACTACCGCCGCCCCCCCTTCAGCGCGCGGTAACAAACCATCCCCCTGGGGAATTCAACCGCCCTACGGCGGGACTGCGGGCGAGTGTTGTCACCCGTTTGGGTGAGATGACAACGCCACACCTTGCGGCACTCAATCCTCAGCAGGCATTCCCTGACCGATCAGTGGCTTGAATCGGCTTAAGCCGCAAAGCCCTGCTGCAAAAACGCCCCGGATAGCGCTGGCTGCGGATCAGCATGCCGTAGAGAAATCATGTGGTTACGGCATCACCCCCGCATGGCGCGAGGTTTGCGGAAGGTGAAGGACAAATCAATCACAGGCATCAGGCATGGGTTCGCTGTACCGCACCTGCAGAGAATCGCCAGCGCGCTGGCGGCATGAACACAGGGGGACGCATGAGCGGTAGAGAGTTGGAGGTGATTGCGCTTGCGGCAGAGATCGAGCGCTACCTTGGTGCGCACCCACTGGCAGCCGATACGAAAGAGCACATCGCGAGATGGTGGATCCTGAGGCAGCGCATCGAGGCAACTCTCTCGCTCACCCAGGAGGCGCTCGACTATCTGGAATCGAACGGCGTCGTGGTGTGTTCCGAACAAGGCCTTTATCGGCTAGCAAGAGGAAGACCTTGATGCCCTTTCAGACAACGCCTTCCGAACACCTCCTTCGCTGATACGCACGATGGCCAAGCACAACGCGATCGCAGCAGTAGGACAGGCCGTCATTGGTCTGTTGGAGCAAAACTATCCAGCCACCCTGCCGCCAGCCGCCGACTTCAAGCTCTACGCCCCCACGAACTTCGCAGCGCCGATGGCCTACGGTTTTTCATTGACGCTGTATCGGATCACCGTCAACACGACAAACCGGAATCGCCCTCCGAGACGTAACGCTGCCGGGACCCTGGTAAGACCCTCGCTCCCCGTCGATCTTCATTACTTTCTGACCGCCTGGGCGACCAACGTCACGCGTCAGCACCAGATGCTCGGTTGGGCGATGCGGTTTCTCGATGATCGAAGCGTCCTGCCACCGGGCGTCCTCAACAGCTTCGACGCCAACGCCGACACCTTCGGGCCGGGCGAAGCGGTTGAACTGGTGTGCGATCCGCTAGGGCTTCAGGACTACCTGCAGATCTGGGACAGACTGAAGAACAAGATGCAGGTGTCGCTGAACTACGTGGCCCGCATGGTGCTGCTCGACTCTGACCTGGAAATGGGCGACGGGGTGGCAGTACGTTCGCGCGAGTTCAAGGCGGGCCAACTGGTGAGCTCGTGAACGGATCGACGAGCTCACCCGACCGCGTCACGAGTGTGGCGCTTTTTGGCGCGCGGTTCGTCGACGCGGCCACGGGAATGCCTGTTGCCGATGGGCTCGACGTAACCCTGTTCCCGCTCACCAGGCCAACCGCGCGAGTCAATGCGCTGGTATCGCATGGCGGCGTCTTTTTCACTCACAGAGTTCCGGGGTTCGGCAGGCTCGACCTCGGTAACGGCGTTAAAACACGTCCCGAGCTCGCCGAAGGCAACAAGCAATTCTGGCAGAAGGCCATGGCCACGGCCGAGCCCTTCGTGGTCGAAGTCCGCGACCGCCTGGGCCGCTTCCTGCCGATCTCCTTTCGCACAATGATTCCAACGCCGGGCCCCTTCGGTACTGGCGGCCCGCCCTCGGGGATGCCAGCATCCATGGAGCTGCACTCGGCGCCCGCGCGCTTTGCACCCCACTCGACCGCGGTGGTGCGTGCGCAACTTACAAAACATCCGTCCGGGCCCGGCCTGGCGCACGCGCTGGTAATCGTCGAGTGCGCCGGCAAGGCCGCGGGAAGAAGCATCGCGGACGCCGACGGGAAAGTTGCCGTGATGTTCTCCTACCCCGAACCGCCATCCTCTCCAGGGGTATCTACAAAGCGGTTCACCTGGCCGCTCAAGATCAAGGTCCACCACGCTTCATTGGCGGCTCCGTCGCAGAACCGACCCAGCGATCTGCCGGATCGCGGTGACCTGCTCGACCAAGCCAGCCGCCCCTCCATGAAGCTGTTCGTAAAGTTGAATCCCGACCAGATCGTCAACGCATTCGACTGCAACCTGAAGCTGGCGCAAGAACTGATACTGCGGACCGAGGGCCGGTCCGAACTGTTCATCTCAACAATCTGACCACTCGGTCTTCCCAACGAGGAGAGACACCATGCCGGAATACCTCGCCCCAGGCGTTTACATAGAGGAAACCTCTTTCCGCGCGAAGTCGATCGAGGGTGTGAGTACAACGACCACCGGCTTCATCGGTCCGAGCCGCTACGGACCCGTTACGCTCGATCCGGAGATACTGACGAGTCTCCTCGATTACGAGCGCGTGTACGGCGACCGCCGCCAGCTTCGCCACGGCGACGACGAACAGCACAACTATCTCTGGCACGCGGTCAGGGCGTTCTTCGAGGAAGGCGGAAAACGCCTGTACGTGTCGCGGGTCTACCGCCCGCTGGAGCCGCTCTCCCCGCAAGGGTACGTTCCGCCTGCTGCGACACTGGCGGACGACACGGCGCCGCTCAGCGGTGGCCGCTATCGAACCGATGGGCACGCCAGGTGCTGGCTCACGGAACAAACTGCGGCGGTGGGCGCAGCCGGACGAGTCGCGGGCCTGCTGGCAGCCTCCGTCAATGGCGCTCTCGCCTCCGCTGGCGCTGCCGTCGAGAGCGCCGAGGCTGATGCACGCGCCGCAGTCGATACCGGCGCAACCCCCGCCGACCAAACCCGGGCGGCCGACGCCGCGATGGCAGCCCTCCGGCAAGCCGCAACCGCGCTCGACCAGACGGGCCTGGCGCTCGCCTCGGCGAAGACCGCGGCCGCCACAGCGAAGACAGAGTTCGCCGCCAGTACGATTGATACGGCGGATGTACAGACGAAATTCAACTTGGCCAAGCTTGCCTCCGATGAAGCCCTGAGGGCGACGATCGCCGAGACGCCGCTCCTGGCCGCCGCAACCGCAGCAGACAAGGCCGCAGGCGATGTCGAAACACAGCGTGGCACGGCGGAAACCGTCGCCACGACCGCCGCAACGGGTCTTACCGGTGAGCTCTCGTCGCGCGTCGACGCGGTACGCGACTCCCTCAAGCTCACCGGGCAAACGGGCAAGGCTGTCAAGGCACTCACCGACAAAGCCACCGCCGCCAAGACCAAGGCTGATGAGGCCAAGAGCGACAGCACCAAGCGCAGTGCCGCCGACACGGCGATGGTTGACCTCTGGACCGCAGCCGTGGCGGCAGTGCCAAAAATCAGTGCATCGCTCATGGACGCGCGGCGGGCACGAGCGCAGGCCGATGCCGACCAGGCCGCCGCTGCGGTCCAGGAAAAGATAGACAAGACCATTGCCGCCATCACGAGTCTCGCCGCCAAGGCGACCACTGCTCTCGACTACGCGCTGGCGGCGCGCGTGCCCAGGCTCCACGCGGCACGCAACGCGCTTACGGCGCTGACAGGCGTACGGGACGCCGCCAACGTTGTCCTGGGCGCGGCTGCGCAGACTTCGACGGCGGCAGCGGCGGCGGCCAGCGCACCCGGCGTTGCTCGCAGGAACGGTGTTCTGCTCAGAGCCCGCTTCCCGGGCGACGCCGGCAATGTCTCGGTGCGCTTGGTACTACGGTTCGGCCAGAACGCGCTCACCACCAGTGGCGCTGACCAACTGGTGCGCGGTCTTCAGCGAGGTGACCTGGTGTGGATCAGCTCCCCCACGGCCAACAACCCGGGCACGCTTCTGATCGCAGGCCAGAACGAAGCGGAAAACGACTGGTTCTTCAGCACCGACGGCACGGCGATTGGCATCGAATACTGGCTGAACCAGCCCCAGAGTCCAGCCCCCGCTAAGCCAAAGCTGAACGCTTCCACCCAGCAGGCCCGCGTAGCGACCCTGACCGTCGAGGTGGTGTTCAAGGACGGCTCCCAGCTCGCCTGGAGCGGTCTCGCGCTGCAGCCGGGTCATCGCCGCGCTGGTGCCGATGACTCGGTAACGGCCAAATTCGACCCGCGTCCCGCCAAGGCAAGCGACGCCCGCGAGTTGCCCATCGTGCTGCTTGCAGACTCCACGGTGAAGCACGCCCTGGACTTGTACAAGACGCTGTTCGCGGCGACCGATGGCAATCTTCCCGAGGCAACGCCGGTGGTCATGGAATACGCCCTGAACGGCGGCAACGACGGCGTTCGTCCAACGGCCGGCGATTATGAAGGGCTGGAGACACCCGACTACAAGACGGGGCTGCGGGCTCTGGAGGATTTCGAGGACATCTCCATCGTCGCGGCGCCCGGGTCCACGCAAGGGCTGTTGAACGGCTACGCCAGCGACGCCCGCTCAATCACCAACCTGCTCATTTCTCACGCCCAGAAACTTCGCTACTGCATCGCCGTTCTCGACTCCGGCGACGGGCAGAGCATCGGGGAAGTCCTGGAGCACCGGGGCCGCATCGATTCCAAGTACGCCGCGCTGTATTACCCATGGGTCACCGTACTCGACCCGGTCACACGCCGGGAGATTGCCCTTCCGCCCAGCGGGTTCGTCGCCGGCATTTACGCGCGCAACGACATCCAGCGCGCGGTCTGGAAGGCGCCCGCGAACGAGGTGGTCAACCTCGCCATCGGTTTCGAGAGGATGCTCAACAAGGCCCAGCAGGAAGTCCTGAATCCAGAGGGCGTTAACTGCTTTCGATTCTTCGAGGGCCGTGGCTTCAGGCTATGGGGCGCCCGCACCATCAGCTCGGACCCGGAGTGGAAGTACGTCAATGTACGGCGTTATTTTGCTTATCTGGAACGCTCCATCGACAAGGGTACGCAATGGGCCGTATTCGAGCCCAACGGCGAGGCGCTCTGGGCGAATGTCCGAAGGACCATCGAGGATTTCCTCCTCAATGAATGGCAAAGCGGCGCGTTGCTTGGCGACAAGCCCGAGAAGGCCTACTTCGTCCGGTGCGACCGCTCCACCATGAGCCAGAACGATCTCGATAACGGGCGTCTGATCTGCCTGATTGGCGTTGCCCCCCTCAAGCCTGCCGAGTTCGTGATTTTCCGCATCGGCCAGTGGACGTCCGACCGCAAGAACTAACCAAACCAGGAGACCGACATGGCTGTTCTACGCGAGCGTCCCTACGTCCAGTTCAATTTTCTCGTGGACCTCGGCGACGGCAACACCGAGGGCCCCCAGGCGGGATTCCAGGAGGTCAGCGGCATCGGGATGGAAGTGACCGTCGCCGAGTACCGCAACGGCAACGCCAAGGAAAACAGCGTCATGAAGATCACAGGGATGAACAAGTCCACCGACGTGACCATGAAACGCGGCGTCATCGGTTCGCTCAACCTGTACCAATGGCTGCACCAGATCCGCAACGGCGACCAGAACGCCCTGCGTACTGTGACGGTGCACCTGCAAAACGAGGACCACACGGCCGTGGTCCAGAGCTGGAAGCTTTTGCGCGCGCGCATTATCAAGCACACCAGCGGCCCGATGAATGCCAAGGGGACCGACGTGGCGATGGAAGAACTGGTGCTCGCCTACGAGCGGCTGGAGATGGAGTGAGATGACCGAGACTGCCGCGCGCCGACTGCCGGGCATCCGCTTCGAGGACCGACCGCGCACCCTGGAAGCTGTCCTGCCGCGCATGGACGTGGCTGGCTTCATAGGGTTTGCGGCGCGCGGGCCTTTGAACCTGCCTGTGGCCATCGACGGGCCGGCGCAGTTCGCGGACATCTTCGGGGGCGCCGTCCGGCTCGCCTGGGATCGGGCACGCAGCCGCTGGGTGAGTTCTCACCTGCCAGGCGCAGTGCAGGCATTCTTCGCCAATGGCGGAACCCGATGCTGGGTCGCGCGAGTGGCACACGCCCACGCCTCCATGAACCTGTTCGCGATGCCTGGAATCATGGCGGCGAGGCGCAACGGACCGCTTTGGGAATTGCGCCCGCCGCTGGCACGGGCGCGGTGCGAAGGAAGCTGGTCCGACGGCTTGCGGATTGCCACCCGCCTGCGAACCCGCCCCGCACGTGTTCTCGCGGCCCGCAGCCTCGGCGGCGGCGAACTGGAACTGGCGCTGACGGCAGCGCCTTCCCTAAACCCCGGGGACCTGCTGCGCCTGACGTCCGACATCGATGACAGACAAGCCTTCGCGCCTGTGACCGCGGTCCAGGGCACGGACGCCCATGGCAACTCCATCGTCCGGGCGGGACCGGCCGTTATGTGCTCGCACCCGGCCCGGAACCCCGCGGATGCCGACCCGGCATTCTTCACCGCCGCGGCTACCCGCGCGGACATTGTCACCTTCGATCTTCGCGCCCAAAACGGAAAGGACGAATGCCACGAGATCGACGCGCTGGGTTTTGCCTCGGGCCACGCCCGCTACTGGAACGAGCTGGCCACTGACGCACAAAGGTACGGCGAGGCCGGCGTGGGCGGAAAAGGTCTGGCCAGTCAACGCTTTCCCGTGGCCGGAGATGGCACTGTCGGCGACGGCTTTTGCTTTCCCGTGGACATGACCGGTGCTTTCGGAGAGGGCAATGGCGCGGAGCCCGACAACCGCACCGCGCTGGAGCGCGACGGGCTCGACCGCTTCGACGACAGCCTGTTTACCGATCCGGAGCTGTCAGGAGCGACCCGCGCCACACTGCTGGAAAAGGCGGACTACCTGCGATACCGGGCGCCGGTACCGCGGCGGTTGACCGGCATGCACGCCTTGCTGGGCTGGAACCGTGCTGAAGTCGCCGAAGAGGTCACCCTGGTGGCGGTGCCCGACGCTGTCCATCGCCCCTGGCAGCGCGAGAGCAGCTCCCTGCCCGCCGACTGGTTCTCGCTGGAGCGCGCCGACCCGCGGGACGGCGGCGTGGACGAGCTGAGCTTTTCCGACTGCAACGCACCGTTGCTGCCGCGTCCGGCGTGGTCCGTGGCACCGGGATTCGACGCCTCGACCTGCAACCTGCGGTTGCGCTGGGCGACGGGTCCGGTCCACAGCAACTTGCGCTACCGGGTGGAGGAATCGGCGATCGGCGACTTCGCCATCACCGATTTCAGCCGGTCGGTTGACGAATCGGAGCTGCTTGTCTTCGGGCGTGAGCCCGGCGAGTACTTCTACCGTGTCCGGGCTGAATCGCAGGGGCGCGCCGGTCCATGGTCGGACACCCTGCGCATACGCCTCCCCGCCCGTCACGAGTACACGATCGAATCCGACGCCCAGCCCGCGGCGCTGCTGCCCGTGCACCGCGCCCTGCTCACCATGGCCGCCGCGCGAGGCGACCTGTTCGCGGTGCTCGCATTGCCGGAGGACTGGCGGGAAGACGACGCGCTGGAGCATGCGGGGCGGCTTGCGGGCCTCGAAGATGAAGACGAGAGCACCGTCTCGGCGGGGAGCTTCGCAGCGCTCTATCACCCCTGGACCGTGGCTCCGGCGGGCGGCGAGACCCCCGTTCCGGTGCCACCCGACGGCCCCGCCACGGGCGTTATCGCCCGGCGCTCGCGCGAGCGGGGGGCTTGGATAGCGCCGGCAAACGAGCCGCTTCGGGGTGCCGTGGCGCTTACGCCATTGCTTCTTCCCGCGCGCTGGCAGGACCTTCAGGAGTCGCGGGTCAATGTACTTCGGCGCGAACCCGCGGGCTTCATGGCGCTGGCGGCTGACACGCTCGCCGCAGAGCCCGAGTTGCGGCCCATTCAGGTTCGCAGGCTTCTCATCCTGCTTCGCCGTCTGGCCCTGCGGCTTGGGACCGAATTCGTCTTCGAACCCCATGGAGAGGCGTTGCGGGGTGCGGTGGAGCGGCGGTTCGAGCACGCGCTCGAAGCCCTGTTCCAGCGAGGGGCGTTCGCGGGCCGCAGGGCGGCGGACGCCTTCCAGGTGTTCGCAGGGCCGGCAATCAACCGTGCAGTGGACGTGGATGAGGGCAGGCTGGTGGTGGAGATCAGGATCCGGCCCGCCCAGGCCCTGCGCTTCATGACGGTACGTCTCATCCAATCGGGGTCCGGTGCCGCTGTATCGGAGGTGCTGTGATGGCCGCCGAAACACGAGGCTATCCGTTCACCGCCTTCAATTTTGAAGTGCGCATCCGCAGAGAAGGCGAATCCGCGCCGCTGTGCGGAGGGGCGTTCGCGGAATGTGACGGCCTGGACATGACCATGGAGGTAAAGACCATCCGGCAAGGCGGCGACAACCGTCGGCAAATCCGGCTGACCGGCCCCGCGGCGTTTGGCCAGCTCACGCTCAAGCGCGGCATGACCAAGGGCTTTGACCTGTGGAAGTGGTTTTCCGCCACCCTGGACGATCCCGGCCTGCGGGCCGATGCCGAGGTAGTGCTGTTCGCCGCCGACGGCAGCAGCGAGCAGGCGCGGTTCGTCCTGTCGCGTTGCATCCCCGTCAAGCTCAAGACCCCGGCCCTCAACGCCCGGGAAGGCGTGGTGGCCGTCGAGGAATTGCAGCTCGCCTACGAAACCGTATCCCTGCCGCAGGCATCGCGATGAGCGGCCTGGTGACAGCAAAGCTCTTCGAGTTGAACGACCAGGGCAAACCAGGCCAGAAGAAGGCAATCGTGCAGTTCAATCCCGAAACATTGAAGGTGACCTACGCAAATCAGATCGTGGAGCCGCCAGCGGGCTCAGGCAGTCAGAGCGACGGATCCACCAGCCGCCAGTTCGTTGGTGCTGGCACCACCAAGCTCTCGCTGCAAATCTGGTTCGACATCAACGCGCCGATGCCGGGCACCGAGGGACCGGTGGACGACGTGCGCCGCCTCACCCAGAAGGTGACCGAGCTGATGAAGCCCGAACCCACCAAACAGGACAAGAAGGTGTACGTGCCGCCGATGGTGCGCTTCGAGTGGGGCTCCTTCAAGTTCGACGGCATCATCGACTCCCTCGATGAGAGCCTGGAGTACTTCTCGGACCAGGGGGTGCCGCTGCGAGCCAGCATGTCCCTCGGGATGTCGCAACAAAAAATTGTCATTGCAAAGATGGAGGGCATGGGCGCGGGAAAACAGCGGGGATCGCCTGGCACCGAACCCATGGCCACGGCGGCGCAGGGAAGCACCGTGCAGGGATTGGCCGAGGCCGCGGGCAAGGGCGGCAAGTGGCAGGATATCGCCAAAGCCAACGGCATCGAGAATCCGCGCAGCCTGCAGCCAGGACAGTTGCTGACCCTGGCGCAAGGTCTCGTCCAGGTTCGGGGATCGCGATCATGACCGTCGTGATCAGCGAGTTCGAAGTCGTGCCTGAGCCCGAACGGCAGGCCGTCGTGCAGGACCAGGACTCCCGTTCCCGCGACGCGTCTGCATCGCCACCCGCCGCCGAGGATGTCGCCAAAGTGGCCCGGCTGCTCGCCGAACGCGCGCTGCGCGTCTGGGCCGACTGACCATGCCAGACGGAAACGCGCTTCCCCTGGCCGCAGCCCGCCCGGCGGTTTACGTGGGCGGGGTGGACCAGCCGGCCCTGCAGGGCGGCCTGCTGGAACTGGCGATCCGCGAGTCCTGCGAAGGGCTGTATCGCTGCGAGGCTCTGTTCAACAACTGGGGGAGCTCCGACAGCGGCCCAGGATTCCTGTACTTCGACCGCCGCACGCTCGAATTCGGCAAGCGCTTCGAAGTGCGGCTGGGGAACGACCTATTGTTCGATGGGCGAATCATGGCGTTGCACGGCGAGTTTCCCGCGGGCGGACCGCCCAGGGTGCGCATCCTGGCCGAAGACCGCCTCCAGGACCTGCGTATGACCCGGCGCACCCGCAGCTTCGCTGACATGAGCGACTCGGACGCCATCGGTCGCATTGCCCGGGACCACGGCCTCACACCAGGGGCGGCGCTCCCGGGTCCGACCCACAAGATACTCGCCCAGGTAAACCAAAGCGACCTGGCGTTCTTGCGGGAGCGCGCCCGGGCCGCCGGCGCCGAGATCTGGATCGAGGGCAACAACCTTCGTGCCGCACGCAGAACCCAGCGCGGCGGCACACCCCTGAGGCTCGTGCATGGCGCCCGTCTGCGAGAGTTCTCCGTGGTCGCCGATCTCGCCGGCCAGTGCACCAAGCTCACGGCTGGCGGGTGGGACGTGGCTTCCAAGTCGGCCGTAAAGGGTGAAGCCGAGGCGGCGGCGCTTGGGGGTGAGCTGGGCAATGACGAGGGCGGCTCGGCCATCCTGCGTTCGGTGCTCGGCGAGCGCATACAGGCCCTCGCCCACACAGTGCCGTTTGCCGCCGACGAGGCCAGAGCCCAGGCCGAAGCGCGTTATCGAGCAGCCGCTCGCCGTTTCGTGGTGGGCCGTGGCGTCGCCGAGCCCGATCCGCGCCTCAGAGTCGGCACCACGGTGGCTCTCGACGGTCTGGGACCGTTGTTCAGCGGCAATTACTACCTCAGCCAAACCTGTGTCCTGTTCGACGGTGCCCGCGGCCTGCGCACGGAATTCACCGGCGAGCGCCCGGGCCTGGGGCGGCCATGAGGGCGGCCGCGACGCCATGATGCTGGACACCGACCTGCTGGAGCAGTCGCTGCTGCAGCGCGCCGCCACCGGGCTGGGGGGGCGCTGGTACGGCGTGTTTCCTGCACTGGTCACCGACATCAAGGACCCCGACGGTCAAGGGCGCGTCAAGATTACGCTCCCCTGGGCGCCCGACCCGAGCGGTAGCCGCTACGAGGCCTGGGCCCGGCTCGCCACGCTGATGGGCGGCAACAACCGCGGAAGCTGGTTCATCCCCGATACCAACGACGAAGTCCTTGTGGCCTTCGAAGGCGGCGACGCACGCCGGCCTTACATACTGGGCGGGTTGTGGAACGGCAGCGATCAGGCACCCGAATCCATGGACGGCGCCGGCAACAACTTCAAGAAAGTGCTGCGCTCGCGCAACGGCGTCAAGGTGACGCTGGACGACCAGAACGGCCAGGAGAAACTCATTCTCGAAACGCCTGGCGGCCAGAAAGTCACGCTCAAGGACGGGCCTGGGGCGGTGGAAATCCAGGACAGCAACGGCAACTCGGTGAAGCTTGAAACGTCCGGCATCACCGTGAACGCCTCAGCCAAGGTCACCATCAATGCCAGCCAGGTAGCCATCTCGGCTGGAATGGTGACGGTGGATGCGGGCATGTCCAAGTTCAGCGGCGTCGTACAGGCCGACACCGTGATCAGCAACTCGGTGATCAGCGCCTCCTACACGCCAGGCGCGGGGAACATCTGGTGAACGCCATGGAGCATGTGGTCAGATGGATAGCTCCCGCCCCGCTCTGGGGTCGCTTCGAAGGGGCCAACGAGACCGGCACGGCATTCCTGACCGCAGACCAGGCGCGTCCATCCATCCTGCGCTTTGCCAGCGACGACTTCATGGATCAGTTGCTGGCGATGCTTGCAGCCGACCCGCGACAGATTGGCAGCCTGCTCGCAAGGCCGGAGACGTGGCGAAGCCAACTGGGCGATGCGCCCGACCTCGTGGAGCGGGTGCCGCTGCCCCGAATCGCGCGCAGCCTGGCCCGCCTTCAGAGAGCTCAGGCGCCATCCACGGCGCTGTCGCCGACGACCCATGAGATCGTGGCGAAGGAAAACGGCGTCGCGCGCACGACGACCCTCAAGCTCTACCAGCCCGCCCATCAGCGCTACTACCTTGTGGGCGCGAACCTCGTGTGCGAGCGGGTGGGCTTGCCCGACCGTGTCTTGAACACCAACGGCAGCGAACAGGTGGGCTTCGTGTTGCGGCGCCTGTTTCCGCCAGGGGGCGCAACCGCGCAATCGCCCCTGGAGGAATACGCGTTCATCAAGGACGCCACGGGTTCGCGCTGGCAGCGCATTGAGCCGGACTCCGGGGCGGCGGACCCGGCCGCGAGGCTCCTGGCTGGCGAGGAGCTTCTGCCCTTGTTCCCGCTCGGTTTTCGCGATGACGCGAACCACCCCCGGCGACTGCTCGCGGGTCTCGTGCCGGTCGGACGGCGCGAGGAATACATGGGCACCCGCATGCAGCGGTCATCGGCTGGCGAGGGGGCTGGCGCGGCCGGCGTGGCCGCCAACCCGAGCCCCATCGCCACCCGCAAGGAACAGCTCAAGATGGAGGTGGTGGAACCATGGAAGAACCTGGTGCGCACCGCGATCTACGCCGCGGACCGGATCATGGACGGGAGCACCAGCGAAGCCATGCCCGGCGCCGAAAGGGACAAGGCAGCGCTCGCGCACAACGACCAGGCGCAGGGCCAGTCGTGGCTCGTGCTGCTGGATTTCGCCGACTATCTTCAACTCCATCTCGAGCCTGTCTGGAACTGCGTGCTCGACCCGGCCAGGCGCTCCAGCCTCGCCACCGATGGGCAGCGCCGCCTGTTCGATTGGATGAACAGCCCGCAGACCGCACCGGCATCCAACCTCAAGATGTCGCGCGATGGCAGACCATTCGCCACGACCCTTCGCGAAGCGCTGCAGCAGATTCGTGCGACCGCCGCCACGCGTCTCGCATTGGAACGGGCAACACGCCCCTTTCCCGAGGAGATCGACGCAGGCCTCCAATGGCCCGGGTTCGCCTACCCGCTGGCCGGTGTGATCACTTCCCAGGGCGGCTACAAGTCCGCCGGTGTCCACGAATCGCTTCCCGGGGCGTCCGGCACGCCTCCGGCTGGCGGGCAAGACGCGGATGCCGCGGCGCCCGCCAAGCCGGCCGTGCTGCGCAAGGCTGAGACGGAGGCGGCATTTCTGGACAAGCTGGTGCAGCTCGTGATCGGCGCGCTCGACGGCGACACCACCGCCGCGGCCGCGCCGCCGTTGCCCTTTGCCGTGCGGCTGCGGGATGCGCTGGTCACCACCCAGGGCGACCCGGGCTGGTTCGTACTGCGCTGCGTCCACATCCGCTGCGATTGCGGCCCCCTGCAGCCCGCCACGATCAGCCCACCCACCCAGCGATTCCAGCTCGCCAGCTTCTTCGATCCCGATGCTCCAGCGCGCCCCATCCGCATCTCCTTGCCCCTGGACACCACGCCCGCGGGCATGCGCAAGCACAACAGGAACACCGCATTCGTGATCTCGGACGTGCTGTGCGGCCAGATCCAGCGCGCCAAGGGACTGGGGCTCGGTGACCTGGTGCGCTCGGTGCTCCCGTGGCCCCTGCACAAGGACCTCGACGTGGGCGGCCTCGCGCCGTGCGAGGAGCGACCCGGCGCAACCATCGGGATGATCTGTTCGCTCTCGCTGCCCATCATCACGATCTGCGCCCTGATCCTGCTCATGATCATCGTGAGCCTGCTCGACTTCATCTTCCGGTGGCTGCCGTGGTTCGCCATGTGCTTCCCAATCCCCGGGCTGAAGGCCAAGAAACCGGAGGGCGTGCCATGAACGATCCCGGGCGCATTTTCGGGCGCGGAATGTCCTTCCCGCCGCGGGTCGGACTCAACGGTCGCATTACCTGGTCCGAAGGAGAACAGAACGTGCGCGAGAGCATCCGCGTGATCCTCATGACCGAGCCGCGCGAACGTGTGCGGCTTCCGGCGTTCGGCGGCGGCTTGCGCCAGTTTCTGTTCGAGCCCAACAATCCGGGCACCCGGCACCGCATACGCGAAGCGATCGAGGAGTCGCTGGCGAAGTGGGAGCCGCGGATTCGCCTCGAATCCGTGAGCGTGGAGCCGGACCCTGGCGATCCCGAGGCGGCTGTGGCCACGCTCACCTACCGGCTCGTGGCGACCCAGGCGCTGGAGAGGGTCAGCCTGTCCGTGCAGCTATCCGGCTGAGCCGACGCCATGCCCCTCGTTCCCCCGCGCCTCGACACCCGCACCTACCAGGATCTCCTGGACGAGGCACTCGCGCGAATTCCGGTCCACACGCCGGAGTGGACCAACTTCAACTCCAGCGACCCCGGGGTCACCCTCATCCAGGTGTTCGCCTTTCTCACAGAGAGCCTGCTGTACCGCGCCAACCAGATCCCCGAGCGCAATCGCGCCAAGTTTCTGCAACTCATCGGCGTGCCCCTGGCCCCCGCTGCATCGGCGCGCGGGCTGCTGGCCATCGCCAATGAGAACGGGGATCGCAGCGCCCTGACACTGAATGCGGGGATCGAGGCGCTGGCGGGCGACATCCCCTTTCGCAGCGAGCGGGGCCTCGATGTGCTGCCGGTCGAGGCGCGCCTGTTCTACAAGCGGCGGGTGGCCGACCCGACGGGAACACTCGGTGCCCACTACAACCTTCTCTATGCCTCGCTCAAGAAGGAAGAAACGGGGGCGGCGACCGAACTCACCCTCTACGAAACCGTCGCCTTCGACGGTGAGCGCGGGCCGGGCCTCAGCCTGAGCGACGACACGGTGGACGGGTGCCTCTGGATCGCGCTTCTCGCCCGGGCCGCCGACGACGCGCAGGAAAAGGACAAGGAAAAGCTCCGCGACGCCCTGCGAGATGCGATCGCAGGCAAGACCCTCAACATCGGCATCGTGCCAGCGCTGGGACACGCCGCGCGACGTCTCGATCCTGGCGGCCGGTCGGCGGACGGGACCCAGCCGCTGCTGCGCTTTCAGGTGCCCCGGCCGCCACAGGGCGGCAGACTCCCCGCCGAGCCTGCCCCGCGGGAGGCCGAGTACCGCAGCCTCGATGCCCGCTCGCGCGTGGACGTGCTGCTTGAACCCGGCGTCGTCGAGGTGAGCCTGCCCGCTGCCAGCGAAATGCAACTGTGGAGCGACCTCGACCCTCTCGAGAGCGGCTCCGGCGGCTTTCCCCCGGCCCTCAACGACGCCCGCCTCGAGCAGCGGGTGGTCACCTGGGTACGGATCGGCTCCGACGCCCCTCTGACTTCGAGGCTCCTGTGGGTTGGCATCAACGCGGTCGAGATCACCCAACGTGACCGCATCGAGAGCGAGGTGCTGGCGGAGGGCACCGGGGAGCCCGATCAGTCGCGCGTTCTTGCCCATCCACCGGTGATCCCCGGTTCCGTGCGTGTCTTTGTTGGCCAGCAGGACGGGTCCTGGGACGAATGGGCGCAGGTGAACGACCTGTTGGCCGCTGGCCCGGAAGTCCCAGTCCACGACCCGCGGCAACCGCCGGGCGCGCAACCGCGCCTATCAGGCAACAGCAAGGTGTTCACCGTGGACGCGGAATCCGGTGAGATCCGCTTCGGCGATGGCTTCCGGGGCTGCCGTCCGCCGGAGGGCAGGGCGTTGCGGGCCACCTATGACCACAGCCGAGGCCCCGACGGCAATCTCCCGAAAGATGCGATCAACTCGGCGCCGTCGCTCCCGGCCGGATTCAAGGTCTCGAACCCCGTACGCACGTGGGGCGGCGCCGCGGCCGAAACGCAAGCCGAAGGCGAGAAGCAGATCTCGCGCTATCTCCAGCACCGGGACCGGCTGGTGACAGTCGCTGACTTCGAGGCCCTGGCGTTGCGGACCCCGGGCCTCGACATGGGCCGGGTCGAGGTACTGCCCGCGTTCAGCCCAGACCTGTCGCCCGATGCGCCCGGCAATGCACCCGGGGCGGTAACGCTTCTGGTCATCCCCCGTGCCGACCCGCTCCATCCCGACACGCCCGAGCCGGACCGGCTCTTCCTAAACGCCGTGTGCCGGCACCTCGATCCACGGCGGCTCATCACCACTGAACTGATCCTGCGGGGTCCCGAATACCAGAGCATCTGGATCACCGTGGGCATCGACGTGCTCGCCCTGGGACGCAGCGTGCCCGAGGTGCGAGACGATGTGAAACGAAAGCTGGGGGACTTTCTCTCGCCGCTGCGAAACATGGGCCTGCCAGAGCCCCTTGCCTCGACGGTGACGCCCGAGTACGCCGACATGCAGAAGGGATGGCCGCTGCGCAAGGCGGTCTCAGCCCTCGAACTGATGGCCGTGGCGAGCCGGGTGCCCGGGGTGCGCCTGGTGCACAAGGTGCGCCTGGCCAATGCGGCGGGCGTGGAAGCCGCCGATATCCCCATGCGCGGGCTGCAGATGCCGCGGATCGCGGGCATCGCGGTGCAGATCGGCGATGCGCCGGACCCCCAGGACTTGATTCGCGGCGCACCCCGGGACGGGCAGACGGGTGGGGGCGACGCCACCGCCGCAGGCAGCAGGCGCCTGGTTCCGGTGCCCGTCATACCGGAGGAATGCTGATGGATGCGAACGGCACCCGCTTCCACCTGCTGCTCGGCGACGCTGACTGGTCCTCTTGCCGCTGCACGCGCGTACCCGACGCAGCGCTTGCACAGTGCCAGCCCGTGACGGGGGAGGCCACGGCGCCAGCGCAGTGGAATCGCGAGGCCGGCGAACTGACCTTGCGGCGCAGGCCGTTCCGGTTCGTCGCTGCTCCGCTGGACGTGGCCGTGGCGGCGGACCGCGACCGGCGCGGGGCCGCGGCGGATGTGTTCGGTAACTGGTACTGGGTGAACGAAGGCAGGAACGGCATCCGGGTACGCTCGGCGGGAACCGACGGCGTGTCCGACTTCTGGCCCACCGGCGACGCAGTCCCGGCCCGGCCCGAAGGCGCATTCGGCCCCTTGGAGGACGCGGCGGCCCAGGCGCCAGTGGCGCAACTGGCGGGCATGGCGGCGACCACGGATCACCACTTGGTGGTTGGCACCCTTCACCCCCCCGGACTGCTGGTGTTCGACCTGTTCTCCGGCGGCCCCCCGCGGCACTTGCTGTGGCCAGGGCACGTTCCGTTCGAGCCCTTCGACATCGCGGCCGGTCCGCTGTGCGGACTGTGGGTGCTCGACCGCAGCAACGAGAGATGCTGGATCCTCGACCGGGATTTCCACGTGGTGCGCTGGGACCAGGGGATCGCTCCAGCCGCCTCGCCGGCGGCCCAGACGTTCCAGCCGGACGCCGGCGGCGCAACCCGCAAGGTGCCGGCGCGGGTGTTCCCGGCGGGCATCAGTCTCGATAGCGCGCTCAAGCTGCCCGCGCACAAGGCCGTGGCGGTGGAGGTTCTGGCTGATGGAACCCTGCTGGTGCTTGCGAACCCGGCCAGCACCGGTCCGGCGGTCTTCTCCCGGATCCTCGTTTACCGGGATGGCAAGCTCGAACAGCGCCTCTCGACCTCGGCCATGCGTAACGAGATCGAGGCCGACAGCCGTGCGGACTTCTCGCTCATCGGCCACGACATGGCCTTCGTCGCGGCCACGCGGTCTGAATCCGGCGCCCTGGACAAGCCCCTCGAGCTGGGCCGCCTGTACATCGCGGACGCCGGCGGCAATCAGGGCTTCGCCTTCCGCCTGATCGAGGATGCCGCTGGCTTGCTTGCACTCGAGCCCATGGCCGACTACCTGCCCATGCGGCGCTTCGGCGGGCGCGCTGTCGTCGTCTCCGGCGGCATGCCCCATTACGACTTCGCCGAGGCATGGGTTCCCCTCATCCGCCAGCCGCGCCCGCGCCATGAACCCCGGGCGACGGTCCTCACCCGCGTATTCGACGGCAAGCAGCCCGACTGCGTCTGGCATCGGCTGCTCATCGACGGTTGCATACCGCCCGACTGCCGGGTTCGCGTCTGGAGCCGCGCCGGCGACGACCCGGATGTGCTCGATGTCCAGCCCTGGCTCGAAGAGCCGTCGCCATATCTCCGAAGCGATGGTAACGAACTGCCGTGGCTCCGGGCCCCGTGGAAGCTCAGCGGCACGGCCGGAGAAGGCACCTGGGAATTGCTCCTGCGCGGGGCCCGGGGACGTTATCTGCGCCTGAGGCTGGATCTCGAAGGCAACGAGCGCAACACACCCCGGCTGCGAGCCCTGCGCGTGTGGTATCCGCGCTTCTCTTACCTGGGCGAGTACCTTCCGGCGGTGTACCGGGAGGATGCCAGCTCCGCCGCGTTCCTCGACGGCTTCCTTGCCAACCTCGAAGGCTTCTGGACCGCCACCGAAGACCGGATGGCTGCTGCGCAGGTCCTGTTCGACTGGCGCAGCGCGCCGGCCGACGCGCTCGAGTGGCTTGCCGGCTGGTTTGGCGTTGCACTCGACCCGGCCTGGGACGAGCAACGCCGGCGGCTCTTCATCCGCCACGCCATGCTGTTCTTCCAGTGGCGGGGCACTGCCCACGGCCTTCGCCTGGCACTGTCGCTGGCGCTGGACAGGCAAATCGACGAGTCGCGCCTGGCGGCGCCCGGCTGCCTCGAGCCCGAGCGCTTCGGGGTGCGCATCATCGAGCGTTACCTCACACGCAAACTCCCGGACGTACTGTTCGGCGACCCTGGGCAGACGCAGGCGCAAACGGTCTCCGAACAGGATCGACGGCCCTGGCTTCCAGCCCAGGGCGGCCGGGCCCTGCGACAGCGCTATGCACGCTTCACCGGCTCGCCGGATGGCGCTGCGCTGCCCGAGTTTCCCGTCATGGCGCCAGCGGGCGAGAACGCCACCGACTGGGCATTGTTCTGCGAAAGCGCCCTGGGGTTCACACCCTGGGCTGCGGCGATGGAGCAGCAGGCCTGGCGCGAGCACCTCGCTGCCACCCACGTGGACGCTGACGCCCTCGACCGTACATGGGGCACGCGCTACGAGAGCTTCGATGCCATCGGGCTGCCCGCCAATCAGCCCGCCGATGCGCGCGTGCTGCGCGACTGGATCGCCCACATGCGCGCGCCCGCCCCCTCGCGCACCCCCGTTGAACGCCTTGCGTGGCAGGCCTTCCTTCGCAGCCGCTATGCCACCGTCGGCGCGCTCAACGCGGAGTACTCCACCGCCTGGCAGGCCTTCGACCTCATCCCGCTGCCCGGCCGGCTGCCCCCTGACGGAGCCGCGCTGGAAGACTGGTTCCAGTTCGAGAGCGCCGTGCTGGCCATGCGCCACACCGCCCATCGCTTCTCCGTCCTGCTGCCCATGCCCACCGGCCCGGAGCTCACGCCGCAGGAGCCGCAACGCCGCCTCGATCTCGCCCGGCGCATCGTGGAGCTGGAAAAGCCGGCCCATACCCTCTTCGACCTGCGCTTCTACTGGGCCATGTTCAGGGTCGGGGAAGCCCGGCTCGGGTACGACACACTGCTCGACGAGGGGGCTCGCGAGCAGCTCATCGTGCCCATGGTCCTGGGCCGCGGGTACCTGGGCGAGGGCTACGCCTCTCCCACAACGATTGAGCAACGAGCGGACCGTGCCATTCTCGGCCGCGACCGCCTGACCCATTGAGAGAGACCATGAGCTGCTTCGCCACCGATGTGAGCCTCGTTCAAGGCAAGGCGCCGGATCCCACCCGTCATGTCAACTACGTCAAGGGCATGGTGCTTGGGGTAGACGACTTCACCCAGGAGTTCGCCTACCTTTCCGGACGCGACCAGTGGCTCGCCCGCGACCTGCTCGGCTACGGCACGGCACGGGGCCTGGCCGTGAAGGTGGACGAAGACAAGGCTGCAACCCCGGACCAGCTGAAGAAGTGGAAGGTCACCGTCAGCGGCGGTGCCGCCCTCGACCCCTGCGGCCGGCTCATCTGCGTGCCGCGCGCCCAATGCGGCTACCTCAACGAATGGCTGAAAGGGCACGGCGAGGAGGTCACGAAGAAGCTCGGCGCCACTGTTTCGAGCGGGTCGATGGATCTGCATCTGGTGCTCTCCTACCGCGACTGCCCCACCGACTCCGCGCCGGTTCCCGGGGAGCCGTGCCGCAGCGAGGACCAGCTCAAGGCGCCCTCGCGCATCGCCGATGACTTCCTGCTCGAGCTGTCCCTCGACGCCCCGCGGCAGACGGAGGAGGACGCCCTCGGGGAATTCCTCCGCTGGTTGCGGGCGATTCCCATGGCGGCGTCTGGCACCTCGACACCCCTGAACACGTTCCGGGAAAAGGTATCGGCCTGGGCCCCGAAAGCCTCCGCGCCCACCGGGCTCGCCGTGACAGCGGCGGACGCGAAGGCCTATCTGCGAGAGGCACTGCGAATCTGGGTCACCGAGCTGCGTCCCCTGGCTTACGGCCGCGCCTGCGGTTGCGCGGCCCCGCAAACGGCGGCAGACCACGACGAGCGTCTGCTCCTTGCCACGCTGAAGGTCGATGTGGAGCTTCCCGTTGGGCAGAGCTGGCGAGTGAAGGCACTCAACGGCAGCGACGAATCCCTGCGTCCATGGCTGCTCCACCTCCGTGCGCTGCAGGAGGGTCTGTTTCAGTTTTCGCCGCCACCCAGCCCGTCGCCCGCCCCTTCGCCCGCAAGCGGGTATCGCGTCGTCGCGGCCGGCCGCGTCCGCGGCGCGGCCGCCCCCGGAGACCCGCCCGTGTTCGGTGAACTCAAGGCGCTGGGCGTCAAGAAGGGTCTTGTGAAGTTCGGCTTCGGCCAGTATGCGCAACCGGACGACAAGACCCAGTACGTGGTGAAGGCCATGGCCGTGCACAGCGCGAAGCTCCCGGTGGCGGCTGTGCGGTTTTTCGCGTTCGAGCCCGACGGATTCGTGCTCCGGGTGACGCGCGGCGCCACCGAAGTCGATGTCCCCACGCTCGAGACGATCGAATTCCTGATCGAGGTGGGCATGTTCACGGTTCCCGCGTGACCGGCCCGGAGGCCCCAGCATGACCACAAAGCTCCTTCAGGAAGCGGTGCTCGACGGCGGAATCCGCTCGGTCAACTTCTTCAACGGCCGGCTGCTCACGGGCAAGGACCTGAGCCGCGAGCAGGACGCACGCCGCCAATCCGACCGGCGCATCGCGCAGGCCAACGGGCACGGCATCGCCTGGGGTCTCGAAGTGGAGAACGTGCCCGCGGGCGACCCCCGCGTGCGCGTCCAGCCGGGGCTTGCGGTGAGCCGCAGCGGGCGGGCGCTTTATCTCGAATCCGAAACGGAGGTCACCCTCGGCCGGCGCGCGCCACCGCGCGCCGTGGCATCGCGCACCTTCGACGATTGCGGCCGGTTGACCAGCGGAACCTACGCCGCCGCACCCGGCATCTACCTGCTCACGCTCGCGCCCGCCGAAGACCGGGAGGGCAAGGCCCTGACCCACGCCCTAGACGACGCAGCCGTGCCCTGCAATACCGACACCCTCGTGGAGGCCGTCCAGTTTCGGCTGTTGCCCCTGGGGCAGCTGCTGGAAGACGAGCGGCTTGCCATCGACCAGCGGCCCTCCAAGCCCGACGCCCCGGCAAAGCTCAGCCTGTGGCGCAACCGGATCGCCCATCGATGCTTCGGCGCCGATGCCCTGCGCGCATTCATCACAGACCCCCTGGGCGCGGGCAAGGAACCCTACGGCCTCCTCGCCGGACTCGCGGACAAGGCGCTTTCCGATTGCGACGTTCCCCTGGCCATTGTCAAGCTCGAGGTGAACATCGATTTCGTGGACCAGTGGTCTGTTCGCCGGCGCATCACGCAGCGCTGCGCCGCCGGCGCGTGGCCCATGGTTGCCGGTGATCGGCGCCTCGCGGAGGGCGAGGCCATGTTCCTGCAGTTCCAGGAGCACCTCGCCTCTCTCCTGGGCAGCAGCGCAGACGCACGCGGCATCAGCGCGCTGCAGCGCTTCGACTACCTGCCGCCCGCGGGCTTCATTCCCATGCCCGGCAACCCCACAGGCGACGCGGCGGCCATTGCCAGGTTCTTCGACGGCCTCACCGTGCGCGGCCCGGCGCACATGGAGGGCGCGAACCTGGAGCGGTTGATTCGCGACTCCTACGCCTACCCGCCCATCGACCTGGCGAGCGGCGAGCTGATCTGGCTCTACTACGTGCGCGAGAACCGCCAGGCGCTGGACTACAAGCTCACCCCTGCACCCCGTGCCTGCCTGGTGTTCGCTACCGGCCACATGCCCTACCGGGCCGACGCCCGCTTCAACCTGTCCCGCTGGGACTACGCCAACACACCCATCGACCGCTGACCGGCGCACCCGGTCATGTCAGAAAGAAGGAGGCACTGATGGCATCCCCCCTCGAAAACGCACTCCGGCTGGTGAGGCCCGGCGAGATGGTCGTGCCGGTCAGCGACATCCTCGACAAGCTCGGCAGCAAGCTCACAGCCACGGAGAAGGAGCAACTCCTGATCGCCATCCTGAGCCGGCGCACGGACCAGGTGAAACCCGGCGATCTGATCACAGCCGGTTTGCTCAACCAGCTTCTGGCGGATGTGGCGGATCTGGAGGTCAGGCTTGCGAAGGTGGAGACGCAGCAGCCCGACGCGGGGCCTGCAGTCAAGATCAGCCGCATACTGCCATCTGACGACCTGACGGTGGGCGATGAAGTAGCGATCGAGGGCCGCAACTTCGAATACACCCTGGGCGCCTCCTACACGACGTTCGGAAACAAGCCGGTGTTCGCATTCGAGGCCGGGTCTCGGGATGATCGCCTGATTGTGGCGGTTCCAGATCCTGGAGGGTTACCGAAGGAGGGAAAAAAGATACTCCTCACGGTGGCTAACCGAACCAGCAGCGATTCGAGGATAGTGACGGTTCGCCCGGCGGAAGCCCCCCTGTACGGATATGTGCTCGTGGTCCCGGAGACGATAGACCCCAATCCACCCAAGACGGACACGGACACGTTCTTTCCTCACAGCATCACTTCGAAGGCCTCTCAGGAGGCGACATTCTCGATCTCGGTATCGCTCGCTGACAAGGGTGAAGCGCTCAGCAAAACAAAGTACGACACCTTGGTTACGGTCCTCGACAAGAACAAGAACCCGTTGCTGAACCGGGCAGTGAAACTCGCACCTAATGCCACCGAACTCATTTTCATAAAAGTCAGCAAGCTTCCCTTCACGGCGGATTTCAATATCCTGGTGAAAGCATCTGCGCCAGGAGTCCAGTCCGGGGAATCCGGCGAGAAGAGCTACAAGGTCGGTGCCGAGGACCCGAATGACGACCTCCTTACTCTGGAGACGCCCGCATATGAACCTCCCACTGCCGTTGCTGACGGAGTGCTGAAGACCACGTCCACCGTAAAGGCCAACATGACGCTGAGGCTTTCCGAAAAGGCAATTCTTGCCGGCATGACCTCGTGTAATTGCGACTTCGAACTGAAGTTGACCGACGGATCAGGATGGACCCTCGCGCTGCTGGCTCCAACAGCCGATCAAGGAACGCTCACGACGGCCAGCAACGTCGCTCTGACCAAGGATGCGCCGTTGATTGTCGAGGTTGCCATCCAGGCCAAACCAAATCCATCCCCGAGCGGGCGCATGACGCTCACTATCACCCGGCGCGGGCAAACCGCTGGAGCAAACAAGGTCAAGACGTTTCCCCTCACCCTCGAGGTGGCTAGCCAGTGATGTTCGGATAACAACGACCGACGCGATGAAACCGGCGGAGAGCTTGCCGCGCCATAAAAATTCTTTTGGCTTTTTACCAGCGATGAGAAGGTCAGAGAGGAGGTTAAGCCATGTGCACCTGTAACAACGATCTTATAGACACGAGAAGCGACAGGCAGTCGAGTAGCGGAAGGCGTTTTTTTGGGTTGGCTACGGCTGCGATGCTCGTCCTGGCGTTGGCGGGTTTTCCTCGATCCGCCCTCCCGGCGGCGAAGCTCTGTGTCCCGCAAGCCACGGGGGTGCCCTACTGGGCAGGCGCGCCGAACTGGTGGGACAGCTATCCGGATCCCGACAAGGAGCGCCTCTCGAAGTCCTTCAGCCGGGACTTCCGGCGCACTGAAGACCCACGCTGGCGTGGCGCTCTGAGCATCGACTACGGCGCAGGCGCAACCGATCCAGCCGAGTTCCGCGCCCTTTACGACGGACAAGCGCTGCTGCTCTCGTGGTCGTCGAAAACTATGGATTTCTTCGCGAATTCCACATCTGTCGTTTTGGGGATCAAGCTTGGAACGGGTAGCCCGATCGTCTTGAGAACCCGCATCGCTGCCAATTCGACGGAAACGGCGGGCACCGTGACCCCGAAACGTTCCGTCGAGGGCAGCGCCACATACCTCTCCTTCACAGCATTCCAGCAGTCAGGCATGAACTGGACGTCCCAGGGCGTCCAGATTCCGACATGGGCCGCGGACAACACCCGCGTCTGGATCATGCCGGCACCGATGCCTGGCAGCAAACCCGCATTCACACTGCAAATGCGCATCCCGACTAACGGTGTCCAGGATTTTAGGATGTGGTACTCGATACAGCCGTCCGTACCCCTAAATGGCGCTCCCGGTCTGCCGAGCTTCACGTGGCCCAGAGGTGACGCCCTCTCCTGGGCCTACTACCAGGAAATCGGAACTCAAGGCGTCATCAACCATGTTCCCGACGTTACCAGCTGGGGCGAGTTCTTCATCGGCCCCAATTCCGCGTGCGCCGGCGTAAGCCTGGCCGACTCTGACATCGGTGTGAAGAATATGCAGTTTCCGACCAGCAGGAGCCAGATTTCGATCACGCAGCCAAACCGGTTCTACGCACTGCCCGAGAACATCGACAACGCAACCCGTGATCTTTCGAACGTCAAGGCGACGTTCTACTTTGCCAACTGGGGAAGCCAGCGGGGCACGCTTACGGGAAGCTCCTGGAGCACACTGACGCCCAATCTGGTCAATCAGCCTGTGCAGAGTCCGCCGACAACGCCGTTTCTCTCACCGGCTGTGGCAACCGACCCAACCCAGGTGCCGGCCCAGGGCAAAGCCCAGATCGCGTCGTTTTGGTCCCTTGTTAAAAGAGAAAAATGCAGGTTCTTCGTCGAAGGAAGTAATCCTCCACGGTATCTTGCGGAGGAGGGTCCGAACGGTATACCGAACTATTGCTCCGGTGAACCAACGCCCACGCTGAATCCGCACAGTTGCATGTTGGTCAAGCTGGATGGCCCCGTGGAGTTCCTCAAGGACAGCGCGCTAACCAATATGGACTTTGCAAAGGCGTCGACCTTTTCGCGAATCGCGGAGATCACTACGGCGCCGGGTGCGCGCGATGTGTATCTTTTCGTGGACCGACGCAACATGCCCATGGTGAAGGGAAGCGGCGCCAACGAAAACAGGACGAGCCTCGAACCCCAATCGGAGCTCAAGCCCATCCCGGTGGGCGGACAGCTCAAAGAAATTCACCAAGCGTTGTCCCGGGGAATTCAGCCCCGCATGTCTTACGAGCAACTCGCGGCGGTGATGCCAACCTACGCCGTACATGCCTTTCATTCCGCAGGGAAGAACGTTCTTATTGACGGTAAGCCGCATATCCTCCTGGATCAGCAGACTTCGTTCGGCTATTTCGTGTGGCACGAGGGGCCCCTGTATGGCTGGGGCGCGAACCTGTCCGGCGCCACGCCTCTTCAGGGAGACTCGGTTTTCAAGGTGGCAGTACCGGACGGAGGATCCGTGAAGATCACCAACGAGCTCAACGCCATCGAGACCGCCAAGCCGGCAACTCAGTGCAAGTGCGCCTGCGGTGACATGAAATGCCTCATGGCTTGCAAGCAAGTGGCGTCGAACTCCTCGGGAACACTGGCCGCAACCTTCACGCTCTTCGGGTCCATCGGCGTCGGCGGCCTTGCCTTCCTGCGACGCAGGAGTAAAGGCGGGAAGCCCGGCATTCCATCGAGATTTGCTGACTGAAGCAGGAGTGTCATGCTTGCGCTGACCGGCAATCCTCTCCTGTACTGGGGTGCGGCGGTGGCCATCACCCTCGCCGCCGCGGCATGGCAGGCGGCCCGAGACCGGCTGGACCCATGGTCCATGTATCTCGCCGGCCTCGGCGGCCTCGCCTGTGCCGCGATGGCGGGCAGTGGCTATGCGGCGCTGCTGGTTGCCGGACGCGGCCACGCGGCGGCTGAGGGCCAGGGGGCGCTGGGCGCGTTCGCTGGCGCGGCCGGCGGGGCCTGGCTGGTGCTGCGGCTGCGCGGCGAGCGCTTTCTCCACTATGCCGATGCGGCGGTGCCTGCCGTTGCCCTGGGCTATGCGACCTACCGCATCGGCTGCTTCTTCAACGGTTGCTGTGCCGGCACAGTGACGGCGGTGCCCTGGGGGGTGCGCTTCGGGCCCGAAACGGAGGCCTTCGCGGTGCAGGCGGCGTCGGGGCTGATCGGCCCAGACGCCGCACACACCCTGCCAGTGCATCCGACCCAGCTCTACCACGCCGTGGCGGGGCTGGCGGGTTTTGCGATCCTGCTCGGGATGGGCGCCCGGCCCGCCGGGGCACGCCTCGCGGTGGGCCTTGCCTTCTACGGCGTCACCCGCCTGGCGATCGAATTTCTCCGGGCCGATGCCGTCCCGGTGGCAGGGCCCCTGGATGTCAATCAGCTCGTCTGCCTCGCCATGATCGCCGCGGGGGCCATGCTGTGGGCCCGTCGCCCACGGCCCGGACTGCGGGAAGGGCCGGCGTGAGCTTCGATGCCCTTGGTGGAGGCCTTGCGGGGGGGGCTGCCATCGGGCGGTTGCGGCTGCGCGGCACTGTCCGCGACCAGGTCGGCGCCGCCCTGCGTACCGGTGCCGCACTGGCGGCGGCCGACCTGAGCCCTCGCGGCCTTGCGCCGGCGGCGGTACTGCTGGTCCGCACCCTTCGCGATCCCCTGCCCGGCACGGTGTCGCTGCGCCGTCCCGGACCCGCGCCCCCGCGCTGGAGCGCGGCGGTGGCGCAGGCCCTCGACGCCGCCGCCCGGCAGGCCGCGCGTCCCGCCACGGGGCCGGTGCCGCCGGGCGCCGAATCGGTGCTCTTCAACGACCGCGCCGAGCTTCTGGCTTGTCTGGCCCGGGACTGGCTCGACGGCGTGGCCACTGGTCGCTGGTGGTGGCGAACCCTGTTCCGCGGGCAGGACATTTCCCGGGCGTTGAGCAGGGCCTGGGCCGAGACGCCGGCATTCGTGCCCCCGGCCATGGCGAGTCTCGCGCGACACGACATCGCGGTGCGCTTCGCCCGGGCGCTGGACGAGACCGTCGCCAAGGGTCTTCTCGAAGCGGTGCTCCGCGCCCACGGCCTTGTCCCGCTCGGGGAGGCGATGGCGGCGACGGAAGACACGCCGCCCCGCACGCCTGCTCACCATCACCGCGCCCGGCGGGCCGCCGCCGGGGCGGCAGTTGCCGCTCCGCAAGCCGCGCAGGCACCGGCGACGCTGGCTCTTGAGCCACCTCCGCTGATCGCCAGCCGCGCGCCCGAGGCGCTGGCGCAGCCCCTGTCCTCCACCCAGCGGGCGCTGCTCGCGGTGACCCTGGCCCTGGCGCGCGCCCCCGCCGAGGCGAGAACCGCTGCATTCGCGGTGTCCGTCACGCGCTGGCTGAGGCAGTACGAAGCCCATGGCGAGCCGAGCGTCGCGGCCGAGTCCGGCGCGTCCGCACCCCCTGCGCCGCTGGCCGGTGCACGGCCGCCCCGGGCGGCCGCCGGCCCATCGCTCCCCGCGCGCACATCCCGTGGTGCCGCGGGAGGCTGGCACGCCAGCCCGTTGCCAGGCCCGGGTCTCGGTGCCATGCCCTCGGGCACCGCGGCGCGGGAGCCGATCCTTGCCGCCCCCCCGGCTGCGCCGCCCGGCCATCACCCGCCGGGGCCGCTGCGCGCACGTGCTGCGGCCGGAGCATCGGCCCTGCATGAATCGCCCGCGCCGGCCCCCTTCTCACGGAAGCAGGCGCTTCCGGCCTTGGCTGCCGACATCACTCCCGCACCCCGCCCGCGGGACGAGCCCTCCGGCGAGCCGCGCACCGTCGCGACCGGCTACGGCGGCCTGTTCTGCCTGATCAACGCCGCCATCGCGCTGGGGCTGTACGGCGACTTCACTGCGCCGCTGGAACCGGGCATCGAGCTGGCGCCCTGGGATTTTCTCGCGCGCGCGGGCGAGCATCTCGCCGGCCCAGCGATCCGCCGCGACCCGATCTGGGCGCTGCTCGCGGATCTCGCGGGCCGCGCGCCCGATTCGGAGCCCGGCCTGAGCTTCGTTCCGCCCGGCAACTGGCGCATGCCCACCGCGTGGCTCGTGCCCTTCGCGGGCCGGCGGGGCGCATGGCGCTGGAAGGTCTGCGGCGGGCGGCTGACCGTGCATCATCCCGCGGGATTCGCCGTGCTCGACGTGGCGCGGGACGCGTGCCCGGCCGAGGCTCAGGTTCGCCGGGAAATGCGCCCCTGGCGCGAGCAGTTCCGCTTCCGGCTGTGGCACGACGCCGATTCCGCGGGGCAACCAGAGGTGCACCCCATCGAGCGCTGGACCGGCTGGGTGATGGCTTACCTGCGGCGCCGGCTGGCCGCGGGCCTGGGCGTGCGCCATCCGCACCGCGCTGCGCGCCTGCTGCTGCGGCGACCGGCCCGCATCACGGTGAGCGCCGCCCGCCTCGACGTCCATCTCGAGCTCGCCAGCCTGCCCGTCGAGGTCCGCCTCGCGGGGCTGGACCGGGACCCCGGCTGGGTGCCCGCGGCGGGCCACCACGTGGCCTTCCACTATGACTGACCCCGCCGAATTGGCCGGGGCCCTGGCCCAGCCCTTCGCGGCGCTGTCCCGCAACCCCGCAACGCATTTCCGCCTGTGGTTCTATGCCGCCATCGCGCGGGTGATGGGGCGCATGGTGGAGAACGGCGGTTCCTTCGACCAGGCGTTCGAGGACTTTCCGTTCCTGGCGCACTACGCCAATCAGCTCGCCGACCACGGGCTGGCCGGGGTCCCCGCGCCGGAGGCGGCGGCCCATTGGGATGGCGCGGTGCGCGCTTGGGAAAACGCCCACGACGGGCACCTGCCGCTGCGGGCCCTGCGCGAAGCCCTCGACCTGGGGGGCGACGAGATGGCATTGCTCATGACCGTGGGGCTGCCCGAGGAAGACGCGCGTTTCGGCGCCCTGTTCGAGCAACTCAACGGCACCCGGGGGCTGCGCCGTCCCACGGTGGGCCTGTTGGCAGCGTGGTGGGCGGGCGATGCCGATGTCCACGAAGCGATCCGGCACTTGTCGGGCAGCGGCCTTCTGGCGCCAGTCAGCCAGGAGGCGCCCCGCGCCGAGTGGCAGCTCGCGGTGCCGCCCTTGCTGTGGGACGCGATGCGGGGCCTCGCGGCAGAGCGCCCGGCCCCCTGGGCACGGTTCCAGAGCGCGGATGGCCTGCAAACGCTCGATGCGCTGTTGCTGGACGGTTCGCTGCGGCAGAAGGCAAAGGGGATCGCGGCGCTCCTCGCGGCTGACGCAATCCAGTCGGTGGTGGTGCGCGGTCCGCGTGCCAACGGCCGGCGGACGCTGCTGGGGGCGCTTGCCCGGGCAACGGGGCGGGGCCTGCTGGAGATCGACGCCTCTGCGCCGCAGACGGACGAGCGCTGGCGGTTCGCCGCTCCGCTCGCCACGCTGCTGGGTGCAATGCCCGTGCTGGTGCTCCGGCCCGGCCCTGGCGAGACGGCCGTGGTGCCGGACCTTCCCGGCCTTGCGGGCCCGCTGGGCATCACGATGGAGCGTCAGGGCGGCCTCTCCGGCGCCCCGGTGCGGCAGGCGGTGCAACTCGAACTCCCCATGCCGGGGCCGGAAGAGCGCCGCGAACACTGGCAGGCGGCTCTGGGAACAAGGCCGTGCACGGACCTGGGCGCCATCGCAGGCGCGATGCGGCTGGGCCGCGGCAGCATCCGCCGCGCCGCGGACCTGGCAGCGACCCGGGCAACACTCGACGGCCGCGAGGCCGTCACACTGGAGGACGTGCGCGCCGCAGCCTGCAGCCTGCACCGGGAGGCGCTGGAAACCATCGCCACCCCGGTGTCCGGCGCGGGGGACTGGAGCCACCTCGCGGCACCCGTCCACACCCTCGCCGACTTGCATGAACTGGAGGTGCGCTGCCGCCACCGGGAAAGCCTGGGCCGGCTCGCCGGCGGGCCGCCGGGCGCGGTCAACGCCGGCGTCAGGGCGCTGTTCAAGGGACCAAGCGGTACCGGCAAGACGCTCGCCGCGCGATTGCTGGCGAACGCGC
Organism: Rhodocyclaceae bacterium; assembly: GCA_020248405.1. Taxonomy (GTDB): domain Bacteria; phylum Pseudomonadota; class Gammaproteobacteria; order Burkholderiales. The sequence goes on along the minus strand of JADCHQ010000021.1, from coordinate 31,280 downwards.
TCGGCAAGGACATCTACCGGATCGATCTGGCGGCGGTGGTAAACAAGTACATCGGCGAGACCGAGAAGAACCTCGAGCGCGCCTTCTCCCGCGCCGAGGAATTGGACGTGATGCTGTTGCTCGACGAGGGCGACGCGCTGCTCGCCCAGCGCACTGATGTGGACAGCTCCAACGACCGCTACGCCAATCTCGAGACCAACTACCTGTTGCAGCGCGTGGAGTCGTTTGGCGGCATCCTTCTGGTCACCACCAACGCGGGAGATCGCATCGACGGCGCCTTCGCGCGCCGCATGGACGTGGTGGTGGATTTTCCGCTGCCCCAGCCGGACGAGCGCCTGGCCATCTGGAGCCTGCACCTGCCCGCCGCGCATGCCGTGGACGATGGGCTGTTGTGGGATGTGGCACAGCGCTGCGCCCTCTCCGGTGGGCAGATCCGTAATGCGGCACTGCACGCAACGCTGCTGGCTCTGGACCGCGATTCGCCGCTTGGCGACGAAGACTTACTCGCCGCGATCCGCCGCGAATACCGCAAGGCGGGCGGCGTGTGCCCGCTGCGGCAGGATAGCTGAGCACCCGAATGGCCGCGCGCGCTCCCGCCAAGGCACCGGCCCCGGCAGCCAAGACCCCGGCGCCCGCGCCGTCGCGGCCTGCACCCGCCCCCTCCGCAAAGCAGGCGGGCGGCGCCGCAGTGACCCTGGGACGGGCGCCGGCCGGCGAGGACATGGCACCGGGCGTGATGGACCTCAAGGCCATGGGCGATGCGTTCAGGCCAGAGCAACCCATCGCTGCCTTCCTGGACGGGCGCAAGAAAAGCCGCGTGCAGACCCGCTTTGGCAAGCTGGCCGAGGGCCCCATCGACATCGAGACGCGCGGTAAGGGCAACTACCGCATTCATAACCAGCGCCTGCCGCTCTCTCACCCGATGTTCGCCCGGGTCGGCGAGGCGGTGCCCGGGCTGGCACCCTGCCTCGTGGTGAATGTGGAGAGCACCAAGATCGAGGGGCGGGTCGGGTTCGCCGCAGGCGCAAAGCTCGATGCCTTCGATGCCCAGATCCGCAAGGCGCCCGAGGTTCTGGGGCTGGCCGGCATCAGCCTTGGCGCGCTCTCGGGCGTGGTCAACACCATTGCCGGGGGCAGGCTCAAGGTGGGCCTGAGCGGCGTGCCAATCACCCTGGGGCAGGCGTTCAAAGGCAAGATCACCCTCATCGCCGAGGACGAGGCGATCGCCTTCGATGCAAGCGCCACCATCGACGTGAAGGGCCTCGCCACCGGGGCGCTGGAAATGAAACGTGCCGCCGACGGGCTCATCACCGGCAAGGCAGCGGTGGGCCTGAATCTGCCGAAGAACTTCAGCGGCAGCATCGACGTTGCCTGGGATGGCCAGGCCGTTACCGGAGAAGGCAAGGCGGGCTACAAGGGCGAGAAGCTCTCGGGCGAGGTGACGCTGCGGCTGATGGACAAGGACCAGGCGAGGCAACTCGAAGAGCAGAAGAAGGCGCCGCCGGAGCAGGCGCCGGCAGCGCCCTCGCCCGCCGCCGCCAGGGCCTCGAAAAAAGTGGATTACGTGGTCTTCGGCGAGGGCGATCTTTCCTTCGTCTTCAATGCCTGGCTGAACGGCACCGCCCGCGTCATCGTGGACCCGAAGGGCTTTGTGACCATCATCGGCAAGATCACGCCGCAGCGGGAGTTCGAGCTCTTTCCGCAGAAGGACTACGTCAGGCAACTCTTCAAGGTGGAGATCCGCGCCTCCTACGGCATCCCGGTGGTGGGCAACATCTTCATCTTTGCCAACGTCGGCATGGACGCCTTCGCCAAAGTCGGCCCGGCGAAGTTCTACAAGATCATCGTCCAGGGAACGTATTCCACGGACCCCGCCAAGTGCCAGGACTTCAGCATCCAGGGGACGCTCAACATCTCAGCGGCCGCGGGCGCGCGGCTGCGCGGGGAAGGCGGCGCCGGGCTCGAAGTCCTTGGCCACGACATCAAGGCTGGCGCCGGTGTCAACGGCATCGCGGGCATCAAGGGCTACGCGGAGGCGACCCCCATCATCGGCTACCGCGAGAAGGCGGCGCCCGGCGAAGACAAGAAGGGCGAGTGGTTCATCCGCGGTGACATGGAGATCGTGGCCCAACCCTTCCTCGGCCTGAGCGGCGACCTGTTCGTCGAGGTCGATGCGCCCTGGTGGTCTCCGGTGCCCGACAAGAAATGGACCTGGCCCCTGGGCGGCAAGGAGTGGCCACTGGGCAGCCCGCTCGGCATCGGCGCCTCCATCGACTATGTCTTCGGCTCCGGTCAGTGGCCGAAGCTGGACCTCAAGCCGGTGGAGTTCGACTCGAGCAAGTTCATGACGGACCTCTACAGCGACAAGGCAAAGCCGGGCAAGGGCGGCGACGTGGAGAAGCCTGGCAAGTGGAGCGAGAAGAACAGCAAGGCAGCGGACCCGCCGCCCAAGGCCTCGCCCAAGGGCAACGCCGCGCCGGGCAAAGCCGGGGCGCCACCCGCCGCGAAATCCAAGGTCCAACCCGGCAGCGCCGGCAAAGGTGGCAAGCCCGCCGACCCGAACGCGCGCACCGCCACCGGCAAAACCGTCAAGCAGTACCAGGACGAGGCGGCGAAGAAGGGCAAGAAGCCCGCAGGAGGGGACGTCAAGGCGGCTGGCGGCAAGCAGGAAGCTGCCGCCAAAAGCAAAGGGAAGCAGGCCTCCGAAGAGAAGATCACGCCGGCGCTTGCGGCCCTTTCGGCATTGACTACCCGTTACGCCAAGGACGGCGCTTCGAAAGAAGAGGTGGAGGCCGGAGTCAATTCAGCGCGCCGCAAGTTCAAGGGCGTCTTCAAGTCCCTGGAAGTGGTCGACGGCGGCGACAACTGGGACATCAAGTACGTCATCAATCCTAACCGCACCGAGAAAGTGAAAAAGAAGAAGGGCTCCGGGGCTGCGGGAAGTAAGACCAATCCATTCCCAATCGAATGGCCGAAGCGACCTTTGGCCAATTACTCGTCGATCTGGTTAGTGCCAGAAAACGTATCTAACGGGAAACAGTTTCCGCAAAGCAAGCTGAAATCGATGCCAAAGGCGGAGGAGTTTAATCCGACCGGCAGGAAAAAAGTCTTCGGCGCAGACACCATCGGCGTCACCACGGCATGGCGACCGTTCAAGGACAAGACATTCGAGGACTCGCCATACAAGGGACGAGTTGAAAAGGAAAAGGAGAGGTTCAATGATCTCCTCAAGAAGCACGGCTATGACCGCGAAACAAAAACGGCCGAAGAAGGAACGACCGATGGCGACCACGTCAGTGAACTTCAGATGGTGGGCCCTAGTGGGGACACGTTTCCCAATCTATGGCCGCTCAACCACAAGGAGAATCGATCGTCTGGGTCCAAGCTCAGTCAAACAAGAGTCACGCTTGACGACGGCAAGCAACCAATGATCCGAGAGCTGACACCAAACAAGTACTTTTTCAGGATCATCAAGTTTACGAAGTAACCCAACGCGCCGCGCTTTACGATGTGACCCAGACAGCGCGCCAGGTGATCGACGACGCGGCGGTCGCCGCCTTTGGGTCAAGACGGCGTCTACGGCTTGAGGATCACGCGCCAGGAGTTCAGCTTGCCCTGATCCTGTGCCGCCACATCCACCACCCGCAGGCGCCACTTCCCCGCCGCGGCCTCTCCCGCGAGCGCCGCGAGCGCGGGCGTGGATGCCACCGTGTACGTCTTTGCCAGGTCGCGGGTCGAGCCGCCCGCCTGCTCGTGCAATGGCACCACGGTGCCGGCGGCTGAAACGAGGCTGACGCGCAGATCGCCGATGTAGCTGTGAGAGATGTCCACCGCCACTTCGACGCTGCCGACCGGGAAGGCGGCGGCATTGCTGAGCGAGCGCTCGATGCCCGGGCTCGGGTGGTCGGGTATGGGGGTGCCGGGCGCCTCCTTCAGCTCCACCGGCCCTGCGGTTGCGGCTGCCGCCGTGATGTCGAGCCCCCAGCTGTTGAGCCGGCCCACGTCGCGCGCGGCCAGGTCCTGCACCGTGAGCCGCCAGGCGCCCTGGGTGCCTTTACCGCGCAGCGTGCTCAGGGCCGGGAGCATCGCCTCGTCATAGGTGAGCTTGAGATTACGCGCGTTGCCGCCTTCGCCCCTGGGCTGCAATTCCACCACCACGCCCCACGGCGTGGTCAGCGTGACACGCAAGTCACCCCGGTAGGGATGAGTGATGTCGAGCCCCACCTTGATGGCGGCAATGCTCACCGATTCCGGCACCGTGATGGTGTCGCTGATACCGGTGGCATTGTTGTCGGGAATCGCCTGCTTGGGCGACGAGACGTACCGTACGCCAGGGGGCGGCGTCACCGTGCCCCCGCCAATGCGACAACGGAAAGTCATCTTCGGGCCGTTGGCGCTGACCTGGTCGATGGTGAGGTTTGAGGCCACCCCGCTCCACCATTTGCTGGAAGGCGTGGTGTCGTCGGCAAAGCGTGCCGATGAGCCTTCGTACAGGTCGCCGCCGTCGCCCAGGTGATCACGCAGCCGTTCGAGCTGAAGCAGCCCGTCGGCCTGCTTGAGCGAGAGTTCGTAGTGACTGTCCGGCCGCATCTGCTCGTGGTTGTTGCTGCCGTCCTCGTCGATGTGCCAGATGGCAAGCCCCGCATCGGGCAGTCCGGCGTCACGACCGCTCTTCTGCCGGTTCTCCAGAAGGAAGTACTCACGGCCGCTGCGCTGATAGATGGCGAACTCGTTGCTGCCGGCCGTCAGTGTGATGGTCTTGTCGTGCTCTATCGGCACCACGCTGCTCGCCCAGCCCGAAGCCCGCTTGAGATAGGCGCTGATGGGAATCGGGTTCTTCTCGTTGAAGTTGCCGGCGCACATGAGGCAGTAGAGGCCCACGCCGCTGGACTCGCTTCCGTAGTCGTAGAGATCGGGGTAGTCGCAGAGCATGTGGCCGTTCTCGTGGCAGAACGTGCCGAGTGTCAGCTCCGAGCCCATGGCGGTGAACTGGTAGTCGTAGGCCGACTTGCCGGGCACGAGCTGCTGCGCTGTGGCAAGGTAGTGGGAGTGGGGCCAGAGCCCTTCAGACCAGTTATTGGTGACGGGTCCGGCGTAGAACACGTTCAGGGCGTAGACGAAACCCTGGCGATCGGTGGTGAGCCGGGAGAAGTCGAATCCGTTGGCGCGAAGCTGGTTCAGGGCCTCGGTGATGAGCGCGCGCGCGCGAACGGGCTGCTCGACGGCGGGGTCGGTGTAGTAGCTCTTGGGCCGGGAGGCTCGCACATACGGCGCCACCACGTTGGTGTAGCGGCACAGACCGCCGGAATTGTCCCGGAAGAAGTCGAACACCGAACCGTTGTTGCCGAAACCCGTGTAGCCGGCCTGGTTGCAGAAGCGATCGACCTCTTCCCGCGGGATGGTGGCTGGCGCATCGCTGAAGTCGATGAGCAGACACAGGCCGACGAAATCGCCGATGGTCTGGCGTTGCGGCGGTGCGAGCAGCGGCCCCCCCGCGGCGCCGATGGCCCGGACGGTTTGCAACTGGCGCCGGCGCTCGAGCCAACGTTGCTCGCAGCGGCGGCCGGCATTACGCAAGGCCGATTCGAGGCCGATCGCCTTGGCGCGTGCCGCGCTGACCCGCAATCCGGGCGCCAGGCCCGCACCAGCAGCATCGAGGTGGCCCGCCGGGCCCGGCGAGGGTTCGAGCGCGTTGCCGTCGGCCGAGACGCGCGCCACTTCGAAGTAGCCGTTGGCCGGGTTCTTCGTCACCGTGAAACCATCGAGGGTTTCGAAGACGGCGTGGTGCTGGTCACCCCAGCCGCGTACCTGAATGGTGCTGCCATCGGGCTGGGTGAAGGTGAAGACGCGGTTCTGGAACGGAACGGACATGGCTCCTCCGCTTGCAGTGGCGATCGGTGGGAACGGAATCGTTGCGAAACGAGTATCCCGCCGGCCAACAACCCGCGTCAATCGCGCACGCTCGGGCAAGTGTTGCGACGCGGCCCGGAACACCAACCCGTTCGGAGATCGGCCTGAACCGCCGGCCCGTTCCGCCCGCAGGCTGCTCCACGCCCCAGCAGCTCCGGGCGCGAGGAACCCTTCCGCGCGGTCCCATGGCGAGGCGCACAAGGGCATCGTGGCGACTCGCCCCCTCGAGCAGAACGCTCCCTACGGCACCCCTGACCGAAAGCGGCTTGCCTTGCGGCTCATGCTTCGTCCGTGGACAAAGCCCCGTTCGCTGCGAGGCGGACTTGCCGGACATTGGCTGGCTGGTTGATCCGCCACGGGCAACGGCGCGCCTGGAGCAGGCGCTGACGGCCGATGCGCTTGATGCTGACACGATCGTCCTGGTTGCCGCCAATCACGTGGTAGGCATCCTCGTCTTCGCCCACGTACACGCCCACGTGACCCTTGATACCCGTCGGCGCACCCCGCCAAAAAACCAGTACGTCGCCAAGCATGGGAACCAGTGCTGCGGTACCCCAGTAGAGCCAGTTGCGCGCCAACAGGGAATTGCCGCGCGGCGCGTTGTCCCAACCCGCCTGACCAGCCACATAGGCCATGGCCAGACCGCACCAGGCCGTGGCGTCATCGCGATAGACGCGCTCCAGTCCCACCATCTTGGCCCATGTGAGGATCGCGGGATTCGACCCAGGACCTGGATCCTCGGCAACGCCGTAAACGCCGACGAACTCCTTGAGGATGCGAGGCCCTGGTTCCTCTTTGAGCCACGCGTACGAAGACGGCAGAGCAGCAGGCATTTTCGATCCCCCTTGTCAGTTGCAGGCAGACACTTCGACGACCTTCCCATTCCAGCACGTTACGGGAACCAAGCGCGGCGCCTTCGGGCGCATCAGACCCGCTCTGACAGCACCACCGGCGGGCTCGCCAGCGGTGCGATGACCACGCCGGCCGCCGGTCGGGCCCACGTTGCGCGGATCGACTGGCGGGGGCCATGACCATCCGATCCGCACAATGTGAGCGCGCCTGCGGGCCGCTATTGCTTCGCGGCCGGCGCCTCTGCCTGGATCTCCACGCCGGCGGGCGGCTGGAACAGCGCCTTGTCCACCTCCAGCGCGCGCTCGTAACGCGCGAAGCGCACCGCCACGGCGCGCTCAGCCGTCTCCACCACGATCTGAAAAGGCAGGCCGTTGGCCTTGCGCGAGAACAGGGTCACCTTCTTGCCGTCCGCCTCCACCGTCTGCAGGCGGCAGTCCACCTCCTGCACGGTGCGCTCGCCGGCGTCCACCGCGTTGCGCTCAGCAAACCACTGTTGCTCGAAACCGAGTTCCATCTTCGCGATCTCATCGCCGAACTGGGGCGCGAAAGCGGGAAACTTCACCTTCCCGGCGGCATCCGAATCCTTGCGATAGGTGCCGCGTCGGGCGGCCGCATCGATGAACCACGCATCAGGCATGGAAACCACCACCAGCAGTTGCGCGCCGGTGGCGGGGTTGAGGGGCTCCTCATAGCGCAACTGGGTATTGCCCACCCGCCAGAGCCTGCGGGTGGCGCCCTCGAAGCCGTTGGGATCGATACCGAAGGCCACCAGGCGGTACTCCAGGCGGATCATGGGAGCCGCGTCGGCAGCCATGGCGGCCGGCAGCGCCAGACACCACAGCGTCAAGGTCAACAGGGTAGCGAGAAAGCGTTGCATGGTGGTCAGAAGCGGCCGGTGTTGATGAAGCAGCAAGGGTAATCCAGGCGCGGGCGCCTGTGCCGACCGGGCCGAGCCCCCTGGCGCCGCGCTCAGCGCCGCCCGCCCCAGGGCGCCCGCCGCAGCGCCAGGTCGGCGAGCCACAGCAGCAGGCCCAGGGCGGCAAGCCACGGCCACAGGGGCCGGTTCAGCCGCACCGTGTCCCCCATGGGGTCGAACACCTCGGCGGGCTTGGGTGCGTAGCGCCCGCCGGTGTGGTCGGCAATGGCTTGCAGCAGCGCGCGATCCGGGGGCATGAGGCGGTCCTCGGCATCCACGGGCGGCTGCAAGTCGCGCACGCCCGCCGCCCGCACCAGCCCGGCATCCACGCCGCCGCCAGGCAACAACTCGACGCGCGCGGCACCCGCCGCGGCCGGATCATCGGCCAGGCGGAGCAGGTATCGCCCGGGGCCCGCCTGCCGCAGCCGCAGGGTGCGCGGCGCGGCGCCCAGCACGCTCACCCGCACGGCGGGGGTGAGGCCATCGCGGAAGGCGCCGTCGGGACTCAGTGCCGACAGACTCACGCTCACCACGCCACCCTCGCGCGTCACTTCGAGCCTGCCGGTTTCGGCGCGCTCGCGGCGCATCACCTCGCGCGTCAACTGCGACCAGAACGGCCCGTAGCCCTTCCACCCGCGCCAGTCGGCGGCCCAGCGGTTGCCCGCGTCCGAGGCGAACACCGCGCCGCGGCCCAGACCCACCTGCCAGCGCGCCAGCAACGGCGCACCGGTCTCGGTTGACAGGGTCACCTCGGCCGCCTCGCGCGCCTTGAGGCTGGCGTAGCCCTTCAGCGGCGGTGCGCTGTCGAAGTCGATGCCGCGCAGCAGCTCCGCCTGGCGGCGCGGCACGGCGCGGGCGGGCTCCTCCACGAAACTCTCGTTCACCAGCCGCTGGGTTTCCTCGATGAAGATCTTCGGCACGCGCTCGGCGCTCTCGGTGAAGTAGAAACGCCCGTTGCCCCACTTGGAGATGTTCTCCAGCAGCGCCTTGTCGGCCTCGCCGCCAATGGCCACGGTGGTGACGGTGATGCCGTTGTCGGCCATGCGCTTCACCAGCCGCTGGAAATCCGCCGGCTGGGTGTCGCCGTCGGAGAGCAGGATCACATGGCGCGAGCGCACCTCCTTCTGGTCCGCCAGCACCCGGTAGGCGGTCTGCAGCGCCGGGTAGATGTTGGTCTGGCCGCTGGCGGTGAAGCGCGATATGAGGTCTTCCGCGCGGCGCTTGCTGCGCACAGGCGCCAGCGGCACCGTCATGTCGGGCTGGGCATCGAAGGTGATGACGCCGAAGCGGTGGTTCTCATCCAGCAGGTCGAGGGCGCCCAGGGTGGCCGCCTTAGCGAGATCGAGCTTGCGGCCCTTCATGCTGTAGGAGCGGTCGAGCACGATCAGCAGCGCCAAGTCGCGGCGCTTCTCGCGCGCCTCGAAGGTGACCGGCAGCACCCGCTCGAGGGCCGATTCGCGCCAGCCCGACTCGCCGTAGGTGTTGGGGCCGGCCACGAACAGCACACCGCCGCCCTGCTCGCGCACCCAGGTCTCCAGGGCCGTCATGGACTCGGGCGCCACATCCCGCGCGGCCACATCGTCGAGCACCACCACATCGCGCCCCGCGAAGCCCGCCACCTCGCGCGGCAGTTCGCCCGGCGCCGCCTGCGCCACCTCAAGGCCCTGCTTGCGCAGCACCTCCGGCAGCGCGCCACCGGCGGCTGCGCTGCCTTGCACCAGCAGCACCCGCGGACGCTCTCCCACGGTGATCGTCTGCGTAACGCCTGCCGCCGCCGGCTGCGCCGCGGATTGCGTTGCCGCCGGGCGCGGTTGCACGCGGGCGGTGAGCGGCACCGGACCGGCCTCGGACAGCTTCACCGTGAGCGCCACGCGGTTCAGGCCCGGCGCCAGCGTCACCTGCTGGCTGGCAATGTCGCGGCTGCCACGGGCGATCCAGACCCGCGCCAGCTGGCGCGACTGGCTGTACACCTGCACCGTGGCCAGCACCGGCTCATCGCGGCGCGCATCGGCGGGCAGGTCCAGACCTTCCACCCAGGCATCGGTGCCGGCGCTCACCAGCGCCGGCACGGTGAATACCCGCACGCCTTCGCGGCGCAAGCGCTCCACCGCCCGCCAGGTGTCGCCTGCGGTGGCGTTGCCGTCGGTCATGAGCACCACGCGCTTCACGGCGTTGGGCTCGAGCCCCAGCCACGCGCCGTCCAGGGCCGCTTCCAGGTTGGTGACCGAACGCGCCAGGGGATCGTCGGCGCCCGCCGCCGGCCCGAGCCGGTCGGTGAGCGGCGTGCGCAGCAGCGCCCCCGGCGAGTCGGCGAAGCGCGCCCGGTCGGAGAAGGCCAGCACGCGCGAGCGCACCGGCCGGCCGGCGGCATCGGCGGCGGCCATCCACTCCAGGGCGGCAGCCTGGAAGGACGGCGCCACGCTGCGCGACACGTCCAGCGCGTACACCACCGACACCTGGGCGCTTGGCGCCAGCCACGTGGGACGCATCAGCGCCACCGCCACGCAGGCAAGCGCCGCCACCCGCAGCAGCAGCAGGGGCGCCATGCGCCCCTGGGCCAGGCCGGCCCGGGAGCGCCGCCACGCCAGCCACACCAGCGGCAGCGCCAGGGCCAGGGCCAGCAACGGCCACCACGCCTCCACGGCCAGCCGGGCGCTCATGGGAGCCTCATTGCGTCACCCGCCGGTTCCAGGCAAGCCACTCCGCCAGCATCAGCGCGCCAGCCAGGGCCAGCAGCCACAACCACGGCGGTGCCGCGCCCTGTCCGCCGCGCCCGGCAGGCAAGGCACTGGCCTGCAGCCGCGAGGCGTTCACGTCGCTGCGCGCCGCGTCCAGGGACTGGGCGATGACGCGCATGCGCCCCTGCTCGGCCTCGGCGGTGAACAGCGTGGCCTCGCGCGCCTCCACCAGCGTGGCGCCGGGCACGTGGCGCACGGGCGGCGTCTCGCCGCCGGGCGTGAAGATGCGGGCGTTTTCCATGGGCACCACCACCGTGCCCGGATCGCGCAGCACCGCCGGCGGTTCGTCGGACAACCACTGCACGGCGTTGGCCAGCAGCACCGGGAAAGAGGCGGTGTCGGCAAAGGCGGAATCGGCCAGGGCGAAGCCTACCGCCAGCCGCCGCGGCGCCGAAGCCGAGGCCGCCACCAGCGCTGCCCCGTCGCCCGCCCGCGCCAGCGCCGTCCACGACTGCGCCGCGGGCGCCACGCCCTGCGGCACCTCAAAGCCCGCGGCGCGCTCTATCTGCGCATCGCGCAGCGACACGTTGTCGAGCACCGGGTGGCCCTCCAGCCAGTTTTCCACCGAAGGCTTGACGCGCTCGGGCAGCAACCCGGGCAGCCACGGGCTGCGCGGCGGGCGCCACAGCAGCGCCGGCACAGTGGGCGCCTCGGCGGGCGCGAAGCGGTCGAACACGTACAGGTCGACACCCTCGCGCGCCCGGAAGCCGGCCGGGGCAATCACCGAAACCTGCAGGCGCCCATCGAGCCGCAAGGCGCGCTCCAGCGGCGCGTTGCCCGCTGTCACCAACGCCACCCGCAGGAAGCGGTTCAGCGGCAGGAAGGCCCAGGCGGAATCGTCGCCCGCGAAGGCGTCGCCCTCGGCGCGCACCGTGGCGCGCAGCGCGCCGCCCGCGAAGCCGCTCACGGGCACGCTGAAGGCGCGGTAATCGCGCGCAGACACGGTGAGGTCGCGCTGCACGGGCTCGCGGCCTGCCCCGGCGATGGACACGCGCACCTGCGCGGCCTCGCTGCCCGCATTGGCCACCTCCACGAAGGCCTCGAAACGACGCGGATCCGTGGCCGCGGCGCGCACCTCGAAGGCTGTAATGCCCACGTTGGCAGCGGGCTCGAACACCGACACCGTGCGCGCATCGGCTGGCAGCGCCTGGGGCCACACGCCGTCGGTGATGAACAGCACCGGCGTATCGGCCACGGCGCCGGCAAGGGCCGCAAGGTCGGGAAGCCGCGGCCGGCCGGCCGCGGCTGGCTGCAGCGACTGCGCCGACGCCAGCGCCGCGGAGGCCTCCTGGAATGAAGGGGCGCCGCCCATGCCCATGGTGTCCACCAGCGCGATGCGATCGCCGCGCGCGCCCTCGCCCAGCAGGCCGCGCAACGCCTCGCGGGCATGCTCGAAACGGCTGCGGCCATCGGAGCGCAGGGTCGCCATGGAAGGCGCTGTGTCCAACACCACGATCAGTCGCCGCGGCGCCCCGGCAGCGCCGGGTTCGGGCCGCAGCGCCGCGGCCGTCAGCGCCAGCCCGATGGCCAGTGCCAGCGCCAGGGACAGCCACCAGCGCCACGGCTCTGACTGGCGCTGCTGACGGGCCAGCACCCGGGCCCAGATCAACCGCGAGGCCACCACCACGCGGCGCGGCGGCGGGCGCAGCAGGTACAGGCCCAGCACCGCAGCCGCCACCGCGGCGAGCAGCGCCAGCGACAGCCCCGGCGCAAGCGCGGTGAAGCTCATCGCAGCACCCCCTGCTCCCGCAAGGCGCGCAGCAGCACCTCGTCGAAGGCGGTGTCGGATCGAGCCCGCAGCCAGCTCCAACCGCGCCGCTGGCAGGCCCCTTCCAGCTCGCGCCCGTGGGCTTCGAGGGCCTCGCGGTAGGCCGCCAGCAGGGCGGGCGTGACACGCACCAGGTCCGTGGCGCCGCTCTCGGCGTCTTCGAGCAACGCCTGCTCGGGCAAGTCGGGCGACAGCTCCTGGGGCGAGAGCACCTGAAGGGCGAACAGTTCGTGCCCGAAGCGCGACAGCCACGCGGCCGCCGCCTCGAAGCCGGCCGGATCCATGAAATCGGACACGAGCACCACTAGGCCCCGTGGCCTGCGCGCTCCAAAACAGGCGCGCAGGGATGCCTCCAGGCTGGTGCCACCCGAGGGCCGCAGCGCCTCGAGAAAACGCAGCACGGGCCACAGGGCGGCGCGGCCGCGCCGCACGGGCAGCTCGCGCGCCACGCCTTCGTTCCAGGCCACCGTGGTGACGCGGTCGTGGTTCACCAGGGCCAGCCAGGCGAGCGCCGCCACGGCGCGGCGGGCGAAATCGAACTTCGCCGGCTCGCCGCACCCCATGGAAGCGCTGGCGTCGAGCAGCAGGTACACGGGCAGGTCGGCTTCTTCCTCGAACAGCCGCAGCACCAACCGGTCCAGGCGCATCCAGATGCCCCAGTCCAGGTTGCGCAGGTCATCGCCGGGCACATAGGGGCGGTAGTCGGAGAACACCATGCCGCTGCCGGTGCGCCGCGAGCGATGGGCGCCGCGCAGATGGCCCGACACCGGCGCGCGCGTGGCGAGCGTGAGGTGCTCGAGGCGCCGGACGAAGTCCTCGGGGAAGGGGGAAGCGCTGCGATCCATGCAGGGGGCGTCCAAGGCTCGCGCCAGCCACCGGGCCGGCGCGGGCGCCGAAAGCTCAGGCGCGCAGGTCCTCGAGAATGCGGGCGATGATGTCGTCGGCGCCCACGCGGCCGGCCTCGGCTTCGAAGTTGAGCATGAGGCGATGGCGCAGCGCCGGCAGGGCCACGGCGCGGATGTCCTCGATGGCCACGTGCACGCGGCCGTTCACCAGCGCGTTGACCTTGGCGCCGAGAATGAGCGCCTGGGTGCCGCGCGGGCTGGCGCCAAAACGCACATAGCGCCGCGCCATGTCGTGGCCGGTGTCCGACTCGGGGTGAGTGGCGAGCGTCAGCCGCACCGCGTAGTCCTGCACGGCACGCGCCACGGGCACCTCGCGGGCGGTCTCGCGCATCTCCAGCACATCGCCCTGGCGCAGCACGCGCTGCACGGCAGGGTCCTGGGAGCGGGTGGTGCGATCCACCACCTCGTGCAGTTCGTCCACGCCGGGAAAGCCCATGCGCAGCTTGAAGAAGAAACGGTCGAGCTGGGCCTCGGGCAGCGGGTAGGTGCCCTCCATCTCGAGGGGGTTCATGGTGGCCAGCACGAAGAAGGGCTGCTCCAGCGGGCGGGTAGCGCCGCCGGCGGACACGGAGTTCTCCTGCATGGCCTCCAGCAGCGCCGACTGGGTCTTGGGGGTGGCGCGGTTGATCTCGTCGGCCAGCACCAGGTTGGCGAACACCGGACCGGGCTGGAATTCGAAACGCTTCCGCCCCGACTCGTCCTCGCGCACGATGGAGGTGCCCACGATGTCGCCGGGCATCAGATCGGGGGTGAACTGGATGCGCGAAAACTTCAGGTGCAGCGCATCGGCGAGGGTCTGCACCAGCTTGGTCTTGCCCACGCCGGGAATGCCCTCCAGCAGCACGTGGCCCCGCGCCAGCAGGCAGGTCATCACGCCCGCGATCACCTCCTGGTTGCCCACGATGACCCGGCCCACCTCCTCGCGCACGGTGCGGAAGTTGTCCTGGAATTGCTGGATGCGGCTGTCGAGGGTGGCAGTGGTCATGGCGTGGCGCTGCTTTCGGTGGGTCGGTTGAAGAATTCGCGCACCAGGGCGCGATGACGCAGGGTGATGCGCTCGGGGCTCATGGCCTGCTCGGTGGCACCGCGGTACACGGGCATCGCCGGGCTGGCGGGCACGCGCGCCTCGCCCTGGCGGCTGGCGGCGTAGAACACATCGTCCACCTCGGCCGCCTCGGCACCGGGGCGCTCGGCGATGCGCTCCAGTTGATAGGTGGCCTTGGGGCGGGGTGCCGGCTGCTCGCCCACCACCTCGGTGCCCTGGGCGCTGCCGCTGGCATCGCCCGCCCGGCCGCCTTCGCGGGCGCTGGCCTCTTTTTCCTGGGCCACGGCGCCCATACGGAACATGGTGCCGCCGGAGATGTTGGCCGAGCCGGTATCGGGGGCGCCATCGCCCGAGGGCGTGCCCTCCTGCTGGCCGTAGCGGTTGGCCGCCATGGAGGCGGCACGTTGCAGGGAAAGGGATTTTGCGTCGAGCTTGCGCGCGGCCTGATTGGCCCGTTGCTGCAGGTCGAGCTTGGCGGCCAGCTCCTCCAGCCCGCGCACGGCTTTCTGAAACCGCCCGGAGGTCTCGCCCTGGGCCTCGCGCGTGTCCCGGGCGGCGCCCTCCAGCGCCTCGGCCAGGGCCTCGGGTTTGGACTGCGCCCCGGCGCTCTGGTCGGGCTGCGCGCTTTCGCCGCGCTGCTCGGCGAGCTTGCGCAGGGCCTCGGCGGCCCGGGCCGCATCGCGATCCTTCAGGGCGCGCGCCACCTCGCGCATCTCCGGCCGGCCCTCCAGCGACTGGGCCACGCGGCGCAGCTGTTCCCATTGCGCCTCGGTTTCAAGAGCGCGGCGCCCCAGCGCATCGCGTGCCGCATCCAGGGCGCGGCGGCGCTGCGCATCGCTCTGGCCCTCCTGATCCAGCGCGGCCAGGGCCGCGTCCAATTGCGCCCGCGCCGCCTCGTCTCCGCGGCGGGCGGCCTCCTCGGCCAGGGCGCGCAATTCGCCAGCCAGCGCCGCGTCGTCGCCGCGCACGGCCGCGCTTGCCTCGCCCGCCCCGAGCACCGCCACGCGCGGCGGCAGCGACCATAGCCCCGCCAGCACCAGCAGCAGCGGCACCGCCGCCGGCGCCAGCAACGGCAGCCGCACCGGCACCAGGCGGCGCGGATCGAGGGCCGCGGCCGCCTCGGCGGCGCGCTGCTGCACCAGCGTGGTCCACGGCGTGGCCGCCTGGGCGGCACGGAACTCCAGCGCCGACACCAACAGCTCCTGGGTGCCACCGCGGCGGTCGGCCTCCCGGGCGGCAGCGGCCCGGCTTGCGCGCTCCCACCGGGTGGGCCATGCAATCACTGCCGCGCCCGCCAGCAGCCCCAGCAGCACCACCCCGCTGAAGCCCAGCGGGCCGCGCCCCGCACCCGGCCCCATGGACCACTGCAACCAGGCAGCCAGGATGCCACCGGCCAGCGCCACCAGGACGGCACCGGTGGCCGCCCGCAGCACGCGGTTGCGCTGCAGGCGCGCACCCACTGCATCGAGGGTGCGGATGAGAATGTCGTGCTCGGCCATGGCGAATCGATGCTAGCACACGGTCCCTCGCTGGCCTTGGACACGCGCAGGCTGGACAACACGCGCCGCGAGGGCCGCGCGGTGTGCAGTAACATCCTTTATCACCCCCTCCCCACGCACCGTCAACCGCGACCCATGGGCCTAGCTTCCGGATTGTTCCCGCGCCTGCCGCGCAGCCTTGCCACCGCGCTGTTGCTGGCGCTCGCGCTGCCAGGCTTCGCCGCCGCCGCGCCGCGCCCCCACGTGGTGATCCTGCTGGCCGACGACCTGGGCTGGCAGGACCTGGGCTATCTGGGCAAGGAGATCCGCACCCCGCGCATCGACCGGCTGGCCGAACGGGGCGTGCGCCTCAACCAGTACTACGTCACGCCCTGGTCCACCCAGACGCGCGCCGCGCTGCTCACCGGCCGCTACCCCATGCGCTATGGCCTGCAGACCCAGTCCATCCTGCCCTCCAGCGGCTATGGCCTGCCGCCGGACGAGAAGCTG
This sequence comes from Rhodocyclaceae bacterium, assembly GCA_020248405.1. GTDB lineage: Bacteria > Pseudomonadota > Gammaproteobacteria > Burkholderiales. The sequence goes on along the minus strand of JADCHQ010000021.1, from coordinate 15,158 downwards.
CTGTCGCAAACCCTCAAGGAAGCGGGCTACCGCACCGCCTGGGTGGGCAAGTGGCAACTGGGCCACGCGCGGCCCGAGCAGCGCCCCAACCGACGCGGCTTCGACCACCATTACGGCCCCCTCATGGGACAGGTGGATCCCTTCAAGCGCAGCAACGCCCTGGGCCCCGACTGGTGGCGCAACGACAAGCCGGTGAAGGAAGAGGGTTACGTCACCACCCTGCTGGGGCGCGAGGCGGCCGCTGTGGTGACGCGCCACGACGCCGCCGCGCCGCTGTTCCTGGTGGTGTCCTTCACCGCTCCGGCCGCGCCGCTGGCCGCGCCGCCCGAGCACCTGGCCCGCAACGCCGGCATCCGCGACGAGAACCGCCGCACCTACGCCGCCATGGTGAGCGCCCTGGACGACGCCGTGGGCGCGGTGGTGGATGCCCTGGAGAAGAAGGGCATGCTGGCCGACACGCTGCTGCTGTTCCACACCGACAACGGCGGCGCCGTGCCGCGCAAGTTCCCCTCCGGCGACGGCGACGTGGAGCGCGGCGCCGCCGACAACGGCCCCTACCGCGAGGGCATGGGCGGCCCCTACGAAGGCGGCTCGCGGGTGCCGGCACTGCTGCACTGGCCGGCGCAACTGGAGCCGGGCATCGCCACCGGCCTGATGCACGTCACCGACGTGTACCCCACCGTGCTGGCGGCCGCCGGCATCAAGCTGGACCAGCGCAAGGCGCTGGACGGCTTCGACCAGTGGAAGAGCATCCGCGGCAACGCCCTGTCCCCTCGCAAGGAAGTGCTCATCGCCCTGGATGACCTGCACGGCGTGCTGCGCATGGGCGACTGGAAGGTGGTGGTCACCGCGGGCTTGCCGGGCCGCGTGGAGCTCTACGACGTGAACCGCGATCCAGGCGAGGAAGACAACGCCGCCGACCGCTTCCCCGAACGGGTGGCCGAGCTCTCCAGGCGGCTCAACGACTACGCCTGGGAGATGGTGCCCTCCCAGTTCCTCGCCGAGCTGGCCGCGCCGCGCCGCGTGGCCGTGCCCATGATCTGGGGCATCAACCCCCTGCGCCACGGCGCCGGGGCGGATGCCGACTCGCGCCGCGACCCCTCGCTAACCGTGGAGCGCGCCGACCAGCCGTCGCGATGAACGGCCCGGGGACGAAGCCATCGAACCATGAGCATCGTCAAATCGAAACAGCGCGTCGCCGACCATGGGGAAGTGTTCACCCCCGCCTGGCTCGTGGAGGCCATGCTCGATCTTGTAAAGGGCGAAACCCAGCGGATCGATTCGCGCTTCCTCGAACCCGCCTGCGGCAGCGGCAACTTCCTGGTGCAGATTCTGCGGCGCAAGGTCGCCGCGGTTGAGCTGAAGTACGGCAAGTCCGACTTCGAGCGCCAGCACTACGGGCTGCTGGCGCTGATGTGCATCTACGGCATCGAACTGCTACCTGACAACATCGCCGAGTGCCGTGCCAACCTGCTGGAGATCTTCGCCGCGTACCTGGACCTTGAAGAGGCCGACGCCTTGTACCGCGCGGCCGGACAGGTGCTGTCAGTGAATCTCGTGCACGGTGATGCGCTCACCATGAAGACCAGCAGCGGCGCACCCATTACCTTCGCCGAGTGGGGCTACCTCGGCAAGGGTAAATTCCAGCGCCGCGACTTCCGGCTCGACGTGCTCACAGGCACCGCTGCCCACAGCGCCACGGGCTCGCTCTTCGGCCAGCACGAGATCTTCACGCCAGTGCGCACCTGGCGTCCCATGACCGTGGCCGACCTCGCCGCCGGGTTTGCGCAACCTGCGGGCGGGGCTGCTGGCGGACCCCCATGAACACGGTGCCGGCCTCCATCCCGGTGCTGCGGTGGGCGGCCCGGCGCGCGCGGCTGACGGACGCCGCTCTCACGGCGCGCTTTCCCAAGTGGCCCCTCTGGCTCGGCGGTACGGCACAGCCCACCCTGAAGCAACTGGAAGACTTCGCTCGCATCACCCACACCGCCTTCGGCTACTTTTTTCTGCCCGAGCCGCCCCGCCTGACGCTGCCGGTGCCCGACTTTCGAACCCTGCGCGACGAACTGCTGGCCGAACCCAGCACAAACCTGCTGGATACCCTTTACCTGTGCCAGCAGCGGCAGGATTGGTATCGCGAGCACGCCCGCCTCCACGGCCTCGCGGCGCTGCCCTTCGTGGGCAGCGCGGACCTGCGGGAGCCGCCCGAGGCCGTGGCGCAGCGCCTGCGCGACACCCTCGCCCTGTCCATCGAGGAACGCCGTCAGTGCGCCACGTGGACGGATGCCCTTCGCCGCATGATCGCCCGCGCCGAAGATGCCGGGGTGCTGGTAATGGCGAGTTCGGTGGTGGGCAGCAACAGCCATCGCAAGCTCGACGTGGGCGAGTTCCGGGGCTTCGCGCTGGCCGACGATCTGGCACCGCTCATCTTCCTGAACGGTGCCGATAGCAAGGCAGCACAGATGTTCACCCTGGCGCACGAACTGGCGCACCTGTGGCTGGGTGCCACGGGGGTGTCCGACACCCAGGCCGGTCGCGTGCCGGAGCAGCGCACCGAGCGCTGGTGCAATCAGGTGGCCGCCGAGTTGCTGATGCCCTTGCGGGAACTCCAGGCCGAGCACCATCCCGCCGAACCGATCCCGGACGCCATCCAGCGGCTGGCGCGCGAGTTCAAGGTCAGTACGCTGGTAGCCCTGCGGCGCCTGTTCGACGCCGGCCACCTGAGCCCGGACGCGCTGTGGCAGCACTACCGGGCCGAACAGGACGGCTGCGTGCGCTCAAGGAACGTGGCAGCGGCGGCGGTGACTTCTACCGCAGCCTCGGGGCCCGTACAAGCAAGCGCTTCGCCCGCGCCATCGTGGCCAGCACGCTCGAAGGCCTGACCCCTTTCACCGAAGCCTACCGGCTGCTGGGCATGCGCAAGGCCGCTACCTTCCACGAAACGGCACGCGAGCTAGGAGTCTCGGCGTGAGTTACCTGCTGGACTCCAACGTGTTCATGTCGGCGAAGAACCTGCACTACGGCCTGGACTTCTGCCCGGCCTTCTGGGAGTGGTTGACCCACAAGGGCAATACCGGGACAGTCTTCAGTATCGACAAGGTGGCCGACGAGATTGAAGCCGGCCAGGACGAACTCTCCGACTGGGCACGCGACCATGCCACCGCGCTCTTCCGCCGCACGCCACCCAGCCTGGCGCCGCAGTTCGCGTCGGTGAGCGCCTGGGCCACGGGCCAGCAGTACGCGCCGGCCGCCGTCAACACCTTCATGCTGGCGGCCGACTTCCATCTTCTGGCCCACGCCCTGGCGGGTGGACACGCGCTGGTCACCCACGAGGTGCCGTCCAACTCCCCCGTGCGCATCAAAATCCCCAACGCCTGCCTGGGCCTTGGGGTGCGTTTCATGACCCCGTTCCAGATGCTGCGCATCGAGCGCGCGCGCTTCGTTCTGGGAGCCACCGCTTAATGGAACAGGCCGCCTTCACGCTGCGGGGTCGCAACCCTGACGTGCTGACCTGCATTGCCAATCTCTCCAACGACGAGGTGTTCACGCCGCCCGAGTTCGCCAATCGCATGCTCGACACTGTGGCGCAAGCCTGGGCGGCCGACCATGGCGGCGCCAACTTGTGGGCCGACAAGTCGGTGCGGTTTCTCGACCCGTGCACCAAGTCGGGGGTGTTCCTGCGCGAGATCACCCGCCGGCTCGTGACCGGGCTGGCGGGAGAAATACCGGATCTGGAAGAGCGCGTCGAACACATCCTGACGCGCCAGGTCTACGGCATCGCCATCACACACCTGACCAGCCTGCTTGCCCGGCGCAGCCTGTATTGCTCCAAGCACGCGCAGGGCCGGCATTCCATCGCCAGGTCATTCCAACACGACGCGGGCAACATCTGGTTCGAGCGGCTGGAGCACACCTGGAACGAAACGAAGTGCCAGTTCTGTGGCGCCCCACGAGCAATATTGGCTAGAAATAAAGATATTGAAAACTATGCCTACGCATTTATTCATACAGACAATGTTGCTGAACACGTAGCCAAGATGTTTGGAGGGAACATGCAATTTGATGTGATCGTTGGCAATCCTCCTTATCAGATGAAAGGTGGAGCAGGTGGCACGAGCGATTCTTCCATCTACCACCTTTTCGTGGAACAGGCAATTAGGCTGGAGCCGAGATATTTGAGCATGGTAATCCCCTCGCGATGGTTGGCTGGTGGTCGGGGCATGGATGATTTTAGAAATACCATGCTTACTGACCGCCACATAAGCCATCTGGTTGACTACACGAAAATGTCCACCGCATTCCCGGGCGTCGACTTCGAAGGCGGAGTCGGGTATTTCTTGTGGGGCCGAGAATATCAGGGTGAAGCTCAATACACTCTATTTCAGGGAGAGCATCGCCAGCCAACAATCAGACGCGATCTTGGCGCCCAAGACACCTTCGTTCGGGACCATCGTGCCCTTGGGATCTTGGAGCGGGTTCAACGTTTTCGCGAACCAACGATGGATCAGGTTATTAGTGGGGACACCCCGTTCGGTTTGCCAACCAATTTCTCTGATTTTAAGGACAGCGCGTTCCCTGATTCTGTTTCACTTTATCGAACTGAGAGAGGACGGCGCTTAGTGGTACATACACGGCGCACAAACATTAAAAAGAACACCCACTTAATTGATGCATGGAAAGTACTTTTCCCAGAGGCTTACGGTGAGCGTGGCGCTATTCCTGCACTTGTCCTCGGGCCTTCCATCGTTGCACCGCCAGGTTCGGTCTGCACTCAGACGTATCTCCTCGCGGGTCCGTTGGTAACGAGGGAGCAAGCGGTAAGTCTTCAGAGATATAGCAAATCAAGGTTCTTTCGATTCCTCGTGTCGCTTCGAAAAATCACACAGCATGCGCTCCGGTCGACCTATTCATGGGTTCCACAGCAATCTTGGGATCGAGATTGGACGGACGAACTGCTCTTTGAGAAGTACGGTATCAACGGGGACGAAAAGGGTTTCATCGAGTCGATGATTCGTCCAATGGCCGAGGGCGATGAGTAAAGCAGTCGGATCGATCTTTGTGCCGAAGCCGCTCGCCCGGCCACGCATCTACGCCTACTCCATCGACGACACCGCCCACTCTGGCCTGCTCAAGGTAGGCCAGACCACACGGGACGTGAAGCAGCGCGTGGCCGAGCAGGTCAAGACCGCGGCCATCAAGAACTACACCATTGTCGTGGACGAACCCGCCGAGCGCGATGACGGCGGCGTTTTCAGCGACCATCAGGTGCGCGCGGCGCTGGCGAGGAAGGGCTTCGAAAACCCCGAACTTGAGTGGATGCGCTGCACGGTGGCCGACCTGAAGACCGTGCTTACCGAGTTGCGTACCGGCCTGAAGTTCAGCGGCAACCACCACCACACCTTTCCCATGCGGGACGAGCAAGCCGAAGCCGTGCGGTTGACCCACGCCTACTACCAGTCGCGCTGGGCGGAGGACCCGAACGCCGCGCCCCGCTTCCTGTGGAACGCGAAGATGCGTTTCGGCAAAACCTTCACCACCTATCAATTAGCCAAGCGCCTCGGGGCCAAGCGGGTGCTGGTGGTTACCTTCAAGCCAGCGGTGGAAGACGCCTGGCAGGCGGACCTGGAGAACCACAAGGACTTCGACGGCTGGCAGTACCTGTCGAAATCGGCCGGCGGCGACCCCCGCCTCCTGGATCGCGCGCAGCCGGTGGTGTGCTTCGGTTCCTTCCAGGACCTGCTGGGCCGCGATTCGGCTGGCAACATCAAGCCGAAGAACGAATGGATCCACACCATCAACTGGGACCTGGTCGTCTTCGACGAGTACCACTTCGGCGCCTGGCGCGACACCGCCAAAGAGCTGTTCGAGGGCGAGGACGAAGCTGTTGCCAAGGAGGAGTACAAACGCCAGTACACCGCCGGCCTCGCGGAGGTGAACGAAGACCTCGCCGTGCTCTCCGAGAAGGAATCTGACTTTCTGCCCATCACCAGCCGCGCCTATCTGTACCTGTCGGGCACGCCGTTCAAGGCGCTGGCCACGGGCGAGTTCATCGAGGAACAGATTTTCAACTGGACCTACACCGACGAGCAGCGCGCCAAGGAGGCCTTCACGGCCGCCAACCCGGACACCTGGAACCCCTACGGGGCGCTGCCTCAGATGCGGCTGCTCACCTACCAGATGCCTGAGGAGCTGGTGACGGTGGCCAGTTCTGGGGAATTCGATGAATTCGACCTGAACGAGTTCTTCGCGGCCACCGGCACGGGAAGCGCCGCGCGCTTCAGGCACGAGAGCGACGTGCAGAAGTGGCTCGACATCATCCGGGGCCAGTACGCTCCCAGGGCCGTGGAGAACCTGAAGACAGGTACCCGGCCGCCGTTTCCGTACTCGGATGTGCGCTTGCTGCCCTACTTGCAGCACTCCTTCTGGTTCCTGCCGAAGGTGGCCTCCTGTCACGCCATGGCGAATCTGCTTGCTGGCAGGCACAACGTGTTCTGGCACGAGTACCAGGTGGTGGTGGCCGCTGGAACGTCCGCGGGTATCGGCGTGGAAGCGCTGCCGCCCGTGCGCAAGGCGATTGGCGCCGGGTTCGACAGCAAGACCATCACCCTGTCCTGCGGCAAGCTCACCACCGGGGTGACGGTTTCCCAGTGGTCGTCCATCCTGATGCTACGCAACCTGAAGAGCCCGGAAACCTACTTTCAGGCGGCGTTCCGGGTGCAGTCGCCCTGGTCCATCATGAACCCCAACGGCGATGACCCCGCCGAGGAGGAAGTGCTCAAACCCGTGTGCTTCGTGTTTGATTTCGCGCCCACGCGCGCGCTGCGGCAGATCGCGGAGTACGGCATCGGGCTTTCTCCCCACGAGCCGAATCCGGAAAACGCCGTCAAGGAACTGGTTTCGTTCCTGCCCGTGCTGGCCTACGACGGCGCGAACATGACCCAGATAGACGCGGGCGGTATTCTCGATATCGCCATGGCCGGCACGTCCGCCACCTTGCTGGCCCGGAAATGGGAGAGCGCGCTGCTGGTGAACGTGGACAACGACACCCTGCGACGAATCATGAACAACCCCGAGGCCATGGCGGCGGTGGAACGCATCGAGGGCTGGCGTGCCCTGGGGGACAAGGTCATCGAGACCATCATCAACAAGAGCGAGAAGGTCAAGGCGCTCAAGAACAAGGCCAAGGAGCGGGCCCTGACAGCGGCCGAAAAGAAGCAACTGACCGACGAGGAACGGGAGTACAAGTCCAAGCGCAAGCTGGTGCAGGAGAAGCTGATCAAGTTCGCCGCGCGTATTCCGGCCTTCATGTACCTGACCGACTTTCGCGAGAACACGCTTCAGGATGTCATCACCAAACTTGAACCCGACCTGTTCCTGGGCGTCACCGGGTTGACGGTTAAGGACTTCCATCTGCTGGTTGAGCTCAAGGTGTTCAACACGGAGCAGATGAATCAGGCGGTGTTCGCCTTCCGGCGCTACGAGGACGCGTCGCTTCGCTACACGGGGATCGACAGCCACCCGGGTCTTTCGCACTACGGGCTTTATGACACGGTGATGGCCCGGGACTGAGCTGACCCCGACCAGTGGCACCCTTGCCCGGGCGGGCGATCCCGCCGCTATTCTTCCTATGTCAGGACCGCCCTTAACATCCACGACCCGCGCGCTGCCGCGCGTTGCCAGCGGACCGGGACAGTTTTCGAGCTCGCGGATGCCCGGGCTTATTTCGCGGTCACCGTGCGCCTGCTGGGCCACAATTGGGCCGCCACTGCCTCACCAAGGCACCGGCCACGGCCCTGGCCGCAGCCCGCCCCACCGGCCGGATCAGGGCGACCCGAGCCCGAAGTCGCGCGCCACCCGGACTCCGAGACCCTGGCCCACCTGGCGAAAGTCCTCGGGGGCGAAGCCAACGCCGAACACCCGGCCGCTGTAGCGGATGTGGCGCACCAGCGCGCCGTCAGAAATGCGGTATAGGCGCGCGGCCACGGAAAGCTCACCCGCGTATCGCTGTCGAAGGCCGCGCCCGAGGCCCTGGTCGCGCCGTCCGCCGGGATACTGCTCGGGGATCAGGCGGATCACCAGCCGGTACTGCGCGAGGGCTTCCTCGCTCGGCGTGCCCGCGTAGCCAGCGCCGAACTGGCCCAAGGCATGGGGCAGCAGCCGCACCCCCGCGCCCAGGGCTGCGCTGAACCCCTCGCACAGGTCGGCGCGGTTCACATCCACGGTGCGGCTCAGGGCGCCCAGCCCGGCCTCGCAGCCGGTGCTGAAGCTGTAGACCACCAAGGGTGCGGGCGCTGCGCCGCGCTCCATCGAATCCAGCACCACCATGCGCGCCGGCAGCGGCACGGACATGGGCGGGCCGGAGGCCGCGCAGCCTGCCAGAGCGGCGGCGGCGCAGCCGGTGAGCAGGAGACGAATCGCAAGAGCCGGCATGAGGGGCGCCTGAAGGCATTGGGATGCCGGTTCGACGCCAGCCGCCCCGGCAGGTTCAGCGCCGCCCTCAGCCTTCGCCGCGCCGCGGGCCGGCTTCGTTTTCGTCGGCGCGCACCAGCCGGTCGCGCACATAGTCGATGTGCTGGCGCAGGGCGTAGAGCTGATCGGCATAGGCCAGCGGCGGTTCGAGCGCATCCACGGCGCGCTCGATGGCGGCGATGCGCGCCGCCAGGTCGCGCCGCTGGTCTCCGGACGCGCCGCGGGCCGCGTGGTCGATGAACATCAGCTCGCCGTACCAGCGATAGATGCGCCGCCGCACGCGCCAGCGATACAGCGGCGGCACCACGCGGAACAGCGGGAACGCCACCGCCAGAATGGGCAGCCCGAGCACCAGCAGGCGATCGATGAGATTCGCCACCCAGAAGGGCAGGTAGCGCTGCAGGAAAGGCCGCCCCGAGCGGTAGTAGCGCAGCGCGTCGTCAGACAGCGGGAAGTCCACCACCTCGGCCCGCGGCAACTCGCCCGGGCGATGGAACAGGCCGCCTTCGCCGTGCACTTCCCGCGCCGCCTGGAGCAGCAGCATCTGGATGGCGGGGTGCAGGTCGCGCTGCACGAGAATTTCCGTGGCCGCGGCCACCAGCCGCGTATCGCGCGGCGGAATGTTGCGGGCCAGGTCCACGGTGCCCTCGGGCAGGGTGACGGCGGACAGGAAATGCAGCCGGCGGGCATAGGCATCGGCGCGCGCGAAATGCATCAGGCTCACGCCCGGGGCCCGCAGCAGCGCGCGCACGGCCTCGGCCTCGGGGGCGCTAACCAGGAAAGCGCAGTCCACCTTGCCGCCGGTGAGCGCGGCGGCCGCCTGCATGCCGCCGCTGTCCACGAGCCGCACGTCGCCGTCGGTGAGTTCGTTGGTGGCCAGCAGGTCGAGCACCAGATGACGCGTGCCGCTGCCCGGCGCCCCCACGGCCAGGGCGCGGCCGCGCAGCGCCGGCAGGCGGTCCACGGGCGGCCCCTTGCAGAAACCCCACAGCGGCTCGATGGCCACCTGGCCCAGAGAAACCAGGCCGGGCGCCTGGGCGGTAAGGCTCACGCCGCCCTGCACCAGCCCGGCGTGCAGACCCGAGGCGGGATCGGCCAGGCGCGCCACGTTGTCCACGGCCCCGCCCGTGGCCACCAGGTCGAGGGTGACACCGTCGCGGGCGAGGAGGTCGCGATAGCGCTGGGCAAATCGCTCGTAGGCGCCGCCAGCAGCGCCGGCGGCGAAACCGATGCGGCGCGGCGGCGCCGGCTGCGCGTAGTGCAGCGCGAACCATACCGCCGCCGCCAGCAGCGCCGCCGCCGGCAGGCCCACCATGAGCGCGTCGCGCCACACCAGCCGCGGCTCGCGCCCATATCCCGCACCGCGTTGCGCCATGGCGTCAGCTCGCCTGCGGCCCGGCCGCGGGCGTGGCGCGGGCCGCCTCGGCGATCTGCTCGAGGCGGTGCTGAACGAAATCGATGTGCTCGCGCAACGAGTACAGGAAGCTGGCAAAAGCGAGCGGCGGGTGCAAGGCGTTGACCTCGCGCTCGATCCAGTCCAGGCGTTCGCCGAAGTCGCGCGTCTCGCCGTGGGAGAGTTCGCGGCGCATTTCGTTCTCGATGTACATCAGCTCGCCATACCAGCGATAGATGCGCCGCCGCACATTCCAGGCATACAGCGGCGGCAGCAGGCGCACCAGCGGGAACACGATGGCCACCACCGGGATCAGCAACACCACCAGGCGGTCCGCCAGGTTGGCCAGCCAGAAGGGCAGGTAGCGCTGCAGGAAGGGCCGGCCGCGCTCGTAGAAGCGCTGCGCCTCCGCCGAGAGCGGAAAATCGAAGCGGTTGGCCACGGGCAGTTCGCCGTCGCGGTTGAACAGGCCCACTGCGCCGTGCACTTCCTTGGCGGCCTGCATGAGCAGCATCTGGATGGCAGGGTGCAGGTCTTCGCGGGCCACGATCTGCGTCTGCGCCGCCAGCAGCGTTACCGGCCGCCCGGGCAGGTTCTGGGCAAGGTCGATGGCGCCCTCGGGCAGGGTCACGCGCTGCAGGAAGGGCATCTTCTTGGTGTAGGCCTCGGCGCGCCGGCCGAAGTCCACGATCTGGGCCTTGGGCGCGTAGAGCAGCGCCTTGAGGATGCCCGCCTCGGGCGGCTCCAGCAGGAAGATGCAATCCGCCTTGCCCGACAGCAAGGCCTCTCCGGCCTCGGCGCCGCCCACCTCCAGCGCGGTGAAGTCGTCCTTTTCGAGACCGTTGGCCGCGAGCAGGGTGCGCACCAGACGGCGCTGGCCCGCGCCGGACGCCCCCACAGCCACGGTCTTGCCGCGCAGGTCGGGCAGGTCGTCGAAGGTGCGCTTGCCCTGGCAGAACACCCACAGCGCTTCGTAGGCCACGGTTCCCAGGGACACCAGCCGCGGCGCCTCCTCGACCTTGCCGATGCCGCCGCGCACAAAGCCCGCGTCAATGTGCGGCGCCGCGCCGGGCGGTTGCGCCTCGCGCGACGCGCTGGCGGAAGACACCGGGGCCAGGTCGTCTTCCTCGGGCAGATCGCGCAGTCGCTTGTAGTTGTCGCGCGCGCCCTTGGTGGCCACCAAGTCGAGCGTGACGCCCTCGCGGGCAAACACCTTGGCGTAGCGCTCGCCGAACACCTGGTAGGCCGAGCCCGCCGGCCCGGTGGCCAGCACCACCCGCTGGGGCGGCGCTGGCTTGAGATAGCGCGCCGCGATCCAGACGGTGAGCAGCAACCCCAGGGCCACGGGCAAGCCCACGAACAGCCATTGCTTCCAGGGAAAGGTCTGCGTCCAGGCCAGCGGCCGAAAGGCCCGCACCCGGGCGATGACCTTACGCATGGTCACCCCGCAAGAAATCGAAGTCCGCGCCCTGGTCGGCCTGCAACACGTGGTCGGCATACAGGCGCCGGTAGCCGCGCTCCGCCAGGGTCGGCGGCGCGAAGCCCGCGCGGCGGCGCGCGAGTTCGGCCTCGTCCACCAGCAGGTCCAGCCGTCGCTCGCGCACCGACAGGCGGATGCGGTCGCCATTGCGCACGAAGGCAAGCGGCCCGCCCGAGGCCGAATCGGGCGACACGTGCAGCACCACCGTGCCGTAGGCGGTGCCGCTCATGCGCGCGTCGGAGATGCGCACCATGTCCTTCACGCCCGCCTGGGCAAGCTTGCGGGGAATGGGCAGGTAGCCCGCCTCGGGCATGCCCGAAGGGCTGCGCGGGCCGGCGTTTTGCAGCACCAGGAAATCCTCCGCGGTGACATCGAGGTCCGCGTCGTCGATGCGCGCGGCGAGATCTTCCAACGACGAAAACACCACCGCGCGCGCCGTGCGCTCGAACAGCCCGGCATCGGCGGCGGAGCGCTTGAGGATGGCGCCGCGCGGGGCGAGCGAGCCGAACAGCGCCACCAGCCCGCCCACGGCGTCGAAGGGCGCGGCGCGCGACCGGATCACCGCCCGGTCCACGAAGGCCGGTTCGCGCAGCCGCTCGCCCAGGGTGCGGCCGTCCACCGCCGGGCAGTCCAGGTGCAGCAGGTCGCGAAGCTCCCACAGCAGCGCGTCCATGCCGCCGGCGGCGTGGAAGTCGGCCATGTAGTGGCTGCCGGTGGGCTTGAGGTCCACCAGCACCGGCGTTTCGTCGGAGAGCGCGTTGAGGCGCTCCAGGGAAACCGGAATGCCGCGCCGCCCGGCGATGGCGGTGAGGTGAACGATGGCATTGGTGGAACCGCCGATGGCCAGCAGCACGCGCAGCGCGTTCTCCACCGAGCGGGGCGTGACGATCTGCGAGGGCAGCGGCCCGCGGCCGGCCATGGCCACGGCGCGGGCGCCGCAGGCCTCGGCCGCGCGGATGCGATCGGCGTGCACCGCCGGGATGCCAGCGGTGTTGGGCAGGCTCATGCCCAGCGCCTCGGCGATACAGGCCATGGTGCTGGCGGTGCCCATGACGGCGCAGGTGCCCGCCGTGGTGGCGAGGTTGGCCTCGATAGTGTCGATGCCGGCGTCGTCCACTTCGCCGGCGCGGTACTTCGCCCAGAAGCGCCGGCAATCGGTGCAGGCGCCCAGGCGCTCGCCGCGGAAGGGCATGGCCAGCATGGGCCCGGTCACCAGCTGGATGGCGGGCACATCCGCCGAGCATGCACCCATGAGCTGCGCCGGCACGGTCTTGTCGCAACCGCCCACCAGCACCACCGCGTCCATGGGCTGGGCGCGGATCATCTCCTCGGTGTCCATGGCCATGAGGTTGCGGAACATCAGGCTCGTGGGGCTCAGGAACACCTCGCCCAGGGAGATGGTGGGGAAATCGAGCGGCAACCCGCCAGCGGCCAGCACGCCGCGCTTCACCGCCTCGATCAGTTCGGGCACGCCGCGGTGGCAGTTGTTGAAGCCGCTGTCGGTGCGGGCGATACCCACAATGGGGCGGTCCATGAGCTCGCGCGAGAAGCCCATGGACTGGGCAAAGGAGCGGCGCAGGTAGAGGGCGAAGCGCCGGTCGCCGTAGTCGGTGAGGTTGCGCCGGTAGCCCCGCGGGGGCGCCTCGCCGTTGTGGCCACCGCCGTCGCTGCTGTTTGTCATGGAGGAGTCTCCGGCCTTTAGCTGGCCCCGCGCCGCGGAGCCATGGTTATAGTGCGGGTCGATTCTGCTGACCGGAGGAACAATGAGCAAGACCACCCTTTCCACCCTGGCCGCAGTGGCGGCCCTGCTCGCCAGCCTTGGCGCCCAGGCCGACGAGGTGCGCGACGACGCCGGCCGCGTGAGTTTCCAGTCCCAGGCGGGCGCCGAGATCGACAACGACGTGATGCGCGCCGTGCTGTACGTGGAGGACGAAGACGCCAGCCCCCCGCGGCTGGCCGAGCGCGTCAACCGCGCGCTGGCCGAGGCCGTGCGCACCGCCAAGGCCGCCGAGGGCGTCAAGGTGAAGACCGGCGGCTACAACACCTCGCCGGTGTACGACAAGACGCGCATCGTGCGCTGGCGCGCCCGCACCGACCTGATTCTGGAAGGTTCGGATTTCCGCCGCGTGAGCGAACTGGTGGGCCGGCTTCAGGGCGCGCTGCGCCTGGGCGGCATCGACTTCAGCGTCTCGCCCGAAGCCCGCAAGAAGGCCGAGGACGAACTGCTCGCCACCGCCATCGGCGCCTTCCGCGAGCGCGCGGCGCGCATCGCCGAAGCCTTCGGCGCAGAAGGCTGGCGCGTGCGCGACGTGTCAGTGAACACGGAAGGCGGCATGCCCCCCGTGCCGCGCCTCATGATGGCCGCCCGCGCCGCCATGGCCGATGAGGCAGTCACGCCACCCTCGGTGGAGGGCGGCACCAGCCGGGTGGTGGTGTCGGTGAGTGGCACGGTGGAACTGAAATAGCCCGGCCGGACACCGCCAGACGCGTGAAAGGCCGTGGCATCGGCGACGCGCGGCTGGCGGGTGGGGATTGAGGGTGGGAATTGGGAGTGGGGGGAGACCGGGCGACGGGCATCGGGCACCGCACCATTCGGCGGCTTGACGAAGACCAGGCCGGTGAGGATGCTGTTTAGCGAACGCAGGGCATTCACCCACGAAGGCTGCGGGCAGTATCAAGAAACCAAGGAGCGGCCTCTGGCACCAGGTGGGTTTGGCGGATGGTTTTAGGGCCTACTACTCGCGGCCCTCGGCGTTTAAGAACAAGGCGATACGGTTTTGTACTACTCTTTTGTGCAGTTGTTCGACGCTTTCAAAAGGGACTTTTCGGTCCTCTATTTCTTGTTGGGCCGTGAGCCCCATTCCCTACCCTGAACGCAATCATCTTTGGGGAACTCATGCTGCAACTTAAGCCAAACTGTGAATGCTGCGACAAGGATCTACCGCCCGAGTCTACGGAAGCGCGTATCTGCTCTTTCGAGTGCACGTTCTGCGCTTCGTGCGCCGAAGGCGCACTCGGGGGGGAGTGTCCAAACTGCGGAGGGGAGTTGGTTGTCCGCCCGCGCCGCCCCGCGAACAAGCTCGCCAATAACCCGCCATCTACAGAGCGAATCTACAAACCGGCTGGTTGTGCGAAGGCTGCGTAGTCGTGCTGCTTCGTAGCTCTAGCAAAGACAGCTTCGTGTTGTCAGATGTGGTGCTACCTAAGCGGGCAGTTCAGCGCGCTTCCGGTATCTACGAAAGGCCCAACCCGGCAGTCGAGCGGACCTGCGCAAAAAGCAGCGCAGGCCGCTCACTTCTACGCTGAGGCTGTAGAAAAAGTCCTCTTTCGCGGAGCGTTGAAAATGAGACCAGAATTGACCTCGCAGGACGCGCTCTATCGAACGCTACGACCCGCGGGAGGGGTGAACGTACCCCCGTATTCTTGTCCCGTTAGAGTTGGGCGACTTTTTCTACAGCCTCGTTAGGCCAACCATGAAGGTCGTCTTAGCGATCGTGACCATCGTTCTTCCCCTTGCCGCTGGGCTGTTTCTGCTTGCCCGTGCCTGGCTGATGACATTTAGGGAAGGTCTGATCAAGGCGCGGCTGGCCTTTATGAACCGGGATTGATTTCACGATGCGCGAGGATTTCGTGTCGATGGGCCTCCAGGCAGGGCGAGAGGAGCATGTACGCAGGCTCTTGCTGGCGTTTCGCTCTCCTACGCACGCACCTCTCCTGTCATCGCCAGCAAGCGCTTGCGCGCCATCCACAGGTCCGACAGCGCGAACAGCGTGACCACGTGCGCCGTGTTCTTCGCCAGCCCCTTGAAGCGAACCT